>DASCPX010000250.1:0-11095 GCA_036012755.1 Myxococcota bacterium | reverse complement strand
GCCAGGAAGGACTGGACCTCGAAGCTCTCCTCGAACCAGGCGGGATCGCTCTGGGCCAGCCCGTCGATGAAGCTACGCAGCACGCCGAAGTCCCCTGGCGCGTCCTTGTGGTTGGTCTTCTTCTGGTAGTGGCAGTCGTAGTCCGCGTCCTCCGAGCCGAGCACGGTCAGATCCGCGAAGCACTGGGGCACCCCGGGGAGATCCGTGGCCGCCTTGTAGAGGTCGCCCCCGTCGTCCCCGAAGCTGTCGTCGAGCCAGCCCTTGCTGTCGGGATCCTCGTACTGCAGGTACATGCCCTGGTAGCTGCCGTTGAGCAGGAGCACGACGTGCTGGGCCGAGGGCACCTCGACGCCTGCGAAGCGGAAGAGGTCATAGGCCAGCTTCTGGCGGAAGTGGGGCTCGTAGTTGAAGTTCCACTCCCGCCTGCTCAGGTAGTCGTCGTCCTGGCCGAACTTCACCTTCCAGTTGCGGAGGTCGTAGTAGGCCATGACGCTCTTGAGCGCGTAGGCCCCCCGGTAGTTGAGGTCGACCTCGTAGCTGCGCCCCGTCCCGTCGACGAAGGTCCCGGTCTCGTCCTCTGCAAGGTAGGGGTCGGCGTCGAGCCGAGCCATCGCCTCTGCCGTGATGATGACCTCGACCGTGGGCATGTCCGCTGGCAGCTCGTAGATGTCGACGGTCTCCTCCACCCCGCCGATCTCCTCGACTGAGTCGAGGCCGTCTGGATCCCCGGGGACCTCGACAGAGGGAGCGCACGCGGACAACAGCAGCATCTACAGACCGAAGAATGCGGTGGCGTTGTCCCAGGTCTCGCGCGCCACGTCGGCAGGGGTCGATCCGCGGAGCCGGGCGATGGCCTCTACCGTCAGCGCCGCGTGGCAGGGCTCGTTGCGACGACCGCGCAGGGGCTCGGGGGTCAAGAAGGGCGCGTCGGTCTCCACGAGGTAGTGGCCCGCAGGCACCCGGCGGACGACCTCGTGCATGTCGGCGGCCTTCTTGTAGGTGACGACACCAGGGATCGAGATGAGGGCTCCGCGCTGCACGAGCGCCTCCATCTGCTCGGCGTCACCGGCGAAGCAGTGGTAGAGCACGCGGCCATCGAAGGCGCCTTGTTCGTCGAGGATGGCCAGCGTCTCACCCGCCGAGTCCCGGTCGTGGATGATGAGCGGCAACCCCAGCCGGAGCGCCGTCTCGATCTGTCGGCGGAATGCCAGCCGCTGCTGGTCCCGTGGGCTGTGGTCATAGAAGAAGTCGAGGCCGCACTCTCCCCAGGCCACGACCTTGGAGTGCTCGGACATGGCGAGGAGCGTCTCGTGCACGGACTCGGAGAAGAGCTTCGCGTCGTGCGGGTGGAGGCCGACACTCACCCAGATGCCCTCGTGCCGATCGGCGACGGCCAGGGCGCGCTGGGCCGAGCCGTCACCGTAGCCAGCGCCCACGTTGAGCATGCGCGTGACCCCAGCGGCTCGGGCTGTCTCGACGACCGCGTCCACGCCAGCGTCGCCGCCGTAGTTGCGGGGATCGAGGTGGCAGTGGCTGTCGAAGATCACCTCAGCTCTCTCGCCGTGCGGGCCAGGACCGTCTCGAGCATGAGCCGAGGGTTGACGTTGACCTCCATGCGCTGGCGGGCGAGATCCATCTCCAGGGCGAGGGTCTCGATGCCCCGCGGCCAGAGGGCCTCCGACCAGCGCCGGACGAGCTCCTCGTCGTCGCAGTTCACGAGCTCGTCGCGGCCACCGCAGGCCCACTTGGAGGCGTCCGCGAGGAGCACCTCCAGGGCATCGAGCAAGGCGAGGACCTCTGCCTTGGAGCCCTTTCGCTTCGACAGCTTGTCGAGCTGTGCGTGACGTTCCCGGAGGCTGCCGTCGACCAACTCGACGAGGCGGGTCCTGACCGCGTCCAACTCGGCCAGGCCACCCTCGCCGAGCTCGAGCGCCCTGCCAGGGCAGCCCATGGACAGACGCGCGATCCTCCTGGCGTCCTCGACACCGCGGGCCTCGAGGAAGGGCACGAGCTCAGCCTCTGGAGCCGCCCGGAACCGCACGCGCTGGGAGCGAGAGAGCACCGTCGGCAACAACGAGCTGACCCGCGCCGTCACGAGGATGAAGCCGGTCCCCTCCGGGGGCTCCTCGAGGGTCTTCAACAGGGCGTTGCTCGCCTGGGGCACGAGCATGTCGACCGGATCGATGATGACCGTGCGCCGCCGCGCCGAGTAGGGCCGCAGGCGGACCTGGCGGGTGAGCTCACGAGCCTGGGCGACGCTGATCGTGCCGCTCTTACGCCCGGGATCCGGAACCACCTCGATCAGATCGGGGTGGAGGCCCTTGGCCATCTGGCGGCAGAAGGGGCAGGCGCCGCAAGGCCTGAGGTCGCCCCGTCCGACGCAGGCGGCCGCCATCGCGATACGAACTGCGGCCGTGTGCTTGCCGACCTTCGGCGGCCCCTCGAAGATGACGCAGTGGTGCAGCGTCCCGGCAGAGGCGCTCTGGACGAGCTGCCGCATCGTGGGCTCCTGGCCCAGCAGGTCGGAATAGCCTGAGAACACGAAGGACCTCTAACCATCGACCCCATCGCCCGCTGGCACGAGCGCATACGCCGGGACCCCATCTCCCCAGAGGTCTTCCTGCGCGAGGTGGTCGCCTCCGGCGCCATCTACGACGGCGAGCCCCTCTGCGTACACCGCCGGCCCCACTTCGTGGACGAGGCCCTGGTCAAGCGCGTGACCCGCGCCCTCGGGCTCCTCCACCGCGCCATCCGCAAGCTGAAGAACGCCATCATCGAAGAGGGCCTCGACGGACGTCCCGCCAGCCTCGCCGATCGCATGGGCATCACGCCCGCAGCCCTGGAGCTGGCTCGCATCGAGCCCGGCTACCGGTCCGCTGCCACCATCGCCAGGGTCGACTGCTTCGTGGACGGCGACGTCCCACGCTTCCTCGAGCTCAACGCCGAGTCCCCCGCGGGCATCGGCTACGCGGACGCGCTCTCGGCCGTCTTCGCCCGGGACCCGCTGATGCGGAGCATGGCAGCGACATCCCTGTCCTCTGCGCCACACCTCGTGCGAGCCGTCCAGGAGGTATGGAAGGAGTTCGGCGGCTCGGGCCCCCCCCTCATCGCCATCGTGGACTTCCGCGACGTGCCCACGCGCTGGGAGTTCGAGCTCCTGCGCCAGACCTTCCGCGCCTCTGGTGTGCGCTGCGAGATCGCCGACCCGCGAGACCTGGACTTCGTCGGCGGGCGCCTGTTCCTCCGAGGCGAGGTCGTCGGGCTCGTCTACCGCCGCCTGCTGGTCTCGGACATCCTGGCCCGACCAGACGAGTGCAAGGCCCTGATGGACGCCTACAGGGCCGGCGCCATCTGCATGGTCAACTCGCTCCGCACGGTGCTCCTGCACAGCAAGGGGCTCTTCGCCCTGCTCCACGACCCGGAGTTCCAGAGCCAGCTGTCGGCGTCCGAGCGCCGCATGATCGTCGAGCACGTGCCCTGGACCACGCACGTGACCGACGACGAGGAGCTCCTGGCGATGGCCATCGAAGACCGCCAGCAGCTCGTGCTCAAGCCGCTGGTGGGCCACGGCGGCGCCGGGGTGGTGCTGGGGTGGCAGAGCGCCGAGGCGGACTGGGTCGAGGCGCTGGAGTCGGCCACGGGCCACATCCTCCAGCGGCGGGTACCGCACCAGCTCGTGGCCTTTCCCGACGCGCGCGATGGCTACGCCCTGAAGGAGCGGGCCGTGGACCTCGACCCATTCCTGATCCGCGGGCGCTTCGCGGGCTTCCTGTGTCGACTGGCGACGGGACCGTTGGCGAACGTCTCCACCGGAGCGTCCCAGGTCCCGGTCTTCGTCACGTGAAGCGCGGGGCTGCCATCGCCCTGGCCCTATCCGGCGTCCTCTTCGCCGCGATGGGCTCGATCTTCTACGACGGCCAGACGCGCATGTCGGACGCGCTGCCCCTCTACCTCTACGGCGCGGCCTTCCTCGAAGGCCTCAGCCCCGTCGATCCGAGCTCGCTCCAAGAGGTCTACGACAGCCGGGGCCTGCGGGTCGGCGCGGCGATCTGGAGCACGCTCTACCCGGCCACCGCGGCCCCGCTCATGGCGCCCCTGGGAGCCCTGTCCTGGGATGGCTTCACCCGACTCTGGGGAGCCCTGCTCCTGGCGGCGTCCCTGGGCGTCGGAGCGATCGTCCCGGGCGGGCGCGACCGCTGGGTGGCCGCCGGGGTCGGCGTGGCGCTGATGGGCTTCTTCCTGCCGACCGCGGAGGCGGCCCGTCTCGGGCAGGTGAACGCCCTGTTGGCCCTGCTGGGGGCCGCCGCGCTCCTCGCCATCCACAGGGACCGGGATCTGCTCGCTGGGGCCCTCGTCGGTGTCGGCGCCTGCCTGAAGCTCGTGCCCGTCGTGCTCGTCTTTCCCTGGCTGCTCGCGAAGCGCTGGAAGACCGCCGTCGGTGGTCTCCTCATCGGCGTTCCCGTGTTGCTCCTGAGCTTCCTGGCGACCTCCCCGGCCGAGCTCGCCGCGGCGCTCCGGACCACGGCGCAGTTCCAGGACGCGGTGGCCCCCGGATGGCTGGACGCGATGCGCTTCCCCGCCTGGCTCGTCGAGCTGGGGACCCTGCGCCACCGCGGGCTCCTGGCCGCCTCGCTGGGGGCCAGCGCCGGACTCTGCCTGTGGCGGCCCTCCCGCGAGGTCCAGGTCGGCTGCGGCGCGCTGCTGCTCGCCTGGCTCGGAGCCGACGCCGCGGCCTTCCACGTGCTCTACGCCCCGCTCTATGCGCCGGCGATGGTCTGGCTCGCCCTGTGGGCGCTGGACGATGGCCCACGCTGGCGCTGGGGGATCTCGGCGGTGGCGGTGGTGGGCGGCCTGGTCCTGCCGCGGGTGGAGTTCATGGTCGAGGACGCGACGGTCTCCTGCGTCATCTTTGGCTACCTGCTCTGGGCCGGGGTGCTCGCGCGCTCTTGCTGGCACGCCCTGGGAGCTCGCGAGACCGGCCCGCTCGAGGGCCTGGTCCGGCGCCACCCGGTCCTCCTCGCGGGCGCGGCGGGGCTCGCTTTGTCCCTGCTGTTGCTGCTGCCCCGAGCGGACATCGACGCCGCGCTCCCGGAGGGCGCCACCCTGCAGGCTGACGGCAGCATCGTGTTCAGCGGACCCGGGTTCCTGGACGCGACGACCGCCCCTCCGGGCAGCCACCTGCTCGCCCCGGGAGACCGAGGCGGTGACTTGCCGACCTCGCTGGATCTGAGCCCGACCGGGGGACAAGAGCGGTGGCCCGAGATGTCCCCGATCGGCCACCTGCGCAAGGGCACTCGCAAAGAGCTCGACCAGCACCTCCAGAGCGCACCGGCGCGCTGGGAGGCCCTCGCCGAGGAGCTCCCAGCCGAAGACGCCGCGGCAGCCCGCGCCCAGGGGGCCGCGATCCCGATCGAAGACCTCGCCGAGCTGCAGATCGAGGAGCTCGTCGGCGTGCTCGCCGCAGAGGGCATCCTCCTGTCCGAGCTGGGCTGGCCCGAGCCCCTGAGCAGCGAGTGGCAGGCCGCGCTCGCACCAGGGCGATAGGCAGGCAGGATGCCGAGCTACATCACCCCCGCGGGCTACCGGCGCATCGTCGAGGAGTACGACACCCTCCTCAAGGTGGAGCGCCCACGCATGACCGCGGAGGTGGCCTACGCCGCTTCCCTCGGGGACCGCTCGGAGAACGCCGAGTACATCTACGGCAAGAAGCGGCTCCGCGAGATCGACAGGCGCCTGCGCTACCTCTCCAAGCGCATCGAGAGCATCGAGGTCGTCGACCCCGCGGAGCTCGCGGGTGACGTCGTGCGCTTCAGCGCCACGGTGGTGCTCGAAGACGAGGACGGAGAAGAGCAGACCCTGCAGATCGTCGGCGAGGACGAGATCGACCCGCCGAGGGGACGGATCTCCTACAAGAGCCCCATCGGCAGGGCGCTCATCGGCAAGGAGGAGGGCGACGAGATCGTCTTCTCCACCCCGGGAGGCAAGCGGACCAAGGTGATCATCGAGGTCAGCTACCGATGACCCTCGGAGAGGTGCTCAAGGACCGCGGGCTGAGCGGGGCGGCGATGAAGAAGGCGCTCCAGACGGGCAAGGTCTGGGTGCGCGGAGTGCCGACGGCGGACGCCGGGCGAGACGTCGCCCCGGCAGAGGTCGAGATTCGCGAGCGGGCTCCCCGCATCGTCGTCGGCCGCGACCCGGCCGTGATCTATCGAGACGACCACCTCGCGGTCGTCTGGAAGCCATCAGGCCTGCTGTCCGTCGCCGCGCCGAAGCGGGGCTCGGAGGACAACCTCGTCTCGCTGCTGGCTCGCGTCTTCGGCGAGGCCCGACCGGTCCACCGCCTGGACGAGCCCACCAGCGGTCTCATGATGGTCGCGCTCACCGAGCTCGCCCAGAACGCCTTCAAGCGGCTCCTGGAGCAGCGGACCGTCGAGCGTCGCTACCTCGCCCTGGTCCACGGACACTTCCCCGCCGCCTGGACGCGCATCGACGCGCCGCTGGGACGCCACGAGCACACCGGTCGTCGAGCGGTGGTGCGAGACGGGCTCGCGTCGGTGACGCACGCGCGTGGGATCGAGAACCTGCCCCGCGGTGTCTGCCTGGTCGAGGCGCGCCTGGAGAGCGGACGCACCCACCAGGTCAGGATCCACCTGGCTCACACGGGCCACCCCGTGCTCGCGGATCCGCTCTACGGGCGACGCGGGGATCGCTCGCTCCGGCGGGTCGCGCTGCATGCATGGCGGCTTGGCTTCGACCACCCCCTTCGCGACGGGCACCTGGAGTTCGAGGCCGTGCTCGCCGACGACCTGGAGAAGCACCGGCGCTGGCTGATCAGGGAGCACAAGAAGCGATGAGGGTGCTGGTCACTGGCGGCGTCCGCCGGGTCGGCGGCGCGATCGCCGATGCCTTCTCCGCCGCCGGGCACGAGGTCCTGCGGCACGGCCACACCTCTGACGGAGACCTCCGCGCGGACCTGCGCGACCCCGCCCAGATCCGCCGCATGGCAGCGGAAGCCGGCGCCGTCGACGTGCTCGTCAACAGCGCAGCGGCCTGGGCCAAGGTCCCTTTCTCACAGGTCTCCCTGGAGCAACTCGACGCCACGATAGCGCTGAACCTGCGGGCCCCCTTCCTGCTCACCCAGGCGCTCTCGCCAAGCCTGTCCTGCGTGATCAACATCGTGGACATCGAGCGCCCGGAGACCGGGTACTCGCACTACACGGCGTCCAAGGCCGGGCTGGTCGGGCTCACCCGGGCCCTCGCGATCGAACTCGCGCCAAAGGTGCGGGTGAACGCCATCGCTCCAGGCGCGGTGTTGATGCCAGAGGGCGTCGCCGATCCGGTCGTCGAGCGGCTCCGCGCGGCGATCCCGGCCGGAGTTCTCGGCAGCCCGGGTGACATCGCCGCGGCCGCCCTGTTCTTGGCCACGGCGACCTACGTCACGGGCCACGTGCTCACGGTGGACGGTGGCTTGTCCCTCTGAGCCGCCAGCGAGGCGAGCAGCTCGGTGTCGAGCAGGTGGCTGACGCAGACGTTGCCCAGCGCGGCCATCATGTTGCCCTTGATCTTCGGGTTCTCCGCCTCGAGCCCGGCCAGCAACCGCTTGATGCGCTGGCGCTGGAGGTTGTCCTGGGAGCCGCAGAGATCGCAGGGCAGGATCGGAAAGCCGACCAGCTCCGCGAAGGCCGCGATGTCGGCCTCCGCCGAGTAGGCCAGCGGCCGGATGACCACGTTGGCGCCGTCGTCCGCGAAGAGCTTGGGCGGCATCGTCTTGAGCTGGCCGCTGTAGAGCAGGTTCAGCATGAGGGTCTCGACGAGGTCGTCGCGGTGGTGACCCAGGGCGATCTTGTTGCAGCCGAGCTCCACCGCCGCCTTGTAGAGGATGCCGCGACGCAGCCGACTGCAGAGGCTGCAGTAGGTCTTTCCCTCGGGGATCTTGTCCATGACGATGCTGTAGGTGTCCCGCTGCAGCATCCGGTGCTGGTGGCCCTCGGCCTCGCACCACCGGGCGATGACCTCTTGCTGGAAGCCGGGCTGGCCCTGGTCGAGGTTCACGGCGATGAGCCTCAGGTCGAGGTTCGCCTTGACCCGGATGCGCGAGAGCAGGTGGAGCAGCACGTAGCTGTCCTTGCCGCCCGAGAGGCAGACCATGACGGCGTCGCCGGCCTCGATGATGTCGAAGTCGCCGTTGACGCGCCCGATCTCGCGCATCAGCTTCTTCTCGAGACGAGCGCGCTGGTTGTCGCCCCTGAGCTTCATCGCAGACTCCCGGCGGATCCGGCGAGTTATCGAGCGCCGCCGTGAGTCGCCACATCCCCAAGGTCGCGAACGAGGAGCCAGAGGGCTGCCTCGCGTCGGTCCAGAGGCTGGGCCTTGCGGCCTATGTGCTGCTCATCCTCGGCATCGCGGCCTCCGCTGCCCTCTGCGCCATCGGCACGATGCACGCCATCGTCGCCAACGCCCTCGACCCGCACGAGCTGGTCGGCGGAGTCAGCGTCGAGCCCTGGCGCACAGAGGAGATGAGGCGCCACGAGCTGCTCGGCGACGACGAACTGCCGGACCTCTACCATGACCACTCGAGCCTGGGCGACGGCAGCTCCGGCTGCATGGTGCTGGCCGGCGAGTTGGTGCGCTGGGAGCTCTGGCAGGTGGACGGCCGGGTGCCGATCGAAGGCGCGCGGGTGATGGTGGAGGGCGACTCCAGCGCTCCGACCGTCACCGTCACCCTCGGCGAGGACAGCGTCAGCTGCCCCTTCGACGAGGACGAGGGCGGCGACCGCTTCGAGCGCATGCTCAGCGCGGAGGCCAGATGAGGGTCCTGATCGAGACGGACACAGGCCAGTACACCGAAGGCGAGGGTCGCTACGTCGAGCACGCTGACGGCACGCGCACGGCCAAGGCTGCGGCCTTCGCCATCGGCGGGCTGGTCCTGGGCGCCTGCGCGATCTTCATCCCGATCGTCCACTTCTTCGCCACCTGGCTGTTTCCGCTCATCGGCTTCGTCATGGCGTGGCGGACATTCCAGACCGAGGCCGAGATCCTCGACATCAACGCCCTGTGTCCGAGCTGCGAGAGAGAGGTCGTCATTCCAGGCGGCGCGGTCACCGAGCGTCGACTCGAAGACCAGTGTCCGGAGTGCATGCGCCCGCTGAGGATCAAGGAGGTTCACGGTGGCAAGAGGTCGTGAGAAGCACCAGGCCTGGCAGCAGGCCGTCTCGGCGCTGGGCAAGAACCTCTCGAGGCGGGCGCGCTCCCGCTGTGAGCTCTGCGAGTCCAGCGAGAAGCTGAAGGTCGTCGAGGTCGCGGGCTCCCCCCTCGAAGAGCCTGACGAGGACTGGGCGATCCTGGTCTGCGCGGGCTGCGAGTCCCTGATGGACGGACGACCGCAGGGCCCGGTGCGCTTCCTCGAGGGCAGCATGTGGTCCGAGCTCCGGCCGGTTCAGATCGCCGCGGTCCGCGCCCTGCGCACCCTGGAGGCGCCCTGGGCCGTCGCGGCGCTGGAGGGCCTCTACCTGGATCCCGAGGTCGAGGCGCTCCTGTGACCTGGCTCTTGTTGGCCTGCGCCGGAGAGGTCGGGATCATCCCCTCCCCCCCCGAGCTGGGCCAGCTGACGCGGGTGGTACCCAGCGCCGGACTGCCCGAGCAGGTGGAGGTCCAGCCCGCGGCGAACAACCTCGACGTCGTCGAGCACGAAGGCCAGACCTGGCTCGCCTTCCGCACCGGCCCTGACCACTTCGCGAGCGACGAGGTCCACCTCTACGTCCTCCGCTCCAGCGATCGGGAGCACTGGGAGCTGTCGCTGCCCATCTTCATGGCGACCGACCTGCGGGAGCCTCGCCTGCTGTCCTTGGACGGACAGCTCATCCTCCACTGGGCGGTGCTGGGCACGGACCCCCTCGCCTTCGAACCCCAGGGCACGATGCGCGCGGTCTTCGACGGACAGAGCTGGTCCGATCCGGAGTGGATCTTCGAGGACGGCTTCATCCCCTGGCGCACCCGCGTCATGGACGGGGTCCCGACGATGATCGGCTACGTGGGCGGCGAGGACATCTACGACCAGGACGGCCTCCCGGCGCTCGAGGTGAAGTGGCTGAGCTCCGATGACGGCCTCGACTGGTCGGGCGCGACCGTGTTGACCGGCGGGGGCTCCGAGACCGACTTCGCCTTCACGCCAGAGGGCGACCTCGTCGCCGTGGTCCGCAACGAAGCCGGAGACGAGGAGGGCTTTGGCTCCCTGATCTGCCGCGGCGAGGCCGAGGCGCCGACGGACTGGGAGTGCCGCCACGACCCCAAGAAGTACGACAGCCCCCTGGTCTTCGAGGACGACGGGCGCATCTGGCTGATCGGACGACGCAACGTCACCGATGACGGCCACTTCGACCTCGGGCGCGACGACCTCGACCACGACGAGGCCTTCCTCTTCTACAGCGCCTCCTACTGGCAGGAGCCCAAGCGCTGCTCCCTGTGGGAGGTCCACCCCCTCTCGCTGCAGGTGGAGTGGGTGCTGGATCTCCCCTCCCGAGGCGACACCTGCTTCGCGTCGATCCTCGGTGAGGACGGCCAGTACGAGGTCTGGAACTACACGAGCGACCCGGAGGGCCCGGATCTCTCCTGGCTCGAGGGCCAGAAGGGCGAGACCTGGATCTACCGCCAGGACCTCACCTTCCCCCGCTGAGATCAGCGAATCCGTCCTGCGCTCCGCTCGAGGCGGCGCCTCACCGAGCGAGCCGGGCGAGCATCGCGCCGACCCGCCGGAGGTCGTCTCGAAGCTCCGTCTCGACCTCGAGGATGTCCAGCACTGCGAACACCTCGGCCGCGCTGCCTTTGGCGATCCGGAAGTGGTTCCGCGCGGCGCCTGTCTGGTGACCCCGCTCCCACCCTTCGGCCAGGTTCAGCACCATCGAGTCCGCCGCCCGGATTGCCTGGTCCTTCAGGTGCCCCCGGCCGGTCGGCCACCGGAGCTTGGCCACCCGGCGGTTCACGCTCACCGAGAGTGTGTAGACGTCGGTCCGCTCGAAGGGGAAGTAGTTGGTCGTGCTGCGCATGAGGGTCTCTCCATCGGGGAGCCGCAGGGGTTGAGGAGGCGGCCCCTCGCCCC
>DASCPX010000249.1:0-1007 GCA_036012755.1 Myxococcota bacterium | reverse complement strand
TTTTTAAATGCTTTATCTTTTCTTATTTTTAATGGATTCTTACCAAATGTTCTTGGATGAATTTTTATATGTGTATTATCTATTTTTGAAACTCCATTTTTTGATAAAATTAAATATCTATGGTCTTTTTTTTTCTTATTCGTTTGATGTATATACAAAAATGGAATGTATATTATTTATGTTTTTAATTGGTATTCTTTTTCATATCTTATCGTATTTGGCATTACGATTTAGAAAGCCAAAATATCAAGAAATTGAAATTATCGATGATAATTCAAAAACAGATATTGAACTAGTATAAAAAAAATTCAATTTCTATCAAAAAATAACTTTTCGATTGTAATTTCCTTTTCAGGCTTATTATCAATAAAATATTTAATCATTTCAACTAAAATATTAAATCTTTTATTGAATTTTTTTTCATTACATATAAGTGTATTTTTTTCATCAAAATCAAAACAACCTTTTCTTTTTTTCGTTCTTTCT
Source organism: Myxococcota bacterium (assembly GCA_036012755.1). GTDB lineage: Bacteria > Myxococcota_A > UBA796 > UBA796 > CAJQPC01 > JAAESX01. The sequence goes on along the minus strand of DASCPX010000249.1, from coordinate 521 downwards.
TCATATTTATCAGGATTTATACGAATTAATACCAATGGTCTACTGCCCAAATCAGTAAACAATTCCATCATTCTTTTGTCATCACATGAAGTATACTTATGTTGGTCTTCATCTAATTCAATAATGATTGAATATTTAAAGCAGTCAATAAACCAGTCAGGCATTCTTCCAGAACAACCACATTTGATTTTTTTATCATATTGAAAAAAATCAGCACCAAATTCTTCTATTAATTTTTCATTAAAATAATGCTGTTTTAATTTATATCTTCTTGGTATTTCATCATTTGGGTAGAAGCGATAGAAACAACCAGCACAACATCTGATTTTTTTATCAAGGGATTTTACATATTTTTTTTTTGCCCAAATATGTTTACAATGGATACAAAAAATTTTAGGATTACAAATATGACAAATGCTTTTTCGCGATCCATGTTCACATAAAACTTTAGGATTACATTCAGGACAATAATGTTTTCGCGAACCATGTTCACATAAAAGTTTAGGATTACATTCAGGGCA
>DASCPX010000248.1:0-63665 GCA_036012755.1 Myxococcota bacterium | reverse complement strand
GCGTCGTCGGTGGTCGTGGCAGCATCGTCGGTGGCCGTGGCAGCATCGTCGGTGGCCGTGGCAGCATCGTCGGTGGCCGTGGCAGCATCGTCGGTGGCCGTGGCAGCATCGTCGGTGGCCGTGGCAGCGGCGGCCGTGGCGGCGGCGGCGGCCTCTGCCTCCTCGCGGGCACGCCTGGCGGCGTCACGCTCGGCTCGAGCGGCGGCGCGTGCGGCCTCTTCGGCCTCCGCTGCCTCCGCCGCGGCCTGGGCCTCTGCCTCGGCTTCGGCGCGAGCCGCCCTGAGCTCGGCGCGACGGGCGTTGTCCTCCTCGGCCTTGACCTTCCGCGACTCGACGTCCACGTCGATGTCCAGCTTCACGGTGAGGAAGCGCAGCAGGTTGTCCTCGATGCGCAGGTTTCGCTCGAGCTCGGCGACGAGGGTCGTGGGGCCCAGGTAGTTGATGTAGACGTAGTGGCCCTTGCTGTTTTTCTGGATCGGGTAGGCGAGCTTGCGCTTCCCCCAGTCGTCCACGGTCAGCATGGTGCCCTGGTTCTTCTCGACGATGGTGTTGACCTTGTCGTTGAGAGCGACCAGCGCGTCTTCGGGGAGCTCGGGCTTGACCACGTAGATGGTCTCGTATTCAGTGACGATCATTTGGTTTCCTAGAGGCTGATCAGGGCGAAGCCCTTGATGAGTGGGGCGATGACCAGTGCCACCACGCACATGAGCTTCACGAGGATGTTGAGGGAGGGTCCGGCGGTGTCCTTGAAGGGGTCACCCACCGTGTCGCCGACGACGGCGGCTGAGTGGGCAGCGCTGCCCTTCTCGAAGACCTTGCCGTTGCTGGCCGTGTAGCCACCGCCTTCGAAGCTCTTCTTCGCGTTGTCCCAGGCGCCACCCGCGTTGGACATGAAGATGGCGAGGACGACCCCGGAGACGGTGACGCCCGCGAGCAGGCCACCAAGGGCCTCCGCTCCGAAGAGGCCACCGATGAGCACGGGGCTGGAGATGGCCAACAGCCCGGGGAGGATCATCTGGCGGAGCGCAGCGGCGGTGGAGATGTCGACGCACCGAGCCGTGTCGGGCTTCGCGGTGCCCTCGAGCAGTCCCGGGATCTCCCGGAACTGCCGCCGGACCTCTGTGATCATGTCCATCGCGGCGCTGCCGACGGCCCGCATCGCCATGGAGCTGAAGAGGTAGGGCAGCATGCCGCCGACGAAGAGCCCAGCCATCACCAGGGGATCGCTGATGTCGATGATGGAGATCCCGGCCTGCTGCATGAAGGCCGCGAAGAGCGCCAGGGCGGTCATCGCCGCGGAGCCGATCGCGAAGCCCTTGCCGATCGCCGCCGTCGTGTTGCCGACGGCGTCGAGGGTGTCGGTGCGCTGACGCACGATCTCTTCCTGGTGGGACATCTCGGCGATGCCGCCGGCGTTGTCCGCGATGGGACCGTAGGCGTCCACCGCCAGCTGGATGCCGGTGGTGCTGAGCATTCCGAGGGCCGCGATGGCGACGCCGTAGAGACCGGCGCAGTAGTTCGCGACGACCACACCGATGGCCACGAGCAGGATGGGGATCGCCGTGGACTCCATGCCCATGCCGATTCCGGCGATGATGTTGGTGGCCTCTCCCGTCTCGCTCTGGTCGGCGATGCTGTTGACGGGGCGCTTGCCCATGGAGCAGTAGTAGGAGGTGATCAGTCCGATGCCGACACCGGTGAGCAGTCCGGCGACGGTGGCCAGGCCGACCTGCCACCAGGTGATGACGTAGGTGTCGCCGACCACCACCGTGCCCTTCGCGGGCCAGAAGTAGAAGGCCAGCCCGAAGGTCGCGGCGGCCATGACGCCGGCGGCTCCGAAGGCGCCGAAGTCCAGGGCGTGCTGGGGGTTCCCGCCTTCCTTGGTCTTCACGAAGAAGCTGCCGACGATGCTGGCCAGGATCCCGCCTGCCGCGATGAAGAGCGGAAGCACGATCGGCCCGAGACTGCTGCCGTCGTCGACCGCCGTGAAGCCGAGCCCGAGCACCATGGCGCCGATGATGGCGCCGACGAAGGACTCGAAGAGATCCGCGCCCATTCCGGCGACGTCGCCGACGTTGTCACCGACGTTGTCGGCGATGACGGCTGGGTTGCGAGGGTCGTCCTCTGGCAGGCCGGCCTCGACCTTGCCGACGAGGTCGGCGCCGACATCGGCCGCCTTGGTGTAGATCCCGCCACCGACGCGCGCGAACAGCGCGATCGAGGACGCACCCATCGAGAACCCGGTGAGCACGGAGAGCACCGTGCCGAGGTCGTCGAAGACCACGTTCTGGTAGAGCAGGAAGAGGCCCGAGAGCCCCAGGAGGGCCAGCCCGACGACGACGAAGCCCATGACCGCACCGCCGCTGAAGGCGACGTCGAGGGCCGCGGGCAGGCTGGTCTTGGCTGCCTGGGTGGTGCGCACGTTGGCGTTGGTCGCGATGCGCATGCCGAAGTAGCCAGCGGCACCCGAGCAGAGGGCCCCGCAGACGAAGGACAGGGCGATGAGCGGGTGCTGGTTGTCACCGTTGCCGAAGTAGTTGGCTGCGGCGAGCAGCACCGCGACGACGAGCACGAAGATGCTGAGCACCTTGTACTCGCGGCCGACGAAGGCCATCGCGCCTTCCTGGATGCGGTTGGCGATGTCGACCATCACCGCGTCGCCCGCCGGCTGCTTGTTCACCCAGGATGCCTTGAAGCCCGCGTAGACGAGGGCAAGGACACCGGCACCGGGGATGGCCAGAGTGAGTGGGTCCACTGTCAATAAGCTCCTCCGACCGCGAGGGTCGGGTTCGAGGATTCGTCTGGACGGTCGGTGTCGTCGCTGGCCTCTGGCCGGGACGTCCGAACGTGAAATGTGTTCTGGGCTGCCACGAGGTCGCCTCCGAGGAGGGCCTCGACGGCATCTGCGGCGCGGTCCACGGCCTGATCGAGGCCATCGCGCTCTGTCGAGGACCACTTACCGAGCACATAGTCGGCGGAGTCCCAGCCCTCTGGGGGCCGGCTGACTCCGAAGCGCACGCGCAGGTAGTCGCCCCCGCCGAAGTGCTTGTGGAGGTCCCGGAGGCCGTTGTGTCCGCCGTGCCCCCCACCCTTCTTGAGCTTCAGCTCGCCGAAGGGGATGTCCAGGTCGTCGTGGACGATGATGAGGTCGTCGACGCCTGCCTTGTAGAAGCCGAGCAGGCTGCGGGTCGGATGACCGGAGCGGTTCATGTAGGTCTGCGGCATGGCGAGCACCGTCCGCTCGTGGCGGATGGCGCCGTCGCCCACCAGGGCACCGAACTGCTTCCTCTGGCAGTCGATGCCCCAGCGCTCCCCGAGGCGCCGCACGACCAGGAAGCCCGCGTTGTGGCGGGTCTGCTCGTACTTCTTCCCGGGGTTGCCGAGTCCCACGACGAACTTCATCCCTCGTCCTCGACCTCTTCGCCTTCCTCGCCCTCTTCTCCCTCTTCTCCCTCTTCTTCGTCGAGCTCGTCTTCCTCGAGCTCGAGCTTGCGGCCCTTGCAGGACAGCACGTTGAAGTCGTTGTCGAAGAGGATGCGGCAGTGCTCGGGCACCGTGATGTCGGAGACACGGATGACCTCGTTGAGCTCCATCTCCGTGACGTCGATGTCGATGTGGGTCGGGATGTGCTTGGGCAGGCAGGTCACCGGCACGTAGCGCCGGATGTACTGGACCACGCCGCCGAGGACCTCGCCCACGGCCTTGCCCTGGGGCACGACCGGGACCTTCACCGTCACCTCGCTGCCCTCGACGACCTCGTAGAAGTCTGCGTGGAGCAGCGCCCGGCTCACCGGGTGCTTCTGGGTCGCGGTGAGCAGGCAGGCGCGGCTGGTCCCCTCCACCTCGATCCGCAGGATGGTGTTGGGGTTCTGCGAGCGCTGGAAGATGAGCCGAAGCTCCTTGGGGTCGATGGCGATGTGCGTCGGCTGATCGCCGCCGCGGTAGACCAGCGCTGGAATGTGGCCGGTAGCACGCAGCTTGCGCGCGGCACCCTTGCCGAAGTCCGTGCGCGGCTTTGCCGAGAGCGGTGTGGCGTCCATCAGGGATTCCTGGATGGCGGGACCCACTCGCCGCAGCGTTCGATCCACCTTGGGCCAACAATGGCCGGGTGGCCGCTCCCGATGCCTTGGGCCCTGAGGTTCGTCGCGGCACCGCACCCGGAGTGCGGACCGACTCGAACCCGACATCGAAGCGGAGTCGCGGCGCGCTTAATGGGGTAGCCCGCGACGAGCAACCGGCATCAGGCCATCTCTGTCTAGTGAAAGAGGCGGCTCACCGAGTCTGCGTGGTGAATCGAGCGGATTGCCTCCGCGAGGAGGTTGCCGACCGGGCAGACCTCGAACTTGTCGGTCGCGGCGGACTCGTCCGAGAGCGGGACGGTGTCGGTGATGACGACGGTCTCGAGAGGGCTGTCCGCGATCCGCTTCGCGGCCGGGCCGGACAGCACCGGGTGGGTCGCCACGGCCATCACGCCCTTTGCTCCGTTCTCGATGATCGCCGTTGCGGCCTTCGTGAGGGTCCCAGCCGTGTCGATCATGTCGTCGACGAGGATGGCGTAGCGTCCCTTGACGTCGCCGATGAGGTTCATGACGTGGGCGACGTTCGGGCCGCTGCGGCGCTTGTCTACGATGGCCAGGCCACATCCCAGCCGCTTGGCGTAGGCGCGGGCGCGCTCGACTCCGCCAGCGTCCGGGGAGACGACGACGAGGTCCTTGCGTCGCCCGACGATGGCCTGGACGTGCGGGATCAGGTTCGTGGAGGCGTAGAGGTTGTCGACCGGGATGTCGAAGAAGCCCTGGATCTGGCCGGCGTGGAGGTCGATGGTGAGCACGCGGTGGAAGCCGGTGGCAGTGATCAGGTCCGCTATGAGCTTTGCGGAGATCGGGGCGCGTGGAGCGGCCTTACGATCCTGTCGGGCGTAGCCGTAGTACGGCACCACCGCCGTGATGCGCTCGGCGCTGGCGCGCTTGAGCGCGTCCCCCATGATGAGCAACTCCATCAGGTGGGTGTTGGCAGGGGCACATGTGGGTTGGATGACGTAGACGTCACGACCGCGCACGTTGTCGCTGATCTCCACCAGGGTCTCGCCGTCGGAGAACTGGCGCACCATCGCCGCGCCCAGGGGCATGCCGAGCTGATCCGCGATGGACTGAGCGAGGGCCGGATTCGCGTTGCCGCTGAAGAGCTTGATCTCGTTGCTGTACATGCTCGAGGCCTCGGGTCTCGTGAAGCTGGGGCGGCAGGATTCGAACCTGCGAATGCCAGGGCCAAAACCTGGTGGCTTACCACTTGCCTACGCCCCATCTGGGAGCCCTCACTAGTCGCTCTCGCCCTCTAGGGCAAGGGCTCGGAGGGCCTCGTCCTGACCCCTCGAAGCGAGGCTGGCAGCGAGGTTGTTCCGAGGGGCTGGCTCGCTCGGATCCAGCTCCATGGCTCGCCGCCAGAGCGCCTCGGCCTCGAGCACGTCCCCGGCGACGCTGGCGAGGCGGCCCCTGTCGGTGAGCACTCCGACCTCCTCCACTTCCTCGAGGCGCCGCTCCCAGCGACGGGCCTGCTCGATGCGCTGGTGCCGGTCCGGCCCTTCGGCGCTGGACTCGGCGACATCCACGGACCGACGAAGCAGCAGGGCGGCGGCCTCGTCGTCCTCTTCGGCGAGGGGCTCCAGGATCTCGAGTGCGCGGGCGCCCTGATCCGCTGCGAGGCAGGCGCGACCGAACAGAACGGGAGGCTGGGCGAGCTGGATCGACCACCTGCAAGCCTCTGAGACCTCTCCGACAGCGACCCAGCCCTGGCCGATCCACAGCGCGGTCGTCGGGTCTCCGTCGTAGTGCTTGACGGCACGGGACAGCGCCTCCTTGGCAGTCTCCGGCATCTCCGCCCTCGCGCTCGCCTCCGCGAGGCCGGCGTAGGCGCGGGGGTCCATCGGCGCCGTGCTCACCGCGTCCTGGCAGGCAGGCAGGGGGTCGCGGTCGAGGCCAAGGCGGGCGATGCACGCGTTCACCGCCAGCGCCGGGGTCTCGCGCTCTTTCAGCCCGGCCTCGAAGGCTAGCAGGGCCAGCTCCATCTCTCCTGCCTCTGCGAGCAGGCTTCCGGCGACGAGGTGCCCGTTGTGATCGGGGCTCTCGACGCCCTCGAGGACGCCAGCCGCCTCATCGAGCCTCCCCTCTTGCAACAGCGCGCGGGCGTAGCGCTGGGTGGCGGCGTCATCGAGGCTGTTGGCTCGCCCGTAGTAGACGACGGCCTCTGCCGAGCGGCCCTGCTCGAGGTAGCGGTCGGCCCTGCCGACAGGGTCACAGGCCAGGAGGCTAGCGAGCCACACGGAGCTTCCTGGTTCCGTCCCGCAGCCCCCTGACAGAGAGGGGGAACATCGGGAAGACCTCGCCGATCGACCGCACGGTGGGGTGCTCCCAGTAGGTCTTCGGATCCGGGTTCAGCCAGATGCTGGCCGGGCACGCCGACGAAAAGCGCCGGAGCCACTCGATGCCTGGCGGCGAGGGGTCGCCGAAGCCGCCGTAGCTGGAGAAGAGCTCCCAGGGCGCCATCGACGCGTCGCCGACGAAGATGAGCCGGTGTTGTGGGGTCAGCTCGCGGAGGACGTCGCGAGTGAGCAGGCGGTCGAAGTTCTCGTAGTCCCGGTAGAGCCAGCGGTAGACGCAGTTGTGGAAGTAGTAGTGGGTGAGCGACTTGAAGCACTTGAGCTCCGTCGCCGCCGTGAAGAGGCGGGAGACGAGCTGGTGGTAGGGCGCCATCGAGCCGCCTGCGTCCATGAGCAGCACGACCCGCACCTTGTTCGTCCGGTCCTTGTCGAAGAAGAGCTCGATGTCGCCGCCGTTTTGGCAGGTCCGGTCGACCGTGCCGTCCAGATCGAGGACCTCTTCCCCTTCCCGCGCGAGCTTGCGGAGGGCGCGCAGTGCCACCTTGAAGTCGCGAACCTCCAGGGAGGCGTCGGTGCGGTAGTTGGCCCACCTGCGCTCTCCGGCGACCCGAACCGCCGACCGCCCTCCCCCGCTGCCGCCGACGCGGATGCCCATGTTGGCGCGTCCGTTGTTGCCAAAAGGGCTGGTCCCGCCGGTACCGACCCAGCGGTTGCCCCCCTGGTGGCGGGACTGCTGCTCCTCCAAGGTCCGGCGGAAGGCCTCCATCAGCTCCTCGAAGGACTGGAAGTCGTGTTTGCCGGCTGCCCTGCCCTCCTCGAAGAGCGCGGGATTCGTCAGCCAGGCCTCGAAGGCCTCCTTGAGCTGCGGGGCGAGCTCCACGCCTGCGAAGGTCGCGTGGAAGGCGAGGTCGTACTGGTCGTAGTGGGTCTCGTCGTGGACCAGCAGGCTGCGCCCGAGTCGGTAGACGCCGTCGAGGTCGTTCGCGAGACCCGCGCCGAGCCCGCGCATGAAGGCGAGCCACTCCTGGGTTCCGACCTTCAGATCCTGCGCCCGCAGGTTGAAGAGCAGGGGCAGGAAGAGGTGGCCCGCGCGCTCGCCCATCAGTAGCGCGCCCTCCTGGGGCTCAGGACCGTCTCGAGGTCCCTCTCCTGCTTGAGGAGGACCCCGAGGAAGGGCAAGGACTTCTCGATGTCCTCGATGGGGACGCCGGCCCGCGCGAGCACGGAGAGCCAGTCGAGCAGCTCGCTGGTCGAGGGCTTCTTGCGGAGCCCCTCGGTCTTGCGGACTCCATAGAAGCGCTTCATCGCAGCGTTGATCAGCTCCGTATCGAGCTTCGGGTGGTGGACCGCGATGATCTCGGCCATGCGCTCCCGGTCCGGGAAGGCGATGTAGTGAAAGACGCAGCGGCGCAGGAATGCATCCGGCAGCTCTTTTTCGGCGTTCGAGGTGATCAGCGTGATCGGGCGTTTTTTCGCGTGCACGGTCTCGTTCAGCTCGTGCACGTGGAAGGCCATCTCGTCGAGCTCCCGCAGCAGGTCGTTCGGGAACTCGAGATCCGCCTTGTCGATCTCGTCGATGAGCAGCACGACCTGCTCCTCGCTCCGAAAAGCGCGGCCCATGGCCCCGTAGCGGATGTAGTTGCGCACGTCCGAGACCTCGCCGCCGCCGAAGCGGGAGTCGTTCAGGCGCTGGACGACGTCGTAGGCATAGAGCCCCTCTGTCGACTTGCTCGTCGACTTGACGTGCCAGGACTCCATGCTCATGTCGAGCGCATCGGCGATGGCGTGGGCCAGCATCGTCTTGCCGGTTCCTGGCTCTCCTTTGACCAGCAGTGGCCGCTCGAGAGTGATCGATGCATTCACCGCAGCGACCAGATCGGGGTCGGCGATGTACTGGCTGGAGCCGGAGAAGCGGGACAATGGCATGGCTGCAACCTATGGGCCGCGATAGGGCGGGCGCCACCTCTGGGGGGCAAAGCCACGCATGGCTTGCCTCACCACCCCTGGCGGAGCATCACTTCCGCCCATTCAGGAAGATCATTTGGAACCCAGCATCGCCGTTCTCATCGACTTCGAGAACATCGCCGCCGGCACCGAGAAGGAAGGCCACGGAAAGGTCGACATCGGCGTCATCATGAACCGTCTCCGCGAGAAAGGACGGGTCCTCATCGCAAGATCCTACGCAGACTGGGGTCGCTTCGCGCGCTTCAAGAAGGCGCTGTTGTTCGAGGGCGTCACGCTCTTCGAGCTCTCCGCCCACGGCATGAACGACAAGAACCGCGCAGACGTGGCGATGGTCGTCGACTGCATGGAGCTCGCGCTCACGAAGGACTACATCGACACCTACGTCGTCGTCTCCGGCGACTCGGACTTCACGCCGCTCATCCAGAAGCTGCGAGAGCTGAACAAGAGGGTGCTCGGTGTCGGTACGCGTCGGAGCACCAGCCGCCTGATCGTCGAGGCCTGCGACGAGTTCATCTTCTACGACACGCTGCGCAAGCAGAAGACGCAACAGACCCGCCGCGGCAAGACCGACAGCGTCCGTGAGCTGTCGCGCGAAGAAGCCATGGAGCTCGTGACGGAGGCCCTCGCCGGAATCCAGCGCAACGACCCGAAGCCGGTCCACGCCAGCCGCATCAAGGAGCAGATCCTGCGCAAGGAGCCGGCGTTCTCCGAGTCCGACCTCGGCTTCGCCACCTTCGGCCGCTTCATGGAGCTCTGCCAGAAGAACGGCATCGTCACGCTGGCGAGGGATCACAAGGCAGGCGGCTACCAGGTCGACAGCCCCGACGCAGCGGAGATCCCCGCCGCCGAGCCCCTCTCGGAGCTCAGCGCAAAGGCACGCGCGCTCTACGACGTGCTCCAGGCAGAGGACCTCGACCCCCTCACCCCCGCGCTCCTCGCGGCTGTCTGCGAGGCGATCGTCGCCGACGTGGAGGCCCGCAAGCAGAAGAAGCGCCGGGTGAACCTGCAGTGGGTGACCCAGGACGTCAGCAAGACGATGAAGGCTCGGGACGAACGGGTCACGCCGAGCCGTGTCAAGAGCCTGGTCAATGGCCTCCACGCAGCCGGCGTGTTCAGGCACACCGACGGCGAGCCCATCCGCAGCTTCTTCGCAGCCTTCGTGCTCAGCGAGGACGCGGCAGGCCTGCTCCGGGTGCTTCGGCGCGCCATGCTGGCCAAGCTGCAGGTAGAGGGCGTCGAACTCGCCCAGCAGACCGCGGCGCTGGCCGAGCTGCTCTACGGCAAGGCGGACGAGACCACCGTGCGCAGCGTCGAGGAGCTCATCGCGTGGGAGACCGCCGCGCGAGAGTCCGCCCCCGCAGAGGGAGCGTCTGCGGACGCGGCCCCGCCGAAGAAGCCGGCTCGCAAGCGCGCCCCGCGAAAGAAGAAGGCAGCGCCAGCCGCGGCGGAGACCGCAGCCGAGGCAGGAGCCGCCGAGACCGTCGACGGAGCCGCCGCCGAGACCGTCGACGGAGCCTCCGAGGCCATCGACGGAGCCGCCGAAGCAACCGCCGAGGCAACCGCCGAGGCAGCGCCCGCGAAGCCCAAGAAGAAGCCTGCGCGCCGCAAGCCGCGCAAGAAGGTCGAAGCGGCCGAGGATCCGGCCAAACCGGCGCGCAAGAAGCCGACCAGGACGGTTCGGCGCAAGAAGACCGAAGAAGCGGCACCCGAGGCCTGAGGTGGCGCGAATCGTCCGCGGCCCGCTGCGGCGGGCCGTCGTCGTGGAGAACCCCCACCCCGTCCTCGACGGTCTACTCCTGGACGGGGGCTTCGAGCACGTCGAGCGGCTCCCGGATGCCCCCGGCGAGGCGGAGCTGGTCGAGGCCATCCGCCGAAGTGGCGGTCAGGTCCTCTACAAGCGCAGCCGCGTCCCGGTCACACGAGAGCTCATCGAGGCATGCCCCAGCCTCGTCGCGATCCAGCTCTGCTGCATCGGAGACGACTCGGTCGACAAGAGAGCCTGCGCCGAGCACGGCGTGCTCGTGTTCAACGATCCGGTGAGCAACGGCCGAAGCGTGGTGGAGCTGGTGCTCGGCCACCTCGTCGGCCTGTCACGCAGGCTCTACGAGACCTACGACGACACCCACAGCGGCCTGTGGGAGAAGAACAACAACGAGCGCTTCGAGGTCCGCGGCAAGACCCTCGGCATCGTCGGCCTCGGCAACATCGGTCGGGCCACCGCGCGGCTCGCCGAGCAGCTGGGGATGCGCATCCTCTTCCACGACACCCGCGAGGTCGCCGAGGAGGTCGGGCTCGAGATGGGCTGGACCTCCATGCCCGGAATCCAGGCGCTGTTCCGGGCCAGCGACTGCGTGTCCCTCCACCTGAGCGCAGAGGACAGCGTCGGCGGCAGCAACCAGGGCTGCATCACCCGCGACATCCTGATGGACCTCGGCGCCGACCTGCCAGCGGAGAGCCCACGGCTGTTCATCAACCTCTCTCGCGGCTCCTTGCACGCCCCGGAGGATCTCCTCGACGCGGTCGCCGAGGGGGTGATCCGGCGGGCGGCGGTTGACGTCTACCCCAGGGAGCCACGGAAGAACGGGCCGGGCTGGAACAACCCCTACGCGCACGAGCCCCGAGTCGCGACGACCCCGCACATCGGCGCGGCGACGCAGGAGGCGCAGCCTCGCATCGCCCGACGCGTCGCCTCGACGTCGTTGATGTTCTCTGATCACGGCAGCATCCGCGACTGCGTGTTCTCTCCCCGCACCCGCATCTCCGTCGCAGACGACCACCGAGGAGGGCGGGCGGTGCTCCTGGTCGTGCACGCCACGACACGCGGCACGAAGAAGGCCCTCGACGATGCGATCTACGAGGCAGGGGCGGACAACCTCGTCTCCACCCACCGCGACTTCGTTCGCTGGGGCGTCGCGGTCGACGTCAACCTGCTCGACCGCCCATTGAGCCAGCCCGACCTCGAGCGCATCATCGCCAAGACGGCGAAGGTGACCGGCGACTCGGAGGCCGTGCGCCTCGTCCGGCAGGTCCCGGCCCAGGACGCGAGCCGCCCCCACCACTGAAGGGGCCGCTCACTCGCCAGGGCCGCCCGGTACGATTTGGACGAGCCCGAAGCCGCTGCCCTGCGGAGACTGGACGAGGAGCTCGGGGAGCCCGTCTCCGGTGACATCGGCCACCGTGGCGAGGCGGACTCCGGCCATATCACTGCTCTCCGAGCCTTCCAGCTGGGCCCAGGCGATGTCCGAGAGCGACAGGGAGCCCTCGAAGCCACCCGTGGCGAGGCAGACCACGCCCTGGGCGTACATGTCGATGTCTGCCCAGGGTGCGCTGACGGCCAGGTCCCTCGCCCCGTCGCCGTCGAGGTCACCCGGCGACTGCAGCGCGTAGCCGGTGTAGTCGTAGCGGTCGTCTCCGAACAGCCGGGCGACGGCGGCGTCCTCGGCCCAGCCGCTCTCCTCGACAAGGGCATCGATCACGAGGATGCGACCCTGCTCGGTGGCGGCCCCGGTGTAGCCGTACTCGCTGATGTAGAGCTCGGCGTGCCCGTCGTCGTCGAGGTCATCGATGGCCAGCGCCCAGCCCAGCGCGCCCGAGTACCAGTTGCCCTGGAGCTCGAGCCCGTCGGAGGACTCCAGGGTGCCGCCTGCCCCCGGTTCGAGGACGTACACAGTCCCCGACCCGCTGGAGCCGCGGGAGGCGAAAGGGGCCCCGATCACCCACTCCCCCACCCCGTCGCCGTCGAGGTCCCCGACGGTGCAGCTGGCGAGCCGGTCGTTGGCGTTGGGGCCGCCCACCGATGCGTAGGAGTCGTACACATCGGTCGAGCCGGTCTCGACGCCGGAGAAGAGGTGCACCTCGCCCTGGTAGGAGACCGTCCAGCTCGAGTATTGCTCGCTGACACAGAGGTCGCGGAGGGCGTCGCCGTCGACATCGTCGACGATCACGACGTCGGAGGGGAAGCCGATGCTCTGGCCCAGGCGACCCTCCAGCTGCAGGCTGGCCGACGCCGTGAGCGGACCGGCGACCGGGCCGAGGAGCAACACGGCCGAGCCCTCGAGGCCGGGCTGGCCGACCAGGAGGTCGTCCACTCCATCCCCGTCGACATCGGCGACATCCAGGGTGGTGCCGGCGTAGCTTTCGAAGGGCCCGCCGAGCCAGGCGCCGTCCTCTACCAGCCCGGGCGCGTCGCTGTCGACCACCCAGACTCCACCGTCGTAGCCGCCGTCCGTGTTGCTCGCATAGGGACTGCCGATGACGATCTCGATCACGCCGTCGTCGTCGACGTCACCCGCGCCGATCCCGGCGGCGGTGCGGAGGTTGGTCTCACTGGTCCAGCTGTGCTCCGCCCAGGCCAGGTCCACTACGCCCCGGGGTCCGCAGACGAGAGACACGTCGCAGTCCTCGTCGACACCATTGCCGCAGATCTCCTCGGCGGAGGGGCTGATCCCCGGGTCGGTGTCGTCGCAGTCGTCGTTGTCGCCGGCGTAGCCCTCTGGCGGGGAGCAGGCGATCACGGTCTCTCCGTCGATCCCGTGCCCATCGCCGTCGCCGTCGGGGTACCACCGACGATAGTCCCGAGCGTCCGGGTCGTCCTCGTTGGACAACCCGTCGCAGTCTTCGTCGACTCGCAGGGCATCGCAGAGCTCGAGCGCGTCCGGGTTGACCTCCGCGTCCTCGTCGTCGCAGTCGTCGCCGCCATGGGCGCTGCTCTCGTAGCCGTCGGCGTCCGCGTCGAAGTCGCTCGCGCCGTCACAGTCCTGGTCGACGCCGTCGTACCAGGTCTCCTCCGCGCCCGGGTGGACCTCCGGGTCCTCTGGGGCGCAGTCCCCGGAGTCGATCACGTGTCCTACGGGCATGGCGCACTGGTCGACGGGCTCCCCAGAGCCGTAGCCGTCTCCGTCGTCATCGGGGAACCAGCTCCGCTCAGTGCCCTCGCCCAGGCAGCTGCACGGCGCCTGTGCGCCGGGGCTCTCTGTCGGGTCCTCATCGTCGCAGTCGCCAGCGTCGGCCGCCCAGCCCTCCGCAGGACATGCAACGGCCCAGCTGCTCTCGACGCCGAAGCCGTCCAGATCATCGTCCCGGTAGAGCAGCGTGCCGCAGTCCCCCGAGTCGAGGAGCTCACCCGGGCATGCAAGGAGCAGGATCAGCACTGAGGCAGCCTATCGGAGAGCGGGGTAGACTCGCCGCCGGAAGGCTAGGCATGGCGGAAGCAGCACCACCTCTCGCGGATGGCCGCTATCGCCTCATCGATGTCCTCGCTGCCGGCGGCATGGCGACCGTCTACAAGGGCTACGACTGCCGCCTGCAGGTGCAGCGGGCGATCAAGATCCTCTCTCCGGCCCTGGCCCGGAAGCGCAGCCTACGGACCCGCTTCGAGCAGGAGGCCAGCACCATGGCTCTGCTCGAGCACCCCTCCATCGTGCGTGTCTACGACGTCGGTACAGACGGTGATCGCGTCTACATCGTCATGGAGCTCATCGAGTGCGGCTCGCTGCTCGACCGGGTCAAGGAGCACGGGGCCCTGCCCCCGAAGATGGCGGTCATGGCGACCATCGACATGCTCGACGCTCTCCGCGTCGCCCACGACCGCGGCGTGGTTCACAGGGACATCAAGCCGCACAACATCCTGCTGTCCTCTGACGGGAACATCCGGCTCACCGACTTCGGCATCGCCCGGATGTGCAAGTGGGACGAAGAGGACGACGGCATGACCAAGACCGGCGCCGTCATGGGCACCTGGGGCTTCATGCCGCCCGAGCAGCGGGTGGACGCCAAGAGCGTCGACACGCGCGCGGATCTCTACTCGGTCGGGGCGACGCTCTACTCCATCCTCACCGACAAGACGCCGGTCGATCTCTTCGTCGCCGACATGGACGCGCGCATCCTCGATGGCCTCCAGCCTCAGGTGGCGGAGGTCATCCGAACGGCCTGCAAGTACGACCGCGAGGAGCGCTACGGCTCCGCCGAGCAGATGGCACAAGCCCTGCGCGACCTGGTCGATGACCTCCCCGCCGATCCGGAGGGTTGTCCGCCGCTGGCACCGGAACAAGAGCTCCAGCCGATCGACCCGGACCTGCTCAAGGGCAGCGGCACGGGCGGCACCGGGCTGGTTCCGGGCACGCTCGCTCCTGCTGACGACGACGACGCCCAGCCCGCGGTGCTGGCGACGATGGTCCCAGACATCGCGGCCGAGGAACCCTCCCGGCCGCCGCCTCCCCTTCCAGAGGAGCGACAACAAGCGCCGCCCTTGGCAGACGCCCCCGACTCGGGCCAGTCCATGATCGACGAGGCGGACGACGAGCCGTTGCCCTCGGTTCGACAAGCCCCGAACGTCGGCCTGCTGGTCGGCGGCCTCATCGCGATCGTGGGGCTCGGAGGCGGCGTCTGGCTCGCGCAGCAGTCGGAGGAAGCGGTCGTGGAGGACCCCATCGAAGACGTCCTGAAGGACCCCATCGAAGACGTCGTAGAGGACCCCATCGAAGACGTCGTCGAACAACCCCCGGTCGAGCCCATCGACGTCGAGGATCCCCCGATTGCCGAGGTCGACGAGCCTCCCGTGGAGAAGGTCCGGGCGCCCCCTCCGGTGGTCAAGAACACGGTCAAGGGCCTCGTCCACAGCGCCCCGGCCTCAGCGAGCGCAGGCCAGGACCTCAGCCTCTCGGTGAGGCTGCCCTCGGCCGACTACAAGGTCACTCTCTACTACAAGCCCAGCGGCGGCCAGTTCAAGCAGAAGCCCCTCTACGGCAGCGGCGGCCGCTTCAGCGGAACCGTGCCCGTGGACGCCAGCTACGCGGACAAGAGCTTCGAGTACTACATCAAGGCCGACCCCACCACTGGCGGAGACGCCTTCTCGTTCAAGTCCGGGTTCTCTCCGCAGAAGGTCCCGGTGCGCTAAGGCGCCGCGTCCTACAGCCTGGCCCGCGCGATGGCCACGAGCTCCGCCTGCTCGGGATGCTCCGAGAGGACCTGCTCGTAGGAGGCCCTGGCATCCTTCGAGCGCCCCTGGGCCGTCAGCGCGTCGCCCCGTCCCAGCAGCGCCCGGGCGCGGTAGTGGGGGTCGTCGGTCTCGGCCAGGACGCGCTCGTAGCGGGCGATCGCGTCCTTGGGCTCGTCCCGACCGAGGGCGAGATCGCCGAGGGCGAGCCGAGCCTGGGAGGCGATGTCGTCGACATCCTCATAGGCACGAAGGACCTCGACCCACGCCCGCTCGGCGTCTTCCGCATCGCCCATCGCCACGAGGCAGGTTGCCCGTTGTTGTGTGAGCGTCGCGACCCAGCCGCCCCCAAGAGACTCGGCGTCGATGTCCTCGAGCACGTCGAGGGCCTTGCCCGGACGACCACGCTCCAGCTCGATGGATGACAGACCGATGGCGGCCTGGACCTGGACCTCGTCGTCGTCGCTGTCATCGATCAGGTCATCGAGGGCATCCTCGGCGTCGTCCAAGCGGCCCTCGTCGACGAGGATCATGGCGGCGTGGAGCTCGGCCCAGACCTGCTGGTTGCGGTCGGGCGAGGTGCGCGCGACCTGCTCGTAGAGTCCGCGCGCAGCCGAGAGCTCACCCCGGTTCCGCATCAGCTCGGCGAGGCCATAGCGCCCGGTCGCCTGGGCGAGCACGTCGCCGGGGTGGGCACGGATCAGGTCCTTGTAGACCTGCTCGCTGCGCTCGTCGTCCCCGGCCTCCTGGAGCGTTGTCGCCAGCTGCTCCAGTCGCCACACCTCGGAGCCGGGATCCGGTCCGACGAGCGCCGCGTACCGCTCGACCGCCGCCTCGGGATCACCGGCCTGCCGGTCCACCCAGGCGAGCCCCATCTCCGCGCTGAACACGGCCTCGTCCAGGTCGGCGAAGTCACGGGCCAGGCTACGGTAGCCAGCCCGCGCCCCGTCGAGGTCGCCTGCGAGTCCCTTCGCCTGCGCGATGGCGCCCACGATCATCGCCTGGGTCGGTCGGTCCTCCGCCTCCCCGAGCAGCCGCTGGTAGGCGGCGACGGCGCCCTCGAAGTCCCACTCGTTGACGAGCTCGTTTGCTTCGATGAGTGCGATGGAGAAAGCGTCGTCGAGCTCCGGAGCCTCGGCTTCCACCTGGTCCTCGAAGCGTCGCGCCTCCTCCGTGCGCCCGAGTGCCCGAAGCGCCTGGGCCTGCAACGAGCGCATCGTGACGCGGGTCACCTCCTCGTAGACCTCGCTGTCGCGGGCCAGGGTGAGGGCCTCCTCCGGCCGCTCCAGCGACAGCAGCGTGCGGATGAGACCGACGACCACCGTGTCGTATTCGTCCTCGGGCAGCGCCGGATCCTCGAGGAGCTCGCGGTAGAGCGTCTCGGCGTCGCCAAAGCGACCATCCTCCTCCAGGAGCTCCCCCACCGCGACCCTCGCGCGGGCTCTCCGCTCGGCCGAGGAGGTCCCCTCGAGCAACAGCGTGTAGGTGTCCAGGGCCGCCTGTCGCTCGCCGCGTGCCCGGAGGATCTGGGCGATCGCCTCCCTGGCGTCGAAGGCCGCCTCATGGCCCTCGGGGAGATCCTCGAGGAAGTCGCGCCAGACCTTCAGCGCCGCATCGGAGTCGCCGGTCTCCATGTAGTTGCCGGCCAGGGCCGCCAGCGCTTCGCTCCGCAGCGTTGGGCTCGTCGTCTGCTCCAGGACGGTGAAGTAGCCGCGCCTGGCGTCCTCGACCTCGCCGCGCGCCTCGGCGACCAATGCGATGCCGAGCAGGCCTCGGACAGCGGCCTCGGAGCCGGCCGGGTAGCCCGCGACGAGCCCGCTGTATGCAAACTCCGCGTCTTCGAGTCTGCCTGCGGCCCGCAGGGCGTCCGCGATGGCCGCCTCCACCTCGATCCGCTCGCTGCCTTCGACCTCTGACTGGATGGCGCGGAGCTGGTTGATGCCATCGTCCACCCGGCCATCCTCGATGGCGACCCGGGCGAGCTCGAAGCGTGCGATCTGGGACTCGGGCGCGGAGCCCATCGTGAGGACGCGTTCGTAGAGCTCCTCGGCGCCGGCGGCGTCGCCGGTGACGCGCAGTCGCCGCGCACGCGACAGGACGATCTGGCCAGCCTGGGCCGCCTCACCTCGCTCCATCAGCTGCTCGACCAGCGCCAGCTGCTCCTCGTCGGAGAGCGACTCCGCGAGACCGAGCTGCGCGGCAGCGTAGACGTCTTCGTCGTCGGAGTAGACATCGAGGACGCGTTGGTAGAGCGCCACGGCGGCGGCGCGGTCGCCGGAGGAGCGCAACAGGCGCGCCTTCAGCAAGAGGATGCGCGCCTCCGTCTCGGGGTGGGTACGGCCCCCCAGCGCCCGGTCCAGGAGCTCGAGCGCGCGAGGCGCGTCGCCGAGGTGCCAGGCGACCTCTGCTGCAGCGAGGCGCGTGCGACCGCTGTCGACCGTCGGGTTCCGGACGAGCTCCGAGTACAGCTCGTCAGCGGCGGAGTAGTCGCCCCGATCGGCGTGGAGCTTGGCCTCGGCCAGCTGCACCCTGGCGCGTTGTTGTCGGTCGAGACGGACCCCATCCAACGCCGCCAGGCTGGCGAGCGAGCGCTCGTACTCACCTCCAGCGGCCCACAGCTCGGCCATCTCGATGCTGACCGTCAGCGCGCGACCCGCGTTGTTGTCCATCGTGCCCATCCACTGGCCAAACGCCGCATCGGCTCGGTCGTCGCTGCCCTCTGCGCGGTGGGAGTCGACGAGGCCCACCAGGGCTCGGGCGTAAAGCGCTGACGGCGTGTCGATGCGCATCAGCACCTCGCCGTATGCGGCGCGCTCTGCTGGGCCGTCCCCACCCAGGGCCAGCGCGTTCGCGAGGCGCAGCGAGGCCTCCGCGGCGTCTTCACCGGTCTCGGCTTCCTCGATCGCGGCCCGGTACTGGGCCTGGGCGGCCTCGATCTCTCCTGCGTCCTCGTAGACGCGAGCGATCTCGTAGCGGATCCGAATCCGCTCGCCGGCCGAGGCGCTCATCCCGAGCAGCTCCTCGTAGCGACTCACGGCGGCCTCGACCTCCCCGATCTGGACCTCGGCGATGGCCTCATCCTCGATGCTCTCGCCGGTCTGAGGTCCGCTCTTCACCAGCAGCACGAAGCCCATGACGACCACCGCCGTCGTCGCGAAGAGGCCCGCCGCCCGAGGTGACAGTGCGATCCGGAGCCAGGCCGGAACACGGAAGACCGTGACCTTGGCGCCGCGGGCCGTGAGCGCCTCGACCTGAGCCGGCACCAGCCCGAGTGCGCCGACGAGGTCCGTTCCGTGGACCGCGATCAGCTCCACGCGGGCGCCCTCGAGCTCGGTCTGTTCGAGCAAGGCCCCCGAGAGGTCCGCATCGGCCAGGTCGACGCCGCGGAGGTCAGCTGCCGACAGATCGCAGTCCACGAGGGAGGTGTCGGACAACGTCGCGCCGCTGAGCGTAGCCCCGACGAAGCTCCCGCCGGGTGCGCGGAGCCCGCTCAGGTCCGCGCCGGAGAGATCGGTGTCGTCGAACCTCGCCTCGGCCGCAGCGACGCCGACCAGCAGGGCATCGGCGAGGTTGGCCCCGCTCAGACGGGCACCGTCCATGCGGGCCTGCGAGAGGTCGGTTCCCTGGAGGTCCGCGCCATCCAGGCGGGCCTCCCGAAGGTTCGCACCAGAGAGATCCAGACCCGCCAGGATCGTGCGACGCAAGTCCCGCCCCGAGAGATCGACCCCAGGCCCCAGCCTCAGGTCGCCGGGCGGGGCTCGACGGCGCCCGGGGATGACGTCGAGGACACGGGCTGCGATGCCCAGCTTCTGCGCGCCCGGGGCGTCTTCGATCGGAACGAGCGCGGCGATGTCGAGGAGCGCGCCCCTCTCGAGGAGATCGTCGACGACCCCCGCATCGAGCCCGACCACCCTCCCGATGAAGGCGCCATCGACCAGCGTTCCCGACAACCTCGCACCAGACAGATCGGCGTCCGCGAGATCGGTGTCGGAGAGGTCCGCTGCGGAGAGATCGACCCCAGCCAACATGGCGCCGTCGAGTCGGGCACCGCGCAGGCTGGCGCCGACGAGGCGGACCTCCCGGCCATCGAAGCCGCTGAGATTGGTGCCGTGGAGGTGGCAGTCGGAGAGATCAGCGCCCTCGCCTCTCGCACCGCTGAGGTCAGCGCCATCGAGCCGCGCCCGCGCCATGTGGGCGCCCTCGAGGCGAGCACGCTGGAGAATGGTGCCGCGCAGGTCCATGTCTTCCATGCGGGCTTCGCGCAGGTCCACTCCGCAGAGATCCCGTCCCGCCAGGGGGAGTTCGCGGAGGTCGCGCCCCCGGTAGTCCGCGTCCTCCCCGACCTCGGGGGCCTCCTCCGGCTCGCGCAGCCCGTCGATCCAGACCCGCAGCCGCGAGATCGACCGAACTGCGTCCGCCCGCTGCTCCACGCGAGCCCCACGCCGCGCCAGCTCTCGCGCGGCCGCGTCCGAGACTCCGAGGGCACCAACGAAGTCGGCGTCCTCGACTCGGGCATCGCCGAGGCCAGCCCCGGCGAGGTCGCACAGGACCAGGCGTGCGCCAGAGAGGTCCGCGTCGGCGAGATCGGTGTCCACGAGGTCCGCACGCTCCAGGTCGACACCCAGGAGTCGAGCGCCAGTGAGGACGGCCCCCTGGAGCGAGGCCTGGCTCAGGGCCGCGCCCTCCAGGTCCGCTCCGGTGAGGTCGGCGTCATCGAGCCGGACGCCCCCCATGAGCGCCCCCTTGAAGGTGGCCCCGACGAGCTTCGCCCCACGAAGGTCTGCACGGTACAGATCGGCCGCGTCGAAGATGCAGTCGGACAGATCCAGTCCCGCGAGCCGGGCGCGCCGGAGCTCCATGCCCGCGAGCACGGACCCGGGCACCAGCAGCTCGGCCTCGGGCTGGCTGCGCACGTAGCGCAGCCGGACGGCTTCGACCTGAGCCCGTACGGCGGCCTTGGCGCCGCCTTGCAACAGCCACTCGGCCGGACGGCGGAGTCCGCCTTCGCGCACGAAGCTCGCGAAGCGGGTGAGCTCTCGCGAGAGCAGGGCGACGAGGCGTCGACCGACATCGAGCAGGGACAGGCTGGCGGCCAGGCGCGCCCGTAGGGGACCAGGCAGCGCCACGCCGCGCTCCCGCAAGGCCCTGGGCCCCAGGGGCAGCGAGGCCAGCCCCCGAAGATCCGCACCTGCAAGCCCGGTCTGCGTGAGATCGCACCCGGCCAGGTTCACGAGGTCGAGCTTGGCCCCGGCGAGTTCCACCCCAGAGAGGTCCTCCCCCGCCAGCTGCGCTCCGGACAGCACGGCAGAGGCGAGGTCGGCCCCCCTCCACAGGCAGGCGGAGAATCGCGTGTTGATGGCCCTCAGCCCCCGGCCCCCGACATCCTCCAGCACCACCGCTTCGAGGCGCGCGTCATCGAGCCGGCACAGCTCCATGGACGCCCCCCGGAGATCGACGTTCGTGAGCCGGGCTCCGACCAGGCTGGCCTGGCTCAGGTCGGCGCCGCGTAGCATCGTCCCGGTGAGTTCGACGCCGTCCAGCAGGGCCCCGCGCAGGTCGCTCCCGGACAGGTCCACGCCAGCGAGTGGAAGGCCGCGGAGATCAGCTCCCGCGAGCGCACCGCCAGGGACGAGGTCACTCGCCGGGACCGCGACCCGGCCGGCGGAGGCGAAGGGATCCAGGAGCGCTTCGATGCGCAGCCGGCCCCGCTCACTTTCTCGAGCGAGGGCGCCCTCGGTGAGTCCCTGGAGCCGCCCGAGCGTCCTCCGCGGCCCCCCCTCGCGGATCCAGCGGGGCAGCGCCACGATGCCGCGCGAGAGCCGTGCCTCGATCCCCGCACGAGCCTCCGAGGCCACCGACCGAGTCGGCTGCTCGCCGCCGCTGATGAGCTTGGCGAAGACGGCCTCGGTGAACCCGATGGCGCCCGCGAGGTCCTCTGGAGAGGCGACGAGGCCATCGAACACGGCGCCGGTCAGGTCCGCCCGGTCCAGGCGGGCCCCCCGCACGTCCAGTCCGCCCAGGATGCACGCGCGCAGGTCGGCCTCGGCGAGGTTCGCGAAGATCAGGGAGGTGTCCCGGAACTCGGCACCCCGGAAGCGCGCGCCGAGGAAGCTGGCGCCCTCTGCCGCCAGCCCCACGAGGACCGCGTTCGCCAGTCGAGCGTCGTCGAAGCTCGCTCGCTCCGCCGAGGCGCGGGAGAGGTCGGCCCGCTCCAGGTTCGCGCGCTCGAAGCGCGCCCCCTCCATGCGTGCGCCGGCGAAGATGGCGTCGCGCAGGTCCATGTCACGCAGGTCAGCGCCTCGGAGGTCCGCGCCAGAGAGGTCGTGACCGGACAGGTCGAAGCCCCGGAGGTCACGAACGCGCAGGTCGGCGCCAGGGAAGATGTCCTCCGGGCTGATGCGGCGCTTTCGCTTCGGCTGGCCGTGCTCCGGTTCCGACACCGGCGCCGCCGCAGGCACGATGGCCTCCGGGACAGGCGGCGCGATCTCCGGCTCCTCGACCCGCTCGGGGATGAGCTGGCGGACGCGCTCGAGGGCGCCCGTGGCGAGCCGGGTCGGCCCGCCGCCCGCGACCCAGGTCGCGATCACACCTGGTGCGCGTGCGAGGAGGGAGGGCCTGAGACCACCCGCGCGCAAGGCAGCGCGCTGGTCCTCCTGGAGCGCCGTCCTGCTCAGCCGCAGCCGGGCTGCACGGGCACCCTCGAAGCTGGCACCCTCCACGCGCACGCCCGCGAACACCGCCCGATTGATGTCGGCTCCGCGGAGGTCAGCGCCGTCCAAGGCCGCGCCGTCGAGTCGGGCCTTCGCAAGGCGGGCGCCGAGCAGGCTCGCTCCGCTGAGCACGGCCCGTTCCATGGTGGCGAAGGAGAGGTCGGCTTCGTCGAGCACGGCGCCGGCGAGATCCGCCTCGTCCAGAGCCGCGCCGCGCGCGAGGAGTCGCCGCATCGAGGCACCCCGACCGGAGCAGCCCTCGAGGCGCGCGGCGTCGGCCCGAGCCCCGTCGAGCACGGCCTCGGAGAGGTCGGCTTCGGCCAGGAAGGCGGCCGTGAAGTCCGCGCCGGCGAGGTTCGCCCCGAAGAAGCTCGCGCCACCTGCCCGGGCTCGCCGAAGCCGAGCGCCGGAGAGCACGGCACCGCGCAGCGAGCCACCCTCCAGGTCCGCCTCGCTCAGGTCCGCTCCCGCCAGGTTCGCCTCGTCGAGGATGACGTTCCGCAGGTCCGCACCCCTCAGGACGGCGCCCTGGAGATCGCGTCCAGACAGATCCCGTCCACGGAGGTCGATCCCCGACAGCTGAGCCCGAACGAGATCAGCACCGTCGAGTTCTTCCTGGGACGGCCTCCAACTCCACGTGCGGGGGGACGGCAGCATCGCCTCATGATACCCAGCCGACCCTGGCACGCCTCTTGCTCCGTAGGCGGACGTGCAAGCCGCAGGGGCGACCGTTGACCCGGGATCATCCCGGCCCTATCCTGGTCCCCTCTCCGGACGAGCACTCGCAATCGTCCACCTCCATCTTGGAGTCATCGCCGCATGGACAAGATCGTCATCGAAGGCGGAGTCCCGCTGCGCGGAGAGGTCCCGATCGCCGGCGCCAAGAACGCCGCGCTCCCCATCCTCATCGCGACACTCGTAGCCCCCGGCGAGCACCGCTTCACGAACGTCCCGGACCTCGTGGATGTGAGCTCGATGCTCTCGTTGCTCGGCCGCATCGGCTGCCCATCGCTCGGACATCGGGGCGACATCAGGCTCGACACGAGCCGGGTGAGCTTCTGCGAGGCCCCATACGACCTGGTCCGAAAGATGCGAGCGAGCGTGCTCGCCCTGGGGCCGCTCCTGGCGCGCTGTGGAGAAGCTCACGTCTCCCTCCCCGGCGGCTGCGCCATCGGCGTGCGCCCCATCGACCAGCACCTGGTGGGCCTCGAGGCCCTCGGAGCCGAGGTCGAGCTCTCCGGCGGCTACGTGCACGCCCGGGCGCCCAGAGGCCTTCGTGGCGGTCGCGTCGTGCTGGACGTTCCCACCGTCACCGGCACGGAGAACATCCTGATGGCGGCGGTGACCGCGACAGGCGAGTCCGTCATCGAGAACGCCGCGCGCGAGCCGGAGATCAACGACCTCGTCAAGTTCCTCCGGAGCCTGGGGGCGCACATCGAGGGCGACGGCACGAGCACGCTCCGAATCCAGGGCGTCTCCGAGCTGCGGCCAGCCACGGAACCCCACCGCATCCTCCCCGACCGCATCGAAGCCGGCACCTACCTCGTCGCGGGCGCGATCACGGGGGGCGACGTCACAGTCACCCGCGTCGATCCGCGCGACCTCGAGCCGGTCGTAGAGAAGCTGCGGGCTGCCGGCTGCGAGGTAGAGGTCGGAACGGACAGGGTCCGGGTTCGCCGGAACGACCCGATCCGACCTGTCGACATCACCACCCGTCCGCACCCCGGCTTCCCGACCGACATGCAGGCCCAGCTGATGGCGCTCACGACCCTCGCCGCAGGCCGAAGTGTGGTCACCGAGACCATCTTCGAGAACCGCTTCATGCACGTCCCGGAGCTGACGCGGCTGGGCGCGGACATCGCTGTCGAGGGCAACCGCGCCGTGGTCACCGGCGTCGAGCACCTCTCCGGCGCCACGGTGATGGCGACAGATCTGCGCGCTTCCGCCTCATTGGTCCTCGCGGGTCTCGCGGCGCGCGGGCGCACAGAGGTGCTCCGGCTGTACCACCTCGACCGGGGCTACGAGGCCCTCGTCGAGAAGCTGCTGGCCATCGGAGCAAGAGTCGAGCGCGTTCCGGACGACCTCAGGGAGCGAATGGCGCCCAGACTCGACGCAAAGGGCGTGGCGTAGACAGGGACGGTGGTTAGGCCGTTGTCATGACGGTTCCGCGCGAGACGATCGACGCCATTCGTGCGAACACGGACATCGTCCTCGTCGTCGAGCGCTTCGTCACCCTGAAGCGCTCCGGCAGCTCGATGAAGGGACTCTGCCCCTTTCACCAGGAGAAGACGCCGAGCTTCCACGTCATCCCGCACAAGAACATCTTCCACTGCTTCGGGTGTGGAGCCGGTGGCGATGTCTTCAAGTTCCTGATGCAGCTGCAGGGGCTGTCCTTCATAGAGGCCATCAAGGAGCTCGCGGGCCCCGCCGGAGTCGTCATCGAGGAGCGCGAGCTGTCACAGGAAGACAGACAGCGCCTCGCTCGTCGGGCGTCGGTTCGTGGGGCCTCCGACGTCGCCAGCGGCTACTTCCACGCCTGCCTGATGACCCGCCCGGAGGGTCGCGCCGCCAGGGACTACCTGGAAGGGCGAGGCATCGACCGGGACACGGCGGTTCGTTTCCGGCTCGGCTACGCACCGCCAGGCTGGACGAACCTGCTCGATCACCTGCACGGGCACGGCATCGATCCCCAGCTCGCCGTTCGAGCGGGCCTCGCTCGGGTCAACGAGAAACGGGGCTCACACTACGACCTCTTCCGCGATCGGCTCATGATCCCGATCCTGGACGAACGGGAGAGACCCATCGCCTTCGGGGGCCGCCTGATGGAGGGCGACGGGCCCAAGTACATCAACTCTCCAGAGACGGACATCTACGACAAGTCGAGAACGCTGTACGGCCTCTGCGGAGCCCGGGCCGCAATCCAACGCTCCGACCGGGCCATTGTCGTGGAGGGTTACTTCGACGTGATCACGCTGGCACAGGCTGGCTTCGAGGAGACCATCGCCACCTGCGGCACGGCCTTGACGCTGGAACATTGCAAGCGGATCCGTCGCCTCACCGACAAGGTCCTGGTCCTCTTCGATCAAGACGCCGCCGGGACCAGGGCGGCGGACCGCAGCCTTCCGCTGTTCCTCGAGGCGGGCATGGACGCGCGACGGCTGGCGCTGCCGGGGGCCAAGGACCCGGACGAGTACGTCCAGCGAGAGGGCGCCGAGGCCTTCGAGGGCCGCGTGTCGGCGGGCATTCCGCTCTTGGAGGACTTCCTTCACCGCAGGGTGAAGGAGCACGGACCCGGCGACCGGCGGGCTGTTCGAGAGGCGCTGACGATGCTCCGCCGCGTCGTGCCAGAGGGCCGGAGCCTCGCCGTCAACCGCGCAGCGGGGATCCTCGGCGTGGACGAGGCCAGCCTGCGCCGGGCCCTCACGAACAGCCGTGACGAGGCGGTGCTGGCGGGCGACGACCGCAGCGGCCGCTGGGTCGGGAACATCGAACTCAACCACCTCTTGTGGCTGCTCGTCCACTTCCCCGCAGAGGTAAAGGTAGTGCTCGAAGACGCCGATCCCGAGCTGGTGAGCGACCGCGCCGACGTCCGCCGAACCGCAGCACGCTTGATGCTCGGCGAGGACCTGCCCGCGGTCCTCGAGGGGCTCGATCCGGACGTGCAGCGTGTCCTCCAGGCCGCCGCCGCCCGAGAGGGGCTCTACGAGCAACAGCAGGCCGCCGATGTGTGCCGACAAGTGCTCGCCAGGTTCGAGCTTCGCGGCATTGATCGACGTCTAAGTGACCTACGTCGGGAACTTTCTGCTTGCGAGGCCTCTCAAGACGGGCAAAGTATTCGTGAACTGGTTTCGAGGCGAGCTGAGCTCTGCGAGCGCCAACGTCAGCTGAAGACTCTGATCGGACCGCTCCGATGAACGGCTCGCGACTGACCTCCCCAATGTCCTGGGACCCACCACCCTGCGAGGACGCTTGATGCTGAAGGACAAGGAACGGAAGGAGATCCAGGCGCTCATCAACATGGGCAAGCAGAGGGGCTACGTCACCTACGAGGAGATGAACAACTCCTTGCCGACACACCTCATCGGCTCCAACCAGATCGACGACCTGATGATCATGTTCTCGAACCTGGACATCGAGGTGGTCAACGCCGTCCGAAACCGGGCCTCGGGCGCCCGACGCGGCTTCCCCAACGACAAGGCGGATCCGACGCCAGCGGGTCGCTCGACCGACCCGGTCCGGATGTACCTCCGCAAGATGGGACGCGTCTCGCTCTTGTCCCGCGAGGGTGAGATCGAGATCGCAAAGCGGATCGAGGATGGAGAGGTCGCTGCCCGGCGCCTGATCCTGACGAGCCCCGTCGCCGTCTCGGGCATCCAGGAGCTCATCGATCGAGCGGTCGAGAAGGCCGACAAGGCTGCCCGCAACGGCAAGCGTCCCAAGAACGGCCACAACCCCCGCGTCGAGCAGCTCCAGTCGGTCCAGCACCTCACTCGAATCCTCATCCGGCGGAAGAAAGAGGTCCAGCACGACCTGCGCAGGGCCAAGTCCCAGCGGCGCCGCGAGCTGCA
Source organism: Myxococcota bacterium (assembly GCA_036012755.1). Classification (GTDB taxonomy): domain Bacteria; phylum Myxococcota_A; class UBA796; order UBA796; family CAJQPC01; genus JAAESX01. The sequence continues at coordinate 37,112 of DASCPX010000248.1, read as the reverse complement.
CGCTGATCGCTTGTGGCACACCGAGGAGGCGCTCTGCCAGCTCCTCGAGTCTATCGAGATGGACAAGATGTGGCTGGCGCGCTGGTCCAGGACCATCCACGAAGCCTGGGACCAGATCAGCCGCTTCGAGAACGAGATCGGCAAGGTCGCCCGAGAGGCCGGCGTGCCGGTCCGGGACCTCCGTCGCTACATCCGCAAGGTGCGTCGCACTCCGGACAAGGGCGGGAACGAGGTCGTCGAGCAGACGGGCATCCCCGAAGAGCGCTGGCGTGAGTTCGACTCCCGCGTGCGGCGGGAGCTCCGGAAGATCCGCAAGGTCGAGATGGTCATCGACACCGACCGGGCCGAGCTCCGCACCCTCGCCAAGGAACTCGTCACGGCCGAGCGCCAGGCCGAGCAAGCCAAGTGCGAGCTCGTCGAAGCGAACCTGCGCCTCGTGGTCTCCATCGCCAAGAAGTACACGAACCGCGGCCTGCAGTTCCTCGATCTCATCCAGGAAGGCAACATCGGCCTGATGAAGGCTGTCGAGAAGTTCGAGTACCGCCGCGGCTACAAGTTCTCGACCTACGCGACCTGGTGGATTCGCCAGGCCATCACCCGCGCCATCGCGGACCAGGCCCGCACGATTCGCATCCCGGTCCACATGATCGAGACGATCAACAAGCTGGTCCGGACGAGCCGCTACCTCACGCAGGAGTTGGGCCGCGAGCCCACGCCCGAGGAGATCGCGGACAAGATGGAGATGCAGGTGGACAAGGTCCGCCGCATCCTGAAGATCGCGAAGGAGCCCATCTCGTTGGAGACCCCGATCGGTGAAGAGGACGACTCTCACCTCGGCGACTTCATCGAGGACAAGAACATCCCGAACCCCAGCGACTCGCTGATCAACCACAACCTCGCCGAGCAGACGCGAAAGGTCCTCGCCACGCTGACGCCGCGTGAGGAGCGAGTCCTGCGCATGCGGTTCGGCATCGGCGAGCGCTCCGACCACACCCTGGAGGAGGTCGGACAGGACTTCGAGGTCACGCGCGAGCGCATCCGCCAGATCGAGGCGAAGGCGCTGCGCAAGCTGCGGCACCCCTCGCGGAGCAAGCGGTTGAGGTCCTTCATAGAGGGCTGATCGCCGGCGCCCTATCGGGCCCATAGCTCAATTGGTCAGAGCATCCGGCTCATACCCGGCTGGTTCCAGGTTCGAGTCCTGGTGGGCCCAACCTCATAGAGTCTTCCCATGCATCCTGATGTCGCGAAGGTCTGGTCGCTCTGGGACAAGGAGCAGGCACGAGACGGCCTGTTGTCGGAATGGAGAGCGCTGCACCAGGCGACCAAGACGCTCCAGGCGGAGCTCACGGCTGCAGAACACAAGACCGCCTCCAGCGCGGAGGCTCGCGAGGGACTCCAGGCCGAGGAGCGCCGCCTCAATCGCAAGCTGGAGAGCTACCAGACCCGCGCCGGGCGAGCGAAGAAGAGCATCGAGATCGGCATGGCCAGCGACTACCGGGCGGCCATGATGCAGGCTGAGCAGTGCTCCCTGATCGCGGACGAGGTCGAGACCGAGCTGTTGGAGCTGATGGAGCGCATCGACGAGGCCCAGACGACCGAGGAGCGGGCGAAGGCCGCCCAGGCCCACCTGGTTCACCGCCTGGAGTCAGCGACCTCGAAGCACGACACCCGTCTGCCGATCCTGAAGCCGGAGTTCGAGGAAGCCACGGAGCGTCGAGACGCAGCCCGCGAGGGCATCTGGCGAGACCTGCTCTCCCGCTACGACATGCTCCGCACCAAGAAGGTGTCTGTCTTCGCCAAGGTCAAGGACCAGACCTGTGGTGGCTGCCACTGCTCGATGGACGGGTTGAGGTACTCGGCCCTGCAGCGGGACACAGAGGTCGTGTACTGCCGGCACTGCGGACGCTTCTTGAGAATGGCAGAAGAGTAGAAACAGGGGTCGGAGTGGGCCTCTAAGCCGGGTCTTGTTCCCCGCGTCGGTCTCCCTTCGCGGGGCGGTGTCCATTCGTCTAGGGCCGCCGTCACCGACGGCCTCGAGCAGTCCACCTGGGAGACATGGGGTGGGCAACCCACTGCTCCTCGTTCGACCTTGCTCCAGCTGGGGTTTACCTGGCCGACCCTGTCACCAGGGTCGCCGGTGGGCTCTTACTCCACCGTTTCGACCTTGCCCGGAGTGACCTCCGCCGGGCCTCGTCGACGCTCGACCTCGCTTGCGCGGGGATGGCCTCGACCGGTGTCCGGAGCCTCAGCTGGCGGTCTGCTTTCTGTTGCACTTGCCTTCGCGTCACCGCGACCGGGCGTTACCCGGCAACCTGCCCTGTGGAGCCCGGACTTTCCTCCCGTGGGCGAACCCACCGGCGGACACCCGGCCCACTCCGACCGGGCTCTACCTAATCACTCCCGGCGAATTAAGCCTCCGTTGCCGGCACGAGGACCGCTGGATGGACATCAAGAAGGCCATCGGGCCGCACCGCAGGGACTGACATGGCGAAGAAGAGGAAGATCGACAAGGCAGGCGTCGCCAGGCTGGTCGAGGGCGGGCAGACAGCCGTGACGGCAGCGATCGAGGCCGGCGATGTCGCCCTCGCTCTCGAGGCAGCCGTCCAACTGGAGCTCGTCGGGCTGCTCCAGGGTCTGGAGGGGGGGCCACATCGGAAGCTCGCGCGCAAGGCGCTGCACCGCCTGAAGAGCAAGGGTGTGGCGGTCGAGACGCCCACCCGGACCCGCACGGCCTTCACGCTGGGCTCCGATGCCGCGCGAGTGCCGCCCACCTCCTTCGTCGGGCCGCCCTCACCAGAGGGCTACAGCGAGTTCTTCCTGGCCTACACCGACGAGGACGGCACCTGCCTGTTGATGGGCCACTTCGGCGGCCAGGAGGGTCTCCGGGGCCTCAGCCACGGCCACCTGTCCCGCGGCCAGCTGCGGAGCCTCAAGAAAGACCTCGCCGCCAACGGCCCCGGCCTCGTGGAGCTGCCCTTCTCAGAGGCCGTCGGTCACATGCTGCCAGCCCTCGAGGTCGCGAAGGCCCTCACCGGTCGCTACCCCCACGAGTGGGACCACTTCGCCACCCACATCCCGGAGGGCGTGATGAACTCGGCGCGCCTGCTCGATCCGCTCCGCGGCCTCGAGCGGGACGACGATGACCTCACGGGCACCAGCGTTCTCGGCACCCACCCCTGGTTCCAGCTCTGGCCGGTGGCGCCAGCTGCCATCGAGGAGGTCATCACGAAGATCTCCAACAAGCTCGACGACGACAGCCCCCCGAACATGGCGGAGGAGCTCTCCGCTGCTGCCGGAGGTGCCCTCGAAGGTGTCCGACCCGAGTGGATCCGGCGCGCCCGCCTGGCCGCGAGCGCCGCCCGGGCCGCTGGGGACGTGGACCTTGCCCAGACCGCAGCCGTCCTGGTCAAGGCGCTGGAGACCGGCCGTGCGGCGAGCGACATCCCGCTGGTGGAGCGCACCCTGCAGGTGCAGATCGGCTGGATGGCCCAGCAGGCGATGTCGGAGACGCCCGGCGACTGATCAGAACAGCGAAGGCACCCCGAACATCACGAGCAGCGCCTTCGGGATCCCCGCGAGGCCCTCGCCCGCGACCAGGCCAGAGGCCACGGCGAAGGACAGCGCGGTGGCCTGCTTCTTGTTCACCTTGCCCCAGACCACCAGGATCATCGAGCCGATGAACATCGCCACCGCGTAGTAGGCGGGCACGATGAAGGCGATGCCGATCGCCAGCGTGGAGGGCACGTAGGGCTTGACGCCGGCTGGGGCGAGCTTGCGGATGACCGGGACGATGATGCCCAGGAGGAAGCCGCCGGCGACGGCGTAGGTCGCCATCGGCGGAAGGGCATCCAGCCCCTGGGCCAGCAGCTCCGCGACGGCTCTCCAGGCGTGGGCTGCAGGAGCCGGGATCTCCTCGCCCCCGATCTCGTAGACATGATCGAAGAGCATGAAGATGGGCACGGCGCAGACGATCCCGAAGGGGATGCCCATCAGCTGCGCCTTGAACTGCTGGCGAGGCGATGCGCCGAGCATGTGCCCGGTCTTCAGATCCTGCATCATGTCGCCGGCCTGGCTGGCGCCGGAGCCCGTGACCGCGGCGGACATGAGGTTCGTGGCGATCATCCCGGGGGCCAGCGCACCAAAGACCAGCTGGGTGACCTTGCCCATGCCGCCGACGGGGTTGATGTCGGTCTCCCCGGTCGAGCGGACCGCGATCATCGCCAGCACCGAGCTGAGGATGATGGCGATGATGCTGAAGAGGATCGGGATCTCGAAGAGGAAGTACGTGGCCCCCACCGTGGCAGAGGCTGCGACCGCCAAGCCACCCATCCACCAGGCGTTCGGGATCTGGTCGGGGTGATCCTCGATCACCTCGTCGGCCGCCACCTTCTTCTTGAAGGTGTTGAGGATCGTCCGCCAGGACAGCGCCAGCGAGGTCAGGGAGTCCGAGACCATGATGGCGACACCCGGCCACAGGATCCAACCGCGCACACCCTCGCCGTACGACATCAGGTCGCCGCCGGTCCACACACCGTCCTCGCCGAGCACGGGACCCGCGGTCCAGCCCTGGGACACGGCGAAGGGGCCCAGGACGGCCCAGCCGAGCACCGCCCCGAGGAAGAGCGAGGTCCCGACTCGAGGCCCCATGAGCATGCCAGCGCCGGTCATCATCGGAGAGACCAGCAGCGAGAAGGACCACACGGAGATGATCGAGAGTCCCACGAGCTCGAAGACCGGAGGGTGCTCCATCACCGGGATGAAGTGGGTCCCGATGGTGAACACGAAGGCCCCACCGCCGAGCCACAACAGCGCCCGCGCCTTGACCAGGGCGTCGCTGCCGGAGGCGAACATGGCCATGATCGTCTGGGCGGTCGCCGTGCCCGTCGGGAAGCGCAGCTTCTCGACCAGCACCATCTGCCTGCGCAGCGGGACCGCGAAGAACACCCCCAGGTAGGCGACGGAGAAGGACCACAGGGTGAGCTCCGCCCAGCTGAACTCGTAGCCGAGCATGCGCATGGCCGGAATCGCCGCGAGCAGCCCGGCTGCAGAGGTCATCGTGCCCGCCGCGGAGCCCGCGGTCTGGGTGATGTTGGCCTCGAGCACGGTGTACTTCGTCTTCAGGAGGCCAGCGGAGCCCAGCGTGGCGAAAATGGCGAAGCCCAGGATCGCGGCGATGAGCGAGCCACCGAAGGACCAGCCGATGCGGAGACCCAGGTAGATGTTCATCGCAGAGACGACGCTGCCGAGCAGGATGCCGGCGATCACCGCCCGCGGTGTCAGCCCGACCTCGCCAGCCTCCGGTGTGTAGATGCGGCCCGACGCCGGATCGCCTTTCTGCTGCAGGTCCATGCGGCCTCCGAGCCAAGGCGTCTAACATGCTGTCGGAGGACAAGATGACCGCCCTGATCCTGGTCGCTTGCACCAACGACAACCCGGACAGCGGGCTCGATACACAGCTCGAGGCCGACGCCGACACCGACGCCGACACCGACACCGACGCCGACGCCGACGCCGACGCCGACACCGACACCGACACCGACACCGACACCCAGGGGGACTGCCCCAACTACACGGGAGAAACCTACATCGGCTTCGACGACTCGCTGTGTGACACGCCTGACGTCGCCGCTGGCACCGTGGCAATTGGCTACAACTGCGACACCGCCGACTGGTGGTACGACGTCTACACGGTCGGTTGGACGGGCGGCGGGCAGCTCGCCATCTACCAGGTCGACGTGTCGAACCCCTGGGACGAGATCCACGACGTCCGGAGCTACGAGTTCGCCGATGGCGGCCACTGGGACAACCTCTACCTCCAGCTCGCGCAGGTGGACCAACCCGGGGACGTGGTCAGCGGCAGCACCACGCTCTACGAGTGCAGCAGCTCCCGGGAGGCGAGCATGACCTGGCACCTCGTGGTCTATGAGACCGATGGAACGACCGACGCCGACTGCGCGGTCTGGGGCGACGATCCGGGGGCCCTCGGGACCGGCTGCACCGACTGGAGCTAAGGTCGGGCCCCGGGCGTTCCGATGAGATGAGCGTGACATACGTGCCCATCGACATCGTGGTCCACCGCCGAGACGCCCACGCCCTTCGGCCCCCCCACGCCGTGCTCCCCGACATCGTCGTGGGAGAGCTCCAGCGCCGCTATGGACCGAAGCTGGTCGTGATGCGCGGGCGAGGCAGCGTCACGGCGGTCTTCGCCCACCGGGTCCGCATCGAGGTCTCCTCCAGCGAGGTCGTGTGCCACTACTACTACGGCTCCTCCCCGAAGAGCCGTGACCTGGACCTCGAGACGGTCCGCGGCGCCCTCGCCGCCTGCTGCCTCAGGACCCCCGTCCGCAGAGCGGCGTAGCTCAGTAGAGGAACTCCTGGCGCCCGGTCGCCAGCTCCACACCCCGAATCGCGTGGGCCGAGTCACCGACCAGGTCCAGGTAGAGCTGGTGGTTCTCCGTGTCGATCTGCTCGAGGTTGTCGAAGGCTCCCAGCGCCTTGAGCTCCTTGGTGGTCGAGATGAGCACGTCGATGGCCGTGCTCAGTGTCTGCTGCTCGATCGCGTTGGGCTCGTAGAGGCCGGCCGCCATCAGCTTGTGCACGCTCTCGAGCCAGTGGCCCGTGAACTTCAGCTGCTGGGACATGAGCACCAGGCGGTGCTCCGGGTGCTCCTGCATCGCCTTGTCGTAGATGCCGATCTCGACCGGGAAGCGGTAGAACGACAGCTGGCCCTGCACCCGCATCTTCTCCCGCTCGTCGGTCCCACCGAAGCCCCCGGCGACCACGGCGATGGAGCCCTGGAGCAGGTGGGCTCCGCCGCAGGTGTAGGCGAGCACCCCCTGCCTGCGCTTCTCGAAGTCCTCGCCCGCCATCATCGAGCGGATCATGAAGTCGGACTCCTTGGTCAGCACGTGCACCATGAGCTTGGCGAGGTCGTCCATCGTCATCTCGGTGCCGGTGAACGACTTCCAGCGAAGATCCGGCGGAGCCCACAGCGCGAGGGCCTGAACGCCCCAGGGCATGTCGTTGGGGGAGTCGTAGGAGGAGTCGCCCGTGCTCTTGTCGAGGTAGGTGGTCGCCAGCGAGTGGCGCCAGGTGTCGGCGACCTCGAACTCCTCGCCGCTGACGTGTACGACGGTGTGGGGATCGACGCCGACCTCTGTGATGGCCTTGAGCACCAGGTCGGTGTGAGGCTCGATCTCGACCCCGGCGTCGTTCTTGCGAGGGAAGGCGACGAGCTTGTCATCACCTATCTGCTGTACCTCGGCGTAGTTCTCGTAGAGGAATGGGACCGCCGGCTCGCCGTCGACCGTGAAGGCCTCTCCCCGAGCGAGCACACCGTGCGCGATCGCCCAGGGATTGCCTGGGTCGCTGGCGTGCTCGTCGACGACCTTGGTCAACACCGACACCGCCTGCTCCAGATCCGGTCCGGAGACCGTCACGAAGGGGGTACGCGCCCGCTGGCTGGGGGTCCGGGGCTGCTGGGCGTCTGCTCCAGCCTCTGGCTCCGGGAAGCCCACGGGCTCAGCCTCGTCCTTGTCCCACCACTTGATCACCAGGATGATGGCGAGGCCCACCGCGGCGAGTACAGCGACCCTCCCGCCGCGCATGTTCAAAGCGCACCCTCCAGCGCCGCCTGCTCGGCCAGCTCCTTCTCCAACTCCTCGGCGTCGATCTTGGCCTGGAGCGCGTCGAGCCGGATGATGCGATCGCGGTCCACGCAGTAGAGGATGTCCTCTGCCACGGCGATGCGCGGCTGGATGAGGGACACCTCGGAGAACCTCACCGAGTACTCGACCTTGCGGTGGTTCTTCATCTTGTGGACCCAGCCCTGGTCGGTGACGACCCAGAGCTGGCCGTTTTCGTCGATGGTGATGTCCATGTCCTCGAAGCCCAGGCCGAGCACGTCCTGGTCCCAGATCGTGCCGTGCCGGTAGCCGTCGAGGTCGTAGAGAACGACCTCGCGCCCATAGACGAAGTACAGCTTGTTGTTCTTGCCGACCTCCAGCGCGTTTGGCGTGCCGTCCTCGAGCTCCCAGCGGCCGAGCTCCTCGGCCTGGAGTGAGAAGGCGATGAGCTCGTCGCCGAGCACGACGTAGAGGGCCTGCTTCCGCGGGACCCAGCCGAGGTAGGCCTCTCCTCCCACGCCGTCATCGAGCTGGCTGTTGTTGTTGATGGGCCAGCCGATGAGCGCCCTGCCCTCTTCGTCGTAGAGCTGGACGCGCTTGGTGGCGTCGAGGACCGCGAACCCGGTGCCCTCTCCCATGGGGATCAGCTCGACGTCCAGCGGTGTCTCGAACTGGTTGTTCTTCGTGCCCGGCTTGGCGCCGCTCACGTACCAGGGGCGCCCGACGTCGAACCAGACGTTCGCGATGTCGGCCTCTGCTCCGCCCCACTGCTTGTCGGCCCGACCCTCGTAGGTGAAGCGCTGGACCCGGTTGTTGCCGATGTCCGCCACGTAGAGGTCACCGTCTGGATCGATCTCGATGGGGACGGGCTCGCCGAAGCTCTGGATCTGGCCGAGGGTCCAGCCCGTCTCGCTCCAGTAGGGCACGTTCAGGGAGGGGCCGCCGATGAGCTGCTGGTAGGCGTAGAAGATCTCGACCAGCTCGGCGAGCTCGTCGCGCTGGGCGCCCCAGCTGCGAAGCTGGGCCATCTCCAAGGCCGGAATGCTGTTGGCGTCCTTGAGCTTGGCGAGGGCGTCGATGGCGGTCTCGTCAGGCCGGATGGCCGCCGCCCGGTAGCCCACGTCGACCAGGGCGACCGCGCGCTCCCTGAGGAAGGTCGCCCCGTCGCCCGCCTGGTCCATGATCCACTCGAGCTTGGCCTGGTCGCCGAACTCGGCCTCCGTGATCTCGATGAAGGTGGCGCGGACCTCTTCGTCGTGGGCGGTCCAGGCCGCGTCCGCCGCCTCGGAGTCCATCCACTTCAAGAGCGGCGCGAGCTTCTCGCGCGAGCTGTGGAAGTCGACGCCGACCTCTGCGATGAAGCAGTCCGAGAAGACGAAGCCCTCGTAGACCTCGACCACCTCCAGCCGGATCTTGCGGGCCTCGACGGGCTCCTCCAGCTGGAGGTCGAAGCGCTGGATGCGATCGAGCATCACGACCTCGTGCTCTTGACCGCCGACGCTGACCATCACCTTCTTGGGGCGGCTGTATTCGCGGTAGGACTTCTTGCCCTCGGCCAGGTTGCCCGGCCAGATGCTGATCTCGCTGACAGTGGTCGTGCGGCCCAGGTCGATCTCGAGCCACGAGCCCTCGCCATAGCCGTCCTCGGCCTCGCCCCATCCGGACTTCAGGAGCCCGTCGACGGCCTGGTCCGCCGTGTGGCGGAGCGCCTTGTCCTCTGGATCGACGAGGTAGGAGCTGGCCTTGACCCGTCCCGAGACGGCCGCGTCGGCGGGCAGCGACAGAGCGAGCAGAAGACTGATCATGCGGACCCTCCGGGTCGTTTCCCGACAAAACCCTTAGCCCGCCGCGATCCGTCCGAAGTCAGGACTCTGCGATGTTCTCGCCCAGCGGCAGGGCCTGCTGACGGGGAAAGGGCTCGGCCGACCAGTGGAGGCGGCAGCGGGCTTCGTAGGCGTCCGTCGCGCCGACCAGCACGCGGGAGCCGGCCTCGACCAGGCGCTGGCTGCGGTCGGCGGGGTTGCCGCAGACCGTGCAGATCGCGAGGTTCTTGGTGATGTACTCGGCCAACGCAAGGAGCTGGGGGATCGGTTCGAAGGGCTGGCCTCGGTAGTCCTGGTCGAGACCCGCGACGATGACTCGCCTCCCCTCGTTGGCCAGGGACTCGCAGACCTCGACCAGCTCGTTGCCCAGGAACTGGGCCTCGTCGATGCCGACGACCTGGGCGTCCTGAACGAGCCCCAGGATCTGGGTGGCCTTGGTGATCTGCAGCGAGCGCAGGTGCATGCCCGAGTGGCTGCCCACGCTGTCGGCGCTGTAGCGGTCGTCGATGCCCGGCTTGAAGACCACGACCCGCTGGCGTGCGTACATGGCCCGACGGATCCGACGGATGAGCTCCTCCGTCTTGCCAGAGAACATGCACCCGGTGACGACCTCGATCCAACCGAGCTTGCCCGTGACGAAGTGCGGCTGCATCAGTCCTGCCCTATCCAGACCAGCGGGCGCCCCTTCGGACCCGTGCGCTGGAGCACCGGCTGGCCATCATCACGCCGCACCTCGGCGAGGACCGAAAACGGCAGCTCGCCCTCCCGAAGGGGTGCGTCCGCGTAGGGGTTCGACCAGCCGCGTCCCCCCACCGCGAGCGCCTCCTTGTCGTCCCGATCGACCTGCACCACGCCACAGACGCTGCTGTAGAGCGGGTCCTTGAACAGACATGGCTCCGGCTCGTGCGAGAGCGCCGCCTCCCAGCCATGCTCCGGCGAGCTGCTCACCCAGGAGGGCTTGCCGTAGAGGAAGTCGCGCAGGGTGCCGCTGGGGATGTGCCACGGGCGGTCCGAGACCATCGTGACCAGCACGGGTTCGGTGCCGTGGGGCCCCATCCGGTAGCGGTCGAGGTCCTGGACGATGCGCCGCTCGACGGTGGCCATGACGCGGCCCGCGATGAAGGGGCCGACGGTCATCAGGACCGGCGCGCCGGAAGGTGAGACCCTCTCCGGCTCGTCCTTCGACCCCACGAGCCCGAACTCCAGCGCCACCGCCTCGTCCTCGTATGCGGCGTAGCGGCTGTCCCAGCGCCCGGCCTCGACCTCTCGCAGCCAGAGTTCGACCGCCTGGCGGACCGGCTCGGGGTCGAACTCGGGAGGCAGCCAGCGACGCACGAAGACGGCGAAGCGCAGACGGCTGAACACCCGGTCGAGGGCAGCCCGCAGCTTGGCGACAGGCCGCGAGTCGACGTCCGGCCGTCCGGGATGGAGGAACGAGACGACGAGCAGGTTGCAGGGAGCTGCGTCGGGACGCTGCAGCTGGAGAGGGTCACCTCCCCCCACGGCGCCGAGGATCTCCCAGCCAGCGTCGGCGAGGACAGCGCAAGAGGCCAGCTCGGCGAAGCCCTGGAAGAAGCGGCGGTTCTCCAGGCTGCGGAGCCGATCGCCGAGGCGCTCTCGGACCGAAAACGGCATGCGGCCCAGCGCCGCGTCCAGGGCATCGCGCAGGGGCCCGGAGTCATCAGCGCAGACCTGCTTGAGGAAGGTGTGCGAGCCGCCTTTCAGCGTCTGCATCTCCTCGACGAGGGCGTTGGTGAACACGGCCATGGCCGGCGCCATTAACTCAAAACGTCATCGGATCCGAAGGATTCGCGTCTTCCCCGTAGTCCTCTGGGCGCTGGATCTCCGCCCGGTCGAGATCGAGGCGAAGCGCGACCCAGTGCGTGCCCACGCGGCCAGGGGTGGCCTGGGCCATCGCCGGGCCCTCGGCGGACCAGAACTGCACGACCGGACGGCTGTTGCCGAGGTCCTCGTTGCCCACGACGGCCATGCCCCCGGAGTCGAAGACGACCGCCCGGTACACACCGGAGACCCGCCTCTCGTAGATCCAGCCGACCTCGAGTCGGGGGTCCTCGACGATGAGCGCCGCGACCGGCTCGCCGCGGTCGGGATGAGCCTGGCGGTCGCTGTAGACGTCGAAGGGCTGACCCGTGCCGTCGGTGCCAGCCCGAGGCCCCGTCGTGTGGAGGTCCAACTCCAGCGTGCCGTCATGGGACAGGGCCATCACGAGCTCTTCCTCGGCCAGCGGCGGGACGACGACTCCCAGGGCCAGCGAAGCCGTGGAGGCCGGGAAGACCGCGTCCTCGACCCCCTCCTCGTCCCTGACATAAGCGGTGTAGACGCCGGCCGGGACCTCTGCGCTGAAGCTGCCTTCGTGGTCGGAGGCTGCGAGGGCGACCACGTTGCCATCCGCTGGCGCGTTCCATCCGGAGACCAGCGCGATCGAGACCTGGCCGGCGGGCTCGCCCGTAGAACCATCGACGAGCTGACCGCTGAGCGTCGCGTCCTCTGGGGTGGCCACCGTGACGGCTGGCATCCAGACCGGGGCGGGTTCCATGCGCTGGCCGCTGCCGACGAAGAGCTCTGATGGCGTGGGCTGCTCGAAGACCTCCAGCGTGCTCCACGTGGTGCCGACTGCGTCCCCGTCCCAGGCGACGACCACGAGCGGGACCTGCTGGTCCTCCTCCACGATGATGGGCAGGCTCCAGTAGCCCTCTGAGTCTGCATCGACCTCGCCGACGAGGGCCCCCTCCGCAGAGACGGCGACCGCCGCCGCGACGCCCGTGCCGTCGAGGTCGACCACCCGCCCCTGGGCGGTGATCAGCCAGCCCTCTGTCGCTGGAGCGCAGGCCAGCGCTAAGAGCGCCGCCGCCACGCCAACAACAACGCAAAGAGCCAGGCACCACCAGCGCCGGTCGCCGACGTGCAGCCACACCAGGGGTCCGGGAGCGCTCTCGTCCGGACCGCCCCGTGGCCGTAGGTGTTGTCCAGGCCGGCCTCGCCGAGGTCCTCTGCCTGGTTGGTCAGCACCCGCTTGATCTCCCCGGGCGAGCCGTAGGTGCGCTCGCGGATCAAGGCCGCCACACCGGCGACATGGGGCGCGGAGGCGGAGGTCCCGTCGAAGGCCCCGCCATAGGTCGAGGTCGACACACCGCTGGGCGCCACGAGATCCGGCTTGGTGCGCCCATCGTCCGTGGGGCCCTGAGACGAGAAGCTGGCGACCTCGAGGGTGTCGAGCTCGTAGGCGCCGACGGTGATGGCGCTCGGGCTGTCGGCCGGCAGTGTCAGCGTCGAGGCCACCGACTCCCAGCTCGAGTCAGCGAGGAAGTAGGGCGCGTAGAGGTAGGCGGTGAGCCCCTCTGGGTTGCCGGACGCGACCACGACGTAGGCCCAGATCACGGAGCCGCCGACATCGCAGGCGGCGTACTCGTAGGGGCGGTCGTCGCCGTCCTGGGGCTCCTCGCTGTAGCCGCAGAGCTCCAGGTTCTCGTCATAGAGGTACAGATCGAGGTCGATCGATGCTGCGTCCGGAGCCTCAGACCATCGCAGCGAGACCGGCACCTCGCCCATGACGTTGTTCATCGGCACGCCCAGCTCGCCGTCGATCGTGACGAAGCCGTCGCCGTCGGCGGGGCCCACCTCGCCGATGAAGTAGCGGCCCACCTCGTTGCCCGAGGCCGCGACCCAGGTCACCCCCTCGTCGACGACGAGCTCGACGGTCTGGGTGTAGGGCGAGGTTCCGTCGGCGTGCCAGACGTTGTCGAAGCCGATCGAGGCGTTCAGGACCTCGACGCCGTCGGCCACGATCTGGTCGCAGCGCTCGTAGAACTCGACCTCCGTGGCGAACTGGTAGAGGTGCAGATCGGCGTCGGGGGCGATGTCGTGGACGATCTCGGCGACGGCGGTCCCGTGGGTACCGCCAGAGGTGTTCAGGGTGCCGGGGGTGGTCGCGACGCTATCGGGCAGCTCGGTGCCGAGGATCGACTCGTAGCCGCCGAACTCGACATCGAGGACACCGACGAGGACGCCTCCCCCGGTGACTCCGGAGGCGTGCCAGTCGTTCACGAAGATCTCGGCCTTGCCCTCGGTCACGACCGCCTTCGAGGTCGGCAGGTCGGGCTCACGGACCCTCGCGACGCCACCGACCATCGAGAGGTCGACGAGGGCCTCGACCGGGACGCGAAGCTGGAGCAGCTGGCCGTGGCGAGCCTCCAGCTCGATCCCGGGGTGCAGGGCCAGGGCGGCCTCGAGGACATCGTCGGGCCGGGCCCAGACATCGACCACGGCGACGACCGTGGCGAAGTCCGGATCGGGCCGTGGCTCCTGGCGCAGCCGGGCGTGCCGGAAGCGGTCCGCAGGATCGTCGAGGCCCGTCAGCTGGTCGAGTCGCCAGGACAGCGTCTCGGCGGGGCCGACCGAGGTCGCCTGCGAGGTCGCGATGGAAAGCAGGAGCAGCACAGGCGAAGGGTACACTTCGCAGATGCAGATGCGCGTGAAGGCCCCCACCCCGGACGGCTGGTGGCTGGGCTTCCGGCGAATCGACGGGGGCGGGCGCCCCGTCCTGTTGGTGCCCGGCTTCGCGATGAACACCTTCATCCTCGGCTTCCACCCGACCGGGCGCTCGCTGATGGCCTTCCTCGCGGACGCAGGCCACGACGTGTGGGGCGTGAACATGCGCGGTCAGGGCGACAACAAGCGAGGATCCAACTCGCAGATCGGCCTCGCCGAGCGGGCCCTGATCGACCTGCCCGCGGCCCTGCGACACATCCGGCGGGAGACCGGCGCCGACAGCGTCGACGTCATCGGCTGTTCCCTGGGGGGCACGCTGACCTATGCGCTCCTCGCCCACGACCCGAGCGCCCCGGTTCGGCGGGTCGTCGCCATCGGCTCACCGCTGACCTGGCGGGTCTCGACCCCCTGGCACACGGCCTTCGGCCTCATCGGCCCGGTAGCTGGACGGGTCCCGATCTACGGGTCGCGCCTGGCCGCTCGCTCGGTCCTCCCTCTGGTCGCACGCCTGGCCCCGAGGGTGCTGTCGATCTACCTCAACGCCGACCACGTGGACATCTCCCAGGCCGGGCAGCTCGTTCGCACCATCGAGGACCCAGCTCCGCGCATCCGCCGTCAGCTCGCGGCCTGGATCCGCGCCGGGGACCTCGTCGTCGGGGGCGTCAACGTCGTCGAGGGCCTCTCGGCTGTCCAGGGTGACCTCATGGTCGTCACCGGCACCGGGGACGGGATCGCCCCGCGACGGGCCTGCCTCCCGGCGCTGGAGGCCTGGGGCGGACCCGCCCTCCACCTGGACGTCGGGAGTCCGGATGACCGCTGGGCCCACGCCGACCTGTTCATCGCGGACCGTGCTGACGACGAGGTCTTCGCGCCCATCGTCGAGTTCCTGCGTTGAAGCGCAGCTGGTTCGAGCGGGACGCGCTGGAGCTCGCCCCGGATCTGCTCGGCAAGAAGCTCGTCCACGGCCCCGTGACGCTGCGCATCACAGAGGTAGAGGCCTACCGGGGCCCATCGGACAGCGCCGCCCACACGGCGAAGGGCCACACCCCCCGCAACGCCCCGATGTGGGGGCCCGGGGGGCATGCCTACGTCTACCTCTGCTACGGCATCCACCACATGATGAACGTGGTGGGCGGCCAGGGGCACGCCTGCCTCGTGCGCTCTGCAGAGGTCGTCGATGGCCTCGAGGTGGTCCGCCAGCGTCGCGGCGGCAGGAGCGGCCCAGCCCTGTTGACCGGCCCGGGCAAGGTCGGCCAGGCCCTCGGCCTCGACGTCTCCTTGTCCGGTCATGATCTGCTCGCTCCGGGCGGGCTGCGGATCGAGGACGGCCCGGTCACCGAAGACATGCTCCGCGGCCCGCGGGTAGGGATCGACTACGCGGAGCCCGAGCACCGCGACGCTCCATGGCGCCTGGCCCTCGCCGGCACCGCCTGGGTGTCCCATCGCAAGACCCTGGTTAGCTGGGACAGATGCTGATCCTCCTCTTCGCGTGCACCGGCGAGAACATCACCGCCGCCAACCTCGACGACACCAACGACTCCACGGTGGCAAGCCCCGACGACCTCGACGGCGACGGCTACAGCCCCGCGGACGGGGACTGTGATGACGAAAACGCAGAGGTCAACCCTGGCAAGACCGAGATCTGCGACGGCCTCGACAACGACTGCGACGACGAGACGGACGAGGACGCAACTGACGCGACCAGCTTCTACGCCGACATAGACGGCGACGAGTGGGGCAACGTCTCGGACGTGGTGAGGAGCTGCTCGGAGAGCATCTCGGGGCGAGTCGAGCTCAGCGGGGACTGCGACGACAGCAACGCGGACGTCAACCCCGGCGCCCAGGAGATCTGCGACGAGTGGCACGAGGACGAGGACTGCGACGGGCTCTCGGACGACGAGGACGAGAGCGTCGACGAGACCACGATGTCGACCTGGTACAGGGACGCGGACGGGGACGGCTACGGCAACGCGGACGTCACCCTCGAGGCCTGCCACCCCACCGCCGGCTACGTCGACGACAACACCGACTGCAACGACGACAGCGGGTACGAGACCCCGGAGAACGAGTGCGACGTGGGCTGGCTCGGCAGCTACAGCGGCCCCTTCACCTACACCGCCACCGCCTTCGGCATCACGGACGACTGCACCGGCACCGGCACCGTCGACATCGACGAGACAGCCACCACGCAGGTCTACGGCGTCTTCACCTGCACCTGGACCGCCCTCGGGACCGCCGAGACCGTCACCTGGGAGGGCGACTTCGACACGGGCACGACCCTGTCCGGGGACCTCACGGTCGGCAGCACGACGACAGAGGGGTGGACCGGGACCATCGCCGATCCCGGTGACTTCTCCAGCACCTTCGCCGGCACCGGCGAGCTCTTCGGCCAGCTGGTCACCTACGAAGGCAGCTTCGAAGCGTCCAGGTAGGGCTCAGTCGCAGCCCGAGTTGTCGCAGCTCGTCTCCGCGGCGAGCCCGAAGCTGTAGCTGTCGCCGCCCGAGTACTGGAGGTCGTCCGGGTCGTTGGCGCTGAAGTCGGTCGAGACGATCTCCAGCGACACGAGCTTCTTCACGTAGAAGGCGCCGCCTTCGACCGCGATGTTGGTGCGGACCAGCGAGGCCTCCAGGGTGGCCTCGGTGCCCTCGAGGTAGGCCGCCCCGCCCTTGTCGGCTTTGTTCTCGTCCATCACGACGTCGTAGAGGGTGACAGTGTCCGCGTCCATGTAGAGGGCGCCGCCGGTGATCGCGCTGTTCTCGGAGATCTCGGTGCCGGTCGCCGTCAGGGTGTTTCCTCCCCCTGAGTAGACCGCCCCGCCCGCTTCGGTGGCCTCGTTCTTCTTCACCTTGCCGCCGTCGAAGGTGACCACCTCACCGCTACCCATGGCAACAGCTGCGCCGTAGTCGGCCGCGTTGGAGGCGAAGTAGGCGTTCACGAAGTCGAGCACGTTGTCCTCGAAGAGAGCGACGCCGCCACCGATCTCGGCGGTGTTGAGCGAGAAGTGGCTGTCGTCGAGCACGCCCGTGACGCCGTCGTAGGCCACCAGGGCGCCCCCGGTCTCGGTCGCGATGTTGCTCTCGAACCAGGCATCGACCATCTCCAACGAGCCGCCCACCAGGAACATGCCCCCGCCGTCGACCGCCTCGTTCTGCTGAACGCGACCTCCGCTGATTTGGATCTCGCAGTCCTGGGCAAAGGCCGCCCCACCCATGCCAGCCGAGATGTTGTCGGCGAAGACCACCTCGTCGAGGGTCACGCTCGCCCCGTGGCAGTAGAGGGCACCGCCGCCGAGCTCGGAGCCATCTGGGACCAGCAGTGAGGCCAGCCCGCCCTCGACGGTCAGCTCGGAGACCGTCAGGGACGCGCCCTGCTCGACGATCTGCAGCGGCGTCCAGCTCCCCTCCCCGCTGAGCACGGCGTCGGCCTCTGCGCCCTCGATGGTCAGATCCCCAGAGACATGGATCTCCAGCAGCCAGGTGCCCTCGCAGAGACGCAGGGTTCCGTCGCCCATGGTGAAGGTCCCGCCGGCGGCGAGCTCCGCGCTCATGTCCACGGGGGGCTCGTCCATCCAGGTGGCCAGCCCGGCGTCACCGACCCAGTCGACCTCGCAGTCGTTCTGCTGGCCGTCGCAGAGGCCGGGGGCGCCCGGGTAGACGTTGTCGTCATCGTCGTTGCAGTCGATGTCGTCGAGGAAGCCGTCGCCGTCCGCGTCCACCGGGTCGTCGCCGCTGTCGTCGACGGAGGTGTCGTCCACAACGCCAGGGTCGCTGTCGTCGAGCTGGGGACCCGTGCAGGCGATCAAGAAGAGGGTCATCGGTTCTCCCGTCGCCCTAGCATGCCAGCTGAGCATCACGAGACGCTGAAACGAAGTCAGCCGAAGCCACGACGGTACGATCGCAGCGTGCTCTGGCTGCTCCTCTGCTGCTCGCGACCTCCGAAGGCTCCCGGAGTGCTGCTGGTCACCCTCGACACCTGGCGGGCGGACCACTTCTCACCGGAGCTGACCCCCGAGGCCTGGGACCTCGGCGAGCGCGGCGCTCGCTTCAGGGACGCGTGGTCTCCGATCGGTCTCACGACACCGGCGCACGCAACGATCCTCACGGGCCACATGCCGCCGGAGCACGGACTCAGGGCGAACAACCACCACGGCTACGCCCTTGGCGGGGACGAGGTCACGCTGGCGGAGCGCTTCCAGGAGGCCGGCTACGCGACCGCGGCCTTCGTGAGCGCCTACCCGGCTGGGCCGGAGGGCGGCATGGCCCAGGGCTTCGAGCACTTCTCCGGTCCCGAAGCCAGCGAGCGACCGACCGCCGAGACCCTCTCGGAGGCTCGGGCCTGGCTCGATCAGCAAGGAGGCCCCTGGTTCCTCTGGCTGCACGCCTACGACCCCCACGGTCCCTATGAGCCGATCGGCTGGGACGGCGAGGACAGCGATCCGGCCCGTTACGCCGGCGAGGTGCGGCAGGCAGACCGCCTCCTTGGCCCCTTCGTGCGAGAGGCGATGGCTCGGGGATCGACGGTGCTCTGGACCTCTGACCACGGCGAGGTCCTCGCAGAGGAGAAGTGCGGCGTCCAGCACGAGCGCAGCTCCAGCGAGGTCGTACTGCGCGTGCCCCTGGTGGTCGCCGGCCCTGGCGTCCCGGGCGGCGCGGTGGACCGGCGCGTGGGCCTGTCCGAGGTGATGCCGACGCTGTTGCACCTGGCGGGGCTGGAGGATCCCCGAGAGGACCTCTTCACGATCGACCGCGAGGTCTGGGTCGGCGAGAGCGGCCTCTGCGACCCCAACTGCACGGCCGGCTGCGCACCGGAGGGCGTGCTCGGAAAGGACCGCGTGGTCTACGGCGAGACCTCGTTGATCGACCGCCCGGGAGTGGGACTGCTCGGTGACGAGTCCCTGGCTCCCCACCTCGCGGGGTGGGCTGTGCCCACGGGTCCCACGGGGACGGTCGACGAGGAGCGGGCGAAGGCGCTGGGGTACATGGAGTAGAAGGGCGAGGGACGCGGAGACGTTACCGAAGGCGCGGATACCGTTGGTATCAAGCATGTTTTCCTGGGGCACGCAAGATCGCCAGATCTCCCGATGGGATCACTGCCAGCGTCCATTTCGTACCCGACTGATCCCAGAGTGATCCCATCGGGCACTGAAGGCCGGCCGGCTTGAGGCGTTGACGCCGGCTGCTTCGGGGGCACGCCCGGCGGGGTTGTCGGGCGGGCTCGGCTGTCGCGGCACGGGTCGACCCCATTCGGGCAGCGGCGGACTCCTGGCCGCCATTGCGCTGACAGCCGCAGGATGACGATCGCTCCCCAGCTTCGCCTACGGGTTCTTCCGCCCGTAGTACAGGTCCCTTCCGTGGGCGCGCACCCGCTCCCACCGCCCATCGGTATCAGGATTGATGCCGTGGTTCTTGAGCAAGCGGCTCACCTTCCACTGCCCAACCATGCCGACGCGGGAGCCGTCGGCCTCGTAGAGTGCGCGACCGCCAGCAACCTCGGCGGCCCAGCGCTGCTTGACCTCGGCTTGAAGCGCCGCAGGAATGCCGTCGAGGGGGTCCATGGCGTCTCCTTGGAGTTTGGGGGCGACAGGAGCCTACCAGTCCCGCTGGCCGCCAGCGCATGTGGGCCTGGGGCGCCAGGGCGCTGCCCGCCCCCGTGCCCAGCGGACCCACCCTTGCCCATGTGCTCCGCCACGCCTCGGGCAACGGCTGGTTCCGCCGCAGCTGGTCGACCTGGGGATACCAGGCCTTTGCGCGGCCCTGGGTGAAGCCGACCGAGACCGCCACGGGGATCTCGTGCACGTACTGGGGGCTGGCGACGTGGAAGGCGACGACCGGCTTGGCGCGCTCTCCGGTGTCTACGGGCATGTCGAGGACGCTGGTCTCCGAGCGGGCCTTCGAAGGGCCCGTCGTGTGGAAGTGACCTGGCAGGGCATCGCCGCTGGCAGGGAAGACGGCGACTCCCCACTCGTGCACGACCAGCTCGTTGGCGCACCAGCTCTTGGCGTGTGCGGTCATCAGCAGGGCGAGGAACATGTGTCGGTGGACATCCGTTGGGGGGAGGCAGTTCCAACGCTCCTGGGCTACCCCACCTTTCACATGAGCGACAACGAGCACACAGTCGATCGGCTCGCTGGCGACTGGAAGATCGTTCAGCTCCAGCGGGGTCACCGCCACACCACCGACGACCTGCTCACCGCCTGGGTGGGCCTGAAGGTCGCGCCAGGGGCGAAGCGCCTGCTCGATCTCGGCAGCGGCGTGGGCAGCATCGGGCTGCTGGGTCTGTTCCACCGCCCAGAGGCGACCCTGACCTCCGTCGAGCTGCAGGAGGTCTCCATCGAGTGCTGCCGCATGACCGTCGCCCAAAACCGCGTCGAGGACCGGGTGGAGCTTCGTCACGAGGACCTCCGCGACTTCGACTGCGACCAGCGCTTCGACCTCATCACCGGCAACCCGCCCTATGTGCCCGTCGACCGAGGCGCGCGCTCGCCCCACCCCCAGCGCGCGGCAGCTCGCCTCGAGCTCAACGGAGACGTGTACGACTGGGCAGCCACCGCTGCGCGTCACCTCGCCCCCAGAGGTCGCTTCGTGCTCTGCCACGCCGCCGCAGACCCCCGTCCCGAGCGCGCCATCGCCGAGGTGGGGCTGGAGCTCCTCGGCCGCCTCGAGGTGACCTTCAGAGAGGGCAACGACGCGATGATCGCCATCCGCGTGGCCGGCCACGGCGAGCACTGCGAGCTCGGCGCCCTCCAGATCCGCAGCGCCGACGGCAGCTGGACCGAGGCCTGGCGCGAGGTCCGCCGCGAGCTCGCAATCGATCCGGGTTAGTCGCCGGAGATGCTCCTGCTCTTGGGCTGCACAGCCTGGCACCCGCCCCTGTCCACCCACCACCTCGAGACCACCGCCCCGCTGACGTGGGACGAGGTCCTGGCTCGTCCCGGCGAGGTCCTCTGGACACCCCACACCAGCGCACGCTGGAAGGGCAAGCGCGAGGGACTCATCAACTTCGACCACGAGCTCGCCGCGGACCTGCAGGGGGGCAAGATGCCCATCGTGCTCACGGTCCACCACGTCGCTCACCCCGACGGAGACTGGATCGTCGACACCGGCATCTCGCTGGTGGAGGAGGGCCGGATCGACGGAGGGCGCCTCGCCAACATCGCCTTCCGGGACGGCGGAGAGGTGGTCGAGCCCCTCGAGGACATCCTGGAGGGCGTGACCCTGAAAGGCGCCGCCCTGACCCACAAGCACGCGGACCACGTGCTCGGCGTCGGGGCGCTGCCTGACGAGCTGCCCATCATCACGGGCCCCGACGAGTGGACCGAGACCGCCCCCGAGTACGCAGCCTTTCGTCACGCCTACAAGGGGCTCCTCCAGGGCAAGACCGTGCGCGAGCTGGACCTGGAGGACTCGGTGCGGATCGGGGAGTTCCAGTGCTGGGATCTGACGGGCGACGGGGGCTTCTGGGCGCTCTACACCCCCGGACACACACCCGGCTCGCTCTCTTTCCTGGTCAACGGCCCCGACCAGGAGGTGCTGCTGGTGGGTGACACGTCACACACGTGGTGGGGCTGGGACGCCGGAGTCGAGCCAGGCGGCTTCACGGACGACCACGAGCTGAACCGCCAGAGCCTCTGGGCGCTCAAGCGCCTGGAGGTGGCCTACGATCTACAGGTCGAGGTCGGCCACGAGCCCTCTCGGGCCGAGCCACGAAGGCCAGGTTCCGAGGGGTGACCTCGCGCCCGCAGAAGGTGCCGATCTCGACGCTCCAGCCGCGCTCCTCGAGATAGAGCGCCCGGTCCGTGCACAGGACGTGCTCGAGACGCCGCCCGTAGATCGCGCGAACAAGACCCAGAGCACGGATGACCCGCGCCCGCTCCCAGCCGGCTCGCTCGGCTCGCTCCGGGTCGAACTCGGGCAGCGGCAGCCCCCTGTCATCGGCGATCCAGCGCACGAACTCCTCGAAGCTGCGCTGGGTGATGTCGCTCTGCTTGCAGGGACGCGTGGGGTGGTAGCGGTCTTCGCCCGTGGCCTCGCGAACGAGCAGGTCCAGCGCGGCCCGCCAGGCGTGCTCCCGTCGCCTCACCCGCTGGGTCGCGACCCCCGCGCAGGTCTCGCCGACGGTGGCGAGGCGCACGTGCTGGTCGTCGAGCTCCATGGTCTGGGAGCCGAGAAAGGGCTGCTCGGTGCGGTGGTAGCAGCAAGGCGCGGCGGCGAGGAAACCCAGCTCGTCGCTGGCTGGCAGCAGGGCCGCCAGGAGCTCCCCGCAGGCGTGGAGAGCCAGGACCGAGTCCCCGGGGTGGAGGTGTTCAGCGGTCGAGGGCTCCGTGACGTCGGCGGTGACGAAGGTGACCGGCTCGTCGCGAAGCCTGCGCCGACCGGCCGCACACAAGGCGGGATCGATCTCGATGCAGCGGGCTGGGCGACCGCTCCAGATGCAGAGGTTGCGCCCGAGGTGACCCTTGCCAGAGCACCACTCGACGAGGCTGCCGTCGGTCGGGAGGTTGCCGAGCACCACCCGCGCGAAGGCCTCGACCTGGGCCCACTTGCGACCCTTGATGGCCCGGTTCCAGCCCCGTGACGGCAGCTCGACGGTGGCCAGTCGAGGCAGGCGGATCCGAGCTCGTCGCCGCCAGGTCGGGAAGGGCTCCGGCAGCTCCAGCTCGCCGCGCTCGCCCGCTTCGACCTCGTCGAAGGACAAGGAGCAGAGCCTCTGGTGGAGCTCGGGCGCCTCCTCCCTCCAGAGCATCTCCTCGCCGAGGAAGGCGTTGTTGACCCAGCGTCCTCGGCGCTGTTCGAGGAAGGCGATCGCCTCTGCCTGCCGCTCAGCGAGCACGCAGGCTCCCCAGGACCCCGATGAGGCCGAGGCCCATCAGCGCCAGGCCGACCCGCCAGGACCAGGGTGTGTACAGAAACCGCACCTCGGCGGCTCCTGCGGCGACCTCGACCCCGCGGAAGAAGCCAGCCACGCGAAGCAGCTCGGCCTCCTCGCCGTCGACCTCGACGACCCAGTCCTCATCGAAGCGATCGGCGAGCACCACGACCCCGCGCGGGTGACCATCCGGGAGACCGAGGACGACCTCGCCGGCGCCGTCATGGACCCACTCGATGGACAGCACCTCGCCCTCTGCCGGGTAGCCGAGGCCCAGGTCTTCGACCGCCGGGTTGCCCCGTCCTGCGTAGCCCGTGCGGACGAAGTCGAGGGCCTGCTGCCAGTTCGTCGCCCTGCGCCCACCAGTGGCGAGCCAGGCGCGCGGAGCCACCGGGTCGAGCAGGTAGGCGTGCAGCGGCGCCTCCAGGTCGTAGGGATCCAGACCGTGGTGCTCCTCTGGTGCCAGCACCACGCGCACCGCCGCGAACTCCAGGAGCTTCCTGTTCTGGGCGTTGACCGACTCGATCGGGAACCAGGGCCGGACCAGTCGCCGATCGAGCGCCCGCATGAGGAGCTCGGTCCGCTCGGAGACCGGCAGGTCATAGCCACGCAGGTCCTTCAGCCCGACCAGGCTCCCGGTGTTGGGCTGCAGCGCCCAGCCGAGGCCGATGACGCGGCCCTCGCCGACGACCTCTGCGATCTCCTCGGTCCAGGGCGCTGGCTCCTCCAGCTCGGCGAGCGTGCCCTGGTCGTGCCAGCGCGCCCACACCCCCGTGGCGAGGACCAGGACTGGAGCCAGCCACCGGCCTCGAGGGAGCTCGGCGACACCGAAGGCCGCGACGAGGGCGAGGAAGACCGCGCCGATCTCGCCCAGCCTGGCGCTGTTGAGCAGCGGCGTGCCGATCAGGGCGATCCCGACACAGGCGGCCCAGGGCAGCCACAGCCAACGCCACCGGGAGCGAATCGCCAACAGGGCGAGGGCCAACGCGGCCAGTCCGGGGTGCAGGACTCCATCGGCCCAGCCAGCCGGCGCCTCGGCGTCCAGCGCGGGGTGCCCTCGGAGGTTTGGCCAGACCAGGTCGGCGAGCGCGGCCACCGGCATGCGGTTCCAGCCGTGGGCCTGGGCGGTGGCGCTGCCCAGCGCGTTGTCGACCAGGGGCAGCCACAGGGGCGCCGACAGCAGCAACCCGAGCAGACCCCCGACGAGGACGCGCCAGCTACGAGCTCGAACAAGCATCCACCCCAGCGCTATCAGACCGGCGTGGGCGACCGTCTCGGGATGGCCGCCCCCGACCAGCCCGGCGCCAGCGAGGGCGACCAGCGGGATGCTGCGGCGCTCGATGGCCCACAACAGCCCCGGCAGCCAGCAAAAGGTGGCCGCGTGCGGGTGGAGCAGCCAGACGCTGAGAAATGGCGTGGTCTGGACCGCGAAGGCACCCGCGAGGGCGGCAGGGGGCGGGAGGTCGAGCTCCCGGAGCAGCAGCCAGGTCCCGATGCCCGCCCAGACGAGGATCCAGAGAGCGCCGGCGGTCTGCGCGGCTGGATTCGGGAGCACCAGGTGGAGCCAGGTCACCGGCGAGCCGACCATCGACTGCCCGTCCGCCAAGAGCGGAGCTCCGCCGTAGAGATCCGGGTTCCACAGGGGAGCCTCCCCCGCTCGGATCTGTGAGACGACCTGGTGGCGGAGGGCGGCGAACTGCACGGCGGGATCGGACAACAGCGGATGCCGGACGTGACCACCAGCGCCGAGTTGGTAGGCGTGGTGCACGCTCAGGTGGTCATCCGCGGACAAGACGCGACCGGCGAGGACCCCCGGGAAGAGCAACAAGGGCGCAAGGACCACGAGGATTGGCAGGAGCCGCCTCATGCCCTGTGTGATAGCTCGATCATGACCAGCCCCCCGGGGCGCCCCCCGAAGACGGACTGACGTGCAGGGATTCGAGGTCGGGTTCAGAACCAGCACCCGCATGAGGGATGGCAACCAGGACGTTCACCTCGTCCACCCGGTCGACGACGCCCTCTTGCTGGTGGTCTGCGACGGCATGGGGGGCGCCGAGGGCGGGGGCCGGGCGGCGCGCATCTGCGCAGACACCGTCCGCGACCATGTGCTGGCCGCCGAGAGGCCCGAGCGACTTTCCGCCGCGATCCGCTCTGCCCACCAGGCTGTCCGAGCCGAAGCGGCCCGCCTCGGCACCCCCGGAATGGGCACGACCGTCGTCGCCGCGCTGGTCACCGAGACCCTCCTCGAGGTGGCGTGGGCCGGCGACAGTCGCCTCGGACTCCTCGACTCCACCGGCTTTCACTGGCTCACCGAGGATCACGTCCAGGATCCCGGCTCCTCCGTCCTGACCCGCGCGGTCGGCATCGGCGAGGAGCTGGACCCGGCAGTGCTCGCGCCGATCGCGCTCACTGCAGGCGACACCCTGGTCCTCTGCAGCGACGGCGTCCACAGCTCCGTAGATGACGGTGAACTGTTCGAGATCCTCAGCTTGCACCCTCCCGACGCCGCCCTCGATCGCATCGACCTCGTGCTGGAGCGCCGCGCGGCAGAGGACAACACCACCGCCATCGTCCTCCGCATCGGGGAGCCCTTCGAAGATCAGCTCACCGTCGAGATCGCGAAGATCATCGATGTGGGCAAGCCCACCAGGGAGCGCCGGATGGTCCTGGCGCTGGTCGGTGTCCTCGTCATCCTGGCGCTCGCCGCCCTGTCCACCCTCTTGGCCCAACGCCTCGGAGCTCCGCTGTGACCCTGCTCTTGTTCGCCTCCTCCCTCGCCGTCGCCGCACCCACCATCGAGGTCGAGCTCGTCGAGGTCCGCGACGTCCAGGTCGGGCTCAGCGGCGCCTCCTTCACCGCCGTCGTCGAGCTGACCCGCCAGTCCGGACCACCGATGGTGCTCAAGGACGTCGACTACGACCTCGTCTTCGACGGCGCGGTGGTCGGCGGGGCCGGAGACCTGCCAGAGAAGGTCCGCCTGAAGAAGGGCGAGAGCGTCCAGGTCGAGCTGCCCGGCAGCCTCGACGCCTCCGCGGGCAGCGCCATCGTCCGCGCCATGAGCCGCGGCAGCCTGGAGGTCAAGGTCACGGGCGAGGCCAAGGTGCGCTCACTCCTGATCCCACGGACGGTCCCATTCGAGACCGAGGTGTTGAAGCTCTGAGTCGCTGGGCTAGAACTCGTCGGAGCAGCCGACCACGACCACCGCGTGGGTGTCGGTGAAGCCCCGCTGCAGCTTCCGAGCGTTCAGCGCGAACATCCACTCGCCGGGTGGCACCGGCACGAAGTCGACCATGCCGAGGGCGCCGTGACGGCGATCGTGGCCCCGCGGCTGGTCCATTGGATCCGCAGCGTAGATGTCGAGCTTCTTGGTCCGGGATGGCGAGGAGCCCGCATACGCCGTGCACATCACCCAGTCGTCGACGCGGGTCTGGACGAAGCCGGTCTCCTCTGGGGACAAGGTCAGCCACTGGGCGTGGATGAACTGGTAGCCGTTCTCCTCCAGCACCTGCGCGGCTGCGAGGGTGACCTCGAAGGGCTCGACGGCGCTCACGGGCGGGATCGCGGACTCGTAGCCCATGGCCACGGCGAAGAAGCCGAGATCCCACTCGGGCATCGGGTCGGCGATGACCACGCGCACGTCGTAGGTCCCTGCCCGTGGAGCGATGAGCGGGACTATCGGGAGGTTGTCCGTCGCGTCGTCCTGGGCCACGAGCTCGCCGCGCTCGTCGAAGACATAGATGTCGAGGTTGGCGATGCGCTCCCGATCGCCGAAGCCGACGATGCGGATGTCCTCTCCCTCGCCCAGGGTGACGGGCACCGAGTAGCCGACGCCGTCGTCGAAGACGATGCCCATGGACAGGTGGGTGATCTGGATCTGGCCCGCTTCGAGGTCGGTGAGCACTTGGGAGAGGTCACCGAGGACTCCCCCGACCGAGGCGACGCCTTCGGCGTGTACCAGGCCGACCAGAGCGAGGATCACTGCTTCATGGCTTCCTGCACGAGGTCACCAGCGGACTTCTCGTCGGCGCCAGCCTCGGCACCCTCGCCTTCGGCGCCCTCGGCGCCCTCTTCGGCGGCCTCGGTCTCTTCGCCATCGGTCTGTTCGGCCTCGGGCTCGTCGCCGAGGGTCGCGAACTTCTCCATGACCTCCTTGGGAGCCTTCTCCAGGAGCGGTCCGCACTCGTCAGCCGCGACCTCGTACCAGTTGGGGTCCAGGCACTTGGCGGTCGCGGGGTCGAGGTCCTTGCAGATGGCCACGAAGTCTGCCTTCGGCGGCAGCGGCGACAGCTGGGTCTTCTGCTCCTCGGTGAGGCGCTGCTCGAGCTTCGAGCGCGCTCCTTCGATGCCCGTGAACGCCCGACCGCAGACCTTCTCCATCTCGCTCTTGGGCTGAGCGAGCTGTTTCTTGGCCTCAGAGGTCGCCTGGTCTCCGCCCTCGCACGCGACGAGGGCGATCAGGACGGTGGGGATCAGCAAACGCTTCATCGAACACTCCTCGGCAGCGAGAAGATACCTCTGTCGGACCGGGAGCCTCGAGCGAGGACCTCAGATGTCCTTCGGGAGCTCGATCCGTAGGGGCATGGTGCCGCCGTCCTCTGTGGGTAGCTCGCAGGTGGCTTCCTCGGCGAACACAGTGGGGGACACGCGGACGTTGACCTTCGTCGCCGAGTCGACCTCGACGTCACACCAGACCCCCCGCACGTCTGCCAGGACACGGCCGGTGCTCAGGTGGTCGTAGGGGACCTCGACCGAGGCGCGCTGGACGGTTCCGCGCTGGCGGGGGAGAGTCACGGTGCCGTTTGCGTAGTGGGTGTTCCCGCCCCAGGCCTGCGCCTGCACGAGGGTCACCTGCACCGTGACGTCCTCGTTCCAGCAGCGCATGGTGTGAGGGAAGGCGGTGGGGAACTCGCCCCCTTCCATCTTCACCTCGGCTGCGAACCAGCGCCCGTCGACGTCGCAGCGAAGATCCTCCGAGCTCGCCTCGAAGCTGCCGAGCACGCGCCCGTTGCGGACACGCCAGATCTCCGTGGAGGAGGTGTAGACGTTCCCGGTGGTCGGCTCGGCTGGGAGCTGGACCTCGACGTCGATGGTCCGGCCGGCGAAGGCGAAACCGGTGAGCAGCAGCAGCATGATGGTCTCCTCTCTCTCAGCCCTCGCTACGGAGCACGGAGAGCACGTGCTCGGCGAGGGCGCGGTAGTGCTGGGCGCCGCGGGACTCGGCCGCGTACGCGAATATGTCCACACCGGCGTGCTGGGCCTTGGCCAGCTGGCTGTTGATGCCGATGTGAACGGGAAGGACGGCCTCGCCGTAGTCGTGGTCGAGCTCGGCGACGATGGCCTTGTTGAGGGTGGTGTTGCGGCCGTCGACGCGGGTGAGCAACACGCCGAGCACGTCGATGTCCGGGTTGAGCCGTGAAGCCTGCGTGATCGCCTCGATGATCCGGTGCACACCGCTGACGGCCAGGGGTGAAGGGTCACAAGGGATCAACACCGTGTCGGCTGCGACCAGTCCGGACAGCGTCAGGTTCCCCAGGTTCGGCGGGCAGTCGATGACGATCACGTCGTAGAAGGTGCGCGTCACCTCGAGGGCGTCGCGGAGCAGGAACTCCTTTCCAATGCGAGCCCCCATGACGTTCTCGGTCGAACCGAGCCCCGGGTCGAAGGGGGTGACGTCGAGCTTGCGGACATGCGTCGCGGTCACGACGTCCAGGACCTCCAGCCCGTCCTCGCCGACGAGGACGTCGGACAGGGCGCCGCCGCCGAGCCGAATCTGCTCGCCCAGCGCCCGAGACACGTGGCCCTGAGGATCGAGATCGACCAGCAGCACCCGCTGTCCGTGGAAGCGGGCGAGCGCGGCTGCGAGGCTCACGGCGGTCGTCGTCTTGCCGACCCCGCCCTTCTGGGCAGCGACCGCGATGACCACCGCCTGCTTTGTTCCCCTTGCCCGCAAGGAGCGCTTGCTGGGCTGTGAGAGGCGGCGCAGACCCGACTTGAGGAGGTTTCGCATTGACATGTCAATACCACACCTCAGATCTGACCTCAAGGGCTCAGATCGAGTCTCGCGGGCAAGCCATCAGGGTGGCAGGAGCCCGCGTCCTTCGAGCTCGGCGGCGATGACGTCCGCGTACCACTCGTAGACCTTCGCTTGTGGGTGAAGGTCGAGTCCCTCGTCTCCAAAGGGCTGGTCGTGCTCGGCGAGGTCGATGACCTGCAAGCCGAGGTCGCGGATCGCGCTGTCGGAGCCCCCCACGGGTGGGAAGACCACCACCACCTCCACCGGGCTGTCCAGGACGAAGGCCTCGAAGGCCTCTCGGTCGGCCTGGGCCGCCAGCTCGGTCTTCTGATGCACGATGCGGTCCTGGAAGACGCGGTTGATGCCCAGGACCGCCAGGCGCCCGCTCGAGAAGGGCAGGCGGGGCCCGGCGAAGTTCTCCGACCACAACTCGGGGAAGCGAGCGTACGAAGACTCCAGCGTGCCCTCCAGGACGAAGCGCCGGCCCTCGTTGTAGATCTGGAAGAGGACCAGCCCGACGTCGAGCTCGGCGAGGTCCACGCTGGCCTTCTGGCGGGTCATCCAGCCCTCTACGCCCAGGTTGAAGACCTCTGCGTCGGGGTGGTCCACACGCAAGCGCTCCTGCAGGCGAGCCGGCCAGGTCTCGTGATCGCTGACGCTGGCACCGAAGGTGTTCGAGCCGCCGAGGCAGGCGACGCGAAAGCCGTACTCCCCTTCCGCAGGCTCGTCCCCTCGAAAACCCAGCGAGTTGATCCGCACGAAGCGATCACCGTAGGGGCCGTCCAGCATCTCGGCCGAGTTCGGGCGGAGCTCGTAGACGAGCCGTGGGTCCTCGCTGATGCGGTGGACCTCGACGTCGGAGACCTGGCGGGGGGTCAGCTCCCACAGCCATCCGGACTCGTCCCAGAAGCTGACGGCCAGGCCCTCGGCGAGGACCGCGGCGACGGCGAGACCGACCAGCAACGACAGCGCGCGGCGCACGGGGCTACCCTAACGTGCGGAGGTGGCCGTGATTCTCGCGCTGCACGTCTGGCTCTCGAGCGCCCTCGCCCAGCAGGTCGTCGTCGAGATGGACCAGGAAAAAGCCGACGCCGCAGGGATCGACCCGAGCGCGTTCGAGGCCGAGTTCAGCGCGGCGGTCGAGGACGAGCTGAGGCTCGGGGACCAGTCCGAGTACCTCGGCCAGATGGCCCAGGCCGCCGTTCTGTCCAGCAAGGGCATGGGGGCCGACTACGCGACGAACCCTCAACGCCTGGTCATAGGGGGCGGCTTCGGATCCGCCGTGTCCGCCGCCGGGTTCCGCTTCGGACGCGGTGACGGGACCCTGCCTCAGGGAGGCTTCGCCTTCCAGGTCTCCGCGCTCGCCGGGCTCAACCTCGGAGTCCTCGCCGAGGACGACAGCCCCGCGCGGCGGTTCCTGGTCTACGGCAACGGCATGATGCTGGAGACGAACAACGAGCCCTTCGAAGGCGAACTGCTCAACTACGGCGGCCACCTCCAGATCAAGCTCCTCAAGAAGCGCGAGGAGGGCCCCGCAGAGTGGGGCGGCGTCGACTTCACCACCGGCTACGAGTACAGCCAGTACACGATGCGGGTCGCGCAGGGGATGCCGATCGGGACACCCGACGCAACCTGGGACGCGCTCGGGGTCTACAGCATCACCTCGGCCACCCAGAGCGTTCCCTTGGAGCTGTCCACGAACATCCGGATCGGTCCGCTCACCCTCTTCGGCGGTGGCGCCTACGACATCTGGCAGGAGGGCAGCGCCGCGAGCACGATCAGCCTCGACGGGGACCTCGAGACGAAGGTCAGGGGGGAGAAGATCAAGCTGGGGACGGCCAGCGTCAGCTACGGCTCGGCGGCGACGCTGGAGAGCTTCCCGACACCCCGCGCCTTCGTCGGGCTCCAGGTCAACGTCTTCATGGTGAAGGCCTACGGCCACCTGAACATGCAGCTGGACGAGGGTGTCGGGGGCCACGCAGGCGTGCGCGTCGCGCTCTAGTTCAGTCGACCTCGACGTCGACGACCCAGAGACGGGTCGCGCCGCGCCTTCGGTCGATGCAGGCCTCTGACAGCCCGGCAGACTCCAGCGCCTTGCGGATGCGGTGCAGCACCACCGGCAGCCGACTGCGGTGAAGGCGCTCCGAGCTTCGGCCCCACACGGCCTGGCGAAGCTCCCCGTTGTTCAGCCATCCCGGATCCTCGACGCGGCTCTTCAGGTCGGACTTCGCCGTCCGGGCAAGCACGAAGACCACCTCGGCCTGGGTGGCAGCGGTGATCAGCACGGACACCGAGTTGTCCCGTATGTCCGTGAACCGAGCCTCGGGACCGGTCGGTCCGTCCAGGCGTGCCTCCACTCGTATCGGCGGCGGCCCACCCTCCAGCTCGACGGTGCGGACATCGGAGGTGCCTCCCTGGGTCTCCACGCGGTAGCGAAGGCCACCGACCTCGAAGTCCTCGCCGGGTGTGAGGGGACGCGAGAGCTTGGGACCCTCGAGTGTCAGCCCGCCCTGGCGGTCGAGGACGACCACGATGTCATCGACCGGGTTCTCGCCAAGGTGCAGCGGAGTGCGCAGTCCAGCGTCGACCTGCACCAGCGCGACGTCGGTCTTGAGCTCGGGCATGCCTCCGAGGACGCGGATCCTCAGGCAGATGTCGCCGCCGAGGCGGATCTCGTCGGCGTCGGCGACCTCGACGGTCGACGTGATGCGCTGCTCGTTGAGGTAGGTGCCGTTTCGGCTGCCCAGATCGCGCAGCAGCACGCGCTCTCCCTCGCACCAGATGCGAGCGTGATCGGTGGAGACGGAGGGCTCCACCAGCGAGATGTCGGCGTCGCGCCCGCGTCCGAGGTGCAGCCCGCGCTCGCCCACGCCGACCGCCTTGACCGGCTTGTCGTCCTTGAGCAGCAGGACCATGACGCGCGCGCTCACCTTCTCTCCTCGGTCTTCTTCGCCGCCATCATCGCTCAGGGCGCGGGCCAGTGGGGCGTAGAAGGCGCCGGGGAGGCCGCCGTCGGGGCCCATCTCTCCGGAGTCGAGCCCACGGCGCAGAGCCGTGCCAAAGGCCGATCCTGCTGCGAAATCCACACCCCCGGAGCCGGCGAGCCGTGGAGCGCGGGCCCCAGCTGTGAAGGTGCTCGCGAGTCCCAGGCCGGACCAGAACGCCGGGCGGCGCTCGGGGTCGGCGAAGAGCACGCTGGGTCCGGAGGAGGCCATCGACTCCCTCTGGGATTGATCACTGGACCTC
The DNA here is from genome assembly GCA_036012755.1 of Myxococcota bacterium. GTDB lineage: Bacteria > Myxococcota_A > UBA796 > UBA796 > CAJQPC01 > JAAESX01. The sequence goes on along the minus strand of DASCPX010000248.1, from coordinate 5,030 downwards.
GGGCACACCCTCGGCCAGGGTCTCGAGGAAGTGCTCCAGCTGCAGCTTCGGCGCCTCGCTCTGGAACACGACCTCGTGGCCGTCGAGGATGCCGTCCTCGGGGTGCTGGACGACGACGCGCGTCACTGGATCGCCCCGGAATGGGAGCTCGACGTGCTCGGCCCCCGACCAGGAAAGCAGCGATCCGAGTGGCTCGTAGACGAGGTCCTCCTCCAGCGGATCACCGCCGAGATCGAGCTCCAGACCGAGGGAGGTGGCGTTGGCGATCGGGGGCAGGATGTAGGTGTCGACGATGCCCTGGAGCATCAGCACGTGGACGCCGGCGTCGACGATGTCCCGGCCGTAGACGGGGGGATCAGCGCTCTCCCCGGCCCACTGCAGCAGGTTCAGGACCGGGTCGAACTCGTCGAGATCCTCCACGCCGAGCATCGCCTCGGCGATTGGCCTCACCTCGATCGGGCTCTGCTTGTGGACGACGTTCTCGGTCCAGGAGCCGCCCGCGCCGGAGAGGACCATGGCCTCGTAGCCGCCGGGTACGACAGCCAGCGGCGCGATGGTGGCACCCATCGAGTGACCCATGAGCACGCGGGCCTCCAGCCGACTCTCCTCTGAAGCGCCGGGGCAGTCCCGGCTGTCGATGACCAGCTCGTCGACCAGGAGCGGGGCGATGGCCAGCTCCACGGCGGACTGCCGCACGTTGTCCCGCATGGCCACCGGGTTCAGCACGTTGAACATGAGGAACTGCTCGTCCGCCCCGGAGACGTTGCGCAGCCCTCCGTGCGGGCCATCGATCGACACTTCCGCGTAGCCGGCCCGCGCGAAGTGCAGCGCTGGTCCGGCCCCGGGGGTCTCGGGCTCGGCGCCGGCGGCGGTCACGGGACCTCGGTCCACCAGGGGGCGGTCCCCTCCCCCTCCGGTCCGCGAGAAGACCACGGTCGGAAACAGCGACGCCGACTCCCGCGGCACGGTCACGATGACGCTGGCGTCCTCCCAGCCCTGCAGGACCGGAGCTCCGTCCTCGAAGACCCAGCCGCCGCCATCGCTGGTGAAGGGCGGCTCGCCCTCCTGCCACACCGGCATCGACGTGACGCCGCTGTAGACGCAGTAGTCGTCGAAGACCTCGTCGAGGACGAACTCCTCCTTCAGCTCGAGGGTCAGCTCCGATGCAGCCTCGATGACGATCCCCAGCTCGGCCCGGGGGTCCTGGGTGCGAAAGACCGCGAGACCGTCGACATCCGTCAGACCGAGCGATGACAGGGCCTTGGAGTAGTCCTCCTGGAGCGCGTCGACGTCGCCGCGAAGGGATCCGAGCTGGCCAAGTCCATCGAGATTCCGGGACCTGATCCTGATATGCAAGCAACTTGAAAGACAATTTTCACTATCACCGACTCAAAACCGACTCTCGCCCGGTATCCTGCCCGCCGGGGAGTACACATGTTCAACGTCCTTCTTCTCCTGATTGGTTGTCCGAGCTGCTGGCCCGGCCCCGACGACACCAGCGGCGACAGCGACGCCGACAGCAACGCCGACAGCGATGACGACAGCGACGCCCCGGTCGACCCCTGCGACGACCCGGAGGCCTGGTCCACCGGTGTCAGCGGCGTCGTGACCGTGGACCTCTGGATCGAAGACGAGGACGGCGAGCGGCAGGAGACGAGCTTCGAGGACTCCTTCGGTGGAGACTTCCCCTTCGGCGGGATCTGGGTCACGGCCTACGAGGAGGACGAGGACGGCGAGCTGGTCTACTTGGACGAGACGGTCATCAAGTACCCGAGCATCGAGGGCGACGCCTACAGCCTGAGCGTGCCAGCAGAGGCCTGCGGCGAGGTCCGGGTCTTCGCGATCCTGGACAGGGGCAACGACCGCGTCATCGGCCCGGACGAGCCGATGGGGAGCTACCCGGACGCCCTCCAGCTGCATCCAGAGGTCGCTGGCCACGAGGACATCGACATCTCGATCCTCACCCATGGCACCGAGCCCACCGGCGGCGGCGGCGGCGGTGGGTCCAGCGGCGGCGGCGGCGGGGACGGAAGCCTCACCATCTCCGGCGACATCCTGGTCACGACCTCCTGGACCGTCGGCGAGGTCGCGGCCTACCTCTTCGAGCTCGACGGCAGCGGCCCCTACTCCTGGCACATCCCGGGAGAGCCCACAAGCAACGGAAGCGGCGCGGAGGCGGCCTACGGCCTCGGCTCCTCGGCCTGGAAGGGCGCGATGAACCTCCTCGGCGTCTGGGACGACGACGACAACTGGCTCTTCGACCCCTCCGACACGTGGGGTGCCTACATCACAGAGGTCGACGTCGACGGGAACCCGATCACCATCGAGGACGAGGACCTGACCGAGCACGACATCCAGATCCCGCTGGACGACGGCGACAGCCCCTTCGCGATCGTGCCCTTCGTCGTGATCTCCGGAGAGGTCGCGACCCTGGACGGCGGGATCTTCGACGATCTGCTCGACGAGGGCGCGGCCGTCCACGTCGCTGCGCTCAAGTACCGCCCCTCTGAGGACATCTCGCTCGCCCAGATCGAAGCGGACTCCTACGACACCCTGTCCTTCGAGTGGGACGACCTCGCAGGAAACACCAGCGTGCCCTTCACCCTGTCGGGGCCGGCCAACAGCATCGTCTACCTCTGGGCATACGGCGACAACGACAACGACGGCACGGTCAACGGGCCCGACGACCCGGTGGCCAGCGGTGGCGTGAACGACGCCGGCAAGCTGCCGACGGGCGAAAACGACACCGTCGGGAACGAGCTGCTCCTCGGACTCGCGGGCGGCTGAGCCCGCCCAGGGCTAGACGACCAGCTCGTGGTCGAGGTCTCCGTCTTCGGTGAGGAACCGGACGGTGACCTCCTCCTCGATGGGGTCGAACGTCAGGATCACAGCGCGGGCCCCGCTGGTCCCGTAGTCGAACTGATCCGGGTAGAGCACGTTCAAGGAGTCACCGAGCGGGTTCGTGTTCCCACCGGTGCACGCCACCTCCCAGGTCCGTCCGGCGGCGCCCCCCATGTCCGCCTGGACCTTCGCGGCGAAGCAGACGTGGAAGTCACCGGAGAGGAACCAGACGTCGTCGAGGCCCTCTGCGCTGAGGTGGAAGAGCAGCTCGTGGCGCTGGCTGTCGTAGCCCTCCCAGCGATCCGACGCGGCCAGGTCCCAGATCGGAGGCATGTTCGTGATGGGCACCGAGTTCATGACGAGCTTGTAGTGGCAGGGGCTGTCGATGAGCGCCTGCTTGAGCCAGTCCATCTGCGCCCGAGAGATGTAGATGGCGTCATCCCCCAGCCGCGTGCCGGGGTCCCGCTCGCTCCGGCAGTCGAGCACGAACAGCTCGGCCACACTTCCCCAGCGGTAGCTACGCCAGATCGTTCCGTCTTTCGAACGATGGACCGGGATGTGCTCGAAGTAGGCCTCCATCGCGATGGCCACGCGCTCCGGGCTCACGGAGTCCGGGTCCCAGTCGTTGGAGACCTCGTGGTCGTCCCAGGTCGCGATGAGCGCACAGCGCGCGTAGGCCTCGCGGAAGCCGTCGCCCGAGAGATACCAGCGCCAGTTGTCCCGGAACTCGTCGAGATCGCTCGCGTCGTCGTTGTAGGCCATGTCTCCGAGGTGGAGCAGCAGATCCACGTCCTGCTGGGCCGAGACCGAGAGGATCGGCCAGGGGTCGTTGGAGGCGCCGTTGCAGGCGGTGATGGCGATGCTGAGCGGCTCGAGCCAGTCGTTGGCCGGGGCAGTGCGGAAGCGAGCGGCGATGCTCCGCTGGTAGTCACGGACGAAGGTGTAGGCGTACCAGGTCCCGTCAGAGAGGTCCTCGACATCGACCATCACGGCCCCGGTCTCGGAGGGGGTGACGAGGGCGCGATGCACGAGCCGACTCTCGGCGTCCCAGACCACCACCTCGACCTCTGAGGTGTCAGCGACCACGCACGCGAGGCGGATCGAGGTCTGCTCGGGCAGGCCCGCCATGACCGCGGTCGGGAAGAGCTCCGGGTCCTCTTCGTAGAGCGAGACGTCGAAGGTCTCGACAGGCTCGCCAATGTCACCGGTCTCGCCGGTGTCGGCGCTCTCGCCGAGGACACCGCTGTCTCCCGAGTCGTCGCCGGTCTCGGCCACCAGCGGAACCTCCGCCCTGCACCCGGCGAGCACGACGGCGCCGCCGGCGAGGAGCTGTCGTCGGGAAGGGAGCGCCCGGGGGCGCACACCGCGAAGAGGAGGCGGAAGAGGCATCGACCGACCCTATCGCGCCCGGGATAGGGAGAGGCATGGCCGAGGAGCTCACAGCAAGCCAGCGACAGAGCCTGATCGCCGGTCTGCAGACCCTCCAGCACACCCTCCGGGTGGATCTGGAGGACCAGGACCGCGTCGAGACGGTGGACCTCGACCTGCCCATCGGACGCATCTCGCGCATCGACGCCCTCCAGCAGCAGGAGATGGCCAAGGCCGAGCGCGCACTCAAGAAGCAGAGGTTGCTCCAGGTCGGAGCGGCACTCGAGCGTGTCGCGGACGACGAGTACGGGTGGTGTTGCGACTGCGGCGAGTCCATCGCCTACCGCCGACTCGAGGCACGGCCAGAGGTCCCCTTCTGTGTCGGCTGCCAGGAGACGCTGGAGCGCTGAGGGGCTAGGCGCCTGGTGCACGTTGATCCCGGCCTGTCGAGGCTCGACCTCGAGGCCGACAACGACGCCCGATGATCGAGTCTCGTTCTCGATGATCGACGCCCGATGATCGAGTCTCGATGTTCGAGTCTCGCTCTCGATGATCGAGTCTCGGGTGCGGGCCTCGACCTCGGGACTCGTCGCCGCGGACGTGCGCCTGCTCCTTCGAGAACCTCGACGCCTACAAGCTCGCCCTGTCGGTCAACGAGCGGGTCGCGGCGACCCGCTGGCCGTCGGGGCGAGGCCACCTCAAGGACCAGGCCATCCGGGCGTCCGATAGCGTCGTCCTGAACATCGCCGAGGGCTGCGGCCGGGGCCGGAAGACGGCCGCTGGCAGGAACCACTTCCGAATCGCCCTGGGCAGCGCCGGCG
>DASCPX010000247.1:0-7151 GCA_036012755.1 Myxococcota bacterium | reverse complement strand
CCCGCCGGGGTGAGCCACAGGGACCCCGACCACCGCGCCGAGTCGCCAACACCGCGGGGGACCTGCGCCTCGAACTCGAGAGCGAGCCTCGAGGACGAGCATCGATCATCGAGATCGGTCTCGACTCTCGCTCTATGCCGATTGCTGCTTCCGATGTCGCTGACGAGGCCCGACTCACGCGGCCTCATGAACGATCCGGGCTAGGCCCACCAACAGGCGGTCTGCGGCGTCAGCTATCGACGTGTTCCTGCAGAGGTGTTCGACTTGCTACGGGCAACTCATCGAGCGCCCAGCGTGTCACCACGAGCCCCTCATCCGCCCTCCACCCACCCGCCACAGTGGCAAGCCCCTCCCCTCACGAATTCCCGTGGCATTTCCCGTGGCAAGAACGACTTTCGAATTGCGTCTGGACAACCTGCCACCTGATAACGCGAAGCAAGATCAGGCACCTACAACATCACCAACTACCAGTCGAAGTTCGATCGCAAGGGGGAGGCGGTGATGGGTTTGCGACTTGGGAAGACCGGCTGATGCCTGCGCTGCCTGGTGCACTCTCGAGCCGACCAGACTGGAGAAACACCGTATAGAACCGATATCTGCGACACGCAGAGGTTGGAAGAGACGCTCGTGTTTCCCATCCCTGAGGAGATGCAGTCTTTGGGGGGGCACCGACTCGCCAGCGCTAGGCAGAGACCGAAGCGCCTATTCTTCCATGGCCAGGTCAAAGCCCTCGCGGATGTATGTATTCACCGCGGCCGCCGTGAGTTCCGGGCGCCAACTGGTCCGAGACTGCTTGCGTGCTTCGGTGAGGAAAGCGTCGTAGGTGGGGGTCTCACCGATCGAGCTCAGGTAGCTCTCGAGGGTCCGATCGGGGTCTGGAAAGTCCCCCTCCGTGTCGGGGTCTTCTCCCCAGGCATAGACCAGGTGCCCATCGACGCACTCGGGAATGTCCAGGCAGGCGTCGGCCACAGGGCGATGACCGCCGGGGCTGTGGGCGACGATGTTGCCCACCACATGCATCAACTCAGGGTCGATGGCCCCGAAGTAGATCCCCCAGTCCCGCTCCAGGTGCCCCGACGAGTCCTCGGGCCCGTGCAGGGCCAGGTTCAGCGACTCCATCACCACATTGTAGAGCGCGATCGTCTCGACACCGTCATAGCCATAGCCGTTGAGGTTGATCGGGATCCCATCTGCGATGGCCAGGTTGTTGATGGCGGCCCCCCCACCCCGCGCCTTGATCCCATCGGCGGAGGAGCGGGCCGTGATGTTGCCGTGCACGACCACGTTCGTGGTCTCGCTGTTGAGGTAGATGTTGTGGTTGTAGATGGTGGGTGCCGTGGTCGGGTAGTCCGAGTCTGGCGAGAGCCAGCCGTTGTGGTCCAGGAGGTTTTCCTCGATCAGGATCTCATCGACCTGACTCATGTAGATCCCCTGGGCGTGGTGGTAGACGGAGTCGGTCTCCTCGTGATCGTGGTAGCCGTAGTTGTCCAGGAACAGGCTGCGTCGAATGGCGATGTGGTGGGGCCAGTCCGACTGGACCACCAGGGGGGTGTATTGGAAGCGGCAGTCCTCGAAGAGGATGTGATTCCCCTCCCGCTGGAAGTACACCCCCGGCGGATTCGAGTCTTCATAGATCCGAGCCTGCTCGAATTCCGCCGAGTCGGGGTCCTTGGTGGCGGTGTAGAAGCTCAGACCAATGATCGACCAGAAGGCCGGGGCATCGTCTCCAGTGGGGTGGCCACTGCCATACCAGCCATAGGACCAGAGCGGGCCGCTATCGGGCCAGATGAAGAGCGGCCGATCACCCTCGCCATAGCTGGACATGATGAACGGATACTCGATGGACAGGCCGCCCTTCACCGTATCTGCCCTGAACTGAAAGCCCTCTCGCCAGGTATCGCCGGCCTTGAACAGCAACCAGTCGGGACGGGCCACCGTTGCTCCCGCCGAGCGCTCCTTGGCCAGCGCGAGCGCCTGAGCCACACTCTGCACCGGGCTGTCCTCGCTCTGCCCATCATTTCCGTCATCGCCCTCCGATGAGCTGACGTAGAACATGACGGTGTCGGAGTGGGGCTCGTACTGGGTCCAGCCGTCGGCACCCACCGGCGACCAGGACCGGCTGGAGAGCGTCTGGATGTCGGTCGAGGTGCCACCACCCGAGTCGCCACCCGAGTCGCCACCCGAGTCGCCGCCGGTGGTGCTGCCATCGGTACCGCCACCCGGCTCGGCGCTGTTCGAACCGCATCCGAACCCCAGGAGAAACAGGCTGAACAACACGGTCATCATCATCGCTCCAAGGGAGCTCGAGCCCTGGCGCACGGTGTCGCGCAACCGTCTGAGCGTCGACACGGAGGAGGCATTGCGCCAGCTCATACCCTGAACCACGAGATCGCGCTCAGCGGCGGCGCAGCCATGCAGGAAGCCGGGGCGCGGACCAGCCGGTCCCTTCGGCGCGGTCGATGGCGAGAATCATCTCGTCCAGCTCGGCCCCCACCGCGGCCGTGCGCAGTGGCACGAGGCCTGAGGTCCGTTCGCCGAACAGCCGCCCGGCGATCTGTCGCGTCTCGCTGCCGCCGATCCGGCCGCCGGCGTGAGCCAGCGCGTCGGCGAACCGCGGGCCGAGCGCGCCTGTGGGCCGGCGACTGGGGGTGACCTCCAGCCCGGGGCGGATCAGCTCCGCGGCCTCATGGAGGTCGCCGATGCGCTGGTGGTCCACAAGGCCGACGGCGACAACGTCGTGAACGCCGGTCGCGCTGCCGCCTCGTACCGCCACGCGCTGCACCTGCTGCACGCGGGGACGGACTGGGAGCCGCCGGTCTCGACCGCTTCCTCCATCACGGGCGAAGGCATCGATGAGGCCTGGCAGGTCGTGCTCTCGCATCGAGACGCCGTGGACCTGGCCGAGAAGCGGCGCACGCAGGCGCGCTCGTGGCTGTGGTCGATGGTCGACGAGGGGCTCCGCCGCCGAGTCCGGGCTCGTCCTGACGCCCAGGCCATCGAGGACGCTGTGGTGGCCGGGACGTAGCCGGCGACGGTCGGGGCGAGTAGATTGCTGGAGTGAGCTGGGCTCTCGTCGCCGCATTCCTCGGCTCTCCGGTCGTCCTGACGGGCCTGCTCCTCGTGGTCCGCAACAAGCGCCCGCTGCAGGAGGCCGAGGCCGGGGATCCCCCAGGCTCTGTCGAGGTCGAACGCCAGGAAGGGCTGCGGCTCCCCGTTCGTGTCCTGCGGCTGCACAACGGGAAACCACAGCTGACGGTCGGCGAGGCGCATCTGTGGCTCTCTCCGGCCTTCTGTGAGGCTCTGCGCAAGGGCGAGACCGGCCGGTTCGAGAGCGGACCCCACACGGTGGCCATCGTCTCGCTCGATCCTCTCGTCCTCCGAGCCGAGTTCGACGTGGTCCTCCCGCTGCACCATTGCATCGAGCTGAAGCCCCACACGGCGAAGGCCCTGCGCCAGCTTCTCAGCTGACACAGGGCCTGTTCTCACCGGGGGTCGGGGCTACTTGGCGCCGACATCGTGCGGGGGCTCGACCAGCTCCATGCACTCGACCGGCTCGGGGACCGTCGGGCAGACCGTGAAGCTCGGGACGGCGTGCGCCGTGGCCCAACTCGGGCTCGTCGAGGGCCAGTCGTCCCACGTCCGCGACGGGTCGCTGCCGCTTCCGCGGTAGAGCTTGTCCTTCTTGTTGCTGTCGTCACCGTACATGGCGTCGGTGTCGCTGTTGCCCCAGTGACGGTCCTTCTGGTCGTCGTTGGTGCTCGTGCCGTCCATGTCCGCGCTCATCGTGTCGTCGCCCTTCTGACCGAAGGCGAAGGACTTGCCGCGGCTCGCCTGGACCCAGTCGGCGTCGTTTCCGCCGAACACGAAGGCTCGGGTCGTCGAGGAGCTGGTGTCCGACGTCCAGCCCGTGGCGCTGATGGTGTCGTCCTCGCTCCCGCCGAAGACGAAGGCGATGGCGCCGGACTCGTCGACCGCCAGCTCGTCGTTTCCGTCCGAGCCGAGCAGGAAGGCCACCGAGGCCCCGACCTGGGCGATGAGGTCGTCGTCGTCACCGCCGAAGGCCACCATCGAGGTCTCGATCTCGTCCTCGCCGTCGCCGCCGAAGCCCACACCGACGTCCAGGGTCACGTCGTCGCCGTCACCGCCGAAGCTGATGTCGAAGCCGCCGTCCGCATCGGCACAGTCGGATCCGTCGCCGCCGAAGACCAGGTCGAGCGTGTCGCCGCCCTGGATGACGTCGTCGTCGTCGCCACCGAACAGGATGCCCAGCTGGTCGCCGCCGTCGATCTGGTCGACGTCCGCTCCGCCGAGGATGATGTCCAGGCCGTCGTCACCGTGGATGAGGTCGCTGCCGCCGCTGCCGACGAGCAGGTCCAGCTCGGTGCCACCGACGATCTGGTCGTCACCTTCTCCGCCGAAGCCGAAATCGACGCCCTGCTCACCCCAGACACAGTCGTCACCGGAGTTCGCGAACAGGAGATCGAGGTCGTTTCCACCGAAGACCACGTCGTCCCCTTCCCCGCCGAAGGACAGGTCCACGCCGTCCTCGCCGTCCATCCAGTCGTCGTCGTCGTTGCCGAAGCTGACGTCCAGGCCGTCACCGCCGATGACCACGTCGGTCTCGCTGTTGCCGAACAGCAGGTCGACCGCGCCAGCCTCGCCGGTGACCCAGTCCCGACCGGTGTTCCCGAAAGCCAGGTCGATGCCCTCGCCACCGGACACGGTGTCGTTGTCCGAGTTGCCGAACAAGAGGTCGAGGCCGTCGTTGCCGTTCACGAAGTCCTTGCCTGAGTTGCCGAACACGACGTCGAAGCCGTCCTCACCGCTGACCGTGTCGTCACCCGAGTTGCCGAACACGAGGTCCAGCGCTCCAGCACCACCGGCGACGTTGTCGTCACCCGAGTTGCCCATGACCAGGTCGATGCCGTCGCCGCCCGTGACGGTGTCGTCGCCGGAGCCCGCGAACACGAGGTCCAGGTTGTCGCCGCCGTCCGCGATGTCGTCACCAGGGCCGGCGAACATGAGGTCCAGGCCGCCGTTGCCGCTCATCACGTCATCGTTCTTGCTGCCGAACATGAGGTCGAACTTGTCCGAGCCCGTGAGCTCGTCGTCGCCCTTGCCGCCGAAGTGGAAGCTACCCACCTCGAAGTCGATGCTGTCGATCTGGATGCGTCCTTGGCGCAGGTTGACGAGCTCGTCGTCCTCCCACTGACCGAACAGGAAGTCGATGCCGGCGCCGCCGTCGATGATGTCCTGGCCCGCAGAGGACTCGGTGAGGCCGTCGCCGAACAGCAGGTCGGTGTACCCGAAGTCGCTGGCGTCGGCCGCGTCGTAGTCCGGGTCGCTGCCACTGATGTAGTCGTCGCCGCTGCCGCCGAAGACCACGCTGCCGAGCTCGACCTCGATGATCACGGGAGGAGAGGCGAGCGTGAACGTGTAGTCCTCGCCTTCACCGGCGTAGATGGTGTCGTCACCGCTCCCGCCGAGGATGAGCTCGTGCTGGTCGCCGCCGTGCAGCTCGTCGTTGCCCGGGCCGCCCATGATGAGCTCGTGGCCCTTCAGTCCGTTGATGCAGTCGTCGCCCTTGCCGCCCCACATCACCTCGAAGCTGTTCTCCACGTCGCCGCCGCGGATGACGTCGTCGAACGGGGTGCCGATGGCGAAGCCCAGGCCCACCAGGTTGATCTGGAAGACCGGTGTCACGTCCTCGCAGGCGGAGAACGAGGAGTCGGCCTTGGCCGACGGGCTCGCCTTCGAGCTGACGTACAGGGGCGCGCCGCCGAGCGACTCGTCGAACATGTCCGTCCCGATCTCGGCCTCGATGGCGTCGGTCGCCGTCGTCGCCGGGTCGGCCCAGCCGAGGTTGGCCCAGAGCGTGCCGGCCTCTCCGTCATTCGCGTCCGACCACTCGGTGTCCATGTCGGTCTGGAAGGCCTCGGCGTCGACCGCAGCGCTCTCGGCCGAGGCCGTGGCGTTGGCCCCGATCTCCTCGTACGGGGTCGGGTCCGTCTCGGTGTAGGTCACGGTCATGTCGCCGATGGCGTCCTCGATGCAGTCCTCGATGGCGATGGTCAGGGCCTCCTGGCCTTCGAGGTACGTCTCCAGGTTCGCCTCGAGCTGCTCCCAGTCACGGTCGAGCTCGTAGCCGTCGTCCTTCTTGCCGTCGTAGGTGTCGCCTTCCATGTCAGGGTAGGCCTCGTCGAGGGCAGCCTCGATCTCGTCGCCCCATGCCTCGAGATCGAGGCAGTCCTCGATGGCCGCCTGGAGCGCGGCCGGGTCGGGGGCGTTGGCCTCCATGGCGTCCGCCTCGCTCTGCGCGAGCGAGGTGTCGGCGAGCGCCTGCGGCTCGATGAGCGCCATCTCGTCTTCGATGTCGGTGGCCCAGCTGGCCAGGCCCGACGTCCCGCCCTCGGCGGCGTCCAGGTCGTCGCTGTCGAGCAGGATGAGCACGCCCTCCTGCATGTCCGACTGCGCGCCGGTGACCTGGTCGTGGGCGACGGTGACCAGCGCGTCGTTCTGGAGGCCCTTCTCCGCCTCCCAGACCGTCCGGATCTCGTCGGCGGCCGCGAGCATGTGCTCGTGCTTGGTGAACATCGCGGTGGGGAGGCCGAGGCGGATGTCCTCGAAGCCGGCCTCGTCGGTGTCGAGGTAGCTGAAGACTGCGTCGTCCTTGACGCTGCCGTCGAACGCGACCTCGTACCCGGGGGCCGTCGCGTAGGTCGGCGTGGTGACGTACAGGCCCGCGGCCTGGTCGGCGTGGACCGTGACGCTTCCGAACCCGGTGACGACCAGCTCGCCGTCTTCGATGATGGAGCCGCTCGAGTCGAGGATCCAGTAGTCGAACTGGCCGGACTGCACATCGGCGGCCAGGACCTCGCCCGGACCGACGTCGATCTCGTAGTGGCTGGCGGGCACGGGGCAGGCGGTGAGCAGCGCGAGGCCGACACAACCGAGGCCGGTCATGAGGTAAGTGGAACGGGACATCTCTCTCCTCTCGTAGGGATAGGGAACGTTAGCGCACTTGCCGACCTATGTCGGTGGCACATATCGGGATGGAAGGCCGAGTTTCTCCGCCCAGGTCTCCGCCTCTTCGAGCCCGCTCTCCTCTTCACTCGTGAGGAAAACGGCTCCGCTAGCACGAGGCGCACTGG
>DASCPX010000246.1:0-70172 GCA_036012755.1 Myxococcota bacterium | reverse complement strand
GGTCGAGTCCTTGGCTACCAGCGCGTTGACGCCCGCACCCTCGGCGAGTAGGTGGCCGTCCTGCCCCCGTAGCTCAGTTGGATAGAGCGGCGGATTCCTAATCCGTAGGCCGAAGGTTCGAATCCTTTCGGGGGTACCTTCTTGGTTCAGATGCCGGGGCGTTCCGGCGGAGTCACGGGTCGAAGTGCTCCGCCACGACGGCCTCCATCTTCGAGACCTCGTCGTCGGTCAGCATGTCGAAGTGCTTTGCTCGCTTTCTCTTTGAGAGCTGCCCGCCGTTGCCGTGGACGACTTGAATGAAGCGGACCAGCAGCCGGTCGGGCATGTCTACGACCTCTCGAAGCTCCCGGCGCGCACGGTCCATCCCGCTGAGGAACCGAAGCTGCTCTGGTAGCTCCCTATCGACGGCGAGATTCAGCCAGCGCCAAAGGCCCTCGGCCATGGCAGTCAGGTCGGGGTGCCTGTACAGGTCGGCGGTGTCGCCCTTCACCGTCATGCGGGCCTCGGCGTCCATGTCGTAGTCCACCCTCCCCAGAAGGGGCTTGGAGAAGGTCTCCAGGGCCTGGTCGTACTCACGGCGGCTCGACAGCATCACGGCGGAGACCGGAATGACCATGTCCCTCGGAGTCACGCCCGCGCGGGACAGGCCCCAGTGGATGAGCCAGCGGTGGAGGCGCCCGTTCCCGTCGCTGAACGGGTGAAGCAAGACGAACGCGAAGCTCAGGCATGCCGTGGCCAGGATGGGGTCGGTTGTCCCCTGGGAGAACTGGCGGACCATGCCCAGCCAGTCCGCCATCAGCGTCGAGACGTCCTCAGGCTTGGGGCAGACGAAGTGGACGCGCTGGCGGACCAGATCCAGCGACTCCCCGATGTACACCTGCTCGTGACGCCAGCCGGAGTCCGCGAAGCGCGGGTCCACGATGGCGTTCTGGAGCTCTCGCAGCACGTCTTCATCCAGGACCGGCATCCCCGGCGCCTGCTGCAGCAAGGCGACGAAGCGCTCGGCTCGGTTGCGAGGCGGGCGTTCCTGTTCGATCTCGTAGCTGGCCATCGTCTCCCGGGTGTAGAGGAAGGACAGGGCCCGCCGGACGGTGTGGTCGTCGTATCCGGCGACCACTTCCTCGATGCGGGAGCGCAACCGCTCGCCGGACACGGCGCGTAGCTCGTCTGTCCAGCGGAGCACCGGGGAGAACTGCAGGGTGCCGAGGAGGTTGATGTCGATGCGTTGGCGTCGGTGCTTTCGCGTAGGGCCGGTGACGTGCACTTTGGGGTCGAGAAGGGGCACGTAGTTGCCCGCTTGGACGTCGTTGAGTCCCAGTTCGGTTCCGGAGAGTGCCTCGAAGAGGAACCAGGCGCGCCTGGCGTAGGCCCCTGTGGGCGTCTTCCGAACAGCAGCCTCGATCTCGGCGGCGAGAGAGGAGAGGTCGGCGACCCGGAGCAGCTCTCGCCAGATGGACAGGCTCACTCCGTCGTTCTTCAGAGCGAAGAGGAGGTGACTGATGTCCGTCGACGCGGGCGAGCGGGGGCGCGGCAACAGCACCTGGACCGTTCCATCCCGGTCGAGCTCCTTGTGGACGTTGCGATCCGCGATGAAGGTCCAGCGCCAGTTGGGGAGGACAATGAGCTCGTACTTCCGGACCAGCCAGGCGTACCCAGCAGGCTCGCTCGTCGGTTCGGGGAGCGACAGCGGCGGGGGAGTCATCGGGTCTTGTTACTCGGCGCGTAGGATTATTAGAACGCCTCTTGGAGGCTTGAATCTTATTATCCCCGATGCGGCGCTTGAAGACCATATCGGTCATGGATTCTCGTTAGATCCGACGCCGGCTGCTGTGAAACGCTCACGTTTTCTTGGGGCGCTGGGGCCTCGGTGTCGGGGAGCAAGCCACCGACAAGGCCCCTCGTGGATGGGATCGGGCTACGGTTGATCTCGTCAACTGACCCGGAGGAGGCGTGCGCGTCGCCGTCGTCGGCGCGGGGGCTGCCGGCCTGACCGCGGCCTGGCTCCTGGACTCCACCCACGCGGTCACGCTCTTCGAGGAGGCCCCGGTCCTCGGTGGCCACGTGCGCACGCTGGGCGGCAACCTCCCGCCGCTGCCCGGGCTGGAAGACGTGGCGGTTGACTGCGGCGTCGTCGAGTTCGAGGCGAGCGTCTTCACCCACTTCTCCCAGCTCCTCGATCGCCTGGATGTGACCCGGACGCCCGTGCCCTGCTTCACGCAGCTCTTCCTCGCCGATGGGCGCATCCTGCCGTCTCCGGGAGCCCAGCGCGTCTCGGGTGCGGGGCTTCGCGCTCGGCTGGGCTCCATGCTGCGGCTGGTGCCCCTGGCGGCCGCCCGTCGCCGCTTCGTGAAGCTGGCCGAGCGCGCTTCGAACGAGGAGCTCGAGGAGCTGCCCATCCAGGCCTTCCTCCAGCCTGACGCCTTCGGGACGTGGATGCGCTTGTTGCTCACCTACGCCTACTCGATCCCCTACGAGCTCACCGACAAGGTCCCCGCCGCCCTGGCTGTCCCGGTCTTGCGCGAGTTCCAGTCCCCGGAGTCCTGGTTCGGCGTCCTAGGTGGTGTGCACCGCTACGTCTCGGCGCTGGCGGGCCGCCTCCAGGGCCCCGTGTGCCGGGGGCAGCGGGTCGAGCGCCTGCGCCGGAGCGACGATGGGGTCGAGCTCTGGGCCGACGGGCACTCCCAGGGCTTCGACGCTGTGGTGATCGCCACCCCGCCCCAGGCCGTGCTCCCAATGCTGGAGGATCCCAGCGCAGCCGAGGTCCGCCGCTTCGAGGCCTGGCGTCCACACACTGCGCGCACGGTCGTGCACTCGGACACGGGTCTCTATGAGCGCCGCGGGGCGACCTACCGCTCCGAGTTCGACGTCTTCGAGCTCCCCTCGGGGGGGGGCTACAACGCTTGGCTCAACCGCCTGTGCGGCCTTCCGGAGGCAGGTCCCCCGGCGCTCTCGCTGTCCCTCGGCATGGAGGATGAGATCGCACCCGAGCGCGTCCTCCACGTCCAGGAGCACGCGACCCCGCTCTACACGATGGCGGCGCTGAGATCCCGGCCAGAGGTGCGCAAGCACAACGGCGAACGCAACACCTGGTTCGCCGGCGCGTGGCTCGGGAACGGACTCCACGAGGGGGCTGTCCGGTCCGCAGAGGCTGTGGCCAGAGGCCTCGGAGCGCCTACCCTGGCGGATCGCTGAGGGCTCAGCGAGTCCGCTCTCAGCCGCCGTTGCCCTCGATGTCCACCGAGCCGGCGATGGTGTCGTTGTCGATGATGCTGAGTGTGTCGCCAAGGGTGCGCAGTCCCTCCAGACCCGCTGCGCGCGGAAGGACGTCGTTGTCCGTGACCAGCAGGTAGTCGCCGACGTGCTCGAGGTTGTGGAGTCCGGCGAGCGAGGTGAGCCCGTCGTTGTCGTAGATGCCGAAGCTCCCGACCTCCCGGAGGCTGTCGAGCCCCGCGAGATCGACGAGGTCCCCGTTCTCCCTGATCCGCAGCGAGCCGCTGACGGTCTCCAGCGACTCCAGCCCCGTGAGGTGCTCGAGCTTGCTGTTCTGCTCGATGATGAAGTCCCCGCCGACGCTGGTCAGGCCCTCGAGCCCCTCGAGCGCCGCGAAGGAGTTGTCGTAGATCACGAAATCGCCGGTGACCCGTTCCAGCGAGGCCATCCCCGTGAGGCTGCTCAGGCCGTTGTCGTCCAGGTCCAGCTCGCCCTTGACCTTGGTGCAAGAAGCGGGTCGAGTTCGCCGGGCTCGCCGGAGAGATCGTGCTGTGGCCCGAGGTCACGGAAGGATTCGGCATCAAGCAGCTCAAGCGCACGCCCTACATCACGGGCTTCCGGGCCGGCTACAAGCTCTTCGCCATCATCAACCTCCACCTCCACCCCGGGGACGACGACGACGACGTCGCATACCGTGAGAAGGAGGTGACGCTCTTGTTGGACGCCCTGCAGAAGAAGAGGGACAAGAACCACCTGTGGACGGAGAAGCTCATCCTCGCGGGCGACTTCAACTTCTACACCGGCGCCGACAAGGACGATCCGACCGTGCAGACGGTCGTCGACGCGGGCTACCGCGAGGTCCTGAGCCTGGTCGGCGTCGACACCAACGCCTCCGAGACACAGACCTACGACCGCCTGTTCATCGGCGCCGGTGACTTCTTCGAGGTGGCCACGGACGACCACGGCGGCGAGATCGGCGGAGTCTTCAATCCCTTCGACCATGTCTTCGCTTTCGGAGACGAAGCGGTCTACCTCGACGAGATGAAGGCGGTCTACGGCGGGATCGGCGACCTGGATCTGCCAGCAGTTCGAGACAAGTACTTCAAGAACTACTGGCGGAAGAACCAGCTCTCCGACCACTACCCGATCTGGTTCGACCTCGTCACCGACAACGCCGACGGGCTCCTGGAGCGCATTTCCGCCGAGCTCGGCTGATCGCTCACCCCGCTGGGCCGGCTCCCAGCTCGTCCATGATCCAGCGGGCCTCGACCGGGCCCGACAGGAGCCACATCGCATAGCGGATGTCGACGTGGATGCTCCGCGTGCGGGCCTCGTCGAAGAGCCAGTCGGCGGCCATGCCTTCGTAGTTCCGGTCGAAGACCACGCCCACGAGCTTGCCCTGCGCGTTGAGCGTGGGTGACCCGGAGCTGCCACCGGTGTTGTCCAGGGTGGTCAGGAAGTCCACCGGCACGTCGTTGAGCAGGGGGTCTGCCCAGGGGGTCTCCCAGCCGCGCATCGCTCGCTCGGTGAAGGTCTCCGAGATGAGGTAGGGGGCCTCTCCGGACTTGGCCATGACGCCGCCGAGGGTCGTGATCGGGTGGTACTCGACCGCGTCTGAAGGGTTGTAGCCCAACACGTGGCCGAAGCTGACCCGGAGGGTTCCGTTGGCGTCCGGGTAGACGTGCTGGGAGCCCTTCCACTCCAGGTAGGCCTCCATGTAGCGAGGCCGCAGGCGGGCGAGCGCTCCAGCGTAGGTGTCGTTGTAGCCGCTCTGGGCGTCGACGTGCTTCTCGATCCTCACGGCCAGCTGGACCCAGGCCGACGGGGATGCCTCCAGCGCCGCGGCATCGAGCCCGAGCAGGCCGGTGCGGCCTCCGGGAGTGGCGAGGGTCTCGTCCGTCTCCAGGGCGGACACCGCCGCTTCGAGTCCGCCTTGTTCGCTGACCCAGTCGCTGAAGGGTGGCGCGGGCAAGGCGACCGCCCGCTCCAGCACCAGCTTCGCCGCGTCGAGATCAGAGGCTGCATGGAAGGTTCGGTCGACCTTTCCGATCCGGGCGACGAGCTCCTCCTGGTCCCGGTCCTGGTATCCGGACTCCCGCTCGAGGTCGGGTTTTTCTGCCTCGAGAGCTCGGCGGTAGGCCACTCGTGCGACCCGAAGCTGCTGTGGAAACCACTTGGTCAGGTCGAGGATGCGGTCCCGTTCAGAGGTGGCGAGCCTGCGCTCGAGGTGGTCGTCGAGTTCGTCGAGGTCGGCGCCCCAGCGCTTCTCACGAGCCTTGTCTGCGGCGACCCAGGCGCGGAAGAGCACGTACTCCCGTCGCTTGTCCTCCACGACGCCGGAGCGCTCGAAGTTCCAGAGGATTCCCCGGTAGTTCTTCCGCGCGTTGGCGAGGCTGAAGATGAAGTTCCCGAGCCGCTTCGCCGTGTCGTCGTCGGTGGCGTGGCCGCGGAGGATGTCGATCAACGCACCGAAGAGCTCCGCGCCGTTGAGATAGCGAACCGTCGCGGCGTGCTCGATCTCCCGGGCGGTGCGGTTGCGGAAGGTGGTCTGGGGGTAGCCGGCCATCCACACGAAGTCGCCATCGCGTACTCCAGTCGGCTCGATCTGCAGCCAGGTCTCGGGCTCGAACGGGACGTTCTCCAGCGCATATGACGCGCTGGAGCCGTCTGGTGCGACGAAGGCGCGCAAGAGCGCGATGTCACCTGTGTGGCGCGGCCACATCCAGTTGTCCTCGTCCCCGCCGTAGAACCAGACGTCTTCTGGCGGAACGAAGACCAGGCGGACGTCCTTGAGCTCCCGCTTGCTGATCAGGCGCCAGGTGAGGCCGTCGTAGAAGGACGCGACCTCGCAGCGGCGGTCGGGGCGCTCCTCGCAGGCGGCGATCAGCTCCTTTTTGTTGCGTTCGATCAGCTCTTGGCGTTCCAGGTCACCCGTGCGGCGGCGCACACCCTCCAGGACCTGTTCGGTGACGTCCTCGATGCGCTCGGTGACGTAGAGATGGGCGCCCGGTCCGGCCGAGGCCTCGGCGCCGCCGTAGGCTGCGATGTAGCCGTCACGACGAAGGTCCTCGTCGGCCAGCTCTGCCTGCTGGAGGTAGCCGCTGACGCAGTGCGCGGCGGTGAGGATCAGCCCGGTCTCGGAGACGAAGCTCGCGGTGCAGTGGCCGAGTGACACGATCGAGCCGAGCAGGTCCCCTTGCGGGTCCGCGACCTCGTTGGCCGGTATGCGGAGCCCCATGGTCGCGAGGTCATCGGACATCGCAGGGATCTGTTCGGGGAGCCACATCCCTTCATCTGCCAGAGCCAAGGCACACAACAGCCACATGGGGGCACCTCCGGCCGGGAGTATAGGTGTCGAGGTCGCTTCTGCTTCGCAGGGGCGACCTTCGTCTGCCAGTTCGTCGTCTGTACGATGGGAGACGTGCATCCCTCTCCCCCGAACCGTACGGCGCGTCTTCTGCTGGGGCTGCCCCTGACGGGCATCCCAGACCGCCCGCTCGCCGCCCGCGCCTTGCTCGCCACCCACGTCGCCAGGAAGGCGCTGCGGGAGCTCCACCAGCGCCCCTCCGAGATCACGGACACAGCCCGCAATGCCCTGGCCGGGGCCATCCTCATGGAGATCACCTGCCGCCACTTCGGCTCGGCGTCGATGCTACGAGGCCGCCACGGTCTCTTCCCGCACATCTTCATGCCCCGCTTCGACGGGCCGCACTTCGACGAGGCCCTGCGCCGCTTCGCCCTGCCCGGCCAGGGGCCCAACGTGTTGTATTTCTCCCTCACCGGGGCCTGCCCCTGCACCTGCGACTACTGCTACGCAGGGGCCTCCGCCGGCGAAGTCCAGGACATCGGTGATCAGGCTGTGCTCGAGGTGGCGCGCCAGGTCGCTCGCTTGAGGGTCCCGGTGGTGAACATCTCCGGGGGCGAGCCGCTGACCCGGTACAGCCGCCTCAAAAAGGCCGTGCGTGTCCTCTCTGCGGGCTCGGAGGTGCGCATGTTCACGACAGGCCTGGGCCTTGACGACCGGCGCCTGGCGGAGCTCGAGGAGGCTGGGCTGACCGGGATCTTCGTGAGCCTGGACGGCGCCGACGCTGCCGCCTTCGATCGAGTCCGCGGGTTCGAGGGTGCCTTCGAGGCGGCTACCTCCGCTCTGCGCCGCTCCGCCCGGGCCGGCATGCTCACCTACGTCAACTGCGTGGTGGGCCGCCAGCGCTTCCGCAATCGAGCACGGATCGCGGACTTCCTGCGCTTCGTCGAGGGCATCCACCCCGGCGTGGCCGTGAACTTCATCCCTCAGCTGGCGACGGGGCGCGGAGTCCAGGTGGACAGCTTCAGCCGACCAGAGGAGTGCCACGAGGTCGCCGAGCGCATCGTCGAGACCGGCCGGGAGCTGGGCCGCCCGGTGGCCCTCCTCTTCGGCACCATCGACACCTTCCTCGGCTGCGCGGGGGCCGGTGGGAAGCTGCTCAACGTCGACATCGCCGGCAACGTCACGGTGTGCATCTCGAAGGCAGCGCTGGGGAACCTGCTGGATGAGCCCTTCGAGGACATCTACGCCCGCTACGTCGAGAGCTGCGACCGCCTCAAGGTCGGCTTCTTCTGCGCTGACGTCGCCCAGAGGACCGGAGAGCGGATCCTGGTGTCCGAGGACAGCCACGAGGAGTTGGCGGGTTTCTACGCCCGCTCGCCAGACTCCACCTGGCAGAAGACCCTCGATCGCTACGGCGGACTGTTCGCGACGATCGTCCCGGCCTGAGCGAACCAGGCGAGGGCGTCGGCGACCGACCGCTCCATGGCGAAACAAGGCGGGCCGAGGAGGCCGTGTGCGCGTGAGCAGTTCGCTCGCAGCCCCAGCTCGGCGATGGCCAGGGTGGCGGGCGTGAAGGGCGGCGGGCGGCCGGTCAAGCGCGCTCGCAAGATCATGCAATGGGCTGCCGGGAGCAGGGCCCGCGGGGGCAACTCCAAGAGCACCGTCCGGCGTCCGAGCACCTCTCGGGCGGCTCGCGCCACGTCGATCAGTGCGTGGTTGGCGCCCCCGAGGATGTAGCTCTGGCCAGCCTCGCCGCGGTCCGCCGCCAGGACATGCCAGCGGGCGACGTCGCGCACATCGACGAAGTTCATCTCGCCCCGGGTGACCGGGACGACCGGCAGGCGAGCGGCCTCGACGAGGATCCTCCCCGTAGGTGTGGGGGCCAGGTCGCCGGGACCGATCGGCACCGCGGGGGCCACGATCACGGCTCCGTGCTCCTCGGCCAGGCGGTGGGAGCGCTCCTTGGAGCAGCAGTAGTGGTCCATGCCGAGGCGAAACGGGCTGTCCTCGTTGGCCTCCGCGGTCTGTCCCTGGCCTCCGAAGACCGCGATCGAGCTCGTGTGGACTACCCGGGCACCGACCCGCGCCGCCGCCTGCAGGACGCGCCGGGTCCCCTCGACGTTGACCGCCTCGAAGAGACCAGGATCCGGAAGCCAGAGGCTGTAGACCGCTGCCAGGTGGAAGACCAGCTCACAGCCCTCGACCGGGATCGGATCCCACCGCAGATCTCCGGGCACCCGCTCCACGTCGAGCCCTGCCAGGTTGCTGCACGGGTCACCAGGCAGGTGGAGCACCCTGACACGCCGACCGGCCTCGAGCAGCGCGCGCACCACGTGGGACCCGATGAAGCCGGAGCCGCCTGTGACGAGCGCTCTCAATGCTCGGACCTCCTCACCAGAGGGTGGCACAGCCCTTATGAAGGGACATGCGCAACGACTACGACGCTGCCGAAGTGCGCAAGGGCCTGCTCCGCGAGACGGCTGCCACCCTCGGTCACGGCCTGATCTACCTCTTCGGGTTCCTGCCGAGTCGCCACCGGTCCGAGCGGGCAAAGGACATCCACACGGTCGTCTTCGTGCACGGCCTCGCCGGAAACCGGGCTCAGTTCTTCCCCTTGCAGGGCTTCCTGAGGTGGCGTGGCTACAGTCGGCAGTACGCCTACAACTACCGGAGCACCGCCTCGATCGAGGCCAAGGGCCTGGAGCTCAAACGGCACCTGGACGAGCACATCAAGGGGGGGCGCATCACCCTCGTCGCGCACTCGATGGGCGGGCTCGTCAGCCGGGTCTACCTGCAGATGCTGGGCGGGGACCGGAGGGTGGACACGCTGATCACCCTCGGCACGCCACACCTCGGCAGCCACGCGGTGGCGTGGATGCCCACCCAACTGGTCTCCCAACTCAAGCCGGACGGCCCCTTCCTGAGCAACCTGAACTCGCTGCCAGCTCCGGAGGGAGTGCGCTGCGTCAGCTTCGCCGGGACAGAGGACCTGATGGTGCTCCCGGGCACAAACGCGCTGGGATTCGGCGAGGAGATCCTCCTCGAGGGCGCTGGTCACCTCGACATGCTGATGTCGCGACAGGTCTTTCTGCGGATCGGGCGCATCCTGGACGCCGAGGAAGCCTAAAGAAAGGGACTCTGACGAGACAGAGGCGTATCCTCGGCGCTCTGTTGATCTGCCTTCTCTCCATCTTCGCCTGTTCGTCCGGGTGGTGTCCCCCGGGCTTCGCGCTCGGCGAAGACGGAGACTGCCACCCGCAGGACACCAGCGCGCCGGAAGACGCTGGACCGCGCGCCACGGGCACCTGGACCCTCGGCCCCCTGCAGGACTGTCCGGAGCCGGTCGCCTTGAGCTATTCCGACCAGAGCGACCGCCTGCCTGTCCCCCCCGAGAACGCCTTCTTGGACGAGCGGGGCGAGGTGGCGATGGTCGGGGACCGCCTGGTGTTCACGACTTTCGACAGGGGTCTGGCCTGGGTGGAGCTGGAGAGCGGCGAGTGGGACACCGAGTCGTACAGCCTGACCTTCCTGACGATGGCCTCGGGCGACCTGGACGGGGACGGCCGCCCGGACCTCGTGCTGGCCGGGGAGGGGCTGGTCCTGGTCTATGCATGGGGCACCGATGACCAGCGTGAGGAGGTGCTCGTCGAATACGGCACCTGGTCGGCTGGCCGGGCCATCTTCGAGGTGCTGGTGGTCGACCTCGACCAGGACGGCGACGCCGACATCTTCGCTGGCTTCAACGACGGCACCCAGGTCAACGAGGACAACCGATCAGGGGTGTTCTGGAACGAGGGGGGGGACTTCGACCCCGAGCCCACGCTGGCTGGGGGAGAGGCCGACCGCTGGGGGATGAGCTTCGACGCGGTGACCCTGGACCTGGACGGAGACGGAGATCTGGACGTCTACGAGTGCAACGACCGGGGCTATGTCGGCCCCAACACCCTTATCCAGAACGACGGCCAGGGCGGCCTCGATGCGGTGGGCGGCCGGGGATCCGACTGCCGGTTGGGGTGCATGAGCGTCAGCTTCGCGGACTTCAGCGAGGACGGCGTGTTGGACATGTACCTCGGGGCGACCGGGGAACACTTGATCCTGACGCGCATGGGCGACGACTGGGTGGACACCAGCAACGCGATGCTGGAGCCGTTGGCGGAAGGTCAGATGGTCTGGGGCAGCGCCATGGCCGACCTGGACAACGACGGCACCGTGGAGATCGTGGCGGGCACTGGCGACTTCGTGGGCTTCGACCCGGTCTACTGGCCCTTCTTCGTCGGCGTCCGCGGGTCGGACGGCGTGTGGACCGACCAGAGCGAGGCGCTGGGGTTTCCCCAGGTGACTGGCGCCCGAGCGGTGCTGGCCCGGGACTTCAACGGCGACGGGGTCCTGGACGTGCTGGCCGGGGAGATGTCGCACGGGGGTTGGTTGATGATGTCCGATGGCTGCACGGCTGAGAACTGGCTGGAGATCGAGGCCCCGACCGGCAGCATCGCCCACGTGGAGGCAGGAGGTGTGACCCGCACGGTCCTGATCACCGACGAGCCGGGGTACGGCGTCTGGGCTCCGCCGATCGCTCACGTCGGGCTCGGCGCGGCGGAGCAGGTGGACAGCGTCCTGTTGGAGGTGCCGCGGGAGGGATGGACCGTGCTGGAGGGGCCCTTCGATGCTCGACGGCGGGTGCGCTACGGCGACGCACCGCTGGGCACCGACGCCGGGTGGTAGGCACTCAGGCCGGTGTGACCGCCAGCTCCACGTCGAGGGTGTCGCAGCCGTAGTCGTAGGCGATGTCGACCCTGTAGGTCTCGTCCTCTACCAGGTGCACAGGCTCCTTCAGGAAGATGACCTCTGGGTTGTAGAGGAAGCGAGTGCGCTCCGTGACGAGGTCCTCTGTCAGCCAGGCGCGGCTCGTGATGACCACGGCGTCGGCCACCCGTGTCTTGCGGGCGCGCACGACCACGCTGGTGTCGACGCGAGCGGGCTCGACGGGCTGGGTCAGGTCGATGACGTCGTAGAGGGTCCTGGTGGACACCGGCTCGTCGCCGGCCAGCAGATCAGAGCGGCTGTCGGTGTCGATGCGCACGCCGTAGAGCTCCTCCTGTGCGTCCAGGAGCTGGAGGAAGGACTCCACCTTTCGGGGCAGGATCCGGCCTCCTGGGGCCAGGAACTGCCGTAGGTGGTTGATCACCTGCACCTCGGGCTCGAAGAACTGGCCCGTGCAGAGGAGCTCGCAGATCAGCAGATCGGCAGGCTCGGGCAGCTCCAGCTGGCTGGCGTCGGCGTGGTGCACGTGGACGCGGTCGCTGAGTCCGTTCCTCGCAGCCATGTGCTCGATCAACGCGACGAAGCGCGGGTGCAGCTCGACGGCGTGTACCCGAGCGGCTCCATCCAGCGCCGCGAAGACGCTGAGGATCCCGGTGCCGGCGCCCGCGTCCACCACGACGTCGCCTGGTCGGACGAGGTCCTCGATGGCCTGCTTCCACAGCCGCGTGCGGTGCACGTCGTAGAGACACATGGAGATCTCGTAGGGGGTGAACTGCACCCGCGTGCTTGCCTTGCTCACGCTCCGGCCTCGAGCTTCAGGCGGTCGATGTCCTGGTGGCGGTTGAAGGAGAGGATCGCCGCCACCGCGCGCTCCGCGTCGAGCCCGGTGGAGCGGAAGGTGCCCCCCTGGAGGGCCAGGCCCTCGTCGTCCAGGCCCACGTAGAGAGGCAGTCCCCTGCTCAGCGCCCCCTCCGCCACGCGGATCACCGAGCTCAGCTCC
Organism: Myxococcota bacterium; assembly: GCA_036012755.1. Lineage (GTDB taxonomy): Bacteria > Myxococcota_A > UBA796 > UBA796 > CAJQPC01 > JAAESX01. Next base: position 57,894 of record DASCPX010000246.1, on the reverse strand, counting down.
GGGGGTTGGTAACCCGCCGCGACCAGCTCCTCGGTCAGGGCGCAGCCCTCCGCGATGTAGGTGGGGTTCAGGTGTATCGACACTGGCACGCCATGCTCCTCGCCGAGGCTGCGCAGATGCTCGAGCCCGTTGATGGCCTCTTGCACCCCCCCTTCTTCGCTGAGGCTGTGGTGAGGCTTGAGCATCAGGTAGGCCTTCAACGCGCCGCCGTGATCAGCGATCGTGCGCATCAGCTTGCGCAGCTCCGGCTCGATCAGGCCTTTTCCCAGGACGCGGTTGCGAAGGTCCGGGTCGTGGGTCTCGTAGCCGATGGCCACCTCGACCTGGACACCCTCTCCCAACACCTCGGTCAGGACCCGCAGCTCCCAGTCCTCGACGTACTCGGGGCGCGTCTCGAGTGAGACCAGCTCCAGCTCGGGGAGGTCGCAGACCTTCAGCAGCAGGTACATCAGGCTGCGGGTCGGCAAGCACTTCTGGTCCAGGCCGGACGAGGCCGTGTAGATCGAGACCTTGGTCACCTGCTCCAACTGGGTGGGCTCGTAGTGGGAGAGGATCCAGTCCACCTGGGCCTCGATGTCCTGGGGGCGCACCCGCTCGCCGCCTTCGGCCAGGCTGGGCAGGGAGCAGAAGGCGCAGCGCGCGTAGCGGCAGGGGCGGGTGTAGAGCGCGAAGACGAGCTCCTTGCCAGAGGTGCAGTCGACGTACCAGTGGAAGAGCGGGCGGGTGAGGTCGCGCATGCCGAATCCTATGCTGGATGTAGGCCGAGCAGCAGCGAGGGAGACCGTGGACGCCGACATCATCATCGTAGGAGCCGGACCCTCCGGCTGCGCCACCGCAATGGGCCTGGCTGACCGTGGTCTGGAGGTGCTGGTGCTGGACCGGGCAGCCTTCCCTCGCGACAAGGTCTGTGGCGAGGGCCTCATGCCCCACGGCGTGGCCGCGCTGGAGGCCCTCGGTCTGCGGGAGCGCCTGGTCCAGGCCGGAGCTCAGCCCTTCTTTGGCATCGCCTACCACGACGGGGCCCGCCGGGCCGAGGGGCGCTTCCCCGAGGTCCAGGGCTTCGACCACGGCCTGGCCCTGCGGCGGCTCCACATGGACCCCATCTTCCAGGAGGCGGCCGCCTCCCGGGCAGAGGTGCGCCTCCACACCGAGGTGGAGGTGACCGGGTTCCATGTGGAGGAAGATGGCGTGCGCGTGGAGTCGGCCATGGGGACCCTGGAGGCTCGGGCGCTCGTCGGGGCCGACGGTCTCAACTCGATGATCCGCCGCAAGCTGGGGTTGCGCATGAGCCCGGCTGGCAGGCCCCGCTACGGAGCCCGCCTACACCTGCAGCTGGCCGCCGGACGGGCCGGACCAGAGCTCGTCGAGGTCCACCTGGGCGAGGGCTCCGAGGTCTACCTCACGCCGGTGGGCGAGGGCCTCGTCAACCTGGCCTTCCTCTGTGAGAAGGAGGTCAGCGCCACCCTGGGTGGGGACCTGGAAGGGGGACTCCTTCGGCTGGCTGGAGACTGCGCTTCGCTCGAGACCTGGCTCGAGGGCAGCGAGGTGATCTCCGAGGCGATGTTGACCGGGCCTTTGCGCCAGACCGTGAAGGACATCGTCAGTGATCGGACCCTGCTGGTAGGCGACGCCGCCGGCTTCCTCGATCCGATCACCGGAGAGGGCCTGAGCGTGGCCCTGGCACACGCAGGGTTGGCGGCGCGCGTGCTCGCGGAGGCGCTGCCTGACGGGGCCACCGAAGCCCTGCTCCGGCCCTATGCCGAGGGCCTGGCCGTGGCGCTGAAGGACCCGCTGCGCCTGACCGAGCTCATCCTGTGGTGGGTCCACCAGCCGATGCTCCGCGGCTACGTGGTCGAGAACCTGGCTCGCAACCCGGAGGTCTTCTCCACGCTGTTGGCGGTGCTGGCCGGGTCTGCGACGGTGAGCGAGGTCGCGCTGGCGGACCTGAGAAAGCTGGTGCTTCGCTACTGATCCAGGGTGCGCGAATAAGTCGGACTTATTACGCAAGAGCCGTGAGCCGAAAGACCGACAGGGTTGCAGAGCACCTCCTTCGCCGCATCGTCAGCGGAGAGCTCTCGCCCGGCGCCGTCCTGCCACGCGAGGCGGACCTGGCCGAGGTCTTCCGGGTGAACCGCTCGGTCGTGCGAGAGGCGCTGAAGCGACTGGAGGTCCACCGCCTCGTGCGGCCGATCAAGCGGCGGGGCACGATCGTGCTCGACCCCAGCACTTCGCTGAGCGCAGAGGTCATCCGTGTCCTGCTCGTGCCAGAGGCTGGTCGCGTCGACATCGACGTCTTGAAGGACCTCCTCGAGCTGCGGACCAGGCTGGATGCCTGGATGGCCGGGTTGGCTGCTGCACGCCGAGCTGAGGCGGACCTCGCGGCGATGGATGCGGCGCTGGCGGAGCTCGAGGCCGCGCTGGGCGATCACGTGGCCTATGGCGCCGCTCAGGATCGGCTGGCGCTGGCGCTCGCCCAGGCAACCCGCAACCGGCTCTTCCCTATGCTGGTGCACTGGCACGCCCGCATCATCCGGGACGTCGGGGGGGTGATCTCCCCCTTCCGCCTGCCGGTGCCGGAACACCTCCAGGGTCTGCGCTTGCTGGTCGAGCTCGTGCGCGAGCGCCGCGCCGAGGAAGCCGAAGCCCTGGTGCTCACGTGGCATGCGTGGGCCACCCCCACCCTGCTCGCCGCCTTGGGCGAGACGGAGTCCGAGTCATGAGCCTCGAGCGCGTCGGCGCACTGAACGTCCTCACAGTCCGTGGCAGCTTCTACGAGATGGGCCACCAGCACGGCCAGCTCCTGCGCGAGCAGGTCCACGAAGGTCCGGTGCCCTACTTCCGCAGCTATGTCGAGCGGTTGGTCGGGCGCTCGTTGCTGGGGCCGCTGTCGCCTCTCGCGTGGCCGCTCGTCAAGCACCTGATCGGGCGAAAGGTGGCGATGCGCATGCCCGAGTTCGCCCTGGAGACCATGCGCGGGCTGGCCGAGGGCGCGGGAATGCCTCCGGAGGTGGTCCTGGAGGCCGCCACGATGCCCGATGCGCTGTTGGTGGTCGTCAGCGGCCTGATCCGCGCCAAGCGCATCGGTCCAGCCGTAGAGCATCGGGTCGCCCTGGGCATGGGCTGCACCAGCGCCATCGCCTGGGGACCGGCGACCAGCGACGGGCTGCTTCTCCACGCTCGGAACTTCGACTACCACGGCGTCGGCCACTGGCCCAAGACCGCGACGGTGCTCTTCCAGGAGCCCGAGCGCGGCCAGCGCTACGTCTCGATTGCCGCTGCCGGCGTGCCCATGGGAGGGGCCACCGCCATGAACGAGGCGGGCCTGACCCTGGCCGTCCACCAGCACATGTTCACCGACCAGGCGCGCCTGGGAGGCCTGCCCATCGGGGTCGCCGGAGATCGGGTCATGCGCGAGGCCGAGACCCTGGACGAGGCCGAGGCCATGCTGCGCGAGGACCGCCCCATCGGCAGCTGGACCTACGTGATCAGCGACGGTCGGCGAGGCGAGGTGCTCTGCCTGGAGCAGAACCCGCGCCGCTGCGTGGCGCTGCGCACGCAGCCTGGAGACAGAACGCTCGGTTACGCCAACATCTTCCTGGATCCGGAGCTCGGCGCCACCGAGCGCAACCTCTACGGTTCCTACTGGCGCCACAACCGCGCCCGCTACGAGCGCGTCAACGAGCTCCTGCAGCTCGGAGATGGCAGCCTGGACCCAGCCGCGATGGCGGCCATGCTCGCGGACATCGGGACCACCCCCTGTCGGTTGCACAGCGCCATCGCCATGCTGATGACCGTCGGCTCGGTGGTCTTCCGGCCCGCTGACGGTGTCTTCTGGATGGCCGCGGGGGAGTCACCGACGAGCCGCCGGCCCTTCCTTCCCTTCAGCCTGGCCCGAGGTGGACCGGCGCCGGAGCATGGCGAGCTGGCCGTGGACACGGATCCGGAAGAGGCCAAGGCCTTCGAGGCCTACCGGCGTGCCTACCTCGCCTGCATCGACGACGAGGACGTCTCGGCTGCTCTCGCGCACATGGAGCGCGCCTGTGGGGCTCAGCCCCGGCAGCCCCTCTACCACCACCTGCGCGGGCTGCTCCACCTCCGCGCCGGGCAGGGCTCCAGCGCCGCCCAGGCCTTCTCCCGGGCCCTGGAGCTGGGTCACCCTGACGCAGAGCGGCTGGCCACCTTCCACCTCTGGAGGGGGCGGGCCCGCGACCTCGGGCGTGACCGCCTTGGCGCAGTCGAGGACTACCGGGCGGCGCTCTCTGGCCCCGGTGATCCCCCGGTGCACGCCGCAGCGGGCAGGGGCCTCCGTCGCCAGTGGCCCTCCCGCAAGGCCCGCACCGTGAACCTGGACTTCGCCTACGGAGACGTGGTGGTTCCCTGAGCTCCCAGGGACGCCGCGTGAACTACCAGCCGCAGTCCGGGACCTCCTCCATCGGAGTATCGACGCCTCCGTAGCTCACGGTCACCGTGGCCGGATCTTCGATGAGCGGCAGCTCGCAGGTGGCGCCGACGAAGCCGCAGTCGTCTGTGCAGACGGTGTCCACGTAGCTCTCGATCTCCGCCGCTCCAGTGACCATCAGCACGTCCTCGTCGAGGCTGGCGCTGCAGCTCGAGGACAGGAGGGTGTCGCAGCTGGAGCTCAGGCACTCCTGGAAGTCGATGATGAGGTCCCCATCCGTGGTCCAGCAGACGACACCTTCGTCCTCGATGGTGACGGTCTCGATGCTGGGGGTCCCGGTGCATGCGGCTAGTAGGAAAGACATGTCGTGCTCCTCGCCGCCCTGACCTTCATCGATCCTACCCGGTGGACCGCCAGGTGCGAGGAGGCATGGTACGCAGGGGGCATGCGACTTCGCCGGCGACGCCTGTTCAGCCTGATCGCGAACGAGGGCTTCCAGGTGCTGGCCCAGGGGGGAGGTCTCACTCCGTGGGCGAAACCCGGCTACCACGGCCTGCGGCGGATCGAGGACATCACCTACGGGCCGCTGCCGGAGCACCACCTCGACGTCTACCTGCCGCCCACGCCGGGTCCGCATCCGGTGGTCCTCTACTTCCACGGCGGGGGCTTCCAGGCGCTCTCTCGGAAGACCCACTGGCTCATGGGCCTGGCCTTCGCTCGGAGGGGCTTCGCCTGCTTCCTCCCCGACTACCGCCTGCTGCCGAAGCACCCCTACCCGGCGGCCCCGACCGATGCCTGCCTGGCCACGCGCTGGGTCTGGGACAACGCCCACCGACACGAAGGGGACCGCTCCACCTTCGTGCTCAGCGGTGAGTCCGCGGGTGGAAACCTCTGCCTGGTCACTGCCCTGGCGGCGTGCACCGAGCGCCCCGAGCCCTGGGCGCAGCTGGGAGTCGTGCGGCCGACGGCGGTGGTCCCGTTCTGCGGGCTGCTCCAGACCAGCGACCCGGCGCGCTTCCGAGGCAGCGTGCCCTTCTACATGCAGGACATCATCGACTTCACCTGCGAGAGCTACAACCCGACCCCCGGTCTGGGCCTCGCGGATCCCCTCGTGGAGCTGGAGCGGGCCGAGGAGCTGGTGGACTGGCCGCGCACCTTCGTGCCCTGGGGCGGCTCGGACCCCATCGGAGAAGACAGCGCCCGCCTCGCCAGGACGCTGGGACGTCTAGGCGCCCCCGTCGAAGGCCAGGAGTACGGCGGCATGCCGCACGCCTTCCACGCCTACCTCTGGCGCAAGGCGGCCCTGCGCTGCTGGGCGGATGTGTTCGCGTTCCTGGGCTAGAGCTTGTCGTCCCAGTCCGTGCCCCCGCAGACCGTGGACTCCTCGCCGTCGGCGTCCAGATCGCAGTCGATCCTCACGATGACCGGCAGGGTGTAGGTGTCGACCGTGTCGGACTGGTCATAGGGCGTTCCCCAGCCTCCGCCGTAGGCCGCGATCGCCTCGACCACCACGTCGACGTCGTACTCGCCGTGGTCCCAGTCCTCGTAGACCCGGGAGATCGCGACCCTGAAGGACTTGCCCTGTCCTGGTGGCACGATGGCGTCGGACCACTCGCCGACGACCATGAGGTTGCCGAGTCCCTCGCCCTCGAGCCCGACGAGCGTGAAGTATGCGGGGCCCTCGCCGTGGTTGCGAACACCCACCTCGACGGACTCGGGGGGCTCCTCTTCGTAGGAGACCCAGGGGAACTCGACGGAGGTCGGATTGAGCTCGACGTCTGTCGGGTACTCGGGGATCGCGCAGGCGAACAGCCAGATCATGAGCTCAACTATCGCTCGGGGATTCGGCAGGCACGACTCAGGTCTCCGGGCAGCGCGCGACCATGTGGTCGACGAAGGCCCGGACCTTCGGCTGTCGGTAGAGCCGCTCGGCGTAGACGACCGAGAGCGCCGTGATCGCGCCTGCCTGACCTCGGAGGACCTGGAGCAACGCACCGGATGACAGGTCTCGTTCGACCAGCGGCGATGAGACGTCCGCGTTCGTAGAGCTCACGGCCGGCGTCGGTCAGCGTCAGACGCCGTGTGCTGCGGTGAGCCAGCACGACGCCGAGCCGTGCCTCCATCCGTGACATCCGCCGGGACAGGGACGCCCGGGGCACGTCGAGTCGGCGCGCGGCCTCGGACACGCTGCCGGCTTCGACCATGGCTACGAACTCGGCGAGGTCCTGCATCTGTGACGAATCCGTGCAGATGGTGCCTGAGTCGCCAGTCTTGTGTCCACCGTGGTCAGGGCATGCTGGAGTCGCGGATGTCGAAACCATGGGCCAAGCGCGGTGCGAGCAACTAAAATGCGCGCGCCGGAGATCCCCATGCCCTTGTTCGTGCTCATCGCCCTGTCTGGCTGCCGGAACGAGTACAGCACCTTCCGCAACGTGCTCGATCTGGTCGTCACGCTGGACGACCCGACGCCGACCGCTGGGGACGAGGTCGCCTACCTCGCATACATGGACGGTGCTTCGGAGCCCATAGCGCTCGACGACGAGCTGATGATGAGCTCCTCGCTCGAGGAGATGCTGGACTGGGGCGACGGCACGCTGGTCCCGACGGTCGCCGGTCCGCACGAGCTGACCGCCTCGACGATGTTCGAGGGCGAGCTCTACGTGGTGACGGTGGACATGGCCGTGTCTCCCGGGGCGCCGGCGCTGGTAGACCTCCAGCTCTCCGACCTGCAGACCGACGCCGGGGTGCCCATCACCTTCGGCGTGGTCGCCTGGGACGCCTTCGGCAACGAGACCCCGACCACCGGCATCGAGGTCACGCTGGACTCCTCCGACGTCGCGATCGAGGGCAACACCTTCTACAGCACCGTCTCCGGCCTCTACGAAGCGACCGCGTCCAACGACGTGGTCTCGGACATCGAGGAGTTCGTGGTCGTGCCCGGACCGGCCGCCGGACTGGACCTCGAGCTCTCCCGGACGGACCTGGAGGTCTCCGAGACGACGCTGGCCACCGTCACCATCGTCGATGCGTACGGCAACCCCGCGGGCGACGAGCCCTGGGACCTCTGGACCGACCCGATGACCGACGTCACCGTGTCCTACAACGCCATCACCTTCGACGCCGAGGGCTGGTACACGGTCTACGCCGCGACCACGGACGAGGCCCTGTCAGACAGCGTCGGGCCCTTCCTCATCGACTCCACCGGCCCCGAGCTGGAGGTCTTCGTCCCCGAGCGCGGCACCCAGACCACCGACGACGGCCAGTACGTCGGCGGCACGGTCTTCGAGGAGTGGTCCGGGGTCTCTTCGATCACGGTCAACGGCGACACGGCGACCCTGAACTCCGACGGCACCTGGGAGTCGCTGCAGGCCTACGACTTCGGCATGACCACGCTGGAGACCGTCGCCATCGACGGTGACGGCAACCGCACCACCGACACCCGCGCCGTGATCGCCGGCGAGTTCAACAGCTACGGCTACGGCATCGGGGACGGCTTCCAGGCCCGCATCACAGAGGACGGCTTCGACACGCTGGAGGAGCTCGCCGGAGACTTCATCGACACCGACGCCCTGGCCTCGGCGATCCCGGATCCGGTCTTCGAGGACAGCGCCGAGAGCTGCATCGTCTCCTGGTGCTGGGAGTGGTACTCGGTGACCTTCCGGGTCACGAACCCCTCCATCGGGTCGACCTCGCTGGACATCGATCCGACCAGCGGTGGCTACCTCGACACCGAAGCCATCATCTACGACCCGCACCTCGACTTCAACGCCTCGGGCAAGGTCATCGGCATCAGCTACAGCCAGTCGGGCTCCATCGACGCGGACTGGATCAGCATCTCGATGGAGATGACGCCCTATGTCTCCAGCGGACAGCTCGGAGTCACGGTCGCGAACGTCTCCACTGACGAGGACGGCTTCGACTTCGATCTCGAAGGCTGGCTCTGGGATGTCATCGACTTCTTCGGAATCCCGGTCGACGCGCTGGTCTGGAGCGTGCTCGGCGGGCTGATGGAGGACATGGCAGAGGACGAGATCCCCTCGCTCTTCGCGGACGCGGTCCAGGGCCTGGAGATCGGCGAGACCTTCGAGATCGAGGACAACACCTACGACTTCGACGCCATCCCCTACAGCGTCAGCGTTGACGACTACGGCCTCACGCTCGGGCTCGAGACCTGGTTCACGGCCCAGGCCTGGATGTCGCCGTTTACCGACACGCCGGGCAGCCTCGTGTACCCCTACACGGCGCCGACCTACTCCGGCGCGACCAACGCGATGATCCTGGGCATCTCAGAGGACTTCCTGAACCAGGCCTTCCACGCCCTTTGGGTCGGCGGCCTGCTCGACATGCAGATGCCCGCCGAGGAGCTGGGCCTGGACGTCGGCGAGTTCGGCGAGTTCCTGCCGTTCTCCTCCCTGGGCATCGGCACGGTGGCCTACCTGCCGCCGGTGGTCATCCCCGGTACCGGGTCCGAGCTGCTGGACCTCCAGCTGGGGGACCTCGAGGTCAGCCTCTACGACGGGGACATCGACGAGGCGAACCTCTGGATGCGCTTCTACGTGACCGTCACCGTCGGCCTCGAGCTGGAGGCGACAGCGGACAGCACCCTGTCGGCGGGCCTCGGCGACACGGAGATCCTCTTCGACCTGGTCTACCCGAACGAGCGCAGCATCCACGCCGATGGGGTCGAGAGCTTCCTCGGCGAGCTGGTCGACCTGCTGCTGCCGACCCTGACGGGCGCCCTCGGCGAGTTCCCGATCCCGGATCTGGAAGGTTTCACCCTGGACAACGTGAACATCGATCTGGACGGCGCGGAGGACGGCTACGTGACCTTCGGCGGGGACCTCACTGCGAACTGAGCACGGTTCGTCGCTGTTTGGCTCCACCTGAGCGTCAACAGGAGAGAAATCACGGCGCCGCCAGCCGAGATACTCTATGCGTCCAGGAGGTCCAAATGGACTACCGCTGCCTCTACGGTCACCGCACTCCCTCGTCCTTCGGCTTCGCCATCGAGCAAGGTGTCTGCCCCAGCTGCGGGGCGCCCATCGTGAGCGTCGTCGGCTACCAGATCGCCCGCAAGCTCGCCGCGACCGTGCCCCTCGATCCGGTGCTCGCTTTCGCCACGCTCCGCGTCCTCGAGAACGAGTACGACATCACGCCCAAGGCAGTCACAGAGGATGAAGCCGAGGTCTCGATGGCCGAGATCGAGATCGACGAGGCCGAGGTCGAGAACACCGCCGTCGAGGTGGAGGAGACCGCCGCCGTCGAGACGAACGGAGCCACCGCCGCCGTGGCCGTTGCTTCCGTGGCCGTCGACGATACCGCCACCGACCTTCCGAGCGAGGAGGCGCCTCCGCCGCCCGTCTTCGCCGAGGCCGAGGTCGAGGAGAGCCTCTCCGACGTGGAGAAGGACTTCTTCGCTTCTGGAGAGGTCACCACCCCCTAGCGCTAGAGCGCCGAGACGAAGTCCTCGGCCGAGCTCTCCGTCGAGCGCGTGAGCAGCTCCTGTGCCAGCTCGGTGCGAGCCGGGTCGCCGCCAGCGAACTTGGCCTGGACGCGGGCCAGCGTGTCCTCCCAGTTCCAGCCGGGAGAGCCCTCTGGGAGCGAGCGCGTCTCTGGCCAGAAGCCGCCGCGGGTCGTGTGGACCTTCACGTCCATCGGGAGCACGTAGCGGAAGGCCCTGGGGTCGAAGGCTCCAGCGGAGAGGCCACCGGCCAGTGGCCCGAGCTTCGCCAGCTCCAGCAGGTCCGCCCCCGCCGGGGTCTCGGGGCCCGGCAGCGCGGTGCGGAAGGCACCCGCGGCGTGCTTGAGCTGACCCAGTGTCAGGCCGCCGAGGATGCCCTGCTCGGCCAGTCCGCGGATGGCCGCGACCGTGTGTTCCCAGGCGTGTTCGACGCGGATCCTGCCGGCGAGCTCGGCGATGTCGCCGCCCTCTTCGGCCCAGAAGGACTCCCCGAACTCCCGCGGGCCCAGCTGGTGCGCGCGGGAGCTCGTCGCGTACGCGGCCCTCAAGCTCCATGTGAGGCCCTCTCGGTCCACCGACGCCACCTGGTCCGCGGCCCAGACCGGCAAGGACACTCGGATCACCGCCTCGGTCCACTGGTCGGGTCGGAGGCGCTTGTCCGCTGCCCGGATGTGGCGGCTGTGGATCTCCTCCAGCGCCTGCATGGCCACGTTGTGCCAGGGTGAGCCCGCCGTCAGCTTGAACCAGAGGGTGTCGGTGAGCCAGGCGGTGCCGAGCCCTCCGAAGACATGCCGGAGCACCACGGGACAGCCGAGGGCCTGGTACCAGGCGTCGGTGTCGAGCAGCGAGACCGGCCCGGCGATGCCATCGCTGGCAGCGTCCACCGCGGAGGCGCCGGCGACGACGGCGTTGGCGGCGACACGGGCGCGAACGTGGTGGCTCGTGGCCAGGCCCGCGGTGGAGGCGCACCCGCCGTCGCTCAACGACAGCGCCAGCGCGTTGGCTGTCGTCTCGGCGCTCGAGCCGCGCAGTCGGGCGATGGCGGCGGCGGCGGCGACGGCCTGGAGCCCGGTCCAGCCGGTCGCGCTGTTGGGGGCGAGCAGCCCGGCGGCGCCGACCCGAGCGGAGAGCTCGTTGGCGATGACGGTGGCCAGGAGCAGCTCGCCCAGGGTGTGCTCGCGCGCGCTCGACCACGTCCCACAGACCGAGCCGGGGCCGGCGGGACCCCAGAGGATCTGATCGCAGCAGTCCCAGGCCGCTGCGTTGCCCGCGTGGTAGCGCAGCGCCTGCTTCTGGCCGACCCGGCGCCCAGAGGCCAGCGCCGGCTCCTTTCCCCTGCCCAGTCCCAGCCCCAGCGCCTGGCCCGCGGCGAGCGAGGTGTGCACAGCCCCGGCGGTCGAGAGGTGCTGGAGGCGGGCCCGCTCCAGCACGCGCTCGGGCACGTCGCCCAGCTGCAGTGAAGTGGACCACTCGGCCCACGTCGCGAGGAGGCTAGTAGTCAAAGCTGCACTGCAATCCGGTCGTGAAGAAGCGGCCTCCGATCGGGATGGGCGCGCCGTTTACCGGGTAACCCGCGCGGTGCTCGTCAGTTGCAGGGCGCTTCAGCGTTCCGCGGGCGAGCGTGTGGTACTGGAAGAAGAGGTCCCAGCTCACGGGCCCCTCGACCGTGTTGTTGATGGCGCCATGGGAGACGCCGATGCCGAGGCCGAAGAGCAGTCGGTCAGCGTCCAGGAGCGAGGTCTCGGCTGTCTGGGCGACCAGCGGGCTTGGCTCGTATCCAAAGCCACCGCGGACATGGGCGGCCTTCCAGCCGAGGTCGCCCGGCAAGGGGAAGCGGGGCAGGAAGAGCTCCGTTCCGGTGCGAATGCTCCAGGTGTTCCGCCACTCGATGCCGCTCACGTCGTGGCCGTTTTCGATGGTCAGATCTCCGAGATCGGCCATCGTCGCTTGCAGCTCCGCGTCGAGCAGCTGCGTGGAGTTCAGCTGCATCGCTCCCCAGCGCGTGTGGTGCACGTCCAGGTAGAAGTGCAGGATGTCGTCGACCGAGTAGCTCCCGCCGAACTGGAACTGCATCGGCATGTAGTGATCGAAGATGTTGATGTAGACCTTGCCCAGCGCCGCGACGCTGACCGGCTCGAGCTCTCCGACGTCCTCTGCCGAGGCGTTGAGCTGGGCGTCGAGGTTCACGTCGATCGGAATGCCCCCCTCGTTTCGCCACACGAAACCGAGCGCGAGGCCGTCGAGGGGCTCGACGAGCTCGCCGGCGTCCCAGCGGAGGCCGAAGACCGGGACAGCCGCGGGCTTGAGGTCGAAGGAGAGGTCATGGACCCGCGCCTCGAGCTCCGTGACGTCCTCGACCCCTGCATCCGCGGGCTGATCGCCGTGGACGACGCTGTCGATGGTGAAGGTGACGTCGAGGACCGAGCGGGACAACAACCGCACCCCGCCCCCGACCTGCAAGCTCCGGACGGGCTCGGCGGCGAATCCCAGGGCCAGCGCGTACCGCTGGGTCCGGTTCCGGTACATGATGTAGTTCGGCAGCTGGGGATCGACCGTCTGGATGCGGAGCAGCCGCGCCTGCGGCACGAACAGGGCGGCGCCGATGCCGAAGCGCTCGCCGATGGGGCGGCGCAGCCCGAGCATGAAGCCGTCGCCCTTGTCGTAGTCCCCCATGCTGAGGGGCTCGTCGTATTCGTCGATGAGCCCGTCCCGGTTGGTGTCCCAGTACAGGGGTGGGATCTCGTCGAAGTCGAAGCGCACGAGCGCGTAGCCGATGAGCACTTGTGACTTGTCGTGCCCTGCCAGGAGCGCCGGGTTCAGCAGGGCGGAGCCGGCGTCGCCTTCGAGGGAGACACCACCCTGGGCCCGGCCCATCGCTCGGGCGCCGAAGCCGTAGAGTTCAGCCGGGCTCGCGTGTGCGAACTTGGCGGCGAGGAGCCACACGGTGCTCAGCCGTAGCCGATCTCGGGGACCGGAGTCAGCGCCAGTTGGCGCAACACATCGACGATGCCCATCGGGGTCTCCTTGGGCAAGGCCTGCCAGATGCAGGATGCGCGCGCGGAGAGGTAGGCAGTCGCCATGCCGGAGCCGCGGTAGGAGCCGCGGTCCCGCTCGCCCTTCACGGCGTAGCCATGGGCGAGGAACTTGCCGGTGAGGTTGCCCCACTCCTTCCGCGGGAAGCGGTGGGGCGCGAAATAGTAGTACTTCTCGAGCGGACAGTCGGGGTGGCTGGCCGCTCCGACGGTCTCGGGGAGGTCCGCGGGGTAGGCCCGCTCGCCCTTCGGGTGGGCCGCGGCGAGCACCACGCTGCCGTTCTCCACCGCCAGCGCGCAGCAGTCACGGAGCAGGAGCGCCTTGCCCATGTTCGGCGTGCCGAGGGACAGGTTGATGACCTTGGCGCCGTTGCGCGTCGAGGTCTCGATGCCCGCGGCCATCAGATCCGCTGATGTCTTCAGCTTGGCGTCCATGATCTTGACGGCCAGGAGGCTGGCCTTCGGGGCGATCCGATGCACGGCGACCGCGATCTCCGTGCCGTGCCCGTTGTCGTCCCGGAACTCCGCGCCGAGCAGGGCGTGGCCCGTCGCGCTCAGCTGGATGTTCCAGCCATCGACGTCGACGCCAGCGAGTCGGGGATCGTTCTTGTCGATCCCGCTGTCGATGATGGCGATGGTGACCCCCTCGCCGTCGTAGTCCTTGCCTCTGAACCGCATCTGCGCTGCTGCACCAACCTCTTGAGGCCGTCTGAGGCGCAGATGTTAGCGGTCCATGATGGAGCAGACAAGCGGACGGCGTCACGGCGAGGGCCCACCGCCCCCGACTGGAGCTGCGGGAAGCGCAGCTGAGGGCCTCCGCACGAGCTGGTTGAGGGCACGACTGGAGGTCCTGGGTCACCGGGTGCGGGTGCAGGGTTTCGTCTGCTGGCCCGGGGCCGCCCTCGACGCCGCGGCCCATGCCTTGTGCCTGGCGGTCGCGATCCTCGTCGGCGAGTTCCGGCCAGCTTTTGGCCTGCTGTTGGCGCTGTTGCTGGTCGCATCCAGCGTCTTCCAGCCCCGCGTCGGCCCGCTCCTTCGGCACCTGCTGGTGCGTGGACGCAGCTACAACCTGGTCGTGCGGCGAGGCGAGGGCCCGCGCCGGGTGGTCGTCTTCGCCTTCGTCGACGCGCCGAGGCGACTGCAGCGCCTGGTCACGCCGCTGCTGAGCATCGCCTGGACCCTCACCGGTGTGGCGGTGGTCGCGCTCCTGCTCCGCTGGGGTGGCCTCGAAGCAGGCTGGCTCCAGGCACTCGGGCGCTCGGTGGTGGCGTTGTTGGTCCTGCTCGCGCTCGTGCTCGGTGCGATCGAGCGTGCCAGCGTGCTCCCCGCCGAGGGCGACGCGCTGAGGCGCCTGGTGGCTCTGGCCGAGGTCCAGGTGCCAGAGGGCATCGAGCTCGTGCTGGTGGCCTGCGGGGCGGGCTTCCCCTGGCTCGATGGGCTCGCGGCGTTGCGGGCCCAGAATCGCTTCGAAGACGCGGAGTGGTGGCCGCTCGGGCGGCGGGAGGCTGCGACAGAGTGGCTGAGCGAGCGCAAACTGCGCATGATCGAGCCTGGCGCAGCCCTGTCCCTGCTCGGCCCCGAGTACGATGCGCCGGATGTCCTGGTTGCAGACGAGCGCGCTGGCGGCAACGCTCAGCGGGACGGTGACGACGCCGGAGGGTGAGCCGCTTCAAGGCGTCTACGTCGTGGCCTACGACTCGGCGCTGTCCAACACCCAGACCACCACGGACGCCGACGGGGAGTACGTGGTCGAGGGTCTCCCGAGGGGTCACTACCGGCTGCGCGCCGTGCCCATCGATCTCAACCACGTCGAGCGCTACTACCCAGGGGCCTGGAGCTTCTGCGACGGCGCTCGCCTGGAGCTCGAGTCCGATGATGTCGTCGGGGACCTCGACTTCCAGCTCGTCGCGGGCGGGGCGCTCTCCGGTCTCCTCGAGCTCGACGGTGTGCCCGAGGAGGGGGCCCAGGTCGTCTGCCGGGGAGAGGGGATCCGCAGCCAGGGCATCGTGCGGTCCACCACTACCGACGCGGAGGGGCGGTTCTCGATCCTCGGCCTCGACGCCGACTCGGGCGACACGGAGCCCTACTCCCTGGGCTTCTCCGCGGAGGGGCTCCCGACACAACAGCTCGGCGGGGTCTACGAAGACGGAGACCATGTCGTTCTCGGGCGCGGAGACGATCTCGACGTCGGCGTCGTCCCCCTGCTCGTCGGCGCTGGGGTCGAGGGCATGCTCGAGGGCTTCGACGGGCCCGTGTCGGCCGCGTCGGTCCACCTCTACTCCAACGGGCAGGTAGTGACCGTGTCCTCCGACGCCGACGGCCTCTACGCCGCGGAGGGACTCCCGGCCGGTGATCTCGTCGGCTGGGCCTCTCGCGAGGGCTGGGCCCACACCTACTGGCCGGACGAGGCCGTCCCCACCCAGACGACCCCCATCGAGGAGGGCGAGCTCCTGGTCGACTACGACCTGACCATGTACGAAGAGGCCGCCATCACCGGGGTCCTCGACCTGGAGGGCGACCTCTCGGGGGTCACGCTGATCGCCTTCAACGAGAGCAACACGGTGGGCCTCGGCACGCAGGCCGACGAGGACGGGTACTTCCGCGCGGGCCGACTGCACGCAGGCCGCTACAGCCTCTTCGTGTACGCAGAGCCGGAGGGCTACGTGCAGGACTACGTCAGCGACGAGGCCGGAGAGCGCGTCTACTACGAGGTCGACTACGGCGAGGACACGGAGGTGGTGGTCTCCCTCGAGCAGGCCGGTGTGGCCTTCGGCGCCGTAGAGGATGACCAGGGCTTCCCGGTGCAGGGCGCGACGGTGTACCTCGAGCCCCTCGATGTCGACACCGACGCCAAGGCCGCCACCACGGACGCCGAGGGGCTTTGGCGGGCGGAGGGCCTGCGGCCGGGCGTCTGGTTCGCAGAGGTCTTCTACACCCCGTACTGCGACCGCGATCCGGGGTGGGTGAGCGTGTTCTGGCCGGGCACCGTCAACCCGGAGGTCCAGACCACCGTGAACATCGCGGCGGGCGTCGAGTTCGAGCTCGACTTCACGATGCCCGTCGACACCGACCGCGACGACATGGGTGATGGCTGGGAGGATCACTGGGGGCTGCATGTCGGACGCGACGACTCTGCCGAAGACCCGGACGGCGACGGAGTGATCAACCTCCGCGAGTACTGGGAGGGCACCAACCCGATGGAGGCGGAGGGCCGCCGCTGTCGGGGGGGCTGTGGCCCGAGCGGTCTGTTCGTGGGAGTCTGGCTCCTACCGCTGCTGTTCTCACGACGTCGTTGATCAAGAAGGTCGCCATCGGGCTCCTCATCGGAGTCCTCCTGCTCGCGCTCGCCTTCTGGGGCGTGCCGCTGGAAGACGTCCGCGGCGCGCTGGCCCAGATGAACCCTGCGTGGCTCGTGCCGGTGGCGCTGATCTTCCTCTACCAGCAGGCCATCCGCGCCCTGCGCCAGATGGTGATGGTCCGCGCGCTGGTCCCGAGCTCGACCTACTGGACGAACCTGGGGATCCTCTGCATGGGCTTCCTCTGCATCAACACCTTCCCCGCTCGTCTCGGCGAGTTCGTCCGGCCCTACCTGTTGAAGCAGAAGGAAGGCATCCCGATGGGTGCCGGCTTTGGCCTGACCTTCGTCGAGCGCCTCCTCGACCTCACCGCGACCCTGTTGATCCTCGCGCTGGTGATGACCTTCGCGGAGCTGCCCACCCACCAAATCGAGCTGGCCGGCTCCACCTGGGACGTCACCGAGCTGGGCGCTCGCGTGGCCATGACCATGCTGTTGCCTCTAGGCATCGTGGCGCTGGGGCTGTTGTTCTTCGGGAGGCAGGTGCTCACCCTGAGCGCCTGGATCCACCGCGCCGTCACCGCCCGCGTCACCTGGAGTTGGCTCGATCGGCTCGGCCGATGGCTCCTCGGCTTCGCAGAGAGCTTCGTGCGGGGGCTCGACAGCGTGCGCAGCCCCGGTCGACTGGTGATCCTCGTGGCGCTGACCGCCGCCACCTGGGTTGGCAGCGCCTTCATGTACACCTGCCTCGCGGCCGCTTTCGGCTTCCCGGAGCTCATCGGCTTTCTCGAGGGTCTGGGCGTCATGGTGCTCATCATGCTCGGCACGATGGCCCCGGCACCTCCCGGGTTCGTCGGCGTCTACGAGGCCGCAGCCAGGGGCGCGCTCGCGCTCTTCGGCGTGCACGGAGAGCTGCTCTCGGGCAAGGCCATCGCCTACGCGCTGGTGCTCCACTACTGGACCTACGCGGTGCAGGCGCTGACGGCGTGGTGGTTCTTCCGCCAGGAGTCGGAGGGCTGGTGGGCCCTGATGATGCGCGCCCTGGGGCGAGGTGGGGATCCCGAGCAGTAGGTCGCTCAGACCCTCCGCACCCACACGGCGAGGACCGGCTCGCCCTTCTCGTCGAACTTGCGCTGGTAGTTCGTGCGCAGGTCCTCGCCCCAGGGGGCGCCCAGGCCGCTGACGTCATCGCAGGTGCCGACGAGCTCGAACTGTGGGTGGGTCGAGACCGCGGAGGACAGTGCCTCGACGTTGACCACGTGGTCGGTCTTGAGGCGGATCTCGGCGCCTGCCTCGAGGACCGAGGCGCAGACCTCGAGGAAGCGAGGTCCCAGCAGGCGGTTCTTGGCCTGCCGGTCCTTTGGCCAGGGGTCGGGGTGGTTGATGTACAGCGCTGCGATCTCGCCGGGCACGAACAGGTCGCTGATCGCCGAGGCGTCGTACCGGCAGACCCTCGCGAACTCCTCCGCGCCTGCGGTGCGGAGCTTCTTCGCCGTGAGCATCACCCGCTTGAAGCGGATCTCTACGCCCAGCCAGTTGCGCTCCGGGAACCGGGACGCCATGCCAGAGAAGAAGAAGCCGTTGCCCGGTCCGATCTCGACATGGAGCGGCGCCTCTCGCCCGAACTCGTCGCTCCAGGCCCCACGGCAGGCCGCCGCCTGGTCCGCGGTGAGCACGGGCCGCCCGTAGCTGAAGTGCTGCTTGAGGTAGGGATTGACGTCCGGCTTGGGGTACTCGTCGGGGGGCTTGTCGACGAAGAGACGCTCAGACCTCGGGATTGGGCTTCCACGCCTCGCCATCGGCGTAGACCTCCTTCTTCCAGACCGGGAGTCGGTCCTTGATGGCCTCGATCGCATAGCGGCTCGCCTCGAAGCAGGCGGCGCGATGGGGGGTTCCGACCGCGATCACCATCGAGGTCTCGCCGATGACCAGGGGGCCCGTCCGGTGGGCCACGGCGACCCGTGTTCCCGGCCAGCGCGCCGTGATCTCCCCGCGGATCGCGCTGACGACGGGACTGGCCAGCTCCTCGTAGGCTTCGTAGACCAGCCCGGTCACCGGGCGCCCATCGAAGTTGTTGCGCACGACCCCCTCGAAGACGAGCACCGCGCCGAAGCCCGGGTCGTCGACCCGCGCGCGGATCGCCGCGACGTCGAGAGCCTCCGCCGTCAACTCCAGCATCAGCCGCCTCCTACCGGGGGGATCAGCGCCAGCTCGTCGCCCTCCACGAGGATCACCTCGCCCCGAACCAGCTCGTGGTTCACGGCGAAGCCGACGGGAACACGGGGCTCTGCGAACAGCGAGGCGTAGGCCTCCAGCGCGGTCGTTCCCTCTGGGAGCACGACCTCCTCCTTGGCGACTCCACGCTGTTCGCGGAGCTGGGCAAAGGTCCTCAGCGTGATGCGCGGCATGCCGGTTGGATAACCTCTGTGTGATGTGGGTCTTTCTGATCTGGGGCTGCGGCCCCTCCGAGCCAATCCTTCCTGGCGTCCCCGTCGTGGACGAGGAGTCCGTCGAGTTCGAGACGGCCTACGAGCGCAAAGAGGGTGTCTACGTCGACATCCAGTTCCTGGGGGGGCGCAGCTTCGACGAGGTCCGCGGCGAGGTGAGCATCCAGCTCGGTGACATCCAGGAGGTCAACGACCTCGGCGTCATGGACGGCACCGAGTACGTCATGGAGCGCGGCCGCGTGAAGGTGAAGGACGGCACCATCTACCTGGTGCACGTGGACCTGCCGCGCGCGATGCGCCAGGGTCCTGCGCTCCACGCCACCGGTCTGCCGTCGGACATCGATCGGCCCTACAACCTCACGAACGAGGTCCGCCTGCGCTGGCACAGCGGCTTCGACCGCATCCGCATGGGGCGCGAGGTTCGAGAGGGCGACATGGTCATCTGGGTGGAGGCCCTGAAGTTCGACCCGCGGGATCGGTGAGCGTGGTGCGATACTGAGCCGATGCTCCTCTGCGTCCTCGCGGGCTGCGGTATCGAGAACCTCGTCCGCGGCCAGGACCCCGAGTTCCAAGACCCCGTCGTGGTCGTGGAGACCTTCGAGCAGGCCCCGCACCAGAAGGTCGATCTGCTCTTCGTGGTCGACGACACCGGCTCGATGGCAGAGGAGCAAGCAGCCCTGGCGGAGTCCTTCGCCGCCTTCGTCGGGGCCATCGACGAGCTCGGTCTCGCCTACCACATCGGGGTCGTCACCACGGCCTCGGAGAGCGACGAAGCGGGGATCCTCCAGGGTGATCCGTGGATCATCACGGCGGCGAGCCAGGACCCGGTGGGGGACCTCGCGCAGGCGGTGGATGTAGGCACGGACGGGGTCGACGAGGCTGGCCTCGGAGCGATGGTCCTGGCCCTGTCGACACCCCTGGTCGACGACGACAACCGGGGCTTCCGCCGTGCAGACGCGGCGCTGCACGTCGTCGTGCTCTCGGACGACGATGACGCGAGCGAGGACGTCCTCGGAGCCGATGCGGCGGCGAGCGCCACCGCCTTCCTCGAAGAGCAGGCCGAGGGCACCGGCTTCGACGCCCAGCTGTCCGCCGTGATCGGTGACGTGCCCGGCGGATGTCGGGGACCGGGGGGAGAGGCCTTTCCCGGCACGACCTATGCGGAGGTCGCCGAGAACACCGGCGGGACCGTCGGCAGCATCTGTGAGGCCGATCTGGATGCGGTCCTGGAAGCCATCGTCGAGCTCTCCGCCCACTATCCGACCACCTTCGAGCTCCAGGCCGAGCCGGCCAACAAGCCGCGGGTCGCCATCGATGACGAGCGCCTCGACGGCGGCTGGGTTCTCGAGGGCACGACCCTGTCCTTCGACGACGCACCTCCGGCCGGAAGCCTGATCGAGGTCCGGTACGAGCTGCAGACAGAATGATCTTCGTCAGCGTCGCGGTCGCGGCTGCGACGTCGCTCTGGAGCATCGATCTCGAAGAGGACGACGGCGGACTCGGCCCCGAGGTCGGTGACCTCCAGTGGGAGTGGGGGCTGCCGAGCACCGGTCCCGGCGCCGCGCACACGGGGTCCCGCGTGTGGGCCACGCGCCTCGATGGCCCCTACCTGAACGACGCGGAGGGCCTGCTCTACCTCCCCGCCTTCGACCTGGGCTCGACGGTGAACCCGTCCCTGGTCTTCTGGCACTGGACCGAGATCCAGAGCGGCGACGCGGCCTATCTCGAGGCCTCGGACGGGCAGGGGGGCTGGACACGTGTCGAGCCCGCCTACGGCTACCCGGACCCCTCGGGTTTCACAGGGGACACCGGCGGCTGGCAGCAGGTCTACGTCGACCTCTCGGGGCTCTCCGATCTGTCCGAGCTCCGGCTCGTGTTCTCGAGCGACGCCAGCGTTCAGGGGACCGGCTGGTACATCGACGACCTCGAGCTGTGGGACGGGGACATCGTGCCGCCGCGCCTGGTGGTGATCTCGACCCCCAGCGACACAGAGGACCTCGACGGACCCTACGTGGTCGAGGTCGAGGCCGAGGACGATCAGGGCCTGGCCTCGCTCGGGCTCTTCTGGGAGACCGACGTCGACTCGGGGCTCGCCGAGCTGGTGCGCTTCGGCGAGGTGTGGGCTGGCGGCATCCCCGGGCAGCCCCCCGACACGGTCGTGTCCTGGTGGATCGAGGCCAGCGACGGAATCAACACGAGCCAGACGGATCTGCAGGACTTCCGGGTCCGCCTCCTGGCACCAGAGGATCTCGCAGGCCCGGAGGGGAGGATCATCGACGTCGAGGCCGGCCTGACCTGGAGCGCGCCGAGCTCGATCCACGACCTCGAGAGCTACCGGGTCTACCGCGGCGGCGAGCTCGTCGCGGAGCCCGAGATCGAAGGAGCCATCGTCGCCGTGGACGGCGACGGTCTCGACGTCTTCGCGGTCTCGGCGGTCTATGACGTGGGCGAGGGCGATCTCTCGGAGGAGCTGTCGCTGGATGTGTACCGGCCCCGGGTGGAGACCCTCGATCCGAGCTCCGCCTGGCAGGGCGACCTGCTGCGTCTCGACCTGCTCGGCGAGTACCTGCTGCTCGTCGACGGAGAGGTGGAGGCCGAGCTCGGGGTGGGCATCACGATCGAGTCCATCGAGGTGCTCGACGTCGATCGAGCCGAGCTGCTCGTCCGCGTCGAGACGGACGCGACCGTCGGCCTCCGCGATCTCGCGCTGACCACCGCCGGCGTCGAGGTCGAGCTCGCAGAGGCCTTCATGGTCCTCGACGGCGCGGGGCGGCCATCCATCGAGTCCATCGAGCCTGACTCCCTGCGCCAGGGGGACCAGGAGACCGTCGTGATCACGCTGTCGGAGCCCCCGGGCAGCGAGGAGGTCGTCGTCGACCTCGGCGATGGCGTCGTCGTCGAGGCGGTCCGTGTCAGGGAGGAGGAGGTCTCAGTCGACGTCGTCGTCGACCCCCTCGCCCCCCTCGGCGTCCGCGGCGTCGTCGTCGACGACGGCCTGCGCCTCGTCTCCGGCGCCGAGCTCCGGGTCCGGGACGCTCTCCCACCGGACACCAGCTGCGCTCACGTCGCTCTCGGCCCCTGGTTCCTGCTGCTGTTCCTCGTCGGTCGGCGCCGGTGAGGCGCTCAGCGGCTTGAGGCTGAAGCTGGCGTTGACCTCCAGGGAGTAGTTCGTGAACAGGTGCATGAGGGCCTCGTCCATGCCGAGCCCCTCCAGGTAGGAGCGGACCTCTCGGCCCAGCGCCCGGACAGCTTCGGTCTTGACCTTGTCGCTGGAGTCGAGGAGGCCCGCCAGCACCTCACGGGTCCGGGGAAGGGGACGCTCCCCGGCTCCGGCTCCGAGAACACGTCGAGCCGCGCCGCGGAGGCTCGGGTGGCGGGGGCCCTTCTTTTCCTGCTCATCCATTGTCGCCCACCTCGCCTTCACCATAGAACGCTTCGAGGGCTGCGAGCACACGTCGTGATGGGCCGGTGACCCGGCGGGCAGGTGGGAGGGCGTTGAGGAAGACCCGGCCATACCAGCGCTCGTTCACCCGGCGGTCGAGCAGGGCGACCACGCCGCGGTCGGTGCGTGAGCGGATGAGTCGGCCGAAGCCCTGTCGGAGCTTGATGACCGCCTCGGGCAGGCTCCAGGCGCGGAAGGGGTCCCGACCCTGGGCGACGAGGCGCTCGTAGCGGGCCTGGGCCACCGGCGCTGTAGGAACGCGGAAGGGCAGGCGCGGGATGACGACCAGCCGCAGGGCGTCGCCCTTCACGCTGACCCCCTCCCAGAAGCTGTCGGTGCCGACCAGCACGCTGCCGTCGGCCTCCTTGAAGCGTCGCAACAGGCGCTCCCGGCTGCCGCGCCCCTGCTGGAGCACCGGAAGCTCCCCGCCGACGTCGCGGCGGAGGGCCTCGCCGAAGAAGCGAACCTGCGCATGAGAGGTGCACAGGACGAAGGCCCCGCCCCCGCTTCGGCGCAGGAGCTCCGCGCTCAGGGCGCCGCAGGCCTCCAGCCAGCCATGCTCGTCCGGGCGAGGGAGGTCCCGCGGCAGGGCCAACAGGGCCTGCTTCTCGAAGTCGAAGGGCGAGGCCAGCACGTCGCAGGTGGTCTGCTCCGGAGCGCCGTGGCGCTCCATCCAGTGCTCGAAGCGGCCGCCGACGGCGAGGGTGGCGCTTGTCACCGTCGCTGCCTCCATGCGCTCCCAGAGCAGATCCCGAAGTGTCGGCGCGACATCGACCGGCGCCTCGCAGAGGGCCACCGGGCCTCGCTCGCGCTCGAACCAGCGCACCCGGCCCTCGCTGCCTCGACGAAAGCGCGTCGACGCGTCGGCCTTCTCCCGCAGGCGCCGGAGGCCGCGGGCCAGGTCGAGCACCGGCTGGGCCTGCTCTGGAGGGATCTCCGTCTCGTCGAGGCGGGCGGCGATGGCGGCCAGGCGGTTGTGACTGCTCCTCAGGTCGCGCTCGAGCTCGGAGAGGGTCGGGACCACCTGGTGGGACCACGGCTGAGCCTGCTGCAGCTCGTCCGTGACCCGGAGCGTGGGCCTTGGTTCGAGCATCGCGGCACCCATCAGCTCGAAGCGGGGCTCGATCTCCTGGTGCAGCTGCGCGAGCTCGTCCTTGGCCCTCCCGCAGGCCTCTGCGAGGCCGTTGGCGTCCGTCCCGAAGCGCTCTGCGAGCTTGGAGAGCGCCCCGGTCCGCCGCTTGCGATCCAACAGCGGCGCGATGGCGCGTGTGACGGCGCGGGCCGTGAGGCGCTCCCCGAGGACCGAGGTGGCGGCGTCTTCGAGGTGGTGGCCCTCGTCGAGCACGACGCGACCGAAGCGCGGGAGCACGCCGTCGCCGTCTGTCTGGGCCTTCAACGACAGGTCCGCCAGCAACAGGGCGTGGTTCAGCACGAGGAGGTGGCTCGCCGCCGCTCGCCGCCGGGCGCCGTAGTAGAAGCACTGGTTGTAGTGCGGGCAGCGCGCCCTCAGGGTCTGGTCGGCGTGGGAGACCACCCGCTCCCGGAGAGCCTCATCGAGCTCCTCGCCGAGCTCCTGGACCGAGCCCTCTTCGGCGGTCGCGGCGAAGGCGGCGAGGCGACCCAGCGCGCGCTCGTCGGGCCCCGGGTCGAGCCCGGCGGCGATGAGCTTGCGCCGGCAGATGTAGTTGCTGCGCCCCTTGACCAGCGCCGCCTCGAACTCGATGCCGGCGGCCCGCAGGTAGGGGATGTCGCAACAGAGGAGCTGGGCCTGAAGCGGACGCGTGTAGGTGGAGACCGCCACCTTCGAGTCGTTCGCCAGCGCCCAGAGGACCGCTGGCGCGAGGTAGGCGAGGGACTTGCCGGTGCCGGTCCCCGCCTCGATGACGAGGACCTCGCCGCCGTCGAGGGCGTCGGCCACCGACAGCGCCATCTCCAGCTGTTGGGGTCTGGGCTCCGCTCCGCGCATGACCCGCGGGAGATCCTCGAGGAAGAAGGCCCTCAGGCGGTCCCGGTCGATCGGCTCGGCGACCTTCCGGGCTGGCTCCACGACCCAGAAGTCGTTGTCGAGGTCGTTGTCGACGATGACCACACCGACGCCCTCGTCGCCGTAGCGGTTCGCCAGGGCGAAGTCCGCGGCGCTTGGCCGCAGGACGCCCGAGGGGTGGTTGTGGATGACGACCTGGCCGTTGCGAGGCCGGGTGAGCAAGGCGGGGACGGCCCCCTCGTCGCCGCGGCAGTGGATCTCCAGTCCGCTGACGCGGCCGATGCCGTCGACGTCGCCGATCGCGAAGACCTCGACGCCTCCGGCCTCCCTGATTGCGGCCCGCATCCGTGCCGCGGCCGCGCGGGAGAATCGAAGGCCCATGCACGGCTCCGTAACGTGCTAACGGAGGCACGATGCGCGTCGTTCTGGCAGGCGGAGGAACCGGTGGCCACGTCTACCCGGCGCTGGCCATGGGCGATGCCCTCAGGGCTCGCGGGCACGAGCTCTTCTACGTCGGCGACGCCGGCCGACTGGAGGGTCGCGTCGCGCCCCAGCGGGGCTACGACTTTCGCCCGATACAAGCCCCGAAGTACCCCCGCGGAGGTGTCGTCGGAAAGCTCGGTTTCGCCTTCTCCCTGCTCGGCTCGATCGTCGAGGCTCGCGGGCTGCTGAAGGAGCTCCGTGCGGAGCTGGTCCTGGGGGTAGGGGGCTACATCTCGGCCCCCACGGTGCTGGCCGCGTGGACCCTGGGCATCCCGCGCGTGATCCACGAGGCCAACGTCGCCCCCGGGCTGGCCAATCGGCTCTGCGCCCGGGTCGCGAACCTGGCGATGCTGACCTACGAAGCCAGCGGTCCCCGCCTCGGCGGCTCGGCGCCGAAGAAGACCGTCGGCTGCCCGGTGAACCCGAAGGTCCTCCTCGGAGAGCGGAGCGAGGCCCGGCAACACTACGGTCTGGACGAGCACGGCTCGACCCTCCTCGTGGTCGGAGGCAGCCTGGGCGCAGCGACGATCAACGCGGTGGCCCTCGCCGCAGCCCGGATGCAGAACCGCCCCTGGCAGCTGCTCTGGGTCACTGGCCCTCGCTACCACGACGGAGCGCTGCGAGACCTCGGTGAGATCCCGGAGGGCGTGGCGTTGGTCGACTACGAGGACAAGATGGGGAGGGCCTACGCCGCCTCTGACCTGGTCGTGGCCCGGGCGGGCTCGTCCACCCTCGCCGAGCTGACCGCCCTCGGCAAGCCGGCCCTGTTGATCCCCTCTCCGAACGTGACCGACAACCACCAGGAAGCCAACGCGAGGGGCCTCGAAGAGCTGGGCGCTGCGTTGGTCCTCACGGAGTCGGACCTGGACATTCCCGCCGCTCTCGATCGCATCACCGCCCTGCTCGGTGACGCAGAGGCCCTCTCCGCCATGAGCGAGGCGGCTCGGGGCCAGGGTCGCCTCCATGTCGCCGAAGAGGTCGCCGAGCTGCTGGAGCAGTTCGGCTGATCACTCGGTCGGGACGACGTCGCTCGGGGAGAGGCGGACGACGATGCCCTCCTCTCGCAGCAGGCGCCTGAGCTCCCACTTGTCGATGTCCTCGAAGTTCGAGAGGACCTTCGCCAGTGACTGGCTGGAGTCGTTCAGCGTTCTGACCGCCACTCGGGTGTCGGCCAGCGTCGCCTGCGCATCGTCCAACAGGCCCGGGATCCGCTCCATCGTCCCGGGCAGCTCGGCGGTGGCCTCTTCGACGTCCGCGAGCACGGCGTCGGCCCGGGCGACAGCGCCGCGAGCTTCGCTGGAGGTGGCCCTGACCTCGGCCATCGTGGCTCGGGCCTCGCGCACCAGGGCAGGGGCCTCCTCGCTGGCCTCGCGGAGGTTGGCCAGGGTCGCCTCCAGGTCGTTCAGCATTCGGGCCGGCCGCTCGGGGTCCTCCTTCATGGCGGTCACCAGCGGCTGCAGCATGGCGTCGATCTCCGCGGGATCGAGGCTCTGTACGAGGGGCTCCAGGCCAGTGACGAACTGGTCGATCTCGTACTGTCCGTGGGTCTCGGTGATCACTGCGCCGTCTTGCAGCAGCGGCGCCTCACGGCTCTGCGGCAGGATCTCCAGGTATTTCTCGCCGAGGACCGAGCGAGCGCGCATCGCGACCACGACGTCCTCGCGGATCTCCGCCGCCGGGTCCACGGTCAAGGTCACCCTGGCGGTGTCGAAGTCCACCTCCAGCGACTCCACGCGGCCGACCTCGACCCCGGCGACGGTCACGGCGGCACCCTGCTTCAGGCCAGCCGCGTCGTCGAAGACCGCGACGACGGTGATCCGTTCCCCCAGCGAGCCGATCGCGCCGACCTTGATGGCCATGAAGCCCAGCAACAGCGCCGCCCCGATGACTAGCAGTCCGACGCCGATCTCGTGCTTCTTGGTGCGACTCAATGCAGGTTCCGGCTCAGGAAGCGCTTGATGATGGGGTGCTCGCTCGCTCGCAGCTCCCCGGGAGAGCCGTAGGCGATGAGCTTCCCTCCGTACAGCATTCCGATCCTGTCGGCCACGTTGAAGGTGCCGACGATGTCGTGGGAGATGACGATGAAGGTGATTCCCAGCGCCTCCTTCATCTGGAGGATGAGGTTGTCGATCGAGTCCGAGGTCATCGGGTCGAGCCCCGAGTTCGGCTCGTCGAAGAGCACCACCTCGGGCTCCGCCACGATGGCGCGGGCGAGTCCGACGCGCTTGCGCTGACCTCCGGAGAGCTCGCTCACGTCGCGGTCGGCGAAACCTGGCAGCTCGACCTGCTCGAGCACGGCGTCCACGCGTTGTCGGCGGGCTTGGTAGGACAGATCCGGTCGGTGGTGTTCCAGCGGAAAGCCCACGTTGTCGCCGACGCTGAGCGAGTCGAAGAGCGCGCCGTCCTGGAAGAGCATGCCGAAGCGGCGACGCACCTCGTACAGCGCGCGCTTGGGTGCCCTCGCCATGTCGGTACCGAAGACCTCGACCCTGCCGGAGTCGGGCCTGATGAGCCCGACGAGGTGCTTGATGAGCACGCTCTTTCCTGCGCCGGAGGGCCCGATGATCGCCGTGGTGAGACCCATCTCGAAGCTGAGATCGATGCCGTCGAGCACGACGAGGTCGCCGAAGGACTTGTTGACTCCGGAGAGCTGGATCACTCTTCGCCCGAGAGCAGCGCCGCGACGGCGGAGGTCAGGCGGGCCAGCCGGAAGGGCTTCTGGATGAAGCGGGTGTGCGCGTCCCCCGGGGGGCTCGCTGCTTCGGGGTAGCCGCTGGCGAGCAGGCAGGGCACGCCTGGGTCGATGTCGCGGATGCGGTCCAGGGCCTCGCCGCCGCCCATCCTCGGCATCGTCAGGTCCATCACGACGAGTCGGAAGGGACCCTCATCGGCGTAGCGCTGGACCGCGTCGACACCGTCGGCGGCCTGGACGACGTCGAAGCCCGCACGCGCCAGCACCGTCGTGACCAGCTGGCGGACGTCCTGCTCGTCATCCACCACCAGCACTCGTCCGCTCCCGAAGAGCCTCGCTCGCACCCGGGCCTCCGGCGCGCTCGGCTGCGCCGTGGTGGCCGACAGCAGCACGCGGAAGCTGGTCCCGACGCCTGGTTCCGAGACGATGTGGATGCCGCCGCGCAGGGTACGTATGACGCTCGCGGTCGCCGCGAGTCCCAGGCCGCGGCCGGTGAACTTGGTCGTGAAGAAGGGATCGAAGATCCGCGACCGGGTCACCTCGTCCATGCCGCAGCCGTCGTCGTCGATCCGCAGCTCCACGTACTCTCCCGGTCGCAGCGCCTGCCCTGGGAAGCTGCGATCCAGCTGCTCCTCGCGCAGCGCCATGGCCTGGAGCCCGACGCGGATCATGCCGTGGCCGTCCCCGATGGCCTCCGCCGCGTTGATCGCCAGGTTCATCACGACCTGCTGGAGCTGAGCCTCGTCCGCCAGGACGCGGGGGACCTTCGCGCCGAGATCCTGGACCAAGGTGATCCTGGAGGACAGGGTGCCGTGGAGGAGCTCGCAGGTGTCCTTGACGAGGGCGACGAGGTCGACGGGTCGGATCGCGAGGTCACCCCGCCCGCTGTAGGCCAGCAGCTGGCGCGTGAGATCGGCCGCCCTGCGCGTGCTGCGCTCGACGCGGGAGAGGTAGGGGTTGAGCGGGCTGGCCACGCCGACCTGTTCGCGCACGAGCTCGAGGTTGCCGAGGGCTGCGGCGAGCAGGTTGTTGAAGTCGTGGGCGATGCCGCCCGCGAGCACACCGAGACTCTCCAGCTTCTGGGCGTGGAGCAGGGTCTCCTCGGCCCGGCGCGCGGCGATGGCCATTCCGGAGAGCTGGACCGCCGCGTTGAGCACGTCCTCCAAGGGCGCCTCGTCCTGGTCCAGACGCAGGGCCATCAGGCCGGGCGTCGTCCCGCCCGTGGCGTGGATCGGGACCCTGAGCCACTTCGGCCCGGCGGTGCCGTACTCCAGCGCCTCCCGTTCGCTGGCGTCGAGACCGGGGGCGGCGCGCAGGCGCAGGATCTCCCCGGACTCGTCGAAGTCGAGGAAGGCGCAGAGCGCCCCCGGGTGGGCGTAGTGGACCATCTCCGCGATGCGGTCCAGGACCTCTGTCAGCGGCCGCCCGCATCCGAGCGCCTCGAGCACGTCCTTCTGGTCCTCGACGAGCTCCTCTTCCTTTCGCCGCTCGGTGACGTCCCGGAGGAGCAGGAAGCGACCTCCGTCCTCGCAGGACCCCACGCGGACCTCCACCACGCGCCAGCTCATCGCCTCTCGGAGTGTCCACTCGCAGGAGCCGCCCGCAGGGAAGGAGGCGGGCTCGCCGTCCTCGTCCCACGCGAGGTCACGGACGTGGCGCCCGTCGAGGTCGGCCCCGAGGAGGGCCTCGGCGGCGGGATTCCACCAGCTCACGCACCCCTGGGGGTTCAGTGACAGGGCAGGGCTCGGGAGGGCTTTCAGGAGCAAAGCCCCGGCCTATAACCCAGCGGTCAACCGTAGTAGATCTCGCTGAGGAGGTAGTTCAAGGCCACGCAGGTGACGGCGCTGACCACGACCGCGCGGTTGGTCGCGGAGCCGACCCCCTCTGGGCCCGGACCGCTGTTGAAGCCCTGGTAGCAGGACACGAGGCAGATGACGACGCCGAAGAGCAGCGCCTTGAACAGGCTCCAGAAGATGTCGCCGGGCTCGGACGCCGCGATGGCGTGCTCCATGAAGGTCGCCCCGTTCAGGCCCAGCTGCAGGGTGGCGACGAGGTAGCCGGCTCCCACCATCGTCGCGATCGAGATCGCCGTGAGCGCCGGCATGACCAGGAGGATGCCGAGGAAGCGGGGCGTCACCAGGTGACCCCTGGGCTCCACCGCGAGGACCTCCAGGGCGTCGATCTGTTCGCGGATGCGCATCACGGCGATGGCGCTCGCCATCTCGGTCCCGGCCTTCGCCGCCACCATCGAGGCCGCGATGATGGGGGCGAGCTCTCGCATGCCGGCCAGCGCCACGAACATGCCGACCAGCCGCTGCCCCCCGAGGGGCTCGAAGGCGAGGTAGCCCTGCAGGCTCAGGTTCGTGCCGACGAAGGCGGCGATGACCAGCAGGATCGGCAGGGACTTGATGCCGATGTTGTAGGCCTCGGCGATCGCACGCGACCAGGGCCGGTGGGTGCCGGGCATCGCGCGGGTGGTCTCCAGCGCGAAGAAGGCGAAGCGGCCGACACCGGCGATCCAGCTCATCCGATGGTCCCGAACAGCGCTGAGGTGAGGAAGTAGTTGGCGGTGATGAAGAAGAGGACGGCGTAGACGACGGTGTCATTGACGGCCCTGCCGACGCCTGCAGCCCCGCCGGTGGCGTTGTAGCCGTGGTAGCAGGCGACCAGTCCGATGATGGCGCCGAAGATGGTGGTCTTCAGCAAGCCACCCCACAGGTCGACGGGGCTCGTGAAGGCCCAGAGCTCGGCCAGGAAGATCCCGGCCTGTTCGCCCTTGAAGAACACGGCGGTGACGAAGCCCCCGGTGAGTCCGGCGATGCTGCCGACGAGGTTCAGGATCGGGCAGGCGAGGGTGAGCGCGAGCACCCTCGGGACGACGTGGTAGGCGAGGCTGTCGACGGCCATCACGTCGGTGGCGTCGAGCTCTTCCTTGATGCGCATCGATCCCAGCTCTGCCGCGATGGAGCAGCCGCCTTGAGCAGCGACGAGCACGCTCGCCAGCACGGGGGACAGCTCTCGGAGGATGGCGACGCTGATGAGTGAGGCCAGCATGCGGTGGGCGCCGAAGAGCTCGAAGATCGCCAGGCCCTGGAGCGCCATGACCATGCCGAATGGGAAGACGACCGCGATCACCGGCAGCAGGCATCGCATCACCACGATCCAGCAATGACGCGCCGCGGGCCTGAGGAACCAGGGGCCACGGACCATCCGGAGGCCCACCTCGCCCGACCAGATCGCGAAGCGGCCGATCGCGGCGAGAGCCTGCACGGCACCGCAGGTATCGCGTTACGGGCAAGTCATGTGGATGACCCTGATCGCGCTCTGTCTCGCCGAGGACGCCTGGACGACGGAGGAAGCGGAGTTGCTGCGCTGGCCGGGCGCGGCAGAGGACAACCCGATCGTCGCCACGGTGGCCTCGGAGGTGAAGGTCGAGGTGCTCTTCC
This sequence comes from Myxococcota bacterium, assembly GCA_036012755.1. Lineage (GTDB taxonomy): Bacteria > Myxococcota_A > UBA796 > UBA796 > CAJQPC01 > JAAESX01. Next base: position 27,213 of record DASCPX010000246.1, on the reverse strand, counting down.
GCGAGGACGAGCGCGTGCGGATCCGCTCGGGCCAGGACTTCGGTTGGGTCGACGCCACCGCTCTGTCGGACGAGGGGCCGACCGACGCCGGTGGCCTGCTCGAGGGTCTGGAGATCCAGCCCCCGACGGTTCCCTTCTAGGGCGGAGGCCGTGGTCGGACTCTTCTCCCGGGACGTGACCATCGCGGTTCTCGCGTCTGGGTCGGCGGGCAACTGCACCTACGTCGGCGACGGCAAGGCCGGCGTGCTCATCGACTGCGGCATCTCGACCCGGCGCATCCTCGCTCGCATGGACGGACACGGCATCGGAGGTTGGCCCATCGACGCCGTGCTGGTGACCCACGAGCACAAGGACCACGTCGGGTCTGCAAGGATCCTGTCCGAGCGCCTCCGTCGCCTCCAGGGCAAGGAGGTGCCGGTCCACATGACCAGCGGCACCCGCGGCGCGGCCGACCCCCGGTGCCTGCCAAAGGAAGGGGTAGCGATCGTCGAGTCCGGTGCCCGTTTTCGCGTGCGGCACCTGGAGGTCGAGCCTTTCACCGTGCCTCACGACGTGCTGGACCCGGTCGCCTACAAGGTCGGCTGTGGGGACATCAAGGTCGCCGTGGTCACCGACCTCGGGCGTCCCACGGCCCTCGTCGCCCGCCAGATGCGGGACTGCGATGTGCTCGTCCTCGAGTACAACCACGACGTCGAGATGCTGATGGAGGGGCCCTATCCCTGGCATCTCAAGCAGCGAATCCGTAGCAATCACGGGCACCTGAGCAACACGCAGGCCTCGAAGCTCCTGACGGCGGGGCTGGGTGAGAGGCTCAGGTACGTCACCCTCGCTCACCTCTCTGAGGAGAACAACACTCCCGAGAAGGCCCGCGCGGCATGTCGGCGTGCCCTCGACGCTGCGGGCGCCCGGCACGTCGAGGTGCACGTCGCTGGCCAGGAGGGTGTGGCCGAGCCCCTCCGGTTGGCCACGAACGTTTGGTGATATTGCGTACTTGGCAGGTTTGAGCCACACTCTGACCATGACACTGCTCGTCCTCCTCACCGGCTGCGCCCAGCACGTGGCCTGGAAAGTGGCCCCGGCGCCCGCCGTCGAGGTCGATGTCACGACTCTCTCGGTCGCCGCGGAAGGAGCCGAGTGCAGGGACGTAGCGGACGCAGTCCTGGTCGCGATGGACGCCCGCCCTGGCGTTGCGATCGACCCGGGCGCGAGCACCACCCTGGTCGTCAAGGACTGCGACGAGTTCCTCTCGACCATCGTGGAGGTCGAGGGCGAGTGGGTCGAGATCGACGAGGTCGAGCGTCGGCGCGTGACCGTCGAGGGCACTGGCAACGCCACCGTCGAGGTGCGGGTGGCCAGCATGACCATAGGCACCCTGGACCCGCAGCACTATCACTCGGAGAGCAGCAGCTGGGCCAACGAGGGGCGCATTCCGGCACCTCGTGCTCGCGCCGTCAGCTCCGCCCTGGACGAGGGCCTCGCCCAGCAGGTCGCCGACGACCTCGCCCCGCTCCCCGCGCAGCTCTCCCGCCGTGTCTACGCCCAGTCGGAGCCCGGCACCGCTCGGGCCCTCCACAACGAGGCCGTCGCGGCCGAGCAGTCCGGCGATCTCGACGGTGCGATGCGCCTCGCCAGGGAGGCCTACGCCGCTGACCCCAGCCCCCGCTCGATGCGCTATCTCGAAGCCCTCGAAGCCCACGCGGCGACCGTCGGCTACGCCTTCAACACCGAGTAGTACCCTGGCGCGATGGAAATCCATCGCGTCGGAATCCTCACCGGCGGGGGCGACGCCCCTGGCCTCAACGCTGTCATCCGCGCCTTCGTCAAGAGGGCCGTAGGGCAGCTGCGCTGGCAGGTCCTGGGCATCGAGGACAGCTTCGACGGCATCCTGGAGCGCCCCTTCCGGGTCCAGGCGATGACCCCCCGGTCCTGCAGCGGTCTGCTCGCTCGGGGCGGCACCGTGCTCGGGACGACCAACAAGGGGGATCCCTTCGACTACCACGACCGGGGGGATGTGAGCGGCCGCATCGCCGAGGCGGTCGAGGAGCTCGGGCTCGAAGGGCTGGTCGTCATCGGTGGTGACGGCACCCAGAAGATCGGCCTGCGGCTGATGCTGGAGCGCGGGGTCAAGGTCGTCGGCGTTCCGAAGACCATCGACAACGATCTGTCCGCCACCGACTACACCTTCGGGTTCCAGTCGGCGGTCGACGTGGCCAGCGAAGCGCTGGACCGGCTCCACACCACCGCCGAGTCCCACGACCGCGTCCTGATCCTGGAGGTCATGGGCCGGGACGCCGGCCACATCGCGCTGCACGCGGGCCTCGCCGGTGGTGCGGACTGCATCGTGATCCCGGAGATCCCCTACGACCTCGACCCCCTCGTCCGCAAGATCGAGAAGCGCCGGGCCCTCGGGCGGCTCTTCACCCTGATCGTGGTCGCCGAGGGCGCCCGACCCGCAGGCGGAGAGGGCAGCGAGCCCGTCAGGGTCCACGGCAAGGGCACCGTGCGGGTCGGTGGCCCGGGGCCCCTGTTGGCGGAGCAGATCGCCGCGGCGATCGACGTCGACGTGCGGGTCACCGTGCTGGGCCACCTCCAGCGCGGCGGCTCACCGATCCCATTCGACCGTGTGCTCGCCACCCGCTTCGGGGTGCGCGCGGTCGACCTGGTGGCCCAGGAGCGCTGGGGTGAGATCACGGTGCTGCAGAACGGCAGCGTCATCGGCGTCCCGATCGAGGACGCGACGCAGACCTACAGGCTCGTCGATCCGGAGGGCGAGCTCATCGAGACCGCCAGGGCCGTGGGCATCGAGTTCGGGGGATAGTTCTCTCCGGCGCGAGTTCCGACGCAGTCGGGGCTGCGACGGGGTGAACGCCGGTACGCGCCGCGGCGCGCGCCGAAAGGCGCCGGTGGAAGGCGCGTCGCGACTTCTGCCGAGGGGCCCTAGCGGAGGTAGTCGTTGCCCCTGATCTTCGCGAAGTCCTTGATGTGCCCCCAGATGGCCTTGACCCCGCGGGCGGCGTAGTCGAGGTCCTCGGTCGAGCGGATCTCGAGCAGCTGTCGGGCGACGAACCTGGGGTGCATGTAGAGCTTGTAGAACTGGCCAGCCATCTGCACGACCTCCTGGGGGTCCATGTCGGTGAGGGCGCAGACCGGCTCGGTCATGTCGTAGCGCTCGTACTCCGTCTCCTCGAAGCGGATCCAGCCGTTGCGGTTGCACAGCTCGAACAGGGGCGTCCCCGGGTAGGGCATGACGACGGTCGCCTGGAGGTGATGGGCGAGGCCCTCGTGCATGAGGTACCGAGCCAGATCGAGGGTCTCCAGCGCGTCCTCCTTCGTCTCCCACGGGTAGCCGACCATCAGGGTCAGGTGGGGCTGCAGCCCAGCCATCGAGGCCATCTTGCAGCCTTCGACGATCTGCTCGCGGGTGAGCGACTTGTCGAGGATGTCGATCGTCCGCTCGCTGGCCGACTCGATGCCCAGGATGAGCTTGCGGAAGCCCGCCTTCTTCATGAGGTGGACGTTCTTCTCCGTGAAGTAGTCGAAGCGGAAGTTGCAGTCGAAGATGACCTCGTCGGCGAGCCGGCGGTCGATCATCTCGGTGCACAGCCGGTTGAGCCAGTTGCCGCCTGGCAGGGCGCCGGTGTCGTCGAAGATCTCGCGGGCCCCGAAGCGCCGGACGAGCATCTCCATCTCGTCGGCGAGGAACTCCGGGCTCACGGTCGAGAACTTCGGGTAGGTCACGGTCCAGCTGCAGAAGGTGCACTTGCCGTAGGGGCAGTCCCGCCCGGCCATCGTCCACAAGAAAGGCAGTCGTTTCTTCCACTTCTCGAAGTAGAGGTGGGCGTTGGTGAGGTCACGGTCCATCCACGGCAGCGACTCGAGGTCGTAGATCTGCTCGTAGGGTGCCGTCTGGCTCCAGGTGCCGTCGTCGCTCCGATAGGCGATACCGGACTCGAGCTCGACGCCCTCATCGAGGTGGCGCACGATGCTGCGGAGCGAGAAGTCGTAGTCACCCCCGGCGATGCAGAAGTCGACGGCGCTGTTGTCCATCGTCTCGCCCGGGTTGCCGGCGATGTGGTCGCCGAAGAGCACGACCTTGCAGCCCGGCACGAGCTGCTTGATGCGCTCGGTGATGGCCCAGTGCTGGCGCACCACCGGTGACTTCGTCTCCATCGCGATGAGCTCGGGTGAGAAGTCTCCGAGCAGGCGCACGAACTGGGACCAGTCCCGTCTCTCGGCGATGCAGTCGTTCCAGAGGACCTCGTGACCCATCGACTGGATGAGCGTGGCCGCCGACGCCGGGACGCACGGATAGAGGTAGCTCGGCTCGTGGAACCACTGGAACTGCCGGTTCTGCGTCAGCATGGGGCTGCCCTTTCCCTCCAAGGGGGGGTAGCTCACCATCACGCGCATCTGGGGACCTCCAACCGCCGTGTTTAGCACGCTGGCGCTGGACTATGCTTGCGCTCGTGGCGGACAAGGACGGCGGTTCCGACGAAGTGGAGGAGGTCGACCTCGACAAGGCGACGCTCTTCCCTGGTTTCGATGGCCAGTGGCCCGTGGAGCCGGGTCAGGAGTCGGAGCGACCGGTCACGGTCCAGGACAGCGACGAGGCCGCGGCCCAAGACGGTCTCGGCCTGCCGATGGAACGCTATCGAGAGCTCGGGCTGCTCGGGGTCGGCGGGGCCGGCGAGGTGCGCCAGGTCCTCGACCGCACGCTGAACCGACTGATCGCTGTGAAGACGCTGCGGACGGTCTATGCCCACAACGAGCAGATGGTCCGCCGCTTCATCCACGAGGCCCAGATCGTCGCCCAGCTCGAGCACCCTGCGATCGTGCCGGTCCACGACCTCGGGCGGCTCCCCGACGGTCAGTGGTTCATCACCATGACCGAGATCCGCGGCGAGGACTTCGACAAGATCATCCGCCGGTTCCACCATCGTCGCGCTGGTGGGCCCCTCGGTGGCGTGCGCGCCGGCTGGACGCTGCGGCGGATGATCGACACGCTCAACACCATCTGCCAAGCCGTGGGTTTCGCCCACACCAAGGGGGTCATCCACCGCGACCTGAAGCCCGAGAACGTGATGATCGGCAGCCACGGTGAGATCCGGGTCGTCGACTGGGGCCTGGCGAAGATCACGGGCTCTGAAGAGCGCGACGAGTACGACGATCTGCTCGCGGAGCAAGGTGACCACTGGTCGGAGTCATCGCCTGCGAAGACCCGCTACGGCGTCGTCGCCGGCACTCCGGCCTTCATGCCCCCCGAGCAGGCCGCGGGAAGACACGACGAGCTCGGCACCTGGTCCGACGTGTGGGCCCTGGGCGGCATTCTCTACTGCATCCTCTACGGCCGCGCGCCGTACAGCGGCAACGCTCGCGAGGTGATCGACAAGGTCCGCGCTGGACCGCCCAAGCCGCGCGAGGACGTCGAGGTGCCCGACGCCCTCGTCGAGATCTGGCGGCGGGCCATGCACATGGACCGCTCCAAGCGCTACCAGTCGGCCTCCGAGATGGGCGAGGTCCTTGCCGCTTTCATCGAGGGCGCCCTGGCCAGGGATCGGGCCCGCAAGCTCGTCGGGCAAGGGCGGGAGCTGATGGAAGGAGACCTGCCCGCCGCCAAGACCGACGCGCGCATGAAGCGGAACGCAGCCCGCAAGCGTGTCCAGCTGCTGCGCCCGACCGACTCCCTCGGGACCAAGGAGGAGGCCTGGGTGCTGGAAGAGGAGGCCGGGCGGCTGTCCGACGAGGTCGACCGCATCTACCGTACGGTCGCGGGCCGCGGGCGTGCCGCGCTCGCCCAGGTCCCGGACCTCCCAGAGGCCCGCGAGCTGATGGCCGATCTCTACCGCATGCGGTCCGAGGACGCCGAGCAGGCCGCCGACCGCAAGGCTCACCGCGAGTACCAGGAGATGTTGGCCGAGCACGACGACGGCAAGCACGCGGACTACCTGCGCGCCGAGGGCTCCTTCTCGCTCCACACGAAGCCCGAGGCCGCCGAGGTCCGCCTCTACCGCTTCGAGATGGAGGCCCGGCGGTTGCAACCGAAGCCCTACGGCGCCCCGCTGACCGCCCCGGTCGACGAGGTGAACCTGCCAGAGGGCAGCTACCTCGCGGTCATCCGGGCCGAGGGACACGAGCCGGCTCGATACCCGGTGACGTCCGACCGAGGGCAGCACTGGACGAGCCAGGCGCCTGGCAGCAAGGCCCACACCCCGGTCGCCCTGTTCTCGAAGGGCAAGCTCCCGCAGGGTGACCGCTACGTGCCCGCCGGATGGATGCTCAGCGGCGGGGACTCGGAGGCGCGAGGGGCCCTCGGTCGGCGCCGGCTCTGGGTGGACGGCTTCATCATGCGGGACCGGCCCGTCACCCACGCCGACTACCTCGCATTCCTCAACGACCTGGTGAGCAGAGGGCACGCCAGCTCGGCGAGCCTCTACTGTCCGACCATCGAGGCCAAGGGCCAGGAGGCCGAGCCGCTCTACCAGTGGCAGTCCGACGGGTGGGACGACCGGGTGGGTCGCTGGACCCTGCCGCCCGGCGGTGCGGACGTGGTCGTCGCCGGTGACGCTCCCGTCGTGTATGTCGACTGGTTCCAGGCCAACGCCTACTGCCGCTGGATCGGCATGCGCACCGGGCTCCCGTGGCGCCTGCCCGGCGAACTCGAGCGTGAGAAGGCTGCCCGTGGTGCGGACGGGCGCGCCTATCCGTGGGGGGACTTCGCCGACCCCGCCTTCCACTGCATGCAGCTCTCGCCGCTGGACCACCCCGGCGCTCCGGCCACCGCGGACTTCCCGGTCGACGCCAGCCCCTACTTCGTCCACGGGCTCGCCGGGGGTGTGCGCGAGTGGTGTGCCGATCGCTTCCAGCCGTACGGACCCCCGGTCAAGGGCTCCCGCGCCGTGCAACCCGAGCCTCCCGACGGCGACAGCATGCAGAAGACGAACCACGCCCCACGCCGTGTCGTGCGAGGTGGCGCCTGGGATCTCGATGCCCGCGCCTGCCGCGCTGCCTCCCGCGCGGGCCTGGACCCGGGGCGGCGGGAGAACAACCTCGGCTTCAGGCTCTGTCGCTCGGTCTAGTCACGGCAGCGGCTCCCACCAGAGGCTATCGGGGTGTCCGGGAGCTCCCTTGTCCGACCCCAAGACCGCCCTAGACGAGGCCCTCGCGCTCGAGCAGGGCGGCGAGCACGCCGCAGCCCAGGAGAAGGCTCTGCGTGCGCTGTTGGAGCTCCGGGAGCGGGAGGGTGATCGGGAGGGGCGTCTCGAGGTGCGCCATCAGCTCGCGCAGGTGCTCCTGCTCCGGGAGCGCCCGGACGCGGCGCTCTCCGAGGTCCACGCGGGACTCGAGCTCTGCGACCGGGCCTCGGACGAGTCGGAGCGTGCTGCTCTCCTTGTGCTGGCGGCCCAGATCAACCTGGTCCAGGACAAGCCAGCCCGCGCCCTGGCCCTGGCGAAGCAGTCCCTGGGGCTGGCGCGCCGCGGGGGCAAGCGGCGCGTGCTGATCGACGCCCTCGTCCAGTACGCGCTGATGGACGAGGACGGCCAGCGCGCTCGCTCGATGCTGGAGGAGGCCCTCGACGGCGCCGAGCTCCTCCGGGAGCTGCCCTTGAGGGCTCGCATCCTCCAGCAGCTGGCGGGGATCGAGGCTGGACTCGGGGACGTCACATCGGCCCTCGGGCGCCTGCGCTACTGCGCCGAGACCTGGGTCGAGCTCGGGGACGCGGCCGAGCAACTCGAGGCCCTTCACGCCGCGGGCGAGCTCGCCTCCGCCCACGGCCTTCATGCAGAGGCCATCGACCTCGGCTTGCTCCAGCAGCGCATCGCCGCCGCCGAGCCCTCGGCCCTGGGCGCGGCCTGCTTCGTGACGGCCCAGCGCCGCATCGCCGCCGGTGACCTCGAGGGGGCCGCGGCGGACTTTCGAGGTGCCGTAGATGCCTACCCGATGCCCTCCGCCAAGGGCGTGGCCCGCGCGATGCTCGGGCAGGTCCTGGCCGCGACCGGGGACGTCGCGGAGGCTCGCGCCATGCTCGAGCGTGCCCGCGAGGACCTCGTAGGGACAGACGGTGCGGCGGAGATCGACCAGCTGCTGTCAGCCCTCTGATGGCCTGGCAGCCCTGGCATCGGAGCCCTGAGCAGAGCCAGCTGCTGGAGCGGATCGTGACTCTGGCCAACGAGGTGGGCCCGGGTCACACGGCGGTCTTCGATCTCGACGGTTGCCTCTTCGACACGCGGCCGCGGCAGGTCTACATCCTCCGCGAGTACGCCTCGCGGACAGGCTGTTGGGACTTCTACCGGGTGCAGATCGAGCACTTCGAGGACTGGCACCTCCACAACACCCTGCGAAACGCCGGCCTGGACGCGGCACTCATCGACGCCCACCGGGAGAGCCTCGGCAGCTTCTGGTGGGAGCGCTTCTTCGACGGCGCCTACCACGCCCACGACCTCCCGATGCCAGGGGCCGTTGGGCTCGTCAGGGCCGTCCACGAGGCTGGACTGCACTGCGTCTACCTGACCGGGCGGCACACCCCGACGCGCGCCGGGACCGAGGGTGCTCTGCGGCGCCATGGCTTCCCCTTCGGCGACGAACGGAGCCACCTGGTGGTGAAGGGCGCCCTCGAGGACGATGACACCCGGTTCAAGGCAAACGCGCTGGAGGCCCTCGACCAGCGGGGCTCGATCGTGCTCTTCCTCGACAACGAGCCCGGCAACGTGAACCTCTTCGCCGACCGTCACCCAGGGGCCCTCGTCGTCTGGCTGATGACGGATCACAGCCCCCGTCCTCTCGCTGCGTACGAAAACCTCCCCAGGCTTTTCGGCTTCCTTGCCTAGTCCTCCTTTACAGGCGTCGATCCCTCCGGGCACATTCGCCTCCCACCCTGGAGTCTCCATGATCCTCCTCGCCCTGCTGGGCTGCAACAAGTCCGATGACAACAACCCGGACGAGCCCACCCTCGAGGTCATGACCGCCGACGGCGTCTGGACCCCCGCAACGGCTCCCACGGGCTCGGACGACGTGCTCCCGATCGTCCCCGGCATTCCAAACCTCGACGACGACGACTCCGACGGCACGGTCGACTGGGAGCAGGGGCTCAGCGACGACAACGACCTGGCCACCTTCAGCGTCCTCCCTGCCCACCCCACCGACCTCTCCTTCGACAACGGCGGCCAGGCAGTGCGCGTGTGGCTCAGCGGAAACGTCGTGCTCAACGACGAGTTCACGTCCATGACCATGACCAAGAGCAAGGACCCGGTCGAGCTCCAGGTCGAGTTCGGCGACTACCTGGCCACCGCCCACCTCCTCCTGACGGACTCGGTCACGGGGGAGTCAGTCGAGGTGCTCTTGCAGGGCGCCCCGCTCATCCTGAACAACCACCTCCAGCCCTCCGAGCTCGTGGCGGTGATGAAGGTCAGCAGCAGCTGGGGCGACAACGACTCGATGATCGCCGACTACAAGGCCGTGCTCCCGGACGGTGTCTTCGTCGGGATCGCCCAGAACGACTACCAGCAGGACGTCTGGGTCCAGGACGAGATCGAGTTCGGCACGCTGACCGCTGACGGCCAGCGCGTGGACCTCGTCATCGACTCCATCCGCAACGGGCTGGGGCGGGCGGGGGACGGGCTCGACGACCTCCCAGAGGACGAGTTCGAGGGCCCTGACTTCATCCGCGGCGAGTGGGGCAGCGGACGCGCCACGAGCCAGGACAGCTTCGGCAACCTGGAGATCACGCCGCCGGTCGAGGGCTATCCCTACGGGCGCATCTACTACGGCACCAACGGCGGGCGGCTCTCGATGGCCGACGAGCTCGTCGAGTTCCTGGAGAGCCAGAAGGTCCAGGACCCCTTCGTCCTCGACTCGACCTGGCTCTGCGTCGGCCACGTCGACGAGTACCAGACCTTCGTCCCCGACTCCTCCTCCGAGAAGGGCTTCAAGCTCGTCTGGTCCGACACGAACGTGGCCTGGGAGATCCTCGAGGGCATGGACCCCGAGACCGAGCTGCCGCGCTACCGCTCGGGTCACGGCTTCGCGACCGTTGGGGAGATCCTCGAGGACGACGAGCTCGTCAAGTACAACGAGGAGGTCCAGGAGGACTACCTCGACCCGCAGCTGGAGGGCTTCAAGGCCGAGCTCGGGCTCACGGACGACGACGTCATCCTCATCCCGGCGCTCTTCGAGGAGCTCGGCTGGTGCAGCAACACGGGCCTGGCCCTGATCCCCGGCATGGCCAACCTGATCGTCGCCGACGACGCAAACGGCCAGACCACCCTGTTCGTGCCCGATCCCTACGTGCGCAGCGACGAGGACGACCTCGGAAGCGATCCGGTCGCCCAGGCGTTCGTTGACTCGATGCCCTCTGATCTCCGGATCGAGTTCATTGACGACTGGGACATCTACCACCTGGGAATGGGCGAGGTGCACTGCGGCACCAACGTCATCCGGACCCCCGCCGACAGCGCCACCTGGTGGCTGGACGCCCGCCACCTCATCTCGGAGTAGAAATGCTGTTGTTCGTCACCGCCGCCCTGGCGTTCGATCCTTCCAGCCCTTCGGCCGAGGCCGTGATCGAGCTGGAGCCGCTGCCCACACGCGCCGGTTTCCTCCGCCTCGGTGGTCCCTCGCTGGAGGCATCCGACGCCGCCGAAGCGCTGGCCTGGCGCCTCCAGAACGTCGATGAGTCCCTCGAGGTCCAGCAGGCAGTGGCCCGCGCGCTTGCCGAGGCCGACTCTCCAGAGGTGCTCGTGGTCGCCATCTCCCTGGAAGAGGACGCGGCCGTCCGCGGCCCGATGCTCGATGGCCTCAAGCGTGTCGAGGGCGAGGCGGCCCTGGACCTCCTCGTCGGGGAGCTCGAGTCCGCCAGCGCCGAGAACCGCGCCGAGGCCGCCCGGATCCTCGGCTACCGCTCCGACGGCGGTCCAGCGCTGGTCTCGGCGCTGGATGACGAGTCGGCAGAGGTCCGCGCCATGGCCGCCCGCGGCATCGGCTGGATCGGCTACGAGCCTGGCTTCGAGGCCCTCGCGCCGCTGCTTGGCGATCCCTCCTCAGAGGTCGTCAAGCACGCGGATCGCAGCCTCGACCGCATCGACGCGGCCAGGGCGGCGGAGCTGCGCTGAGTGGGGTGACCGAGGCCGTGCTGCTCGCCGCGTGGCCCGCGGAGCACGACGATGCCTTCCTTGCGATGGTCGAGGCGCTGCAGGACCACGACGTGCCCGTCTGGGTCTGTCGCGCGGCCGACCCGGAGGTCACGGCCAACGCAGAGGCTCTCGTAGACGGCGTGCTCTGGCTCGACTGCGCCACCGACACCGTCTGGATGCGGGACTACGGACCGATACCGGTGGTCGAGGATGGCGTCCGCGTGCTCGGAGATGCGCGCTACTTCGGCAACCGACAGGGCGACGACGACGTGCCCCTGGTCCTGGGAGAGCTCCTCGGCGAGGAGGTCGTGCCGGTGGACCTGCCGCTGGAAGGGGGCAACCTCCTGCGTGACGGGGGCCTCTGTGTCGCCGGCTCGACCATCCACAGCGACCACGAGTGGGACGCGGAGGAGGCAGCAGCGCGCCTGGAGGTCCTTGGCTGTGAGGAGGTCGTCTGGCTGGACCCGCTCGAGGGAGAGCCGACCGAGCACATAGATGTCTTCTCGCTCCTCGTCGACGGCTTCGCGGTGGTGACGGACGATGCAGCCGCCGAGGTGCTCTCAGAGGTGATCGAGGTCGTCGAGGTCGACTGGGATCACAACCCCGTCGAGGGGACGTGGCCGAGCTTCACCAACGCGCTGGTCCTGGACGAGGTCGCCCTCGTGCCGTCCTATGCAGGGGCCGACACGGTCGGGGACTGGGAGGCCTTGTTGCCCGACCGCGAGGTGGTCCCCATCCCGGCGGACTCGCTGGTGGCCGCTGGCGGGGCGGTGCACTGCGTCACGCGCGAGCTGACCGCTGTCCAGGCACCAGAGGCGCCGCCGGAGGGTTGTGGCTGCGGGGCGGGAGGCTCCCGGAGCGCGCTGTTGATTCTCAGCCTTGCTTGTGCTTGTGCAGGTCGACGCCGGCCTCTTTCGCGAAGGCCTGGAGTCCCTTCTTGCGGATCGTCCGCAGGGCGCGAGTGCTGATACGCAGCTGGACGAAGGTCTCCTCCTCCGGCCACCAGATGCGCTTCTTCTGCAGGTTCGGGAGCTGGCGCTTCTTGGTCTTGATGTTGGAGTGCGAGACCTTGTTCGCGGTGTTGGGGCGCTTGCCCGTGAGGACGCAACGGCGAGCCATCTTCGATTCCTTTTGAGCCACTACGAGGTGGCGACGGCCCTGACTAATACCAGGACAGGGGCGCCGCAAGCCTGCCGTAGCTCCCCGGGCCCGGTTGCTGTAGGCTCCCGCTCTCCGAGGTCCCCGCATGCGCCTGCTCTCCGCCGCGCTCGCTCTCGTGCTGGGAGTGCTGATGCTGCTGGCGGCTTCGTACGCCGACGCGGCCGTGGAGATGCTGGTCTCTGCCGGTGTGCCTCTGGATGATCGCGCCCGGGCCAACACGATCACTTTCGTGGTGTGCGGGGGCCTGGGGTTGGTCTGCAGCGTCGCGAGCGCCGTGCGCTTCTACCAGGGCGTCACGGACAGGGGCGCCCTCTACCAGCCCTACGCGGAGGCCCTCGGGCTGGTGGCCGGGGAGTTCGGACGAGGAGTGGAGACGCATCCACGCGACGGCCTCGGCTTCGCCAGTGGCGCCGAGGGAGTGCGCGTCGAGGTCCTGGTCCAGCCGGCCCAGCCAGGCTTCATCAGCGTCTGGATGGGGGTACCCGCGCGCCAGCGCCTGATGTTCCTGCCCGTCTACGCCGACGGCTCAGAGGTCGACGACGCCGACTGGCGCCTCGTCGGCAGGCGAGGTGGCTGGGTGCTGCGCGCCGCGATGCCCAGCGTCGCCCGACCGCTGCTGTCCGACGGTGGCGTCGTCGACGACGTGTCGCGCCTGATGGAGCACCCGGAGATCCGCGCGGTCAAGCACGACCAGAAGGGGGTCGAGATCCTGGCCGACCTCGTACCGCCGGAGCGCCTTTCGTCCGTCCTCCGCTCCGCGCTGGACGTCGCGCGTCGCCTGCGCCGCAGCAACGGGTAGCCCCCCGGCCGGCTCAGACGTTGTAGTCGATGATGACGACGCCGCGGTCGGTGCTGCGGTCGTCTTCATGGCGACTGCGCTCGTCTTCGTCCCGACGCCGCTGCTGCTCGTAGCGCGGGTCGTCCTCTGGGCGAGGGACGTGGATCCTCAGCGGCTGGAGGCCCGAGTCCCGCTGCGCTCGCTCTTGGCGAATGCGCTCGATGATGAAGCTGTCGAGCATTGGAGCCATCCTCCGCGGGAGGTTGCGTCTATTTGAAATATAGCACCGGGTCTTCATGGAGCAATTCCGCGTGACACTTGTGTCTCTCTACGGATCGAGCCCCCCCTTTGTTCACGCTTTGGGTACCCGGCAACTCGCCAGCTTCCAGGTTTCCTCGGACAGCTTCTGGTAGACCTCTGAAAGCTCAGGAACGACCTCGGAGATCGCTGCCTCGTGGGCCGCCACCACCGCCTCGTCCCCGCGGGCGTGCGGTCCGGTGAGTGCCTCTGCGGGGCCGCGCTCGGCGGCTTGTCGGATGCTGGCGATTGCCAGCGGCGCGAGCAGGCGCGGAGCGAGATCCGGATCGACTCCGGCTTCGGCGAGCAGCTGCGAGGCCACGTGGAGGAGCGTCGTGCCGAAGTTCCCCGCCATGACCGCAGAGGCGTGGTAGAGGCGCCGGTCGCCGGGCACCTCGACGGGACGGAAACCGATCTCCTGCGCGAGGCGGCGGGCGACCTCGAGGCCCCGGGTCGTGCCGGCGATGGCGGCGGGGACGCCCGTAACAGGCGGCATCGCGACCGCGACGCCCGGAAAGGACTGGAGCGGGTGAAGCGAGCCGTGCTCGGCGTGCCGGGCCAGCGGCGTGAGATCCGTGGCGCCGGAGGCGTGGAGCACGATGGGCCCTGCGGGCAGCGCCGCCGCGACGGTGGCGATCGCCTCGTCGCTGACAGTCAGCCAGGCGACCTCGCACTCGGGAAACTCCTCCCCACGGCGCCAGGTACGGACCTCGTGTCCGCGAGCGCGCAAGAGCTGCGTCATCGAGCCGCCGAGGCGTCCCATGCCGAGGATGCCGACCACCATCACTGCACTGCTATCCTCCCCCGACTCCGGGAGAGCCATGTCAGAGGTCGTTCTCTACGACTCGTGGTGGACAGCATGACCGTCCGCATCCTCGTCGCCGAGCGCGGCCCGATGGCAGGACACCTTCACAGGAGTCTCCGGGCGACCGCGGCGGAGACCGTGGCCATCGACGGCGGCACGGAGCCGGAGCCCTCCTACATGGAGGAGGCGGACTACGCGATGGTCGTGCCCTCCCTGAACCGGGCGCAGGACCTCGTCGCCGCCGCCCTGGACGCGGGCTGTGACGCGGTCCACCCCGGGGTTGGCCCCGACGCGGAGTCCCCGGACCTCGCGCGGGCGTGCATGGAAGCCAGCCTCGGCTACCTCGGGCCGCTGCCGGAGCAGATCGCCGCCCTCGCCGATCGCTGGACCACTCGAGAGATCGCCATCGCGGCTGGGGTCCCCGTGGTCCCGAGCTCCTCGCCGATCTACAACCTCCCAGAGCTCGAGGAGCCCGTCCAGCGCCTGGGCTATCCGCTGTGGGTGAAGGACACCTGGGGTCTCGAGGCCGTGCTCGCGGAGAGCGACGTCGAGCTCGCCCGGCTCGTTCGCGAGCGCATCCACTCGGGCCAGCAGGTCTGGGTCGAGGGCCACATCCCGCGGGCCCGTCACGTGGTGGTCAGCTTCGCAGGTGACGAAGAGGGCGAGGTCGTGCCCTTCGGGGTCCGCGACCGGGCCCTGCGGCGCATGGGCAAGCTCTCCGTCGACCGCTTCCCTGCGCCGATCGAGGCGGACCTGGCCGCGACGGTCGAGGCGGCCGCGGTGACCTTCGCAGAGGCCGTGCGCTACACGGGTGTCGGCACGGTGGGCTTCCTGGTCGACGACTCCGGCGCCGCCTACTGCATCGGTCTGCGTCCACGGCTCGACCTGGGTGCGCTGCTGAACGACATCGTCCACGGCATCAGGCTCGCGGAGCTGCAGCTGCGAATGGCGGGGGGCGACGACATCGGCTGGGACCAGGAGGATCTCGAGCCCAAGGGCCACGCTATCGGGATCCGCCTGCGAGCTGACAAGCGCGGCATCCTGAAGAAGTGGAGAGCCCCAGAGGGGGTGACACTTCACTCCCACCTCGTCGAGGGCAGCGTGGCGAGCGGTCTCCTCGGGGTGCTGGTCGTTCACGGGCCCACCGCACAGGCCTCTGTCGTCCGGGCGGTGGCTGCGCTGCGCGATCTGGAGGTCGAGGGCGTCGACATCGGACGACAGCGGCTGGTCGAGGCGATCAGCGAGCCACGCTTCTGGACCGGCGAGGTCCTCTGCGGGTGAGCTGAGGCGTCACGAAAGCGTTTGGAGACGCTTTTTTCTTGCGATGGTGTTGGGTTTTCCCTACAAGTGTATTCGCGTACCCTGGAGGCATTCGTGCACCTACTGCTCGTCCTCGGATCGAACCTCGCGTGCATGGACCAGAACCTGCACACGTTCCCCGATGGGGACGACCCGCACGACCAGGACAGCGCGGATCCGGAGGACACCGGTCTCGACACCGGTGACACGGACGACCCGGACACGGACTACGACGCGGGCGTCACCGGTCGCATCTGCGATCCGAGCGGCGGTGACTGGGTCGTGGGGGCCCTCGTCTATGTCGACGCGGACGTCGACGGCGACGGCACGGGCGACGTCTATGTAGAGGACCTCACGGACGTCGACGGGCGCTTCACCCTCACCGGTCTGCCGGCTGGGACCTGGACCGTCTACGTCGAGAAGGGCTCCTTCGCGACGAACTTCGACGTGACGCTCAACGGCGGCATGTACGAGCTCCCGGATCCGGAGTGCCTGCTGCCGCCGGAGATCGTCGTCGTCACCGGCGCCTACGACTCGATCGAGGATGTGCTCGACCGCATGGGCGTCGAGCACGACATCGTCAACGGCACCAGCGGCAACGCCCACACGACCTTCCTGAAGGACCCGAGCAGGATGTCGGACTACGACATCATCTTCCTGAACTGCGGGATGAGCGACGGCTGGGTCAACAGCAAGAGCGAGATCGGCGCCAACCTGAAGAGCTACGTCACCTCCGGTGGCTCCGTCTACACCTCGGACTGGTCCTACTACGCCTTCGAGGTCGCCTTCCCCGACGCCATCACCTTCTACGGCAACGACAACATCTCCGGCGACGCCTACGTCGGCGAGTCCGGCAACGTCAACGCTGACGTCATCGACGCCAACATGCAGGCAGTGCTCGGCAAGAGCACCGCGAACATCAACTACGACCTCGCTGCATGGGCGCTCATGGAGAGCGCCAACTCCACCGCGACCGTGTTGCTCGAGGGCGACGCGACCTACTTCGACTGGAACACCTGGCAGATGGGCGAGCTCAAGAACGTGCCACTCGCCGTGCAGATCAATCCCAACGGCGGCAACATGATCTACACATCGTTCCACAACGAGCGTCAGACGACCGGCGACATGGACAAGATGCTCGAGGAGATCATCCTCAGCCTCTGAGGAGCTGGTTATTCGCGGTTGATGAAGGGAATCAGACCGCAGCGAGTCGCCGAGCTCGTCCACCGCGAGCTGGCGGTGCTGTTGCGCACGGACATCAAGGACCCCCGGGTCGGCGACGTCTCCATCACCCACATCCAGGTGACTGGAGATCTTCGGCAGGCGCGGGTGTACGTCACCTCTCTCGGCGGGGGCGGCGACGACAAGCAGATGCTTCGCGGGCTCCAGAGCGCCGCGAGGTTCCTCCGCGGTCGCGTCGGACGGGCGCTGAAGCTGCGCCACGCGCCGGAGCTGGAGTTCCGGCTGGACGAGGGGCTGGACCACTCGGTGGAGCTGACCGCCATGCTCGGTCGGATGGAGGCCGATCGCCAAGCCCGCGAGAGCTCCGAGGACGCAGAGGACTCTGCGGACGCGGAGGGCGCCGAGGAGTGAGCCCCGCCTTTGTCGTCGTCGACAAGCCGGTCGGGGTGACCTCTCACGACATCGTCCGCATCCTGCGCTCGGTGACGGGCGAAAAGGCCGGTCACACAGGCACCCTGGACCCCTTTGCCACGGGGGTGCTGCCGCTGGCGCTTGGTCGCGCGACCCGCTTCATCCAGTTCCTGGACGAGTCGGAGAAGGTCTACGACGCCACGATCGCCTTCGGCTCGTCGACGACCACGGGGGATCCAGAGGGGTCGGTCGTGGAGTCGGCGGGGCCGCCCGAGCTGGCTCGTCTCGACGAGGTCATCGCCTCCTTCCTCGGGGAGCGCATGCAGACGCCGCCTGCCTACTCGGCGGTCAAGGTCGACGGCAGGAGGCTCTATGAGTACGCTCGGGCCGGCATCGAGAAACGGGCTCGGCCCCGGCCCATCACCATCGGCGGAGTCGAGGTGCTCGAGGCCAGCGAGGAGGCACTCCGGGTGCGGATCCGCTGCAGTCGTGGGACCTACGTCCGCGTCCTCGGTGCAGAGATCGCGGAGTCCCTCGGAACCGTCGGTCACCTCGTGGCCCTTCGCCGGCTGCGTTCCGGGCCGTTTTCGCTGGAGGGGGCGCTCGATCTGTCGACCCTCAGTCGCCTGGCGACGGACCAGGAGGACTGGGATCGCGCCTTTCGTCGCAACCGGAACGCACCCGACTGGCTGGAGTGGAAGCCAAGGGAGGAGGTGGCGGAGGCGCTCGGTGCCTGGACGACTCCGATGGCGCCTGCCTTTCGCCACCTGCCGGCGCGAGAGCTCTCGGCGGAGCAGCAGCGCAAGCTGGGCTTTGGCCAGCTGGTCCCGGGGCCTGCTGGGCGGTGGGTCGCTCTGTACGAAGGCGAGTTCCAAGCGGTGCTGGATGGAGGGAGGATCCTGAAGTCGCTTGCTGGCGGTTAGTCTCCCCAACTGGAGGTCCGATGCTCACGCTCCTGTTGGCTTGCAAGGGTGTTCCGGGGGACTCTGCCACCGAAGATCCCCAGGTGACCGGCTCGCTGTCCACCGACGACGCCTCCGCAGAGGTCAACATCTACAAGGCCTTCGGGCGCGACTACGACGGCGACGCGCTCTGGTTCTTAGCCTCCAGCCCCGACGCCACCTGCGACAGCGTCAGCACCTACCTGGCGGCGAGCGCCGACGAGCACGACCCGGCCGGCATCTGGGAGGGCGGCGACTGCGTCCTCACGCTGGTCATCAACCCGCAGGACTCCTCGATCGACTACGTGCCCGGTGAGACCTTCGGCTTCACGGACGCGGACGGGGTCCTCCTGGGCTTCTGGTCCGTGCGCTGCGCGATGGGGGAGGGGGCCTTCGAGTGGGGCACCCGTGACGAGGGCAGCCCCTACTACGACTACTTCTGGACCGGCGTCGAGTACCTCTCGTCGCCCGCCGCCTGGGACACCACGATTTCGGGCGACGGCGAAGACGGCGGGTACACCATCGAGGTCTCGATGGGCTCCCAGTTCGCCGGCAGCTACCCGACCGTCGTCGAACCCATCCAGGGCAGCGGAGAGATCTCTGGCACCATCGACGCTGAGTACTGCGCCGACCTCCTCAACGCGGGCGCTTTTCCCGACTACTGATTCACTCGGCAGGTTA
Organism: Myxococcota bacterium; assembly: GCA_036012755.1. Classification (GTDB taxonomy): domain Bacteria; phylum Myxococcota_A; class UBA796; order UBA796; family CAJQPC01; genus JAAESX01. Next base: position 8,532 of record DASCPX010000246.1, on the reverse strand, counting down.
GTTCCGGGTCGATGTACCCCTTCGATCCGAAGCGGCTCGAGAAGCTCGCCGCCTTGCGTGAGGCGGGCGTGGCGCCCTACCCGAGCGGGCTGCCGGTCACCGACCGGCTGGGAGATGTCGTCGCTCTCGGAGGTGACAAGGACGACGAGTCGCTCACGGCCATCGACCGGACCTTCGTCGTGGCCGGGCGCCTGCGCTTCAAGAACGAGATGGGCAAGGCCGGCTTCGCGCGCATCCAGGACCAGTCCGGACGCATCCAGCTCTTCGTGCGCCGAAACGACATCGGAGAGACGGCCTTCGACACCGTCTGGAAGAAGCTCGACCTCGGCGACTGGGTCTGGGCCAAGGGCAGGCTCATGCGCACCCGCAAGGGTGAGCTCTCGCTGCGCCTCTCCGAGATCAAGCTCTACTCGAAGTGCATCGAGTCGCTGCCTGACAAGCACAAGGGCTTCTCGGATCCGGACATGCGACACCGCATGCGCTACGTCGACCTCTTCGTCAACGACGACGTGCGCCGCACCTTCGAGCTGCGGTCCTCGATCATCCGTCGCATCCGGCGCTACTTCGACGATCTCGGCTTCATGGAGGTCGAGACACCGATGCTGCAGACGATCCCCGGCGGCGCCAACGCCCGGCCCTTCGTCACCCACCACAACGCCTTGTCGCTGGACCTCTACATGCGCGTCGCGCCGGAGCTCTACCTCAAGCGCCTCGTCGTCGGTGGCCTCGAGCGCGTCTACGAGATCAACAAGAACTTCCGGAACGAGGGGCTGTCGCAGAAGCACAACCCCGAGTTCACGATGCTCGAGTGGTACCAGGCCCACGCGACGTACGAAGACCTCATGGACCTCACAGAGGACCTCGTCGTGACCCTCTGCGAGGAGCTGCTCGGCACGACCGAGCTCCCTCATGGCGAGGAGACCCTCGACTTCTCACGACCCTGGCGGCGGGCGTCCATGGCCGAGCTCATCGCCGAGCACGCCGGGCTGTCAGACCCCTGGGACACAGACGAGCTGCGCGCTCGCTGGCTCCAGCACAAGCCGGGGGCAGAGGACCTCCCGACGACCATCGGCAAGTGGTTCGAGCTCTACTTCGACGAGTTCGTCGAGGACCACCTCCGGGACCCGATCTTCGTCACCCAGTTCCCCACCGAGATCAGCCCGCTGTCTCGCCGGAACGACGACGACCCCTCTGTCGTCGACCGCTTCGAGCTCGTCGTCGCCGGCGCCGAGATCGCCAATGGCTTCAGCGAGCTCAACGACCCTGTGGACCAGGCGGCTCGGTTCCAGGCCCAGGCCGAGGCCAAGGCCGGCGGAGACGACGAGGCCATGTTCTTCGACGCCGACTACGTGCGCGCCCTGTCCTACGGAATGCCGCCGACGGCCGGCGAGGGCATAGGCATCGACCGCCTCGTCATGCTGCTGTGCAACCAACCCTCGATCCGCGAGGTCATCCTCTTCCCGACCCGCCGCCCCCTCGGCACCCAGGGAAGCCCCGAGAGCGACTGACCGACCTTGCGTTTCGCCGTTGTCATCGCACTGTCCCACCTTCGTGGACGCAGCCAGGAGCTGGGTGTCTCCGCCATCACGGCCATCTCCACGCTGGGCGTGACCATCGGCGTGTGCGCGCTCATCATCGTGCTCTCGGTGATGGCGGGCTTCGAGATCGACCTGCGCGACAAGATCCTCGGCAGCAACGCCCACATCGTCGTCCTCCGCTACGGGGCGCCGATCGAGGACTACCTGAGCGCCACCGAGACCGCCGCCGAGGTCGACGGGGTCGTCGGCGCCGCGCCCTTCATCTACACGGAGATGATGGTCAAGTCGGAGCACTCCTCCGGCGAGGGGGTGATCGTCAAGGGCATCGACACGACCCTGGTCAGGGACGTCGTCGACCTTTCGAAGAACCTCATCATGGGCCCCGACGGTGCGCCGTCGAGCGACTTGGAGCGCCAGGCAATCCTGGACGCGCTCGGCAGCCCGCAGCGGAGCTTCCTGCAGGACGAAGACGACACCGACGAGATCCCCGGCATCCTGATCGGCGAGGAGCTCGCCCACAGCCTCAAGGTCTTCGTGGGAGACAAGGTCCACATCATCAACCCGCTGGGCAACGGCATCGGGCCCTTCGGCACGCCGCTGCCCTCTGTGAAGCCCTTCCGCGTCGCCGGGATCTACTACTCGGGCATGTACGAGTACGACACGAAGTGGACCTACATCACCATCGAAGACGCCCAGGAGCTTCTGAAGATGGGCGACGCCGTGACCGGGCTCGAGGTCACGGTCGAGGACATCTACGACGTCGACCCGGTCGCGCTGGCAATCGAGAGCGAGCTCCAGTACCCGTACTACACGCGGCACTGGAAGAACCTGAACCGCAACCTCTTCGACGCGCTGAAGCTCGAGAAGGTGGTCATGGGGCTCATCCTGAGCCTCATCGTCAGCGTCGCCTCGCTGAACATCGTCGGCACGATGATCCTCGTGGTGCTCACGAAGGGTCGCGAGATCGCCATCATGAAGGCGATGGGCGCCACCAGGCGGCAGATCCTCGCGATCTTCATGACCGAGGGCGTGCTCATCGGGCTCGTCGGTGGCTGCATCGGCACGACGCTCGGGCTCGCCGGCTGCTGGTTCCTCGAGACCTATGGCTACCCGCTGAACACCGACGTCTACTACCTCGACACCCTTCCGGTGGAGATCGAGCCGGTCATGGTCGCGATCGTCGCCGTCAGCGCCGTGGTGATCTGCTTCCTCGCCACCCTCTACCCCGCGATACGAGCGGCCTCGTTGAACCCCGTCGAGGGCCTCCGCGGTGAATGAGCTGCTCCAGAAGAACGAGGTCCGCGTGGGGGCCCGGGTCGAGGTCATGGACCTCGTCAAGAACTTCCAGAAGGGCGGTCGCCTCATCGAGGTCCTCAAGGGGGTCGATCTCCTGCTGGAACCGGGTGACGCCGTCGCCATCGTCGGGCCCTCCGGCTCTGGCAAGAGCACCTTCCTGCAGATACTGGGCACCCTGGACCGACCCACATCGGGGCTGGTCCTGCTGGACGACCGCAAGGTCTTCCGGCTCCCGGAGCGAGAGGTCGACCGTCTGCGGAACCGCCGCATCGGCTTCGTCTTCCAGTTTCACCACCTGCTGCCAGACCAGACCGCCCAGGGGAACGTCGCGCTGCCGCTCATCATCCAGGGCACCTCCACCGAAGAAGCGCTGTCGGTCGCGCAGGCACGCTTGGAGCGGGTCGGGCTCGGCCAGCGGCTGACGCACTACCCTTCCGAGCTCTCGGGGGGTGAACAGCAGCGCGTGGCGATCGCACGCGCTCTCGTGATGGATCCGGGCCTGCTCCTCGCTGACGAACCGACCGGAAACCTCGACCCGAAGACCGCCGAGACCGTCTTCGAGCTGTTGCTCGAGCTCAACCAGGAGCACGGCAGCACGCTGGTGGTCGTGACCCACGCGGACGCTCTCGCCCAGCGCTTCGCTCGCCGCTTCGAGGTCGTCGACGGTGGGCTGGTGGAGCGGACGTGATTCACCTCCTGCTCGCCTTCTGGATCGCCCTGGCGCAGTCGGGGACCGTGAAGGACCTCCGCGTCGAGGGCAACAAGCGCATCGAGGACGCCGCGGTGCTGGCCGCCGTCCAGCTCCAGGAGGGCGAGACCCTCGCGCCCTGGAAGATCCGCCGCGACATCAAGTCCGTCTACCGCACGGGCTTCTTCGAGGATGTCCAGGTCGACGTCGCCGACGCGGACGTGGCCGGTGGTGTCATCGTCACCTTCCTCGTCGAGGAGAACCCCGCGGTCCGCGAGGTCCTCGTCGCTGGCAACAAGAAGGTCGACGAGGACGATCTGCGCGAGGTCATCGACATCACGCCGTACTCAGTCCTCAACGACACGGACATAGCGCTGAACCAGCAGCGCATCCGCGACCTCTACGTCGAGAAGGGCTACTTCCTCGCAGAGGTCGACCCGAACCTGACAGAGGTCGGAGACGACCTCGTCGAGCTCACCTTCGACATCGTCGAGAACCGCAAGGTCATCGTCCAGAGCATCGACATCACGGGCAACGAGGGCGTCCCCGACCGGAAGATCAAGCGCTTCCTCCAGACCCGCGAGGGGGGCATCGCGCCCTGGCTGACCTCTTCGGGCACCTTCAACTGGGAGGCCCTCGACGCCGACATCATGATCATCAAGTCGGTGTACCTGGAGGAGGGCTACGTCGACGCCACCATCGGCGAGCCAAAGGTCTACCTCTCCCCGGACAAGCGCTACATCTACATCTCGGTGCACGTCGACGAGGGCAAGCGCTACAAGCTCGGCCACCTCCGCACGGACGGCGAGTGGGTCGAGGAAGAGGGCCTCACAGAGGACGCCGTGATGCGGCTCGTGCGTGGCGAGACGGTCAAGGAGGTCCAGGACGAGAAGGCCCGGCGCCTGCCTCGCCTGCGGCGGCTCTTCGACTACTCGGCCGACAGCAGCGCCGCGCAGCCCTTGGAGACCGGCGACTGGTTCAAGCTCTCGGACGTCCAGCTGACGATGCAGCGCATCTCTGATCTCTATGGGGACCAGGGCTACGCCTTCGTGAACGTCTACCCGGACACCCGGACCGACCCCGAGAGCGAGGTCGTCGACGTGACCTTCCTCATCAGCAGGGGAGAGAAGGTCCGCATCGGGCGCATCAACATCACAGGCAACGATCCGACCTGGGACAAGGTCGTCCGCCGGGAGATCCCCATCAACGAAGGGGAGATCTACAACGGCAGCCAGATCCGCGAGTCCCGCCAGCGCCTCGAGCGCCTCGGCTTCTTCGAGGAGGTCCGCATCACGACTCCTCGGGGGGCGTCCGCGGACGTGCTCGACATGAACGTCGACGTGGTCGAACAGCCCACGGGCAGCTTCTCGGTCGGCATGGGGTTCTCGAACCTCGAGAACTTCGTGCTCACGGGCTCTGTCAGCAAGCAGAACTTCCTGGGTCTCGGCTACATCATGAACGCCGCGATCAACTGGTCCAGCCTGCGCCAGCAGTGGAACCTGTCCTTCTTCGATCCCTACCTGCTCGACACGCGCTGGACGCTCAAGGTCGATGGCTTCAGCATCAGCCAGCAGTACGTCGAGGACCAGTACCAGCGGGGTGGGGGAGTCGCGGTCGGTCGCTACCTCGATCGGCGGGACGACTGGCGCCTGACCGTGAACTACACGCTGGAGGACGTCGGGCTCACCCGCATCACGCCCTACCAGGCCCACCTCTTCGGTGGTCAGCTCTACCGCAACGGCCTGACCTCCACCGTGGGCCTGAACCTCAACGTCGACAAGCGCGACAACCGGATCAAGGCGACGAAGGGCCTCTATGCCTCGGCCAGCTCCGAGCTCTCGGGCGGCTTCCGTATCGGTGACACCGACGATGTCGTGAACGTGCTCGGCGGCCAGTTCAACCTCTGGGAGAACCGCATGAACGTGCGGTGGTTCCAGCCGGTCATCCCGGGCAAGGACATCCTGATCTTCCGCTTCAACACGACGCTGGGCCACATCCAGTCCACCGACGGCTCGGTCGTGCCCTACATCCACCGCTATCGGGCTGGCGGCATCAACTCCGTGCGCGGCTACAACTGGTACAGCCTCGGCCCGAGCCTCCGCAACCTCCAGTCCGACGACCCGACCCACGCTGACGACCGCCTCATCGTCGGCGGCACCGAGACCTGGATCAACAACTTCGAGCTGGAGTCACCGATCATCAAGGCCGCTGGCATCTCCGCGGTGGTCTTCTTCGACGCGGGCAACGCCTTCAACGGCCCCTACGACGAGGAGCACATCAACGTCGCGGGGCTCCGCTACAGCTACGGCTTCGGTATCCGGTGGTTCTCCCCCATCGGCCCCCTCCGCTTCGAGTGGGGCTTCCCCATCGCCCCCTACGAGGACGAGCGCACCAGCGTCTTCGACTTCTCGATCGGCTCCTTCTTCTAGCGCGTCCTTCTAGCGCGTCCCCCACGCGTCGTACTTGTCCGCGCTCTTTGGGCCAGCGAAGACCTGAAACGCCACGAGCACGTCGTCGCCGTTTTGGTAGCTGACCTCTGCGTTCGCCGGCATGTAGACGGTGTGGCCAGGCGACAGGGTGTGCTCGACGCCGTCGATGGTGATGACGCCGCTTCCTTCGAGGACGTGGATGTACTCCTCTGTGGGGTCCCGATGCTGGGTGACTTTGCCGCCTGGGGCCAGGGTGAGCTTGCCGAGGAAGGCCTCCTCACCTTGGGCCAGCAGGGTGATGGAGGCCTTCTTGCTCGGTGGCTCGCGGACCTGTGCGTCGGCGAGCGCGACGACGCTGGGGGCACGCGTCTGGGTCGCCAGCGCCGCCCCGCAGACCAGTCCCAGGGCGACGCCGGCAAGGACCCGCTTCATCGCGTATCGCCCATGAAGAGGTAGACGGCGCCTGCGTAGGTGTCGGTCGTGCTGTCGCGTCGCGCACCCAGCAAGAGGTCGTCGAAGCCGTCGCCGTCGGTGTCGCCGGCGCTCGAGACCGCGTAGCCCAACTGGCCGCTGGCGGACGAGCCCGTGATGGTCGCGTCTGCGCTGCCGACGCTCCACGTCCCACTCGAGAGCGGGCCGTAGAAGAGGTATGCGGCGCCAGCTGTGGCCGAGGCGTCGTCGTTTCCGTAGGCACCGATGACCACGTCGATGTTGCCGTCGTCGTCGCTGTCGAAGCCGCTGGCCACCGACCAGCCGGAGAAGTCGCTCGCGTTCGCGCCCTCGATGGTGATGTCCGCGGTGGTGACGCTCTGGTCGCTCGTGGTCGGGCCGAGGAGCAGGTAGGTCTCGCCACCTTCGCTGGCCCCGCCGTCTGCGTAGGGCGCGCCGACGAAGAAGTCCCCGTAGCCGTCGCCGTCCCAGTCACCGGCGTCAGCGACCGAGTGGCCCATGAGATCCTCCGAGGCGACTGCCGAGAGACCCACGAAGTCATCGAGGTCTGCGTTGCCCGTCGCCGGACCGTGGACGACGTAGGCAGTTCCGGCGTCGTTGCCGAAGTAGTGGGCTCCGACGACGAGATCGGGGTAGCCGTCGCCGTCGTTGTCGGAGACACAGGCCACCGCGTGGCCGGCCTCGTCCTCGTCCGAGCGTCCGTCGAGCTGGGTGGCGGCATTGTCAGCGTCGCTGCCGCTGGTCACGGGTCCCGCGTAGACGAAGACCGAGCCCGGGTTGGTGTCGTCGTCATTGGTCATGCCAGGCGCGCCGATGATGGCGTCCGGCACGCTGTCCTGGGAGAAGTCGCAGCCTGCCACAGCGAACCCGAAGTAGGCGTAGCTGTGGTCACCGGCCATCGTCTCGCCGCTGATGCTGGTGGCGCCTGTGATCGGACCGCTCATGATGTAGGCCATGCCGGCGTTGGTGTCGGTGTCGTCGGCGTAGGGGGAGCCGACGACGACGTCATCGAAGCCGTCGGAGTCGATGTCCCCCAGTCCAGCGATCGACCCGCCGAAGCGCGCCAGGGCGCTGGCGCCGGTGCGTCGGGCGTCGGAGTCGGTCGAGAGCGTCTTGGTCCCAGAGACGCTGCCGTACATCAGGTAGACGATGCCGAGATTGTTTCCGCTGCCGTCGTCGTAGTAGGGGGCCCCGATGGCGATGTCGTCGTTGCCGTCGTCGTCCAGGTCACCGACCCCGGCCACGGCGGTCCCCGCGTTGTCGTTGGCCATGCCGCCGAGGAGGATCGCCTCGGCGTCGGTCGAAGCGTCGAGGTCGCCGGTTATGGCGCACTCGTCGAGGGTTCCGTCGCAGTCGTTGTCGGCGCTGTCTTCGCAGATCTCGTCGGCGTCCGGGTTCGTGGAGTAGGCCGTGTCGTCGCAGTCGGTGGCGTCACTGACGTAGCCACTCGGCTGGGAGCAGGACTGCATGGTGGTGGAGGCGTTTCCGAAGCCGTCGCTGTCGTTGTCGACGTACCAGGTCTCGGCGTCCACCGAGTCGTCCTCGTCGATCGTGCCGTCGCAGTCGTCGTCCTCCTCGTCGCAGTACTCGGTGGCGTCGGGGTTCACGTCGTCCTGCGTGTCGTCGCAGTCGGTGTTGTCCGTCACGTAGTCCGAGGGATGGCTGCAGTCCGTGAGGCTGTCGTCGGGGTCGCCGAAGCCGTCGCTGTCGTCGTCGTGGTAGAGCGTGGTCGCGTCGAGGCTGCTCGGCCCGTCGATCTCGCCGTCGCAGTCGTTGTCGACGCTGTCACAGGTCTCGAGTCCGTCGGGGTTGATCGCGCCGTCGGTGTCGTTGCAATCGAGGTCGTTGTCGGCGTAGCCGCTCGGCTCGTCGCAAGCGTAGACGGTGTAGGGAGGGCCACCGCGAGCGCCCGGGCCGCCCGGTTCGTCGTCCTGGGCCATCTTGCCGGAGTCCCAGCCGGAGTCCCAGCCGGAGTCCCAGCCGGAGTCCCAGCCTGTGTCGCCCGTGTCCCAGCCCGTGTCCCAGCCCGTGTCCCAGCCTGTGTCCCAGCCTGTGTCCCAGCCTGTGTCCCAGCCTGTGTCCCAGCCTGTGTCGTCCGTGTCCCAGCCCGTGTCGCCTGTGTCCCAGCCCG
>DASCPX010000245.1:0-53265 GCA_036012755.1 Myxococcota bacterium | reverse complement strand
CAGGCGCTCGAGCTCGAACATCGCCTTCTGCATGCCCTCGGGCAGCTTCTTGAGGTTCGGGTCGTTCCGCGCGTAGTCGGGGCTTCCGCCAAGGTCATCGTCCCAGTTGGGGCCCATCTTGATGTCGATGGGCTGACCCGTGATCATCGAGATCGGGCGCGCCGTCGGCTGGTCGTCACCCGCGGGAGCCTCGATGAGGTCGAGGTACTTGTAGGTGAAGGGCTCGTAGTAGTCCTCGATCACCGGCATGTGCGGGTTGTGGAAGATGTTCAACAACCCCTTCCGCTTGCCGGCGCCCTTGAGCTCGATCGAGGAGCCGTCCTGCTCCCAGCCCCCCTTGTAGATGTCCTGGTCCTCCCACTTGCCGGGATAGCCCGTGCCGGGCTTCGTCTCGACGTTGTTCCACCACATGTACTCGGCGCCCTTCCGGTCGGTCCAGATGTTCTTGCAGGCGATGGAACAGGTGTGGCAGCCGATGCACTTGTCGAGATGGAAGACCATCGAGATCTGTGAGCGGATGTCCATTTCAGGTCTCCTTGCAGCAGTCGTGCGAAGTACCGGTCATCACCAGACCAGCTTGTCCATGCGCTTGACGATGACGTGCGTGTCGCGCTGGGGGGCGATGGGGCCCCAGTAGTTGAAGTGGTAACTGAACTGGCCGTAGCCGCCGCTGAGGTAGTTGGGCTTCAGGTGGATGCGCGTGAAGCTGTTGTGTCCGCCAGCCCGGCGGTTGCCGCGCACCTGGGACTTCGGAATGCCGACCGTGCGCTCGGGCACGTGGTAGACGATGCAGACCCCGGGCGGAATCCGCGCGCTCACGCATGCGCGGGTGCAGTAGACGCCGTGGTCGTTGTAGACCTCGACCCAGTCGTTGTCGGAGATGCCGAGGGCTTCCGCGTCGACTTCGCTCATCCAGCAGGGCTCACAGCCCCGAGAGAGCGTCAACATCCGGTGGTTCTCCATGTAGGTGGAGTGGATGTGCCACTTTCCGTGCGGTGTGAGGCAGTTCAGGATGCGCGCTTCGCCACCCTGGAGCGTCGTCTTCAAGTCGCCGTAGGCCTCTGGCTTGGGCGAGGGCTTGTAGGTCGGCAGGTTCTCGCCGTAGGCCAGGTACATCTCGTGGTCGAGGTAGAAGTGCTGGCGGCCGGTGAGGGTGCGCCAGGGGACCAACCGTTCGACGTTGTAGGTGTAGGCGCAGTACGCGCGGCCATCCGACATCACACCCGACCACAGGGGCGAGTTGTTGTACCGGCGAGGCTGGGCCTGGAGGTCCGCGTAGCGGATCTTGACGTCCTCGCTGCCCTTGCCGAGGTCGACCAGGGGCATGCCCGTGCGCTTCTCGGCCTCGAGGTAGGCACGCACCGTCGCCTTTCCGTTGGTCAGCGAAGAGAGGTGCAGCACGGCGTTGCACGCCCACTCGTCTTCCTTCACGGAGGGCCGCACGTCCGTGCCGTTGCGCTCGACCGGGAAGTGGTTCGACTCGATCATCTCTTCGATGAGGTCCGCGGCGCCGTAGTGGTTGCCGTGGGCCCCCAGACCCTTCTTGGCGATGTTGTCGCCCAGGCTGATGTACTTGTCGTAGATCTTCGTGTAGTCCCGCTCGACGACGATCAGCTTGTGCATCGTCTTGCCGGGGATGGCCTCGCACTCGCCGAGGTACCAGTCCTTGACGTCCGCCATGGCCACCTCTCCGGGGGAGTCGTGGGCCAGCGGGGCGGCGATGATGTCGGTCTGGGGCTCCGGTAGGTAGATCTTGGCTGCCTCGCTGACGTTCAGGGCGAGGTCGCGGAAGATGTTCCAGTCCGACTTGGACTCCCACACCGGCGGCACCGCCGCGGACAGCGGATGGATGAAGGAGTGCAGATCGGTGCTGTTGAGGTCCGCCTTCTCGTACCAGGACGCCGCGGGGAGCACGATGTCCGAGTACAGCGCGGAGCTGTCCATCCTGAAGTTCAGGTTGACGATGAGGTCCATCTTCCCTTGGGGCGCTTCCTCACGCCAGCGCACCTCGACCGGGTGCTCGTCCGAGTCCTCGCCGATGGCGTTGGAGTGGGTCCCCAGGTAGTGCTTGAGGCAGTACTCGTGCCCCTTCATGGAGCCCATGATGGCGTTGCCACGCCAGATGTACCAGACGCGCGGGAAGCACTCCGGGGCCTCTGGATCGCTGACGCAGTACTCGAGCTTCTTGCTCGTGAGCTTCTGCAGGACGTACTCCTGGATGCCGGCGTCGTCAGAGGCGCCCGCGGCCTTGGCTTCCTTGGTCAGCTCGAGCGTGTTCTGCTTGAACTGCGGGAAGTAGGGCATCCAGCCCAGCCGCACGGACTTGAAGATCGTGTCGGCAGTGTGCTTCCGCGTCCACTCGTTGTCGGGGACGGTGTTGTACTTCGAGAACTGGCCGTCGTAGCGGTACTGGCAGGTGTTGATGTAGTGCCACAGCGGCGCCTGCTGGAGGCGCACGCCAGCGTTCCAGTCCTTTGCGAATGCGATGGCGCTCCAGCTGTCCACCGGGGCCAGCTTCTCCTGGCCGACGTAGTGGTTCAGGCCACCACCCGGCTTGCCCACGCAGCCCGACAGCATCAGCGCCATCGCGCCGGAGCGGTACATCAGGTTGGCGTGGTACCAGTGGTTGATCCCGGCGCCGATGATGATCATGCAGCGGCCGCCAGTGGTCTCGGCGGTGGCCGCCCACTCGCGGGCGAACTGCAAGACCGTGTTGGATGCGACGCCGGTGAACAGCTCCTGCCAGGCCGGCGTGTAGGCCGCGTCCCGGTCGGTGTAGTCGGTGGGGTAGTCCCCCTCCAAGCCACGGGAGACACCGTACTGGGCCATGATCAGGTCGTAGACCGTGGTGACCAGCTTGGTCCCCTTGGTCGTCTCGATCCGCGCCGCGGGCACGCCGCGCAGGGTCTTGTTGTCGAGCCCGAACTCGGTGAACTCGGTCTGGACGACCTCCTTCGACCGGCCCAGCAGGGTGAGCAGCGGGTCATAGGGCTGGTCGTCGACGATGTTCTCGAACTTCATGTTCCAGTTGCCCTGCTTGTCGTCCCAGCGGGAGCCGGAGCTCCCCTTCGGCACGACCAGCTTGCCGCTGGTGCTGTCGATGTTGACGAACTTCCAGTCGCCGTTTGTGATGCCCTGGCAGGAGGCCAGGTCGCCGGCCCTCAGCAGCCGCCCGGGCTTGTGGTGGCCATCCTCCGCGTCGAGCACGACGAGGTAGGGGCTGTCGGTGTACTGCTTGACGTAGTCGAGGAAGTACTTCGTCTGCTTGTCGTGGTGGAACTCCTTGAGGATGACGTGCGAGACCGCCATCCAGAAGGCGCCGTCACTCCCGGCGTGGATCGGGACCCACTGGTCGGCGTACTTGCAGACCTGGCTGAAGTCCGGCGCGAAGACCACCGCCTTGGTGCCGTTGTGACGTGACTCCGCGAAGAAGTGGCAGTCCGGGGTCCGTGTCATGTTCAGACACGCGCCCATGTCCGCGATCATCTTGGCGTTGTACCAGTCGGCGCTCTCACAGACGTCGGTCTGCTCACCCCAGATCTCGGGGAAGGCCGTTGGCAGGTCGCAGTACCAGTCGTAGAAGCTCAGGTTGATGCCGCCGAAGAGCTGCAGGAAGCGGCCGCCAGCGGCGTAGCTGAGCATCGACATCGCGGGGATGGGCGAGAAGCCCACGACCCGGTCTGGTCCGTACTTCTTGGCGGTGTAGAGGTTGGCCACCGCCATCAGCTCGTGGACCTCGTCCCAGGTCGTGCGGCGGAAGCCGCCCTTTCCACGAGCTTTCTGGTAGGTGCGGCGGGCCTTGTCGTCCGCCTGCAGTGCCTCCCAGGCCGCCATCGGGTCCTTGGCCTGGCGCTTCTTGGACCTGTAGGCATCCAGCAGGGCCGCGCGGATGAGCGGGTACTTGATGCGCAGCGGGCTGTAGAGGTACCAGGAATACGAGATGCCGCGCTGACAGCCGCGGGGCTCGTACGGAGGCAGGGAGTCCTCGAGCAGCGGGTAGTCCAGCTGCTGGGTCTCCCAGGTGACGATCCCGTCCTTGACGTGGATCTGCCACGAACAACCGCCCGTACAGTTCACCCCATGGGTGCTGCGAACGATGCGGTCGTGCTGGAACCGGTTGCGGTAGAACTCCTCCCACTTCCTGGTTTCGGGGGAGATGATGTCTTTGATCCAACCCATGTTTTTTCCCGCTTGCTAGTTGATCAGAGGTCTGAAGACTTGATCTGACGGTCGTAGATCTTGCTGTAGACGGAGGCCTTCTTCCGGCGACTCCAGAGCATCGTGTAGAGCACGAGGAGGCCCAGGGCGCCGACGCCCCCGGAGGCCGCGAGCCCGACGCCGTAGTCCTTGGGCATCGCGCGCTGCTTCTCGGTGTCCTCGAGGAAGGTCACCAGGGCGACCACCTCGTCCTCGGTGAGGGGGTGGTCCTTGTACGCCGCCCCCATCACCGGGAAGGGAGGCGACCCCAGGATGGCCCGCACACCGGGCTCGCCCAGCCGGCTGAAGACGGAGGTGAGCTCCTTCGCGAGCACACCGCCGCCCATGATCGCGTCGTTGGCGACGTCGTGACAGGAGTTGCAGGGCGGGCCGCCGTTTTCGAGGCGGGTCGTGCCCTGGAAGAGGTTCTGGCCGAGCTCGACCCGGGCCTCGATCTCCTCCGGCGTGGCTTGCGGCTCGACCGGAACCACGGGCTCGTCGGGCTCGGCGGTGCCGTTGTCGGGGTCCTGCACGTCGGGGTCCGCACCCGCGGTCTCGAGGTAGGTGAGGACGAGCTTGATCTGGGCGTCGTCGATGGGCGGGGCCGGCATGACCATCCCGTACTCGCCGAGCATCGCCTTGGCGTCCGCATCGCCGCTGTCGATCACGGTCTGAGGGGACTTGACGAACTTGGCGAGCCACTCGGCGTCGCGACGCTCCGAGACCCCCGCGAGATCGGGACCGACCAGTCGGCCACCCCCGATCGTGTGGCAGGCCGAGCACGTGGCCGTGAAGATCTCCTCGCCCGTCTCGGCCGCTGCAGGCCCTGCGACGAACCAGCAGCCCAGAACGGCGCCAGCGAAGGTGAGGCGTTCGAGCTTGCCCATGGAACCGACTCCCTTATTTCGGGGGAAGTCCTAATACCAGTGGTCACTTACTGACCACTTACAAGTCGAGAGACACCCTCTCAGCTCGCCTGGAAGACCAGCTCACCGAGCTGCAGGGTGGCAGGTGCCGGGGCCACGTCGAGCTCCTCGCGGAGGATCCGGATGCACAGCTGGTAGCGGTCCCGGGCTTCGTGACGCCGCCCAGCTGTCCAGAGCGAGCGGATCAGCTCCCGCTGGACGTCCTCTCTCAGGGGTTCCAGGAGAGTCGCCTGGCGCAACAGCGAGATCGCCCGCTCCGAGTCCGCCCCAGCGCCGAGATCCGCCAGCCGGACGAGGGCGTCGACGTACTCGCCGTGGAGAGCCTCTCGCTCGACCGCGCACCACTCGGCTTCCGGATCGTCAGCGAAGAGGCGGCCGCGGTAGAGCCCGTGGATCCGCTCCAGGACGCGAATGACCTTTCGGACCGGGCTTCCAGGTGCTGGGTGGGACTGGGCGAGCAGGCGCCAGACCTCCTCTACGTCGACGAAGCAGGAGGAGCGGAGGTCCAGGAAGAACATGTCCTCGCGGTTCCGGATGTGAACCCACTGCCGACCCTCGACCTCTGGCTCGACAGCCCGCCGGAGGGCGTGCATCGCCACATGGAGGTTCCGAGCGCCGGCCTTCAGGTCCTTGTCCGGCCACAGCCGCTCCACCAGGGCGTCGCGGGAGATCGGGCAGCCCCGCATCATGACGAGCACCTTGAGCAGCTCGATGGCCTTGGCACGGCCGAAGTCCTTGCGGGCGAGCTCTCGGCCGTCGACGAAGGCGGCGAAGGGTCCGAGGCAACGCAGCCTGAGGCGAACCGACGCCGGGCTCCGAGTCGGGACCACGGCCAGCGCCGGGCGGATGTGGAGGGCGACATCGTCAGCGACAGTTCGCAGCGCCCCGAGCCGACGCGTGTGGGGGGCGATCGAGTCGTGCTCGTAGCCCATGAAGGCAACCCCCACGGCCCGGTCGTCCTGCACCATGGGCACGGCGATGACTCGCGCGAAGCCCTCCGGCAGCTCCCGACAGTGCTCCGACCACTGCGAACGGTCACCACGCAGGACCACGCAGCGCCCCTCCTGCAGCGTGCTGACACATGTGGACACGTGCGAGCAGCCCAGCTCGACCGTACCGCTGGAGCCGATGCCGGTGGTCTCGCCCTCCGGTCCGATCAGGATCACCGTCGCTGCGTCCGCTCGACCAGCGATCCGGAAGCGCTCCGCCAGCCGACTCGGGCCGCCCGCGGAGACGATCTCGCCAGACTCGGGAGGCAGCAGCAGGTCGGCGAAGGAGGCCACCAGGTTCGTTGCGATCGTCGGACCGGCAGCGTCTAGCAGCCGGAGACCACGGTCGACCGCGGGCTTGTCTCTCTTCCACGCAAGGTGGATGGTGCCGAGGAGCCGATCCCCGCGGACGACGGGCGCACAGGCGAAGGCCTTGTACCCGAGGGTGGTGACGACCGAGCGCAGGAACCGCGGGTCCTTCGCCAGGTCCCGAGAGGTCAGCGGCTCCTGCTTGTTCGCGACGATCCCCGGGAAGCCCTGACCGACGTCGAAGCGCTCCTGCGTGGCGAAGGCCTGGGAGTCCGGCCCCGTGCAGCCGACCAGGAGCAGCTCCTCTCCGGTGTGATCCAGCAGGAAGAGCTCGCAGGCGTCCGCCTCGGCCCCGACCCGCAGCACATCGAGGGCGTGGTCGATGCCATCCGGAAAGGGCCTGAGTCCGCTCAGCAAGGCGACGCGACCAAGGACGGCGAAGTCCCGAGCATCGAGGGGAGTCTGGGGCGAAGGGCGCATGGAACCGGAACCCCCGTAACCCACGCCCAGCCACTCCACATCAGGACTCGGGGGGCGCCTGGTGGCGTGGTGGGCGTAAGCTCTCCGCGTGTTGCTCCTCCTCCTCTCCTGCGAACCCGAACCCGAAGCCGTGGTCGAACCCGCGCCCGAGGAACCCGTCGAGGCCCCTGTCGCCGGCTCCATCGGAGGCGAGCCCAT
Organism: Myxococcota bacterium; assembly: GCA_036012755.1. Taxonomy (GTDB): domain Bacteria; phylum Myxococcota_A; class UBA796; order UBA796; family CAJQPC01; genus JAAESX01. The sequence goes on along the minus strand of DASCPX010000245.1, from coordinate 46,166 downwards.
CCTCCCCCGCCCCGTCGTGCTCGGCGGCATCAGCACAGAGGCGGTCGAGTCCGGTGTGGCAGCCGTGGACTACGCCGGCTGCCACCAGCTCGGCACCGGGAAGGTCCTCGTCCAGTTCACCATCGCCATGGACGGAAGTGTGTCGAAGAGCGAGACGGTGTCTACCTCGTTGCGCCAGCCGGAGACCGAGGCCTGTCTCGAGGCGAGGATCACCGAGGCCCGCTTTCCCCCCTTGGAGCGGGGCGACAAGGCCATCGTGAAGTACCCCTTCGTCTTCTGACTACCAGGACACGTCTACCGGGTAGGTCACGGGCATCCCGTCCGGCATGTCGTGGGCGGGGAAGTCGGCCTTCTCGATGACCGAGGAGACGCAGGAGACGTACGCGTCGGGGGCGCCCCCGTCGTCGCTGGTCTCGATGCTCGAGACGAGGCCGTCACAGCCGACGACCAGCTCGAACGTGAGATGGACCTCGCTCTGCCCCTCGGGTCGCTCGCAGTACAGCGCGTGCTGGATCACTCCGTTGAGCGCCAGCCGGACCTCCGCGTAGCCGAGGCCGGCGGCCTGGGCGACCTCGCCCTCGCACGGGTCCGCGGCGAAAACGATGCAAGGCTCGGGTCGGGGCGTCGGGACCCGGTCAGCGGCAGAGCCGGCCCAGGCGACGTGCCAGATGGAGACGAGCAGCATGGGTACCACTATCGGCCCCGCTCCACCTGCGGGTACCAGGCAGGCTCGATCCAGCCGAGGCGGTCGAGATCCTCGGCCATGTGACGCTGACACGGGTCCTCTGGCGCGGTCACCGCCTTCTCGATGGACTCGGTGGGATCGACGTTGCCCAGGTTCGCCATGCGCCACGAAGCGTAGGGGTTGAGCCAGCTGTCGACGAGCCCGTCCACGCACACGAACAGCACTACCAGGCCGGTGACGACGCGCAGCCCGGACCGCAGATCCACGCGCCGGGACAGATCCTCGTCCGGGGCGATGACCAGGGCGAACGCCAGGCCCAGGATCAGGGCGATGGCCGGCAGGCCTCCGGCGATGAAGCGGACCATGGGGAGGACGTCGTGGACCGTCTTGAGGGAGGTGAGGAAGGGCGAGACGCTCACAGCGAGCACCGTGAGCGCGACGACGCGTCCACGAAGGAGCATCCGAAGGGCCACGAACACCGCCCCGACGCAGGCCGGGAAGAACCAGGGCTGGAGCAGCAGCTGCCGGCCGGTCGCGTGACGAGTCAGGCCCCCCAGACCCCCCGACGGAATGGCGCCCGCGAGCTCCTGGATGCGAGCGAGCGTCTCGAGGATGGACCCGAGGCCAGCCGGCCGTCCCCAGACCCAGCCCCGGGCGCCGGGCGACTCCACCAGGAGCTCCTCGCCGGCGAGGCGGAAACCGTCTCGGTAGAAGGAGTGGAGCTGGGCGTCCAAGCTGACGAAGGGCTCTGGGAAGGCCACGGTGCCCAGCGCCCAGGCGGCCCCCACGGGCACCAGCAAGAGCACGAGGCTCGACAACCCCGCCCTCCAAGAGCGGATCCCAGCGACCCCGACCAGCGCGATGCTCACGGCAGGCACGGCGGTGAAGACCGCGCTCTGCTGGGTCAACAGGCAGGCGAGCACCCCGAGTCCGGCGAGCAGGAAGGCGAAGGGGTGGCGGAACCGCCAGGCGGCTACGGCCAGGGCCATCGCCAGCACAGAGGTCGCGACACCCTGCGGGTACGCGGTCACCGTCCGTGACAAGACGACGACCGGCCCCAGGGCGCTGGCCATGAGGACGACCGTCACGCCGGCGACGGGACCATGCAGCGAGCGACCCCAGATGTAGAGACCCGCGCACAGCACGAATGACCAGACCAGGGCGGCGAGCCCCAGACTGCCGACCACGCCAAGGTCGTCGAGGAAGAGACGCGGAAGCCACGCGAAGGACTCCGGGCGGTTGTGGTGCCCCTTTGCCAGTGGTGTCTCGATGACCACCTGGCAGTACTGGTAGAAGTCGGAGGCGGTGAGCGGGCCGATCGGCAACCGCGGCGGCGCCAGCGCGAGGGTCCAGAGCGCCACGCCGCCGAAGGCGACGCCGAGCAGGATCGCTCCGTCCCGCCGCCAGCTCCACCGCGCCGAGACGCCGATGCCTCGGACCGACGGAATGACGGCGCAACCAAGGGCGCAGACGACCGGGATGCCAGTCAGGATCCAAGCCCGCGGCCACAGTGGATTCAGCACCGCGTGGAGGACCAACGCGACCCCGCAGAGGAGCATGGCCGCAATGACCCCGCGGCTCTCCAAGACTGCCAACTTGCGCCTCACGGCGACCTTCCTACTGCTCGCTGCACTCGTTGCCAGCGCAAGAGAAGGAGTAACCCTCGCCTGCCTCGACGGCGTGCCCCTCTTCGTCACTGTAGTCGGCGACCCAGATGTCGTTCGGCGTGTTTCCGGAGAAGTCGCAGTCTTCGCCGGTGAGCACGCTCTCCCAGTAGAGGAAGATGCCGCCGCCCCTGACGCCGACGTTGTCGTGGAAGTCCACGCGGGTCAGCGCGCCGGTGCCGTTGAACAGCAGGCCCGCCCCGTTGGTCCCGTCATTGACGTTCGACTCGAAGACCGTGTCGGTCAACTCGGCCTGCGAGCGGAAGATCCACATGCCGCCTCCGAAGTTGTGGGCGAGGTTGTCGCGGATCTCGAGTCCGCTGGCGGAGAAGGTGCTCTCGAACATGGCGACCGCGCCGCCCTCGAGGGCCTCGTTGTTCTCGAAGACCACGTCGGTGAGGGTGCCCTCGGAGAACCACATCGTGAGCGCGCCGCCGTCGTCCTCGCCGTAGTTGTCTCGGAAGACGACCCGCGTGAGGTCGATGGTGCACCGCGTCACGTACATGCCAGGGCCGTCGTTGGCGACGTTGTTGGAGAAGATGACGTCCTCGACCAGCACGCTGCCCTCTGACTCGCAGTAGACGCCGCCTCCGCCGGAGTTGTGCTCGACATCGAGCCCGGCGCCCCGATCCAGGGTGACGTTCTGCACGGTGAGGAGCACGTCCGGACCCATCACGTCCAGGATCGTGCCCTGCTCGCCCGCGGAGAGCACCGTGTCCTCCGGCGCAGAGCCCAGACCCTCGACGTGGACGTCGGCGCGGATCAAGAGCCGCGCGAACCAGGTGCCCGGACAGACCCGCAGCGTGCCCGGAGCGTCCAGGGTGGTGTAGGTGCCGGCCAACAGCGGCGCCGTGAGGTCGGTCTCGGTGGCGTCCTCGCCGACGAAGGTGACGACGGGCTCCCCGCAGTCCTCGGGATTCCCGCTGTCACCGGTCTCTCCGGTCTCACCGCTGTGTTCGACGGCGCTCTCGGTGGGGCCGGACTCCCCTGGGTTGTCGGGAATGCACGCGATGACAGCAAAAATGAGCGCGGCCACGGAACTCCCTGATGTCCAGCGCCCACGGTACCGGAAGCACAGACGGGGCCGGGCGCGCCTGTGTCAGACTGGGGGCATGTTGGCACTCCTGCTGTTTGCGTGCGGTGACCCGGAAGAGGAAGAGCCTCCGATCGTCGATGACACCCCCGATGGAGTCGTGGTGGTGCTCAGCCCCGAGAGGCTGGACTTCGGCTCGGTGGAGCTGGGGACCTCTGCGCTCGAAGAGATCAGCATCACCAACAAGAGCGCGAGCACGCTGTTCTTGGCGGAGCTGGGTGCCGACGACGACACCATCGACGTCGGCGCGCCGGGGATCCTGACGGTCGAGTCGAACCGCATCGCGACGGTGGAGATCTCGTGGACGCCGACGGCACCGGAGTCCCTGTCGACGAACGCCTGGCTACGAGTCGGCATCTCTCCCGCGGACCTGGAGGACCTGACGATCCCCGTGACGGGCACCGGGGACGGTCCGGCCTCCGAGATCAGCCACGAGGAGGTGGACCTGGGGACCGTGACGGTGGGCTGCAGCGAGTCGGAGATCCTGACGGTGCTCAACACCGGGACCACCGATCTGCTCATCGAGGACCTCACGCTGGACTACGCCCCCGAGTTCACCATCGTCTCGGACGAGCTTCCGATCACGGTGGCACCGAGCGAGGCTGCGGAGATCGAGCTCGTCTACACACCCAGCGCGACGCAGCCGACCTCCACGACGCTGTACATCGAGACGAACGACCCCTTCGCCCCCATGACGACCGTCGCGGCCCAGGCCAATGGCTGGATCGAGGCCGACAACACGATGTACTGGGAGGTGTCGGAGCGGCAGTCGCTGACGATCCTGATGAACATCAACGAGATCGCGATCTACCAGACCCACGCGAGCAAGCTCGAGAACTCCATCGAGACCTTCTTCACCTACCTCGACGAGTTCGACGTCCAGTTCCGCATGGCCTGCTTCCTGAACGAGGACGGCATCCAGCGCGCCGACGTCCTGTACATCGACGACACCTACACGGCCGAGGACTCCGTCGACGTCTTCTACGACATGCTCTCGGGCTCGTCGAACTACGGGGACAACGACTCCAACATGTACACCCTCGACAACGCCGTGAACGAGAACATCGACTGGCTCCTCGAGGGGGAGTTCGAGGACTCGAAGCTCAACCTCTTCGCGATCAACGACGACGCGGACAACAGCTCGGGGAGCGCCACCACCTACGTCACCGACTGGCGGGACCTCAAGGACGACGACGATGACGTCCAGGTCCACGCCATCGGCGGGACGACGACCGGAGCCTGCGGCTCGGTGCCCTTCTACAACTTCGCGGACGCCGTCACCATGACCGACGGCCTCTTCCTCGACATCTGCGCCGCCGACTGGATCACCTACATGGAGCAGGTGGTAGAGGCCTTCCTCGGGGACATCCAGCAGTTCGAGCTCGAGGGCAGCCCGGCGGCGAGCACGATCGAGATCTACTGGGACAGCCTGCCCCATACGACCGGCTGGACCTATGACGTGGACCAGAACGAGATCATCTTCGACAGCACCGACTACCCGCCCAACGGCACGACGCTGAGGGTCTACTACCTGATGGCGACGGAGTGCCCCGAGTAGCTCACTCGCAGATCTGGAACTCCTCGTTGCACTCCTGACCTTCGGGACACTCGGCGTTGGTGACGCAGGGCGTGAAGCCGACAACGTCGATGTCGACCGACTGCTTGGAGCTCACCTGGAAGTCCATGCAGCCCTCGCCAGCGTCTGCCTTGTCGACGGTGCGACGCTCGAGCGAGGCGCTCGGGAAGCCCGTGACCCCGGTGTCGACGAGGGCCTCGATGACAGCCCCGGACACCGTGGCGCTGCCGGTGTCCTCGAAGCTACAGCGCATCACGCTCGGTGAGATGCCGTGGAGATCGATGTTGAGGAAGAACTCGATCTGGCTGTGGACCTCGTCGGTGGTGGGAGCGTCCCAGGTGACAGTGAAGTCCTCGCCGCCCTCGACCGCCCAGGGCTCGTTGATGCCGGTGAGTTCGTCGACGCCGACGCCGTGGAGCTCGGCGGGACCGTAGACGCCGCCGGGCATCTCCAGCACGAGCACGTCGCCAGGGCTCCACGCCGGGTGGGGCAAGGAGGTGTCGAAGTAGGTGTTGCCCGGAAAGACAGGCTCCATCTCTACCGCCTGGGCCAGGCCGTAGATGCTGACGGTGCCGAGATCCTGGCTGGGTGGGTAGGGAAGGCAGGTCCCGTCGAAGTCGCAGGTCTCGCCGGCATCGCAGCCCGGGTCGCAGTAGGGGTTGTTCCGCTTCAGCAACCGGCAGTCCCCGTCGGTGACGGTCTCCTCGAGCACGCTGATGGGCACCACGCCATCGGCGACGCTGCCGTCGACGTCAGTGCTGCCAGAGGCCGCGCGGATGGTGAAGCCACCAAAGTCGACGGCCATCTCGCACTCGCCGTCGAGTTCCACCTCGTCGGGTGGAACGTAGGTGTAGCTGTCGTGGGTTCCGCTGTCGCTGGGCTTCGTACAACTGATCAAGAGCAGGAGCATGGACCCAGTGTACGCAGAGCGCTCGTCCGTTGCCGCAACGTCCCAAACCGGGCCCCCGACGCGCGTTAGGCCGCGAGCATGCTCGCGCTCATCGGTGGACCTGCCCGCTCGGACTTCCGTCTCGCCAAGCTCCTCGCCGCGACAACAGAGGCCGGCGTCACCGCGCTGGCAGCCCACTACGTCCACCTCGTCGACGGTGTGGTCGAGGACCCGGAGCTGTTGCGCTCCCTGCTTCGCTACGGGGCGGAGGCAGCCCCAGCCCTCGAGCCCCGGATCGACGCCCTCGTCACCCCGCGTCCGGGCACGATCTCGCCCTGGTCATCGAAGGCCACGGACATCGCGCACAACGCCGGACTCCCTGGCATCCGGCGCATCGAGCGGGGGGTCGCCTGGACCGTCGACGGGTGCGAAGTGGCGATTATCGCTCACCTCATCCACGACCGCATGGTGGAGGCGGTGCTCCCGGACCTGGGGGCGGCCGAGGCGCTGTTCGGCCGCTCGGAGCCGCGAGGACTGAGGCACGTCCCGGTCTTGGCAGAGGGCCGCGAGGCGCTCTCGAAGGCGAACACCGCTTGGGGACTGGCCCTCGCGGACGACGAGATCGACTACCTCGTCGATGCCTTCGAGGACCTTGGGCGCGACCCGAGCGACGCTGAGCTGATGATGTTCGCCCAGGCCAACTCGGAGCACTGTCGTCACAAGATCTTCAACGCGAGCTGGACCATCGACGGGGTCGCGATGGGCCCCAGCCTGTTCTCGATGATCCGGAACACCCACGCTCGCGCTCCAGGCTTCACCGAGTCCGCCTACGAGGACAACGCGGCGGTGGTGAGCGGCTACGAGGTGCAGCGCTTCTTCGCAGACGGCGACCGCAGCTACCGAAGCCACCGCGAGCGCGCCTCGATGCTCATGAAGGTCGAGACCCACAACCACCCGACGGGGATCTCGCCCGACCCGGGGGCGGGGACCGGTAACGGCGGCGAGATCCGCGACGAGGGCGCGACCGGTCGCGGGGGCAAGCCGAAGGCGGGGCTCTGCGGCTTCACCGTGAGCGATCTGAAGATCCCCGGCTCGCCGAAGCCCTGGGAAGCGGACGTCGGCACCTCCCCACGCATGGCCTCGGCGCTGGACATCATGCTGGAGGGGCCCATCGGCGGCGCCGCCTTCAACAACGAGTTCGGGCGGCCGAACCTCACGGGCTACTTCCGCACCTTCTGCATGCGCGTCCAGGGGGCGGAGGGTCCCGAGTGGCGGGGCTTCCACAAGCCCATCATGATCGCCGGGGGCTACGGGAACGTCCGCCCCGGGCATGTCTTCAAGGACCCCATCCCGGTGGGGGCGGCCATCGTGGTGCTCGGAGGTCCCGCCCTGTTGATCGGCCTCGGCGGGGGGGCCGCCAGCAGCATGGCCACCGGGGACCAGTCAGAGGACCTCGACTTCGCCAGCGTGCAGCGGGCGAACCCCGAGATCGAGCGCCGGTGCCAGGAAGCCCTCGACCGCTGCTGGGCACTTGGGCACGCCAACCCCATCGCCTCGGTCCACGACGTAGGCGCCGGCGGGCTCTCCAACGCCCTCCCGGAGCTCGTGCACGACGCCTCGCGGGGGGCCAGCTTCGAGCTGCGCCGGGTCCCCTGCGACGAGCCCGGGCTCTCGCCGATGGAGATCTGGTGCAACGAAGCCCAGGAGCGCTACGTCCTCGCCATCGCTGCAGTGGACGTCCCACGGTTCGCGGCGATCTGCGAGCGCGAGCGTGCCCCATGGGCTGTCGTCGGTCACGCCACGGCGGAGCAGCGCCTGGTGCTCTCCGACGAGCTGCTCGGCGAGGGCCCCATCGACATGCCGCTGGAGGTGCTGCTCGGCAAGCCGCCGAAGATGCACCGGGACGTGGAGAGCGTCCAGATCGAGCGCACCGCCTTCGACACCGCCGGCGTGGACATCCGCGAGGCGCTCTACCGGGTGCTCGCCCTCCCCACCGTCGCAAGCAAGGAGTTCCTCGTCACCATCGGGGACCGCTCGATCACCGGCACCGTGGTGCGCGACCAGATGGTCGGCCCGTGGCAGGTCCCCGTCGCCGACTGCGCGGTGACGACCACCGACTACACGGGCTTCACCGGCGAGGCGATGGCAATGGGTGAGCGGCCCCCGGTGGCGCTGTTGAGCGGCCCCAGCTCCGCCCGGCTCGCTGTGGCAGAGGCGCTGACGAACCTGATGGGAGTGGGCCTCGAGCAGGACGACCGCGTCGTGCTCTCGGCGAACTGGATGTGCCCCGCCGGCCACCCGGGAGAGGACGCCAACCTCTACGCCACCGTCGAGGCCCTTGGCCTGGAGCTCTGCCCGGCCCTCGGGATCTGCATCCCGGTCGGAAAGGACTCGATGTCGATGCGCGCCGCCTGGGACGGCGAGCAGGTCACGGCCCCCCTGTCGCTCGTGGTCACCGCCTTCGCGACCGTGGCCGACGTGCGCACGGTGCTGACTCCTCGGCTCCAGCCCGAGGGAGCGCTCCTGCACGTCGATCTCTCCGCTGGCGCTGGGCGCCTCGGCGCGTCGGCCCTCGCCCAGGTCCACGGGCAGCTGGGGGCGGTGCCCGCCGACCTCGACTCGGCGGGACGGCTGGTCGCGCTGTCGACCTTCATGCGCGAGGTGCGGCACCTCGGCCTGGCATGGCACGACATCAGCGACGGCGGGCTCGTCGTGACGCTCTGCGAGATGGCCTTTGCTGGCCGCTGCGGTGTCCAGGTGGTGGTCGAGGGCGACCCGGTGCGTGCCCTCTTCGCCGAGGAGCCCGGCGGTGTCTTGCAGGTCGCCTCAGAGGATGTCGAGGTGGTGCTGGCCGCGGCGAGCCAGCTGGACCTGCCGATCCGCGTGCTGGGTCGGGCCACCGTGGGGGCGCGCCTCCGCATCGACGGTCTGCTCGACGAGGCCGTCGTCGACCTCCACCGCGCATGGGCCGACACGAGCTACCGCATGCAGGCCCTCCGGGACGATCCCGTGTGCGCGACAGAGGCCTTCGAGGCCCTGCTGGACCGAGACGATCCTGGCATCTCCCCTCACCTCACCTTCGATCCGAGCGAGGACACGACCGCACGCTACCGAGGCACGCGGCCCAAGGTGGCCATCCTCCGTGAGCAGGGAGTCAACGGGCAGATCGAGATGGCAGCGGCCTTCCACGCTGCGGGCTTCGAGGCCGTCGATGTCCACATGAGCGACCTCGCTCGCGGCCTGGATGACCTCGGCGCCTACGTCGGCCTCGCCGCCTGCGGGGGGTTTTCCTACGGCGACGTGCTCGGCGCCGGGGGCGGCTGGGCCAAGACCATCCTGTTCGAGGCGCGGGTTCGCGCCGCCTTCGAGGCCTTCTTCCACCGCCCGGGGACCTTCTCCCTGGGTGTCTGCAACGGCTGCCAGATGCTCTCGCAGCTCAAGGAGCTCATCCCCGGCGCCGGGGGGTGGCCGCGCTTCGTCAAGAACCGCAGCGAGCAGTTCGAGGCCAGGGTCTCGACCGTCGAGATCCTCGAGTCACCCAGTGTCCTGCTCGCCTCGATGGCCGGCAGCCGCCTGCCGGTCGCGGTGGCCCATGGAGAGGGGCGAGCGCTCTTCGACGGGCCCATCGATGCCCTGGTGGCCGGGCGCTTCGTCGACAACCACGGCCGCGTCGCGACTACCTACCCTGCGAACCCCAACGGCTCGCCAGGGGGCATCACCGCCTTGTCCTCGGAAGACGGCCGCGCCACGATCCTCATGCCTCACCCGGAGCGCGTCTTCCGAACGATAACCAATAGTTGGACGCCAGCCGACTGGCCCGATGACGGCCCCTGGCTGCGCCTGTTCCGGAACGCCCGGGTCTTCGTGGACTAGCGCCGGAGAGAACTAGTGCGCCAGGCAGTAGTCGCCGCTGCTGGACATTCCGGAGGGACAGCTCCCACCCTTCGGGACAGCCAAGCGCGCGCTGGAGCCGGCGAGGCAGTAGTCGCCGCTGGTCGAGTAGCCGCTCGGACAGGAACCCACCTTGACGACGGCGTAGCGGGCGGAGCTGCCGGGGTTGCAGTAGTCGCCGCTGGAGGAGTAGCCGCTGGGACAGCTGCCGGTCTTGGGCAGGGCCCGGGGCGACAGCTCCGTCGTGATGTCCTCGTCGGTGGAACTGCCGGCGAGGCAGTAGTCGCCGGAGGTGCTGTAGCCGCTGGGGCAGCTCCCGACCTTCGCCACCGCGTGACGGGCCGAGGACCCGGCGAGGCAGTAGTCGCCGGAGGTGCTGTAGCCGCTGGGGCAGCTCCCGACCTTCGCCACCGCAAAGCGGGCGCTGCTGCCCGGGTTGCAGAAGTCGCCGCTGGTCGAGTAGCCGCTGGGGCAGCTCCCGACCTTCGCGACAGGTTCTGCAGGTGGGGCGGCGAGGGCGATGGCGAACAACAGCATGTAGACCTCTAACGAGCCGTGCCTACTGTCGCGGGGTGCGCGCTCGCCTCATCGGTCCCGACCCACTCGTCCTCGGCGGCCTGCGCAGCCTGCTCGAGCGCGTCGACATCACCGTCGCCGACAACGACGCCGACGGCGTGATCTGGGATGTCGGCCTGGGCGAGGTCAGCCCTGCACCCGCGCTGGATCTACCCGTCCTGGCCCTCGCCACGAACCTCTCGAGCGCCCGCGAGGCGCTGGGAGCAGGGGCGGATGGCGTGTTGATGCGTGACGGACGGGTCGAGAGGATCCGTGACGCGCTGGCGGCCCTGGCGGCGGGGATGCGGGTCGTGGACGCGGCCTTTGACGCCATCCTCGGCCTGAACGACAACGATCTCGACCCGGTGGAGCCATTGACCTCGCGAGAGAACGAGGTGCTCCAGCAGCTGGCCCAAGGGCTGAGCAACCGCAGCGTCGCCAAGCGCCTCGGGGTCTCGGAGCACACGGTGAAGTTCCACGTCAACGCGCTGCTCCAGAAGCTCGAGGCCCGAAACCGCACCGACGCGGTCGTGCGTGCGACGCGGATGGGACTCCTGACCCTGTAGCGAGGTGGGACCTGCTCGAAAGAGTGGGGAGCCTCCACCATCGGGCGATGCGCGGCATCCCGTGGCGCGAGCATCATCTGCCCATGACTGCACTACATGAACTCTCAGAGTCCCTCTCCGGACTCGTCGAAGCCACCTCCCCTTCCCTCTTCACCGTCGTCGGGCGCCGGGTGAACGCGACCGCGACCGTCTGGGCCGAGGGCGGGCTGCTCGTCACCGCCAACCACAACCTCCCTCGCCGAAGCCGGCGGACTGCGGGTCGGTGACATCCTGCACGAAGCAGGCGGAGCGGAGCTGTCCTCTCTCGAGGACCTCTTCTCGGTGCTCGCCAGGAACGTCGAGCAGAGCCTGACGGTGCTCCTGAGCCGCGGGGACGCTCGCCTCGAGGTCGATATCGAGCCCGCAGAGCGCGTCTCCCGGAGACGTTGCTAGCCACTATGCTGGCACCGCGTTCCTCCTGTCCTGCACGGCGCCTCCTGCCAACGAACCCGTCGTCGACAGCGCCTTGGACAGCGTCCTCGACAGCGCACCCACGCAGGACAGCACCGACACGGCGGACACGAGCGACACGAGCGACACGAGCGACACCGGCGTAGACCCGGAGTGGGTGCTCGACGAGGACAAGCTCGCGCTGTTGAGGGTCATCTTCGAGAGCCACAAGCCCGACCTGGTCGAGTGGGTCGAGATCGGGGGGACCGGCGACCCCACCTGGCTCTACAACGCGCAGCTCTACACAGCCCCGCTGTTGCGAACCGCCACGATGCTGAAGGACGTGGACTTCCTGGACGGGCTCAGCGAGGTCTACCTGGAGGCCCACCCGCTGCTGTCCCAGCAGAGCACCTACAGGTACTACTACGTGCCCGGCGAGGACTACGTCTCCGAGCACACCCTCGAGCAGCCTGCATGGATGTGGCTGGACGCCGCCGGGTTCGAGATCGTGCTGGAGAGCTCGCAGTTCCTCTGCGGCGTCGCGGCGCTCTCCAGCGCCGTCGCAGACCTGCCGCCGAGCAGCGCTCACCGGCGATGGACCAGCTGTTGGCCGACTACGGCTCGGTGCTCGTCGATGACCACTACGCGCGCTGGGTCTTCCAGGAGCAGGGCCTCTTCCAGGTGACCGGCTGGGGCTGCAGCGCGGGCATGATGAACCACGACGAGTTCGTGCGCGCCCGCATCGGCAGCACGCTGTGCGAGGACGAGCCGGGCCGGTACTCCTACGTCAACGCCGTCACGGACACGGACTGGTGGATCGCCGCCAGGGTCGCAGAGGTCGTCGCCGCCCACCGGGCCGACCCCGAGTGGCCGCTGATCAACAACTTCATGGACGGTGCAAACGGCTGGTACCGGGTGAACCTCGAAGCCGGCTCCGGCTACGGCCCCAACGACCTCACGCGCGTGCTCGTCGACGGGGGCTACGGCGTCTGGTCGCTTCACAACCCGGACATCGGCGCGCTGGAGGACCGGCTCTGGGAGCTGATCGAGGCGACCTGGGTCCAGGATGCCTCGGGCAACGGCCGGGTGGCCTCGCAGACAGGCGGCACCTGGACCAGCGAGGGCGCGGTCGGTGGCGCGATCCTGCTCGAAGGTGACGGCCGGGTCGACCTGGGCGCTGACGAGGCCTGGGCCTCCAGCGAGGGCAGCGTCGAGCTGTGGTTCAGCCAGGGCGAGGGGGCCACAGGCGACGGCGATCTTCTGAACGTCTGGGAAAACGGCTACTACGACTTCCTGCTGATCAGGCGCCTGGCGGACGGCGGAGTCCTGGTCTACATCGAGGACGAGGACGCGCCCCTGTTGTCCGGTGGGGACCGACGCAGGGCTGGTCGAGGAGGGGGCGTGGCGCCACCTGGTCGTGACCCAGGACGGGAGCGCTCCACACGTCTTCCTCGACGGCAGCGAGGTTCCGCTCCAGGGCACCAGCACCGGGGCCTGGACGGGGCACCTCCAGAGTCCGGGCGCCTGGTTCGGGAACAGCCACTGGTCGCCCCACGTCGGGGGCCTGGACGAACTGCGCATCTACGACCGGGCCCTGAGCTCAGGGGAGGTCGCAGCTCACTACGCGGGCACCTTCGACGACGACTCCGGGCTGCTCGGGCACTGGAGCTTCGACGAGGAGACCGACATCGAGGCCGGCGCCTTCCTCACCGAGCACTATGCCTCCAGCTTCAGCCCGAGGGACTCGCTGGAGCTGATGCAGTTCCTGCCGGGCTTCGTCGAGCCCGGGGGCTAAGCCAGGATCCGGTCGGCGCCCTCGAGCGCAAGCGAGGCGATCGAGATCTGGGGGTTCACCCCGATGGCCTCTGGGATCGCCGAGCCGTCCAGGACCCAGAGATCGTCCTCGTCGCGGACCCGCCCGACGGCGTCGGTGACCGAGCCACGGTTGGCACCTCCGAAGGGGTGTGGCGTGTAGATCCCGGCCCACCCGGCTTCCATCCGCAGGTCCCCCGGCGGCTCCGTGACCCAGCGCGTGCCGCGGTGGGGCAGCAGGACGCGGGTGGCCCCGGCGGCGATGAAGAGCTCGGTCATGCGGCGTAGGAACTCGACCAGGCGGGTCGTGTCGGCCTCTACCAGGGGGTAGTCGATGGCTGGGCGGCTGCCCTTCAAGCGGACACGCCCGCGAGCAGCGCTGCGCACCAGGCCAATGGCTCCGGCCATGTGGGCGTAGCGCCTCAGCGCCTCCTCGTGACCGATGCCCTCGAACTGGGGCTGGACCGAGTACGCAAGCGGCTGGACGTTCGAGGCCTCGATCGCGAAGCCCGGTCCCGTGTGCCCGAAGACGTCGGAGAACTCGAGGACCCCGTACGACATCGGGATTCCAGCGAAGCCGTCGACGCGCTCCTCGAACTCGCCGTAGACGTTCGTGGTCACGTGGAACTGGACCCCCTCCCCCGCTTCGATTCCGCTTCGCAGCAGGATCGCCGGGGTCTGGACCACTCCAGCGGCGAGGACCACGCGCTTGGCGCGCAGGGTGTCCGTGTCGGTGTGGACCTCCCAGTGACCGTCACGCCGGACCAGGTGGGAGACCCTCGTGTCGGCGAGGAGCACGCAGCCGGCTTCCAGGGCCAGAGGCACGAAGCTGATGTTCATCGAGCGCTTGAGATCGTAGGCGCAGCCGACGTGGCGGAAGCCGCACTGGACGCAGCCCGGGCTGTTGTGTCGCAGGCGCTCCCCGTGCCAGCCGAGCCGGGCGGCGCCCAGACCCACGAGGTAGTTCGCCCGGTTCACCATCGAGCGAGGGATCTGCGACACACCCATCACCCGCTCGACCTCGTCGACGTAGGGCGCCAGCGCCTCCAGCGAGATCTCCATGCCGTGGGCGCGCCAGCGCTCTTCGACCTCGGGCGGGGGCCTGAAGCAGACCGCGTCGTTCACGACGGTGGAGCCGCCGACGCAGGAGCCCTGGAGCACGCTCAGCGCGCCGTCCTCTGTGCCCTGCAGGCCCGCTCTCGCGTAGAGCGCCGGGATCATCTCCCGCTCCAGCTGGGTGAAGTCACCGTGCAAAAAGTGCGGTCCCGCCTCGACCAGGGCCACGCCATCGCCCCACTTCGCGGCGAGCCGCGCGGCAGCGGGGGCGCCCCCTGCTCCGGAGCCGACGACGATGGCCTCGAAGGTCAAGGAACCACCTCGTCCCACTCGAAGAGCACCGTCTGGCCCAGCGGTCGGGATGTGCCGACGTTGGGGCCCGGGTACTCCATGAGCTCCCACGCAGGTCCCGACGAAAAGGAACTGCAGGCGATCGAGTGGAGGACACCCCAGACCGAGCGCTGGAGCGCGTTGTCCGATACCCGCCAGAGAGCGAGCCAGTGCCTGCGCTGCTCGACAGAGAGCTTGCTGAACGATCTCCACCCCTTGGGCCAGCCATCCAGGAGACGGAACGCGACGTTCAGGAGACGCCGCTGGTCCGGAGCCAGGCGCCCGAGGAGCAGGTCCGCGTCACCGACGGGATCCCAGCGTCCCTCCTCGAAGGTGCGCTCGCCTTCGGGGCCGACCATCGCTAGCGCCGCAGCCAACAGCACGCGGTCCCGGCGGGAGGCCTCGGCCGGCCGAGCCAGCAGGGTGATGGCGGCCAGCGCAAAGCCGCCCGTGAAGAGGTCCCTGCGACGCATCTAGGTCCGCGGCAGCTCGCGCTTGACCGTCTCTCGCAGCTCGGTGGCCCTGCTGTGATCAGGGAACCGGCCGAGAACGCGGTCCAGGTAGGTCCAGGCTCGCACGAGCTCGCGCTCCTCGTAGAGGATGTGGGCCAACAGGTAGCCCGCGTCGCCCTGGTGCTGGCCCTCTTCGAGCGCCTGCTCGATGAGTTTCCGACCCTTGCGCTGGCGGCGGGCGAGATCGCGGGTCTGGTCGTAGTAGAGGGCGAAGCCGAGCCAGGCGATGAAACGGGGGGAGTAGCGCTCCTGGTTCGCGACCTGGAAGCACTTCATCGCGTTCGTGTGACGACCGGCGTCGAGCTCCTGGAGGCCCTGCTCGAGGGGACCGAGGGGCTGGACCTGGACAGCGGCCGAGATGACCTGTGCCCGGGCGTCGAGCACCTTCGCCAGGACTCGCGCCGCCAGCGCTCGCCCCTTGGGAGACAGTCGGGAATCGGAGCTCAGCCGGCGGTAGCCCTCCGCAAGACGCTGGGTGGCGTCCTCGACGGGGCCCCGTCCCATGCCAGGGTTGCAGCCCAGCACCGCCCACGGGTCAGCCCCCTGCATCGCCTTCCACTCGACCCGGAGCCGTTGCTCCGCGTCTGAGTGCTGCGGCTTCGACTGCCGGCTCGCTTCCCCGTCGGCGATCACGACGAGGTCGAGGATCTCCAGCGCCACCAGGTCGTCGAGGACCACGCGGCGGCGGCCCTTCTCGATCCGCACCGTGTCAGCGAGCCGGAAGCGCACGCTGCCGATTCGACCGAGCACGTCGCTGGTGTCCGGGCCGAGCGGGAAGGCCGCCGCGCGATGAAGTGCGGGTCGAGGCTTGACCACAGCCTGGGCACGCCCCTTGAGCACGCCGCGGTCGGCGAGGCGGCTCGCAGCGACCCAGAGCTCGGTCGCCAGCCGTGGCGCCACCGCGTCGGTGTGCTCCCCTTCCTCGAAGCGCGGTGGCTCGTGCGCGTACAGCGCGTCGACGACCAGCTGGAGCGCGGCGTCGTCTCGTGGTTCGCCGTGGAGCAGCTCGATCCGGTTCTGGCCAACGTGGAGCACACCCGAGCGCGAGCTGGCCCAGGCCTCCGCCACCACCCGAACAGCAGAGGGCGTCGGAGACCGATCCGCGTGGTGGATGTGGCTGGATGGATTGTTTGCCTGCATCAGTCGGACAACGTACCGAAGGTCCCCGGATGGCGTCAACGCTACGATGCGCGCCGATGCTCCCCTCGAAGCCCGCTGTCGTCGCCGCCCTGAGAACGGCGACGGAGATCACCCTGGCCGGCGTCGAGGCCAGCGCCGGAGCCGCCCGCGACGAGGTCGGCTCGGCGGAGACCCGGCAGGAGGGCAAGTACGACACCCGCGCGACAGAGGCCTCCTACCTCGCCCGCGGGCAGGCCTGGAGGGTCGCCGAGCTGCGCCGTCTCGCCGCGTGGTACGCCGCGCTCCGAGCCGTGGACCTCGAATACGTCCAGCTCGGTGCCCTGGTGCTGCTCGACGGCGAGCGTGAAGAGCTCATCTTCCTTGCGCCTGTCGGTGGAGGTGCCGTCGAGGTCGACGGCAGACGCATCCGGATCGTCTCTCCGAGCTCTCCGATCGGGTCGGCCATGGCCGACCTCCGACGAGGCGACTCCTTCGAGTTCGACAGCCCTGGTGGAAGGGTCGAGCTCGAAGTCATGGACGTCCGATAGTGCGAGCCTCGGTCTTCATCGTCTCCCTCCTGTGCTGCGGGCTCGTCGCCATCGCTGGCATCGCCATGCCCAAGCAGGTCACCGAAGCCATCCAGGCCCTGGTCAGCGCCACCTTCGATGGCTTCGACTGGTTCTACCTGCTGGTGACCGCCGGACTGCTGGTCCTCGCTGCAGGCATGGCCTTGTCCCCCTGGGGCAGCCTGAAGCTCGGCCGACCAGAGGACGAGCCCGAGTTCAGCACGGCCTCGTGGCTGTCGATGCTCTTCGCTGCGGGGATGGGATCCGGGCTCGTGTTCTGGGGAGTCGCCGAGCCCCTCTGGCACTTCACTTCGCCTCCGCCAGGCCAGACCGCCGGGACGGCGGAAGCCGCGAGGCAGGCCCTGGTCGTCACCAACTTCCACTGGGGACTCCACGCATGGGCGATCTACGGCGTCGGCGCGCTCGTGCTCGCCTGGTTCGGCTTCGCCAAGGGCCGAGGGTTCCTTCCGAGCGCTCCGATCACGACGGTGTTTCCTCGCCTTTCGTGGCTCGGCGCCGTCGCGGACGTCATCGCGGTCGTGAGCGTCGTCTTCGGCGTCGCGGCGTCCCTGGGCATGGGCACCCTGCAGATGCGAGCCGGGATCTCAGAGGTCTTCGGCACCTCTGCCGAGTCCATCCCCATAGCGGTGGCGATCCTGTGCACCCTGTGCGCCGCCTACATGGCCTCGGCCTCGACGAGCCTGGACAAGGGCATCCGCATCCTCTCGAACCTGAACCTCGGCATCGCCATCTGCATGCTGCTGTACGTGGTCGCCGTCGGCCCGACGAGCTTCCTGATGCGCACCTTCACGAGCAGCGTCGGGGACTACGCCAGCCAGCTCGTCGGGCTCTCGACCCGCCTCTACCCATTCGAAGGCGAGCAGAAGTGGTCACACGACTGGACCCTCACCTACCTGATGTGGTGGATCGCCTGGGTGCCATTCGTCGGGATCTTCATCGCGCGGATCAGCAAGGGGAGGACAGTGCGTGGCTTCCTCATCGCCGTCGTCTGCGTCCCCACCATCTTCTCGATGCTCTGGTTCGCGGTCTTCGGCGGCACCGGGCTCCACATCGAGCTCTTTGGACCGGGCGGACTCGGAGACGCCGTCGTCGAGGACGTCACGACCGCGCTGTTCACCCTCTTCTCCCACCTGCCCGGCAGCGGCGTCCTGAGCGTCACGGCGCTGGTGCTGCTGTTCGTCTTCCTCGTCACGAGCGCAGACAGCGCTTCCTACGTGCTGGGCATGCTGACCACCAGAGGCGACCCCGACCCCCCCGTGCGGCGCAAGCTGCTCTGGGGTCTCGTCCTGACCGGCATCGCAGCAGTGGGCCTGCTCTCGGGCGGAGGCATCCCCGTGCTCAAGGCCCTGGCGCTGGTGGGCGCCCTGCCCTTCACGATCATCCTGCTCCTGCACATCGTCTGCATGCTGAAGTCCATGGGCCAGGAACACGACGAGCGGTGAGCTACTCCCAGTGGGCGATGCACACGTGGGTGAAGTGTCCACCTCCTGCGGGCAGGTCGTGGACGCCGACCCAGAGGTTGGCTCCAGCGCGGGACGAGAGGTCGATCTCATGGATCTGGTCGGTGGCGGTGCAGACGATCTGGTCGAGGTAGTCCAGGTGATCCCAGGCGTTGTCGCCGTTTTCCTCCCACCCCTGGCAGCGCGCGATGCCGTCGCTCATCGTCGGGCCCGTGTTGGCGCTGACGTAGCCGACACCCCCTTCCCCGGTGACGCACTTGATGGCGAGCGGCACGTAGGGGTCGGGCACTCCGAAGCTCGCGTCGTCGCAGATCTCCGAGCCGTTGCGGATCTCCTCGTAGCAGACCCAGGCCAGCGTCGGCTCCGGCGGCGAGGTGTCGACCTGCTCGACGGGGTCGCTGTCCTCTTCCTCGAGCTGCTGCTGGCTGTCGAGGCCCTCGGGGCGCTCCTCTCCGACGAGGCGGTCCATCCTCTCGGGGTGCTGGACATCGGAGTCGGGGCTGGTGCAAGCCAGGATCAGGGCCAGCATCAGTTGCACTCCGGCTGATCGAGACGGAAGACGTAGAGGTCGTCCACCGCGTCGAAGTCCCCGGTGAAGAGCTCGAAGGACAGCGCGTCCTCCCCCATCACCACCAGGTCGAGGTACTCCTCACCGGAGTCCGTGTCCGCCAGCGCCGTGTGTGTACCGAGCTCGGTGCCGTCGACGTCGTAGGTCACCAAAGTGGCCTGGTCCCGGTCTGCGCCGTTGGTCGCCGCATAGCTGAGGCCAGCGTTGTACAGCCGCACGATGATGGCATCGGCCCGCTCGTCGAGCCAGCCGGCGAAGCCAGGCTCTCCGGCGTGGTTGAAGCCCTCGGCGACATAGGTACAGAGCACGTTCGGCGAGGACGACAGCACGGCGGTCGTGCAGGTGGCGCCTCGCTCGACGACGTTCGTGTCGTAGCCCTCACCGGGGGCTCCGCCGCCCAGGAGGTGGACGCCGAGATCGGCGTACTGCTCGAGCACGCGCGTCCCCACCGCGAGCCCGTCGAAGCCGACGTGGACGTCGTCGACGACGATGTGCTCCGGGAAGGGATCGTCTGCATCGTCGATGCCGTCTCCATCGCGGTCCGGATCGCTGCCATCGCAGAGCCCGTCTCCGTCGATGTCTCCGCAGGAGTCGCCTCCCAGCGGCCGATCGATCACCGGAGCGTCCGGATCGTCGGACAGCACGGAGAAGACGCCGGAGGGGCCGCCGTGCACCTCTGGCACGTAGGTGGCCGTGCCGCTGACCCACTCGCCGGCCTGGAGGGTGTCGGGCAGCTTGGGCACGTCGAAGGTGACCTCCCAGGTGGCGTCGCTCAGCTCGACGACCTCGACGAGCAGCGGCTCGTTCCCGACGTTGCGGATGAAGAAGGGGAAGCTCGACTCCCCGCACAGGGTGGCGACCGTGCCGAAGTCGAAGGGATCCGGAAGGACCTGGATGTTCGCCGCACCGTCCGTCGGCTCGTCGGTCCAGCTGTCGTCCCAGCCCTCGACCCCGTCCATCGAGGTCCCGAGCTGGTAGTCCGTGCAGGCGACGAGCAGGAGCAGCATGCGCTCTCCTCGGTGCCTGGCAGGACTCTACCCCAGACTCAGCGGCAGTCGATGCCCGTCATGTGATCAGGGTCCCACGGAGACCGCCCCTCTTCGTTCCCTGCCATCGCCGCCAGGGCGGAGCACTCGTCCTCGCAGCGTTGACCGGGCACGTCGGTGGACTTGCCGAACTCGACGAAGACCAGGTCGCTGTTGCCCCAGCCGTGGTTGACCACGCCCAGCGCCTCGATGACGGCCGGGGAGGAGTCGAGGATGCGACGCCCCCCGTAGCCGGCGCCCTCGTAGGTCGTGTTCGGACCGCCGTCCTCTGTAAAGACCACGAGGCACTTGCTGCCGTAGTGGACCCGCAGCGTCGTCCCACACCCGAAGCGTTGGGAGTCGGCGACGTAGAAGTACTCGGGGTGGTTTCCGACGTGAGCGTCAGCGATGACGGCGTCGTAGTCGTGGTCCACGTGCCCCTGGACCCAGGCGATGTCCATGTCGTCGTCCAGACACTCGCCTCTTCCAGAGTCGTAGCGGCAGTCGTAGTAGTCGTAGGTCGCCTGCAACCACCCGCAGGTCGTGGTCCCGCCCCAGGTCGTCGAGTCCCAGCTCGTGCCGAACTTGCTGACCAGGTACCAGCCATCCGGCGACAGGTCCCAGTCCATGTACGAGCACGCTTCTGTGGGTGGATCAGGGGAGTCGTGCGCAGGCTCTGGCGGACACTCCTGCTCCTCCGGAGGCTCACCCGTGTCGTCAGGAGGCTCACCCGTGTCGTCGGGCGGCTCGCCAGTGTCGTCGGGCGGCTCGCCAGTGTCGTCGAGGTGTTCACTCACCGAGTCGAGCTCGCCGCCCGGTCCGCGGCGGATCGGGTGCTGGATGTCATCGGAGGGGGCGACGCAGGCCAACAGCCACATGAGGGCGACACTATCCGGGCGGGACCCCCTGCTTCCAGAGAACTCGGATCCGGCGCTCCAGATCCTGCCGGTGGAGGATGTCCAGGACGCGGAGGCGATCGTCCTCTGGGAGGAACAGGATGCGGTAGCTGCGCATGAGCCGGACCCGCCAGACCTCGCGCATTCCGCGCAGGGGCCGGGCGTTGTGGAAGGCGTCGTCCCGCCCAGCCGACAGGCGTCCGATGAGCTCGACGGCGCCTCGCTGCACGTGCTCGGGCAGCTCGCCGAGCGCTTTTTCGAAGGCCGTGTCGAAGCTCGGGATCCGGAGGGGCTGTCTCCCGACGGTGGCGTCTTCGATCTCCGTATCGACGTCGTCTGGTGCGACCTCCGCCTCCGCGACAGCGGTCTCGGGAACCTCGGCTTGGAGCTCCTTGATGTGGCGCCGCAGGCGGTTGCGATCCTCGTGCACCGCCTTGTGCTGGCTCTTGAGCAGGGCGAGCTTGGAGCGGAGATCCGCCAGCTCACGGTCGTCCACGGCGGACGGAGTGGCGACGACGGAGCGCTGGGTTGCCCGGGGCTTCTTCCCGAGCGCAGCGCGCATCCGAGAGGCCTCCACCCTCAGCGAGTCCAGCTCCTTCTTGATGCGATCACGCTCCGCGCGCTCCTTCGCGACGAGGTCCTCGACCTTGCCGCCCCAACCCTCGAAGCGCGCGAGGTGAGCCTCGATCGGGTCGACGGGGTCCAGCCCGAGGCGATCCCGCGTCTCCAGCAAGGCGCAGAAGAGCTCCGGAGCCTGCTCCCTGTCGGCGATGGGGATCAAGCCGCGCAGCAGCCCGATGGCGAGCGCCGGGGCGCCCCCGTCGAGGGCGCCGTAGGCCACCTCCAGCGGTGTCTCCCGGCGCGCGGCGTCGTCGAGGACATCCAGGGGATCCTCGGCGACGCGGAGCCGAACCGCCAGCGGGAGGGGCGCCTCCGTGCGGGAGGCGAGGCGTGGGATCAGCTCGTCACGCCCGAGGAAAGCGGCGTGTGCCAGGGCCTCGTCGACGAGCTCGTCGGGGAGATCGCCCTGCTCGATCAGCTCCGTGGCGTGCTCCAGCTCCAGGCGACGAATCAAGGCCCGAGCGTGGTCGGAGAGGAGCTCGGCGGGGACCCCCTCGAGGTTCGCGAGCTCCGGCCCGGTCATCGAGAAGAGGCGCTCCTGGGAGAGGACCTCGAGCTCGTCCTCGCGCCCGGAGTGGCACTTCTTGAACTTCTTGCCGCTGCCGCAGGGGCAGGCGTCGTTCCGGCCGATCTTCGTGCCTGCACGCTTGACGGTGAAGCCGCTCGTCGAGCTCGGTGGCGGGTCCATCGGCAGCGCGTCCAGCACGTCGCCGGTGGCAAGGGCGTCGAGGCTCTCGAGCCGGCGAGCGTTGTCCGCGGGCGGGAGGGGGACACCTTCGCGCTGAAGGACCTCGAGGAGCCCGGTGTCGTCGAGCTCCTTGGCCATGCCGCTGACGATGTCCTCGACGTCCGCGATCTGCTCGCGGCGGATCATCGAGCGGGCGAGCCCACAGGCCTCGACGCGCCTGGTGCGGGCAGCGATACGCAAGGCTACCGCGGCGTGCAGCGGCGTCAGGCGGCCATCACGGACCGCTTCGAGGAGCGCGCCCCCGACATCCCCGGAGCACCGCGGGGCCACCGCGGCCACAAGCCCGGCGCCAGGCAGCAGCGACAGGCCATTGACGAGCAGCGCAGCGGCGACCTCGCGTCCGGCGGCGAGGCTCAGCAGCACGCCGTTGGTCCACTCGACAGCCTTGCGTCCGGCGGCCAGCTCCGCCAGCTCGATCCGCTCGGGGAGTGCGTTGACGAGGGGTCGAAGAGCCGACTGGCAGGTGGGGACCGAGAGATCCATGAGGGTTGACCTATCGCGCGCGAGACGCCTAGACGATGCGGTCGAGGATGACCTTCGCGAGTTCCTGGTACTGGGTCGCTCCGCGGCTCCTGGGCGCGAAGTCGTGCACGTCTCGCCCGGCGAGTTGGGCCTCTGCGAGGGAGTTGCTCGTGCCGACCCGAACCGGCAGGAGCATCTCGCCCCAGCTGTCCTCCAGGAGATCCATGACCGCCGTGTTGGTGCGCACGTTGCGGCCATCCACCCGGGTGAGCACCACGCCGAGCACGCCGAGCCAGGGGTTGAGCTGCTGAGCCACCTCCTCGATGACCTCGAAGAGCCCGCTGACTCCGGAGACCGCCAGGGCCGTCGGGTTGCACGGGATCAGCACGTGGTCGGCGGCGACGAGCGCGTTGACCGTCAAGCTGCCGATGTTCGGCGGGCAGTCGAGCAGGATCAGGTCGTAGTGACTGCGGGTGATCTCCAGCGCGTTCTTCAGCACGAGCTCCTTGCCGATCTTGCTCGTGAGGTTCTGCTCGGTCCTGATCAGCTCAGGATCGACGGGGGTGACGTCGAGGTTCTCGATGCTGGTCTTCGTCGCGATCTCGGCGATCTCCGTGCAGTCCCCGTCGAGCAGCACCTCGCTCAGGTTGCCGCCTCCGAGGTGGACCATGTCGCCGAGGGCGACGTTCACGTGCGCCTGCGGATCGAGGTCCACCACGAGCACCTTCTTGCCATGGAACCGTGCCCACGCAGCGGCGAGCGCTACGGTGGTGGTCGTCTTGCCGACCCCCCCCTTCTGAGCTGCCACGGCGATGACCGTGGCCTGGCACTCCCCGCGTTGGAGCGCCTTTTCCGGCTGTTGACGAGTTGGCCGGTTGAAGCTGGACAGAGTCATTCGCATGCGTTCATCCTCTAAGGTAGATTCTCGCAATGCTCTTGTCGTGTCAAGAGCATCTATCCCTCATCGGATGCACCCCGCCAGCCGCCGATCTCGTCGATCCGCCCGTGGGTGGCCTCGACAGCGAGCCGGCGGAGCCACTGGGTGGCGCAGTTCGGAGTCTCCGGCCTCGCACTGGCGGTGCGCGATCCCTGAGTTAGCTTCTGAGCTTCCGGAGGAAACATGCTCAGCTTGCTCATCGGCCTCGCACTGGCCCAGGACCCCGATCTGAAGCCGCAGGTGATGGACCTGCTCGGGCAGATGGACAGCCCGGCGACCGCCGAGGACTACCAGGCGCTCGGCGAAGGGGTCGACGCTGTCCTCATCGAGGTCGCCAACGACGACTCGCAGCCGAAGACGAAGCGTGGACGGGCGATCCAGGCCCTCGGCTACTTCCCCAGCGACCAGAGCCAGGAGACCCTGACAGCCCTGCTCGCCAGCAGCGACAGCACGCTCAAGCGCAAGGCCGTCTTCGCCCTCTGCATCGGCTGGGGGGACGCCGCCCTCCCGCTGGTGGAGCCGGCCCTCGCCGACGAGGACGTCCAGGTCCGCATCAGCACGGCCAAGGCGCTGGCGATGATCGAGGGCGACGCCGCGGACACGATGCTCACGGCCCGGCTCGAGGTCGAGACCGAGGACGCCGTCAAGAATGCCATCCAGAAGAGCTTGGGGAACTGACATGGTCCTCCTGCTCCTGGCCTGCAACAAGGACCTCCCGGACGACTCCGGATCCACCGGCAACGATCTCGAGTTCGTGGATCTGGGCCCCCAGACCACCGGCGACACCGGCTTCACGACCGACGAGTTCGCCATCGACGTGCCCGAAGACGCGACCAGCGTGCTGGTGCACTGCGGGGACTTCGGGTCCTCGAAGCTGGGTCTCGTCTGGACCCTCACCAACCCCGACGGGTCCGCGCTCTACGACGGCGCCGCTGGCTCCAACCCGCACTTCAAGTCCTCTTCGCACGACGACCTGGTGCCGATCCTCATCCCGCTGACGCCGGACGCCCCGCTCCAGTCGGGCAGCTACCTCGCCTCGATCTACGTCGACGGCGGCGCGGCGGTGACCCTGGACTGCGGCGCCGTGATCCGGAAGAGCCCGCTGGGCAACTCCGCCGACGTGACCTTGGAGTTCGTGTTCGTCGGAGTCGACGGCCTGGACGCCTCGACAGCGCCGGACGATGCCGGGATGCAGGACGTGCTCGCGGAGATCGATCGCGCCTTCGCGACGGAGAACGTGAGCATCACGGCGAGCTACTCGGACTTCGGCGGCGACGTGGCGACCTACAGCGTGGTCGACGTCAGCGCCGACGACTACTCCGAGTTCAACAACCTGCTGAAGCTGGCCGACCCGACGGACCCCCGCACCCTGGTCGTCTTCATGGTGCAGGACTTCCAGACCGACGAGGGCGCGACGATCCTCGGCAAGGCAGGCGGACCTCCAGGTACCGCGGCCGTCGGCGGCACCTCGAAGTCGGGCATGGTCGTGGTGGCCTCCGACATGGCCTCGGACCCCGTCTACGTCGGGCGCATCGCCGCCCACGAGGCCGGTCACTTCCTCGGCCTGTTCCACACGACAGAGCGTGACGCGAACGACACCCACGACCCGATCTCCGACACGCCGGAGTGCCCCGCGAGCGCGGACACCAACGGCAACGGACAGATGAACTCGAGCGAGTGCTCCGGCAGCGGGTCCGAGAACGTGATGTGGTGGACGAACAACTCCGACGCCACCTCGGCGGACTTCAGCTCGATGCAGGGCCAGATCCTGCGCGGGAACCCGATCGCGAAGTGAAACGCTGGCCCTGATGTGCCGAAGAGCACGTCATGGCCTCGCCCATCGATCGTCTGCTCGTCGCAGCCCGGGAGCAAGGTGCGAGCGACGTCCACCTGACGATCGACGAGCCGCCGGTCCTGCGGGTGGGTGGAGAGCTGAAGCGCATGGTGGGCCTGCGCACGCTCAACGCCGCCCAGATCCGCGGCCCGATAGAGAGCCTCCTCGACGAGGGCCGAAGGGCCCAGCTCGCCCAGCACGGGCAGGTCGACTTCTGCCACGAGATCCCGGACGTCGGTCGCTACCGGGCGAACGCATACATCCAGCGTCGCGGGCTCTGCGCCGCCTTCCGAATCATCCCGAACGAGGCCCCGTCCTTCTCGGAGCTGGGGCTGCCCGAGCAGCTCCGTCGGATCGTGGAGCACCACCAGGGCCTGGTGGTCATCAGCGGTCCGGCTGGCTCCGGAAAGAGCACCACCCTGGCGGCCCTGGTCAACCAGTTCAACGAGACGCGCCCCTGCCACGTGATCACCGTCGAAGACCCGATCGAGTTCGTCCATCCCGAGCGGACCGCCCTGATCCACCAGCGAGAGGTCGGTACCCACGCGCAGAGCTTCTCCCAGGCTCTGCGTTCGGCCCTGAGAGAGGACCCGGACGTCGTGGTGGTCGGCGAACTTCGGGACGTGGAGACCATCCGCATGGCGCTGACGGCAGCCGAGACGGGCCACCTCGTGATGGCCACGATGCCCACGACCTCTGCGCCGACGGTGGTCGAGCGCATCGTGAAGGCCTTTCCACCGGAGGAGCGCCCCCAGGTCCGCATGAGCCTCTCGGAGTCGCTCCAGTGGATCGTCTCCCAGTCTCTCGTGCCAGCCACCAGGGGCGGACGGGTCGCGGCCTTCGAGATCCTCCGCGGAACCGGGAGCGTCCGGACCCTCGTGCGGGACGGCAAGACCACGCAGCTGGCGAGCATGATGCAGATCGGCAGCCGCTTCGGCATGCAGACGCGTGACCAGGCGCTGGAAGCGCTGGTCCGCGCGGGGCTGGTCCGGGCGGAGACAGCCCAGGCGCGCTCCCGCCGCCGGGTGGCGACCCGGTGATCACCGAGCTGCTCCGAGTTGTCCACTCCCGGGGCGCCAGCGACCTCTACCTGTCCACTGGGCGACCACCGATGCTGCGACTGAGCGGGCGCATCGAGCGGCTGGCTCGACAACGACTCGACGCGGCGGGCTTCGAGCAGCTCCTGCGTCCGATAGTGCCGGAGGAGACGTGGGAGCTCTGCCAGGAGAGAGGCGCCGCCGACTTCGCCTACTCGCTCCCCGGTGTGGCCCGCTTCCGCGTGAACCTCTTCAAGCACGAGAGGGGACTGGCAGCGGTCCTCCGCGTCATCCCGGGCGAAGCCGTCGAGCTGGACGCCCTCGGCCTCCCGCCGGCGGTGCGGGGACTGGCCGACCTGGACTCCGGCCTGGTGCTGATCACCGGCCCCACCGGGAGCGGCAAGAGCACGACGCTGGCCGCCCTGGTCCACGAGATGAACCAGACCCGAGCCCTGCACCTCGTGACGATCGAGGACCCCATCGAGTTCGTCCACGAGTCGGCTTGCTCGCTGATCACGCAGCGCGAGGTCGGAGCCCACACCCGCTCCTTCTCCGACGCCTTGCGAGCTGCACTCAGAGAGGACCCGGACGTCGTCCTCGTCGGCGAGCTGCGCGACCTGGAGACCATCGAGCTGGCGCTGGAGGCCGCCGAGACAGGAGTGCTCGTGCTCGGCACCCTCCACACGAACTCCGCGGCCAAGACGGTGGACCGCATCGTCAACGTCTTCCCCGCCGAGCGGCAGGACGGCATCCGCGCGATGGTCGGCGGTCTGCTCGAGGCGGTGGTGGCCCAGCAGCTCGTCCCGCGCATCGCAGGCGGGCGGATCGCCGCGGTGGAGCTGCTGCTCGGCACGCCGGCACTCGCCGCGGTCATCCGCCAAGGCAAGACCCACCAGATCAAGGGCTTCCTCACCTCTGGGCGGGCCCAGGGCATGGTCGCGATGGACAAGAGCCTGGAGCAGCTCGTCGAGGACAAGGTGGTGTCTGGCACCGACGCGCTGAAGAGGGCAGATGACAAGGATGCCTTCCGTCGCTGGCTGGCGGCGCGTGGGGAGCCGGTGGACGAAGCGGTGGGGCTGCGACCGGTCTGAGGACGCCGCATCGCCCTCCGGTAGGATGCCCCCATGGACAACATCATCCGAGCACTTCGAAGCACCGGGCTCGCGCGGGAGCGCGTCATCCAGGGGGGTATCCAGCTCTGGGGGGACGGTGACGACGCCCTCGAGCTCGGCCTGGTGGTGGAGGGCGAACTCGTCGCCCGGGTGCTCGGCGCCGAGCTCGGGCGCATTCGAGCTGGCGAGATGGTCGGCGAAACGGCCGCCTGGTTCGGCGGTCGGCGGACGGCCGAGGTCGCCGCGGTGACCCAGACCCGCCTGTTGATCATGCCAAGGACGGCGCTGTCCACGCTCCGCGAGCGGCACGGCGGCGTGTACGACCTGCTGCTCTCGGCTGGACTCCACGCGATGGCCCGTCGGGTCCGGGACGTCGACCTGGACATCGCCAAGCGGGCCGAGGGCTCGCTCGACCGCCCCGATCGCGGCGTGCCCCCGTGGTGGAAGAAGCTCGCCGCGACCGTGGGTGGCGACAAGGCAGGCGACGCCCCCCCTCCCGAGAGCGCGCTTCGAATGCTCGGCTCGCTCAAGGGCTGTCCGGCGCCGGTCATGCTGGACCTCAAGAAGGCGATGACCCCCAAGAGCTACGCGAACAAAGAGGCGGTCTTCCTCCAGGACGACGAAGGCGACAGCGTCTTCGTCGTCGCGGCCGGTCGGATCGAGGTGCTCCGGAACGTGCGCGGCAACAAGGCGGTCGTCCTGGCCTCCCTCGGCCCAGGGGGTCTCTTCGGCACCGGCGCGGCCATCCTCGGAGCTCGCCGCAACGCCAACTGCATCGTCGGCTCTGAGTTCGCCTGGGTCTTCGAGATCACCCGAGCAGCGATCCA
The DNA here is from genome assembly GCA_036012755.1 of Myxococcota bacterium. Classification (GTDB taxonomy): domain Bacteria; phylum Myxococcota_A; class UBA796; order UBA796; family CAJQPC01; genus JAAESX01. Next base: position 17,875 of record DASCPX010000245.1, on the reverse strand, counting down.
ATCCCGGAATGACGAGGTGCGCAGGATCTGGAACGAGACCCTCCTCGGCGCGATGCGCGTGCAGCTCGCCACGGCAGACGACCAGCTGGCCGCACTCGATCGGGAAGGCAGACAGCCCCGCGCAGACGACTACGACAGGATCCAGGGGCTGCTGCAGACCTACCAGGGCTCATAGCCGGCCTACTCTTCGACCACCGCCATGAACATCTCGGCCATCTTCTGGTGGCCGGCGGGGTTCGGGTGGATGCAGGTCAGGTCGAACCACAGCTCGGCGTCCGCGCCGCGGTAGCAGCGGCCATCCGGGTCCTCGAAGTTGAAGCCGTGGCCACAGAAGGTCTCGAGCAGGAACAGCATGTCGGTGTCGGTGTCGACCGCGATGGACATGAACTCCTCCATCGACCAGATCACCATCGCCTCGAGCTGAGGATCGGTGACCGCCTCGCCGAAGCCGGCGAGCCCCGCCGCCGGACAGGAGGTGACGTCGCCGGTCGCGTCCGTGAACTCGTAGAGGTTCGTGAACACCACGTGGACGCCGTTGGGGAAGCGGCCGTCCTCCTTGATCCACTCGACGGTCTCACGCATGAGCTGCATGTACTCGTAGGTCTCGGCCCAGAGCTCCTCGTGGGACTTCCCCTCCATGAAGCCCTCTGTCAGGCTGCTCAGGTCGTTCCCTCCGACCGTCATCACGACCAGCGTGACCTTGTCCCGCTGGTCCTCGGGGAGGCAGGTCTCGACCTGGGCGCCGTCGCGCATGAGGTCGTCCGTGCGCGCCCCCCACTCGGCGCAGTGGGCGAAGCCCCCGCTCTCGACGACGTAGCTCGTGCCCTCGAAGAGGTTCACGCCCTGCCACGACCAGTCCGGCGCCTCCAACCCGAACTCCTCGGCCAGCTCCAGGGCGAGGACGTTGCGATAGAACTCGGCGTCCGCGCTCGGCGGCGTGCCGACGGTCACCGAGTCCCCCAGGAACACGACCCGCTCGACCCCCGAGATGTCCTGGTGATTCGTGCCGTAGCAGTGGTCGCCCACGATGTGGTCGAACTGGCCGTAGTTCGGACCGCTCCCGCTCCCGTCGTCGATGTCGGCGAAGCAAGCCTCGAAGGTAGGGCCGCCCGATCCTGTGTCCTCGGGATCGTCTTCGGGATCGTCTTCGGGATCGTCTCCGCCCCCCTCCTCCTCGTCGTCGCCAGTGTCCTCTGAGATGGGCGTGGTGAGGCCGCCCTCGTCATCCGGCTCGGTGAGCGCGCCGAGGGCGCTGTCCTGCGTACACGCGACAAGAGCAATAAACATGGGTCATCCGGACGGCAGGCGTATACAATCTGTATACCCCTTCGGGGAGCTCAAGACACCGATGAACGCACAATCTACAAGAGACCGCATCCTGCGGGGGGCGGAACGCGCCCTGATCGCGCATGGCCTCGACGCCTGCAGCGTCCAACAGATCCTCGCGGAGGCTGGCGTCAGCCGACGCACCTTCTACCAGTACTTCCGCAGCAAGGACGACATCGTCCACGCGCTCTACAAGGAGCGGGTCGAGGGCCTCATCGACGACATGCGGCGGTCGGTCGATGAGCGCACGGACCCAATCCAGCGGGTGACGGCGGCCATCGACACCTACCTGGCCTACCAGGTCGCCGGCGGCCCGCTGAAGCGAGCGATGCAGGCCAAGGCGATGTCCCAGGACTCGCCGATGGCTCCGGATCGAGAGAAGACGCTCGACGCCATGGTGGAGCTGATGCACAGCAACGTCGAGGCGGTCCTCGCGGTGAAGCTCGACCCCTACGTCTACCGCGCGCTCCTGCTCGGGGCGGAGGGGCTCGTCCTGAACACCCAGGCGCGCACCGGGGGCTTCACCGAGGCCGACCGGGCCCGGATCCGAAACGTGATGGTGCCCAGCTATTTCGCAGTCCTGGCACAGCACGCCAACATGCCGAAGCTGGACGAGGCCTAGCCTCTGGGCAACTCGCGAGGCGCCTGGCCAGTCGGCGCCTGGGCCCCAGGCCCAGATCGAAGGGACCGTCGAGGTGATGCTCGATCGCAGCGTGGCAGCTCAGCTCGACCTGATCTCGTGCAGGAGCTGCCGCGCAGCCTCGTTCGCGCGGTCCTTTCGCAGCACCATCATCAGCCTTTCCTCCGCCTGCTTGCGGAAGCCCTCCATGCGGTCGATCCGCGCGAGCATGAGCGATGGCTCGGCCTGGTTGTCGGAGATGGCCTCTGCATCCACGAGCAGCTGGCGCGCCGCCTCCCGACGCTCCGCGGGCGGCTTCGTGTCGTCGTGGTAGAGGGCCCAGCCGAGGTTGGCCAGGATCATCGGGTTCATCGGGTTGGCCTTGCGCGCCATGTTCAAGGAGCGCACCGCGGCGGACCAGGCGCCAACGGTGATGTTGCGGAGACCCTCGTCGTAGGCCTCCTTGGCTCGCATGAAAAAGCCCCGGTTCTTCTGCGCACGCCGCACGAGCGCAACGGATCCCGTGTTCTTCAGGTGGATCTTTCGAATGATCTCACGTGCTTCCGACGACAGCGAGTTGTCGTACTGGAGCTTGGCGTAGCGCCTCTCGATCTCCGCGCAGGCGGCCTCGGCCACATCCGGCGGGGCGTCCGCACGCACGCCCACGGCGACCCACTCGTCAGCCTGTCGGACGAGCGTCCACTCCTCCTCGAGCCGGGCGATCGACACGTTCCGGTTGACCCCCCCTCGCCGGAGCTCGGTCAGCTCGGCGAAGACCTCCCTCATCAGCTGCTTGTGGGCGACAACGTGTTCGTTCGTGCGGTGGGCGTCACCGTCGTCCATGACCTCGCTGATGTGCTTCACGTCGAAGAAGTCCAGCGCCGCCAGGATCGACAGCTCGTCGCGCACGATGGTGACGTCGATCTGCTCCGTGTCGAACATCCACGCCAGGGGGCTGTGTCCGTCGCGAGGTGAGTTGAGGATGATGCGCGTGTCCGGGTGGACTGGAAAGCGACCAGCGAACCTGGAGTTGGTGTTGTCCGCGAGCACCACCTCCTCGCCAGCGAGCCGGGAGGGGTCCTTCAGGACCTGGAGCTCGCTCCAGAGCTTGGGCCCGAAGGTCCGCTCACCCTCGCCGCGTTGGAACCGCAGGGCGGACTCCATGAACTTCATCTCGGCCATCAAGCACTGGATGATGAAGTCACCGGCCTCTTCGGTGAGGGGCTCGCCCTCGAACATGACGCCCCCACCCATGACGGCAGAAGAGCTGACGATTCCGGTCTGCTTCTTCGCGAAGGCATGGGTGATCGTGGCGAGGGACTCGGGGTTGAAGGGGTTGCGTGCCATGGTCCAACTCTACAGCCAACGCGCCGGCCTCAGGGAGCCGTCGGTGAGCCGCTCCCTCGGGAGGTGCAGGCTCGGATGTGACTCTCTCCGAGTCTCCGCCAGGTACCGATGCATGATACCGGGGCCCTCGAGGTCCGCATGCTCGAGCGCATCAGCATCGAGGGCTGGGGCCCCACGCGAACTTCTCCGCCGACTTCAACCCACGGGGCACGACATGATCTGGTTGTTGTTTGCCTGCACTGGCGGCGAGGCCGACTTCGACGACAGCGACCGCTCGCTCTACTGGTACACGGCCCCAGAGCCCCCGAGCTGCTGCGCCTGCTCCTGCTCGAGCGGAACGGTCGAGGTCACCTGCAACCCCGACTGCGGAGACTGCGACTCGACCTGCGATGACGCCTGCCCGGACGAGGGTCTCGGTGACTACCTCGAGGAGTTCGAGGAGTGCTGATCACCCTGCTGGCCTGCGGCGGCCCCGTCCTGCCCTCGGCGCCCGTGCTGGGTGCCGGCTTCTCCCACCTCTGCGTCAACTGGACCGATGGCTCCATCGACTGCTGGGGGAACGACGACCACGAGCAGAGCCAGGTGCCAGAGGGTGTCTGGTCCGACGTCAGCGCCGGCGACAAGCACACCTGCGCCGTCGGCGCCGAGGAGGGCGAGCTCGCCTGTTGGGGTGCCAAGGAGGACGGGCGCCACCTGCCGCCGAAGGGCGAGTTCGTCGACGTGGAGGCCGGCCGGGACCACGCCTGCGCCATCTCCGCCGAGGACGCCAGCGTGTCCTGCTGGGGCAGCGACGAGCGTGGCCAGAGCACACCGCCCACCGGCGCCTTCGTACAGCTGTCCGCCGGCAATGACCGGACCTGCGGCGTGAAGGAGGACGGCTCACTGGCCTGCTGGGGGTACCTCGAGGAAGAGCCCCCCTCGGGCAGCTTCCAGTACGTCGCAGCCGGGAGCGAGTCCGACTGCGCTGTCACGAACGCTGGGGAGCTCACCTGCTGGAACCACTCCGGCGCCCTGCCTGACCCCGACCCGCCGGATGGAAGCGGCTGGGAGCAGGTGAGCATCGGCCTCGGCGACCAGAGCGTGATCTGCCACAGCTGCGCCATCGGCAGCGACGGGCTGGACTGCTGGGGCAGCTGCGCGCTCTACGACGGCCCCACCGGCGAGGTCATGCACAGCCTGGCCTCGGGCGAGGGCTACCACTGCGGGCTCCAACAGAGCGACAACCGCCTGGTGTGCTGGGGCAGCAACCAGACCATCGCCGAGGCAGCGGAGAGCTTCTAGCCCTCGCGACGCCGGAGCAGGACCAGGCCGCCGAGCAGCGCCAGTCCGGCGAGACCACCAGAGGTGCCGACACCCGTGGAGCAGGCACCGCAGCCCTTGCCGAGCGGCACGTAGACCTCTGGATACAGGGCGTCGATCACTGCGCCGTCGTCGTCGTAGACACGCAGCTCGAGGGTGTAGGTGCGACCGCTGCCGGCGGTGTCGCGCTCCGCACGGAGGAAGGCGGTGGCGAGGAGGGCGATGAGCATGGGGGTCACCTGGGCAGGCGGGATCGATACGTGCGCGCGATCTGTCACACGCGCGCGCGAAAATGTAAGGACTATTCGGACTATCCGGCCGAGGCAAAGCACCCTATCGAGCTGCCAATGATGCCTCCAACAGGCTATGATCGTTCACCATTATCAGGTCGCGAGAGGCTACTTCTTCTCCGCCCCGCCGACCTCTTCTTCCTCATCGCCGCCGCTGTCGGTCTTCTTCTTGCCACCCCCACCGGAGTCATCCTCGCTCTCTCCGAGGAGCTGCCAGAAGGTCTCGGCGTCGACCCTGGCGTTCAGGTGGATCGTCTGCTGCTCCCCCGCTGCTGTCAGGCGGTACTCGTAGGAGGCCTCGATGTCGAAGCCCTCGATGGTGCCCCCGATTCCGGCGAACGCCGCGGCCTCGTGCAGGGGCAGATCCCAGTCGCGGGCCCGCTGCGCGTTGTTGGTGATGGCGCCGCTGCCTCCGGCGAACAGGGCGATCTGCCCTAGGCTTGCGTTCAGCGTCACCGGCACCTCGACTCCGAAGGCCTCCGGCAGCTTGTTCTGGCCATAGGTCCAGGTGTTGTAGAAGACGTCCGGCCCGATCTGGAGTCCCGCGTTCTTCCAGCGCGGTCCGAAGAAGGTGCCCACGCGAAGGTCCATCCCCTCTGCGTTGTCGGCCTGCACGATGTACTCGCCGCCGATCCGGGTCGAGCCCCCCCAGCGAGGCCAGTTGCCCTTGTCGACGTACTCGTACTCGTAGCCGGCCTCGCCGTGGACGATCCACGCGTTGAAGGTGTTGCCGTTGGAGCCGAAGACCTGGCCGCCGCCACCGACCTGCAGGTAGGGCTCCTTCTTCCAGTAGGGCTTGCTGCTCTTCTTCCCGCCCGAGCTCTTCTTCGCGGCGGTGGTGGCGTACTCGGCGGCGAGCGCAGGGGGGGGCTCGAGGCCAGCGGGCAGCGTCAACAGAGGCAGCATTCGGTGTGCTCCAGGTTGGCGAGAGTCTACTGCTTCTTCCCCACCGCGAGGACGTGACCGCTTCGACCGACGAGCCGCAGCAGGAGCTGACTCGGCACCTCGACAAGGAACCACAGCGGCACGATCAGGGAGGCAAAGAGGAGGACGTGCAGGGGCGTGCGCCACGTCGGCTCGGCGCCGAGCGGCGGGATGTCAAGCAGATCGACGAGCCAGAGCCAGAGGGAAGCCACGCCCTCCAGGGGGAAGAACATCGACTGGAGATGCAGGACCTCGAAGCCGGCCTGCTCCATGGCCGCCCGGAGCGAAGCAGGGCGGAAGTGCACGAGGTGCTGCGGCACCAACAGTGGAAGCCAGAAGCGGCCGAAGACCTGGCGCCAGGCGCCGTCCCAGCTCGGGACCTCGACCACGACGATGCCCTCGTCCGCCAACACGCGATGGGCCTCCTCGAGGCTGTCAAGCGGGTGGGGGTCGTGCTCCAGGCACTCGATGAAGGTGACGACGCTGAAGCTGCCGCCCTCGTAGCCGGCCTCGAGCAGGGTGCCGCTCCGGTAGTCGCAGCGCTCGGGTTCGATGGCGCCGGCGATGCTCCCGGCGTCGAAGTCGATGCCCGAGGTCCTGCAGCCGACCTCGTCTCGAAGCACCTTGAGGAAGCCGCCGTAGGAACAACCGACGTCCAGGACGTGGTCCTCTGCCCGCAGGGATCGCCCCCGCCCGATCGCCGTCATGCGGAAGGCGCCAAGCAGCCGAACCATCAACGATGTCGCCCCCTTGCGCTTGGCCTCCGCCTGCTCACCTCGACCCGAATAGGCGTCCTCGTAGTAGGTGGTGAGCTCCTCGGCCGTCGGTCGCGGCCGCGTCATCACCAGCCCGCACTCACAGCAGCGCTGGAGGGTGAAGCGCCCCTCTTTGCGCCACACGAGGTCGCGGACGTCGTCGAGCACGACCTCGAAGGCGCTCTCTCCGCACAGGAGGCAGTCGGGGCTCTCTGGCATCTACAAGGCGATCGGGGCTCCCAGCGACTGCCGGGGAATGCCGAAGGCCTCGACGACGGCCGAGAGCTCGGGCCGGAGCTCGGCGAGCATCAGCTCCGCCTGCTCGACCAGCGCCCGGGACTTCGTCTCGGCGAGGTAGCCGCGCTCCTGGAACCAGCCCCTCTCACGCGTGAGCACGCTCAGGCTGTAGAGCTGACCGAAGTGCGACAGGAGGTCTCGCGAGGCCTCGTCCTCCGGCTCCGAGTCGCTCCAGGTCATCGCTTGTACTTGACCTCGTCCGGAGGGACCCACCAGGTCTCCAGATCCCCGTATGGGTAGAGGAAGTCGACCTTTGCGTCACTGAAGCGCTCGTGGAGGCCGACGATCTCGTCGCGCCAGTAGAGGAAGGTGTAGGGCTGGTCGGCGTAGACCTTCGCCTGGACCTCCTTCCACAGGGCCTGCGCAGCGACGGGATCCGGGGTGGACAGCGCCTGCTCGATGAGCGCGTCGACCTCTGGGTTGTCGTAGCTGGTGTAGTTCTGGGCGTTGTGGTGCCCCGAGTGCCACAGCGAGGACATGTCGACGAAGGTGGAAGCGGACCAGCCCGAGAGCGCGACCTCGAAGTCCTTCTTTCGCAAGCGACTGAAGAAGGTGTTCGACTCGAGCTTCTCGATCTGCACGTCGACGCCGACGGCGGCGAGGTTGGCCTGGATGATGATCGAGGCCTTGGCCCTGCGGGGATTCCCGGAGTTCGTGAGCAGCGTGAAGCGGAAGGGCACCCCGGCCTTGTCGAGGACGCCGTCGCCGTCGGTGTCGGACCAGCCCTGCCCCGCCAGGATCCGCCGGGCTTTTTCGGGATCATGCGGGAGTGGCTCGATGTCGGCGTTGTGGTACGCGCAGATCTCTGGTGAGACCGTCGACACCGCGCGCTTCCCGTAGACCTCGCCGGTCTCTGAAGAGGTCAGCAGATCGCCGATGAGCTTGTCCACGTCGATCGCCATCGACAGCGCCCGGCGGACCTCGACCTCGGAGAACAGCGGGTGGGGTTCGACCTGACCCCAGTCCATCTCGGCGGGGCCCATCCGCTCGAGGACCGCCGAGTAGCTGGCAGCGTCGAAGCGGTTCCACGCGAGGTAGTCCGTGCTGCGCCAGCCTCGCCGGACGATGTCGATCTCCGGCTGCTGTCGGGCGATGCGGTCCGCGTCGGCGACCTGGAGCGACACCACCATGTCCGAGGAGCCGTTCTCCAGCTCCATGATGCGCGTGGCGTACTCCGGGAGGACCTTGAAGATGACCCTGCGGAGGTGGGGTCTCTGCTCAGAGGGGCCCCACCACTCCTGGACGGGCTCGATGACCAGGCGATCGTTGGGATCCCAGCGCTCGATCCGCCAGGGACCGCTGACGACAGGTTCCCGGCTGAAGGCGTGCCCGCGCAGGGTCGCGCGATCGGCGTCTCGCAGGACGTGCTCGGGAACGAGCTGGACATCGCCGGCGTGAGCCAGCATCGTCGTCTGGTCGTAGCCGCTGACGAAGTGGAACACGAGCTCGTGATCGCCCAGGATCTCGACGCGACTCTCGGGCACCATGCGCTCGATGTTGGGGCGTCGCGGGCTGGCGACGAGGTCATCCGCGACCAGCTCGTAGGTGAAGGCGACGTCGCGGGCGGTGATGGGCACGCCGTCAGACCACAGCGCGTCGGTCCGCAGTCGCATGCGCAGCTGGGTGCTGTCCTCGTTGAACTCCCAGCTCTCGGCGAGATCGGGGTGGAAGCTCAGACCGCAGTCGAAGCCGGAGCGGACCAGGTGCCGGTTCATGGTGTCGATCACGTTGTGATCGGAGGCCGCCTGGGCGGTGACCGGGTTCAGGCTGGAGATGTCCGCCTGCATCGCGATGACCAGGGTGTCGTTGAGGGCGCTGGGCTCCTCTACGACCTGCTGCGTGCAGGCGACGAGCCAGATCATGGCTCGCTCCTGGCGAGGCGGAAGCCGAGGTTGGAGAGCCGAGCCGAGGGCGCGACGCCGCTCCTGCTGCAGGTCCTCGCCGAGCGGGCGTGCCCGCTCCACCGCCCGCCGCGAGCGACGAGACGGTCACCCGAGCCAGGGGCCACCGGAGCTCCGACGCGCTGGTCCACGGGCGGCCCCTCCTTCAAGAAGACGTCCCCGCAGAGGTCCCGCACGTTGCCGCCGAGACCGCGCACACCGTAGGGCGAGAGGTCCGCCGGGAAGGCGTCGACCTTCGCAGGCAGGGGGCGCTGGGCGTGGGACTCGCGCATGCAACACCAGCTGGGATCGAGCTGGTCGCCCCAGGGGAAGAAGCGACCATCGACCCCACGGGCTGCCTTCTCCCACTCGAGCTCCGCCGGAAGGCGCCAGGGGAGGTCGTCCCTGGCGGCGAGCCAGCTCGCGTAGGCCCGAGCGCCCTCCGCGTCGACGTTGAACACGGGCCAGTCGAGGTCCCAGATGTCGCCGTCCTTGTCTGGGACGAGCTCGAATCCCCGGGGGCCGAGCCCATAGATGAGCAGGCCAGCCTCGTCGTCCTTGCCCATCTCGTGTGGCGCGTAGCCCACAGCTCGCTGCCGTTGTCCGGCCGACAGCAGGGCATTGAGGAACTCGAGATACTGGCGATTGGTGACCGGATCGCGCTTCATCACGAAGCCCTCGCACCAGAGGCGGCGTCGGGGCAGCGGGTCGAGGGCCTCGTCGTCCCCGCCGGACCAGAACCAACCCGCTGGCACGTAGCAGTCGTCCTCGGACAGCGCCGCCGGGAGGTGCACTCGGTGGGTGTCGCTGCATCCTGGTGGCACCGCGTCGTGGTGCTCCTGGCGACCGAGGGCGAAGGGATAGAGCACAACAGGTCGTCCGTCCCGAACGATCTCACATAGATAGGAGCCCATCGGGAGGCTGACGTCCACCAGCGGTGTCTCGCCGGGATCGGAGCACAGCTTCGGCGTCAGGTGCCTGGCGCGCCGGTCGAAGGCATAGAGCGTGACTCGCGCCGCAGGGGGATCGGTCAACAGGGTGAGGCGGCCATCACCCCGCAGGTACTCGAGGTGGTCCCGGCGGGCCGCGTGACTCTCGGGGAGCGCGAGGGCGTGGGCGCGCAGGTTGGCCTCCGCCCTGGCGGCGTCCCTCGAGTCCCGCTGGCGCTCAGCCAGCTCGTGCTCCTCGCGATAGCGCTCGGCCAACAGCGCGTGGGCGGTGGCGAGGTCGGGCGCGATCGTGAGGGCCGCGTGGAGTGTCTGGGTGACCTCCAGCTTCTCCCGCTCGATCTGGCGCTCCAGCTCCTCCGCTTCGTCCTGGAGGCGCCAGGCTCGCTGCTTGTCCTCTGCCGGGCGCCAGGGCTCCACGCCGGCGAGGATACGGTCTGCTTCTCCTCGAAGGTCAGCGGCCATCCCCTTCCACTGGTCCACCCGGGGTCCAAGGCCCTCCGCGCGCTCGACGACGCCTTGTGCCTGAGCCAGCTTGCGCTCGCCGTCGAGCCAGGCGGCGACAGCCTGGGCGAGCCCCTGGGCGGTCGGGTAGCGCGCCTGGTCGTCGAGCCTCATGGCGCGCTCGCAGATCTCGACGAGACCCTCTGGAAGCGGCGGCGTCTGGCGGATCGACAGCGGGATGCAGGGCTCGGTCTTGACCTTCTCCAGGACCTCGCTGCCCACCTTGCCCTCGTAGGGCGGGCGACCGCACAGGAGGGAATACAGCACGGCCCCGAGGGAATAGACGTCGGCTGGCGGACCGAGCTTGTAGACCTGCCCGCTGGCCTGCTCCGGCGACATGTACCAGGGCGTCCCGGCGACGGTCCCCACGAGCGTCGCCCGCGTGAGGTCCACCGAGCGTGCGGTGGAGACCGGACCCAGCCGACCCTCCTCGGCCTTGCCGTGGCGATCGATCACCTTGGCGAGGCCCCAGTCCATCACCTGCACCTCGCCGAAGGCACCGACCATGATGTTGGCGGGCTTGATGTCCCGGTGGATCACGCCTCTGGAGTGGGCGTAGGCGACGGCTTCGCAGGCGGTGTGGAAGGCGTCGACCGCCCGCCGGAAGGTCCAACCCTGGATGCTCCCCCAGCCGCCCTGGTCGGAGCTGATGTGGAGCGCCTTGATCACGGTGCCGAAGGTGTCGCCCCGCACCTCCTGCATCGTGAAGTAGAGGCGTCCGTCCGGCAGGCGCCCGAGTTCCAGGACCGGGACGATGCCGGGATGGTCGAGCTGGGCGGTGGCCTGGGCCTCCTCGATGAAGCGGGCGACGAACTCCTCGTTGACCAGGAACTCCTCCCTGATGATCTTCATGGCGCAGACACGGCCCAGATCACGGTCGCGAACCCGCCGGACCTCGCCCATGCCGCCCTGCCCGATGACGCCGAGGTCCTCGTAGCGATCCCGCGCGCCCGGATCCGGCTCGGGGAGGGCTATCCGTCGTCGCCTGCGCCGGGGAGGGGGCGCGTCATCCGCATCCAGCTGCTTCAGGAGCTTCGACAGCGCCTGGTGGACCGAATCCTTCAGCCCGTGTTGGTCGGCGAAGCTGCGCGCGACATCATCATTCGACTGCGGCATCTGGTGGAGGGTATCCCGCGCCCGCGTCGTTGCCCTGGCGCACTCGTCTCCAGATCCACAGCCCGGAGCCGGCGAGGAGCAGCAGTGGCAGGAGCGACAGCAGCGCGGTCGTGCCGAGGAAGGCGAGCCGGTTCTCCTCGCTGGGGTCGAAGCAGACCGAGCAGGCCTGGGCCAGCTCCACGAGGAGGTGCAGCCTCAGAGGTACACCTGCACGTAGATCGCCGGCCACACGAGCACGACGAAGTACCAGAACAGCTGCACAGTCGCGAAGGCCGAGTCGGGCAGCCGTCCCTTCCAGAGTTCGAAGGTCGCCCAGCCCAGGGCCGAGATCGCGGCGACGGCGTGGAGCGCATGGGAGCCGACGATCAGGTAGAAGAAGCCGCCGTAGGTGCTCGAGGTGAGGCTCAGCCCCTCGGAGATGAGCGCCACCCACTCCCGCCCCTGCAGGGACACGAAGGCGACGCCGAGGACCAGGGCGCCGAGGAGGATGGCGGGGGCGCTCCGCAGCTTTCGTCTCCGGGCGCGGTGAGCGAGGAAGACGAGCGCACCGCTGGCCAGCAACAGGGCCGTGTTGATCGCCGTCTCCTCCAAGGGGAGCCGGGGCTGTCCGACCGGGGGCCAGGCACCTCCGAGCGCGCGGCTCTCGACGATGACGTGGGCGCTGATGAGCCCGGCGAAGAACATGACCTCTGCGAAGATGAAGATCAGCATGCCGATGACGCCATCGGGGGCCAGCTTGCGCGTGGGAGCGGGGAGGATCGCCTCAGCCATCCTGGCCACCGAAGGTCTTGAGGTGCTCGACGAGGGCGGTGATCTGCTCGTCGGAGAAGCTCGCGGCCCAGGGCGCCATCAGCGGAGAGCCGCCCACCGCAGGGCCGCCGTCACGAATGGCGGTGAAGACCTGCTCGTCCGTGCGGGTCTCCCAGAAGGCGGGATCGACGAAGTTCGCGGGCGGGGGCTGAAGCGCGACGGCAGCGGCGCCATCGCCGGCTCCAGCCACCCCGTGGCACGCACTGCAGGAGGTCGCGTAGGCGGTCGCGGGATCGAACGCGGCCGGTGCCTCGTCGACACCAGCGACGGCCTCGACGGCCTCGTGGGTATCGACGGCATCGTGGGTCTCGGCGGCACCGGGGGTCTCGGCGGGGGCCTCGTGGTGAGGCTCCTCGATGCCGCGCTCCACGGCAGCCTTCGCCGCGGTGTTTTCCCAGTTCGTTCCGTCGTGCCGCAGCACGTCCGGGGCCGTCCCGAAGAAGAAGAGCGCCATCAGCACGAGACAGGTCGCCAGGAGCCACTTGATGATGGGCTTCTCGACGTCCAGGTGCATGAAGTGCTTGCAGACCAGGTAGGCCTTGATCCCCGCGATGCCGAAGGCGGTGATCAGCGTGACGATGGTGATGCCGAGGAACGGCCCCGCCACGCTGACGACCAGCAGCGCGAGCAGGATGGCCCAGATCTTCACGTAGTTGGTGTGGTGCGTTCCGGACATGACCTACTTCGCGATGTAGAGGAGGGGGAAGAGGAAGATCCAGACGACATCTACGAAGTGCCAGTAGATGCCGATGAGCTCGACCCGCTGGAGCTCCTTGCCCCGCCAGGCGTCCCTGGCGATGAAGCCCATGATCACGCAGCCGGCGATGACGTGGAGCGCGTGGAGCCCAGCCGCCGTGTAGTAGAAGGACCAGAAGGCGTTGGCCGTGATCGTGTAGCCGTGGCTGATCTCGGTGTGCCACTCGAAGGCCTTCACGCAGATGAAGGTGGCGCCCCCGAGCATCGTGAACAGCAGCATCTTGGCGGCCTTCTTGCCGTCTCCGGCCTCCGCCGCCTTGTGACCGAGGACAGCCGAGAGGCTGGACGTCAACAGGACGAAGGTGTTGAAGGCACCGATCCAGGTGTTCGTGTGGACGGAGGCCTCGGCCCACTCGGGGTGGCCCAGGCGATGCATGAGGTAGCTGCCCAACAGGCCACCGAAGATCACGATCTCCGAGGCGACCACCCACCAGACGGCCAGGCGGCCGGTGGGGATGCCAGTGGCGCTGCGGGTCGTCGCGAGCGGCTTCATGCGGCCTCCTCGGGGGGCTCGTTCTGTGGCCAGAAGTCCGCGTCGCGATCCGGCACGCTGTACTCGTAGGGACCCCTGTAGACCACGGGCATGTCGTCACGCGGCCAGTTGCCGTGCGGCGGCGGAGAGGGAGTCGTCCACTCGAGCGTGTTCGAGGCCCAGGGGTTCCTCGAAGCAGCCGGCCCGGACACGAGGCTCTTGAAGAAGTTGTAGAGGAAGATGACCTGCGCCAGGAGCATCACGAGCGTGCAGACGGTGGCGATTACTCGGAGGTCCTGGAACTCGGGGCGGGCCAGCTCCTCGAAGTGGTTGTAGTTGTAGATCCGGCGGTGCTGTCCAGCCGCGCCTAGGATGAACAGGGGGATGAAGGTGCCGTTGAAGGCGACGATCGTGATCCAGAAATGGACCTTGCCCAGGGTCTCGTTCATCATCCGGCCGAACATCTTCGGGAACCACATCGTGATCCCAGCGAAGGTCGCGATGATGGCGATCGGGAAGAACGTGTAGTGGAAGTGGGACAGCACGAAGTAGGTGTCGTGGAAGTAGATGTCCGAGCCGGACGAGCCGAGGAAGATCCCGGTGACGCCGCCGATGAGGAACTCGGCGATGAAGGCAAGCGCCCAGAGCATCGGTGTCGTCAGGCGGATCGAGCCCTTGTAGAGGGTGGCGATGTAGACGAAGAGCAGCTCCGCGATCGGGATCGAGATCAACAGCGTCGTGACGGTGAAGACGTTCGCCATCCGCGGGTCGATCCCGGCGACGAACTGGTGGTGGGCCCAGACGAAGAAGCTCAGCACCCCCGTCGCCACCGCCGTGTAGAGCACGATCTTGTACCCGAAGAGCTTCTTGCGAGCGAAGACCGTGATGATGTCGGCGACGATGCCTGTCGCCGGTAGCAGGACGACGTAGACCTCTGGGTGACCGAAGAACCAGAAGAGGTGCTGCCAGAGGATCGGATCACCGCCGCGGGTCGGGTCGTAGAAGCCCGTGCCCAGGACCTGGTCGAAGAGCAGCATCACCGCGCCGGCGATGAGCGGGCCGACCGAGAGCATGAAGAGGACGCTCGCGATGACGATCATCCAGACCACGATGGGGATGTCGTAGGCCTTCATCCCGGGGGCGCGGGAGTTCATCAGCGTGGTGATGAAGTTGATGCCTCCTAGCAAGAAAGCCACGAACTCCAGCGCCACCCCGAGGAGCCAGAGGGTCGAGCCCAGCGGCGTCAGGCTGTACTCCGCCATCGACGACAGCGGGGGGTAGGCGGTCCAGGCGCCTCCGAAGCCACCCCCAGCGACGAACAGGGAGAGCAGGATGACGAGGGCGGAGATGAAGAAGATGTGGAACGACAGGCGGTTGATGCGCGGGAACACCATGTCGTCCGCGCCGATCATCAGCGGGATGAGGAAGTTCCCGAAGGCCGCGATGAGCACGGGCATCGCGACCCAGAAGATCATGATGGTGCCGTGGTTGGTGACCAGGGCGTTGTACTCGCCGGGAGAGACCACGCCGAAGCCCGGCACGTCCGACCCCGGGAAGGCGAGCTGCATGCGGAAGGCGTAGGCCATGAAGCCGCCCACCAGGGCCATCGCCATGCCCGTGAACAGGTACTGCAACGCGATGACCTTGTGGTCGGTCGACCACAGGTACTTCATGATCCCGTTGGTCTCGGCCGCTTCGGCCATCTCTGCCTCCCTAGTCGGCTCGAGCCGTCGCGGTGGTCGGGGTGTTCTCGGCGACCCAGGCGGCGTGCTGCTCGGCGTCCTCGACGTAGAGAGTCGCCCACATGATGCCGTGGCCGATGCCGCACATCTCCGCGCACTGGATGTCGTAGGTGCCGACCTTCGTCGGCTCGAACCAGCCGGTGATGGTGCGCCCCGGGACTGCGTCCTGCTTCAACCGGAAGACCGGCACAGAGAAGCTGTGGATGACGTCGCGGGACTCGAGCTGGAAGTGGTAGGTCTTGCCGAGCTCGACATGCAGCTCGTCGACGATCTCGATGTCGTCTGCGGTGTCGAGCTTCCCGTCGGCGCCAGGGTGCGTGAAGATCCAGGCCCACTGCTGGCCCGTGACCCGCACGACGTAGTCGGGGTAGGCAGGCAGGTCCTGCTTGATGAGG
Source organism: Myxococcota bacterium (assembly GCA_036012755.1). Taxonomy (GTDB): domain Bacteria; phylum Myxococcota_A; class UBA796; order UBA796; family CAJQPC01; genus JAAESX01. The sequence goes on along the minus strand of DASCPX010000245.1, from coordinate 2,396 downwards.
TACCAGACCCGAATGGACCCCACGATGAGGATGACGTCGCAGAGGATGATCAGCCCATGCGGGATGTTGATCCACTTCTTGAGGTGCTTCTCGGTGCCGTCGATGTAGGAGGCCGAGACACCCTCTTCGGCCCGGTACTTGAAGATGAAGCCGAAGAGGAAGCCCTGGGCGACGAGGAACCAGAAGCCAACGAAGGCGGCGATGAGGTAGATGAGGGAGTCGACGTCGCCTGCAAAGGACGAAGCGAGCTCCGGCATGACGTTCATCTGGGGCCCCTCAGAGGAGGATGAAGGTGACCACCACCCCGATGAACGCAGCTGCCATCGCGAGGGTGATGATGTAGGTCGTCCGCGCGTCGGCGAGGGCCTGCTTCGAGTCCGGCACGGCGTCTCCTAGCGAAGGGTCTGGAGGTGGGCGGCGAGGTCGTGCCTGGCCTGCTCGTCGAGGGCGATGGCCATCGGGCGCATCTGCACGCCCTGGAGGTCATCTGGGTTTCCGCCCCGGACACCGCTGGCGAACTTCTCGAGCTGGGCGACGACGTACCAGTCGTCCAGCCCCACCAGCGAGGGAGCACCGAGCGCTTCGTTCCCCGTCCCGTCTGCAGCGTGACAGGCAGCGCAAGCGATGAAGGTGGACTCGCCGCGCTCCGCGTCGCCAGCGATGGTCGTCCCGGCATCGACGTGGGGGAGCTTGCTCGCGTACTCGGCGACCGACTCGATGTCCCCCTCGTGCTCGAGGGTCCGCGCCATGGAACGCATGCGAAGGCCCTCCAGATCGTTGGGGTGCGATCCTCTCCTGCCATCCTGAAATTTGAGGAGCTGCCGTTCGATGTACCACTGCTCCAGCCCCGCGATCGCGGGAGCCTCCAGGGAGGGCTTGCCGAGGCCCGCAGGCCCGTGACAAGGCACGCAAGTCTCGAACAACTCCTCCCCATAGGACAGGCCCGGCGTCGGGGTCTCGCCGCACCCGAGGACGGTCAGCAGCGCAGCCAGCATCATCATTCCCATCGGCACGGTCAAATTTAGGAGGCCGACAAGATGTCGCCTCCTACGTGGTGAGGAGTCTATTGCATGGGGGGCCTCAGGGCCAGCGCCAGTTATCTGGGCCTGTGATGCACCTGCCCACCCTCAACGCCTGCCTCAACGCCACCAGCGCCTTGTTGCTCGTCGCGGCGTGGTTCGCGGTGCGATCCGACCGCAAGAGGCTGCACCAGCGGCTGATGCTCACCGCCGTGGGCACCTCCGCGCTCTTCCTGGGCTCATACGTGGTCCACCACGCCCAGGCGGGGACGACCTACTGCCTCGCCACCGGCCCGGCATACGTCGCCTACTCCCTCTTGTTGTGGCCACACGTCGTCCTCGCCGCCGTGCTGCTGCCGCTCATCGCGGCGACGATGTGGCGTGGCTTCCGCAGCCCCGAGAGGCACCCGAGGCTGGCGAAGGTGACGCTCTCGACCTGGCTCTACGTCTCGGTCACGGGCGTGGCCCTCTACCTGGTCGTCCACCGGTTGTTCCCCTCCTCCTTCTCCTGAGTCATGCTAGAGGATCTCGGACAACAGGCCACCTCATGATCCTCCTCGCCGACGCCGAGAAGAACCGCTTCTTCCTGATCCCGGACGTGGAGTCGCTCGGGTCGGGATCGCTCGAGCTCTCCGCCCCGGATGGCACGAAGGTGCAGGCGGACCCGGAGCGCGCCGCAGCCTTCGAGGTGCCAGAGGCCGTCGCGAAGGCCTGGGCTGACAAACACATGGCGGCGATGGGCGACGAGCTCGAGGCCGTCCGTCTCCAGATGCAGGAGGCGCTGACCCACATCCGAGCCCTGCCAGGGCAGCTGGGTGTCCTCCGCGGTCGTGACCTCGACGACGTCGCCTCCTTCGAGGAGCTCCGGGCGACGACCAAGGAGATGCTGGACTCGCTGCCTCCCGAGACGCGCCGACGACCCGAGCTGCGTCACGTCGAGCAGCTCCTGGAGAACCTCCCGAAGCCGGAGCCGAACTCCCGACCGATAGAGCGCCTCCAGAAGGCAGCGGCCGAGGGCCCCGAGGAGCTCCGCGACGCCGTCGCCCAGCTCGCGGAGCTGCAGGCGAAGCTGGACGAACTCTAGGGCTGCCCGTCCAGGTCGATGCCACCTTCCGTGAGCATCTCAGAGTGCCAGGGCTCGTTCTCGTCGGGAACCCAGAGACGCCAGCTCCCGCCTCGGGCCTCGACCAGGGCGCGGACCCGAGCCAGGAAGTCGTTGAGTCTTGGAGTTGACCCGCTTTCGTGGACATCCCCGAACGTCCGAAGGAGGATGTCCCATGCCCCGAGTCGTGTACCCCCTCGAATACCGGCAGCGCCTGGTTGAGCTGGCCCGAAAGGGCCGCTCACCGGAGGAGCTCTCCAAGGAGTTCGAGCCCG
>DASCPX010000244.1:0-2918 GCA_036012755.1 Myxococcota bacterium | reverse complement strand
GTGGTCGCGGGCCAGGCTCCAGCCTCTGGTTCGACGTCAGTCAGCCCCTTTGGGGATTCGCTGGTGGGGAGTGATGATGTGGCTCGCGCTGCTGAGAGCGAGGTCCGTCGTCGTCGAGAGCTTCTTGCCGAGGAAGATGTGGGTCTGCCCGCCCTGGTTGTTGTCCTCGCCCTTCTTCGATCCGATCAGCACGTCGGCCAGGCCGTCCCCGTCGACATCTCCCGCTGCGGCAACCGCCGCCCCGGTGTGCGCCCATGACGCGTCGGGGGTGAAGATGTAGTCGGCGTCGGAGAGATCGGTGGTGGCCGAACCCAGGCTGTCGCCCAGCACGAGGTAGGCCGCCCCGTGCCCGTCGAAGCCGTCGGTGCCGTCGAGCCGGGGCGCGCCGATCAGGAAGTCGTCCAGCCCGTCTCCGTCGACGTCGCCTGCGCCAGAGACGGCGTGGCCCGCGTAGTCTTCCGCCTCCTCGCCGGTGAAGGTGTAATCGGCAGCGGCGAGGTCGATCTCGTCCTGTCCGGCGATGGTCGAACCGAGGACGACATGGGCCGCGCCCGCGTCGGTCCCACCGGCGGCGTTGAAGGGCGCTCCGACGATCACGTCGTCCAGCCCATCCCCATCGACATCTCCGGCACTCCCCACCGAGGTGCCAGCCCAATCGCCTTCTTCTCCGACCAGCCCAGCGTCAGCCCAACGCAGCGAGGCGATGCTGATGCTGCCGTCGCAGTTCATGTCGCGGGTGAGCACGTCGGTGGCGTCCGGGTTGACGTCCGCGTTGGTGTCGTCGCAGTCCTCGTCGACCGTGAAGCCGTCGCCGTCCTGGTCTGCGTCCGCGTCGGTGTCCGAGTCCGTGTCCGCGTCGGTGTCGGCGTCCGTATCGCCGTCGCCATCCGCATCGGCATCGGCATCACTGTCGGTATCGGTGTCGGCGTCCCCTTCGTCGGAGTCGGGCACGCAGACCCCGTCCTCGTCGTGGGTGCCCTCGCCACAGGTGGCCCCGCACCCGACGAGCCCGAGGAGCAAGAGGCCAGCCGAGAGTCGAGGTCCCATGAGTGCTCCTACCAGCCGGACAAGAGCAGGTACGCCTTGCCGGCCTCGGCTCCGCCGGAGTCGTTCTGGGGGGCGCCGACGATCAGGTCCGCGCTGCCGTTTCCGTCGACATCGCCGGCCCCAGACACGGAGAAACCGGCGTAGTCCTGGTCCGCTTCGCCCATGGCGCTGGCGCCGACATCGTCTTCCGTCAGGTCGATGACCTCGCCGGAGCGGATGATGTCGGCCCCGAAGATCAGGTGTGCCTTGCCCTGGTCGGACCAGCCGCCGTCGTCGTCCCGGTCCGCACCGAGCAGCACATCGTCGAGGCCATCGCCGTCGACGTCGCCGGCGTACGACGCCGAGATGCCCAGCCGATTGCCGCCGATGATGGCGTGGGTGGCGCCGTTGCAGCCGCTGCCCGTCGAGTCCGCCAGATCCGGCGTGAGCCAGATGCAGACCCGGCTGCTGCTGGGCAAGCCCACCATCAGGTCCGCGGTTCCGTCGCCGTCCACATCGCCCGACAACGCCAGCCCTCCGCGGGTGTTGCCCAACCCAAGCATCACGACATCCGCGTCGGTGGCCGCGAAGACAGTGTTCGAGCTGAGCGTCGCGCCCGTGAACAGGTAGGCATTCCCGGTGTCGGTGTCGTAGGCGCCGCCGATGACCTCGTCGAGGCCATCCCCGTCCATGTCCCCGCCGCCTGCGAGCGTCGCGCTGAAGTAGGCCCTCTCCCCGACCCCGTCGATGCGATGGCTGGCCCAGGTCAACGGCAGGTCCGCCGTGGACGAGAGCTTCGCGCCGAGGAAGATGTGAGCCTGGCCGGCCGAGTAGTTGGACGTGCCTCGCTTGGACCCCAGGAAGACGTCGGCCAGACCGTCTCCGTCGACGTCCCCAGCGGACGCCACGGACCAGCCGGTCGTTGCAATGGCACTCTGTGGGGTGAAGATGTAGTCCGCCTCGGAGAGTTCTGTGGTCGCCCCGTCCACGCTGTCCCCGAGGACGAGGTAGGCGGTGCCGTAGGAGTCGATGGCGTCCAGGACCTCGTCCATCCGGGGGGCGCCGATCAGGAAGTCGCCCAGGCCGTCGCCGTCCACGTCGCCCGCGCTGGCCACCGCGTAGCCCGCGGTCTCTCCGGCCCGATCCCCGATGAAGCTGTGGTCCGCGGCCGAGAGATCGATCTCGTCGCTTCCGGCCAGCGTGGAGCCGAGGACGACATGCGCCGCGCCCGCGTCTTCGCCGCCGGCATCGTTCAGGTAGGCGCCGACGAGCACGTCATCGAGGCCGTCCCCGTCCACATCGCCCGCGCTGCTCACGGAGAATCCAGCGAGGTCCCCCGTAGACCCGACGAGCTCGGCTTCCGCCCACCTCAGCGAGTCGACGCTGATGCTCCCATCGCAGTTCATGTCCCGCGTGAGCACGTCGGTCGCGTCGGGGTTCACGTCCGCGTCGGTGTCGTCGCAGTCCTCGTCCACGGTGAAGCCGTCGCCGTCCTGATCGGCGTCCGAATCGGTGTCCGAGTCCGTATCGGCGTCGGTGTCGGCGTCGGTGTCGCCGTCGGTATCGGCGTCCGTGTCGCCATCCGCGTCCGTGTCGGTGTCTCCCTCTTCGGAGTCCGGCACGCAGAGGCCGCCCTCCTCATGGGTGCCCTCACCACAGGCCACGTCGCCGTTGCAGCCCACCAGGACCAGCGGCGCGAGAATCAACAAGCGCAACGCCATGAGCCCTCCAAAGGCAGGATCAGCCGTCGTGAGGATAGGCAGCATTAGACCACTTTTCAACCTATGCCCCTGGCGATCTTCGGTGCGCGACGCTGGTTTTTTCACCCGGGTCCACCCCTTCGTGAGCGCTTTCGCCCTCACCTGACCCGAAAACGCCCCCGCCCCTGAGAG
>DASCPX010000243.1:0-2378 GCA_036012755.1 Myxococcota bacterium | reverse complement strand
CTAGGAGGCTGTTGGGCATTGGCGCCTGCGGCGCCTCGCCCAACAGCCATGCGCCTCTGCGCCGCGGCGTCTCCTGGAGTGGTCGGCTGATTCCTTAGGGTCCTCAGCGGGTTGCGAGGGACGATCGACAGCGCGCCCGGCGCGTGATCGACTCTGTGCATGAGCTTGTCCAAGCCGTATCGCCCTTGGTCGCCCGGTCAGGGCTTCCTTCTCCCGCCGTCGCCGCTGGACTGGCTTCCGGAAAGCCACCTCGTCTACTTCATCCTGGATGTGGTGGACGGTCTGGACCTGGACGCCATCGAGCGCGTCGTCCGACAGCGGGACCCGCGAGGCAACCGGCCCTATCACCCAAGGATGATGACCGCCCTGTTGCTGTACGGCTATTGCACCGGTGTCGCCTCGTCCCGGAAGCTGGAACGAGCCAGCTACGAGGACCTCCCCACCCGGGTGCTCACCGGCGGCCAGCACCCTGACCACACCGTCATCAGCGAGTTCAGGCGGGTGCACCTCGAGTCCTTCAAGGCCATCTTCGTGACCACGGTCCGACTGTCGCAGCAGGCGGGCCTGGTCAAGCTCGGCAGGGTCGCCCTGGACGGCACCAAGGTCGATGCCAACGCCAGCAAGCACAAGGCGATGAGCTACAAGCGCATGCTCAAGACGGCCGCCGAGCTCGAGGTCGAGATCGAGCGCATGCTCGAGCAGGCCGAGCAGGCGGACCGCCAAGAGGACACCCTGCATGGCAAGGGTCGCAGGGGTGACGAGCTGCCTTCGGAGCTTGCGCGGCGGGAGGATCGGCTCCGGAAGATCAAGGACGCCATGGCGGCGTTGGAGGCCGAGGCGGCCAAGACGCGTGCGGAGACGGTCCGAGGGCAGGCCGAGACGGCCAGAGCCAAGGCGGAGCAGGCCGACGACGACGAGCAGGACAAGAAGACACGAGCGGCCGACCGAGCGGAGGAGCGGGCCCGCGAGGCGGCGGACAAGGCGAGCGCCAAAGCCCAGGCCCGTGTCGTGCGAGCGGAGGAGGAGCTCCGCAAGGCCGAGGCGAAGGCGACCACGCGCAAGAGGAAGCGGGCACTGGGCAAGGCCCGACAGGCGCTCGATTCGGCCCGGCGGGCCTTGGCCGCACTGGCGGCGTCCAAGGCTTGCGCAGGGGAGCAGGACGAAGCGCCGGCCCTGCCGGTACATCGGGTCCCTGCCGACAAGAACGGCGACCCGACGCCCGGGGCGCAGCGGAACTTCACGGACTCGGACAGCCGCATCATGAAGCGGGGCGGGGAGTACACGCAGGCGTTCAACGCCCAGGCGGCGGCCGACGAGCTGCATCAGATCATCGTCAGCTGCGCGGTGACCAACCAGCCGCCGGATCAGGAGCACCTGCCAGCGATGCTCGAGCAGATCGAGAAGAACTGCGGGGCCTACCCAGACGAGTTCCTTGGCGACGCCGGCTACTGGGACGAGGCGCACGTGTCGTTCTGCGAGGAACGAGATGTCGATGCGTACATCGCCACCGGCCGGCGGAAGCACGGAGAATCGCCACCCGCCGTCAAAGGACGCATCCCAAAGAACCTCGACGCCAAAGGACGGATGCGCAGGAAGGTGGCTACGAAGAAGGGCAAGAAGGCCTACTCACGCCGCAAGGCCATCATCGAGCCGGTCTTCGGTCAGATCAAGGAGGCTCGGGGCTTCCGGCGATTCCTGCTGCGCGGGATCGAAAAGGTCGATTCCGAGTGGGCGCTGATCTGCGCCGGGCACAACCTGCTCAAGATCTTCCGGGCGAGGCCTCTGGCCGCCTGATCGGCAGGACAGGCGCTCCGTCCGCCGCGCCTGAGGCCGACCGAGGCAGCCGACGGGACACAGTCACTCCCGCAACGCCCACCGCCGGCTCCCCAAGACGCCGGGACCGCAGCGCCCCTGGTCGACACCCACGAGGGAGGGGGCTGTTGGCCGAGCGCCCGCAGGGCGCAATGGCCAACAGCCTCCTAGCAGGATTCGGTCGTTCAATGACAACCCGCCCACGGCATGGCTCGGACTCGGCGAAGCGATGATCGCCCCTGCGATCCCCGCAGCCAAGGCCAGCGCCACGATCGCGGCAGGACGGGCGGACGAGCGGATCAGGCGGCTCATGTCGGTCTCCGGCGGGGGTGTGTCGGCATCCTAACAGTCCCGGAGGTTCCGCAAGCACACGCAGGCGGTACAATGCCGCCGCCCCCGTCCTGCGCGCCGGGGCTGCACGAGGGGGGAGCATGGGTTCGAGGGTGTCCGTCCCGGCGTTGGCTTTGGCGTTGGCGTTGGCGGTCGTTGCGACACCGGCGATCTGCCGCGCCCAGATCGTCGAGTTCGTTTTCCCCGACCAGGGCGACCGGTACACCGGGCCGGGC
>DASCPX010000242.1:0-1677 GCA_036012755.1 Myxococcota bacterium | reverse complement strand
GTGTCGGTGTCGGTGTCGCCTTCTTCATCGGGCACGCATTCGCCGTCTTCGAGGTGGGTGCCTTCGCCGCAGGTCGCACCGTCATCATCACCGGTCGCCTTGTCATCACCGCACGAGACGAGAGCGAACAGAGTCAACGAGAGCAGCGTGAGCAGCGTTCGGGACACAGGCACCTCCATCGAGGAGCCTACCTCAAATCCGCCCATGCGGGGGCACTACGAGCAACTGGCAGGCACAACCTGCAGATGGTTGGCGCTGCGACACGGGCTGCGGGAAGAGTATGTCGTTGGTCCAACGATCTGCACATTGTGCCCGCCAGACACCGCAGACCTCGGGTAGCAGGCCATTCACGCCATTACGGTGCATGGATAGGAAGCATTAGGCCCCTCCCAAGATAGCAGCATTCCGGGTGAGAGCCCCGCACCCGTCTCCCTGGTGGCTCAGCCGGGCTTCAGGCTCATGCCTGGGGCGCCAGTTGGCACCTCCGAGGGTCCCTTTCGACGACCTGCTCGAATTCATGGTTCAAATCGGGACCCGCGACGGCCAATTGGATGCGGCCCACAACATCAAGCGGGTCCACAAAAACCTGCCCGAGGATGCCGAAGACCCCGTGGAGTACTTCCACGAGCGGGAGATCGAGGGGTCCTACCACGAGGTCTTCACCGCGATCGACCACCACGTCGAGACCTGGGAGTTCCTGGCCCGGCACGAGCGAGCAGACATTCGGCTGTGGGCGATCGTGCTCCTGGGATTGGCCAGTGGCGACCGGGCGCGCAGTGCCCTCGCCGCGGTCTTCGCAGACGAGCCGGAGACGCGTCTACGAGCGGAGTGCCTGCTCATGCTCGGCCTGCACGAGTCCGACGACGAATTCCGCGCTCTGCTCGCCGAGATCATCGCTGGCGACGATCCGCTGCTCCGCTTCTGCGCGGCACTGACCTGGCTGCGCACCCGCTCCGAGCCGCGGAACGACGCCGCTGCCGCGCTGCTCGCCGTTCTCACCGGGGAGATCGAGCCCGAGGCCTACGCCGGTCTCTTCATGACCTCGGGCGAGTTGGCTGCCGACGCGGCCTCGATGCTCTGCCAGCTTCCCCCCGAGGAGTCCCAGGCGCTGCTCACCTCGCTCTGTGAGGTTCTCGAAGCGGTCGATGCAGTCAATGCGGTCCGTGTGACCGGTGCCCTGCTTGATGTGGTCTTCCTCGAGGCCTACGACGAGGACACGCCTCTCACCGCACCCCAGCGCCAAGCGATCGCTGCCATCGCCGAGAGCGACCAGGCTTGGGTCTTCAATGCGAATCTACACGCGGTGCTTCGCTACAATGGCCTGTCCACCGATCGGGAGGTCCTGAGAAGCATGGGCGCTTCATAGGGACTCCCACGGGTTCGGTTCACCGGGCCCCAGCCAAAACCCCGGCCCCTTCGGGCGGTCACAGGCCGGTTTGGGCCGGTAACCATGTTCCTGGGGGTATGTGTTTTCAGCCACTTGGACTGATTCTGCCCTACTCGATGTAGCCCCCGTAGTAGAGCCACACATCCCCTGCCTCCGGGGCGCCCACGGCGAGCTCGGCGCGGCCATCTCCGTCGAGGTCGCCGAGGACATCGACAGAGGTCCCGAGGTGGCCCTCCGGCATCACGCCGCCGACCCGCGCGTAGGCATCGCCGAGGTTCTTCTCTCCGTAG
>DASCPX010000241.1:0-1005 GCA_036012755.1 Myxococcota bacterium | reverse complement strand
TCGGCAACGTCCATTGCCTTGCCCTTGGTGTTGTTTCTCAAGCGCGTGGAGAGGCGCTTAGCGCGCTCCTCGAGGTCTGCGTATGCCTTCCGGCTCACCTTGCTAGCCATGCTCGAGGACTCCCGGCGGGTTGGGTCAGAGACAATAGCCCACCGCTAGCGAATGCCCCGGCTTTTTTTGGTGTAGAGTAGTCGCCAGAGCGCCGGGCCCCATTGAAGCGCTACGAGCGGATTGTGCTAATCGGCGCAAAGCCGCCCCTCCCGGCGCTCTACCCTCCCTACCTCGCGCCTCTCAGGGCGCTACGGCGGGGCCTTCTGCATCGCCTCGTCTATCGCCGCCGTTACGCGAGCATCGGCCAACAGCGCAGCAGCGGAGGCGGGATCCTTCTTGATCAAGTCCACCAGGGTGTCGGGAGTGATTCCGGCGCCTCCCCCCATGGCTCGAGTGACTACCTGCGAGAACATGTCAGCCGCAGCGGCCTTAGTCGCTGCATCCGGCTCGTCAGGATCCCCAACCCCGGCGCTTTGACGTAGCGCTACTAGCTCGAGCTCGGCCACCTCTAGCCGCCTGGTCAGCATCGCGTTTCTGTCTTGGTGGAGCCCAACCACGCTATGGGCATTCTGACGCATCACTCGACAGTTTTCGTTTAGCGCGTTGGTCAGCGAGCCCGTGAAGTTGAGCAAGACGCCCACCAGGTCGCCGCGATGGGCGGCATCGGTCGCGGTGCTCGCCGCAGTCCCTACCTCTGCGATCCTTGTTTCCGAGTGAGTGAGCCCAGAGATTGCGCGACCGTTCGCAGCATGTGCATCTATTCGCATCGCGGTCTTACCCACCTGGCCCCACGCCGCAGCCTCGAGCACGTCTAGGATTCCCTCCTCGAGCTCGGCTGGGTCCATGGGCTCGGACACGGGTACGCGGCTCGTTCGCCCCTTGATCACGCGGCATTTAGGCTGCGTCGGTCCCAACCGACATCGCACGTCCTTGACTCCGTCCGCAGCTACTACA
>DASCPX010000240.1:0-66733 GCA_036012755.1 Myxococcota bacterium | reverse complement strand
GCAGCGCGGGGACGACAGCGCCTGCGAGGCGGTCCAGGGCCTCGTCGAGGATCCGGACCCGGTGGTCCGGGAGGCCGCGACCCATACCCTCAGCCAGCTCGGTTGCTGACCCTGCTCAGGAGGGCTCTGCGGCCCGGCGAGCCGGGATCAGATGGCCAGGACCACGTGCCGGCCCAGCTGGGCTGCGAGCGTCTCTGAGATCGGGTTGTGGGACAGGTCGAGCACATCGAGGGGGCGCTCGGCCAGCTCCGCGGCCCCGAGATCGCCGACTCCGCAACCTTGCAGGCGCAGCTCGCGGAGTCGCGGCAGTCCCCTGGCGAGGCGGAAGGCGCCCGCATCGCGGAGCGGGTTGTTCGAGAGGTCCAGGCGAACCAGGCGGGTCATGCTGGCGATCGTCACGCAACCTGCGGTGCCGATGCGGTTGTTCGCGAGGCGGAGATCGGTGAGCTCTGGCAGGCGCGCGATGGCGCTCAGGATGCGCCCGTCACCCTCGACGCGGAGATGGACGACGTTGCCCGTTCCTTGCCTGACGGTGGCCTGGCGGCAGCGCACGTCGTTGCCCTCCAGGCGGAGCGCGTGGAGGTGCTTCAGTGGCAGTGCGCCGATCAGGTCGGCGAGTCCCTCTCTCCCCAGTCCGGGCACGATGACCAGGCGCACGATGCCGGCGCCGATGTCTGGCCCCAGCTCCAACAGCGTGTCCAGCGCCAGGTCCGACCGCAGGGTCATCGAGGTCCCCGCCTGGCCGAAGCAGGGGCGGAGGAGGAGCTGCTGGTCTCCGAGGTCCAGGAGCACGCGATCTACACCTCGGGCGCCATCCCTGAGGCAGAAGCGCAGGTTCTCTGCAGGGCGCTCGCGCGCGAAGGTGTCGACGAGCGCTCGGAAACCCTCGCGGTCTCTTGCTTCCCTGAGTGCGGCGAGCGTGTCGGCGTAGCTCATCGCCGGCAGTCTACCTGCTCAATGCCCCGAGCACCTCGATCGACATGATGTCTTCTGGGAGATCGGCTTCGTCGAGCGCCGCGATCTGGGCCTCGGTCAGGGAAAGGCGAAGCAGCAGGTTCTGTGAATCCACATCTGACGCCCAGGCGCGTGCGACGTCGGGGGTCTGGCCCAGGATCGGGAAGGCGTATTTCGCCGCCGCCAACTCGCGAGCCGAGTGCGCCGGAGAGCCGGGTGGACTCAGGTGGTCGAGGTTGGTGCAGTAGATGCTGAGGAAACCGTTGCCCTCGTCGACGAGCTCGATCACGCGGCTCTGGATGGGGAAGTCCACCGTCGAGGCCAGCATCAGCTCCCAGTAGCCGTGCTCGCCCGAGTGGAGGTGGTCGGTGTTGGTGTGGCCGTGGCCGGTGACGTGGAGGACCAGCGCCGGATGGGCCAGCTCGGCGATGAGGTCCTCCTCGGAGACCGGGCTCTGGGAGCCGAGGTCCTTCGCGCGGTGGTGGCTCATCACCACGACGAGCTCTCCGTCCTCTGCGGCGGAGTTCAGGGTCTCTCCGAGCCACTCGAGCTGCTCGAGCGCGATGTAGCCCTGAGCGCCAATGCCCATGCCCTCTGGCTGGTCGTTCACCGTGTTGAGCACGATCAGGCGCACCGGGAGCTCCGGCACCGGGCGCTCCGTGTACCAGCCGGTCTGGGTCTCGATGTGGCCGGCGGCAGCGAGCGCGGCGAGGAACTCGGAGAGATCCAGGGGAACGCGATCCGGATCCGCCGGCGTCGGGCCCTCCTCGCAGACCTCGGCTCCCTCGCTCGAGCCGTCCCGGAAGCCGTTGGCGAAGACCGGGAAGTCGTAGACCTCCTCGCCGACCGCTGCCTCGCGGAGCTCGTCCGTGACGGCATCGAAGCCGCCGATGTAGAGCACGTCGTGGTTGCCTACCGCCGCGTACCAGGGCGCCCCGAGACCGACGCTCTCGAAGGGGTGGTTGAAGCTCGTGTCGTCGTCCTTTCCGGAGTCCGGATCGATCACGCCGCCGTTGACAGCGGTGAGCACCCATTCGAGCTCGTTCCGCTGGCCGCCGTCGGTCAGATCGCCGGCCAACAGCGCGAAATCGAAGGGCCTCGCGAGACCCTCGATGCGCGCGGCCGTGCGGACGTGCGCTTCCCAGGCGTGGGCCGAGAGGTGGCCCTGGGGTCGGTAGAGGTCCGCCCAGGCCGACAGGCGGATCGGCGACTCCTCGTCGATGACCTGCGGATCCGCGGCTTGCCAGATGAGCGCCACGCTGCGGCGATCGCTGCCCTCCTCGAAGTCCGGGGCGAGCTCGTCGTGGTCGATCCAGCTCGAACCCTCCTCCTCTTCGACGCCGAGACCCCAGTCGCCGAAGTCCTGCCAGTCGAAGACCGACAGCGAGCCGTCGTCGATCGCCTCGATGGTGTCTTCCGAGGGGACCAGCGGCGCCCACCGCGACTGGAGCGTCGTCCAGGTCCCGTCCTCGAGGGCATGAACCTCTGGTTCGGTGGGTTCGTCGGGCTCGGGGGTCGAGCAGGCCAGCAGCAGCAGCATCGACGAGAGTGTAAGAGCCCCGCCCAGCTGGCGTTACCCCACCGCTGAGTCAGGTTACTTCGAGGTTCTCCATGATCTTCGCGCTCATCGCCAACGCCGCGGCGTCGCCCGCTCTGGTCACCGCCGCCCGCGGTGACGTCGCTGTCGTCGCGGGTGATCAGGAGTCGAGCCTCGCCGCGCCCTATGTTCTCGACGAGGCTCACGCCCTCCGCGTGCCCGCCGGCGCGACCGCGGTCGTGCTCTTCGAGGGTCGCGCTGTCCAGATCACCGGCCCGGCGCTGGTCAAGGTCGGCGACCTCGAGGGAGCCGGGGCCGTCACTGGCCAGGACCCGAGCGTGCTCGCTGACCTCGTCACGCGGGGCGCCTCCGCCAAGCCGGTCGGTGCCACCCGAGCCGGCGGCACCTCGTTGTCCCGTCCCGTCGCCGGCGACAAGGTCGCCCGAGTCCAGAGCATCGCCTGGACCTGCGACGACTGCGGTGAGCAGGAAGTCAGCCTCAGCAGCTTCATGGACGACGAGCCTCTCTGGAGCGCCAAGGGCACCTCGTCCGTGGACTACGACGGTCCCGCGCTCGACCCGGGCCCCTACGCCCTGAGCATCGGCGGGACCGAGTTCTCATTCCGCGTCGAGGACCCCTCCGACGTCGACTCCGCGAAGGCCATCGCCGCCGGCAGTGGCGTCGAGGATCCGGTCCTCGCCGCGATGGTCGAGGCCGGCGTTCTGGCCCAGTCCGGCCACTGGAGCGAGGCCCTCTGGACCCTCGACACCGCGCTGTCCGTCCATGGTGGCGATGAGCTGGAGGCGCTCCGACGCGAGGTCGAGGCCCGCGCTGGCCTCCGCTGATGGGCCGCCCCTGGTGGCGACGGGCCGCTTTCGACGAAGAGTGCGAGGAGCCCGGCTCCCACCTCGCCAGGGCGATGGCCTACGAGACCCTGGTGGTCGCCTTCACGGCGGTCGCCGTCGCGGTCCTGGTCTTCGTCGTCTCCCGAGGGCAGTTCGAGGACCTCTACGTCAAGGTCGGTGGGGCCACACCCTCGGACGAGGTCGTGGTGATGAGCATCGGGGAAGAGGCGCTGCACCTGTGGGATGCCTCCGACCCGGAGCCCACGCTGACCCCCAGAGGACTGCTCGCGCAGCTCGTCACCTTCTGCGACGCCGCGGGGGCCTCCGTCGTCGTCCTCGACGTGCTCCTCGACCGCCCGGCCGAGGACGACATCCTGCTCTTGCATGCCGCTCGCTCGGCGCAGGCTCCGGTGGTCGGCGCCACCCGCTTCATGGAGACCGAGCCGGTCAGCGGCGCCGAGTTCGCCGCCGGGCTCGCGCCGATCTACGGCGATGTCCTGAGACCGGGCTTCGCCAACCTGCAGGTCGAGGAGCCCTGGCTGTTCTCCGACGCGAAGCTCGTGCGCAAGGCGCCGCTTCGGCGGGAGGTGTCCCTCTCCAGGCTCTCTGGTGCCTGGCCGATGAACATCATCGGCGCCGAACAGGGGGAGGGCGTCGTCATCGAGTCCCTCGCCCTGGTCGCGGCTCGAGCCCACGGCGCCGACATCGTCATTGGAGAGGATCCGCTGCTCATCGCCTTCTCCGGCCCGGAGCGCTCGGGCTCGATCCCGACCGTGCGCGCATCTGCTGCGCTCAGGGCCCTGGGTGCCTCTGCGCTGGCCTTCTCCGAGGGGCTCATCTTCCTCGACGACAAGGACGCCCCCCGCGCTCGAGAGGCCTTCGAGAAGGCGGTCGCGGCCGACCCGAACCTGCAGCCAGCCAAGGATGCCCTGGCTGCGCTGGAGATCTGAGTGCTGCTGTTGTCGCTGCTGTTGGCCGCGACCCCGCTGGACCAGGGCGAGGCGGCCTACGCCAGCGGGGACTACGCCACGGCGCTGGTCCAGTGGTCGCTGGCCTATGACGACGCCCGCGAGGCCGGAGACCACGACGCTGCGGACGCGGCCCTGTTGCGCCTGTCCACGACCTACCGGCAGCTCGGCAGGCTGAAGGAGGCCGAGGGAGCGCTGGACCTCGTCCACGACAAGACTCCGGGCCTGGACGTGGGTCGGGGGCTCCTGGCCATGGAGCTCGGAGACCTGGAGCGCGCCGAGAAGCACTTCGCGCGGGCCTTTTTCCAGGCACAGAAGGAAGAGGACGTCCAGACAGCGCTCAACGCCGCGGTGGACCTGGGCCTGGCGCGAATGCACCAGGGCGACCTCGATGGCGCGGACAAGGCACTCCAGGCGGCCTTGGTCCTGGCCGCCGCCCTGGAGGATCCGGTCGCCACCGCGGATGTGCGCAACGACCTCGGCCTGCTCGCTCGGCGCGGCGGTGATCTGCGCTCTGCCCAGGCCCTGCTCGAGGACGCGGTGCTGCTCTACCGCGCAGCCGACCACGCCGCTGGCGAGGCCGAGGAGCTCCTTGGTGCCGCCTATTCGAAGGCTCGCTCACGGTCAGACCTCGTGCGGCAGGCCCGCATCCTGGAGGGCCATGCGGGGCTCGCGTTCCGGCGAGGTGACTCGGGCGAGGCGCTGTCTCGCTATCGCTTGGCGCTGGAGGCGTGGGAGGGCGCGGGACGCACTGACGAGGTCCTGGTGGTGAGGGTCCACATCGCCGCGATCACCCAGGATCCAGCTGCCTTCTCTGCTGTGCTCGCGTCGAGCCCCGGTCCTCGCACAGAGGCCCTCGCCCGGTTGAACCTCGGGGTGCTGACAGAGGACGCCCAGCTGTTGCAGGAGGCCCTGGGCCTTGCGGAGCGATTCGAGCTCCACGGCGTGCGCTGGAAGGCCAGCGCCGCCCTCGGCCAGCGCCTCTTCGCAGAGGGCGACCTCAGCGGGGCCATCCCCTACCTCCGGGCCGCCGTGGATGAGCTCGAGCGCGCCCGGCGGAGCCTGGACGAGGACGAGGCGGCGCTGTTCCTCGTGGACAAGCACCGGGTCTACGAGGATCTCATCGCCGCGCTGCTCTCTCAGGGGGACAGCGCCGGGGCCTTCCTCTACGCACAGCGCCTCCAGCTCGCGAGCCTGCCAGCGCTTCCGATCGAGGAGTCCGCGGAGTTGTCCCGGTACCAGGCGCTCCAGGACCGGGAGGCCTGGCTGGCCGAGCGGCTGGCGGTCGCGCCGGAGGACTCGGAGGAGGCCCGGGCGCTGAGGGAACGCCTGGCGGCGCTGCACGTCGAGTTCGCCGCCACCGTCGACGAGCTGAGGGCCAGCTACCCGGACTTCGACCAGGCGGTGTGGGTCGATCCGGATGACCTCGAGGCGATCCAGGCGGACCTCGACCCCGGGGTGCTGGTCTTGCAGCCCCTGCTCCTGGGAGACCAACTCGTGCTGCTGGTCGTGTCCCGTACCTCGCTGCGAGCGGTCCCGGTCGACGTCGACCGGGCGGTGGTGGAGCGCACGCTGTCGCGCCTGACCAGGAGTCTCCGGGCCCAGATGATCGACGACGAAGAGTGGACTCGGAGCCTCTGCGAGACTCTCGGAGGCTGGCTCATCGCACCGATTCGCGAGGAGGTGGCGGCGGCGGAGGTGCTCGTCGTCAGCCCGACCGGCGCCTTCCAGCAGCTGCCCTTCGCGTTGTTGCGTGACGACGGCCGGTGGCTCATCGAGGACGTCCCTGTCGCCTCGGTCACCCACGTCGGCACCCTGCGCGCTCGAGGCCCCCGCGAGGCTGGCTATCACCTCGATGGCCGGGACCTGCTGCTAATCGGGAACCCCGACGGGAGCCTCCCCGAGGCCGAGGACGAGGTCCGCGCCATCGCGGCGGGGCAGCCAGGCAGTACGCTCCTGGTCGGATCCCTCGGCGGTCGCGAGCAGCTCGTCGAGTACACACCGGAGATGAGCACCCTGCACCTCGCGACCCACGGCATCGTGGACCCCCAGCACCCCGAGAGGAGCTACCTGGTCATCGGGGACGCCAGCTTGCCGACAGGGCGCTTGACCTATGGGGAGATCCCGGGACTGGCCCCCTACCTGTCTACGGCGCGGCTCGTCGTCTTGAGCGCCTGCGAGTCGGGGCTCCCGGTGAAGGCCCCAGAGGCCGAGGGCAGCGAGGTCGCCATCTCGATCAACGGCCTGTCCGCACAGTTCCGTCGCGCTGGTGTCGAGACCCTCGTGGCGAGCATGTGGAAGGTCGACGACGAGGGCACACGCCGGCTCATGGAGGGCTTCTACGGAAACCTCGCGGCGGGCCAGGACGTCGCAGAGGCGCTGCGCAACTCCCAGCTGTCCCTGCTCGGGGACGAGGAGCTCGGCCACCCCTGGTTCTGGGCCTCCTTCGTCGTGATGGGGGACTGGCGTTGAAGGGAACGCTGACCCACGCTGGCGACACCGCGCCGGTCGATCTGAACGACCTCGACGAGCAGATCCGACGCGGTGAGGTCCCGGGCGACGCCGTGCTCGAGTACGAGCCCTGGACCGGCCGGGACTCGCGGCCGCTCTCGTCCATCCCGGAGCTCCGAGATGCCTTCGAGGCCCCCGGCGCCCGCATGGCCGAGCACTTCGAGACCCCGCCGTTCCCATGGGCCTCGACGGCGCTGGGCGGCGCGGTGCTGCTCGCCGGGCTCGTCCAGCTCTTCGCTGGCTTCCTGCCCCTTCCAGAGGACGCGCTCGTGGCGCTCCTCGGGCTCTACGGGCGAGGCGCCACAGGTCTCGAGCCCCTGATCTTCGACGGCCGCTGGGCCTCGCCTTGGACCTCTCAGGGCGTGCACGCCGACAGCTTCCACCTCTTCCCGAACCTCGCGGTGCTCGGCTACTGCGGCTACCGGGTCGAGCGTGCCCTGGGTGCTCGCGGCTACGGCCTCGTGGCTGTCGCCAGCGTGCTGCTCGGAGTGCTCTTCATCGCCCTGTTCCAGCGCAACCCGGTGATCGGGAGCTCGATCCTGGGCTTCGGTTTCTGGGGTGCGCAGCTCGCCATCGGTTTCCGCTTCGGCGACACGTTGCCGCCGCTGCAGCGCCGCTACTACGGCTACGGGAACCTCCTGTTCTTCGCCGTGCTCTTCGGGGGCACCCTCTACAACGACGGCACCTCCCACTGGGCCCACGCCGGCGGGCTGTTGGGTGGCGTGCTGGCCACGATGTTGATCCGGCCGGATCACGTCGTGCCGAGGGAGCGGGCGGCCGCCGTCCGCCGCCTGGCCGAGGCAGCCATCGTCGCGCTGTTGGTCCTCACGGGTGTGCTCGGTCCGCTGTTGCGGCTCGTCCCGGTCTTCGGCCCACCGGAGACTGTCTCCCTCGGCGAGGTCGGCGTCGAGCTGGAGATCCCCTCGCGGCTGTTGCCCGAGAGCGGTGGGACCCACAGCGTCACCGTGCGCGGCATGCCAGCGTGGACCACGAGCGAAGCCAGCGAGGAGTTCGCCTTCGCTGGCCTCGACGTGCTCGGCTGGGAGCTGGCCGAGCACGGAGATCCGCTCACCGGCGAGCACCTCGCACGACACTGGGGTCGCCGCATCGCCGGAGAGGCCAAGGTGGTCGAGCCCCCCGCCCCCCGCGGGCCCGCCTGGACAGCCCACGCCCTGTCCTTCCACGACACGGAAGGGGTCGCCCGCTACCTGCTCGTCGAGCAACACCTGCTGCGCGGCCGCTACCTCAACCGCGTCGGCTACGTCGTGGCCCTCGATACGGACGGTGTTCCCGGTCGGCGTGTCGGCTTGTTCGAGGACATCGTCGGCTCCGCCCGGATCGGTGAGCCCCCTGATCTCGCCGAGGCCCGCACCGAGCACCTGCGCAACGCCGCCAGCGCCCGCCTGCGCCTCGAGCTCGCAGAGGCCCTCCACGATGTCGGCGACTTCGAGCAGGCGGACGCCATCTACGCGCTGGTGCTCGAGGACGAGGGGCGCCTGGTGCCAGAGGCCGTCGTCGGTCGACTGGCGATGTGGCGCCTCCACCCCGGTGCCTTCGATGTCGACGAGCGGCCCTGGTTCCTGCCCTGGCTCCAGGACTACCCTGCGGACCGCGGTCTGCAGGAGGACGGCATCCTGACCCTGGCCACCGCTGGCCACTGCGGGGTGGCGCGGGCCGCCCACGAGCGCTTCGCGGCGGCCCGGCCCGATGCCGCAGAGGTGGTCACCACCGCCGGCGCCGTGATGAAGTGCGAGGTGCTGTCGCAGCCGCTCAGGGGAGGTTCGCCAGATCCACTCGGACCAGGCTGATCTCCCTCCCGCCGACCGCGAGCTCGACGGCCGTCCCAGGTGCCCCCGACAGCATCGACGTCGCCTCTGACTGGGCCAGATCGCGGGTGTCGTAGCCGTCCACCGCCGTGATGTGCTCACCCGGCGACAGCTCGCGGGCGGGGCCTCCGGGGTGGACGCGGGTGAGGAGGAGACCCTCGTCGGTGGTCTCGAAGAGCACGCCGATGACACCCTTCGCGGCCACGGGCTCGAGCTCCAGATCCAGGTTGGCGACCTCGCCGAGGACGACCACCGTACGACCGCTCGCGCCGTGGTCCTCGTGGCCGGCGAAGACCTCGACCTCGCCCACGGGCAGGCCCCTCAGGACGTACTGGCCGTCGGTGATGCTGACACTGCGGTGGCCGGTCTTCGTCCGGATCTGGGCGCCGAGGAGGGGCTCGCCGGCTCTGCTGACGACGCCGGAGACGTTCCCTCCCGGTCCCAGCGTCCAAGCGCCGAGGTCGACCGGACCGGAGACCTCGTGGTCCTCTTCCCTGAGCTCGGTGCCTTCGCCTGCGACCGCCAGCCGCCACGTGCCTGGCTCCAGATCGCTCCATGAGATCCGACCATCCGCGCCGCACAACAGCGTGCTGTCCCGATCCAGCCGGTGTCCGCTTTCGACCCGGAGGGTGAGCGTTCCGGCGCAGTCCGTCGGCACCGCTCCGCTCTGGTCCAGCACCTGCACGCTCAGCGATGGCAGCGTGGGTTCGACCGCGGTGGGTGGCTCCGGCTCCGGCTGGGTCACGCTCAGCGCTGCCCACGCGGCCGCAAAGCAGAGCGCCATCGCGGCTCCAACGCGGACTCCGGTCGGGGACTTCATGTCTCCGTTTGTAACGGTTTCGTGGAGACTGCGTTTTGCGACGCGGAGCAACGCGACGGGGTGTATCCAGTCGCCTGGAGTTGACTCGCCGTGCAACCTCCAGGCCGATGGAAGACCAGGATCCACCGAGGAGAGCCTCGTGATGTCCTGGTGTGCCCGGACACCGGTGTGGCGCTGTCCGTCGAGCGCTGGCGAGCGCCGCTGAGGCCGCTGCGGGCGGGGCGCTGCGCGAACTGCGGCGGCGTGCGGGCCTCTTCCGGAGCCTGCACGGACTGTGGCCTGGCCCACGGCGAGGACGCCAATCTGCACGAGGACATGGCGAGTCACCTCGGCTGCTCGACCCTCTGTGAGGCCGCCGAGAAGGCCGCGAAGGCGGGCGGGCACGTGCTGGCGATCAAGCTCGCGACTGCGGCCTTCCACCACACCGCGGCGGGCCCCCGAGCCCGCTTGCTCAGGCTCCGGGAGCTGGTCCGTGCCGAAGTGACCGAGCTCGCGGCCGAAGAGGCCGGTGACTGGGTCCTCCAGGGTGGCTCGCCGGTTCCGGCCATCACCGAGACGCTCTCTCGAGCCGGCTCCCGGGACGCCGCGATCGCCGTGCTCGACAAGGCGATCAGGGCGCGGCGGGACCCGACGTTGCTGCTGTTGCGAGCGCGCTTCTACCTGCAGGACGGCGCCTATTCCGTCGCGGCCGCCGACGCTGTGGTCGCGGCGACGCAGGGGCCGTCCCACGTGACCAAGCCGGCGCTGGCCTTGCTCGAAGAGGCCGTTGACGCGCTCCACGCCGCGGGGCATCTCGATACGGCCCTCGCTGTGATCGACGCGGCGGCGTCGCGGACGCACAGGGAGCCGGGTTTCACCTTCAGGGTGGCCTGCATGCACGAGGAGCGTGGCGAGCTCGCGGCGGCGCGGAAGTGGTTCGTCCACACCCTGCGCATCGATCGCGAGCACCGCGGGGCGAGGGCTCGCCTGCCGGCGATCGAGGACAGGCTGGGCGTGGCCAGCACCATGAACAGCTTGGGGTAGTCTCCGCCCGTGCGCTTCGTCCAGGTCACCATCCCCGCCGTCGACGCCGAGGCGATGTTGCTCCTGCTGTTGCGCGAGCGGCTGGTCGCAGGCGGCACGATCTTCCCCATCGTCCACTCCCGCTACTGGTGGAACGGCGAGATCGTCGCCTCCGAAGAGGCCGCCATCCAGCTCGAGACGATGAAGGACCGCATCGACCCGCTGGTCGCGCGCATCCACGAGCTCCACCCCTACGACAACCCGCGCATCCTGGTCTTCGAGCCCAGCGAGCGGCTGGAGAAGCACCACCGCTGGGTCCACGTCGAGACCCGGTAGCGGTCCTCAGAAGATGGTGAGCACGCTGTCGTCGAGGCCGACCGCGTGGTAGCCGATGCCGTCGAACCACAGCGTGCCCAGCACCGGGTCCTCGCGGGGGGTGCCGTAGGTGTCTCGGACGTCTTGATCGGCCAGTGATGTCGGGACGGAGATCGAGGTGACCGCGTCCTCCACGTAGACGACGCGGACCTCGCCGTAGTGTGCGTGCACGCCGAGAACGCCAAGGTCCTCGCTGCGATCGGCGTCCCCGAGCCGGCGCTCGACCTTGGATCGCTTGTCCCCGAGCCGGACCTTGCCGTCGTCGAGCTCGACGCCGCACCCCGGGGTCACGGGGTCCGTGAGGTCACAGGTGCTGCAGGCCAGCGACAGCAGGAGGATCACTCGACCTCCGAGAGCTCGAAGCGGGCGCTGGAGAGGGTGCCGATGCGCTCGCCTCCGGGTGGGCGGTCTCCGGCGGTACGTCGAACCAGACGCTGTCCTCGGGCAGGCTCAGGCGTGTGCGATGGCCGTCGACCTCGGCGTCCGGGAAGTCGAGCTCGACCCCCCAGGGGACCGGCGGCAGGTCCTCGACCTGGAACAGGACCACCAGGTCGACCTCGCGAGCGGGACCGGGGTTGTAGAGCGTGAGGAAGACCGGCATGTCCTCGCCGGCGCGGTCGTAGCGGAGCTTCTTGGTGGTGATGACGACCCGGGTCTCGGGCCCCGAGGGTGCCTCGGCGAGCACCGGGAAGGGATCGACGACGCCGAAGCGGTCCTCGTCCTCGCCGTCGTGGATGGTGTCCGAGACGAAGTCCTCGTCGGTCGTGCCCCATCAGTTGTGTGCGATGGAGGGGTGCGTGACCCACTCGGGGTAGTGCTCCAGCTCCTCGTTGTGCCAGGCGAAGTCACCGGGCTCGCCGTCGGTGGTGTTGTCGGCGAAGACGTTGTCCTCGCAGGTGCGGAGGTAGGCGGCGCCGACCCCCCCCGGCGCCGAAGCCGAGGTTCCTGTTGCCGATGACCACGTTGCTCCGTCGCGATGTTGTCGAGGAAGGTGTTGTCCCGGATGCGAGGCGCCGCGCCGTCGGTCAGGGTGATGGCGCAGCCACCCTCGAGCACGGCGCGAGGCGCAGGTGTTGTCCCTGAAGGTCGAGGCATGCACATAGGGGCTGGCCCCCTGGAGGGTCAGGGCGCGGGTGCCGCCCTCGAAGACGCAGTGCTCGATGATCGAGCCGCTGACGAAGTCGTCGACATCCTCGAAGGTCGCCGTGGCGCCGGTGAGGACCACCGCGTTCCAGCCCTCGCCGGTGAAGGTGATCTCGGTCCCGCGGGCGACGAGCTCGCCCGTGACCGTCAACGTGACGCCCTCGGACAGGGTGACCGTGACGCCCGCTTCGATGGTGAGATCCTCGACCGTGAGGTCCTCTGCGAGGTCCTGGTCTCCCGACCAGGTCTCGGCGAGCAGAGGACCAGGAGCATCTACACGTGGAGGTCGGTGGTGGAGCCGAGGTAGGCCTTCCAGGGCTCTATAGCCGGGCCGACCTCGGCTTCGAGGAAGGCCCTGACCTGCTCGGGTGCGCGCCCGACGAAGGTGCTCGGGTCGAGCAGCTCGTCGAGGTCGTCGTGGATGAGGGCGAACCAGGAATCGGCGCGGATCCTGTCGAGGAGGTCGTTGTCGCCGCCTTCCAGCTTCACGACCCGGGCGGCCTCCATGCTGTGGACCCGGATGGCCTCGTGGACCTCCTGGCGGTCGGCGCCGCGCCGCACCATCGCCATGATGAGGTTCTCCGTGGCCATGAAGGGGAGCTCGCTGGCCACCCGGCGGGCGATGACCGCGGGGTAGACGACCAGCCCCGCGAAGACGTTCTGGAAGACCTGGAGGATCCCGTCGGCGGCGAGGAAGGCCTCCGGCAGCGACATGCGGCGGTTGGCCGAGTCGTCGAGGGTGCGCTCCATCCACTGGAGCGCCGAGGTCCAGGCTGTGTCCTGTGAGAGCGAGACGAGGTGGCGGGCCAGGGCGCAGACACGCTCGCTGCGCATCGGGTTTCTCTTGTAGGCCATCGCCGAGCTGCCGATCTGGTGCTCGCCGAAGGGCTCCTCCAGCTCCTTGAGGTTCGCCAGCAGCCGGATGTCGGTGGCGATGCGGTGGGCGGTGGCCCCGAAGCTCGCCAGGGCGGAGACGACCTCGTGATCGACCTTGCGCGGGTAGGTCTGGCCGGTCACCGCATAGGCGCTCGGGAAGCCGAAGGCGGCCGTGACGCGGGCGTCGAGCCGCTCGACCTTGTCGTGGTCGCCGTCGAAGAGCTGGAGGAAGGAGGCCTGGGTGCCGGTGGTCCCCTTCACGCCGCGAAAACGCAGGTCCTGCCTCGCTCGACCGAGCGCTCGCAGGTCCATGAGCAGCTCCTGCAGCCACAGGCAGGCGCGCTTTCCGACTGTGGTCAGCTGGGCCGGCTGGTAGTGGGTGAAGCCCAGCGTGGGGGTCTCGGCGTAGGCCTCGGCGAAGGTCGCCAGCTGCCCGATGGCGTTGGCGAGCTTCGGCAGCAGCAGGTCCAACGCGTCGCGCAGAACGACGAGGTCCGTGTTGTCGCCCACGTAGCAGCTGGTGGCGCCGAGGTGGATGATCGCTCGCGACTCGGGGACGAGATCTCCCCAGGTGTGCACGTGCGCCATCACGTCGTGGCGGAACCTCTGCTCGTAGGCAGCCGCCGCCTCGTAGTCGATGTCGTCGAGGTGCCGTCGCATGGCCGCGAGCTGCTCATCGCTGATGTCCAGCCCGAGGGCCTGCTCCGCCTCCGCCAGCGCCAACCACAAGCGTCGCCAGGTGCTGAACTTCTTGTGCGGCGAGAAGAGGTAGCTCATCTCCGCGGACGCGTAGCGGGAGACCAGGGGGTGCTCGTAGACGCGGTCCGACATGAAGCCTCCGGCCCGCGAGGTAACGCATACTGGGGCATGGCGATGTTGCAGGTTCGTGGCGCCTCTGCCGTCGGTCTCGCGCTCGCGTGCGAGCTGGCCAGGCGAGGCGTCGAGGTCGCCGTCTGCGAGGGCTCTTCCCGTCCGGAGGGGTTGCCGCTGGTGTTGGGGGCCCGCGCCCAGGAGCACTGGCACCACCTGGGCCTTCCGGCTCCGGGCCACCGCCTGCATGGACTCACGGTGGTCGCCGACGGGGAGCGCGTCCTCCACTTCTCCTTCGACGAGCTCTCCACCCCCTTCCCGAGCCTGGCTGTCGTGCCCGAGGGGGTAGGGCGCCTTCGCCGCCACGCGGAGAGCCTCGGCGTCCACTTCCGCGAGGGGATCACCGACGGCGAGGTCATCGACGCCCGCAGGGGCGAGGGTGTCGTCGTGGGTCGCCAGGTCCTGGCCCGCTTCGGCGGCCTGCCAGAGGACGAAGTCCACATCCAGCTGGGTCCCTTTGGGCTCCTGGCGATCCTGCCTTGTGGCGAGGGCCAGGCCCTGCTCAGGCTCGAGGGGGACGCGCCGATCGCCCTGGACGGCTGGCAGCGCCTGCTCAACGAGTACGGCCCCGAGGGCGCCTGGGTCAGCGAGGTCTCAGTGGACGCCGAGGTGCTCCAGGTGACCCCACGAGGGGGACCACGCATCGTCCGTAGCGAGCCGGGCGCGCTCCACCAGGACTTCGAGGATGCCCGCAACCTGGGGTGGAAGCTGGCGCTGGTCGGAGCCGGTCGGGCCGACCCATCGCTCCTGGACAGCTACGCGATGGAGCGAGGGGCCCTGCGCGCCCGTCTCGCTCGCGCACCGCGGTTTCCCCTCCGCGTCGTCTCTCTACGGAGGCGCCTGCCAGAGGCTTGGCTGGACCGCCTCCTGCCGCACCTCGGCCGACTGGAGCCGGTCCAGGAGCGCATGGCTCGTGAGCGGGCCGATCTGCACCTCGGCTACCGCGACAGCCCAATCGTGGGCGAGGATCGGGAGCCCTTCGTGCTTTCTCGACTGGGGCGGGAGGACTCCGCCGAGCGCCCGACCTTCGCCACCTGGCTCGACTTCAGCAGCGGTCCCGCCCCTGGTGACAGGGCCCCGGACTGCGGTTTTGGCCCAGGAGGCCACCGCCGACTGCGTGAAGCCCTGCGGGGCGAGAAGCACTGCCTCCTGCTCTTCGACGGCGTCGCCGACACGGAGGAGGGCTACAGGACCTTGTCCCGCATCGCCGAGGAGGTCGAGCGGGACCATGGTGACGTCATCGCGGTGTGCGTCGTGGTGCCGTCGGCTGCGAGGCCGATGGCCCTGGAGTGGGACGGCCCCATGCTCCAAGACCCGGAGTTCACGCTTCATACGGCCTTTGGGGCCCGCTCGGAGAGTCTGTACCTGATCCGCCCGGATGGATTCGTCGGCTATCGAAGCCAGCCGGCCAGCCGCGACGGGCTGGTCGGCCACCTGGAGAGCCTGTTCCGATGACTCTCTGTCTGTATCGAAAACGACGCGAGGCCGACTCACCCGTGTATGTACGGGGTCGGCCTCGGTCTGGTTTTCTTGGGCCCGCTCAGCTGGGGAGATATCGGAGGTGCGTCTGGGTTTATTGCCGCATCGGCGGCGGGGGTCGGCAGGGGCCGTACGTTGTGACGGCGTGACCGCGGCCCTGGGTGTTTCAGCGCTCTCCACTCGCTTGGCAGCGAGCCGGCGTGACAATGTCGGGTGGTGTCATCCGCCTCCGTGCTCCGTTGAGCTGGACCGAGTGTTGTAGATGTCTTCTACCACGGGGGAATGGCTGAAGATCAACAAAAAAACAGATGTGATCCTTGTCACTGGAATCTGTATTGACACGTCAAGGCCTATTCGGCGCTGACCGGCTCACAGGCGCAGCGAAAGCCGATGGTGCCTTCGAAGTCGTGGGGATGACCGAGGTAGGGATTGTGGATCAGGTAGGCCTCTGTGCTCCCGACGTAGAAGGCCCCACCTCGCTTGTCGGTCATGGCCTGCCCGTCCTCGTCCCAACGGACGACGAGCGACGCGTCGCCGCCGATCTCGGCGATGGGAACCACCTCGACCATGAGGCGCTCCTCGAGCTCGGCGTCGTACTCCACGACGTAGCCCCGGGGGTTGTCGCCGGACCAGTTCCACTCCCCTTCCCGTGTCTCGACCACGAAGCGCCCGTCGGTGTCGATGCGAAGCGGCGGGCCGTGGGCGAGGCCCGGGACGTCGAGGAGCAGGCCCCCGACCTCGCCCGAGAGCGAGATCAGCTCGTCCTCGTCGCTGGTGCTCAGGTCCGGCTGGAGGGCGAGGAAGGCCGCGTTGTCGACCACCCGTCCGGGGTCGGCCCACTCCCAGGCGTTGCCGGCCATGTCGAAGGCCCCGGCAGGGGACACGCAGTCAGGGAAGCTCCCCGTGGGTGAGAGGGCCTCGTAGACCGCCTCACCGGTGGCGGTCACGGTCGAACAGACGCTTTCGTCGAACTCGTCGCCGAAGGGGTAGTTCAGCCCGCCCTCGCCGAAGGTGCCGTCGGCGGCGTCTTCCCACTCCGCGCTCGTCGCCAGCCACTTGGAGCCGGAGTCCACCGCGTCGACCTCGACTGGAGTGTTCGCGCAGATCACCACCGCCTCGTCGAAGGTGACGTTGATCGTGGGCACGACGCCTTCCAGGCTGAGGGCCACGTCGTCGGACAAGAGGACCTCGTAGGTGTCGATGCAGTAGCGCAGGACGCCGTCATCGTCGGTGATCCCCGACATGCCTTCAGGGCACGTCGCCGTCGCCTCCTCACCGGTCTCGCCCGTCTCGCCGGCGCTGTCGTCCGGGCTGGGACTCTCCGACCGCGCCGAGTCGGAGTCCGGACCCGGCGTGGGCTCGGGGGTGCAGCTCAACAGCAGCAAGAGCATCGGATAGAGCATGGCACGGAGGCCAGATGATAGCCAGTGCCCGCGGACTGATCGAATTCGTGAGAGCCGGTCCGAGCCCCTACCACTGCGTCGAGACGAGCGCGGCGGTGCTGAGGGACGCGGGCTTCGTCGAGGTGGACGAGCGCTCCGACCTGGGGTCCGTCCAGGCGGGTGACCGCGGCTATCTCCGGCGGGCAGGCACGATCGTGGCCTGGGTTGCGGGACGTGACAGCCCGGCTCGGGCTGGTTTCCGGCTGGTCGGCGCACACACGGACAGCCCGAACCTGCGCCTGAAGCCTGCTGCCGAGTACTGCAAGGAGGGTTTCCGCCAGTGGGGGGTCGAGGTCTACGGCGGCGTCCTGCCCTACACTTGGTTCGACCGGGACCTGGGCCTCTGCGGCCGCGTCGCCGTCCGCGGCGATGACGGGGTGGACATGAGGCTCCTGCGTATCGACCGGCCGGTGGCGCGGGTGACCAGCCTGGCGGTCCACTTGAACCGGGACATCCGCACCAAGGGCTTCAAGCCGAACAAGCAGACCGAGCTTCCGCCCATCCTCGGTCTCGGGGAAGAGGGTCCCGGGGCGCTCGAGCGGCTCTTGAAGGAGGGCCTCGACGTCGAGCTCGAGCAGGTGCTCGGCTGGGACCTCATGCTGCACGACCTGCAGGAGCCCACCCTCGGTGGTCTCGACGAGGAGTTCGTGCTCGCCTCCCGAATGGACAACCAGTTCAGCTGCTACGTCGCGCTACATGCCCTGCTTGGCGCGGATGTGGGCGATGCCACTGCCGTCGTTGCGCTCTACGACCACGAAGAGGTCGGCAGCGGCTCGGCCCAGGGTGCGGAGGGAGCCGTGCTGGAGAACCTGCTGAGGCGCCTGGAGGCTGCCCACACCGAGCGGCAGCCAGGAGGCTTCGAGCGGGCGACCGCGAACAGCTTCCAGGTCAGCTCGGACATGGCCCACGGCGTGCATCCCAACTACGCCGACCGCCACGACGGCAACCACAAGCCGGCCATCAACGGGGGTCCGGTGGTGAAGGTCAACACGACCCAGCGCTACGCCACCGATGCCGAGACCGCTGCGCGCTTCAAGGCGGCCTGTCACGACCTCGGGGTGCCGGTGCAGGAGTTCATCAACCGCACCGACCTGTCCTGCGGCTCGACCATAGGTCCGATCAGCGCTGCCAGGCTCGGCATCCGTACGGTTGACGTGGGCTGCGCGCAGCTCGCCATGCACTCGGTGCGTGAGCTGGCCGGAGCCGGGGACGTCGAGCCGACGACCAGGGTCTTCGCGAAGCTGCTGGGCTAGAACTCGAAGGTCGAGACCGGGCCGCAGCGCGCGTCGAGACAGCCGACCAGCGTCCACTCCCCATCAGGGGCGTCGGCGAAGCGGGCGATGTTCCGTCCGACGTAGCAGCGGCCGGTGGCGCCGTCTATGCGGTTGTCGCAGACCGTGTCGTCGAGGCGGACCTCGCCGGCGGGATCCACCCACCGCAGGTTCATCGGGTCCTCGCTGGCGAAGTCGAACTGCCAGAAACGGTGGCCGTCGTTGTCCCAGCTCCTGTAGCTGCCCTCGATGACGGGCGGGGTCCAGAGCTCGGTCTGCACCTCGACGAGGGTGCCTCCGTCGACCTCGGTGATCACCGGTGGGACCACGACAGGCGCGGCCACTGCGGCCAGGACCGCGGGCGTGAGCTCCGGGAGGGGCGACTCGGGCTGGGTCGTCGCGTCACCGAGCAGCACGGCGACCCAGACGGATCCTCCCAGCACGAGGCCGACGAACATGGCTGAGCCCACTGCCTTTCTGCGCCCGGCATTCTCGAAGGCGGTGCGCTCGGCGTGCTCCCGCTGGCGCTGGCCGGACTTCAGGCGCCAACGGAGCAGGGCGTCCTCTCCACGGTCGAGGTCGCGCTCGGTCCGAGTGCCTTCGTAGAGCATGTGTGCCCTGATGGCCTCCTCGTCGGTGCTCAGCAGGACGCATCCGGTCTCGCGGACGCGCTGCTCGACCAGCGAGTCGTCCTTCGGGTGGTCCGGTGGTGGCAGGTAGCCCTGGGGCTCCAGGTTGCGAGGCTCGGGGACGTCGAAGCGATCGACGTCGGTGATCTCGTCGCTGACGTCTTCTTCGTAGAGGTCTTCGAGGTCCCCCGGGACGTGCTCGGGCTTGGGCAGATCGAGGCCGTCGAGCTCCGGGAGGGGGGTCTCGTCTGTCTTCTTTGCGTTGTCGCGGGACATTCTGTCTCCTCGCAGGGGACCAGGATGCGCCACTTGACACGTCAAGTCAAGACATGAGACTCGACATCAGGGGTTCGACCGCCGTTTCACTTGGCGTCGAGGTCGTCTACGAGATGTGGGACCGCGACGGCGCAGAAGAGTACGAGGCGGAGCTCTCCGGCACGGCCGAAGACGGTGACCTGGAGCTCGAGTGGGACGACACCGTCGAGTACGGTGGCAGCGGCTGGAGCGAGGAGGTCGAGCTGCGAGGCACGGTCGAGGCGGAACTCGGGTAGTGCCCCTCGGCGGAAGTCGCGACGCGCCTTCCACCGGCGCCTTCGGCGCGCGCCGCCGTTCACCCCGTCGCAGCCCCGACTGCGTCGGAACTCGCGCCGAAGAGAACTAGACTCGCCGCAGAGGCGGGCGCGGTGGAATAGAACCCTCTCCCGGGGGCAGCGCCCCCGCCGACGGCGATGCCAGGAGCGCTCGATGAGGTACGCGGAGACAGGCTTCAACCTGGAGATCGACCTCACCCGCGGGAGCATCGAGCGTGTCGCGACCGACCCGCGTCTCACGGAGCTGCACCTCGGGGGACTGGGCACCAACGCCAGGTTGCTGTGGGATCGCACTCCCCCGGAGGTGGAGCCCTTCTCTCCGGACAACGTGCTCGTCTTCGGCACCGGACTCCTCGCGGGCACCCCCGCTCCCGGCACCAATCGCACCGTCGTCTCTGCGATCTCGCCCCAGACTCGGCTGTTCGCGTTCTCGATGATGGGTGGTTTCTGGGGGCCCGAGCTCAAGCACGCCGGCTACGACAAGGTGGTCATTCGCGGCAAGTCCCCGGAGCTGGTCTACCTCTGGATCAAGGACGACGTGGTGGAGATCCGCGACGCCTCCCACTTCAAGGGTCTGGGGACGCTGGAGACCGCGGAGCTGATCCGGCAGGAGCTCGACGAGCCCGGAGCCGCCGTGGCCTCGATCGGCCTGGCCGGGGAGAACAGGGTCTTTTACGCGTCGATCGAGCAGGGACGGTCGAGCGCCAGCCGACTCGGCATGGGCGCGGTCATGGGAGACAAGAACCTCAAGGCCATCGCCGTTCGGGGCACGGGTGACCTCGAGATAGCTCGGCCGGCCGAGTTCCTGAAGCTCTGCAACGAGGCCCTGAAGTACATCAAGATCCGCGAGAAGAACCCCATCCCCGGCGTCATGCCCATCGTGGCCGGGCTGGGCTCTCCCCAGGAGATGATCGTCCACGACGAGCAGTGGCACACGGAGAACTTCGTGTGGGGCAACGCGCGCCACCGCCGGAAGGGCTTCTGGACCGAGGAGGTGGCGGAGAAGTGGACCAACACGATGGAGACCATGCGGACGCGGCTGTTGAGTTGCCACAACTGCCCGCTGAAGTGCGGAGCGTCCATCGCCGTCGACACGAGATTCTGCTCGTACATGATGAAGTGCTTCTCCAAGCTCACCTACACGATGGGCGCCATGTCCGACCTGGACTTCGGTCTGCGCATCGCCCAGAAGGCCACGGAGCACGGCGTCGATGCGTTCTCCGCCCCCCAGACCATGGCCTTCGCCATCGAGCTGCTCGAGGACGGCATCCTGACCGACAGCGACTTCCCGGGGATGCCCCCTGATAGCGAGGGGCGCTTCTACTACCTGCTCGAGAAGATCGTGCGCCGCGAGGGCATCGGCGACGTCCTCGCCGACGGCACGCACTGGGCGGCCGAGAAGATCGGCAAGGGCTCGGACGAGTACGCCCACAACAACATCCGCAAGCACGAGCAGCTTCCGCTGAAGCTCGGGATGCTGAACCCCATCTACTTCTTGATGTACTGCACGGGCGAGAAGGCCAGCATCACGCAGATCGAGGGGAACTTCCCACAAGCGCCCTTCCGCACCAGAGAAGAGCGCGAGGCCTTCACGGAGGAGTGGCCCCACGTCCCGGACGAGCGCTTCAAGCAGTGGTTCGAGGACTGGGAGCTGCGCGGAGAGAAGTCCATCCCGCACTACCCCCCGATCGAGGCGACCTGCGAGATCGTGCACTGGCAGGAGAAGATGCACTACATTGACGACAGCACGGGCATGTGCGCCGGCTTGTCCTCCTTCCCGCTCAAGCCTCCATTCCACATCCACAACCTGCCAGAGCTGATCTCCAGCGCCACCGGGTTGGAGCTGGACGAAGACAGCCTGACGCACCTCACCCGCAGGAACAGGAACCTGGTCAGGGCCAACAACCTCCGGAGAGGGCTGACCAGGGCGGACGAGAAGCCGCCCGATGATCACTGGAGGCGGAGGTTCCCCGAGCTCGAGGAGAAGCTCCTGGACGAGTACTACAAGTTCAAGGGCTGGAACAGCGAGGGCGTGCCGACCCGGGAGACCCTGGAGCTGCTTGACCTCGGCTACGTGGCCGACGAGTTCGAAGAGCGCGGGATCCTGGGCCCCGATGGGGCGCCCGGGCCGAAAGAGGCGGGCGCGACGTGACCCCGACCAAGACCGTCAAGACCATCAAGATCGACGTGGACAAGTGCAACGGCTGTCGGGCCTGCGAGGTGATCTGCTCGTCCTTTCACGCGACCCCACGCTTCAGCAGCGTCAACCCGGCCAGGGCCCGCATCCGCGTGATTCGTGACCCGCTGGAGGACGTCTACCTGCCCGTCTACGCGGGCGAGTACACGGCCGCGGAGTGTGCTGGTCGGGACCAGTACATCATCGACGGGAGGCGCTACGAGGAGTGCTCCTTCTGCCGCGCGTCGTGCCCATCCCGCGACATCTTCACGGAGCCGGACTCCGATCTGCCGCTCAAGTGCGACATGTGCGAGTCGGATCCCACTCTCGAGGAGCCCTGGTGTGTCCAGTGGTGCCTCGCAGATGCCCTGGTTTACGAGGAGCGCCAGGAAGAGGTGCCCGCCGCAGCGCTCCTCGAGGATCTGGACGTCGACCTCGAGGCGATCGCCAACAAGCACGGCTGGCCAAAGGTGGTCGAGGCCGTGCGCAGGCTGGCGGAGAAGACCTGAGCCTGATGGAGACCGTCACCCCCTTCGCCGAGATCGTCCAGGAGATCAAGGACGCCGGCGGCGATGCCTTCAAGTACTGCTACCAGTGCGGGAAGTGTGACGTGGTCTGCCCCTGGAACAGGATGCGGTCCTTCAGCATTCGCAAGATCATCCGGCAGGCCACCTTCGGCCTGCCCGAGATCGAGCTCGAGGACATGTGGCGCTGCACCACCTGCGGCCTCTGCCCTTCGAAGTGTCCTCGGGGCGTGCAGCAGGTCGAGGTGGGTGTCTCCCTGCGCCGGATCGCTACCTCCTACGAGGTCTTCCCCACATCTGTTCGTGGAGTGTGCTCCGCCGCCGCGAGCCTTCGTTCCGATGGCAACCCCCTGGGCGCGGAGAGGGACGAGCGGACCGACTGGGCCGCCGGTCTGGGGTTGAAGCCCTACGCCGAGGGGATGGAGTTCCTGTACTTCGTCGGTTGCTACTACAGCTTCGACCCGAGACTGCAGCAGGTCGCCCGCGCCACCGCCGAGCTCCTGAAGCGGGCCGGCGTGGACTTCGGCGTCCTGGGTGCCAAAGAGAGCTGCTGTGGCGAGAGCATCCGCAAGACCGGCGACGAAGAGGTCTTCAAGAAGCTGGCCCGAGAGAACATCAAGACCTTCATCGACCACGGCGTGAAGAAGATCCTGGTCTCCTCGCCCCACTGCTACCACACCTTCGCGAACGAGTATCCAGAGTTCATGGTGAGTTTCGAGGTGGTCCACCTCACCGAGCTGTTGTCTCGGTTGGTCGAAGAGGGACGACTGGAACTCGGCGCCTTCGACAAGAAGGTCACCTACCACGATCCCTGCTACCTCGGCCGACACAACGGCATCTACGATCCGCCCAGGGAGCTCCTCCGGAGACTGTCGGGGCTGGAGCTGGCGGAGATGGCGGACAACCGGGAAGAGAGCCTGTGCTGCGGGGGTGGAGGCGGCAGGATCTGGATGGAGACCCCCAAGGGGGAGAGGTTCTCCGACCTCAGGCTGGAGCAGGCCGTGGACGCGGGCGCCGAGGTGCTGGTCACCTCCTGCCCCTACTGCATCAGCAACTTCGAGGACAGCAGGTTGTCCCTGGAAGACGGCCAGACCATGGAGATCAAGGACCTGGCGGAGGTCCTCTGGGAGTCGGTGAGCGAGGGGACGCCATGAACAGTGCGGGCGCCAGCTTCGGCGACGTCATGGTCGTTGGAGGCGGGATCAGCGGAATCCAGGCCGCCCTCGATCTCGGCACCGCCGGGTACAAGGTCTTCCTCGTCGAGAAGGCGCCGACGATCGGCGGCAAGATGGCGCAGCTGGACAAGACCTTCCCGACCAACGACTGCTCGATGTGCATCGAGTCACCCAAGTTCATCGAGTGTGACCGTCACCCCAACATCGAGATCCTGACCTACACAGAGGTGGATCGGGTCGAGGGTCAGGCTGGCGACTTCACCGTCACGCTCAACCGGAAGGCCAGGTACGTCGACGAAGACCTCTGCACAGGTTGCACTATCTGTACGGAGTACTGTCCGGTCAACATCAAGGACCCCTTCAACCAGGATCTGTCTGACAACAAGGCCATCCACATCTACTTCTCCCAGGCGGTCCCGCTGGTCCCCTACATCGACGAGCGGTGCCTGTACCTGGAGGACGAGAAGTGCTCCATCTGCGTGGGTGTCTGCAAGAACAACGCCATCGATCTCAACCAGTTGGCGCAGATCCAGGAGATCAACGTCGGCGCGATCATCCTGAGCCCCGGGTTCTCTCCCTTCGATCCCAGGGTGCGTGGCGACTACGGCTATGGCTCGATCGAGAACGTGGTGACCAGCCTCGACTTCGAGCGGCTGATGTGCGCGACGGGTCCCCATGAAGGCGAGATCCTGCGCCCCTCTGACGGCGCCCATCCCCACAAGATCGCCTGGATCCACTGTGTCGGATCCCGACAGGTCAACGACGGCGGGAACAGCTACTGCTCATCGGTCTGCTGCTCCTACATCCAGAAGCAGGTGATCCTGGCCAAGGACCACTCCGCCGACACCCAGGCGACGATCTTCCACAACGACATCCGCTCCTACGGCAAGGACTTCGAGCGCTTCTACCAGCGCGCAGAGAAGCTCCCGGGGGTCGAGTTCATCCGGAGCTACGTCTCGATCGGGAGGGAGATCCCGTCGACGAAGAACGTGACCATCCGCTACGCCACGGTCGATGGCGTGAAGGAAGAGGAGTTCGACCTCGTGGTCCTCGGGATCGGGCTGGAGGCCCCCGCCGATGCGAGGCGGCTCGCCGATCAGTTCGACATCGAGCTGGACGAGCACGACTTCTGCAAGACGAACCCTGCCAGCCCAATGGAGACCACGCGCCGCGGCGTCTATGTCAGCGGGGCCTTCCAGGGGCCGATGGACATCCCGGAGGCGGTCACGACTGCCAGCGGGGCCGGCGCCCTCGCCGCCGATCTGCTGACCTACCGCCGCGGCAAGATGGCCAAGGAGCGCATCTACCCACCGGAGCGGGATGTCTCGGAGGAGGAGGTCCGCGTCGGGGTCTTCGCGTGTCACTGTGGCGCCAACATCGGGCGGGTCGTGAACATCCCGTCGCTGGTCGAGTACGCCGAGACCCTCGACAACGTGGCCCACGCCGAGGAGGGCCTGTTCATCTGCTCCACGGACGCGGCTGCGCAGATCTCGAACACCATCCGGGACAAGGGCCTCAACCGCGTGGTCGTCGCCGCCTGCACGCCCAGGACCCACGAGCCGCTGTTCAGGGACACCCTGCGGGAAGGGGGCATCAACCAGTACTTCTTCGACATGGCCAACATCCGGGAGCACTGCTCCTGGGTGCACTCCAAGCAGAAGGAGGAAGCCACCGCGAAGGCAAAGGACATCGTTCGCATGTCCGTCGCCCGCACGGCTCAGCTCCAGCCCCTCCGGGAGTTCGACCTGCCAGTCAACAAGCGGGCCCTGGTGGTCGGGGGCGGCCTGGCGGGCATGACCGCTGCCCTGAACCTGGCCGACCAGGGCTTCGAGGTCGCCCTGGTGGAGAGAGACGCGGAGCTCGGCGGAATGGCGCGGAGGATCTCATCCACCCTGGACGGCATGGACGTCCGGGCGACGCTTCGCCATCTCGTCGGCAAGGTCTACCGCCACCGGTTGATCCAGGTCTCGCATGGCGCGACCATCACGGACGTCTCCGGCTATGTCGGCAACTTCGTCACGACGATCTCGTCCGAGGGCAGGGTCAAGCGCGTCGAGCACGGAGCCGTCATCCTCGCCACCGGCGCCGCGGAGTACGTGCCTACCGAGTACCTCTACGGACGACACGACCGCGTGTGGACCCAGCTCGAGCTCGAGGAAGAGCTCCAGCGCGGGGGACAGCGGCTCGCCGACGCCAGCTCACTGGTGATGATCCAGTGTGTCGGGTGCAGGCGCGAGGACAGGAGCTACTGTGCTCGCGTCTGCTGCAACCACGCCGTGAAGAACGCGCTGTCGCTCGCGAAGGTCGGCGTGGAGGTCACCATCCTCTTCCGAGACATGAGGACCTACGGTTTCGGCGAGGACTCCTACCGCGAGGCGGCAGGCGAGGGGGTGAGGTTCGTGCGCTTCGAGGCCTCCGACCAGCCAGAGGTGGAGGCGATCGTGGAGGATGGCAGGCCGGTGTTGCGGGTGACCGTCCCGGACCCCATCCTGGGCCAGAGGCTCGCGCTGGACGCCGACGTCCTGGTCCTCTCTGCGGCAGTGGTGCCCTCAGCAGGCAGCGACGAGGCGGCCCGCCTGTACAAGGTGGCCAAGAACCCGGACGGCTTCCTCCAGGAGGCCCACGTCAAGCTGAGGCCGGTGGACTCCGCCGCCGACGGGGTCTTCCTCTGTGGCGCCGCGCACTATCCCAAGCACCTCTCGGAGACGGTGAGCTCCGCGCTCGGCGCTGCGGGTCGGGCGTCCAGCCTGCTCTCTCAGGACACGGTGACCGCGTCCGGCTCGGTGTGCAGGGTGATCGAGGCCGACTGTATCGCTTGCGGGGCCTGCGTCACGGCGTGTACCTACGGGGCGATCCAGATGCGCAACACTCCCCATGGGAAGAAGGCCGAGGTCAACCCGGTCCTCTGCAAGGGGGACGGCCTCTGCTGTACGAAGTGCCCGACCACTGCGGTGGTGCTTGATCACTACACGGACGAGGCGATCTTCGGGCAGATCGACGCCGCGTTTCCAGAAACCAGAGAGACCTGAGGAGGGCAACATGGGACTGAAACCGAAGATCAGACTCATCGGCTTTCTGTGCAACTGGTGAGCGTACTCGGCGGCAGACCTCGCTGGAGTTTCCAGACAACAATACGCGGCTGAGATCAAGATCATACGGCTCATGTGCACGGGGAGGGTGGACCTGTCCTTTCCGCTTCGGGCCTTCCTGAACGGGGCCGACGGCGTCTTCGTCGGGGGGTGCTGGCCCGGAGAGTGCCACTACATCACAGAGGGGAACTACGACGCCCTTGGCAACATGTACCTGCTCAAGAACCTGATGCAGCGCATCGGGCTCCACCCGAACAGGCTGCGGCTCGAGTGGGTGGCTGCCTCAGAGGGCAACCGCTTCGCCGAGGTGATGGACGACTTCGTCGACGAGCTCGACGCCCTGGGCCCCCTGGGTTCCAGCGAGGGCCTCGACCCGGAGTCGCTGAAGACAGAGCTCGAGTCCGTCTACCAGATGGTCCCCCAGCTGAAGATCCTGGTCAGGGAGAAGCTGCAGGTTCGTGTCAAGTCGGAGGCGGCCTACGACAAGCTCTATGCCTCGCCGAAGGTGCTGGGACTGCTCGATCAGTTCGTCGCTGACCCGGTCTCCACTGCCGAGGAGCTCCCCGCCTACCACATCGAGCCCGAGATGTGCGTGGGCTGTCTGATCTGCTTCAAGAAGTGTCCGGTCAAGGCCATCGACGGCGAGCTGAAGACCATCCACATCATCGACCAGGAGCAGTGCACGCACTGCGGCACGTGCTTCTACGCCTGCCCCCCCAAGATCGGCGCGGTGAGGAAGATCTCCGGAGAGCCCATTCCTCCTCCCATCCCAGAGGCACAGCGGGTCGTCGTCAAGAAGAGCAAGAAGGCCTGAAGCCAGTCACAGCGTCGATCTTTCAGACGCAGCCGTCGGAGTTGGGCAGGCCAGCCACCTTGCAGGCGCCCATGGCCGGGCCAGCGGGGAAGAGTTGGTAGATGTACTTCAGCTTGAGCCCGGTGGTCCTGCAGATCTTGCGGACCAGCGGTGCCAGTCCGTGCTCTTCGTAGAAGCCCCGGATGTAGTCGAGCACCGCCCAGTGGTCCTTGCCGAGCTCTTCCAGGCCCTGACGCTTCGCCATGAACAGGGCGACCTCGGCGTCCCACAGTCGCGGGCTCGCCAGGAAGCCGTCCTCGCTCAGCTCCAGCGGGGTCCCTCGATAGTCCACGATCGGCACCTACGGGTTCCTCATGGACGCGACGTCCTCGATTGCAGCTATGGCGGAGTCGATGTGCGCTTCGGTGGTGAAGGGGCCGGGGCTGAAGCGGACGGCGCCGCCGATCGCGGTCGTGCCGAGGTGGTCGTGGACGAGCGGGGCACAGTGGAGCCCGGTCCGGCACGCGATCTCGTGGTCGACGTCGAACAGCGGCGAGGTCTGTGCTGCTTCGAACCCGTTGATGTTGAACAGGAACACGGCGATGTGATTGGCCAGGTCGTCCTGGCAGTAGGTGGTGACGCCCGGGATCTCCCTCACGCCATCTCGGAGCCTGGTCACCAGCTTCATCTCACGTTCGTGGATGTCGTCGATCCCCTCGTCGAGGACCCAGCGCACACCAGCGTTGAGTCCGGCGACGCCCAGCAGGTTGATGGTCCCGTATTCGAGGCGGTACGGGTACTCCTCGAGGTGGGTCCTCTGGGCCGAGCGGACCCCGGTCCCGCCCGCCCGGGTCAGCTCGATCTCGATCCCCTCCCGGACGTAGAGCCCCCCGATCCCGGTCGGTCCCATCAGGGACTTGTGGCCCGTGAACACCACTACGTCCACGTTCATCTCTTCGACGTCGATCGGCACGACACCTGCGGACTGTGATGCATCGACGGCGAAGGCAATACCCGCCGCCCGAGTCCGGGCCCCGATCTCCTTGATCGGCTGGATCGTGCCGATGACGTTCGACGCGTGGTTGACGATGACCAGGCGGGTGTTGGGCCGAAAGCACCCCTCGATGTCATCCGGATCGACGAATCCGTTGCCGTCACAGGGGACGTGGTCGACCTCGACTCCCCTGTTCCGCCTCAGGTGCTCCAGCGGCCTCAGCACGGAGTTGTGCTCGAGGTTGGTGGTGACCACGTGGTCTCCCTCGCCGAGCACTCCGTTGATCACGAGGTTCAGCGCGTCGGTGGCGTTGTTTCCGAAGCAGAGGCGGTCTGGGTCGGTCCCGTTGAACAGCCCGGTCAACAGCGCTCGGGTGTCGTCCACGAAGGCCCCCGCTTCCCGGCCGAGATCGAATCCAGATCTCCCCGGATTCACCCCGCGAGTGCGCCAGAAGCCATCCATGAAGGTGTAGACCTCCTCGGGCTTGGGGAAGGAGGTGGCGCTGTTGTCCAGGTAGATCATCCGGCCCATCCCCGACAGCCTATTGCGATGAGGCTGCGAGGTCCGGGCAGGCAGCCCCGCGCCCGGATAGGCCCGCAACATGAGGGAGTTCTTCAAGGTCGTCTCCCTGGAGCAGGCACGGGCCCTCGCCGTGCGCTTCGGCCTCGTCGGGACAGAAGCCGTCGGGCTTGCCGGTGCGGTCGGGCGGAACCTGGCAGAGGACATCACGGCTCCGGCCGACCTCCCGGGCTTCCGGCGCTCCACGATGGACGGCTTCGCTGTGGTCGCGGCGTCCACGTTCGGCGCATCAGAGGCTGCTCCGGCCCTGCTCGATGTGGTGGGTGAGGTGCAGATGGGGGAGGTGGCCACTGCCACCGTCGGGCGGGGCCAGGCCGTGGCCATCCCGACTGGCGGCATGGCGCCCGATGGGGCCGACGCGGTCGTGATGGTCGAGCACACCGAGCACCTGGACGACCGCACCATCGAGGTGAGCCGGCCAGTGGCACCGGGGGACAACCTGATCGCATCGGACGAGGACGCAGCCGCCGGCCAGGTCCTGCTCAGGGCTGGCCAGCGGATCCGCGCCCAGGAGGCCGGCCTCCTCGCGGCCATCGGGCAGGTCGAGGTCGAGGTCTTCCGACGGCCGGTCGTGGCCATCCTGTCCACCGGCGACGAGATCGTCCCACCGGAGACCCAGCCGGGGCCGGGGCAGGTGCGCGACGTGAACTCCACGACGCTGGCGGCGCTCGTGACGCAGTGCGGGGGGCGTCCCCTCCAGCTGGGCATCGTGCCCGACGAGCTGGAGTCGCTCTCGAGCACCTGTCTGTCCGCGCTCGCGCAGGCCGACACCTTGCTGATCTCGGGCGGTTCGTCGGTGGGTACCCGCGATCTGACCCTGGCTGTTCTCCAGGCTCTGCCCGACGCCGAGCTGCTGGCGCACGGCGTGGCCATCAGACCGGGCAAGCCGACGATCCTCTCGAGGACGGGTGACAAGGCAGTCTGGGGACTGCCCGGACACGCGGCCTCGGCCATGGTGGTCTTCCGCGTGCTGGTGCAGCCTTTCCTGCAGCACATCGGTGGGGGGGACCAGGCAGGCGGGCTCCGCGTCTCTGCACGCCTGAGCCGCAACGTCGTCTCGGCCCACGGGCGGACGGACTTCGTGCGCGTGCGCGTGGAACCGGGCCAGGACAGCGTGCGGGCGGTGCCGGTGCTGGGTCGGTCCGGACTGCTCCGAACCATGGTCGGCGCCCACGGCCTGGTCCGCATCGACCGGGACACGGAGGGTCTGGACGCGGGCGCGCAGGTCTCCGTGCTGCTGTTCTGATGACCGACCACGACCCACGACGCGACTCTCCCCCGGCCTGCGGAGGCCATCGCCGCAACGTCTACCTGCGCATGACGGGGCTGGCCGAGGCGCGGGCCCTGTTGTCGGAGCGCTTCGCGGCTGTCCTCGATGCCGAGGAGGTGCCCGTCGCAGAGGCGGTTGGACGAGTGCTGGCCCAGGCTGTCCACGCTCGGGTGTCTGCTCCGAGCTACCACGGAGCCGCCATGGACGGCTTCGCGGTGCTGGCCGAGCAGACCTTTGGCGCCAGCGAAGCCAGCCCGATGGACCTTGCCCTCGGTCTCCGAGCCCACCCGGTCAACACGGGGGACGTCCTCCCAGGGGGCACCGACGCGGTCGTCATGATCGAGCACGTCCAGGTCCTCGACGCCGCCATCCGCATCGAGGCTCCCGCCTTCCCCTGGCAGCACGTGCGCCGGGTGGGCGAGGACATCGTCGCGACCGAGATGCTCTTCGCGAGACACCGGCGGGTGAGGCCGACCTGCGTGGGTGCGCTGATGGCAGGAGGGATCTTCGAGGTCCCGGTGCTGCGCCAGCCCCGGGTGTTGATCGTGCCGACGGGAGCCGAGATCGTGTCGGCGGACCAGGTCCGGGTCGACGCCCTGCAGCCTGGCACCATCATCGAGTTCAACGGCACGATGCTCGGCAAGCTCGTCGAGGAGGCAGGTGGCGCCTACACCCTCCACCCCTGCATCGCCGACGACCTGGACCACATCTGCGAGGTCATCGTCGATGCGGTCCGCGCATATGACCTCGTGCTGGTCATCGGCGGTTCGAGCGCCGGCGCCCGCGACTTCACCCGGGCCGCGGCGGAGGCTGTGGGCGAGGTCCTCGTCCACGGCGTGACAATGATGCCTGGCAAGCCCACCGTGCTGGCAGACGTCGAGGGCAAGCCCGTGGTCGGTGTGCCGGGCTACCCGGTCTCGGCGATCCTCTGCTTCGAGCAGCTCGTGGCGCCGCTGCTGGCACGCATGCAGGGGGTCTCACCAGTTCGCCGTCCGGTCGTGCGGGCCCATCCGACCCGGAAGATCGCCTCGAGGCTGGGCATGGACGAGTTCGTGCGGGTGCGGCTGGGCCGGGTCGGTGAGCGTCTGGTCGCCACTCCGCTGCCACGCGGAGCTGGCACGGTCACGAGCTTCACCCGGGCAGACGGCATGCTCTGCATCCCGACCGACCTGGAGGGCCTGCACGCTCACGAGCCAGCGCGGGTCGAGCTGCTCCGCCCGCTCCATGAGATCGAGCAGAACGTGGTGGCCGTGGGCAGTCACGACCTCTGCCTCGATCTGATCGCCGACCTGCTGCGCGCCCGGGGCGTCGGCGTGACCCTCGCCTCCAGCCACGTGGGCAGCCTGGGCGGGCTCAGGGCCTTGCGAAAGGGGGCCTGTCACATGGCGGGCTCACACCTGCTCGACCCATCAGAGGGCTCCTACAACCTGAGCTTCGTGCGTCGCTACCTGGCGGATGTCCCCGTGCAGCTCGTCCACCTGGTGGACCGGGAGCAGGGCCTGGCCGTGCCTCGCGGCAACCCCAAGGGCGTGCGGGGACCGGATGACCTGGTTCGCCAGGACCTCCACTTCGTCAACCGCCAGGCCGGCTCGGGTACCAGGGTGCTCCTCGACCACCTGCTCGCAGAGGCCTCGATCGAGGCCAACCGGATCCAGGGCTACGGCACGGAGGAGTTCACCCACATGGCGGTCGCCGTCGCCGTAGCCAGCGGTGCCGCTGACGCCGGGTTGTGCGTCAGGTCCGCGGCACGCGCCCTCGGACTGGACTTCCTGCCCTTGGCCACCGAGCGCTACGAGCTGGTCATCCCGGTCGAGTTCCTCGACCACGAGGGTGTCCAGCAGGTGCTCGAGGTGATCGACTCGGAGGAGTTCAGGCGAGGCGCTGTCGAGCTCGGCGGCTACGACGTGGTGCGGACCGGGAGCGTGCGGACGGTCGACTGACGCTGGCCCAGTCGCAGGACGCGATCCAGGCGCACCCACTCCAGGATCGGCGCTGCCACGACCAGGGTCCCTTCGAAGTCGTCGAGGGCCTTGGCGATGCGCTCGATGCCCTGGTCGTCGAGGGCCGCGAAGGGCTCGTCGAGTAGCAGGAGCCGCGGTCGAGTGGCCAGCGCCCGGGCGAGGGCAACGCGCTGGCGCTCGCCGCCGGAGAGCTCCCTCGTGGAGCGGTGGGCGAGGTGCGACGCGCCCATCGTCTCGAGCAGCGCGTCGGCCTCTGCGGCCGGGTGCTCGTGGAGACGGAGCGCCCAGGCGACCTCGCTCCTGGCAGTGCCGCGGAACAGGTAGGGCTGCTGGTGGACGAGCACGGTCCCATCCGGCACGGCGCTGAGGTGGCCCGCGGTGGGGGCCTGCAGGCCCGCCAGCACTCGGAGCAGCGTGGACTTGCCGCTGCCGTTGGGACCGGCGATCCCGACACGCTCGCCCTCGCCGACGACGAGCCCGGGCAACTCGACGGCGACCACCGCGCCGAAGCGAACCAACAGTCCCTCGACATGGATCATGCGTGGCTCTCCTTGGAAAGGCGCTGAACGGCCACCGCTGCTGCTGCTGCGACGGCGAGGAGGATCAAGCCCGGAGCCAGCG
This sequence comes from Myxococcota bacterium, assembly GCA_036012755.1. Classification (GTDB taxonomy): domain Bacteria; phylum Myxococcota_A; class UBA796; order UBA796; family CAJQPC01; genus JAAESX01. The sequence goes on along the minus strand of DASCPX010000240.1, from coordinate 34,413 downwards.
CTCGGGCCAGCTCACCCCGCGAGAGCTCCAGCTGGATCGTCGAGGCCAACGTACGGGTCGACAGGCGCAGGCTGCCGCCCACGGTGATGGCGATGCCGAGCTCGGTGAAGCAGCGCCCGAATGCCGCCAGCGTGATCGCGGCCAGACCTGGGCGCACCTCGCCCAGGACCTTGCGCAGCGCGGCCGGGCGGCTGGCGCCGAGGGTGAGCGCCGTGTCGACGACCCGCCGGTCCAGCCCCGCCGCGAGCCCGTGCGCAAGGCTGCCGATCAGGGGCACGGCCAGAAGGACCTCGCCCGTGATGATGGCGGTCCGGGTGTAGAGGAGGTCCAGGCTCCCGAGCAGCCCCTGCCGGCTGAGCAGCCCGAAGACGAGCAGGCCGATCAGCACGGTGGGCATGGACATGCCGAGGCGGAGGAAGAAGACCTGGACCCCGTGGGTCCGGGGGCGGTAGAGCCCGAGCCAGGCGCCCCACGGCACGGCGATGACCGCAGCCAGGCTGACGGCTGTCAGCGTGCAGGTCAGCGAGACCCAGGCGGCGTGGAGCACCTCTGGGTCCCCGATCACCACGAGGCGCAGCGCCTCCGCGACCCCATCGAAGAGGTAGGTCAAGCGCCGTCCTCGGCTGGATGGAAGAGCACCTCGCCGTCGATCTCGTAGGCCCCGATCCGCGCCTGGCCTGCCGGTGAGACCAGCCAGTCGCGCAGTGCCAGGGCGGCCTCCGCGTTGACGTGGGGGTGGCGCTCCGGGTTGACGAGGATGATGCCGTAGGGGTTTCGGAGCGCCGGGTCGCCCTCGACGAGGGCCTCGAGTCCGACCTTCGATCGGAAGGCCAGCCAGGTGCCCCGATCGGTCAGGAGGTAGGCCAGCCTCTGGTCGGCCAGCAGGAGGCAGCTCCCCATGCCTTGGCCTGCCTCGAGGTACTCGCTGGGGTCGTCGAGGTGTCCTCCGGCCCGTCTCCAGATCGAGCGCTCGCGCATGTGGGTCCCCGAGTCGTCACCTCTGGAGACGAACCTGGCCCGGGTCTCCTTGATCCTGGCGAATGCTCCGTCCGCGTCGGCCAGTCCACGCACGCCGGCCGGATCGTCTGCCGGCCCGACCACGACGAAGTCGTTCCACATCAGGTCCCGGCGGTCGATGCCCCAGCCCTCGTCGACGAACTCGTCCTCGCTCTCTCGAGCGTGCACGACGACGAGGTCAGCGTCGCCGCGCCGCCCCAGCTCCAGGGCCTGTCCGGTACCCACGGCCACGACCTGGACCTGGACGTCGAACTCCTCCTCGAAGGGCTGAAACAGCCAGGTCGCCAGGCCGGAGGCCTCGGTAGAGGTCGTCGTGACGAGGCGCACACGCTCCTGGGCGTCGTCATCGCAGCCGCAGAGCGTCGCGACGACGAGGGCGACCAGGAGTTTGCGGAGGGCGTTCACGACGCGGTGCTAACCCGCGCTGGAAGCCCTCGGGCACGGCGGGTACTGGTCCCTTCGCCGACCACGCCCTGTCGATGCCCGTCGGTCGCGTGACCTTCCGCCACATCGAGCCGATGGGCTTCTCCGAGTTCCTGGTGGCCACCTACCGCGCGGACTTCGCGAAGTACGGCAGCCGCAGCCAGCGCGAGGTGCTGGCCGACCAGCTGGTCGCCCAACAACTCCGGCTGGCCGTCGGTCCTTCCCCGGTCGGGCTAGAGGTCTTCTACTGGCAGCGTCACGGTGGACGAGCGGGGGAGATCGACTTCCTGGTCCAGGTGGGTGGCCGGATCCTCCCGGTCGAGGTCAAGGCCGGGGCGGCTGGGGCCATGAAGAGCCTGCACCAGTTCATGCGCGACAAGGGCCTGGATCTGGCGCTCCGATGCGACACGAACCCGCCGAGCACCCAGGCGCTCTCGTTGTCGACGACGACCGGCCAGGCGGTCTCCTACCGGCTGCTCAACCTGCCCCACTACCTCGTGTGGAACCTCACGGCGCTGGTCGGCGCGCTCTGACCCCACCGTCCTGGCCGGTGCGGCGGCCGGTCGGCCTATATGTCCTCGAAATCATCCAGGAAATCCGCTTCCGGCAGCGTCGGGTCGCAGAACTGGATGTACCAGCCGCGCTTCGTGAAGCGGCTGTCGTCGGAGAGCTCCACGGCGAAGCGGGGGAGGTCTTCCTTGCGCTCGGCCTTGCGGAGGATCGGCGTGGCTGCTTGGGCGTCCACGCACTCCATGAAGGGGCCCTTGACCTCGCTGACCAGGGCGGACTCCACGGCCTCCTGGCACTTGTCGAGGCGGCCTGGGGTGCCCCAGCCGCAGATCGAGACCTTCGACTCGGCCAGGAAGGTGGTCCAGAGGTTCTGGTGGGACTCGTCGCGGAAACGCTCGGCGCGCACGCGCTGCTTCTCGGTCTCCTTGATCTGCTTCTCCAGGGCGACCACGGTCTCCTTGAGCTCGACCAGGGCCTCGTCGCGCTCGATCTCGGCGACCTCGAGCTGGGTCTTGAGATCCTCGATCTCGACCTCCATCTCCTTCCACTTCTTCGCAGCAGCGGCCCGGCGGACGTCGTCCTTTTCGTCCTGGGACTTCATCGACTTGAGCTCGGCCTCCCGAGCGTCGAGCTGGGCCTGGAGATCGAGGACTTTGGCATGGGCGTCCTCGGCCCTGACCCGCTCCGGGTTGATCTGGTCGTCGCAGAAGGCGAGGAGCTCCTCGTCGGTGAGCTCCTGCTTGACGATCTGAGGCTCGCTGACGATGACCTCGACCGGGTCCGAGAGCAGGGCGTGCAGCCCGTAGCCGAGGCCGCTTCCGACGACGAGGGCGCCGAGTCCTATGGGCAGCGCCTTCATGAGGATCTCGCTCATGGGGTCTCCAGCTGGTGCGCGGGGAACTTAGTTCAACCGTCCACCCCGGCCTGTGAAAAGGCTGTCGCGAGCTCACTCAGCTCACGGCGCGCATCGACTCCTGGGCGATCTTCGCCCGCTCTTCGTTGCCGATAGCCAGCCACTGCTGGCGCGCGAGCACGTACGCCTGCCAGGCGCGCTGGGGCTGGCCGTGCTCGGCGGCGAGGTCTCCTGCGAGCTGGGCCGGCCAGGCGATGTCCTTGTCGATCATGCCGCTCTGGGTGAGCAGCCCGAGTCCACGGCCGTAGTGATCGTCCCAGGCCTCCCAGTCCTCGCGCTGGCAGCAGGCGGGCAGCAACAAGAGGTGGACGGCGCCCATGTAGGTCTTGCGGCCCTGGCGCTCGAACTGCACGAGGCAGGCCCGCAGGTCCTCGACCACGTCGTCGTAGCGACCCTGCAGGATGCGCACGAGGCAGAGGTTCAGGCGCACGACCATCTCGATGCCGCTCTTGGCGACGTGGTGCAGCTCCATGGCCTCCAGGTAGAGCCCCTCGGCCTCTTCCAGGTGGCCTCGTGTCCGGGCGAGCTCGGCGAGCCCGTTGAGGCTGTCGGCGATGCCGCTGATCTTGTCGTGCTCGCGATGGTGCGCCAGGGAGAGCTGGAAGAGCTCCTCGGCCTCTTCCAGCTGGTCCATCTGCCAGAGCACCGCCGCGACGCCGAGGAGCGCGGTCCCCGTGCCGGAGGGGTCACCCAGATCGCGGAACATCAGCAGCGCCGCCTCCAGCTGCGCCCGAGCCTGGGGCAGGTTTCGGGTGATGCGCGAGAGGTTGCCCAAGAGCTCGATCGCGCGGGCTGCCACATCGGGCCAGCCATAGAGCTGGGCCTCGCTCTCCAGCTGCTCGGCCAGGCGGCGGGCCTCGTCGAAGCGCCCCTGGTAGCGCAACAGGGTCGCGCGGAGGACGTTGGCCTGCCCGCGGCGCGGGTCGTGGACCGCCACCGCAGCTTCGTCCAGGGCGGTGTCGAGGACATCGAGCAGGCGGAGTCCGGCCGGGTACTCCGCGTAGGTCCGGGCCTCGTGGATCGCGTCGACGAGGGCAGGGATCGCCTCGCTGTGGTCCCCGGCTGCGAAGAGGTGGCGTGCGATGCGCTCTCGAGAGCCGGGGACCTCTGGCGCGTAGAGCTCCGAGATCGCCTCCGCGCAGGCTCGGTGCCAGCGGGCCACTCGCGCGCCCTCGCGAGCACCACGCTCGAGGCTCTCACGCAGCATCGTGTGCTCGAAGGTCCAGGCCTGACCTTCACCCTCGGCCTCGTGAGCGAGCAGCCCGGCGCCGACCAGGCGCCTCACGTGGTCCGGCCGGATCACCGCGCCACCATGCCAGCAGGCTGCGCGCCACTCGGCCTCCTCCGCCCGACGCCCGAGGACCGCCGCCAGCTCGAGGGCCTCGATGGCCCGCGGGTCATCGCCGAGGACCCGCTGCAGGCGCTTGACGAAGAGCTCGTGGACGTCGTCCGGGAGCTCGGCGTCGGCCCCCGGTGCGAGGACGAAGCCGCTCGGCGAAGGCACCAGCTGTCCCCGAGCGACCCAGTCCCCTACCAGCTGGACCGCGAACAGGGGCGTGCCGTCGGTGCGGGCGATGACCTGCTCGGCGAGACCCGGCTCGAGGCCGAGGAGACGCTTGACCAGCTTGCGCTGGTGGATCGTCTCCAGCTGGCCGAGCTGGATGCGCTCTGCCGCGGGATCCTGGACCAGCTCCGCGAGGAGCTCGTCGACCCGGCCGCCGGGGTCCCCGCGGCCCGAGAGCAGCAGCAGGATGGGGCTCGGGGTCTCTGCACTCAGGAGGAAGCGTGCGCAGTCCAGCGCGTCCGGCCCCCACTGGACGTCCTCGATCCAGACGATGAGAGGGCGGATCTCGGAGCGGGCTCGCAGCAGGCGCTCGACCAGGCTGTGGCGCTCCCGCGGGCGCGTGACGTGAGCCTGTTGGTCGGTCCCCGACAGGATGATCTCGGCCACGTCCTCCCAGTCGGCCGGGTCGCCCAGGCCCAGGCTGAGCAGGCTGCGCCGGGTCCGGGGGAGGATGCTGCCCCGGGGCAGACCCGGGCAGCGGAACATGCGGCCGAGCATGCCGGCGACCCCGTCGGAGGGGCCATGAATGCGGTTGTGGGTCGCCCGCAACACGGTCGCGGCGCCGAGCTCGTGAGCCCGCTCGCACATCCAGCGAACCAGCCGCCGCTTTCCGACCCCGGCGGGTCCGCTGACCCAGATCAGTCGTGGCCGACGCAGCTCGCGGACCTCGCGCAGGCCCTCCCAGATACGGTCGCGCTCGGTCTCGCGGCCGACGAAGGGCAACGTTCGCAGCCCCACGAGGCCGGGCCCTGCCGCGAGCGCGTCCAGCGCCGGCAGTTCGTCCGGACGTCGCCAGCTCGGGAGGATCGGCGGCCCGGCGCCGGTCTCCACCGGCAGGTCGTCGGTGATCTCCCCGGTCTCCTGGATGAGCTCCACCAGCGTGTGGCTCTGGGTGAGGATCGAGCAGGAGACCGTGATGTCGAAGTCGGCGGTGGTGAGGACACCGTCGGGGACCTCGGCGAGACCATCGAGGTCCCAGGCAGCGTCCGCAGCGCGGCGGTATCGGCGTGAGGGCTGCTTCATCAGGAGGCGGCCGACCCAATCCCCGAAGCCATCGGGGACCGGCACCCGAGGCTGCATCGGGGTCGGCTCTTCTTCGAGGTGGGCCGTCCTCAGCTCCTGGAAGGTCTCCCACGGGAAGGGCAGGATTCCGGTCACCAGGTGGTAGGCGAGCACGCCCAGCGCGTAGAGATCGGTCCAGGGCCCGTAGTCGCGCCAGGCGCCCTTGAACTGCTCGGGCGCCATGAAGTGCGGCGTGCCGCTGATGCGCCTGGAGCCCGCCTGGGTCTCGATCGGGTGTGCGAGGCCGAAGTCCGCCAGCTTGAGACCCGGGCGGAGATTCCCGTCCGAGCAGATCAGGATGTTCGCGGGCTTCAGGTCGCGGTGGACCACTCCCCGGGCGTGGGCGTGGGCCAGGGCATCGAGCAGGGCACGGAGGATGCGCTTGATCTCCGAGAACGGGGTGGGACCCGGCAGGCGCGCGAGGGTGCCGCCGCCCGCCAGCTCCATGACGAGGAAGGGACTCCCGGCCACCAGGCGCCCCCGCGATGAGCGCTGGGCGTCGCGATCGACCACGCCGTAGTCGTAGACGTGAGCGATGCCGGGGTGTTCGAGGCCAGCCATCGCTCGGACCTCGTTGTCGAACATCTCGCGGTACTTCGAGCCCCGAGCCTTGTCGCCGGTCATGACCTTCACCGCGACAGGCACGGCGCGGACCACGTGCACGCCCCGCCAGACCTCGGCCATGCCGCCGGAGCCGATGACATGCCGGAGGGTGAAGCTTCCGAGACGGGTCTTGTTCAGCGGCACTCGCAGAGAAGTTAGCAGGGGGCTCGGTGGTCCGGACGACGGGCTGTCACACGGTCCCGCGATGCCGCGTAGGCGGTGGTAGACTTCGTCCGCTTTCGAGGTGATCCATGAGTCGGGCTGTGCTTGCTTTCGTCGGCCTGATCGGCCTGGTCGGGTGCCTGGACAAGGGCGACGAGGTCGATGACAGCGGAGGAGTCGACTCCGAAGCGGTCGTGGCCAACAACGACGCCGACGGGGACACGATCCTCGACATGCACGAGGGCGCGGAGACCGACGACGCCGACGGGGACGGCACGCCCAACTACCTCGACAAAGACAGCGACGGCGACGGCATCCTCGACGAGAACGAGGCCGGCGACGGCCTCTCCGACACGATGCCCTTCGACACCGACGGCGACGGCACGTCGGACTTCCTCGATCTCGACAGCGACGGCAACGCGGTCCTCGACGCCGAGGAGTCCGGCGACCTGCCGAAGAAGGGTGTGGACACCGACGGCGATGGCGTCGAGGACTACCGGGACTTCGACAACGACGGCGACGCCATCCTCGACACCTGGGAGATCACCATCCCCGGCGCCCCCGTCGACACCGACTACGACACGGTCGCCGACTTCATGGACGAGGACTCGGACAACGACCTGCTCTGCGACATGTGGGAGGGAGGGACCACGCCCTACCGCGACGAGCCTGTCGACACCGACGGCGACGGCGCCTACGACTTCCGTGACACCGACAGCGACGACGACGGCTTCGCCGACACAGAGGAAGGCCAGGTCGCGGGCGGCTGCGGCGAGCCCAGCGATGTCGACGGCGACGGCACCTACGACTCCCAGGACCTCGACGCCGACGGCGACGGGCTCTCCGACTGGGACGAGGTCAACGTCTATGGGACGGAGCCCTACGACTCCGACTCGGACGGGGACGGCCAGACCGACGGCGCCGAGATCGCGGCCGGCACTGATCCCCTGAACGCCAACAGCGTCATCGAGGGTGTCTACGTCGAGGTCGAAGAGCGCACCAGCAAGGAGCACGTCTTCGAGTTCGAGCCCAAGATCCAGTACGGCGACATCGCCTTCATGATGGACACCACCTGCTCGATGGGGTCCACGATCTCGGCGACCGCCGACCGCTTCAGCGAGATCGTCAGCGAGCTCGAGAACACCTTCGAGAACGCCGCCTTCGGCCTCGCGACCTTCGACGACTACAACTACGGCTCGATGGGCTCCACCCCGGACAAGCCCTTCATCCTGCTCACCCAGATCACCACGAGCGAGACGGGGATGCAGACGGCGTTGTCCAACGTCCAGCTGCACAACGGCGCCGACGGGCAGGAGTCGGACATGGAGGCCCTGTACCAGGCCTCCACGGGCATGGGCTACGACCAGAACTGCGACGGCAGCTACACCTCCAGCACCGACATCCCACCCTTCATCGCGGACGCCGGGGACGCCTTCGCCGGCTCGGCGACCGGCATGTACGACTCCACCGTGACAGGCACCGGGACTCGCGGGGGCTTCGGCTTCCGGGACTACTCGCTGCCCGTCGTCGTCTACGCGACAGACATCTACATGCGCGACCCGGACTACAGCGGCAGCACCAGCGGGCTCACGACCACCCCGGGCGGCTGCCCCTTCGACGCTGGCAGCGACGACGTCGTGACCGCCTTCGAGGACCTCGGCGGCTACCTCATCGGCATCAACGTCGGCTCCTACAGCGGCAGCACGACGTACTCGCCCTACGACCAGATGATGGACCTGGCCCAGCGGACCAACTCGTTCGCGGACCTCGACGAAGACGGCGAGGTCGACGACGAGCTCGTCTTCGAGGCCCCGCAGGCGGGCTCCTCCTTCGCCACGGAGCTGAAGGAGAACATCGTCCTTGGCGTCGAGCAGCTCGTCAGCGCCCAGGAGTTCAACAAGATCCACCTCGAGGTCTCCGGCGACACCTACGGCATGGTCGAGTCCATCGACCCCGAGTACTACGAGGACATCGAGTACGAGGGCATCGAGACCCTGGACTTCACGCTGAACTTCCTCGGCACCGTGCCCGCCACGAGCGAGGACCAGTTCTTCCTGATGACCCTGGACGTCATCGGCGACGACACGATCCTGCTCGATTCCCTCGACATCGTGGTGGTGGTCCCGGGCACCTCGCACTGAGGTCCCGTCAGCGCGCGCACTCCTCGGTCTCGACGCTGGGGGCATCTCCGTAGGCCGCCATCGTGGCGTGGTTGTCCCCGGCGGAGAAGAAGTTGCCGCCCAGGAACCAGACGACCCCTTCGTGCTCCCACACGGCGTGGAAGGTGTCGCTCGTGAGCGGGAAGTCCGGGATCACCCAGCCCTCCGTCGAGCGGTAGCCCATCGTGCCGGCGTTTCCGCCGACGAAGAGCGCGCCGTCGTATTCGTAGAGGCCGTTGAGCGGGCCGTTGAGGTAGAGCGTGTCCTGCTCTTCCCAGCCGGCGCCGTCCCACTCCACGACCAGCGAGCTGCCAGTGCCGCCGACCGCGGTGGTGTCCCGGATGGTGACGAGGCGGTGCTCGGTGCCGATGTCCACCAGGTCCTCGCCGTCGAGGACCCAGGTCTGGCTGTCGCCGACGAAGAGCCCGTCCCAGGTCTTGAAGATCACCCCCGAGGTCTCGAGCCGCGTGTCCCAGTCAGCGCCGTTCCAGCTCCAGACCCCGCCGAGGTCCTCGCTCACGTCTCCTCCGACGACCCAGACGGTGCCAGCCTCGTCGACGTGGACGCCGTAGAGGGTGAGCTCGGTGTCGATGTCCCGGCGTTCGCCGCTGGAGTGGAGCACGGTGCCCTCTTCCCCGACCGCCCACCACTGAGTCCCGTCCCCGTGGATCCACCAGAGCGTGTGCTCGGTGACGGCGTGCTCTACGCAGAGCGTGCCGTCGGAGTAGCGGAACAGATCCCCGTGGGCGTCGTCGCCGAAGCCTCCGCCGACCACGAGCATCTCCTCGCCGTGGGTCCAGGCCGACAGCATCATGGAGTCGCCGACGCCGGTCACCGGGAGCTCCCAGGGCTCCGGGTTGGAGTCGGGGCCCGGGCCGCCGCACTCGCAGGCGAGGCTCAGCCAGATCAAGGGACCTCCACGGCCAGGGCGCTGTCGATGACGTTTGCGAGCCCGTGTCCGATGGTCAGGGTCGGCTCGGCACAGGCGATGAGCATCTACAGCGCGAACATCACGTACTTCATCACCTTGATGACCTCTTCGTTGTCGTTCGCGACCATGCGGAAGGAGGAGAACACCACGCGGCCACCGCCGCCGTTGAAGCTGACCAACAGGGGGCTCCCGGCCTGGTAGTTCACGACGCCGTTCTCGCGGTACTCGATGTCGGCGGTCAGGTGGATGCTGACCGTCTGACCCACGTTGACCATTGGAGGCCAGACGGGCAGGTCGAAGGTGATCGGCAGGTACTGGTCGTCGTCCTCCATGAACACGCCGAGGGAGTAGTTCGAGATGGCCGCGTTCACGGTCTGGGTCGTGCCCATCTGCGCGTCGTCGGGGAGGCCCTCTGCGCCGAGGAAGTCCAGCTGGTCCGGCCAGGTCTGGACGATGACGTCGTAGGCCCAGTCGGAGGCGTAGACGTGGCCGCCGTCGAGCACGAACTGGCGGAGGTTCTCCTTGATCAGATCCGGCGTGGTGTTGTCAGCGTCGGTGGTGTAGATGACGTCCTCTTCGAGGTGGCCGCCGTTGAAGAACAAGAGGTCGTGCTCGGCCATCGCCTCTGGGTTGAGCAGGAAGTCGGTGAGCTCGTTCTGGTCGAGGCCGTCGATGATCTCGTAGTCGACGATGCCCATGTGATCGAGCACGCGGTCGAAGTCGTCGTAGTTGCCGCTGATGACCGCGATGTCGAGGGTGCGCGGGTCGAGACAGGCCGGCTCCTCCACCTTGGTGACCCGTCCGGCCCGGACCGTGACGGTGTGGCTCTCCACGACCTCTGTGCCCTTCTGGACGAAGATCTCCACCTCTGAGGAGTCCGGGAGGTCCCGCAGCGCCCAGTAGCCGGAGATGTCGGTGGTCGTGACCTTGACGTCGACGAGCCATCCGGCCTTGTCGTAGAGGTTCGCGTAGACGCTGGCCCCTTCGAGCCAGGTGTAGCCGGTGGGGTCGCAGACCCTTCCGGACACGTCGCCGTAGCCGATGACGACGTCCTCGATGTCGTTGTGCGAGATCAGGGTCTGGTCGGACTCGCAGGCGAGGGCCAGCAAGAGGGTCATCGCTACTCCGTGAGGTCGAACTTGAAGTACTCGTCCGGCGCCGTGGTCGGGTAGACGGCATCGTTGTTCGAGGCGTCCACTGCGAAGAAGTAGTAGTGCATTCCAGCACTTCCGAGCTTGTCGTCCGGGATCTTGCCTTCGTACATGTCCTCTCCCAGATCCGGCGCGGCGATCATGCCGGCGGTCTCGAAGTCGGGGCTCGTCTGACGCCGATAGAGCAGCTGAGCCAACAGCACCGAGCCCTCGGCGTCGAGGATCCGGGCCTCGATCCAGATGTCGTCTCCGACGTACTGCGGGCTGTCCACGCCGTCGTGCTGGATGATCGGACCGTCGACATCATCCGGGCCCGTGTCGTGGGTCACCGTCGAGGGTGCGTCGTTGATCGGGGCGTCATCGCCAGCGCAGGACAGCGCGATCGACAAGAACATTCCGGGCTCCTCGGGCCGGGAGTATAGCTGCCGATTCCCTACGCCGCGTAGAGCGCCCGTGTGACGCGGAGCCTTACTCGACCGGGCCTGGGAGGGCCTTCTGCTTCTTGGCCTCGATGGCCTTTTTCGGGTACTCGAAGACCAGGCTCTTTTCGTCCTCTGCGAGATCCACCTTCACCCGACCCCCGTTCTTGAGGTGGCCGAAGAGGATCTCGTCCGCCAGCGGCTGCTTGATGTGCTCGTGGATGATGCGCGCCATCGGTCGGGCGCCCATCGTCTCGTCGTAGCCTTCCTTGGCGAGCCACGAACGGGCGGGCTCTGAGAGGTCGAAGGTGACGTCGCGGTCGGCGAGCTGGCCCTCCAGCTCGATGACGAACTTGTCGACGACCCGGAGGATGGCCTTCATCGGCAGCTTGTCGAACCAGACGATGGCGTCGAGGCGGTTGCGGAACTCCGGCGTGAAGCGCTTCTCCATCACCGTCTTGCCGCGGTCGCTGGCCTTGCCCTCGACGAAGCCGAGGCCCCTGCCGGCCATCTGTGCCGCGCCGGCGTTGGTGGTCATGATGAGGACGACGTTGCGGAAGTCCGACTTGCGACCCCGGTTGTCGGTCAGGGTCCCGTGGTCCATGATCTGCAGCAGGATGTTGTAGACGTCCTGGTGGGCCTTCTCGATCTCGTCGAGCAGGAGCACGGAGTGGGGGTTCTTCATCACCGCGTCGGTGAGCTGGCCGCCGTCGTCGTAGCCGATGTACCCGGGGGGAGAACCGATGAGCCGTGCCACGGAGTGCTTCTCCATGTACTCGGACATGTCCAGCCGCAAGAACTCCACGCCCATGGAGAAGGCCAGCTGGCGTGCGAGCTCCGTCTTACCGACGCCGGTGGGACCAGCGAAGAGGAAGGACCCGATCGGCTTCTCCGGGTGGCCGAGACCAGCCCGACTGAGCTTCACGGCTGTAGAGACGCTGTCGACCGCCGGGTCCTGGCCGAAGATGACGGCCTTGAGACGTTCGTCCAGGTTCTCGAGCTGCTTCTGCTCCGACGCCGAGACCGTCTTCGCCGGGACCTTGGCCATGCGGGCGATGGTGCCCTCGACCACGTGGACATCGACGATGCCGCGCTTCTCGTCGAGCTGGATCTCAGCGCCGGCCTCGTCCATGACGTCCACCGCCTTGTCCGGCAGGAAGCGGTCGCGGATGTGCTTGTCGCTCAGCTTCGCCGCGGCGTCGATGGCGTCGATGGTGTAGGTCACGCCGTGGTGCTTCTCGTAGCCAGGCTGGAGCCCCTTCAGGATGAGCACCGTCTCGTCCAGGGTCGGCTCGGCGACCTGGACGGCCTGGAAGCGACGAGCCAGGGCCCGGTCGTTCTCGATCGACTGGCGGTACTCCTTGAAGGTCGTGCTGCCGATGCAGCGCAGCTTGCCCTTCTGGAGGGCCGGCTTGAGCATGTTGCTGGCGTCCATCTGGCCGCCCGAGGTCGCGCCGGCCCCGATGACCGTGTGGATCTCGTCGATGAAGAGCAGGGCCTTCGGGTCCTTCTCGAGGATGGCGATGACCGCCTTGAAGCGCTCCTCGAAGTCGCCACGGAAGCGGGTCCCGGCGAGCAGGCTGCCCATGTCGAGGTTGTAGATCTTGCAGCTCTGTAGCATCTCGGGCACGTCGCCCTTGTGGATGCGCTGGGCGAGGCCCTCGACGATGGCTGTCTTGCCGACTCCGGGTTCCCCGATGAAGAGCGGGTTGTTCTTGCGACGCCGGGCCAGGATGTGCACCGTCCGCTCGAGCTCGACGTTCCTCCCGATGAGGGGGTCGAGGTTGCCCGCCGCGGCCTCTGCGACCAGCTCGACGCACCAGGCCTCCAGCGGGTTCTCGGGGGTCGCGGTCTCCTCTTCGTCGCCGTCGCCGGTGGACTGCTTCTTCTTGAGCGCTCCCTGGGCCTTGCTGATGCCGTGGCTGATGTAGTTGAGCACGTCCAGCCGGGTCACCCCCTCCAGCTGGAGCAGGTAGACCGCGTGGCTGTCGGACTCGCGGAACATCGACGCCAGGATGTTCCCCGCGTCCATCTCCTTCTGGCCGCTGGACTGCACCTGGTAGGCGGCTCGCTGGATGGTGCGCTGGAAGCCCAGGGTCTGTTCCGGGGCCTCGTCGCCCTGCTCGGGCAGCACCTCCACCGACTCGGAGAAGAAGGTCTCGAGATCCTGCGTCAGCTTCTTCCGGTTGGCGCCGCAGGCTTGCAGGATCTCGTTGCCGCGGGTGTCGTGGAGCAAGGCGAAGAGCACGTGTTCCAGCGTCAGGAACTCGTGCCGGCGCCGGTGCGCCTCCTTGACCGCCAGGTTCAAGGTGATCTGGAGCTCACGCGAGATCAAGTCAGGCCTCCTCGTAGGTGCACTGGAGCGGGTAGTCGTTCTTGCGCGCGAGCTCGACGACCTTCCTGACCTTCGTCTCGGCGACCTCTTTCGTATAGACACCGGCGATGCCGAGTCCACCCTTGTGGATGGCCAGCATTATGCGTGTCGCCTCGGCTTCGCTCCGCCGGAAGGTGCCCATCAGGATCCAGACGACGAACTCCATCGTCGTGTAGTGGTCGTTGTGGAGCAGCACCTTGTACATCTTCGGCTTCTTGACCTTCGGCCGCTCCTTGGTCTGGACGTTTCCCTTGCGACGCGGCTCCTTGTCGTCTCCGGAGGCCACGATCGGCGGGGTGATGGTGGGGTCGAGGCTCATGGCGGGCAGCGTTAGAGGCATCCAGGCACTCGGGGCCAGGCAACAAGATGAAGCGTATCGACAAAGCGGGACGGATCGGGCGTTTGTTGGACGAGGTCTATCCCGCCCTGCCGATTCCGCTTCGGCACCACGACCCCTTCACGCTGTTGGTGGCGGTCCTGTTGTCGGCGCAGACGACGGACAAGAAGGTCAACGAGGTCACCCCGGCGCTCTTCGGCGAGGCTCCCGACCCGGCGGCGATGGCGGCGCTCGGGTCCGAACGCATCCTGGAGCACATCCGGGTCTTGGGGCTGGCGCCGACGAAGGCGAAGCACGTGGCCGCGCTCAGCGAGCTCCTGCTGTCGCGTCACGGTGGAGAGGTCCCGGCGGACATGGAGGCGCTGGAGGCCTTGCCCGGCGTCGGTCACAAGACCGCGAGCGTCGTGATGGCGCAGGCCTTCGGCGTCCCGGCCTTCCCGGTCGACACTCACATCCACCGGCTGGCGACGCGCTGGGGATTGACCAGCGGCAAGAACGTCAAGCAGACCGAGGCGGACTGCAAGGACGTCTTTCCCAGGGAGACGTGGATCCGGCGGCACCTGCAGATCGTGCAGTTCGGAAGGGACACATGTCCCGCCCGTTGGCACGACCTGTCCACCTGCCCGGTCTGCGGCTGGGCTGCCTCCAAGAAGCGGGTGGCCGAGGAGGCCAAGCACAACGCGTCTCGACGCAGGAAGCGTTAGAAGCGACGGATGCCGAACGCATACATCTCCGGCGTGGGCGGCTACGTCCCGCCGCGGGTTGTCACCAACGACGACCTCATCGCCATGGGCGTCGAGACCACCGACGCCTGGATCCAGCAGCGCACCGGGATCCGGGAGCGCCGCTTCGCCGACGATGGAGTCGGAAACGCCGATCTGGCCTTGCCAGCAGCGCGGGCTGCGATCGACGACGCGGGGCTCGCGCCGACCGACATCGACATGATCCTCTACGCGACGCTCTCTCCGGACCAGTGCTTCCCGGGGAGCGGGGTGATGCTGGCGGAGAAGCTCGGACTGTGCGCTGGAGAGGACGCCACCTTCGTGCCCGCGATGGACATCCGGAACCAGTGCTCGGGCTTCGTCTACGGCCTCGGCACCGCAGCCAGCCTGATCCAGTCCGGCGCCTGCCAGCACGTCCTGGTCGTGGGCAGCGAGGTCCACTCCGGAGGCCTCGACTTCACCACCAGAGGGCGGACGGTCGCCTCGCTCTTCGGCGACGGCGCGGGGGCGGCGGTGTTCAGCGCGACGGAGGAAGACCGCGGCGTCCGATACTGGAAGTGCGGCAGCGACGGGCGCTTCGCGGACGTGCTCTGCCAGCGCATCTTCGACATCTCCCGGCGTCCCTTCATCCCCCTGGACGACGAGGGTCGGGGCCGCATCGAGCCAGCGGACATGTGGGCCCACATGGACGGCCGGCAGGTCTTCAGGCACGCCATCGAGCGCATGAGCATGGCGCTGATCGATGCCTGCCAGGACCTCGAGATCACGGGAGAGGACGTCGATCTCTTCCTCTTCCACCAGGCCAACATGCGGATCAACCAGTACCTCGCCAAGAGCCTCGGCATTCCGGAGGACAAGCTGGTCCACAACATCGATCGCTACGGCAACACCACGGCCGCGACGATCCCCCTGCTGATGGCCGAGGCCGTCGAGGATGGCCGGTTGGTCCCGGGGATGAAGGTCGCAGCCGTGGCCTTCGGGAGCGGGTTCACCTGGGGCGCGGCGATCGTCGACTGGTGACCCTCAGAGGGTCCACTCCAGGTAGGCGCCACCTTGGTCTTCGGCCTGTTCGAAGAGCACCTCGACGGCCCGGTCGAGGGCCGCTGCCGAGAGCTCGGAGGTCTGGGTGAGGACGAGCCCGAAGCGAAGGACGCCCTCCGCATCGACGGGCCCCTCCATCGTGAAACCGCGGCGTAGCAGCGCGCTCAGCGCCGTGTCTCGGGAGATCGCGGTCGGGAAGAGCAGGGTGTGCTTCACGAGCACGGCGCCGACCGGGGCGAGGTCATCGATCCGGCGCCGGTTGAGCATCTTCTGCCGCTCCAGCGGGGAGGGGAGCAGGGTCCCGAGGAACCACTCCCAGTCCAGGTCGTCGGAGGCGCTCACGTCGCCTTCGTAGCCGTGGTTGGACAAGGCTGCCTCGACGGTGCTCCGGACGCCCTCGTCGTCCGGGAGGTAGAAGTGGAGCTCCGCCCGGCCGTCAGTGGTGACGCGGGCCACGTATCGTCCGGCCTGTAGGCGGCCTCGGAGCTCGGTCTCGAGGGCATCGAGCGCTGCTGACTCCTCTGCCGTCGCCAGGCCGTCGTCGCCCGGGGCCCTCAGCGCCAAGCGCACACAGACGAGCCGGCTCAGTCCCGAGCACGGCGCGCGAACCTCTACGTCGAGGTCGACCAGGACCGCGGCCGGGCGACCGGCGATGAGGCAGCAGTAGTGGTCCCAGCCGTCGAGCATCCTGCTCCGGTGTGGTTTCCTCTGTTCCTGGAGCATACCTGTGGCGTGCCTCCTGGCGAGGTTTGGGACTCGGCGGAGCAACAAAGGCGCGGCGCGAAGCGTTGCGGTACTTGAACTGATAGAATCGGACCATGCTGT
This sequence comes from Myxococcota bacterium, assembly GCA_036012755.1. Lineage (GTDB taxonomy): Bacteria > Myxococcota_A > UBA796 > UBA796 > CAJQPC01 > JAAESX01. The sequence goes on along the minus strand of DASCPX010000240.1, from coordinate 18,200 downwards.
TTCTAGTTGGCGCGGCCCTCGCGCAGGACGCCGAGCGCACCCTTCCGGACTGCCCGAACGCCACCACGCTCTCTCAGCTCCAGGACGCCTACTCGCGGGGTGAGCAGTCCTTCGCGAACCTCGACATCGACGGGCTGAACACCGCCGCGACGGACGCCGAGGGTGGTCTCCCCTGCCTGCGTGAGCCGATCACCCCCAAAGACGCCGCCGCCTACCACCGGCTCATGGGCATGCACGCCTTCGCGAGCCAGGAGCGCGACCGGGTCAAGTACGAGTTCCACGCCGCCCGCAAGCTGCAGCCCGGCCACGAGGTGCCAGAGGAGGTCGCTCCTCCTGGCCATCCGATGATCTCGGCATACGAAGAGGCCGTCCTCGTCGACGAGGGCGAGCTCCAGCAGCCTGTTCCGCCGGTCGACGGCTACGTCACGGTCGGAGGTGTCCGAGGAGCGGCGCGGGCGGTCAACAGCCCGGCGGTGCTCCAGGTCTTCGAGCCCGAGGACACGATCATGGAGACGTTGTACCTGCCGCCGGGCAGCGAGCTGCCGATGTGGGGGCCGGCCCCGACGGCTCCGGGGCGGGACCTGCGCAGGCCCATGCTCATCGCCACGGCTGCTACCGGTGCCGTCGCTGTAGGCATGTACGGTGCGGCCTTCGGCATGAAGCAGAGCTTCCTCGACACAGAGGATCCCATCGCGGACGATCGCCTCGATGACCTCTACGTGCGGAACCGCGTGACCTTCTTCGGGTCTGTTGGCATAGGGGTCGCAGCGGTCGGCCTCGGGACGGTGACCGTACTTGTCTGGTGATGCAGCCGAACCTCTCGCCGATGGGCGCTATCGCCTCGTCGAGATCCTCGGGGAAGGGGGAATGGCCACGGTCTACCGGGCATACGACGAGCGGCTGCAGGTCTACCGGGCGATCAAGGTCCTCTCGATCAAGCTCGCGAAGCACCCGGTCATCCAGGAGCGCTTCCTGAACGAGGCGCGCACGATGGCGCGACTCCACCATCCCAACATCGTCGGCGTCCACGATGTCGGCAGCGACGGCGAGCGCAGCTTCATCGTGATGGAGATCGTCGAGGGCGGCTCGTTGATGGACTACATCACCGAGCACGGCCCGATGCACACCCGGCTCGCCGCCGACGCCACGCTCGCGCTGCTGTCCGCGCTGGGGGTCGCCCACGACGCCGGGGTCATCCACCGCGACATCAAGCCCCAGAACATCCTGCTGTCCCGCAGGGGGCGGGCCAAGGTCACGGACTTCGGCATCGCCCATGTCGCCGACGACAGCTCGGATCGAAGCCTGACGAAGACCGGCTCCGTGATGGGCACCTGGGGCTTCATGGCCCCCGAGCAGCGGGTCTCCGCCCGCAAGGTCGACGGACGCAGTGACGTCTACGCCGTGGGCGCGACGCTCTACACGCTGTTGACCAACCAGATGCCGGTCGATCTGTTCGCAGCGGAGATGGACGAGTCCGTGCTGGAGGGCATCGAGCAGAACCTCGCCGGCATCATCAGGGAGTCGACGCGCTATCGGCCGGATGATCGCTATCCGGACGTCGAGGCGATGCGCGCGGCGGTCGAGGCCATCCGCGACCAGCTGCCGGAGCCCGGCCCCGACGTGCCCAAGCTGGGCGGTCGTGCCGCCGGGGATTCCCGACCGACCCCCCCGCCCTCGATGGAGACGAAGAAGGGGACCTCTCACACGATGGTGCCTCCGGGGGAGTACGTCGCCGAGCACACCAACCCGATGCGGGCCGAAGAGGCCGTCGCTGCCAAGGGGGCATCCAAGGGGGAGGCCAAGGCTGGCGAGACGATGGCCTACTTCGGGAGTGTCGAGACGGAGGTCGAGGCAGTCGCCGAGGAGGGGACGCCATCCCCCCCGCCCGGCGTGCTCCAGCCCATCGAGACCCCGAAGGACCCGGCGCCGAGCTACGGCACGCTCCACGACGGCGTGTCGGAGGGCACCGACCAGGGGGGGAGCGGCCTGACCGAGGGGGACTGGAAGACCACCGCGGACCCGGACTGGGACGAGGCCCCGCCGCCGAAGAGCAGGATGCCGCTGGTCCTCGGGATCGTCGCGGTCCTTGTCGTCGGGGTAGGCGGTGCCTGGGTGTTCTCACAGGACGAGGCCCCGGTGGAGGATCCGGTGGTCGTCGAGGACCCGCCGGTGGTCGAGGACCCTCTCGTGGTCGTCGAGGATCCGCCGGTGGTCGACGATCCGGTCGAGGATCCGATCGGCGATCCGATCGGCGAACCGGAGAAGACCGCCGAGCAGCTCGCACAAGAGCGCCAGTGGCGCCTCGAGCAGCAGCGGATCCGCGAGGAGGAGGAGGCAGCCGCCCGGGCCGCGGCCGAGGCAGAGGCTGCCGAAGCGGCGAGGCTGCTGGCGGAGGAGCAGGCCCGCGCGGAGGCCGAGGCAGAGCGCCTGAAGTACGGCTCCGTCGAGGTCGAGGGCAACGCCTTGCGAGTCATCCTCGTCGGCGCGGACGGTACCCGGTTGGGCCCCGGAAACAAGGTCCCCGTCGGGACCTACTCGGTCGACGCGGAGTTCGAGACGGGGGTCGGTCGGGCGATGGTCGGCCTCGTCGTCGAGGGCGGGCAGACCGTTCGCATCCGGTGCCTGTCCGGCTTCGACACCTGTACCCCGCTCTAGCTCTAGCGCTAGCGATAGTCAGCCGGCCAGGGTCTCCGACAGCTGCAAGAGCAGGCCGACCCCGAAGCCGGTCCCGCGGTTGTGGCTGTTCCAGGCCGGACCGGCGATGTCCACGTGCAGCCAGCGGGGCCAGGAGTCGTCGGCGCGCTTGTGCAGGTGGGCCTCGACGAACAGACCGGCGCAGGCTGCCTGGGCGTTCATGCGGTCCTTCACCGAGTTCTTCATGTCCGCGACGCTGGACTTGTACTCCTTCCGCATGAGCTCGGGGGCGTAGAGGAAGGGGTAGACGACGTCGCCGGAGGCCTTGCCTGCCGCTACCGCCATGGCCTCGAGATCTTCGTCGTTGCTGTAGACCCCAGCGTGGACCTTGCCGGTGGTGATGAGCGCCGCGCCGGTGAGCGTCGCCAGGTCGACGATGACGTCCGGGTCCTCTTCCGCACCGATCCAGGACACGCCGTCCGCGAGCGCCAGCCGGCCCTCGGCGTCCGTGTTGTTGACCTCGACCGTCTTGCCCGAGTGCATCGCGAGCACATCGTCGGGTCGGGTCGAGCGTGGGCCGACGCTGTTCTCCGCCAGGCACAGGACCGCGAAGATGTGGAGCCCGAGCTCCAGGCTCACGGCGGCCTCGAAGGCGCCGAGCACGGCCGCGGCGCCGCCCATGTCGCCCTTCATGCCGGGCATGTGGTCCTTGCCCTTCATCGACAGGCCGCCTGTGTCGTAGACGATGCCCTTTCCGACCCAGGCCACCTTCATCGCGGCGCCGGGGGGCTCGTGCTCGAGCACGACGAGGGCGGGCAGGTCCTCTGCGGCCTTCCCGACACCCCAGAGCCCGCCCAGTCCGGCCTCTCGCAGGGCCTCGCCTTCGATGACACGGATGGCCGCGCCGGTGCGCTCGGCGACCGCCTGGGCCTCTTCGACGAAGGTCCGAGTGCTGAGCTCGCTGGCGGGAGCATCCACGAGGCGTCCGGCCAGGCGCACACCCTCGATCGCCGGCTGGATTCGCCGGTCTTCGACCAGGTGCCCGGTGCTCACATCGAGCGCCGCCATGGTGACGGTCTGGTCCTTGTCCTTGCCGCTTCGTCGGTCGTACTGAGGGAACGCTCGGGCGGCGGCGACGGCGAGCGGGAAGGCGTGGCTCTGGTCGTCGACCGCGAAGAGGATGGAGGCGTCTCGGCTGCCGCGGGCCGTCTTGGTGAGGTTGGGCACGGCCCAGCTGCGCGCCGGGGTGTTGTGGCGTGAGCTCTTCGATGGCAGCACGGCCAGGACGATCTTGGTCTTGCCGACCCAGGTCGTCGTGGACGCGCCCCAGTCGCCGCCTTCGCCCAGTCGCTCGAGCATGGCAGCCCAGGCCTCGTCGTCGATCGGCACGCGGCTCCGCACGGCTTCGTCGGCGAGGGCGGAGACCTTGCCGAGGACGATGAAGGTCCCGACCTGGGTCGGAGGCTCCTTCGCTTCGAAAGCGAGGGCGGTCGTGATAGGCATCACGCCGGCTAACACGGATGCAGGCCCCCTCCCGCTTCATCGAGCCCATCGTGGTTCTCGTCGCCGTCGCGGTGCGGCTCCTCGCGTGGGGGTCGATGGAGGGGACCGGCTTCGAGGATCCGGTGGTCGATGCCTTCGTCTACCTGGCGCAGGCCCGACAGCTGCTCACGGGGGAAGACCCCTTCGCCGGGGGCTTCTACCAGCCTCCTGGCTATCCCTGGTTGCTCTCGCTGGAGCTCAGGGTCCTTGGCGACGACCCGGCTCGTGCCCGCCTCGTCAACATGGTCCTGGGCGTCCTGACGACCTGGCTCGTGGCTCGACTCGGAAAGCGCATGGGCGGGCCGTGGGTCGGCCTCGTCGCTGGCCTGGTCTACACGCTCTATGCCACGACGCTGCTCCTCGAGCTGGACCTGCTCACCCCCGCGACGACGAACTTCCTCCTCGTCGTGGCCCTCTACGCCGTGCTCGGTGAGCGGACCTGGGCACGCTGCGCCCTGGCCGGTGGCGCCATGGGGGTCGCGGTGGTCGTGCATCCGACCTTCCTCGTCGCCCTCGTCGCCCTCGGGGCTTTCTTGCGCGGGCGCGACCTGGGGGCCTTTGCAGTTGCAGCTGCGCTGGCTCTGGGTCCGACGACCTGGACGAACATCCAGGCGGGGCACCCGGCGTTGGTGAGCCACAACGCCGGGCTCAACTTCTACCTGGGCAACAACCCCGACTGGAAGGAGACGGCCTTTCTGCGCCCCGGCATCCCGTTTCGGCGCCTCGTTGTCGAAGCGGAGCCCGACATCCGGGACCAGTACGAGCGCAACGACTACTGGAGCGAGCGAGCGCTCGACGAGATCAGCCAGGATCCAGCTGGTTTCGTCGGCGGGCTGGCCACGAAGGCCTTGTGGTCCGTCAACGACCGCGAGATCCCTCGAAACGAGGACTACCGGTGCCGCACGGACGGCGGACCGATGCGCTGGATGGCCTTTTTGCCTGCGCGCTTCGGGCTGGTCTTTCCCCTGGCGGTCCTTGGCATGTTCGTAGCCTGGCGCAAGCGGCGGGAGCTGCCGTGGCTCTGGCTCGCGCTGCAGGCTCCGATGGTGCTGTTCCTCGTCGCCGACCGCTACCGGGTCGCGACGTGGCCGGTCGTGGCGTTGCTGGCGGGCATGGGACTGGTGCGCGCCGTCGAGCTCCTCGTCGCGAGGCGTTGGAACCGGGCCTGGGTCGTCCTCGCCCTCGCTGCCGCCCTGCCATGGATCCCCATCGACCAGGTCACCGCGCGACAAGAAGGCTGGTGTCTCCACGGCGAGGCCAACCTGGCTTTTTCCCGGGGCGACTTCGAGGGGGCCCAGGAACTCTACCTCTCGGCGGCGCGTCGAGAGCCGGAGGAGCCCGGCCACTGGTACTGGCTCGGGGAGACGCGAGTGAGGCTCGGCGAGACCGAGGGGGCGATCGACGCCTTCGAGGTCGTCGTCCAGGACTTCCCCGACCACTTCGGGACGCGCATGGCGCTCCAGAAGGAACTCGGCCGGCTCGAGCGGTTCTCCGAGGCAGCCGATCACGCAGGCGCCGCCTGTGCGATCCCTGGTCCGCGAGACAACACTTGTGCCCGCTGGTTGGAGCTGTTGGTCAAGGCCGGGAGGCGGACCGAGGCGGAGGCCGTGCTGCAGGAGCGTCCCGAACTCCGGAGCCACCACAGAGTCCGGGACCTGGGCTGGTGACAGTGCCCAGCCCATCGGCTAAACCGTTTCTCCGCCCGAGAATCACTGGAGTCTCCATGCGCATCATCCTTTCCATCGTCGGCGTCACCCTGCTCTTGAGCTGCGCTCCCAAGGCCGAGGTCGACGAGCTCTCCGCCCGCGTCGAAGCGCTGGAGAAGCGCGTCGAGGCTGTCGAGAGTCGCCCCGCCTCCAGCACCGCGTCCGCCGGTCCCACCGCCGCCGAAGAGGCCGAGGCGCAGAAGATCTACGGCGAGATCAACGAGTCCCTGGCAGCAGGTGACATGGAGACGGCCAAGGCCAAGACCGACGTCTGCCTCAAGGACTACGGCCGCACCAAGACCGCCAGCCGCTGCATCCGCATCAAGCAGGAGCTGGACGTGGTCGGCAAGTCCGTCGACAACCCGGCCGTCGAGAAGTGGTTCGTGGGCGACGGGGACATCGATCTCCAGAACGGCACGACGCTCCTGGTCTTCTGGGAGGTCTGGTGCCCGCACTGTCAGCGCGAGGTCCCGGAGCTGCAGGCGACGCACGCCAAGTACCAGGGCAAGGGCCTGGAGGTGGTCGCCCTGACCAAGATCACGAAGAGCGCGACCGAGGAGAAGGTCGCGGACTTCGTGTCGGAGAGCGGCGTCACCTACCGGGTCGCCAAGGAGGACGGCAGCACCTCCTCCGCCTTCGCCGTCAGCGGCATCCCGGCCGCCGCCGTCGTCAAGGATGGAGAGGTCCTCTGGCGCGGCCACCCCGGTCGCCTCAACGACGAGATGCTCGAGAAGTTCCTCGGTTCCTGAGAGGTCACCGTGTCCCATACTGTCGAGTTGCTGGGCGCTGACGCCGAGAGCCTCCTCGAGCACACCTGCACCGCCATCCCGAGGGAGCGCCTGGCGCTCACGGGACCGGACACCATCGAGCGCAACTTCAGCGGCACGGATCGCAACATCCGGACCCTGCGCTCCCTGCAGCAGCTCTACGGGCACGGGCGCCTCGCGAACACGGGCTACGTGTCCATCCTCCCTGTCGACCAGGGCATCGAACACTCCGGCGGCGCCAGCTTCGCGCCGAACCCCGACTACTTCGATCCGGTCAACATCGTCGAGCTGGCGATGGAGGGTGGCTGCAACGCCGTCGCCAGCACCTACGGCGTGCTCGCGACGGTGGCTCGGCGCTACGCCCACAAGATCCCGCTGTTGTTGAAGCTCAACCACAACGAGCTGCTCAGTGTCCCCAACACCTTCGACCAGATCTTCTTCTCGCAGGTCGAGCAGGCCTACGACATGGGCTGCGTCGCGGTCGGCGCGACCATCTACTACGGCTCGGCCGAATCGGGCCGCCAGATCCAGGAGGTCACCCAGGCCTTCGCTGTGGCCCACGAGCTCGGCATGGCCACGGTGTTGTGGGCCTATTTGCGCAACGGCGCCTTCAAGGCCGATGGCACGGACTACCACGCATCCTCGGACCTCACCGGGCAGGCGAACCACCTCGCCGTCACGATCGGCGCCGACATCGTCAAGCAGAAGCAAGCCACCAACAACGGGGGCTACCAGGCTCTCAACATGGGCTCCTCGAGCTACGGCAAGTTCGACGAGCGCATCTACACAGAGCTCTGCAGCGATCACCCCATCGACCTCTGCCGCTACCAGGTCGCCAACTGCTACATGGGCCGCATCGGCCTCATCAACAGCGGTGGTGCCTCCGGGTCCAACGATCTCGCCCAGGCGGTGAAGACTGCCGTCATCAACAAACGGGCGGGGGGGATCGGCCTGATCTCCGGTCGCAAGGCCTTCCAGAAGCCCAGGGCGGACGGCATCACGCTCCTCAACGCCATTCAGGACGTCTACCTCGACGAAGGCATCACGGTCGCCTGAAGCCCGCGTTGAAACACTCGTTGCGAGGTCGCGGTAGACTCTCGGCGATCTTCGTTGGAGTAGAGGAATGCTCTTGCTCGGCCTGATGCTTGGGTGTCCGGAACCCCCTGGAGCAACACCGGAGGGCGCCGGCGACATCGCGCCGGGCACAGAGCCTGCCGCGCCCCCGCCGCAGCCGGAGGGGCTGAGCGGTGAACCGCCGCCGGACGGAGGCGCTGGTGCGCCGCCAGGCTTCAACGGAGAGCTCGTCCAGACCCAGGAGGAGCTGGCCAGGGGCGTGACCGTCTCGGGGACGCTCGTCTGCGACGACAACGAAGGTCCCTTTCGCGTCCTGCTGTTCCCCCCTCCACCGTCTGACGGCGGGCCTCCGCCAGAGGATGCCCCTCAGCCCCTGACCGGGATCACGACGGCGCCAGGCGCTTGGAGCATGAAGGGACCCCGAGGCGAGTCCGTCGTCGTCATGGGTTTCGACGACGCTGACGAAGACGGCATACCCCTCGCCGCGATCTTCTTCGCCGAGATGGGCACGGAGCTCGTTCTGGACGCCGACATCGACGGGGTGGTCCTCGACTGCTCCGAGGTCATCTCGGGGCCGCCTCCGGGCGCGGGTGTTCCGCCCCTCGACGCTGGGCCCGACGGTATGGGAGGCGAGGCGCCGGAGGGCGGGGAGGCGACTCCGGGCGAGGTGCCCGAAGACGGCCCAGTGGACGGTCCAGTGGACGGCCCAGTGGACGCCCCAGTGGACGCCCCAGAGGTCGAGGCTCCGCCCGAGTAGGGGGCCGCCGGGGGGCTATCCCTCCTTCTGCGCCAGGTCGCTTTCCCCACCCACGACGTCGGTGTGCATCCACTTCTTGAGGAGTGGGGACAGGGCGAACAGCACCAGGCCGGACACGATCGCGCAGATCCCGATCTTCACGAAGACGGCGCTGTAGATGCCCACGGTCTCGATGGGGGCGGGGACGCCGCCATCTCCGCCGCCGTGGGAGACGCCGGTGAAGGTCGCGATGATGCCGGCGAGGTAGGCGGAGAATGCCGTCGCGAGGAACCAGGCTCCCATGACGGTGCTGACGATCTTCTTGATCGACAGCTTGGTGACCATCGACAGGCCGACCGGGCTCAGGCAGAGCTCACCGGTGGTGTGGAGCAGGTAGCCCAGCAGCAGCCAGGGCAGTCCGACCATGCCTCGCTCGTCGAAGAGCGTCGCCCCGTACCAGAGGGCGATGAAGCCGGCGCCGAGCTGGATCATGCCCAGGCCGAACTTCACGGGGGTCGAGGGCTCGAAGCCCCAGCGCCCTGTGAAGGTCCAGATGATGGTGAAGATGGGGGCGAAGATGAGGATGAAGATCGGGTTGGCCGCCTGGAAGGTCGAGGCAGGGACCTCGCTGCCCTGGACGCCCATGCCGACGTGCTCGTCGTCGACGCGCCAGCGCAGCTGGACAGGGACCGTGGTCTCCTCGACCTCGCTGAAGAGACCCCCGACGAGGAAGGACTTCTGCAGGACGGTCATGAGGCTGCCGGACTCGTCGTCGTCCCTGGCCTCGTCGCGGAAGCCATCGAGGTGCCCGAGCAGGAAAGTGCCACCTGGCCAGGCTCGGGCCTCGCCGTTGATCAGCACCTCGCCGTCGAAGGCGTAGCCGAGCTGGGACTGGGTGGGCTCGAAGAGGATCTCGGAGCCGACCTCGTCCGCGGTGACGAGTCGCTCGGGGAAGACCCGCTCGACGTTGCGGTCGGTGAAGTTGCTGACCGAGCTTCCCGCCTGCTCGAAGAAGCTCCAGAAGAGCATGCTGAAGAACATCAGGATGAGCACGACCCACATGCGCTCGCGCTCGACCTTGGTGGCGCCGAGGGCGGCCTTGACCATCACGATGAGCGCCACCACGCCGATGCCCGTGAGCACCAGTCCAGCGGGGGTCGCGATCTCGTTGAGGAAGGTGCCGACGACGGAGCCCAGGGCGCCCAGCGCGGTCGTGATGCCTTCGATGGTCTCCTCCGGGATGAAGCGGATCCCGCGGTTTCCGCTCACCAGCAGGGCCAGGATCGGGACGGCGACGAGGATGCCGAGGTAGACGGTCAGGTCCTTGCGCAGGCCGATGGGGGACTTCGCGGTCAGCTGCTCGGGATCCGGCGGCAGGCCCACGTTGGTGGGCAGCCCGCCGAGGTTCATCGCCGTGAGTGAGACACCGGCGGCGATGAGCAGGGCCGTGCCGACGAAGGCCATCACCGAGAAGACGTAGAGATCCTGGGGCAGGAGGAAGAGCGTGACTGCCGAGAGAAGCGCGCCACCGCCGACCATGCCCTGGGCCAGCCGCGTCGGTGCCACGAAGACCGCCAGGCCGATGAGCATGCCGATGGTCGCCAGGCCGAAGCCGTAGTGCCAGCCGAAGGTCTCGCCGATGAAGCCGCACAACAGCGGGCTCATCGCCGCGCCGAGGTTGATGCCCATGTAGAAGAGCGTGAAGCCGCCGTCCCGCTCGGGGGCGCCATCTGGGTAGAGGGAGCCGACGATGGTCGAGATGTTCGGCTTGAAGAAGCCGTTTCCGACGATGAGCAAGGCCAGGGCGATGAAGAAGGCGTGCTGCTGCTCGATGCCCATGAGCAGGTGACCGGCTGCCATCAGCGCACCGCCGATGACCACGGCGCGCTTCGCGCCGAGCAGCTTGTCGGCGAGGATGCCGCCGATGAAGGGGGTCGCGTAGACCAGGCCGGTGTAGGCGCCGTAGACGGCGTAGGCCTCGTTGTCGTGGTAGCCGAGGAAGCCCTTGATCATGTAGTAGAGCAAGAGCGCGCGCATGCCGTAGTAGGAGAAGCGCTCCCACATCTCGGCGAAGAACAGCGTGAAGAGGCCGGGCGGGTGGCCGAGGATCTTCCTCTGCGGTGCGGTCGTCATTCCGGGCTTTTCCTCGGGCGAAGGCGCAACCTACCGCGCCCGGCCGGGTTAGCCCAGCGTCCATGAGCTGGACCCCCCGTTCCTGGCGAGCCCTGCCCATTCGCCAGCAGCCGGACTACGCCGATGAGGCCGCCATGCAGGCGGCCGAGGCGACTCTGGCCACCTACCCCGGGCTGGTCCACCGCGGGGAGATCAACCTCCTCACCTCGAAGCTCGCAGAGGCTGGCGAGGGAGGCCGGTTCCTGCTCCAGGGCGGCGACTGCGCGGAGCGCTTCATCGACCTCAACGCTCGGTTCATCGCCAACAAGCTGCGCATCCTGCTCCAGATGAGCGTGGTGTTGACCTGGGGTGCCCAGATCCCCGTCGTTCGTGTCGGTCGGATGGCCGGCCAGTTCGCGAAGCCCCGCAGCAAGCCGACCGAGATCGTCGCCGGCCGAGAGGTGGCCAGCTACCGCGGGGATCACATCAACGGCCACGACCCCTCCGAGCGCGAGCCCGACCCCGAGCGCCTGCTGCGCGTGTACTTCCACAGCGCCTCGACGCTCAACCACCTGCGCGCTCTGCTCGACGGCGGCTTCGCGGACCTGCACGCGCCCCACCACTGGGACCTCGGCTTCGTCCAGAACCCCGAGCGCCGCGCCCAGTACGAGGGCATGCTCGCCCGCATCCGGGAGGCGGTCGACTTCATGGACGCCATCGGCGCTCGCTCCAGCGACGCCCTCGGAACCGTGCGCTTCTTCACCTCTCACGAGGGCCTGCTCCTCCCCTATGAGGAGGCCCTCACCCGTCGCATCGAGGGCCGCTGGTACAACCTCGGCGCCCACTTCCTCTGGATCGGAGATCGCACCCGGGCGCTCGACGAGGCCCACGTCGAGTACTTCCGCGGCATCGAGAACCCCATCGGGATCAAGGTCGGCCCGAGCATGGACAGCGACGAGCTCGTCGAGCTCATCGCCAGGCTCAACCCCACGGATCGGCCTGGCCGCATCACGCTCATCACGCGCTTCGGCGCCGAGCGGATCCGGGAGCTCCTCCCACCTCATGTCGCCGCGGTGGCCGCCAGCGGGCGCACCGTGACCTGGTCCTGCGACCCGATGCACGGGAACACCCACACGGCCGCGACGGGACACAAGACCCGCGCCTTCGACGCCATCCTCGCCGAGCTTCGAGGGGCCTTCGATGTGCACCGTGAGCAGGGCAGCCACCTCGGCGGGGTGCACTTCGAGCTCACGGGGGAAGACGTCACCGAGTGCATCGGCGGCTCACAAGGGCTCGCACCAGAGGACCTCTCCCGAGCCTACGAGACCTTCTGCGACCCGAGGCTGAACTACGCCCAGAGTCTCGAGGTCGCCTTCCTCATCGCCAGACGTCTCGCCAGCGAACGCCAGGCCGGATGAGCCCGGAGCTCGGGGCCCTCCTCCTGTCTCTCGAGGTCGCCGCCCTGGGCTCCCTCGGCGCGGCGCTTCCAGGAGTCCCGCTGGCCTGGTTCCTCGCGCGCCAGGAGTTTCGCGGCAAGGCCCTCGTCGAAGCGCTGGTCGTGCTGCCCCTGGTCCTGCCGCCCATCGTCACGGGCTATGCGCTCCTGACCCTGTTCGGGCGCGACGGGCTCCTCGAGCTGCCGATCGCCTTCACCACGACGGGAGCGGGCGTGGCCGCTGGGGTCATGGGCTTCCCCCTCCTCGTGCGCACCCTGCGCGTCGCCTTCGAGGCCGTCGATCCTCGCCTCGAGCTGGCGGCTCGAAGTCTCGGCGCGAGCCCCCTGTCCGCCTTTGCGCGCGTGACCTTGCCGCTGGCCGCTCCCGGGCTGGTCGCGGGCGCGCTGCTCTGTTTCGCCAGGGCCCTTGGGGAGTTCGGCGCCACGATCACGTTCGCGGGGAACATCGAGGGCGAGACCCGCACCCTCACCCTCGCCATCTGGTCGGCCATCCAGAGTCCCGGCGGCGAGGACGCCGCGCTGCGTCTGGTCGCGCTGTCCGTGGTCTGTAGCGTCGGGGCCGTGATCATCGGCGAGACCCTCGTTCGACGAGCGCGCCAGAGGACGATGGCTTGATCGAGCTCGACCTGCGCTGCCCGATCGCGGAGCTGGAGGTCCAGGCCCGGAGCTCCGCCCGGAGGCTGGCCGTCTTCGGTCCGAGCGGCGCCGGCAAGACCACGCTGCTGAACTGCATCGCCGGCCTGGTTCGCGCGAGCGGGCGGATCGCCCTCGGCGGGCGCGAGCTGAACACACCCTTCGTGCCAGCCTGGCGCCGCCGCATCGGCGTCGTCTTCCAGGAGCCGCGGCTGTTCCCGCACCTCAGCGTGCGCGGCAACATCGGCTTCTCGGGCCACCTCTCGGACGACGTCATCGACGCCCTCGAGCTGTCGGCCCTGCTCGACCGCGGCGTGGCGGGGCTCTCCGGCGGCGAACAGCGCCGGGTGGCCCTCGCTCGGGCCCTGGCGTCGAAGCCCGAGTGGCTGCTCCTCGACGAGCCGCTCGTCGGTCTCGACGGCGACCGTCGGGCCCGGGTCGTGGCGCTCTTGGAGCACCTGGGGCTGCCCCACCTGGTCGTCAGCCACTCCGTCACAGAGGTGCTCAGGCTCTCTGACGAGGTCCTGGTGCTCGATCAGGGCAAGGTGGTCGGTCTGGGTGACTTCCACGAGCTCTGCGCCGACCCGGTCGTCTTCAGGCTCGCGGATGACCTCGGGCTGGACAACCTGCTCCACGTCGAGGTGGTAGAGGACGGCCCTGTCTGCAGCGTAGGGATCGGCAGCGCCACCTTGAGGGTGTCGGGGCCCGCCAGGGGAAGGGCCCTCGCGATCCGGCCAGAGGACGTCATCCTGTCGGCGGATCCCCCCGGGCGGCTGTCGGCGCGGAACGTACTGGCCGGCTCCGTGCGTCGCCTCGTGGAGGTGCACGGACGGGTGCTCGTCGAGGTCGACGTCGGCGCGACCCTGCGGGCGTCGCTGACGCGGGGGGCTGTCGAGGATCTCGGGCTCGAGCCCGGGTGCCCGGTTCACGCCATCGTCAAGGCCACGGCCATCCGCTGGGTGTAGCCGGATGCGCTACCTCACCGACACGCTCGACCGGTTGTTCTCCGGGCTGGGCCTGGAGCTGGAGCCCTGGATGGCTCCGCTCGCGGCTGTGTGTGTCGCGGTCTGCATCCTCCCCTTCTACTACCGGAACTTCCGCACGAAGCGGGCGAGGAAGCGGGTCCTCGCCGCTGCTGGTGCGGCGGGCGAGGAGCGGAAGGCCCTCGCCGCGGAGGCCCTGGCGCTCGTCTGGGGCAGTCCCTTCGGCTTGATGGTCGTGGCGGAGGAGGCGGACAAGCGCGGCCTCGGCCAGCTGGCGATCGCGGCTCTCGAAGCCCTCGAGGCCACCGGCAAGCGACGGACGGAGGCCCGACTCCTACGCGCGAGGTTGCTGGCCGAGCGCCCGACCACGCCAGAGGCGGAGGCCCTGGCGGTCGAGCGGCTGCGTGAAGCCGGGCTGGGCGAGCAGGCGGCCCAGCGGCTCAGGGCCGCGCGGGAGCGCTTCGGAGATCACGACGCTCTCGGCGACTGAGGACCGCGATGCCGCAAGCGGCTGCCAGCAGGAGCGCTGGAGATGGCCGCGAGTCGCAGCCGCAGCGCCGCTCGTCGTCGAGCTCGTCCTCGACGCAGAGAGGAGCCGCCAGAGCCTCGGCCAGGACCATGTCCGGGCCATAGCGCGGGTTCGTCGTGATCTCGACGGCCTCCAGCAGCACCGGGAGCGTGTTCGCGCGGACCTCGAACAAGTGCTCGCCTGGCGCGACATCAGCGCACCAGACCTGGCCGTAGCCAGCTGGGCCGGCGAGGTCGACGAGCTTCCACTCCCCGCCGTCGACGCGGACCTCGGCCTTTCCAGCCTGATCGCCCTGCCGGGCGCGCAAGGCGACCGCGGAGCCTTCGAAGGCGAGCGAGGCTGTGCTGCCCCGATCCAGGGCTTCGTACGCTGTCTCGAAGTGGCCGGGGGTGTCGGACCAGGTCCTCCATTCATCGTCGATCGCCCATGAGATGACGCTGACGCGGACTCTCCTCGACGCGTCGAGCCAGCTCTCACCTGCATCGTCGGAGACCCAGGCGCCGGTCGGGGTCGCCACCGCGAGCCAGCCTTCGCCCTCGGCCATGTCGACCGCCGTGCTGTCGAAGGTGGCGAGCAGCGAACCGTCCACGAACAGGCCTTCGTCGAGCGCCGCGAGCAGGCGTCCGTCGTCGAGGGGCTCCACGGCGGCCACTGCGAAACCGGCGTGGTCTACCACCTCGAGCCCCGTGTAGATGTCTCCTGCGAAGAGCCCATCGGCGCTGCCCGCCCAGAGCGAGTCGCCGTCGACGACGAGGGGCTGGAAGCGAACCGGTCCCTCCTGCACCGTCTGGAAGGCAGAGTCCCCCTCTGAGACGATGAGCGCCTCGTCGCCCACGCTGGCGCGAACCAGTCCTCGCCAACCACGAGGCCGTAGACCTGTGGGGGTTGCTCCTCGAGCGGAAGGAAGCCCTCCGACCAGAGCGCGAGCCCGACGCCGTCCTTGGCGACTCCCGCGATCAAGGTCCGGTCGCCCGGGCCGAGGGCGACATCCTCTACGTAGTCGAAGCCGAGGTCCTCGCTGAACTCGCCCCACGACGGCGTGTCGCGCCAGATCCGTCCGCGAGAGGGGATCAGGATGACGTCCTCTCCGATCTCGACGCCGCGTGGGTGCATCGCTCGGTTGGCCGTGTGCCAGGTGACCTCGCCGGTCTCGAGGTCGATCGAGGACAGCCCACCTTCGCCGTAGCCGGGGAGCCAGACCTCGCCTCGGGCCAGCTCCACCTCCCAGAAGGTCTGCTGAGAGGTCATGTGGCTCTCTGCCCAGTCCAGGCCGTCCTCGCTTCGGAACACGCCCTCCCAGGACGCAAGCAGCCAGGTCTCGCCGTGGACGACGAACTCGTGGTGGTGCAGCCCGTTGGGTGGGCTGCCCCGTCCGTCCTGCGGAGCCTCCAGCCCGGTCCCCGCCATCCACGTCTCCCCCGAGTCCGGGCTGTACCAGACGGCCTCTGGCGAGCTCGCCAGGATCGTGTCTCCCTGGACCGCTAGAGCGCTCACGACCTCGTGGTCGCTGATGTTCTTGGACCAGTCGTCTTCGCGGAGGAGCCCCCCGCCGTCTGTTCCCACCCAGAGCTCCGGCCCGAGGTCCAGATCGAGCACGGTCAGGGCCAGGTCTGCGAGCTCCTCCCACGTCTCTCCCTCGTCGGAGGAGCACAGCACGCGACCGGTGTCCGTGCCCAGGCAGGCGCGGTCGTCCTCGATGGCGAGCGTGGTGATGTCGTCCTCGTCGAGACGGCGAGACTCCTCCCAGTCTCCGCCCTCGATGCGCCGGAACAGGCGCCCGCCACCGGCCAGGACGAGGTCCTCTGCTACGGCGATGTCGGTGATGACGGCCTCTTCGCCAACGCCCTCGACGCGCTCCCAGGTCAGCAGATCCACGCTCCGCCACAGACCTCCTCCGTCGGTGCCCACCAGGAACTCGTCGCCGTCGAAGGCGCTGCAGAGCACTCGCTCTTCGGGGAACAGATGGAAGGTGGGGTGGCCCTCGTCGAAGACCACGACCCATGTTCGCTGGACTCGAGGCATGAAGGCGACGACCACCACTCCATCCGTGGCCAGCGTCGTGGCGACGTCGTGGGGGGAGTGGGCCTGGGCGAGTCCGAGGAGGCCCCAGCAAGCCAAGGGACTTAGTAGTCCGCGCCAGGAATCAGGAAGGCGTAGCCCGCGTTGGAGTAGGAGGGGTAGGACCCGGTGGGAGCGCTGACGAGCAGGTCGCTGTAGCCGTCGGAGTCGAAGTCCTCGCCTCCCCAGATGCCAGATCCAAAGGCAGACAAGGACTCTCCGGTGATCGACGCATCGGCTGTCGGGCTGCCGCCGGACAGCGGCCCCCAGAAAAGGTAGACGGCCCCCGCCGCCGTGTCGGCGAGCGGCGCACCCACCGCGAAGTCATCGACGCCGTCAGCGTTGACGTCGCCGACCATGGAGGCGTTGTCGCCGAAGCCCTGGCCGCCCGACGAGGACGAGAGCTGGTGGTTGGCGGAGGCCGGGCCGAGCGTGCCGGTGACGGGGCCGTAGTAGATATCCAGTCGGTCCGCCACGGAGCACCCCGAGAAGACGTCGTCGTAGCCATCGCCGTCGATGTCGCCCACGTAGCCAACGGAGCTGCCGCATGCGGCCGCGGAGCTACCGGAGATGGTGGCGTCGGCGGCCGACAGGGCGAGCCCGCTGCCCCCACCGCTCACCGGCCCGAGCACCACGAGGGCCAATCCGGCCTCGGAGCTGTAGCCGGGCGCGCCGAAGCCGATGTCGTCGTAGCCGTCGCCGTTGGTGTCGCCGACGGGCGCGACCGCGGCTCCGACGTCGTCGTCGTTCGTTCCACCGTCCCAGGAGGCGTGACTGTTGGTCAGCTTCGTGATCGTGACCGGCCCGAGAGCCAGGTGGACGCGGCCTTTCTTGTAGGAGTACCTGGGGCATCCGACGAGCAGGTCGTCGAGCCCGTCCCCGTCGACATCGCCTGCGCCGGCGATTGTCGTGCCGCAGTCGCCGTTCGTGCTGCCTCCAATCCGCTCCGCGTTCGAGACCTGGTGGTCCGAGGTCACCGGCCCGCTGAGGATGTAGATCGCGCCCGCAGGCGTGACGTCCGGGC
Organism: Myxococcota bacterium; assembly: GCA_036012755.1. Lineage (GTDB taxonomy): Bacteria > Myxococcota_A > UBA796 > UBA796 > CAJQPC01 > JAAESX01. Next base: position 946 of record DASCPX010000240.1, on the reverse strand, counting down.
TTCCGACGACGAGGTCCTCGGTCCCGTCGTTGTCGAGGTCCACGACTGCGACGGCCAGGCCGAACTCGTCGTTGGTGCCCTCGCCCTTGATCTGGACGTCGGTGTCGTCGCTCGCGATGTCGGCGCTGAGCGGGCCGTAGACGATGAAGACGAGGCCCTGGTCGCTGGCGCCGTCCTGGGCGTAGGGCGCCCCGAAGACGAAGTCGTAGTTGCCATCACCGTTGTAGTCGGGCACCACCCCGATGGCCGTGGCGAGCTCGTCACCGCCGGTGGATCCGTAGACATAGCCGGAGTAGTCGCCGGACTCTTCGGAGGAGATGATGCAACTCGCCAGAGCGGCCGCCTCGGTTCCGCTGCAGTCGTTGACGGTTCCGTCGTGGCAGGTCTCGCTGGCGCCGTCGTAGGTGGCGGAGTCGGTGTCGTCACAGTCGGTGTCGGTGCTGGAGTAGCCGCTGGGCACGCTGCAGGCGGTGGTGGTGCTGGAGCTGTCGCCGTCACCGTCGCCGTCGGTGTCAGCGTAGTACGTGCTGGCGTCCGCGGCGTCGTCCTCGTCGGTCTCGTCGTCGCAGTCGTTGTCGATGGAGTCGCAGTACTCGGTGGCCGCGGGGCTCACGCTGGAGTCGCTGTCGTCGCAGTCCCCGCCGGTGGTGGTGTAGCCGGTCATGACCGAGCAGCTGTCGGTCCCTGTGGACTCGTCGCCGTAGCCGTCGCCGTCACCGTCTGTGTAGTAGGAGGTCGCGTCGACGGCGCCGTCCTCTGTGTCCCCGTCGCAGTCGTGATCGGTGGTGTCGCAGTACTCGTCCTCGTCGGGGTTCACGTCGGCGGCGGAGTCGTCGCAGTCTGTGTCGTCGCTGACGTAGCCGGAGGGGGCGTCGCAGGCGGCGGTGGCGCTGGCCGTTTCGTCTCCGTAGCCGTCGGAGTCGGAGTCGGGGAACCAGTCGGTGGC
>DASCPX010000239.1:0-1440 GCA_036012755.1 Myxococcota bacterium | reverse complement strand
ACAATATGACGGGAAGAGTGTCATTTTCGTAGCATCATGAAAAGTTTTGAACGTCTTGAACAGATTCTTCAAAAACATATTGAAATATTGAGCATCTTCGGAAAAACTGCAAAACTTTCATATATCACCGGTACTTTTGACTCATTCTCATCGTGATGTTCACCAAATGAACCAAATCTTACACATCTGGCGTTGCGTGGACAGCTCTGGCGTTGCGTGGACAGCTCTGACGTTGCGTAGGCAGCTCTGGCGTTGCGTGGGCAGCTCTGACGTTGCGTGGGCAGCTCTGGTGGGCGTCACGGTGGGCATCACGCGGTGGGCGTCACGCGGTGGTTCACTATGTCGTGGGTCGCCACAACATTTTCACGGCGCACTGTGCGCATGACCATGCCCATGACACACGCAAGGACACCGTCACACGGGAAGTTGCCCAACGGCAGTGTCGCTTGGCGACGGTACAGTGGATCGATGCTGGGTAGGTGGAACTGCGATGAACCAAATCTGAGCAAATGTCTGAGGTAGGAGCTCTCCCTTTTAAATCGATCGTGAATCGATCTCATCGGAACGTACACCAAATGAACCAAATCTGTCCCATTAGGAGCTTCCCCTTTTAAATCGATCATTTTCGGAGCATCCCGAAAGGTTTTGAAAGTTTTGAGCAGACTCTTCAAAAACCTAATGTAGTGGATCGATGCTGGGTAGGTGGAACTGCGATGAACCAAATCTGAGCAAATGTCTGAGGTAGGAGCTCAGGAGCTCTCCCTTTTAAATCGATCGTGAATCGATCTCATCGGAACGTACACCAAATGAACCAAATCTGTCCCATTAGGATTTTAAATCGATCATTTTCGGAACATCCCGAAAGGTTTTGAAAGTTTTGAGCAGACTCTTCAAAAACCTAATACAGTGGATCGATGCTGGGTAGGTGGAACTGCGATGGACCAAATCTGAGCAAATGTCTGAGGTAGGAGCTCTCCCTTTTAAATCGATCATTTTCGGAGCATCCCAAAAAGTTTTGAAAGTTTTGAACAGACTCTTCAAAAACCTAGTACAGTGGATCGATGCATTTGTAATGGGTAGGTGGAACTGTGATGAACCAAATCTGAGCAAATGTCTGAGGTAGGAGCTCTCCCTTTTAAATCGGTCATTTTCGGAGCATCCCGAAAAGTTTTGAACGTTTTGAACAGACTCTTCAAAACTTGATTGAAATATTGAGCATCTTCGAAAAAACTGCAACACTTTCATATATCACCGGTACTTTTGACTCATTCTCATCGTGATGTTCACCAAATGAACCAAATCTTACACATATGGCGTTGTGTGGACAGCTCTGGCGTTGCGGTACTAATTTTTGCTCCCCGGAATCGGGTCACCGGAGTCTCTTTCAGTAACGGCCTGTTTAAAGCCGACTTCTTCAGCACGTTGCTTAAACCTGATGCC
>DASCPX010000238.1:0-1181 GCA_036012755.1 Myxococcota bacterium | reverse complement strand
GGAGGAAGGCGTCCCAGCGGCCCGACTTGAGGATGGCCCGCAGCAACAGTAGCGGCTCGACGTGGTCCTCCCGCCAGAAGATCGACGCCGACTTGAACCGCAGGTTGACGATCCGGCGGATGCCGCTCTCACCCGGTCTGGAAGACAGCGCCTGAGCCGATCGACAGCTTCTCACTCAGCAAGGCCGCGTAGTTCATGTGTTCTTGATGCCCGGAGAGGTACTTGATCTCCGCCTTGATCGCCCGACTGCGACGACCGCGGACCAGCGGACGAAGCCGCGAGACCACCGCCTCGACGCCCGCCGATGCCAGCAACTGCTTGGACAGCTTCGTGTAGAACGCCGTCTGCTGGTTGGACGAGAGGTTCTTGCAGGCGCTCACCGCCGCGTGGAGGTGCTCGCAGGCGTGTCCTCCGGACCGGGGCGTAGTCCAGCACAAGACGAAGCCGTTCAGAAACTACGCCAAGCCGCTCAAACAGGCCTTCTACGCGACGCCAGATCCAGTCCGCGCCGTCCGAGAGGAACTCCACAACCTCCGCCAGCGCGACCCCCAGCAGCCGCAGCAGGCCCTCGATCTGACGGAAGATGTCATCGGCCTCGCCCAGGAAGGTCTCGTAGATCGGCGGCACCTCGGGGTCGGGGTTGCCCTCGTCGTCGAGGACCTCGATGGTGAGCAGGCGCGGCTCCCGCCAGGGGGTCTCAAAGCCGCGGTGTCCGTTCTTGCGTCGCCGCCCCTGCCGCTGGTTCTTGCGGGTCCGCACCCGACCGCCATCGAGGCCCAGCCGGACGCGCTTGCCCGCCAACAGCCTGCCGCCGAGCAGGGCCCCATCGAGAACACCCTCGATGGCCGCCGCACGCTGTCGGAGCGCGGCGACGCCCGTGCGGACAGCGAGGTGAACGATCACTGAGACGTCGCAGATGACGCCATCGCGTGCGAGCTGGTCGCGGGCTTCCTGGTAGGAGGCGCACTGAACGACCAGGCGAGCGACCTCGCCGCGCAGGGCTGGGGTGACGCCGTCTGTGATGCCCAGCGCCTCCAAGACGGCAAAGCGTCCGGTGCCCGCGGCCCCTCTGTAGGTCCTCGGTCGCCCCGTCCATCCCAGGGGAAACGCATCAACTAACTATCTGGAATTACTTATGGCCAGATGGCGCCGCTTACCCTCAACCTCTACGGCCCGATGAC
>DASCPX010000237.1:0-2124 GCA_036012755.1 Myxococcota bacterium | reverse complement strand
TGTTTCGGCCGCGGGTGAAGGCGATCGCCGACGAGATGGATCTGTAGTCGCCCTGATGAGGATCGTCACTTGGAACATGGGCTGTCCCTCTCTGCCAACGTGCTTGAGACACCGACCCCCCATGGAATTACTGTAGAGGGCGGGAAGGTGAGACGACGTGGCCAAGGACAAGGACATGACCCTGCAGGCGGTGAGCCTCGCCCCCGGCGCCCCGGAGGTGAGCGAGGACGAGCGTAGCGAGGACGAGGGAGCCGCAGGGGCGCCGGGGGCGAGTGGCCGAGCCGCCCCCACCCCGCCCGATCCCGAAGTGCCGGCCAAGCCCCGGCGTCGGCGGTTCAGCGCCCAGTACAAGCTTCGCATCCTCGAGGAGGCCGAGGCCTGCACCGAGGTCGGCGGCATCGGCCGACTGCTGCGGCGGGAGGGGCTGTACTCCTCCCACCTCACGGAGTGGCGGCGCTCCCGGCGGGAGGGGACGCTGTCGGCCCTGGCCCCGAGGAAGCGGGGCCGCAAGCCAGCGCCCCGCAACCCACTGGACGCCCAGCTCGCCCGCCTGACGCGGGAGAAGGCCGCCCTGGCCGAGGAACTGCGCAAGGCCCGCATCATCATCGACATCCAAAAAAAAGTTGCCGCGCTGTTGGACATGAACCCCGACGACGAGGGGACCTCCTGATGGCGGCCACCGAACTTTCCGCCGAGGTGGGCGTGCGCCCGTCCTGCGAGGCTCTCGGCGTGTCTCGGGCGACCTGGTATCGGCACACCCGCCCGGACCAGACCCCCAAAAGGCCCCGGCCCACGCCGCCTCGATCCCTGACCGACGATGAGCGGGAGGCCGTCGTGCAGACGCTCTGCTCGCCCCGGTTCGTCGACCGCGCTCCAGCCGAGGTGTACGCCACGCTGCTCGACGAGGGCGACTACCTGTGCTCGGAGCGCACCATGTATCGGATCCTCGCCGACGCCGCCCCGGTGCGGGAACGACGCAACCAGCTCCGTCATCCCGAGTACGCCAAGCCCGAGCTGGTCGCCACGGCGCCCAACCAGGTGTGGTCCTGGGACATCACCAAGCTGCGGGGGCCGCAGAAGTGGACCTGGTACTACCTGTACGTCCTGCTCGACATCTTCAGCAGGTATGTCGTGGGCTGGATGGTCGCCGATCGAGAGAACACCGCCCTGGCCAGCCGGCTCATCCAGGAGAGCTGCGACAAGCAGGACGTCGTGCCCGACCAGCTCGTCCTTCACTCCGACCGCGGCAGCCCGATGACGAGCAAGGGCACGGCCCAGCTGTTGGCCGACCTGGGCGTGACACGTTCGTTGAGCCGGCCTCGCGTCTCGGACGACAACCCGTTCTCCGAAGCGCAGTTCAAGACGCTGAAGTACCACCCCGGCTTCCCCGGCCGCTTCGCAGGCATCGAGGAGGCCAAGACGTTCTGCCGGTCGTTCCTGCCCTGGTACAACACCGAGCACAGGCACGGTGGCATCGCAATGCTCACGCCCGAAGACGTCCACCACGGCCGGGCCGAACAGGCGCTGCGAGACCGCCGCGCCGTGCTCGACGCCGCATATCGCAAGCATCCCGAACGGTTCGTGCGGGGAAGGCCCGATCCGGGCCATCTGCCCGAGGCCGTCTGGATCAACCCGCCGAAAGAACCCGAAGCAAGCGAAGAGGCGGTTCAGTAAATAGACGAACGCGGTGTCTCAAAGTCGTAGACAGGTTCCGCCCCTCCCGTTCCTCGCCTTCGCCTTCGCCTTCGCCTTGGCTAGGGTGGCATTCGCCATCCGCCGACCTTGTGCCCTCCGGGCACGGCGGTTCGCCTTCACCCTCGCTCGGACAGTCAAGCGGGTCCCTCCCTTCCGGGCACGCTGTGCCCGGGGTCCCTCCCGTTCCCTCCCGTTCCTCGCCCTCGGCGACACATGTCCCGTCGCTGCAGGCGAGGCCTTCGTCGCAGGTGCCGTTGCCGTAGCACAGGCCATCGAGGGCGCCGTCCGCTGCAGTGCCCGCCGGGAGCGTCGCCTCGCAGGCGGCCAGCCAGGCCAGCGCGGCCAGGACGACGAGCAGTCGCCTCACTCGAACCTCCACAGGACGAGCAGCGGGCGCTGCCGCTCGTTCATCGAGTCCCCGGCGACGAA
>DASCPX010000236.1:0-16950 GCA_036012755.1 Myxococcota bacterium | reverse complement strand
GGGCGAGCCCGGAACTGGGCGAGCCCGGAACTGGGCAAGCCCGGAACTGGGCAAGCCCGCCCAGAGACGGCGCGCCGAGTGTGTTGGGGAGTTGCGCTGTCTCCGGGGGGTATCTCGAGGCCCAAGGACCGAAAGCGTATCCTTGAACCAAGAGAACCCGGGGGTTCTCGGCTGCCAAGGATACGTTTTGGATCCTTGAGGCCAGAGGGCGTGCGCGGGCCTGGATGTCGCACGCCCTCGTCGACGAGCCGATGACAGCCGCGGCTCAGCGCGTCGCCATCTGCCTGCGAGCCTCTTCGGCGTAGCGCTCGGGACCCAGCATCGCGACGTAGCGCAGCTGCGCCCGGACACCATTTCGGCGGACTCCAGTGCCTTTCAGCGCAGGCCGCGGCGGCGACGCAGCCACCAGCTCAGGGACAGTGACAGACCCGCGAGGATGGGAATCACCGGGGCCGCCCACAGGGGGGTCTCCCGACGCTCCTCGACGGTCCTGCCGCTGGCCATATCGACGAGTGGCTCGTCGTAGTCGCCGGGGGTGTAGTGGACCCCACCGGTCTGCTCCGCGAGCTGGGCGAGGAAGCCCTCCGCCGGCTGGAGCTCCTCCAGCTCCGGGTCGCGGTCGGTCACGGCGAAGCTGGTCGAGTCCGATCCCAGCGCACCCTCGGGGCCCGCCGCGATCGACGCGGTCCAGGCGCCACGGGCCTCTGCCGGCACCTCGACGACGAGCTCGCCGCTGGCGTCCGTGAGGCCCGAAAAGGAGATCGCCTCGCCCGCCCCGGTCAGCTGCCCGACGACCTCGATCTCCTTCATCGGCTGGAAGCCGACGTCCCGCACCTTGGCGACAATGCGGATCGTGTCACCGACCCGGTGGTTCTCCCTGGTGGTGTCGACCTGGACCCGCTGGCCGTCGTGGTCCTTCACGAGCCAGCGGATCGAGTTCTTCCAGAAGCGCAGGTAGGCCTGGTTGCCGCCGCCACGGGCGGCCTCGGTCATGACCCAGCGCCAGGACGAGTCACCCATCAACGACATGGTGCGACCCTCGCCCACCTCGCGCACTGCCAGCACGGGCGCCGGCTGGCCGTCCGGGGTCAACAGCGTCGGGTGGCTCAGCAAGGTCGCCGAGCCCGGAGCCATGCCCGCCGAGAGGTTCAGCCCGTCCATCGCCGGCAAGCGCCCCCAGAGGGCCTCGTTGTCCGCCTCGGTGCCGAGCAGGCGGGTGACCGGGTGCACCCTGCCGGCCTCTGTGAGGTGCGGGGAGAAGGCCTCGAGATCGACGGCCTCGCCATCGACGCCGAGCTCGACAGGCAGGATCGACTCGATGGCCGTGCCCTCGTAGCGGCCGCGGTCGAAGCTGCGATCGCCTCCCATCATGACGAAGGCCTTGCCCCCCCGGACGTAGGCCTCGACGTTCTGGAGGAGATTCGGCTCGTAGGGGAAGAAGCTGGCCCAGTCGAAGTTCTGGAAGATCACGAGGTCGAAGGTGTCGAGCTCGCCGTCCCGGCTGTGGGGGGTGAACAGCGTGCGGTAGGGGAACTTGATGAGGGACAGCTCGCGGTCCAGGTACCCGGTGCGCAGGTCCTCGTTGGTCCGAAGGATGAAGAAGGACACGAGCTCGATGCCCGGGTCCTGCTTCAGGAAGAGCCTCAGGAACTTCTCGTCCAGGCTGGGCGCACCGCAGACCTGCAGGATCCGCAGCTTGTCGCGCACGACCCGGACGGCGACGGCCATCGTGTTGTTCCCGGGGACGGCGTCGTCTTCGTCCGCCGGCACGCTGACCTCGTAGATGTAGCGCCCGGGTGTACCGCTCGTGAGCTCGAAGCTGGCGCTGCCCAGCCCGCTCGAGTCCAGCTGGGCCTGGCTGCGCGCTACCACCCGCCCATCCTCTGCGAGGACCACCTGGACGACCGTGTCCTCGTAGCCGGCACCAGAGATCTCGGCGGTGATGGTGAAGGGCGAGTGCAAAAAGGCGAAGCCCCCGGTGGAGAGGTCGACGACCGAGAGATCCTGGACCTCGCCGGGCTCGCCGACCTGGTAGAGCGTGAGGGGACCGGGCAGCTCGAGCTCCGGGGGGCGGTGGTTCTCGACCTCCCGACGCAGGCCACCGCGGTCGATCCCGTCGGTGATGACCACCACCCCCGCGAGCTTCTCACCAGCGTGGCGCTCGCTGACCGCACGGAGCGCCCCGGCGAGATCGGATCCGCCACCGCCGAAGGTCGGCTCGGCGCCGACGTGGAGCTCGCTGCCGAAGGTGTAGACCTCTGCTCGGGACAGGTCGAGCTCGGAGAGCGCGTCGTCGACCTGCTCGAAGCGAGGCTCCCCGTCCTCGAGCACGGCCATCGAGCGGCTGTCGTCGATGAGGACCACGAAGCGTCCCTCTTCGAGGCGACCGGACTCCTCGATCCAGGTCGGACCGGCGGCCGCGAAGGCCACGACGGCGAGACCGATGGCCAACGACAGGATCTCGGGCAGGGCCGGCCGCGCCTTGAAGGCCGACCAGCCGGCGACCACCAGCGCCAGGAGCGCGGCCAGCGCGTAGCTCGCCAGCGCCCAGGTGGGCGTGACGAACTCCAGCGAGCCCTCGCCCAAGTCCGCGCCGACGAGCCAGCCCAGGAACCTCATCGGAAGCGACCGTCCTCGATGAGCGCCTGCACGTGGGCCTGGTCCTTCTTGTAGTTGGACGTCAGGGCGTAGAGCATGAGGTTCACGCTGAGCTTCACGGCCTCGCGGCGCTGGCGCTCGCCTCCGGGGACGACGGGCCGGACATGCCGCCCGGTCGAGCTCTTCTCGAGGGCACCGGACAGATCATTCCGGCCATAGACGATGGGGGTGATCTGCCCCAGCTGGACGCCCTCGAGGGTGGGGTGGGCCGCGACGCGTCCGACCGGGGACCGGATGAAGAAGAAGGCCCGGTAGAGGCTGTGGTCCGCTTCCAGCGTCACCAGCGGCCGCGTCGGGAACATGCGGGTCAGCAGTCGGCGCACGCTGTCGTCGAAGCCCGAGGGGGCCTCTGTCCCGCTGGTGTCGTCGACGAAGAGGAAGCCGCCGTAGGTGATGTAGCGAGACAGGGCCTGGACTTCCTCGTCCTCGAGGGGGTCGAAGGCCGCACCGCCGCACAAGACCGCGAAGGGATGGTCGAAGAGCGCGAGATCGCTGGGGGCGATGCGAGGGATGTCCTCGCCGACCTCGACGGAGCTCACACGCTGGATCTCGTAGAGCATGCGCTTCCAGGCGTCGGGCCGGGAGTCGGTGCCAGGGATGTCGACCTCGACGACATCCACGAGGCTCGCCTCGCCGAGAGCCCAGGCGGGACCACACCAGAGCGCGCTCAGGGCCGCCAGGAACTCGCGACGTCTCACTCGGACCTCCGCAGGGACACCAGGGCTTGGGCCAGGAGCAGCACGACGGCGGCTCCGAGGGCCCCGGGTCCAAGGTCCGCGTGGCGCTCGAGGAGCCTGGGATCGATGGAGGCGGTGGCTTCCGTCAGGGTCTCGTAGACCCGCACGTCGGATTCCAGCGCCGGCACGTTCGCCGCGACCCAGGCGACCGGGGGTTCGCCGGGCAGGCCCACGGCGTATGCCCCCGGCACCTGCGGCGTGAAGCGCAGCTCCAAGGGCTCACCCCTCGCGATCTCGGCGAGGACGGGCTCTCCATCCGGTCCGGTGACCTCTGGCTCCAGGCCGGACAAGGGCAGCTCGAGGACCGCGCGCTCACCGACGGTGGCCTCGAAGCGCAGGGCGCTGCCACCGGCCGCCCCACCGAGCCAGCCGACGAGCCGCTGGACAAAGGGCACGAAGACCGCCTCCAGGGGGGCGTTGGTCCAGTCCTTGTCGAAGGAAGAGGTCCACAGCACCACCCTCCCCTGTCCCACCTGGCGACTGATCAACGCGGGGGTGCCGTCCTCCCAGCGGAGCAGCGTCTGGACCTCGTCGGTCTCCTCGAAGGGCTCGACACGCATGGCGCGCCGGGCGGTGATGCGCTGGAAGCTCTCCAGGCCGCTCCGGGTGAAGGGCCGGAAGACCGGGTGCTCGGTCGAGGGCAGCTCCAGGGCGACCCCGACGTCGTTGGCGTCGAGATCGACGAGGTCACCCCGCTCGCGCAGCGGGGTCGGGAGCAGGTCTCTGAGCGGGTCGTTGTAGCGAGAGGGGGTGACGTTGTCGCCCATGCCGAGCACGACGGAGCCGCCATCCCGGACGAAGTCGACCAGCCTCGCGGCGTGCATTCCCGGCTCCGCGACGTTGGCCAGGAACACCACCTTGTGCTCCTCTGCCTGGAGCCGTGAGAGCCCCGCCGTAGACACGATCTCCGGCAGCACGCCCCCGCGACGGCCTCCCCAGGGCGCCAGGGCCCGCTCGAGGAAGTAGACCTCTGCCTTGAAGGGCGTGACCCCGGGATCCCCGTCGACGACCAGGACTTTGGAGGCACCGACCCGCGGCAGGTGGAAGTAGCGGGTGTCGTCGAGCTCCAGGCCCTCGTCGTGGACCCGCACGCTGGCGACGCCGCCCGGGACGGTCTTCGGGATCGTGAAGCGCTCCGTGGCCTCGTCCTCTGCCGGGACCTCTACGAAGGCAGTGATCTCCTGGTCGTCCGGCAAGACCAGGGTGAGGGCGCGCTCGACGGCCTCTGGCCCGAAGTTGGCCACCCGGACCTCGACCGTGCCCCCCTCGAGCCCGTCGCCATACTCAGCGCCGACGACCGCCACGTTCCGCGGAGGCGTGGCCTCGACCAGCCGCGGGATGATGCTGTGGCCCAGCCCGATGAGCGTCGCGAGCTCCGCGCGCGAAGAGGACACGGTGCCAGGTCCTGCCTGGTCGCTGAAGACGAGGATCTCGCCAGGCTGGCCGGCGAGCAGCGCCCGCGCGTGCCGCAGCCCGGTGGACAGATCGGTGCGCCCGTAGCCAGCCTCGGTCGCCTCGATGCGCTCCAGGACGCGGTTGTGCTCCGTCGTGAGCGTGCTGGTGAGCCGCTCCGCCTCGCCCCCGAGCGTCACGAGACCGACGAGGGTGCCCTCCGGCAGGCCGCTCACCACGCTGGAGGCGCGCTGTCGAGCCGCCGCCATCAAGCTCCGGTCCCCTTCTGTGAGGCTCATGCTCATCGAGTCGTCCAGCAGGATGACGACAGCCCCCGTGCCTCCGAACTCGGGGGCGTCCCCGGGCCAGGACAGGCGGGGCTGGGCTGCAGCCAGCGCGAGCAGCAGGACCGCCAGCGCGCGGATCGCCAACAGCACGCGATCCCGCAGGCGTCGCTTGCGCTCGGTCCGCTTGAGCAGACGACGCAAGAGGATCATCAGGCCATACTCGACCTTCGCCCGAGGCTTCTGGCGGGCCATGTGAGCGATGATCGGCCCGGCTACGAGCAGGCCGAGGCCCAGGGCCAGGGGCGCCAGGAGCCCGAGGCTCACGAGAGCCCACCGATGAAGCGAGACAACAGCGGCGAAAGGGGCTGATCGGTCCGGGCGGCGTAGTAGCGACCGGAGCGGGCGTGCAGCGCCTGCATCACCTCCAGGAGCCAGTCGTCCCGGACCTTCTCGAACTCGGGGCGCACACCGACCGGGTCGAGGTCGAGGAGCTCGTCGGGAGACTCCGGACCCCAGAACAGCGCCGGGTTCTCCCAGTCCAGGCGCAGCTCGCGTGGATCGAGCACGTGAAAGGCCCGCACGTCGGTTCGACGGCGCGCCAGGGCATCGAGGGAGGGAGCCCAGTCGGAGGGCTCCTCGGCGAAGTCGCTGACGATGGCGACGAGCGAGCGACGCCGGACACCCGGCGCGACCTTGGCCAGCGCCCCCCTCAGATCCGCGGTCCCGTAGGGCGCCAGGGATGCCAGCACGCCGAAGATCCGGGCGAGGTGGGCCTTTCCGGTGCGCGGCGGGATGTGGGTGAGTCCGTCCCCCATGGCGACGAGCCCGACCGGCTCCTGGTGGCGGTGGAGGAACCACAGCAGGCAGGCGCAGATCTTCACGGCGTACTCGAACTTCTCCGCCGTGCCGAGGTCCGCCGAGGCGTCGAGGACCACGGTGCAGGCGAGCTCCGTCTCGACCTGGTAGCGCTTGATGACGAGCCGGTCCGTGCGAGCCATGACGCGCCAGTCGAGGTCGCGCAGGTTGTCCCCCGCCGCGTACTCCTTGTAGTCGGCGAACTCGATGGAGCTGCCGACCCGGCGAGAGCGATGGTCCCCGTGCAGCAGCCCGTCGACGACATTCGACGCGACCAGCTGGAGGTGACGGATCCGGGCGAGGACCTCCGGCTCCCAGAGCCACTTCACCTCAGAGCACCTCGGCGATGAGGCGCTGGACCACGGCGTCCGAGCGCAGGCCGGTCGCCTCGGCCTGGAAGTTGAGCAGCACGCGGTGTCCGAGCACGGCGGGCGCCACGGCGGCGAGATCCGCCACATCAGCGCTCTCGTTGCCGTGCAGCGCAGCCCACACCTTGGCCCCGACCACGAGGTACTGCGAGGCACGAGGTCCGGCGCCCCACTGAACCCACTCGCGGGTCGTGTCCGGCACCTCCGGACCCGGACGGGTCGCCCTGGCCAGCTCGACGGCCTTCTGGACCATGGCTCGCGACACGTTGATCCGCCGCACCACCCCTTGCATGGCCAGCAGCCGCTCTCGACCGATGACCTGCTGGACCTCTGGCTCCTGCCCCGTCGTGGTCCGCAGCACGATGTCGATCTCCTCCTCGGCGGAGGGGTAGTCGACCTGGATCGACAGCATGAAGCGGTCGAGCTGGGCCTCCGGCAAGGGGTAGGTGCCCTCCTGCTCGATGGGGTTCTGCGTCGCGAAGACCTGGAACGGCGGCTCCAGCGCGAAGGTGTTGCCTCCCACGCTGACCTCGCGCTCCTGCATGGCTTGCAACAGCGCAGCCTGGGTCTTGGGCGGGGTCCGGTTGATCTCGTCGGCGAGCATCATGTTCGTGAAGACCGGCCCCTTCACGAAGCGAAGCTCGCGGTGCCCGGTGGCGCGGTCCTCGTCGAGGACCTCTGTGCCCGTGATGTCGCTCGGCATCAGGTCCGGCGTGAACTGCACGCGCTTGAAGCCCAACCCCAGCGCTCGCGCGGTGGTGGAGACCAGGAGCGTCTTGGCCAGCCCCGGCACGCCGATGAACAGGCAGTGGCCCTGGGCGAACAAGGCGGTGAGCATGAGCTCGACCACCCGGCGTTGGCCGACGATGACCTTGGAGATCTCGTCCAGCAGGTTCGTACGGGTCTCGGACAGCTCCTCGAGGAGCTTCACATCATCGGTCATTGGTCCTCAGTTCCTGAACTCGAGCACGCCGACGTTGGCCGCGTGACGGGCGGCCAGCGTGCGCTCTCCAGAGGCTCGGTAGAGATCGGCCAGCGCCTGCTGGACCGTCACGTCGAAGGGGTTGATCTCGGCGGCGTGGGCGTAGAGGGCCAGGGCCTCGTCGTCCGCACCCTGCGCGAGCATGAGCTCCGCGAGGAGCTTGTTGTTGTCTGCGATGTCGGGGTAGTAGCGGCGGCTCTCGGACAACAAGGTGATGGCCTCGTCCACCTCTCCGAGCTCGACGAGGACCCGCGCCTTGGCCTGGGCGAGGTAGGGGCTGGGCGGCTCCCCCTCTGGCATGGCCTCGTCGTAGTAGACCAGCGCCGCGTCGAGGTGGCCGCGCTCGACCATCAGGTCACCGAGCCGAGCCCGGTTGGCGAGGTCCTTTCGCCGGGACAGCACCGGGTCGTAGTCGTGGGCTTCGCCGCCGCCGAGCACCGTCGGGATCGAGGCGATGCGCTCGCCGATGAGCTCCTGCTCCGCCAGCCAGATCTTCCACTCCTTCTCGAAGCGCTCGAAGCGCACCCCGGCCACGTGAGCGACGGCGTCTCGGGAGTCCTCGTCGTCTCCGACGTGCTCGATGACCCTGGCCAGCGCTTCCCGGTCGGTGGAGACCTGGAGGTACTCCATCATCGTCGCGACCTGGGCGTATGCCAGCGCCGCGGCCTCGGCAGAGGGCAGGTAGGCCATGGAGGGGTGCATCTGCTCGAAGGTGATGAAGTCGCCGGTCGCCAGCGCGCCGTTGAGCAGCGACTGCTTCTGGATCTCCAGCTCGAAGTCGTCCTGCCGCCACAGCATCTCGGTGCTCTTGGCCAGGCCCTCCTGGAGCCAGATGGGCGCCTTGTCCTTGCTGTTGTGCGAGACGACGTAGTGGACCCACTCGTGGACCAGCGTGTCGCGCCAGCCGTAGCCCTTGCCCAGGGCGCGAGGCGAGGACATCACGATGCGGTTCCACTTCTGGATGGCGACCACGCCGGTGGTCTTGATCGCCGAGGGCGGCAGCCCGCTGGCCACCGTGAAGCTGGCCGAGTCCGGGTAGATCTCCACCCGCACGACCCCGGGAACGTCCCCACCGAGGCGAGGCGCGATGCGCTCCCGAGCGAGCCGGATGCACTCCGCGGCGTCCTCGACGAGGATGCGCTCGATGCCGGGGTGATGCAGCACCACCACGTCTCCGATGCGGGTCTCGACCAGGCTGGCGTGGACCTCTGCGGTGTCGATGTAGAAGCCGTGCTCCTGCTCCATGCCCGCCTTCAGTTCCTCTCCCTCGAAGGTGAGCAAGGTGGTGTCGTCCACCCGGGCGCCGCCAGGCATCTGGCCGGCCAGCTTGTTCGGATCGATCTCGTGGGCTCGAGCGACGAGCGGACGCATAACCTCCGCAGCCTCGGCGACCTGTCCCTTGTGGAACAGGACCCGGGCCTTCAAGAGCTCCGCCTCTGCGGAGTGGTCGTCCTCGAGCTCCGCGACGGCCTCTACCGCGCAGGCGAGGTTGGTCTCGCGGAGGCAGACGAAGCCGTCCTCGACGTCGCCAGCCAGGGCCGACCCGAGGAGCCAGCTAGTGGCGAACAAGCTCTTCATAGTAGCGACGCTTCAGCGCCTCGTACTCCTCTGGGACTGGGGACTGCATGCCCTCCATCAGGGCCTGCCGGTACTCGTCGTCGGACATCTCGTCGGCGGGGAGCTCGAGGTAGGGATCGGCGTCGAGGCCCTCTCCGTCCTCGCCCCCCTGGGACTCTCCTCCACCGCTGCCCTCGTCGCTCATGGCGTCGCCCATCTGGCTCGCGGCGGCCGCTGCCTGCTCGAGGGCCTCGAGGGCCTGGCGCAAGCGGTCCGCAGCCGCCTCCTCCGCCCCCTCGGCCTCGACGACCCAGCTGCGGGCCAGGGATGACTCGGCCCGCTGCATCTCGCGGACCGCAGCCGCGAGGGACTCCTCGAGCCCTGGAGCGCCCATCGGCAGCTTCTGGGCGAGCTCAGCCGCCTTGGGCTGGATCTCCCGGGTCTCCTGCTCCAGGCCGTCCTGCTCGTCGGCGAATCCGCCGATGGCGCCACGGAGCGCAGGGGTGCTCTGGTTCGACGAGGTGACGAGCCGGTCCAACAGCTCCTCGAGCTCGGCGGCCGAGCCCATCGCCGCCTCGAGGTCCGTGACGCGGGTCGCGTTGCGCGGGTCGCCGCCCCGGGCGCTTCGGCGCTGATCCGTGTAGGCGAGCTCCTTCGCGGCCGACATCTGCTGCAGTCGGGATCGCAGGGCGTCCCCCCGGGCGCTCACCAGGTCGCGCGCCTTCACGGCGAACAGGGCGCGCTCGGCCAGCTCCAGCGCCTCGCTCCCGGCCCGCTGTTCCCGAGGCCAGGCGTCGCTGTCCGCCTCCAGGGCGTCGTGGGCCAGGCGGGCTCGGGACACGGTGAGCTCAGCGAGTCGCTCCGCCTCCTCCCAGCCGGCGACGAGCGCGGAGTCCTTGACCCCGTGCTCCTCGCGAGCCCCTGTGGTCCGCTCGAGCAGCTCGCGCTCCTCTCTCTCGAGCTCCTTGATCTTCTCGATGAGGTCCTGGATGTCCTGCTGCTCTTGCTCGCTGGCCTCCTCCATCTCGGCCTGCATGGCGTCGAGCTGGGCCCTGAGCCGCTCGGCCTCCTCTGCGTACCAACCAGCCTTGAGCTCCGCGGCGTCGAGCTCCCCAGCCTCGAGGTGCGCCTGGATTCGCTCGGACAGCCGCAACAGGTCCCCACCCCACTGGTCCGCCAGGGCCTTCAGGCGACCGCTGTCGAAGTCCGAGGCCGCCTTCTGGAAGTCCTCGACCCGCTGGTCCATCTCGCCGAAGCGCTCGAGCGTCTCCTCGACCGGCGCGCTCTTCACCATCAGCTCGGCGTTGCGTGCCTCCGCCTCCAGCTGGGTCAGCTGCCTCTCGAGTTCGCCCAGCGCCTGGTACTGCACGACCCGGTCGAGCATGAGGACGTAGCTCTCGAGCAAGGCGACGAGCTCCTCGTCCATCTCCTCGAGGACCTCGACGTCGCGGTCGTCGAGGGTGACCGCCGAGCCCGGCTGGCCGAGGTCCATGGCGAAGCGAACGAGCCCGCCACCGACCCGGCGGACCTCGCCCACGATGCGTCCCTCCAGCGAGCGCACGTCGAAGCCGTCCCAGTACTCGTCGACGAGGTCGTCGAGGGGATCGAAGCGCCGGCTGGACTCCATGGCCCAGACGACGAGCTCGTCCTCTGTCCCGGCGACCGGCGAGGGATCGGTGACGAAGTCCGCGAGCACGTCGACCAGCGCGTCCCGGAGCTCTCTCCGGAAGCGGATGAAGCGCAGCCGCTCGGCCTCGTCACCCAGGACGACGATGCGGATCGGCCGGGACTTTCCGTCCTTGGCGCCGCTGATGGGATCGTTGTCCCAGGCGACGATGAACAGCGCGAGCTCGTCTCCGGGCGAGAGCCCCAGCTCCCGCGGCGTCTTGCCCAGGCCCCCGGTCCACTCCGTGGAGAGCTCGGAGAACTCGGGCTCCAGCATGTGGCTCCGTCCCCTGCCGACGACATCGACTCGACCCAGGCCGTAGTCGTCGCGGGCATGCCACTCGGCGACGATGGGGTCGTCCATCGCCACCTCCATGCGCTCGCTGGGGGTCAGCACGTCGACGATCGGGGCCGTGTCCGGCTCCACGCGGATCTGGAAGTCGGGCGACACCGCCGCCGTGGCGCCTCGCTGCAGCAGGAAGCGGTAGGTCCCCTCCTCGGCGACGACCAGCTCCGCCTCGATGACCCGCCCGTCGGCGAGCTGGGCGAGGGTCGGTGTCCCCTCGCCGATCTGCAGGGCAGCGCCGTCGTAGCGCTCGCCGGTCCGGGCCCGGATGCGCACCCGGGTGCCAGGAGGAGCGTGGATGGTTCCGCCGGTGTTCTCGACCTCGAAGGGCTGGAGCCCGGTGTACGCGGGGTACTCGTAGCGCAGCACGATGTCGCCGAGCAGCGCGAGCTGGACCGGTGTCTCCGGATCCACCGGCGGAGCCACGAGCACCACGCTCGCGTCACCGCCCAGCCAGCGCAGGGTCTCGACAGGTCCCATCGGCCCCAGCACGGACAACAGCACCCAGATCGCTGCCAGGGCCCCGGTCGCGGCCGCAGGACGACGGAGCCAGCGCACCGGATGCAGCGTGGCGGGGACCAGGCCCTCCAGCGCCGCGCGAGCCCGCTTCGCCGCCAGCGACAGCAGGGCCTCCGAGTCCCCCCGCAGGAGCCCGTCCTGGCGATCGAGCAGGACGAACAGCCGTCCTCGTAGCTCCGGGCGCTCTCGCTCGAGCAGACCCGCCTGGCGGATCAGGCCTCCGGCACGCCGCCAGCAGAAAGCGAAGAAGGCGACGAGGGCGACGAGGGCGAGCACCGCCACCGCGAGCACCGCCCAGCGCGTCGTGAAACGATCGACACCCCCAGCTGCCATGCCCAGGGCGAGGCTCCAGGCCAGCAGGACCCCGGAGGCGAAGCCGAGCGCAGCCAGGGAGAGCGACAGCAGGCGCTCACGGCGAACCATGCCGCGAAGGATCTGGAGGATCGGACCGAACTCAGCGCTCATGCTCTCCGCACTTCCGAGTGCATTGTCCCCGGCGAGGTTCCCTCCATGAGGTTCCCTCCATGGATTCAACGTAGTCTCAAGCCTTCACTTACGCTCGCCTACCTCGACGAGCTGGCCAACGAAGCCATTGTCGCGCTTCACGACCGCCTTGGGGGTCAACTCGTAGAGGTGCTCCAGCCTGAGCGCCCGGGCCCTCACCGAGCGGCTCGACCACCGGTGGTCCTGCACGGTCTGGAGCCACAGGATGCACCCGTACTCCTCGCGAAGTCGCTGCGCCTCCGCGGGGTCCAGCAGGTTGAAGTGCGACAGCTGCTCCTGCTCCAGCACGATCCGACTGTCCTCGTTGATCAAGGCGCAGTCCCCAGTGGAAGTGCGCACCGGGAGCGTCGGGTCCAGGGTCCCGGCGTAGGACTCCTCGCTGGCGTAGTAGCGCTCGCGCACATCGAGGGTCTGCCATCCCAGGGACGCCAGCGCGACGAAGTACAACGGCAGCGTGTACTTCCAGCGGACGAGCACGGCGAACAAGGCGCAGAGGGCCGCCAAGGCATTCAGCAGGTGGCGGAAGCCGTAGTCGTCGAAGGTGGCGAACACCAGGTGCGAGCCCACCACCAGCGCCAACAGGGCGCCGAAGAGACCGGGCCGTTGGCGGAGGGCCAGCGCCAGCGCGACGAGCCCGACCGGCAGGAGCCAGGTCGCGTCGAAGGGAGCGAAGTAGGACAACAGGGTCGCGTTGTCCTCGAAGGCCAGCGCGCGCTGCCCGGAGCCAGGTGTCAGTTGTCCCCCGGGCAGCACGACCAGCCCCGCTGCGACGACGGCGAGGCCCGCTGCAAGCACGAGCGGGGGCAGCCAACGCTTCCAAGCCGGCGGCCTGTAGACGATGAGCAGGACCAGGCCGACCGGCGCCAAGGCGACGCTCTCCAGGCGGGTCGCGACTGCCAGCGCGGCCGCACCCCCGGCGACCAGCCCAGCGCCCAGGGCATCCCCCCGCCGGGCCAGGATCGCGACGGCCCACAGCGAGACCATCGCCAGGGCGTGGGGGAGGATGACGTTGTAGGCAGAAGACGACCAGAAGGCGTGGGTCCCGCAGAGAGCCAGGGCCACGCTGGCCGCGAGGGCGACCCGCCGGTCGACGAGGCGCGCGAGCAGGCCGTGGAGCGCAGCGATGCTGACCAGCCCGGCGGCCAGCGACAGCACGAGCGGGCCGTGCTCGACCGGGGCGACCGTGCCGAGGCCACGGTAGAGCCACTGCATCGCCGGGTAGAGCATCGTGCCGCCTTGGCTGAGCTCCCGAGTCCCCATCCAAAGGTCGAGGTACTCGGCCTCGTGACCGTCGTACTCGTGCCGCCAGATGGGCAGCACCAAGGTCCGGACGGCGAGCGCTCCGGCGAGGACGGCGGACAGCGCGCGGCCGGGGATCAGCTCCCGGCGCAGGTACCACAGACCGGCGATCAGCATGATGAGGGCGGGCAGAGCAGGCCAGGCGGTCTGCCAGGGAGCCAGCGGGTCGACGACGGGGTTCAGGGCGCCACCTCGCAGAGGAGGTCGGTTCCGAGCCCGACGTCCTCGCCCACCTGGATGCAGGTGGCGTCCCAGGGCTTCAGAGCGCCCCTCAGCATGCCCGGGTAGTCGTTCGCCGGCCCGTGGTCGTAGAGGACGAAGACCACCTCGCGGCCCGCGTCGAGGTGCCAGCCGACGACCAGGTCCACGACGGCCGGATCGAGGGAGGTGGAGGTGTGCACGATGCGGCCGTTCATCACCCGCGGCTGGCCGAAGCGGTAGTCGGTGTACTCGAAGCTGCCGGGCCGAGGACCTCGCCAGGGCTCCATGCGAGAGAAGGGACCGAAGCGCCAGAGCACGTCGGAGTCCATCGTCTTGTCGTCATCGGGCATCAGCGCAGGGGCCAGCAGCCAGAGCGCCTCGGCGTCCGAAGCCAGGGCGGTGTCGATGGCCCGAGGTCTCTCCAGGCTCTGCCCGAGTCGCCAGGCGGGCTGCAACGTGTGGCCGATGCACC
This sequence comes from Myxococcota bacterium, assembly GCA_036012755.1. Lineage (GTDB taxonomy): Bacteria > Myxococcota_A > UBA796 > UBA796 > CAJQPC01 > JAAESX01. The sequence continues at coordinate 3,108 of DASCPX010000236.1, read as the reverse complement.
AGTACAGGCCGAACAGCGCGAAGGCTGCGGCGATGGCGCGCCTGGGTGCCAGGGCGGCGAGTGGACCGAGCGCGAGCCAATAGGGCTGCTGGTGCGAAGCGCTGACGCCGAGCGCGATCAGGCCGAGGATGGCCGCCGCCGTGAGCCACAGGACCACGCTCAGCCGCCACCGGCGGAGCGACAGGCCCGCGACCAGCCAGGCGATGACCCACCACCCCGACTTCTCGGAGAGGCCAGTCCACACCGTCGCGAGGTCGAGCCCCGACTGGCCGTATGTGTCCTCGCCGCTTCCGAGCACCGCGGCCCGAGCGATGACGGGCAGGCAGAGCACCGCCATCAGGCCCAGCACTCGGAGGGTCGCGCGCCTGTCCGTCTGGACCAGGGTCAGGGCGATGAGCCCGGCCACGGCGCCGGCGAGGAGGTGTGTCCACCCAGCCAGGGCGCCGGCCAGGGCCAGCCCCAGCCAGCGCCCGTCTGCCCGGACGCGCTCTCGCTCGTGGAGGCAGAGCGCGATGGCGAAGACCATCAGCGGGTAGTTGTTGACCTCTGCGGCGTAGGCCAGCTGCAGCGGGTCGAAGCAGAGGCACAGCGCCGCGCCGATGCCCCCCACCCGGCCCACGAGCCAGACCGCCGCGGTGGACAACAGGGCGGATGTCAGGAGCCACGCCATCGGCGCGCCCCAGCTCCAGTCGAGCAGGCTGTAGAGCGCCGAGTAGGCCGGCGGATGGAGGCCGACGAAGGTCCCGAGCATGCCGCTCGGCGAGCCGATGGAGTCGACCCAGGGCTGTTGGTAGGCGGCGTATGCCAGGGCGATCTCGTCCCAGCGGGACAGGGCCCTCACCAGCCGCAGACCCGCGGCGACCAACACGACGACCAGCAAGGCAGCGCCTCGCTTCTCGAAGAGGACCTCCAGGCGGCTCAGGAGCGCTCCAGGGGCAGGCCGAAGGAGATCACCGCCCCCCCGTTGTCGCGATTCTCGGCGCGGATCCAGCCCCCCTCCGCCTCGAGGATGGACTGGCAGATGGCGAGGCCGAGGCCGGTCCCCCTGCCCGCGACCTTGGTGGTGACGAAGGGCTCGAAGATGGCGTCGAGGAAGGCCGCATCGAAGCCCGGACCGTCGTCCGCGATCGCGATGACGAGATCGACGTCGACGACCTTCGCCGAGGCGTGGACTCGGCCCTCGCCGTCGATGGCGTCCGCCGCATTGAGCAGCAGGTTCACCAGCACCTGGTGGAACTTGTCGGCCTCGCACTCGATGCTGGGCAGGCTCTCCGCCGCCTCGACGACGACCTCCACATCTCGGAACCCGGGCTGGTGCACCACGGTCTCCAGCGCCTCGGACAGCGCGGTCTTCGGGTGGACCTGGGAGCGCTCCCCGGTGCCTGGCCGAGCGAAGTCGAGCAGATCCCTGACGATGCGGTTGATCCTGTTGATCTCCTTCTTCGAGCGCTCGAGCAGGTCACGCTCCACCTCTTGATCGTCGACGCCGGTGCTCAGCACCTCGACATAGCCGAGCACCGCCGCCAGGGGGTTGCCGACCTCGTGCGCGATCCCGGCCGCCATGCGACCGACGCTGGCCAGCTGCGCCGAGCGGATGAGCTGCCGCTGGACGCTCTGGAGCTCCTGGTTGGCCGCCTCGAGGGACTCGACCTGTTCACGGGTCCGTGCTCGGTACGACTGCAGCGAGACCGCGAGGACGTTGAGCGCCGAGGCCAGCTCCGACAGCTCACGGGCCGCGTCGACCCGGACGACGGTCTCGAACTCCCCGCCGGCGATGGCCTGAGTGGCTGACTGGAGCCGGGCGACGGGGCTGAGCAGCCTACGTCTGAGCAGGGCGTAGCCCGACAGCGCCACGATGGTGGAGCTGAAGAAGGTGAACCCCAGCACGAGCCCGATGCCCGGAGCCACGGGCCCTTCGCCTTCCAGGGGGAGCCCGATGCGCAGGGCGGAGACGGTCCGGCCCGAGATGATCGGCTCCGTCACCACGACCACACGGCGGTCATCGAAGGCCGTTCCGACGACCTCGACCCGCTCCTTCTTCTCCTGCAGCGCGGCCTCCAGGCCAGGATCCGCCTCGGTCGGCGGGCCCCCTTCCAGCACGAAGGCCGGGCTGAGGTCGCTCTTCACCACCCACAGGTCGCTGATCTCCATGCCACCGGTGCGAAAGGCCTTGGCGATGTCACGCCACCTGCGGCTGTCCGGCGTGGACTCCATCTGCCCACGCAGGGTTCGCGCCGCGCTCAGCGCCAGGTCGGTGCGCCGCTGCAGCTCGAGCTCGAAGGCGAGCACGGAGAACAGCGCCGCGTTGGCGAGGATCGACAACAGCGTGATCAGCGCGAGGGTGCCGGCGATCTCGACCCAGAGACCCCTCCGGCTGGAGGCGCCTTGGCCGATGTCGACCGGAAACTGAGGATCCTGGCTCACACCCCAGGCTACCAACTGCGCACCTGAACCCCTTGACAGCCGCACAGATGTTCAGTAGGACGGTGGCATGGAAGACCTCGCCCCCCGCCAGCAAGCAATCCTCGAGTACATCGCCTCGTCCATCGATCAGCGCGGCATCGCGCCGTCCTTTCGGGAGATCGGCGACGCCCTGGGCATACGCTCGACAAACGGCGTCGCGGACCACGTCAAGGCCTTGGCACGCAAGGGCTACATCGAGCGCGTGGGGGGCCGGGGGCGCGCTCGCAGCATTCGCCTCACCACGAAGGCTACCGGCAACTTCCACGAGGAGGCCACAGTCGCCGTCCCCATCATCGGCCGCGTGGCCGCGGGGATCCCGGCCCTGGCGGAGGAGAACTACGACTCCAGCGTCCGCGTCGACGCCACCCTGGTCCCACCCGGCGCCTCCTGCTTCGCCCTCACCGTCGCCGGCGAGTCCATGGTCGAAGACGGCATCCTCGACGGCGACGTGGTCATCGTGCGCCAGACAAAGACGGCGCGAAATGGCGAGACCGTGGTCGTGCGCGTCTTCGACGAAGCCACGGTGAAGCGCTTCTACCGCGAAGGCGACCGCATCAGGCTCCAGCCCGCCAACTCCTCGATGGAGCCGATCTACGTCGACGGCACGATGGACGTCGAGGTGCTCGGCAAGGTGGTCTCGCTGAT
>DASCPX010000235.1:0-1162 GCA_036012755.1 Myxococcota bacterium | reverse complement strand
AGTTAGCCACTAGGTTAGCCACTAGGTTAGCCACTATGGAGGCGCCAGTCAGCCAGCGAGGCCCACAGCCTCCCCAGCCGCCCGCCCAACCATCCAGCCGGCCAGTTGGCCAGCCACCCGGCCGACCGTGGCCACCCAGCCGGGAAGCCACGTCGCCCGGGTCTGCGCGAAAGCCTTGACCAAGGTCTCGGCTAGAATCTAAAAGGCCCCTCTCTGGCTCCATCTGGCCGGCCCCGTCTGGCTGGCCACGCCTTGCTAGCGGCTGGCTGGGCGGCCGGGCGGCTGGGCGGCCGCTGCCTGGGCGGCTGCCTGGGCGGCTGGGCGGCTGAGCGGGCGAGCTGGGCGACTGGGCAGCTGGCTGGCCCATTCCATAGTGGCTAACCTAGTGGCTAACCTAGTGGCCAACTAGTGGCCAACCTAGTGGCTAACCTAGTGGCTAACCCATTTCCTCTGGTTTCCAATGCATTCGCGTCACGTATATAAAGATTATATTTAATTAATCTTTTATTCCATGAAGAGAATCCTTGCGCGAGCGATATCTAGGGGAAGGTGCAGTTAGCCACTAGGTTAGCCACTAGGTTAGCCACTAGTTAGCCACTAGGTTAGCCACTAGGTTAGCCACTATGGAGGCGCCAGTCAGCCAGCGAGGCCCACAGCCTCCCCAGCCGCCCGCGAAGGGCGGCGAGGCAACAGACGACCTCCTATTCGCAACCCCGTCTGCAAACATGCGTATTCGTTCACAACGTTAGTGGCCACAGCGCCAACCAGCAACGGTGGAGGGAACAAATACTGCACCAAGATCGCGGTAGCAAGTTTGACGCCTTCGCGCTTACCTGGCTGTCGCCGTTCACCCCCCCCGGCCCCCAAAGTTCAATGTTGCTGCTTACGTTGGTGGGCGCCGGCTCGTGGTATCCAGTACGCCGCCCCCCCCGTCGGAGGGAATCAATATTGCACCAGGAAGGAAACAAGGCTTCAAACACATGCGGGCCAACATTGAAATTTGGGGAGGGGGGCGGCTTTTGTGTTTGTGGTCGGCACCCAAACCCAACTCTCGAAATGCGCCCGGGCTACAAACTGATGCGGCATTTCTTCCGCCCACTGCGGTGGGCCACAACAAATCGGCTAGGCCACGCCTGTCGAGTCCACTGTGCACACAGATCGG
>DASCPX010000234.1:0-1864 GCA_036012755.1 Myxococcota bacterium | reverse complement strand
CGAGTACGCCCGCCGGCTGCTCGACGGGCCGCTGCCCTGGACGCGGATGCGCCATGTCTACCGCCTGCTCGGCTTGCCGAAGCGGTACGGCGCCGACCTCGTCGACGAGGCCTGCGCCCGCGCGCTGGAGCTGGACGTGGTCGAGGTGCTGCGGATCGACCGGATGCTGCAGCGCGGACTGGTCCGCAGCGGCCTCTTGTCGCCGCCGAAGCAACCCGTCCGCAGCAACGTCGTCGTACTGCGCTTCGCCCGCGATCCCACCGAGTGGCGCCCTGCGCGCCCAGAACAAGGAGAAGAGCCCGATGCCCCAGCGTGATTTGTCCCCCGACCTCAAACGAGCGATGAAGCAGCTGCGGCTCGGCAAGCTCGTGCCCTTGCTGCCCGAGCGGCTGCGCCAGGCGCGCGAGCGGAAGATGGACCCCGAGGACTTGCTGCTCGCCGTGCTGTCCGACGAGGTCCAGCGACGCGACCGTCAGCGGCTCACCCGCAGAGCGAAGGAGGCCGGTCTCGATGCCGGCCTGGTCTTCGACGAGTGGGATGGTGCGGCGCGGATCACCTACGACCGCGCGCTGCTCGATGAGCTGCGCCTGCTCCGCTTCGTGGACTTGCACCATCACGTGCTCGTGATGGGCCCGGTCGGCGTCGGCAAGACGATGCTTGCGCACGCGCTGGGTCACCTCGCCATCGAGCGGGGGCTGTCGGTGCGCTGCGAGAGCGCCAACAAGCTCTTCAAGCGTCTGAAGGGCAGCCGCCTCGATGGCACCCACACCGTCGCGTTGCGGCAGCTCTGCAACGTCGACCTGCTCATCATCGACGACCTCGCCCTGCGCGCCCTCGACGGTCTCGAGACCACTGACCTCTACGAGCTCGTCACCGCCCGGCACCGCAAGGGGTCGATGATCGTGAGCAGCAACCGAGATCCGTCGGAGTGGCTGGCGATGCTCGCCGACCCGCTGCACGCGCAGGCTCTGGTCGACCGCTTCTCGAACAACGCCTACGACCTGGTGATCGAGGGCGAGTCCTACCGCAAGCGGCAGAAGCCCACGCTCGCGGGCGCCGCGCGAGCATGAATAGCGTCAGACAGCTCAGCCGAGGCCGGAGGTCGACCGATGCCGCGTAGGAACCTCGCCGGCAACTGGTCGGGGCCGAGCGAGCGCGTCACCGTGCGCCTCAGCCTCCGCGACCGGATCGCGCTGGATGAACTGGCCGTCGCTCTGGGGACCGACAGGTCCGAAGCCCTGCGGCAGGCCGTCCGCGAGGCCGCCGCAGCTCGGCGCGGACAGCGGACGGCTGAGTCGACCTGAGGCCTCCCGGGGCATCGGCCCATCGCCGGGAAGACGCTACCGCCTCGCTCGCTGCGCGCAACGTCGCCTGCTCCCCATGCTCCCCGCGACCGCTATCGCGGCCACGGATGCGCGTGGGTCCGCGGGCTCTGCTGCGCTCCGCTCGCTCCGGCGGTCCACGCTGCGCGTGGGCGATGGACGGAGGGCGCCTCCGCGGGGGCTCCGGCCAGTGGGCTGGGGACCGAACCGTGGGCCTCGGAGCAGCGCATCAGGGTGGTCCCATGATCGTGGCGCGGGGGTGGTCCCATGATCGTGGCGCGGGCTGCAGTCATGCGCTCAGGGGTGGTCCCATGATCGTGGCGCGGGGGTGGTCCCATGCCGGTGGCGCTTGACATGCTGACCCCGGTGCGGGGGGTCAGAGCATGCTCATTGCGCGTCCGCTTCGCGTCCTGGGCAACGGAACCTGTCAACAACTTTGAGACACGCGGCGCTGGGAATTAGTGAACATGTTGGGGGCTCTGCCCCCGACCCCCGAGGTTTGGCGCTTGTGCACGATCCGGATGGGATCTTCCGGGGTGGAC
>DASCPX010000233.1:0-1266 GCA_036012755.1 Myxococcota bacterium | reverse complement strand
CACACTCAAGCTGCGGCTCGAAGTTGACCTGCCCGTCGCCCGCCTCTGCCGTCGTAGTCAGCGAGGTACCTCTTGACCGCCCCCATGAGGGCGTCGATGTCGGGCTACCGATGGTTCCTGGTGACAGCGGTGTGCAGGTCCAGCCAGACCCTCTCGATGGGGTTGTAGTCGGGCGAGTACGGCGGCAGGGAGTACAGGACGACTTTGCCGTCGAGCTTCTCCAGTGCCCGCTGCGTCTTCTTGCTCCGGTGGATGATGTAGTTGTCGACGACGAGGTGGATCCGACGGCCTTCGAAGCGTTCGACCAGTTCGTGCAGCAGGGCAATGAAGAGGTCGCTGGACTTGCTCGGTCCATCCACCGCGACCAGCTCCTGCGTCGTCGGGTCGAAGGCCACCGCGATGTACAGCTTCTTGTTTCGGCCGGGCGTGACCAACGTCTTGCGGACTCCCGCGGGCGCCCAGTCGGGTCCGATCTTCGGGTTGTAGTGGATGTCGACTTCGTCCTCGTACAGCACCACGTCGTCCTCATCGACCTCTGCCAGGGTCGCCCTGAGCTGGGCGATCTGCGCGGCGTGGTCCGGCGGCGCCAGGGCGATCGTCTGCTTGGGGCGGACCCGGCGGTAGCCGGCCTTGCGAAGCAGGCGTCCCATCTGCGCCTCGCTCACGAGCACGTCGAGCTGCCGCTGGACCTCCAGGCAGAGCACCTCGATCGTCCAGGTCGACCGCGACCAGCCGTAGTCTGGCGGCTGGCCGGCGGCTAGGCGCGGGAGGAGCGCGAGGACATCGGGGCGGCGCAATACCCGATACCCGTTACGCCGACGTCCATCGGTCAGGCCGTCCAGCTCGGCGCTCTCGAACAGGCGCTCTGTGCGCTGGACAGTCGACCGCGCGACCCCGGCCGCGAAGGCAGCATCGCGTTGCGTCAGGCCGGCACTTCGGGCCAGGAGGATGGAGGCTCGGCGGCGCTCGGTGGCGTCGGTCGAGAAGTCTCGGAGGAACACGAGTTCGTCACGGACCAGGAGGATCTTCTTTACGATGGAGGGCACGGCAGTCTTTCGGGTGAGATGGTTGGCTTCGCAACCTCCTTCTCTCACGATTGACTGCCGTTTTCATCCCCCTACGGCCCGAGTGTGAGGCCTCACTTTCATGAGGGGCCGTTTAGTTGTACTTGCGCTCCTCGTACTCCACGTCGGGAGGGCGCTCTTCGTCCGCGGCCCGGGGGGCCATCAGGGCTCGGTAGTTGTACAGCCGGTCGCGCCGAAGGAA
>DASCPX010000232.1:0-3553 GCA_036012755.1 Myxococcota bacterium | reverse complement strand
CTAGCCCTACCTTCGCACTTCGACGCGCTTGGCGCTCTGCCTGGTAGGCGGAGAGGGCGTGTCCCCTTGGGCCCTCTGTGTACGCGTCTCGGTGGTCGTGCTACATGAAGGAATGCATGTATTCGAGCGGACGATTGATGGCCGTCGCTACCGGATCGCCGCGCAGTCGGTGTGGGATCCACGGATCGGGCGCCCGGTTGCAAGGCAGGCCGTGCTCGGGCCGGCGGATCCGCCGCCGGTCGCGGACCTCGGCGCCGTGCGCGCGGTCGGGACACGGGCGGTCGGCGATGTGGGGGCGCTGGTCTGGGTCGCCGAGCAGTTCGACTTCGTGGGGTGCGTCGACCGGGCATGTGGGGACGTCGGCGCCAAACGCGGGCCGTCGGTGGGCGAGATGGTCCTTGCCGTCGCGGTCCAGCGTGCCTGTCGGCCAGGACCCAAGCGAGACCTAACGGCGTTCCTCGACCAGAGCGTGGCGCGGGTGTCGTGTCTGCCCGCGTCTCGTTTCACGGGGCAGGCGTTCCATCGACTGGCGTCGAAGGTGTCCGAGGCGGAGCTCGACCGGGCGCAGCTGGCGCTGGCCGTGGCCGCGGTGAAGCGCTTCGACCTGACGACCGAGGTATTGGCGTTCGACACGACGAACTTCGACACGCACATCGCGACGACGACTCCTGGCGAACTCGCTCGACGCGGCAAGGCCAAGAGCAAGAGGAGCGATCTGCGAGTGGTGGGTCTGGGAGTCCTGGTCAGCGAGACGGCGCATGTTCCGCTGATGCATCGGACCCATCCTGGCAACAGCTCGGACCAGAAGGTCCTGGCCTCGTGCATGTCGGGACTTGCTGAACTCCATAAGGCGATGGATTCCCAGCGCAGCGAAGGGACGAGCGAGCGGACCATGGTCCGCGACGGCGGCTTCTGGAGTCCGCAGCTGGAGCTGGATCTCCACGGTGTAGGCTACGGCAGCATCATCTCCCTGCCGACCACCCACGGGGCGGCGAAGCAGGCTCTCGAGTTCGCGGCGGGTCGCCGGAGGATGAAGAGGCTCGGCGGCGACCTCCATGAGGTTCGGGCCGCACGACTGCGAAGTCCGGTCGGCGAACTCGATCGCACCCTCGTCGTCGTGGAGAGCCTCACGTTGCTCGAAGGCCAGAAGCGCGGCGTCGCCGTCGCTCTCCGGAAGGCGGTCGCTCGCCTGAAGAAGCTGGAGAAACGGGTTCGTGCCGGTCGGATCAAGCGTTCGGAACTGGAAAGGTCGGCGAAGGCGGCTCTGTCGAAGGAGCGCTTGGCGGCCTTCGTCGTCGTGGACGTGCAGGGCGAAGAGGAGGCCCCGTCCTTCACCTGGCGCGTGGACTCCAAGGCCCGCAGACGCCTGGAGCGCACCGTGCTCGGTCGCCGGGTGCTCTGCACCGACCGTCACATGTGGAGCACCGAGCGGATCGTCGCAGGGTTTCGCGGGCAGTGGCACGTCGAGGAGCTGTTCCGGCGTGCCAAGGGCGGAGGCACGGTCCCGTGGGGGCCATCGCACCAATGGGCCGACAGCTCGCTGCGCCTGCACACGTTCGCCGCAGTCATCGGCCTCATGCTCGTCGCCCTCGCCCGTCTCGCCCTGGGCACGGACCTACCCGTCAACACGATGATGGAGCGCCTTGCCGCGATACGGGCGACGCTGCTCCGAGTCCGAACCGGCAGGCGGGGCCGGCCACCGACCATCCTGGTACCTCCGGAGATCGACCGCTTCCAGCGAGAGGCGGTGCGCCTGTTCGAACTCGACCTTTGGCTTCCGTCAATTTCTTCAGCTAGCCAGCCTGGGCGTCCGGCGACCGCACAGCCGCTCGCCGACGGGGCGGCTGCGTAGGCCCTCTCTGCGAAGGTAGGGCTAGACGGGGGCTCTGCCCCGCCGTCGTCGGCGCGCCTTGGCCTCGCACCCCGGTTCGGCGCAAAACTGGGGCCTTACTTGCGGACCGTCGAACGAGGTTCGCGCCGTGGCGGGATCGGGACAACCGCGACCGTCGCCGGCCAGGGGCTCCGCACCTGAGGTCAAGGCGATCGCCTGCGTGGCCGCCCGGGGCCGCGTAGGCGGCTCGGGCACGTACGCGGCCTGGAACGCCCGGGGGATCGGTCGCCCCGGGCCGGCAGTCGCAAGAGGCGGGCCGGACGACGGCGCCGGCGCCGGCCGACGCCCCGGGGCCATGGGCCGGGCGAACGAGCCAGGCGCCACAGCATCGCCCGGGTCCGATCGACAAGCCCCTCGGCGGCATCGACGTCGTGCTCGGCCACCAGGCCCAGGAGCATCAGCTGGGTCAGCTGCGAGCCGAGAGACCTCTCCTCGGCTACCTGTCGGGCTGGTCGTCGTCCTGGGCGCACGCCCGGGGATGGCTCCGCCTGCACGCCGCGTCCTCACACCGGATCTCCTCGATGTGACAGGCGCCCCAGAAGCCTGCGTCGGTGCAGCGCTGGCCGCCGACTCCGCAGCCGTCGTCGGACTCGCACGGGCGGTCGTCGCCCGGTTCGCACTGGCGATCGGGCGCGCAGGCCAGCGGGTGGGCCTCGGCGCAGGCGTCGTCGTCGCAGTTGGCGTCCTGCGGACGACACGGTGACCACGTGCCGGCGTCCGCGCACTCCTGGAGCCCCGTGACGCAGCCGTCCTCGGAGGCGCAGTCACGCTCGTCGCCCGGCGCGCAGCGGCGGTCGGGCTCGCACTCGTCGGGGAAGTCCTCCCGGCACGCGTCGTCGTGGCAGTCGACGCCGTCCGGCACACACGGGCCCCAGTCGCCCCCACGGCACTCTGCCGCGCCGACGAAGCAGCCCTCCCGGCAGCGCCGCTCGTCTCCGTCCTCGCACTGCTCCGGCGCCGGATCGTCGTCGCACTCACGGGGGTGCTCCGCCCGGCACTCGTCCAGCTCGCAGAGCACCCGCTCCACGTCGCATGGGCCCCAGCCGCCCTCCCGACCGCAGCCCTGCACGCCGACGCCGCAGCGCGTCTCGCAGTCCCGGTGGTCGCCGGCCTCGCAGTCCGGCCGCTCGCAGGCCTCGGGGTGCTCGGCGGCGCACGCCGCGTCGTCGCAGGCCACGTGGCCGCGACACTCGCTCCAGTGCCCGTCGCGGCAGGTCTGCTCTCCCACCAGGCAGTCCCGCTCGCACCGGCGGGCGGCACCCTCGTCGCACTCCGGCGGCGCGCACCGGTCGCCCCACCGCCCCGCGCACTCGTCGCGCTCGCAGTCCGGGCGCCCCTCACAGGGCCCCCACCGGCCCTCGCGGCACGCCTGGGCGCCCACCACGCAATGCTCGCGGCACTCCCGCTCGGCGCCGTCATCACAGTCCGCCGGCGCCTGGCACTCATCGTGCTCCCGGCAGCGGTCCGTCTCGCAGTCGCGCACGCGCGCTTGGCACTCCCCCCACTGGCCGTCGCGGCCGCACGACTGGTGGCCCAGCAGGCACTCGTCCCGGCAGGGCCGCTCGGCGCCCGGGTCGCAGACGCGCTCCTGGCAGGCCTCGTGGTCGGCGCAGTCCGCCGCGTCGCAGTCCACCGCCCCCAGCTCGCAAGGCCGCCAGTGCC
>DASCPX010000231.1:0-2887 GCA_036012755.1 Myxococcota bacterium | reverse complement strand
CGGGGCGAGCACGGGCGTGCAGGCGAGGCCGCGGCCGCTCTCCCAGTGCAGGGTGGAGACCTGCCGCACCTCCGGCGCCAGGGCCTCGGGGCTGGGCTCGAGTGACTCGAGATCACGGGCCAGGAGGACCTCGCCCCAGAGCTTGCTGTCCTTCTCGATGGGCGGCAGCCCCTGAAAGCGGAGGAGTACGCGTGGCAGCGCACGGCCGTCGCGGGTCCGCCCCTGTCCCGGGAAGGCCAGCGTGTGCCAACCATGGGGCGGAACGGCGCGGGCACCCGCCGCGATCCAGTGCCGCTGCTGGGTCGCTCCGATGGAGGCGAGCGTCGCGAGGATGGCGGCCGGTGGTCGCTGCGGCTCGGCCGCCCAGGCCTCCAGCAGCGGGGACGGACCCTGGGAGACCCGGAACAGCTGCTGCTTCTCGTGGTCGAGGAACCACCGGCTCTCACAGGCGCTGCAGGCAAGCAGGTAGCCCCGCCCACCGGTCACCGGCACCGGCGCGCCCAGCCCGTCGCGGGGCAGCGCCTCGGCCCAGGGCAGCCGGTGCGATGTGGCGGGGCAGTGGCTACAGTCGCTCACGGTCTCAGGCCTCGGGGAGCTCACCGTGAGGCAACATGGCCAACGTGCACCATTAAACAGTCACCCGTTGTCAGCGAGGAGCTCACGGACCATCTCTTGTGCGCGGAGTACCTTGTCGTCGTCCTCCTCCCGTGAAAACTGGATTGCAGCCAGAACCTCCTCACCACCGCCACGGAAACGGAGGTATTTACCCAGCGCGGCCGTCGCCTCTTGCCTCACCCTCGGATCGGCGTCGTCGTTGGCCATCTCGACGATCTTCGGGATGTCGGCGTCGCCACCGACGCGTCCCAAAAGATCCACGTCCCAAAAGATCCACCGACCACGCGCGGATATCAGGGTTGTCCTTGCAGTCGACCATGACCCGGGCTGCAGCTCCGAGGGGAAGGTCCTCGGAAAACAGCGTCCGCATCCAAGGAACGGGTCTCCGATGATCTCCACGGTGAGCTCTTGTCCAGGGATGGGTTCTCCAGTGACCATCAAGCCGTCGATTGACGGACAGAGAGCCACATGGGTGCCCTCATATGCGCTGTCTTCCGAGTCGGAGGGTCCGGTGGTACATGCGCAAGCAAGTACCAATAGAAGGGAGCATCTCATTGCCACGAGCATACAGGATGGGCCGCATCAGGCTCTCGCTAGATCTCCGGACGCTCTCGATCTGAGCCCTATTCTTGAACCGGCCAGAAGGCCGTGACTCCGTCTCCGCTCGCGACGCTCTTGAGGCCTTTCAGGTCAAGAACGGTCCAGCTATGCGGCTGGTGAGAGACCACAAGCAGCCAGTCTCCTTGGCGGTGCACCCCAATACAGTCGTGGGATCCATAAGACAGCGCGAGCGGGTGCCACTCGTCTCCCTGGGACACGAGCACAGGAGGTGTGCTGCAGTCGTACTCGCCCATCCACTCCCATCGAACCGCGATGAGAGGTGACTCGCCCCCCAGATTCCATCCGGCCTCGCTGGGATCCCCACCTGCGATGCCGTGCAATTGCGTGTTGAGTTCAGCGTCCTCTACATTGCTCAGACTCGCCGTGGATTCGGGCCACAGATCTCCATGGGTGATGCGCTGCCCAGAGCTCTCTTGCTGGCCGGTCAGGGTGGCGTAGGAGGCATCGTCCCGTGGGATGCCTTCGCCGCTCCTGTGGCTTGCCACCATTCTCCACTCGCCGTCTGCGAGCTCAAATACAAATTGTTCGCTGATGCTCCAGATATAGGGCATCTGCGGGGTCCCATACCACTCACCGTCTCCAAAGCCCCATGTGGCGTGGAGGACGGGCTGGCCTGTGGCGTTGAACTGGTGGGCATGCGAGATCAGATTGGGAAGATCGGGATGCTTCGGGTTGGGCTTCTTGGGGATCTCGGGTGTGTCCAGGGTCGTTCCAGTCGTCAGATCAATGAGAGCGCTCCCCACCCACGCCCGCTCTCCATCCTCATCGAGGACAACGCTCTGGGGCTCACAAGGGGCCTCACTGATCACCCTCTCTGTCTTGCCAGGCAAGCGGGTCTGAACCAGCTCGCAGCTGCCCCTGTCCCCTTCACGGACCGTGAGCAGGGTGACGGATCCGGTCTCGGATGGGGCGACCTCGGGTCGAATGGCTGGGTCTGGTGTCCTGTCGGTGGGCTCTCCAGCCTCGGACGCTCGGGATGCCTGCATCGAGGATTGAGATTTGTCGTCCTCCTTGTCCCGGTCAGAGGATGGCCCCACGTCTCCACACGCCATCCATCCCAAGGAAGTGAGGGTCAGGAGTCCACTCCTAGCCACATGATGTAGTCGCATATTGTCTCCACACGGCCCGACAGTACCGCACACCTCTCTGCATCTCCACCTCCTTTCACCTCCACCCCCTCGCCCCCTCCCTCGGCAGACCCCCACGACCTCAGGCAGGGCGCGCAGGACGTCTTGGGCCCAGTCGTGAGGGTTTGAGATGCGTCCCCCCGGATCAACCGGTACTGTGTCCTCATGTGGATGCTGCTTCCGTGGCTCCTGGGCTCGGCCCAGGCTGAGCCGATTCGTATTTGATCCCCTTCGGATAGATGTGGGCCTGGGAGCGATCATTGGCTTGCCCCAGGTGGATGCTGGATTTGTCTATTCCCTGGATCCCAAGTGGACGGTCCACGACCATGTCTTCGCGGGCCTGCACCTGGAGAAGAGTCATTTCTTTTCGAGCGGTGAAGATGAAGAAAGGATAGGAAACATTAGTCCAAAACCGAGCCTGTTTGAAGGCCATCGTAGCGCGCAAACGGCGGTTCACGGCCGACTTCGACAGCACAAGCCGCTTGGTTTCGACCGAAAACAAGCTCCAAAGAGCTCCAAGTCAG
>DASCPX010000230.1:0-1889 GCA_036012755.1 Myxococcota bacterium | reverse complement strand
CAGATCGAACGAGTCGGGGCAGCTCTCGCGCCCGGCGTGGCCCGGAGGCGGGTCGTCGACCGGGTCCGGATCGGGCTCGGGATCGGGGTCGTCCACGGGATCGGGGTCCTCTTCCGGGTCGGGATCGATGGCCGGGTCGGGGTCATCCGCGGGCTCCGGGTCCGGGTCGCTGACCGGGTCGGAGATCGGGTCGTCGCCCGGATCGGGGTCCTCCCCCGAGGGATCGGCGTCGCCGGCGTCTTCGCCACTGGGCTGGCCCTCCACGTCATCGCCGGAGGGCCGGTCCGCCAGGCCCTCCTCCGACTCGGGCCCCTGCGACAGCTGCGGGGGCGCACACGCGACGGCCATGATCAGCGCAAGTAGATTGGACGCGACGAGGACATGCTTCATGAAGGAGTCTCCATACGTGATCGTTTAAGCCCTCCGCGCCGGCACTGACGCCGCCTTTTCCCTTTTCGGCCGGCCTGGCTTCGTCCGCCATCCTCTTAGCTGGTCGAGCACCGACGGTCGTTGGCGCCAGTTCGGATCGAAGCCCTGATGGTAGAGCAAGGCGGCGATCTTGTCCCACTGCTCGACCGCCTCGTCGCCGTCGAGTTCGAGCGCCCCTGCGATTCGGTCGGCGCAGACTCCCACCATCCGGGCCATCGTCTGCGGGTGGATGGGCGGCTTGGTGCGCTGCGCCCCCCGCTTCGGTGGCGGCTTTTCGCGCAGTCGGTGCTTGTGGGCCACCAGGCAGATGAGCATCGACGCCACGATCGAGGCATGGACGAGCCCACGGGCGGTGGGACCGGTGCGGGCGCCGACCTCGTCGAGCTGCTGGCATGACTTGTCGAGCTTGTTGTCCTGCTCGATTTCCCACCTGACCCTGTACAAATCAAGCACCTGTGCGGGTGAGACGTCCCTCGGCAGGTTGGTCAGGTACCAGTGCCAGCGGCCCTTGGGCCCGCGGACGCCCACCAGACGACACCGCACCGCGTCGAGCCCGGATCCCATGGTGACATCGAGGTCGACGCTCCGACCCTTGAGCAGCAGCACCTCGTCCGCGAGGAGGGCGTCGAGGTCGGTCCCCTTGAAGAAGGTGCGTCCGACCTGCCCCCGCTCGATCCGGTCGACCTTGGGCTTCCAGTTCTCCTTGAGTCGAAGGACGAACCGGACGTCGTGCTCCTCGCAGTCCCGCAGCAGCTGATGGCTGGCGTAGCCCAGGTCCACCAGAAGGCCGAGCCCCCTCCACGTCTCGTCGATGGTCAGGTGCGGGGCGTCATGCTCCCGGGCCGGGCTGAAGTGGTAGTCCCATGTCGTACCCAGACCGACCGAGAACCGCTTGTGGACCTTGAGCGCGGCATGGTCCCCGGTGCTCGGGTACTCGGCCTCGAGCCGATCGTCGAGGCGGACCGTCATCGAATCGACGATGTGCCAGTCGCTGACGTGGGCGCCGAGCACGCCCGGCAGGTCCAGGGGCAGGGAACGGGCATACGCCAACGCCCGATCCCGCACCTGCTCCATGAGCCTCTCGAACGTCTCGCCGAACCACGCATACGCCGAGCCGCGGACGACCCTCGGGGCGCCCTCGAAGTACAGGCGCAGGATGTCGGCCTGCCGCCCGCCCCGGCCGGACGACGCGGCGATCACCGTGGCGCGCGTGAAGCGCAGCGCGTCCAACTCCCGCTGACGCTCCTGCAAGCCCGCCCGCCGAACGAACTCCATCACCACGTCGTCGGGCAGCACTGTCTCGTAGACCTCGCGGACATCCTCGCCGGTCATCATCGGGAACACCTCCTCGTCCTGGACGAGCGAAGGGATCACGACGACCGGATCCGCGCAAGCAGAGCCTTCCGGGAGCGGCAATTGGGCTACATTACGAGGCGAGCTGTCCTAACCGCGCACGTATG
>DASCPX010000229.1:0-1134 GCA_036012755.1 Myxococcota bacterium | reverse complement strand
GGATCGACTACGCCGAAGATCTAGTCTGGTCGGCTTACGTCGGCGCCTGGTCGCCGTTCTGGGACCCGGACACTTTTTGGTCTGGCCTTCTGAGCCGGTTTAGCGAGCTCGAGACAGTGCCGGAAGGATGGGACAAGCTCGAGGACCTTTGGGAATCGCTCCTTGGGCGTGATCTAGAGAGTGAGTCCGTAACGTCTGCCGATGTCATTGGAGCCCTTACCGCGACCGGCGACGAAGCGAGCGAAGCCCTAGAGGACCTCGTGGATCGGATCCCGTCACCGGGCCAAGCACTAGAGCTCCAGGCCTTAGCGTGCGTTGGGCTGCTAGCCCTATGGGCGGCGAGTAGATGAAAGCGCTTCCCCTAGCCCTAGTCGCCGTCGCTATCTGGTTGATCTCGCGCTCTAGCTCGAGTGTAGCGGACGACTTCGACCGCGACGTAGCCGCGATCCTTGCCGAGCTAGAGGCGCAAGGGTTCGAGCCGCTGATCTGGCGCGAGCACCTAGGGCTGGACGAGTGTCGAACACAGGCAGAGCAGAGCGCTTACCTCGAAGCAGGAACGAGCTGGACAGGTCAGAGCGCGCACCTAGATCAGGACGGCGACGGACGGTGCCAAGCGCGCGACATCGTTGACGGACGCCTAGACCCGTCCGGCTATCGGGTCTACTGGGGATCGCCGCTCGAGCTGGGATGGGATGACACGCGCGCCGCTATGTTCGAGGCGCACGCTACGGCGTTAGGGGTCGCGGCAATGGCTCGAGGTCTAACCTGGGGTGGCAACTGGACCGGCGACCACTATGATCCCGCTCATATAGAGGCAGCATGACGAAAAAGCACACAGGCCCGATCTACCAGGGCGCCGGCACGAAGGCGCACCAGGGCGCAGGCATGACAGAGCCGGGATCAACCCCGAAGACCCCGAAGACCCCGAAGACCCCGAAGACCTCGAAGACCTCGAAGACCTCGAAGACTTCGAAGACCTCGAAGGGGTCGCCGTAGGTTAAAGTGAGAGGACGGCGCCCGATCCAGGCGCCGCCCAAGACACCAGGTCAAGGAGGACCCAATGTCGACAAAGGTCAAGCTACTCGCCGCCACCGATACGGGCCAGCGCGATTACGAAAAGCCTGGGATTCGGAT
>DASCPX010000228.1:0-62543 GCA_036012755.1 Myxococcota bacterium | reverse complement strand
GAGTGCCTGGATGTCTTCTACGTCAGTCATGACCGTGGGGTCTCCTTTGTTGTGGCTGTTGACTTGTCAACAACCTAGGAGAGCTCCACGGCTTCTTCAACACTGCGGTGCTGCTACACCACTTCCTGGGACGCTACCCTCAGAGAAGCGTCCCGGGTCCAGCGCCAGGGTGACCTCCTCGCCCGCGCTGGGAGCGGAGACCTCGTCTGGATCGAACCAGACCGTCGCCCGCGACTCGTCGTCGTGGCGGCGCAGCGCGCTGTGGGGCGTCCCGTCGAAGGCGACGCTCTGCTTGCGGTAGATCCCCATGTCGAGCTCGGTCTTCGGCTCGACCTCCGCGGTCACGCCGAACTTCGTGCCCGAGTCGTCGTCTCCCATCGCGGCGAGCTCACCCACGGTCACCTCGACCGTCTCGTCGAAGGTCCCCGAGAGGTAGAGGGGCGCGACGACGAGGACGAGGATGATCCCTGCGATCAGCGCCAGCCGAGCAGGGAGGGACAGGGCTTCCTCTGGCATTGCGTTCCGATGTTCTCATGGCATCGGCGAGCCCTGACTTCACACGGTTCTTTCCATCTCGCGCTGTCCGCTGTGGCTTGATCCCAGAGGATCCCGCGTGGGTCCCGGCGCCGACGGATCGCGACATGCAGCTTGCGTGGCTCTGGTGCCTGGCTCTCGGCGGCTGTTCGGAGACGAGCCTCCACAGCATCGAGGACAACAACGGCGGGGAGGTCGCACGTCCCGCTCGCCCCGACCGTGACGACAACGAGGGCGACTCCGACGGGGTAGCTGACACCGGGGAGACCGGCGAAGCGGGGACCCCCGAGCACGAGCCGGCGGCCTGCTCGGTCGACACGATGGTCCACATGGCCGGCGGCGGACCGGTCGACTGTCCCGCGGACCACGCGGCGTTCATGATGGACGACGGCACCGGACCCAACTTCATCTGCTGCCCGCTGCCCGCGACGGACATCTTGAGCGAGGTCACGGGGCTGGAGCGTGGGACCTCCTGCGGAGCCAACGAGGTGATCACCGGCTTCACCGGCCAGTACGCCTACCGCTGCAGCCTGGTGAACCTGGAGCGCTACCAGGTCGGCTCGCCTGCCGAGCCCTGCTACTTCGGCAGCGGGTCCTCGGGAGGCAGCGGTGTCCCGGGCTGCGCGGACCACCCCCACACCTGGGACGTGCTGCAGCAGAACCTCTTCGGGAGCGACGGCTGCTCCGGCTATCCATATGGGTCGCTGTTCACGTCTCAGACCGGAAAGGACTGCGAGGACATGCGGGCCACGGTCGTCTACTACAACGGCGAGGCCGAAGGGGACCCACCCGCCGGGACCCCCGTGGAGATGTTCCTGGAGTAGGGGACCAGCCTGGCGTGCAGCCCGCTCACCCCGAGCGCATCTCGGCGCTCCCGTCGCTGGTCTCGAAGGACAGCACGCTCATCGGGCAGACGTCGATGCAGATGCCGCACTGGATGCACGCGGAGTTGCTGTTGTCGAAGGCCCGCTGGTCCTTGGCGAAGGCCATCACGTCCACCCCCACCTGGCAGTACCTCGAGCACTCGGTGCAGGTGATGCAGTGGTCGTCGGAGACGATCTTCAGGCGGCCGTACCACCTCGCGAGCAGGCCGTTGTAGGCCGCCAGCGGGCACCAGTAGCGGCACCAGATCTTGCCCCCGAAGAAGGGGTACAGCGCGATGGGGATCACCGCGACCAGCCAGAAGTCCACCAGGTAGTTGTAGGCGTACCACCAGTTGTTGCTGCCGGAGCTCTGGTAGGCCCCGACCACGACGACCCCGACGAGGGTCGCCGCCGCCAGCACGACGGCCCCCTGGAACTCCCAGGCTCGTGAGCGCTGCCCCTTCGGCGCCAGGTGTCGCCAGCGGTCGCCCAGCGTCTCCGCCAGGCCCCCGCAGCCGCACACCCAGGTGCAGAAGCGCTTGCCGTGGTTCCGCGCTGCCAGCGGGATCGCGACGAAGGTCCCCAGGACTCCAGCGACGATGAAGGACCACTTGATCCACCCCGGATCCTCTGGGTACCACCAGAAGAAGGTGTTGAAGAAGAGCGGGAAGGGTTGGTAGAGGCCCCAGCTTCGCCAGGCGTACTTCACGGTCAGCGCCTGCACGCCGACGACGTTCACCACCAGGAAGAAGGCGACCTGGAAGCCCACCAGCGACGCGAAGCGCCAGGTCTGGTAGCTCGGGTCGCGGGCCCTCCGCCTCCAGCGGATCATCGCCTGGTACCCGAAGACCAGCATCACCAGGGTGTAGACGAGGCTGTAGAGGTAGCCCTGCTGGAAGCCTCGGTCTGCCTGGATCTGGGACAGCGCCTCGGCCGAAAAGAGCCAGGAGAAGGGCGCGAAGGCAGCTCCGAACAAGGGGCCGATCACGGCGTCGTAGGCTTCGGGGGTGACCAGGTGCTCGAAGGGGAAGGCCGTCGAGCTGCCCTTGCCGAAGCTCTTGAGGGCATAGAGCGAGTAGGCCCCGACGAAGGCCGCCCCCAGCCCGAGCCAGCGCCCCGGTGGCCAGTCGGTGTCGAGTCGCACGCCGACGCTGCGCAGGAAGCCCACGGGCAGCTCGGCTCCGATCATCTCGAAGACCACGTCGTAGGGCACGCTCTGGACTCCGTCCGCGGTGCGGACCTCGACCACCTCGTCCTCGAAGCGCGTCACCTCGGAGGACAGGAGGATGCGCAGGCGCCCCTGCTCCTCCAGGGCCCGCACCGCGTCGACGTTGCGCTGCTTCGGATAGGTGAAGGCCTCGTCGATGGCGCTCAGCGTCACCCTGTTGCTGCCGTCCCGAGCCAGCGCGATCGCCGCTTCGCAGGCCACGTCCCCGGCGCCGACGATGACCACGTCGCGGTCGCGGAAGTCGTCCGGGTCCAGGAGCCGGTGGTGGACGCGATCCCCGTGCTCGCGCTCGCCGGGGACGCCGAGGCGGCGGGGGTTTCCTGCCTTGCCGAGCGCCAGCACCACCCGCCGGGTCCGGTAGGTGGCCAGCGCGGTCTCCACCTCGAAGGCCCCCTCCGAGCCGCCGACACGGGTCACCTTCTCGTGTTCGTGGATCTCCAGGCCCTCTTCGGCGACCAGGGCTCGCCACTTCGCGAGCAGCTCCTCGCGGGTGCACTCCTCGAACCACACCCGGCTGCGCAGGGGCACGCCCCCTGGCTCGGCGAGCAGCAGCTTGCCCTTGGTCATGGTGACGAAGGTGTTGGCGAGCGCCGCGGCCTCCAGCGTCACGTAGCGCAGGCCCAGGTCGGCGGCGGTGACCGTCGCAGCCAGCCCCGAGCTCCCGCTGCCCACGATGACCACGTCGAGCAGCTCGGGATCCGGCCCCTGGGTGCGCGCCAGCTCCGGACCGATCCGCTCCACCAGGTCGTGGCCGGCGTTCAAGCCCAGCCGGACCAGCGGCGTCCCCGCGAGCTCGCCCACGGCGAAGACCCCTGGCACGTTGGTCTGCCCGTCTTCGTCCACCATCGGCAGCACGGGGTACGAGGGCTCGGCTCTGCGCTTCGCGAAGAGGCTGTGGAAGGCGTCGATCAAGAGGACTCGCTGTTGTGCGGCGGCTCGTGTGGGATGGTCTGACGCGGTGGTGGTTTCGCTCGCCAGGGACCATACAACCGCTCCGCCGTGGGATAGGCATGGCCATGCTCCTCGCCCACATCCTCCTCATCGGCTGCGTCGGCTCGGTCGAGCTCTCCCCCGTCTCGGCCGACCTCGACGGTGACGTGGCCACCCTCGTTCGCGTGCGGTGGACCCAGGACGTCGAGGCCGAGACCTGGCTGGAGTTCGAGGCCGACGGCGAGAGCTGGAGCTCTCCGGCCCGCCTCACCGAGGCCGGGCGCAACGAGGAGCTCATCCTGGGGGTTCCGGCGGACACCGAGGTGACCTTCAAGGTGGTCGCAGAGCGCGACGGCAAGCGGTCCGAGAGCGAGGAGTCCTCCGCTGTCACCGGGCCCCTCCCCGAGACGCTCCCGGAGCCGGTGGTCGAGATCTGGGAGGCCGACGGGGCCAGCCCGGAGCGCTGGGTCCTCGGCAGCGTCGACACCGACGGAGGCGAGGCCTACACCGGGCCCTTCTGGCTCTTCATCGCCAACCGCGAGGGGAGGGTGGTCTGGTACCACGAGCTGCTGCGCTGGAACATGAGCATGTTCCCGCGGGTCGCCCGGGACGGAACGCACATCGCCTTCGACGATCACAGCTTCTGGGACGCGGGCGGCGAGGGGGCGCTGATCCGTCGCATGAGCCTCTCCGGCGACTACTCCGAGGACTTCGAGGCCCCCGGCCTGGGCTGGGCCTGGGACGAGACCGACGAGGGCACGCTGCTCTACGACCAGCACGTCGGGGTGCCTGACGTGACGATCCAGGAGATCGCCGCTGATGGGACCAGGAGCGAAGTCTGGGACTGCGCGGCGTGGATGGCTGCCTGGGACGACGACCCGGAGCACTGCCAGAGCAACACGGTGAACTGGGTGGCCGAGACCGACTCGATCATGTGGTCTACGTACTGGGGGGACTACATCGCCGAGATCGACCGGCAGACCGGCGCGGTCCTCTGGCACGCCGGGGTCCTGCCGGAGGGTCTCGAGATCCAGCCGGCGGAGGCGGCCCTCGATCTGCAGCACTACCCGAACTACACGCCTGACGGCACGCTGATCGTCTCCACCCACGTCCTTGGCGAGGAGGGCCAGCAGCGAGCGCGGGAGTTCGTCGTCGACGCGGCGGCGGGGACCCTGAGCGAGATCTGGGCCTACGGCGAGGGCGTCGAGGGCTACGCCGAATACTCTGGCGAGGCCGTGCGCCTGCACAACGGCAACACCCTGCTCAACTACGGCACCGGCGGCGAGATCCGGGAGATCGACGGCGACGGAGAGACGGTCTGGTCGCTGCAGTGGGGCGACGAGAGGACCCTCGGTCACAGCCAGCTCGTCGGCGACCTCTACGCCCTCGATCAGGGACGCTGAGCGGCCTGATCGGAGAGGTCCAGGACGCAGCGGAAGCCGATGGTGCCTCGGAAGTCGTGGAAGTGTCCGGCGAGGTTCGACCGGCTCGTCGTGCAGGTCGATGGCTGGCCCGAGTAGTAGCCGCAGCCGCGCTTGATCGGGACGGGCAGTCCGTCGGCTTCTGCCAGGATCCGGATGTAGGCGGGTCCCTCCACATCTGGCTGCTCCAGCACGAAGGGCAGCAGCTGGTGGACCTTGTCACGCTGGTTGACGGCCAGGTAGCCCCGGCGGCCGAATGCCTGTCGCTTGTTGAGCTGCGAGGGCGCGGCGTAGAGCCGCCCCTGCTCGTCCTGGTCGAGCTGCGCGGGCTCGATGTCAGCCGCCAGCGCGATGGCCGGCGGCCCGACCAGGAGGCCATCGACGACGCTGTAGCTCGGGTTGGCAGCGAGCCACCCCTCGATGTCCAGGCGGTCCTCTGAGGCTGTCCACTCCCAGGCGTTGCCGATGAGATCGTAGGCCCCGAACTCGCTCACGCAGCCCGGCTTCGAGCCTGTGAGCTGGACCTCCGTGTACTGTTGGAAGCTCTGCTCGTCGGTTGTGGCGCAGGCCGTCGGATCGAACTCGCTGCCGTACGGGAAGGCGCTGCCGCCGGGCCCGACCACGCCATCGGCGGCGTCCTCCCACTCGGAGGTCGTGATCAGGCGCTTGCCGACGTTCTCGCACGCACGCCAAGCCTGGCTGTAGGTGATCATCGAGGGCGCGACGCCAGCCTTGCTCAGGGCGGTCGCGGTGGTCTTCCGTTGGGGGGCGATGAACTGGTCGGGCGACCCCAGCTCCCCGACGACCTCGGCCTCCCAGGCGTCGACGCAGAGCGAGCCCATGCGCACGCTGTCGTCCGCGCAGCCGTCCTCTCCGACCCGATCCACCAAGCGTGCCACGGCGGGGACCGGATCGTCCGCCTGTCCACAAGCCAAGAGCAGCAACATGCGGAGATAGTAGGCCCCCGCGACGCCTCGGCGGTGATCGGGGTCGCGTTCAGGGGCCCCGGCGGTGTCAAGTGGTCGAGACGAGGTCCCAAGGAGAAGAGATAAAAACGCTCATGGTCCTGGCTGCGTTCTCGCTTGGCCTGGTCGCTTGCGACCTGCTCGGAGGTGCCTGCGCCGTGACCTGCGGCAACACTGGCGTGGCCACCCAGGACGGCGACAACGCGGTCTGCGGAGGCTGAGTATCCCGGCTCCCACTGCGCCTTCGCGGTGGGAGCTTCGCGCGGCTCGTCGCCGGCTGCCCGGTGCTACCGTGGGGCATGCCTCTTGTGCTGCTCCCGGGCCTGCTGTCGTCGGGCTGCAGCGCGACCCTGCCTGCCCTCCCGGGCGAGGGCGGCGAGGTCTCCGACTCGGCCGTGGAGACCGTCACCGCTGCCGGCGAGGACGGCTGTCCAGCCCTCTACGACCAGCGGATCCTGCCTGTCTTCCACCTGGAGATCGACGAGGCCGAGTGGGCAGGGATCATCTCGGACTACGCCTCGGGAGTGAAGCAGTACCACCCGGCCAGGTTCGTCTACGCCTCTGGAGAGGACATCGAGGTGGACAACGCAGCCGTGCGTCTGCGCGGCAACCCCGGGTTCTCGTGGCTCGGCGACAAGATGCAGTTCGTCATCTCCTTCAACGAGTACGACGAGGACGCTCGCTTCATGGGTCTGCGCAAGCTCACCCTGGACTCGTCGTGGTACGACCCGACGTTGATCCGGGACCGGCTCGCGTATGCCTACATGCGGGACCACGGCATCCCGGCTCCCTGCGCAAACAACGCGCTGCTGTACATCAACGGCGAGGTCTACGGGCTCTACAAGAACATCGAGTTCGTGGACCACGAGTTCCTGGAGCGGAACTTCGGCGACAACGCCACCGGCGGGCTCTGGAAGTACGGCACCCAGGTCACCTCCAACGCGGAGGCCTCTGACCCGGCGCTGTTGTCCGAGTTCTGGAGCAACACGAGCGTGGCGTGGCAGGAGGCTCACACCGACCTCGAGTACAACATCACCGAGTGGGCGACAGAGGCCGTCATCCCGCACAACGACGGCTACTGGTGCTGCTCCCACAACTTCTACATCTACGAGCATCCCGAGCGCGGGCTGATGTTCATCCCCTGGGACCTCGACTACTCCTTCGACGCCACGCCGTTCTGGGCGGACCCCTACAGCTGGTACCGAGGCTCGAACAACCAGTACCACTTCGACAACGTCGCCGGCGACGCCGAGTGGGGCCCCCGCCTGATCACCGCCCTCGACGAGGCGGTGGAGTCCTACGACCCCGACCTCATGGCTCAGCGCGTCGGGGACTGGGGAGAGCAGATTGCAGAGGCCTTCGCCAGCGATCCGATGACCAACTTCTCCGTCGCGGAGCACGACTCGGCCCTCGAGCGCCTGGCGGCCTACGGTCACGGCCGCCACGCCTTCCTCGACGCGCGCGTGGACTGCAAGAGAGGGTCGGAGACCGACTCCGACGGTGACGGCTACAGCTCGTGCGAGGACTGCGACGACGGCGACCCGCTCATCAACCCGGGGGCCGAGGAGCGCTGCAACCAGCGGGACGACGACTGCAACAGCCACATCGACGACGCAGAGGAGTGCGACACCTGCGAGGAGCACGCCTTCGGAGACTCGCGCATGCTCCTGTGCTGGTACCCCCGCAGCTGGGACGAGGCGCAGGCCGAGTGCGAGGCCCACGACGCCAACCTCGGCTACCCGCGGACGGGCGAGGACTGGTACGTGATCTTCATCTACACCTACTGGCACACCACCTACTTCGACGGCATCTACTGGTGGTGGGTGGGCGCCACCGACGCCGCATCCGAGGGCACCTGGGTGGATCCGCAGGGGGAAGCGGTGGCGCCGGCCTGGGGTGGAGGGGCTCCCAACGGCGGCACCGCCGAGAACTGCGCGGCGATCACCCCGAACTCCTGGTACTGGGAGGACGGCACCTGCTCATACGAGCTCCCCTTCATCTGCAGGCTCGACTGACGTCCGGGATGGCTTTGTTCCGCGACCGCATCGCCCCGGTGCTCGTCGACCACCTGATGGGGCGAGCCGTCTCCACGGCGCGGCGTGAGCGCCTGGTCCCGCGCGCCAGCGGACGGGTGCTCGAGGTCGGCATCGGAACGGGCCAGAACCTGCCCTGGTACGGGCCCGGAGTGCAGTCGCTGTTGGCCGTCGATCCGGCCTGGAACCTCCAGCCCAAGGCGATCGAGCGCGCCCGGGCGCTGGGCAGGGAGGTGGAGTTCCTGGTCCAGCCCTGCGAGAAGCTGGCGCTGCCGGAGCACAGCATCGACACGGTCGTGATGACCTGGACGCTGTGCTCCATCCGAGATCCCCATGCGGCCCTGGCCGCGCTCCGCCGAGCCCTCGTTCCTGGCGGCCGGCTGTTGTTCATCGAGCACGGACGAGCGGACGATCGGGACACCGCTCGCCGCCAGGACCGCCTGGACCCTGCCTGGAGTCGCCTCACCTCGAACTGCCACCTGAACCGGCCGATCGAGTCGTTGATCCGCTCGGCCGGCTTCGAGGTCCAGGAGATCGAGCGGAGCTTCGACCCGGGGCCGCGGATCCTGGGCTTCCACTACCAGGGCGTCGCGACCTCCTGATCCTGGATAGACTGTGTCGATGCCTGGGACGACGAGATCACGCCGCTGGGTGCTGCACCGTTCCCTCGGGGGTCTCGTCGCAGCGGCGTTGGGTGCCGGCTGCCGAGAGGAGGCCCTCGGTCCGCTCTGCGATGACCCGCTGGCGGAGGCCGCCTTCGAGGGCCTGGTCTCCTTCGTCAACGAGCGCGATCACAGCTTCGGTGTCCTCTGTGGCGAAGGCCTGGACGCGGCGCGGTCCTTCGATCTGAGCCCGCTGACGGAGGAGGGTCTCGTGCTGCCCGCCGAGTCCTTCTTCGTGCGCACCGACAAGCCCCAGTCGCTGTCGCCCGGCGAGCCCGAGACGATCCGGATCCGCGGCCTGGTCTCGGCCGAGGTGGAGCTCGCCACCGCGGACCTCCCAGCCGAGGCCCTCGAGCAGGGTGTCCACCTCATGGAGTGCTCCGGCAACACCGCCTACGCCGGCTTCGGTCTGATCGGTGCGGTGGCCTGGTCCGGGGTCCTGCTCTCCGAGGTCCTGGCCAGGGTGGAGATCGACTCCGCGGCCACCTGCCTGCTCGTCGTGGGCTTCGACGAGCACGACAACGAGAGCGCGCGCTCCATCCCCGGGGCGAGCTGGATCTTCCCTCTCTCGGATCTCGAGGAGCGTGGGGCCTTCATCGCGACGGGGATCAACGGCGAACCGCTGAGCGAGAGCCACGGAGCTCCGGCGCGGTTGATCGTGCCCGGCTGGTACGGCTGCACCGCCATCAAGTGGATCACCGACCTTGTCCTCGTCGACGACCAGGAGCCGGTGACCGACCAGATGCTGGAGTTCGCCACTCGCACCCAACAGGACGCCGGCATCGAGGTAGCTGCCGACTGCAAGCCGGCGGGCTTGGGGCTCTCGGCCGTTGTCGTGCGCGTCGAGAAGTGGCGGCTCGGTGACCGGGTCATCTACCTCCTCGCTGGGATCCTCTGGGGCGGCGAGGCGCCGATCGAGGGCCTGAAGATCAGGCTCGGAGGCGACTCCAAACTCGAGACCGTGAAGCTCTGCACTCCCCACACGACGAACCGCTCCTGGATCATGTGGACCCACATCTGGGAGCCGAGCAGCACCGGGGAGTACGACATCACCCTCGAGGAGCCCGACCCGGCCGTCGCTGCCCCCCGGCTGGAGTCCGGCTGGTACCTGCGCGGCGTACAGATCGACGAGGTCTCTCCCGCGTGATCCTGCCCATGCTCCTGGCCTGTGGCGATCCGGCACCCGACTCGGATCCGGGCTGCAACAGCGCCAACGAGGCCTGCGAAGACGGCGACTGCGAGTGCGAGGGAGGACTGTCCCTGCCTGGCTCCGTCTGCGAGTCCTGTCACAGCGAGGGCGAGCTCTCGCTGTCGGTCTCCGGCACCGTCTGGACCGACCTCGACGGGGGCGCCCCGCTACCCGGCGCGACCGTGCGGGTCGAGGACGCGGCTGGCGAGCAGCTGGAGTTGAGCAGCAACGCCGCCGGCAACTTCGCCAGCAGCGTGGAGCTCGTCCCGCCGCTCCGGGTGGAGGTGGAGAGCGCCGAGGGCACGATGATGATGATGGACGCTGCCCAGAGCGGCTCCTGCAATGGCTGTCACAGCTGCGACGGCGAGGCCGGCGGCAAGCTCTACGGTCGCTAGCGCGATGATCCTGATGCTCGCCTGCCTCGCCGAGCCGCCGAGCGTGCCCGCGCGAGTCGCCCAGGGAGCCCTCGGTGGGGAGGGCTTCCTCGTGCAGCCCGGAGAGCGGGTTCCGGTGGGCGACGCCACGCTCGTCCAGGATCCGCCTGGCTGCGCTCGACTCACCGTCACCGACCGCTACACCCGGTACGACGACCCGGACTGCCGTGTCGTGGCCCTCGACGAGCGCTCCAGTGGGGCGGGCCCGGACGTGCTCCTGCTGTCGATCGACACCCTGCGAGCGGATCACCTCCAGTACTCGCCGGCGCTGTCGGCCTTCGCCGAGGAGGCCTGGACCTTCGCCCACGCGCGGGCCCCGAGCCCCTGGACCTTCCCCTCGCTGGTCGCCGTCCTCACCGGACGCTGGCTCCAGCGGCCCCTGGGTCCGGAGCAGTCGATCCAGCCGCCGCGCCAGGGCCTCGCCGAGACCCTGGGGGCGTGGAGGCCTCGCGCGGTCGTCTCCAACCCCCACCTGCGGCCCAATCGGGGCATCGCCGCCGGTTTTCGGCACTTCCGAGTGGTCGGCGGGGACGACGCCGTCGTGGAGCAGGCGCTCGGCTGGCTCGCAGAGGACGGTCCGGACCTCGTCTTCGCGCACGTGATGGGGCCGCACCTCCCCTACGAGGGCTTCGACGATCTCGCCGGGGGTCGCGCCGGGCTGTACGACGCGGACACGCTGCGCGGCCACTACCGGGAGACGGTCGCGCTCCGCCTCGAGATGCTGGCGCCGCTGCTGGAGGCCGCGGACGTCGTCGTCGTCTTCAGCGATCACGGCGAGGAGCTCTGGGAGCACGATGGCTTCGAGCACGGCCACGCCCTGTGGGAGGAGGTCCTGGAGGTCCCGCTGTTGATAGGGGGGCCCGGCATCGAGCCGCGGCAGGACGCGCGGCCCGCCAGGCTCGTGGACATCCCGCCCACCCTCGCCACGCTCCTCGGCGTCCCGGCCCCCGAAGCCTGGGTCGGAGTGAGCCTCGCCACCGAGGACCCGGGGGTGGCCGTCGCCGGGCAGCTCCTCTACGAGAGCGAGCACCGCTCGGCGCTGGTCCTCGGTGGCCTCAAGCTCCTCGACACGCCAGGTGGCGCCTTCCTGTTCGAGCTGCCGGACGAGCTCACGCCGCTAGCGCGGGAGGCCGACCGCCGCCGACTGGCCAGGGCCGCGGATGCCCTGCCGGCCAGCGATCTCCACCCGGGCCCGAGCACCGCCCCGCCGACCTGGGCTCGCGCGGTTGATCTCACGGGTGTCGCCTCGCTGGAGATCGACGGCCACGTCGTCGCCGACCCCGTCCAGCCCCCTTGGACCTGCGGCTGGATGGAGCAGGTCGAGGAGCGCCTCTTCCGCATGGACGTCGACGTGCCTGGCTGCACCCTGCGGTTGGGCGTGATCGGGACCAGCGTTCCCGAGATACGGCTGGTCGATGCCCAGGGTGGGCTCGTCTACGAGGGCCTCGTCAAGGGCGCCGGGGATGCCATCGAACCCTGGGCAGAGGACGAAGAGGATCTTCGGCTGAAGGCGCTCGGGTATCGGGACTGAGGTCATTCCAAACGCTGACGTGCTACGAGGCGACGCATGAACATCGAAGACATCGAAGACGGCGACGGCGCAGTCGCGGCCCACGGCAACCAGGTGAGCGTGCACTACACGGGCTGGCTCACGGACGGCACGAAGTTCGACAGCTCCGTCGACCGCGGTCAGCCCTTCCAGTTTCGGCTCGGCGACGGGATGGTGATCAAGGGCTGGGACGTTGGTGTCTCGGGCATGCGCGTCGGCGGCAAGCGCAAGCTCACGATCCCCGGCAACATGGCCTACGGCGACCGCGGCTATCCCGGTCTGATCCCCCCGAACGCGACCCTCGTCTTCGAGGTCGAGCTCCTCGGCGTGTCCTGACGCTGAGCGAGGCGGAGCGAGGAACTCAGTCGCAGACGAGCTCTGAGTCCATCCACTCTGCCCGCTGGTGGGTCCACTCGATGAGCCAGTCGATCTCGTCTTCGTAGGTGTCGCCGACGTAGTAGTTGGGATCGATGTACTGGCCGATCACGTCCCACCGGTCGTGATCGCGCTCTTCGGCCTCGCCGATCTCGACCACGAGGCCTCGGATGTGTTCTTCGAGGGCGGCATCAGAGAAGTGCTCGGCGCGGAGGGCCTCCCAGCGGCAGTCCACTGCCTCCTGGTAGGCAGGATCCTGCTCCAACCGTCTCCACCAGAAGGGGAACTGCCAGCCCTCGCCGCAGTCGATGAGGCTGTCGATGATCCAGCCCTCCGCGTACCAGCAGTCGCAGTAGTTCACGTTGCCGTAGGCCCTGTCGAAGTCCCACAGGGGGCCAGCGTGGAGCTTGCCGCCGTCGGCCTCGGCGTCCTTGTAGAGGTAGGCCGACAGGCGGTAGGCGTCGATGTTGTGGGAGAGCTCGTTGACCAGGAAGTGGTCGATCCACTCGTCGGTCACGATCCAGTCTTCGTAGGTGTCGGCGAAGTCGTCCTTCGACATCGCCGCTTCGAAGTCGTTGAACCACCCCCGCAGGTAGGTGTCCTGGGCCGACGTGATGTCCTCGTAGCGCGGCTGGTACCAGTCGATGGGTGTGCCGACGGTCGTGTTCCAGCCCTCGTTGCGGTGCTGGTCGATGCGCACGATGTAGGCGCCGGTGACGTCCTCTTCCGGGTCCGTGAGCTCGATCCGGCCGCGTCGGATGCGCTCCACCACGACGTAGACCCCCCGGTAGCGGTCGTTGAGGATCAGCTCGACGAAGCGCGTCCCGGGCTGGTAGGCCTCTGAGATGAGCGAGCCCAGGCCGTAGCTGAGCGCGTTCCGCACGAGCGTCTTGTCCGAGTAGGGCGCGTGCAGGACCCAGTCGCTGCCAGAGGACAGCCCAAGGAGCGAGTGGTTCTCGTCGTCCCCGTCTTCGTCGCGGGTCTCCATGCGGTAGCCGAGCTTCGGGTAGCCCTGGGAAGATGAACCGTGGACCTCGATGCCGATGTCCGTGACGAGGCTGCGCGGCGCATCGTCGATGTCCTCTGGATCTCCTTCGTGGACCTCGACGACCTCCAGCGTTCCCGCGACCTTCTCGCTGCCGATGTCGTCGGAGGTCGCGATGACCAGCACCGGGAGGACCTCTGCCACCCCCGGGACGTCTTCCCTGCCGGTGTCATCGGGCGTGTTGGCCGAGTCGCTGCTGTCGTCGCTGACGTCGATGCTACCGACGGTCGCCTCGCATCCGAGTGACCAGATCAGACCGGGTAGCACCGACAACACCGCGCCTCCAAGCCGAAGCCTACGCCGTTGGCATCGGGGAATGCTCTCTCTGGTTGCGCTCGTCCTCTTTGCCTGTTGCCTGTCGCGTCGACGGCTCAGGCGATTCACGACGACTTCCTGGGCGTGCCGAAGCGGATGGCGTCGTAGCCGAAGCGCTCCCTGACCGCGTCGATCGCCCCGCCTACCTGCGGCCGCTCTGTGGGCCCGCCGAAGGGGAGGGAGAGCTGCATGTCCCGTCCGACCAGGTTCGACAGCTGGACTCCCAGGAGGCGAATCCGCAGGTCCCTCGTGCGCCCCTCGCGGTAGAGCTGGCTCACGCAGGCGAGGACGGTGCTCTCCCGGTTCGTCGGGTGCAGCGTGCGCCCCCGGGTGATCGTGTGGAAGTCGGAGTAGCGCAGCTTGAGCGTGACGGTCCGAGCCCTGATCGAGCGTTTGCGGGCTCGCCAGCAGACCCTCTCGCAGAGGACGCGCAGCTGGTCGAGGATGCGTCGCTGGTCCCCGACGTCAGCGAGGAAGGTGCGCTCGTTGCTGATCGAGCCCAGCGTGAGACCGTCGGGATCGTGCTCCCGAAAGGCCGGTCGGTCCCTGCCGAGCTCGCGGCGGTGGCCGGACAACGCCCGCTGCACCCCCTCGGACACACGGCGAAACCGACCGCGCTGTCGCCCGGCGCCGAGCTCGACGAGCTGGCCGAGGGTGAACAAGCCCGCCTCTGCCAGCTTCGCCTCCATCACCGGGCCGATCCCCGGGAACTTGCGAACCGGCGCGTCCCGGAAGACCTCGAGCTCGGTGCCGGGCCGCACCATGCGCACGCCCGCGGGCTTTGCCATGCCGCTCGCCATCTTGGCGACGCTGCGGGTCACACCCAGTCCGCAGCTGGCTGGGAGCCCGGTCTCGGCCATGACAGCCTCTCGCATCTCCCAGGCGATGCGCTCGATCGTAGCGTCGTCGTCGAGGTCCCCGTCCCGTCGATAGAGACGCTCGCAGCCGCGGAAGTCGAGGAAGAACTCGTCGATGCTGGCGGTCTGAACGACCGGGGTGAAGCCCTCGAGCACCTCTCGGACCCGCTTGGCGTATGGGGTGTAGGTGTTGTGCCTGGGCGGGAGGTAGACCGCTCGGGGAGCGAGGCGCCGGGCCTCTGAGATGGCCATGCCGCTCCTCACGCCGAGGCGCCGCACCTCGTAGCTGCAGGCCGTGACGACCCCGCGGGTGCCGACAGCGCCCACGACCACGGGTTTGCCGATCAAGGAGGGGTCCAGGAGGCGCTCCACCGACACGAAGAAGGTGTCGAGGTCCAGACAGCAGAGCCTTGCCATACTGTACATATGTACAGGTCGGCGCTGCCTCGTCAAGTCAACAGACGGAGTCCGTTTCGAGGGGCCGGGACGCGACGCGCCGGAAAGGGGGCGCCGCCGCCGCAGGCCACCATGCGCGTCGGGTCGTGGGGCTGGGACCAGAGGAAGCCGGCGGCCACGACGACGACCTCGGTCTCGAGCGCTCCGGGATCGACCAGCCAGGCCGTCGCGACGCGGGCAGTGCGCGGGAGGCTGGCGACCAGCCGCCGCCACCGCCCCTCGTATGCGCTGCTCTGAGGCCTCGGGGCTCGCACGAAGACCAGGAGCCGGCTGACCAGGACGTCGACCTCGTTCAGGGCGATCTCGAGGGCGTCGCAGGCGTCCTCTCCGAGCCCGTATGCGGCCAACCCGGCCCCGGCCTCGATGAGGGCCAGCCGGGTCTCCAGGCCGACCTCCGACCAGCAGAGCTCCGACAGAGCCAGCTCGAGCCGGTCGAGTCGCGCCCTCGCCGACTCAGCGGCCTGGGCCGGGAGGCGCAGCACGGCGTCTGCCCGCAAGCGAGGCAGACCCTGGCGACGGCGCGGTCCCAGGGGTTCGCAGTGGGCGACCACCGTGACGTGGCCCAGGCGCCGGTGGTCGGCGAGGCGTGACTCCAGCTCCACCTCTGTCGAGTGGAACAGCGCGATCGGCGAGGTGGCTGGTCCCAGCAACATGCTCGAAAGGTACGTTTGGTGATCTTGACGAGTCAAGAGGATTCGCCAGAACGATCACCCGGGATAGTCGTCCTGGGTGTACACCGAGGTCGCGCGACCCGACGAGCTCAGCTCCGACGAGCTCGACGACTACCTGGCTCGCGGCTGGTACCGCATGCGCCAGGCCCTGTTCACGTGCCGGTTCGTGACGCACTCCGGTCGGCTCGTCCCGGCGATCTGGACCCGGTCGCGGCTGGAGGACCTGCAGCTCACGCGAAACCAGAACAAGCGCATGAAGCGCATCCGGGCTCTCTTCGAGAGGCGCATCGGCGACGTGATCTTCAGCGCAGAGCACGAGGAGATCTACCGGCGCTACCGCGAGCACGTCGGCGGGGACCGGCCAGAAGACCTCGACCAGCTCCTGGGTTCGCAGCCCGGTATCTTCGACACGCGGCTGTTGGAGCTGCGTCATGGGGGAGAGCTGGCGGCGTTCTCGCTCTTCGATCGAGGGCGCCATGCCATCCAGTCCGTCGCTGGCATCTTCGACCCCCGCTTCGCGAAGCACAGCCTGGGCATCGCGACGATGCTGCTGGAGGTCCTCCACGCCCAGGAGCTCGGGCTGAGGTACCACTACGCGGGCTACGTCCTCCCTGGTGAGCCGGCCATGGACTACAAGCTCAGGGTTCCTCAGCTGGAGTGGTGGGAGCCGGAGAGCCGGCGCTGGCGTCCGATCGAGCAGCTGGCCGCATACGACCTCCCCGATCGCCGGCTCCGGGCAGCGCTGGCCCGAGCCGAGGTCGCCGCCAACGCCCGCGGCGTGGTCACGCGTGTCATGCCGAACCCCCGCTTCGACCTCGGCGCCTGGAACGCGGCGCTGAGCGCATGCCTGTCCCACCCCATCGTGCTCGCTTGCCGAACGAGCCCACGCGAGGTGCTCGTCGTCGGCTACCACCTCGACCTGCGCGCCTACGAGCTGCTGAGGTGCACCCCCGGCACGCTGCAGGACCGCCACGGCGAGTCCACCGGGGAGCTTGTGTTCGTGGTCCGCGAGCGCGTCGCCCGCAGCCGCTCGCCAGAGTTCATCGCGCAGGCGCTGGGCCGGAGCTGAGCAAGCCGCTCACCAAGGCAGGACCTGCTTGATCTGGCTCTCGCTCACGTTGCCGTCCTTGATGAGCATCTCGGCCCCTGGACCGAGCAGGGAGACGGTCGGGATGTAGCCGTCCTGCTCGTACTTGCTCTCCGTTCCCCAGCCAGGATCAGCCAGCACCGGAGCGCCGGAGTACCCGGCTTCGGCCTCCCAGTCCTCGAGGTCGGCCTGGCTCGGCGTGCCGCCGTAGGAGTTCTCGGCCAACAGGGTGATGATGATCAGGCCCTGGTCCTCGTACTTGTCCTGGAGCCGCGCGAGCACCTTCGCCTCCGACACGCACGGGCCACACCAGCCAGCGCTGCCGACCACCACGATCGCGTGGTCGCAGAAGTCGTGCAGGCGGACCTGCTCACCGTGCTGGTCCTCGAGCTTGAAGTTCTCCGCGATGTCGCCGACGTTCATGCCCGTGGACTCGACGTCCCAGCGGCAGGCGTCGATTGGGTAGCCGCCGGCGTAGGGCTTGTCGTTGCCGTCCGTAGGATCGGTGTTCTCGTCGAGCTCGTCACCGTCGTCCCAACCGTCGCCGTCGGTGTCGGCGTCGTTCGGGTCGGTGCCGAGGTCATGCTCCTCCCCGTTGGTGAGCCCGTCGCCGTCGTCATCGGCGTCGTCATTGCCGCCTTCGTTCCCGTCGCCGGTGTCGTCGCCGTCGTCACCCTCGTCCTGCCCGCCGCGGTCGGGACGCGGTCGGTCGGTCGGTCCGATCTGGCCATCGTCGACAGCGGTGCAGCCTGCGAGCACGAGAATACCGACCAGGGACAGACAGAGGCGCAGCATGGGTCGTCCGAGGGTGCCGCGGGCACTGTAGACAGCCTGTCTACCCAGGTGTACCCCTCGGTCGTCATGAATGTGTCATGGGTGAGACGTCAGTCGCCCAGCAGCTCCTCGAGGAGCGCGTTCAGGGCGACCACGTCGATGTTGGAGTCCATGTAGACGATGGTCCCGTCCCGGTCGACGACGTACTCGCGTGGGTAGGGGGCGTAGGCGTCGGGGTCGTTGATCCGGTAGTCGTAGTAGACGGTGACGTCGTAGTCGGCGAGCACGGTCATCGTCAGCTTCATGCCCTCGACGTACTCAGCGAGATCCTGCGGGTTCTCCGGCCCGATGGTGCTGCTGCTGATCGCGTAGGCCACGAGGCCCTTGTCCTGCCAGACCTGCCAGACGTCCGTTTCGAGGCTCGGCAACTCCGAGGCGCAGGAAGGTCACAAGGATGAGAACAGCGTGATGAGGCGTACCTGGCCGTCGGTGTCCGACAGCCGGTGGACGTTGCCTTCGAGATCGGGGAACTCCCAGTCCGGGGCCTGGTCACCCAGCGCGAGTCCGGCTGGGTTCACGCTCACGGCGATGCTCGCGCTGGCCTCGTCCGCGTCGTTGCTCGTGACGATGCAGCTCCCCTCCCATTCGCTGCCGTCCATCTCTGCGAGGATCTCCACGAGCTGCGAGCCGCCAGGCGCCAGCTGGAAAGTCGTGGGACTCGCCTGCAGACCCTCGCCGCACACGATGTCGTCGACGACGAGCCGCATGTTGCCCTCGTTCCCGACCTGGACCAGCTCCGAGTCGGGGGCGTCGCCGAAGAGCAGCAGGCTCGACGGCAGCGTGATCTCCGGGCTCCGCGCCTCCACGTCGATCGCGAAGCTCCGCAGGGTGTTCCAGTCGCCCGCCCACAGCGTGTCGCCGTCGAGCTCCACTGCGCCGATGGCCTCGGCGGCGTCCTCGATGGCGATGAGCACTGGAAGCTCGGGATCCTCCATGGAGTAGAGCCTGAGGTCCAGCCAGTTCGCCACCGCAAGGCGGCTGCCCTCCAGGTCCACCCGTGTGGCGACGCCCTGGCCGTCTATGGACGAGAGGAGGACCGGGGCCGTGGGATCGCTGCCGTCGAGCACGTGGATCTCTCCAGAGGACCCGACAACGACGACGCCTCCGTCGATGTCCACGTCCTGGATCGAACCCGACAGGGGCGTCACGCTCAGCAACTCCAGCGCGCTCGGGTCGCTCACGTCCACGGCCATCAGGCCCTGGCCCCTGTCACCCAGCCAGGCCACGTCCCCGTCGACTGCGACCGCGATGGCGTTGTCCGATTCTTCGAGGCGGTCGAGCTCCACCAGGTTCGAGTCCAGGCTGAGCAGTCCGGAGGCTTGGGCCGCCAACAGGACGCCGTCTCCGAGGGGCGAGGCCTCCTCGGGATTCAGGTCGTCCTCGACGTCCAGGCGGGCTTCGATCTCGAAGCCCTCGTCGCTGATCTCGACGCGGTAGAGACCAGCTTCCCGGCCCGAGGCCAGCGCGTCGCTGCCCTCCTCGACCCAGTACAGTGGCGGACCGCCGGCCTCGGCGAGGGTCGGGTTCGCCGGGTCCTCGGCGAGGGCGACAGCGATGCCGCTGTAGGTGGCCATCACCACGCGGTCCCCGTCCAGGAGCCCGAGGTCCTGGATGTGCTTCAGTCCAGGGAGCGTGCCGAGCGGCGACAGCGCGTCCGCCGGCTCTCCGAGCACGCCGGTGTCGTCGGGGTTCGCGGTTTCGTCGTGTGCTGTCGTGACGGCGGTGGTGCTCGTGCACCCCAGGAGCAGGATCATGGAACCTCCTGAGCCTCACAACGGGGCCCGAGACACACTATTGCTCGCTCGTGAGCGAGCTCAGCTCGAAGAGAGCGTCGTCGAGGGTCGCGTCGACGCGAATGTCCGAGAACTCGAGCTCCCACGAGGAGCTCGCGTGGCGGGCGACCAGGTTGGTTCGCAGGTTGACGCAGAGCTCCGAGCGCGGGTGGTCGGGGTAGCCCTCTGGCCAGGTGACTCGGAAGCACCGGGCGGCCTCGCCCCGAACCTCCTTGCCGCCGAGGTCGACGACATGAGTCGGGTAGTCCGGGTCTGCGACCACCCGCGCCGCGTCCTGGGCGAGCCGGGTGATCAGGCCCGGCTCGCCGTGCTCGAGGAAGGGACCGCCGAGGATGGCGCTGCCCTCTTCGACCTCCAACAGCGGGAGCCCCGGCTCCGGCAACACGTGGACCTTGTCGCCGAGCCAGAGGGCCTCTCGACCGGCATAGGGGGCCTTCCAGCGGGCGTGCTGAGCCCCCTCGCGCCACTGGTTGTGCAGCTCGTCCCACCCCTCGGTCGCGCCGTCGCGCCGATGCAGGACCCATCGGATCGTCCGGCTCTCGGCGACGGTGCGCTCCATGTTGTGGAGGTACCAGAGGAAGCTCTCTGCGACCGCATCATCCGGCGCGGGCTTGCGCGCCGTCGCAGGTGCGAGCAGCATGGCGAGCGCGACCAACACGAAGAGCAGGCTTACCACCCCGAGGGACAGGCATGGATGTACTGGGCGGCATGAGGGCCTTCGTGGACCACGCGGCCGCGTGTTGCTCTCCGGTCGCGCCCTGGGATCGGGCCTAGCGGCGACGCTTCTTCGGAGGCGTGATCTGGGGGATCTCGATGCCTGTCGTCGAGTAGATGACACCAGAGAGGGCCCCTGCGCCGATCGTGCCGCAGCAGGCGACCAGGCAGATAGCGACGAAGCAGCCGACGGCCCACTTGAGCTTGGAGTTGCTCTTGGGGGTCTCCGTGACCGGCCGGGCCTTCGTTGGCTCTGGCGGCTCCTGCTTCATCGGCGGAGGCGGGGGAATGGCCGGCTCGGGAGCCTTGACCGGCTCGGGAGCCTTGACCGGTTCGGGAGCCTTGACCGGTTCGGGAGCCTTGACCGGTTCGGGAGCCTTGACCGGCTCGGGAGCCCTGACCGGCTCGGGAGCCCTGACCGGCTCCGGGTCGGACTCCGGAGGCGGGGGTAGCTCCCCGCTGATCGTGCGAGCCTCCTTCAGGGCGTCCTCGCGCTCCGCTTCGGCGGTCGCGGCGCGCTGGCGAGCCATCTCTGCCTCCGCCGCGGACTGGGCCGCCTCCGCCTGGCCGCGCGCAGCCTCGGCCGCGGCTTCGGCGGCAGCGGCTGCCGCCAGCGCCGCCGCGAGCTGGCGCTCGGCCTCCGCGCGCTGGCGCTCGGCCTCCGCGCGCTCCTGCTCTGCGTGTCTCTCCGCCGTCGCGCGTTCCTGCTCTGCGTGTCTCTCCGCCGTCTCGCGCTCCCGCTCCGCCTCGGCACGTTCCCTCTCTGTCTCTTCTGCCAGGCGCGCCTTCTCTGCTTCCAGCGAGGCGCGCGCTTGCTCCTCTGCCCTCGCCCTCGCCTCCGCGACGATGCGCTCCTTGTCCTCGTCGAGCGGCAGCGGGTAGCTCTCGGGATCTGCGGCTTGCCGGAGCGCGGCCTCTGCCAGCAGGCGGGCGGACAGCAGGTGGTACATCGGCAGCGCGTCGACCCCGTGGGCCGCGGCCTCGCCGAGCTGACCTGTGACCGAGAGCAGCGCCGGGAGCCGCTTCTGCATCTGCTCGACCAGCTTGTCGAGTCGCTTCTCGTTGGCTTCGACCGCGTCCTTGAGGTGGGGGGTGAGCAGGGGAACCAGCGTGGTCGCCCCGCCTGTGCGGTCGGCGCCCACGGTGCCGCCCAGCTTCTCGAGCTCGGCGTCCCGGTGGCTCTCGAGCAGCTGGTCGACGATCCCGGGGCCGGATTCGCTCGTGTCGGTGAGGAAGGGCAGGGCGATCTCGGTCACGGCATAGAACGCGACCAGCGCGCGCCCGGCCTCCAGGCTCATCAGCGCGTCGACCTTCTGCTGGGGGGTCCCGCCAAAGAGCCTGTCGGTGGCCCATGCGATGCCCAAGGCCTTCTTCACGGCGTCTTCCGCCTGCTTCTGGCGCGTGAGATCGACGCTCGGATCGGCGTGGTCGGCGAGGTAGATCCGGACCGCGCTGGAGAGCCCCGAGATGATGGAGAAGACGTCGTCGCCCTCGTCGAGCCCCTGGAGCATCCACAGGGCGCTCTGCGCTTCGCCGCTGCGGGTGATCTCCTTCGCGCGATCCGCGTTCGAGGGGTCGATACCCAGCGCGTCAGCGGCCTCCGCGATCGTGCTCCAGACGGTGACACCCGAGCTTCCGGGCGCCGCCTTCAGCAGCGCGTCGAGCACCTGGTAGGGCGGCGAGGTGTCGGTGTGGTTGCCGAGCAGTCCGTCGAGGTCTTGAGACATGAGCGCAGGTTATGGCGCGCGGCGGATGACCGCATGGTCCGCTTGACGGGCCAGGGCCCGCGGCCATGGGCTAACCTGTGGTTCTCTGGAGGATTTCCCATGGGCCCCCTCATCGCGCTGCTGCTGCTCGTCGGCTGCGA
The DNA here is from genome assembly GCA_036012755.1 of Myxococcota bacterium. Classification (GTDB taxonomy): domain Bacteria; phylum Myxococcota_A; class UBA796; order UBA796; family CAJQPC01; genus JAAESX01. Next base: position 40,721 of record DASCPX010000228.1, on the reverse strand, counting down.
CCCCGACAAGGGCAACGACGGCCTCGACTCCAGCCTCGACAGCTCCGATCCCTGGAGCGGCAACCCGGGCGAGGAGCCGCCCGAGGTCCTCGACGGCGAGGTCTGGTGCTCCGAGGGCAGCAACAGCTCGGGCGATCTCTTCTTCGTCCGCGTCGACGTACGCGATGTCCAGGGAGAGGACACCGTCTCCTCCCAGGACAGCAGGATCATCGCGCGCAGCGGTAGCATCGAGATCTTCGACGAGTCCATGCTCTTCTGCCAGGACTCGGGCCGGTGCGAGGGCAGCTGGCGCTCCGGCGACTACGGTGGCTCCATCACCTGCGCGACGGCGACGGACTTCGAGTACTACGCCGTCATGGTCGACCTCGACGGCCACGAGAGCGACGAGTTCGAGCTCACGTGGAAGGACTGAGGGCTTCACGTTCGCCGAGGTAGATGAGCTGGTAGCCAGGCTCGACGCGCATCTCGTCGTCCGGGTTCAGGACATCGAGGCCGACCCCGTCCCGCAGGCCGAGCACGAGGATGCCGTGCTGCCGGCGCAGGCCACTGACGAGCTCTCCATATCGCTGAGGCAGCTCGTACTCGGGAGGCACGCCCCCCACGTAGAGGCTGTGCGCACCCGTCCGGACCACCTCGCCGAGGACCTGGGCCGTGCCCGGCTGAGACACGGCGTGGGCGAGGAGGGAGAAGCCCATTCGGGTGGTCTCGATGACCTCGTCCGCGCCGGCGGTCCTGGCGTGCTCGACGTTCTCCGCGTCGAGGATCTCCGCGACGATGTTGAGCGGTCGGACGCGCTTGGTGGTGAGGTTCGCCTTGAGCCAGCGACGGATGGTGAACAGTGTGAGGATCGTGGTCGCGTCGGCCTCTGGCGGGGCCCGGTCACGGGCGCCGACGACGATGACGGCGCGAGCGTGGGTCATGCGGACCTTGTAGAGCTCCGACTCCTTGGTCGGGTCGCCGTGCACCCAGGTGAAGGCGCCGGGGAGGTCGTTCGGTCGGGGCTCGTTGTCGAAGATGACGACATCGTGCTTGTCGGTGTCGACCTCCTCCAGCAGCGTGTCGAGGAGCATCCTCGAGCCCTCGTCGTAGCCGCAGATGACGATGTGGTTGACGTTGGTGGACATGCGGAACTGGTCCTCCCGGATGCTCAGGACTGCGTTGAGGAGGCTGTGGCCGACGATCCCCGCGAAGAGCGCGAGCATGAACATGCCAGAGACCATCAGGACCCCGGCGATCGCACGTCCGAGACCCGTGACGGGCGCGATGTCTCCGAACCCGACCGTAGTGATCGTCACCAGCGCCCACCACAGGCCGTCTGCCAGTGACTGGACGTTCTCGTTCTCGAGGCGCTCCACGAGCCACATGCTGGTCCCACCGACCAGCACGAACACTCCCAGGGTCGAGAACGCCGTGAGGTAGAGGGTGGCGTTGTCCTCGAAGGCGCGGAGGAAGGAGCGGATCGGTCCACGGGCGAGACCCTTGGCGCGCAGGAGCCGCAAGAGCCGCAAGGCGCGCAGGCCCCGCAGGGCCGGAAACACGGCGATGACGGTGAGCAGGTCGACGAGGTTCAGTGGACTCAAGAGGTACACGAACCGCGCGTAGACGTGGGTCCTCAGGCGGAGCGCGCGCGTGTCCCCGAAGACCTCCAGGCTGGGGGGCCGGTGGGTCAGGACCCGGAGGGCGATCTCGATCGCGAAGATCGTGAGGATGATGTTGTCGACCCAGACCAACAGATTGGTCTCGGGCAGCCCCCCCGCGGCGATATCCCACGCAAACAGCGCGATGGACAGCAGGATCAGCAGCCAGACGAAGCCCTGCGTCCACCGGTAGATTGTGGTGTCCGGTTGGTGGAAGGCTGCGTGCAGCGTTTCGAAGAAGGCCTTCATCGCGGCGAGCATATGCCGGACTGACTAAGCTCTCCGACATGACGGAGCGCCCTCCCGACGACATCGACCTGCTCCTCCGCGGCTTGGAGGAGGCCCTCGCGGGCGCGGGCGTGGACATCGAGGACCCCGGCTTCTGGGACCAGGTCCGGGACGAGGTCGACGACGCTGTGGCCGACGCGATCGACCAGAAGATGCAGCTCCTCGATGGGGGCGGCGAGGACAGCGCCCTGCCCACCGACCGCAGCCATCTCCGCATCGCCGAAGACGGCGAAGGGCGGACTCGCCAGGTTCGCGTCGTCCGCGTTCGTGCGCGGGACCGAGTCCGGCGGGGTGGGGATGGGCGCATAGATGTGGAGGGCGGCGGCTGGCAGACCATCGTGCGCGCGGACACGCCGCGGTGCTACCGCATCCACGTGCGCGCGGGGGTCCTGGACGTCGCGCTGGACGGTCAGCTGGCCGACCGGGTCGCCTCCGGACAGAGCCTCGACGTGGAGGCCGCGCTCGTGCGGGTGTGTGGAGTGGACGGTGCCTCCAAGGGGAGCTTCGAGCGGCTGGCATGATCTGGCTCCTGTTGGCCTGTGGGCCGAGCCGGAAGAGCCTGTGCAGCCAGGCCGAGCAGGAGGCGGACGCTGCCTGGTACGAGACCGTCGCCTACTACGAGCGCGTTGCGGACGTGGAGTCTTCCAAGCTCTCCGCGGCGCGGGCGGAGCTCCAGGAGGCATATGGTCGGCGCGAGGCCGCCGTGGCGAGTCGGAACGCCTACAGCCGACGCAGCGTCGGGGGGCTCGAGGACATGCGCACTGGCGAGGTCCACCGCGACGCCGACGCGAACGCGAGCAACCGCCGGCGGGCCGCTGCGGCCTCGGCGCGGGTCCGGGAGGCGTCGGAGTACGAAGCGGGTTCGGCGGCGGACTGGATGGAGGTCGAGCTCCGCGCTCGCCAGCTCGTGGATCGTCGTGAGGTCGCGCGGCTGCTCCGGGACGAGCAGGCCCCCCTGGAGGAGGCCGAGGAGCTCGTCGACACGACGCTCGCGGTGACAGCCGTCAGGGCACGCCGCCGCCGGGCCGAGGCCTGCCGTCCCGACTGAGTTCCGGCCGTCGGCCGCCGCTATTCTGCGGGCTTGAAGCTCTTCACGTGCTCGACCAAGGCCGCGACCTGGGCCTCGTCGAACTGGCCGCCGAAGGGCGCCATCAGCGGGCTCTTGCCTACCGAAGCGCCTCCCTCCGTGATGACCTTTGCCAGGTAGGCGTCGTCGCGCTCGTCCGTCCAGAAGGCGGCGTCGGCGAAGCTCGACGGCTTCGGATCGAGCACCTCTCCTGCAGGGCCGTCACCGGCGCCGGTCAGGCCGTGGCAGGCGCCGCAGACGGTCTCGAAGGTGACCTTCGCGTCGAAGGCAGCTGCCACCGGCTCGATCCTGATGTTCGTCGCCGGCGCCGGCGCGGGCTCTTCCTTCGCGAGCGGAGGGGTTGGAGCTGGGTCACCGCCGCCGCAAGCGACGAGGCCACAGAGGAGGACGGTAGAGAACGTGAAAGTGCGCATGCGCGCCCTGTATCACCGCCTCGGGAGACGGGCCGTAAAGCATTCGGAAATGCGAACGCGTGTAGAGTGGCGCCTTGCTGGAGGCCGGCCAGATGGCCCGAACCTTTTGCTTCAGCTGTGGCGCAGACATGGAGGAGATCCCCGGCCAGCAGATCCCCGTCTGTGGTGCCTGCTGGGACGAGCACGGCGGCGGCGGCCCCCTCTCCACCAGCTATCGCATCAAGCGGGGCGGACGTTCCGAGGGCCCGTTGACCCCGGATCAGGTCATCGAACAGATCAAGAAGGGGCTCTTGCGTGGCGAGGACCGGATCACCTCTGGGCGCGAGTGGACCCGGGTCGACCAGGACCCCGACTTCAGTGGCTATTTCATCCCTGGAGACCCGAGGTTCGAGGAGGTCCTGGCAGATCGAAAGCGCACCAAGGGGGCTCGCGCCAGTCGCGAACGGCGTGAGACCGCCCGCACCCTGATGAAGGTCGGTGTCGTGCTCGCCGTCGTGGCCATTCCCGTCGCGCTCTACACCAGCGGCATCGAGCTTGTCAGCGACGAGGCGGTCGAGGCCGTCCAGTCGGAGGGGGGCGAGGTCGTCGACGACTGGATCCTGAAGATCCGCAAGGCCTTCGATCCCGACGTCGCCGAGGAGGAGTTCCAGAGGAACATCGGGCTCCCCGGGAAGGAGGTCATCGCCGAGATCAAGGCCGAGTGGCCCGATGCCAGCGGCGGCGTCGAGGAGCGCATCGCCCTGGGGCGCCTGGGCCTGCTCCAAGGTACGCGAGCCGGCTGGGCGCAGGCCCAGCGCGAGTTCGAGTACGCGGTCGCAGCAGACGACCAGAGCGTCGAGGCCCTCGCCGGTCTGGCGGTGGTCTACGCCCAGCTGCGCGACGAGGACTCCCGCTACAACACCCGCTCTCTGGCCCTCTACGAGCGGGCCAACAAGATCGACGCCTCCCACCCCGCCGTGATGCAGGCCCAGGCTGGCATGTCGATCATGACCGAGGCGTGGACCGACGCCGAGAGCCGCTCGAGGCTATGCCTGGAGGCAGTTCCGGACGACGGGGTCTGCCTCTGGTACCTCGGCAAGGCGCTCACCGAGCTCCACCGCTACGACGCAGCGGAGAAGGCGCTGTCGAAGTCGAAGGAGACGATGGGCGATGCCCCCGTGGTCGACCTGTCCCTTGGTTGGTCCGCGCTGGAGACCTTCCAGTACCACAAGGCCCGGGCGCCGCTGGAGGCCTTCGCCAGCCGCTACCCCGAGGACCCCGACATCCACGCGCTGTTGGGGCGCTACCACCGCGAGATCGGCGCATACGACGAAGCCATCGGGGCCGGACGGACCAGCATCCGCCTCGACAGCGAGGGAGCCTACTCGGCCCGGTTGCTGGTGGGCGAGCTGCTCCTCCACCACAAGCACGACGCCAAAGGTGCATACGACGTGCTGAAGCCCGCCACCGAAGCTGGCGTGGCGGGTTCGCGCACCGACCGCGTCCGAGTCCTCCTTCCTGCCAGCATCGCAGCGCGGGAGTCCGGCCACAACGAGGACGCCTTGACCTGGGCCAGGGAACTCGCCGAGCTCGAGGCGGGGTGGCCTCCGGGGCAGCTGGCGCTGGCCCTCGCCTACCAGGCATCGGGCGACGAGTCGTCCGCCGAAGACGCGCTGAAGCTCGCGGACATCACCTCGATCGAGGGCCGAGACCTGGCCCGGTACCACGTCGAAGCTGCCCGCTTCTACACCTCGATGGGGCGGACGCGTCCCGCACACTACGAGCTCGAGGCGGCGCGGAACGCGGATCCGGAGTGGCCGATCGCCTGCTTCGAGCTGGCTCGCTCCTTCCTGGTGCTCGAGAACCCCAACAGCGCCGTAGACGCAGTGCAGTCGACCTGGACGATGGACCTCGAGCTGGACAACAGCTGCGACCCCGTCGAGCTCATCCCCATCGAACCCTTCGACCTGCTCGCCTTCGAGCGCACCCTGACTCGGGCCATCTCCCCTGGGGACGCACTCTCCACCCAGCTCCCCCTGGCTCGCGGGTCGCTGCTCACCCAAGCCTGTGTCACCGAGGGTCGATCCTGCGACAAGGCCCTCACGCTGGTCGGGGACGGACTCCGGAATGACTCCAGCAACACGGCCGCCCAGAGCTACATGGCCTGGCTGGGCATGCACAGGGGACGCCCCAGCGAGGCTATGGAGAACCTGGACCGCGCGCTGGCGAACGACTCGGTCCAGCCCGTCCTGTTGAGCCTGCGCGGGCTCGCCCACGCCCAGCTCGGCAATGAGACCGACTCTGAGCGGGACTTCAAGAACGCCCACAAGCACGGCGTCGGGCTCGACGGCATCCACCGCCGCAACGCAACAGCGCTGGTGGCCCTCGGCAAACGTGACGAAGCCGTTGCAATGGCCATGGAGGCCGTCCAGGCCGACGAGCGCGATGTCGTCAGTCGGGCCCAGCTCCTTGCGCTCCAGGAGAGCCCCGAGTAGCTGCGCTGTCGGAGGAGCTGTGAATATCACGGTCGTCATCGTCGGAGGCGGTGGCCGAGAGGCTGCTCTCGCTTGGAAGATCCGCCAGAGTCCGCTGGTCGGGCGCCTGTGGCTGACGAACCCCGGTCCGGGCTTCCCTGCGGGCAGCTCCACCCTTCCGCGTGGCGACGTCGCCGTGGAGGCAGCCGCACTCGGCGCGGATCTCGTGATCGTCGGACCGGAGGCACCCCTGGCAGAGGGCCTCGTCGACCGCTGCGCCGAGTTGGGCGTGCTCGCCTTCGGTCCCTCCGCGGCCGCGGCTCGGTTGGAGGCCAGCAAGCGCTTCGCGAAGGACTTCATGGACCGGCACGGCATCCCGACCGCAGCCTGGAGCTGCTACGAGGACGCCGCCAGCGCCCACGCAGCAATCGACGGCCCCTGCGTCGTCAAGGCCGATGGTCTCGCCGCCGGAAAGGGCGTCTTCGTCTGCTCGAACGAGGCCGCGGCCCATGCCGCCGTCAACCGGGTGTTCGAGGGGGGCATCGGCGGTGGTCGGGTCCTGCTGGAGGAGCTCCTGGTCGGCGAGGAACTCAGCGTGCTCGCCCTCTGCGACGGCGAGCGCTTCCTGCTGCTGCCTCCTGCCCAGGACCACAAGCGCCGCTTCGACGGGGACGAGGGCCCGAACACTGGCGGCATGGGGGCCTACGCTCCCGCCCCGGTCGGCACGGCCGAGCTCCTCGCGACGGCGGCAGAGCAGGTCATCCGACCGACGCTGGCTGGGATGAAGGCCGAGGGCATGCCCTTCCGCGGCGTGCTCTACGCGGGTCTGATGGTCACGGCGGAGGGCCCGAAGGTCCTCGAGTTCAACGTCCGCTTTGGCGATCCCGAGTGTCAGCCGGTCCTCATGCTGCTCGACGAGGACCTGGTGCCCCTGCTCCTCGCATGCGCCCGCGGCGAGCTGGAGGAGCGCCCGCTGCGTCTCCGTCCGGGCGCGACCTGCTGTGTCGTCATGGTCAGCGGCGGGTACCCGGGCAACTACGAGAAGGGACACTCCATCTCCGGGCTGGAGGACAGCGAGGACGTCGTCGTCTTCCAAGCCGGGACTCGCCGTCTCGGCGGCCGCATCGTCACGAGCGGGGGCCGCGTGCTAGGAGTCACCGCTCGTGGCGCGAGCGTCCGCGAGGCGCGCGAGAGGGCCTACGCGGCTGTCGAGCGCATCCACTTCGAAGGCGCGAGCTGGCGCCGGGACATCGCGAGCAAGGCGCTCGCCAGGGAGAAGGCATGATCCGCGTCGGCATCGTCATGGGCAGCAAGTCGGACCTCCCGGTGATGGAGGCGGCGGCCGCGGTGCTCGACCAGATGGCCATCGGGTGGGAGATGCGCATCCTGTCCGCCCATCGGACTCCAGAGCAGGCCCACGACTACGCGGCGACCGCGGAGCAGCGTGGGCTCGCTGTCATCATCGCGGGCGCTGGCATGGCGGCCCACCTCGCCGGTGTCATGGCAGGCGTGTCACCGCTGCCGGTGATCGGGGTCCCGCTGGGGGCATCGCTGGGGGGCTTCGACAGCCTGCTCGCGACGGTCCAGATGCCCCCTGGCGTGCCCGTGGCGACCGTCGCCGTCGGCAAGGCCGGCGCGAAGAACGCGGCCTGGCTGGCCGTCCGAATCCTGGCAGTGTCCGACCCGGACGTTCGCGCCCGGCATCTGCGAGCTCGGGAGGCGATGACCCAGGCCGTCCTCGCGGCGGACGCGGAGATCCAGGGTTGATCGCGGCTGCGGTCGACGCGCTTCGACGTCCCGGGGGAGTCGTCTGCTACCCGACCGAGACCGTCTACGGCCTGGGCGGGCGAGCCTCGGATGGGGCCTCCGCCGACCGCATCGCCGTCCTGAAGGGGCGCCCGCTGCAGCCGCTGATCGTCCTCGTGGAGGGCATCGAGTGGCTGGACGGGGAGGCGCGCCAGCTGGCGTCCGAGCTATGGCCGGGGCCCGTCACGCTGGTGGTCCCGGGGTGGCCAGGCGTCGCGGACGAGGTCCTCGCTCCCGACGGAACCGTCGGCGTGCGCTGGTCCGGCCACCCGGTCTGTGCCTCGCTGGTCGAGGCCGTGGGACCGATCACCTCGACATCGGCGAACCTGCACGGAGAGCCTCCACCGAGGGAGGCCCCGAGCTTCGATGTGGACGCCGTGGTCGACGTCGGGGCCCTGTCTTTCGCCGAGCAGTCCACCATCGTCCACGTGGCCGCTCGGCGGATCTTGCGTCGCGGAGCTCTCGCCCATAGGGTCGAGCGCCTTCTTGCAGACCTCGACTGATGCTTTTAGCTTCGCCCGCAATGCCTCCCAAGAGCGTCACTGTCCGCACGCGCGTCGCGTACGGACCCCGCGATCCGGAACGCTTCCCGAGCGAGATGGACGCGCTCGGGCGGTCGCTCTATCAGCTCATCGAGGGCGTGGTCAGGGAGCAGGGCAAGCTGCCGCGACCCTGCATCCTGGGCATCCGGGACGAGCTCGTCGAGCGCTACGATCTGCCTGGCATCGTCCAAAGCGGCGGAGACGTGCACGCCTTCACCGCTGCGGTCGCGGGCCAGGCGGGCGTAGAGGTCGTGGCGATCGTTGGTGTCCTCGGCGTCGCCCGCGGCCGGGATCGAGAGCGACTCCCGGGCCTCTGCGTCTTCGTCGAGTGGCCCGACGGCCGCTGGTGGAACGCTCTGCGCATCGTGCGCGATGCCAGCCTCCACGAGGAGATGCCGGTGATGATCCGCACCGCTGACGAGGGCTATCCGCGTCCTGGCGGTCTCGGCGGTTGGTGGTCGAGGTCCCGTTTCCAGGGCCTCAGCCTCAGGATCTCGCGCTCCGGAGGCCAGGCGGGCGCGGGGCTCGTTCACTGAGTCAGCGAAGGCACACGGCTCGGTCGTCCCCATAGCGCTGGGCGTAGGGCACGTAGATCATGCAGGAATCCACCGGGCAGACCTCGCTGCAGGGCTCGTAGGTCTCCTCGTGCGTGCGCTCCTCGGAGTGGCCGTCGGCGGTGCTCACGACCCGGTTGTAGGTCCGGTCCTTGCCTTCGCCCTTTGAGTGGATGCTGGTCGTCAGCCACTCGGGCGTGCCTCGCGCCCACATCCCGGCCCCGGAGCGTATCGCCTCCTGCTGCGCAGCCAGGTCGTCAGGGAGGGCCTCGCCATCCATCACGAAGCTGTGGGCGAGGCCACGTCGGAGCAGCTCCTGGCGTAGCTCCGGGCAGTCCACCTGGGAGCGCCCGTAGCCGCCGCCGTGGCCGGTGTCGTAGCACTCCCACACCTTGGAGCCCGCGAGCTGTCCAGCCTCTTTGCTCAGGAGGTAGAGCTCCGCCGCGTCCCAGTCGCCCCACCGGTGCACCGGCCCGTAGGACTCCAGGGTGTTGTAGCCGGAGAGGCGTGCTCTCATGGGGTCCTGGTCCTCTCGCGGGCTCGAGAACGTGTCCCCGTCGTCCCAACTGGCGAGGACGGGCTCGCCGTCGAGGTCGACCACCGATGGCCACCGCTCGGTCGTCGTCGGACCCGCGGCGACCGCTTCGGCCTCGGGTTCGGGCGCGGTCTGGGGCGCGGGCTCGGGTGGGGTCTTGGCCGTACAGGCGATGAGCAGGAGCATTGCGGCCTCTAACGCAAGTGCCGCCGGGCGTGGTAGATGAGCGGCGGAGGTGAACATGCACTGGTTCCTGTTCCTCGCCCTGGCATCCGGCCCGGCGCTCGCGTTCAAGGCCAAGTCGGCCAGCAACGCCGAGCTGGTCGAGGCGCTCGACAGCTCGGAGCGTGACATCCGGGTGGATGCCGCGGTCGAGATCCAGCGACGCGTAGTCGTCGACGCAGCGCCCAAGCTCATCGAGCTGGTCAAGAGCGATCCGGAGGTCGCCGTGCGCAAGAAGGCGCTGGTGGCCCTCGAAGCGATCCGCCCTGACGAGCTGTACACGGTCTGCGACTACGTCGTTCGGAACGACAGCGACAAGGGGCAGCGGAGCAAGGCCCTCGTGATCCTCGAGAAGACCGGGCCCTCGAGCTTCAGCGCGACCGTGGGGTACGCGCTCGCCAACGACGAGGACATCGGCGTCCGGCGCAAGGCCGCGATCATCATCGGCAAGCGTGGCTGGGCCGACCAGCAGGACGCCCTGCTCGCCGGGGCAGAGGACACCGACGACAAGACTCGCTACGCGAGCTACCGGGCGCTCATCCGGCTGGGCGACGAGTCGACCCGGGCCCTGGTCCACGCGGGCCTGGAGAACATGGATGACGAGAAGCTCAGAGAGGAGATCGCTCGCGGCCTCGGTGAGTCCCCGCTGGCGGTCGACCGTGACCCGCTCATCGCCCGCCTCGACGACCCCGACGTCGACGTCGCCGTGCTCTCCGCGAGGGCGCTGGCGAAGCTCGGCGACACCTCCGTGGGGCCGATGCTTCGGGAGAAGTCGAGCCAGGTGACCGAGGAGAAGCGCGCCGAGGAGTTCGCCAAGGCAGCCGCCCAGCTGGGGGGCTGATCGTAGCTAGAACGCGCGAACGATGGCCTCGGCCACGGCGAGGGCCGCCTCGTGCCCGATGCGGGTGAGGGCGAGGGCATCGACGGCGCCGGTCTTCCCGGTCGAGGCGACAAACACCGTGTCGCCGTCGACCGCCGCGAAGGCCGGGTAGAGGCAGCGGGCCAGTCCAGCCTGGCTCATGCGGGCGACGATGGTCGCCTGGGGTCGGCTCAGCGGCGCGTCGGTCGCGACCGCGACGAGCGAGGTGTTTCCTCGCCAGTCTCCGCCGAGCGCAGGCTCACCAGGAGGTCCGCCAGCGAGCCAGGCTCCGCTGTCGGGATCGCGCACGCTGCCGAAGGCGTTGACGGCTGCGATCGCGCCGAGGCGGAAGCCCAGGCACTGGCGAAGGGAGCTGCCGAGGCCGCCGGGCAGGGGTGTTCCGGTGGCCTTGGCGACCGTCGCCCCCGCTCCGGCGCCCACCCGTCCTTCCGGAAGGGGCTCACCTGACGCCCCCTCCGCCGCGGAGCGCCCAGCGCGTGCATCCGGTCGCGCCCGGCCGACGGCGAGATCGAAGAGCACGGCGGTCGGCACGATCGGCACGACGTGGCCCATGGCGTCGAACCCGATGCCTGCCGCGGCGAGGTGGGCCATCACGCCGTCTGCAGTGGCGAGGCCGAAGGCGGATCCCCCGGAGAGGCAGAAGGCGTGGACCTCGCCAGCGACATGGGTCGGGTCGAGGACCCCGAGCTCCCGGCTGCCCGGCGCGCTGCCGGGTACGCAGCCCCCCGCGGTCGCACCACGTGGGAAGACGAGCACTGTGCAGCCGGTGGTCCCGGAGCCGTGGGTCCAGTGTCCGGCGAGGACGCCCGGAACGCCGGTGATGGTCCTGTTCACAGCGGCGAGGGTACCCTGGCCGTGATCCGTGGACAGGTTGGCACGATGGACACCACCCGCGTCGATTTGTGGCTCTGGGCCGCGCGCATGTTCAAGACTCGCACCCAGGCGAAAAAGGCCTGCGATGCCGGGCACGTGTGCATCGACGGCAAGACGGCGAAGGCCTCGGCGAAGGTCGTTTCGGGTCACTTCGTCGAGGCCCTCGCGCCCAGTGGGCGCCGCACGCTGGAGGTGGTGGCCATCGCGGACAAGCGCGGGCCAGCGGCCGTCGCCCAGACCCTCTACGTCGACCACACCCCGCCACCGGAGCCCCGAAAGAGCCCCCTGGACGACCGCGAACGGGGCCTGGGTCGGCCGACCGGGCGGGACCGTCGGCGGTTGAGGCGGCTGAAGGGGCGGTGAGCCCGGATCACTGGGAGCCCGACCACCCCGAGCCAGTGCCGTAGACCCGGTCCAGCCAGCTCGCCAGCGTGGCCGGATCCGCGTACTCTCCCTCGAAGCCGACCTCCAGGAGCGGCCCCACCGGGTCGCCTTCCAGCGGCACGAAGTTGCGGAGCGAGACGCGTCCTTCGCCGGTTCCGGCCTGGATCACACCGAGATCGTTCGACTTCCACACGGCTGCGGCCAGCCAGTCCCGCAACTCCGTGCTGCCGATCTCCTCCACCCGGAGCGTCCTCTCGTCGTAAGGGCGCGGGTCGTCCAGTTCGTGCGCCGCGAGCCAGACGAGCACGGTCCCCACCTCTGGCGCCAGCTCCGGAGGCACGTTCGCGACCGTGTAGTCATGCAGGCCGATCCCGCGCAGGCCCCGGGTGACGACACGGGTGCCGTCCTCGCTCCACTGGAGGTGGACCCGGGACTCCAGCGAGGCTGGGGGCTCCTCGAGGATCACGCCGACGTCGAGGTCCTCGACCATGCGGCCAGAGGCCCAGTCGAAGACTCTCTGCTCGACCCTGGAGACGCGGCTGGAGGCACCGGGAACAGGTCCAGCGAAGCGGACCACGACGACCTCGTCCGACCCGGCGCCGACGTCCTCGGTCTCACCGAGGAAGCCGGCGGGGAGGACCTCGACCGTCACGACGCTGGTGGTCGCCCGCCGTGGCAGGCGCCTGGCTGCGCCGAGGGCCTCGCGAAGATCCCCGACGTCCTCGCAGGTCGGCTCGCACCACACGGCCAGGTGGCGTCGCGCGTCCGGTACCGCGACCGGCGGCGCGTTCCTCAGTGACATTGCGATCAGCCAGGACATCGCTGGCATTGTGCCCTGTCCTGATGGGGCTTAGATGCACCCGGTCGAATCCCTGCGAGGCAGCATGTTCTTGGAGCTCAAGTCCCCAGTCGAGCTGGAGGCCGAGGTGCTCGCTTTCTGGAAGCGCGAGGACGTCTTTCAGAAGAGCCTGCAGAAGCCGGCGCCCAAGGGTGAGTACGTCTTCTACGAGGGGCCACCGACCGCCAACGGCTCTCCCCACAACGGCCACGTGCTCACCCGCGTGATCAAGGACCTCTTTCCGCGCTACCGCACGATGCAGGGCTACTACGTCCACCGCATGGCGGGCTGGGACACCCACGGCCTGCCGGTCGAGGTCGAGGTCGAGAAGTCCCTTGGCATCCACGGACGCGAGGCCATCGAGGCCTATGGAATCGAGGGCTTCAACAACAAGTGCATCGACAGCGTCTTCACCTACACAGAGGTGTGGGAGGACCTCACCGATCGGCTCGGCTTCTGGATCGACACGTCGACGGCGTATGTGACCTACCACCGCTCCTACGTGGAGTCCGTCTGGTGGGCGCTCTCGCGACTCTTCGACAAGGGCTTGCTCTACAAGGGCCACAAGGTCGTGTGGTGGTGGCCTCAGGGTGGCACGACGCTCTCGGCCGCGGAGGTCGGGCTCGGCTACAAGACCGTCGACGACCCCAGCGTCACCGTCGAGTTCGCTGTCATCGGCGAGGAGAACCTCTCCCTGTTGGCGTGGACCACGACCCCGTGGACGCTGCCGAACAACACCGCCATCGCGGTGAACCCCAAGCTCGACTACGTCATCGTCCGGCACGAGTCCGGAAAGCGACTGGTCGTCGCCGAGGCCCTGCGTGACCAGGTCCCGGGCGAGGTCGACAAGACCCTATCGGGCAGCGAGCTCGTCGGGCTGCGCTACGAGCCTCTCTACCGCTTCGCGGAGCCAGAAGGCGGTGACGGCTGGCGAGTCATCCCGGGGGATCACGTCACGCTCGAGGCTGGAACGGGGCTGGTCCACACCGCTCCCGCCTTCGGCGAGGATGACTTCGCCTCCGCCCAGAAGCACGGCGTCGGCATGCTGCAGCTGGTGGCCCCCAACGGCTGCTTCGTCGAGGGCACGGGCTTCCTGGAGGGGCTCTTCTGCAAGGACGCCGACAAGCCCATCATCCAGGATCTCAAGGCTCGCGGCGTCCTCTTCGCGCGCTCGACGGTCCGCCACGAGTACCCCTTCTGCTGGCGCGCGGACGACGACCCGCTCATCCAGTACGCCCGCCCGGCCTGGTTCGTGAAGACCACTGCGCTCAACGCAGAGGCACTGGCCAACAACCAGTCGATCAACTGGCTGCCCGACCACATCCGCGAGGGACGGATGGGCGACTTCCTGCGAAACAACGTGGACTGGGCCCTGTCCCGGGAGCGCTTCTGGGGGACCCCGCTCAACATCTGGGAGTGTCCGGACTGCGAGGCCCGGCGGGCTCCGGCCAGCGTCGCCGAGATCAAGGCTGCAGCTGGCGACGATGTCTTCGACCCGGACGTCGACGAGCACCTCCAGGTCCACCGTCCCTGGATCGATCGCGTCGAGTTGCCCTGTGCCTGCGGCGGAACGATGGTGCGCGTCCCAGAGGTCATCGACTGCTGGTTCGACAGCGGCTCCATGCCCTTCGCCCAGTGGGGCTTCCCCCACCGCGAAGGCAGCCGCGAGGCCCTGGCGGCCCGCTTCCCAGCCGACTTCATCAGCGAGGCGGTCGATCAGACCCGCGGCTGGTTCTACAGCCTGCTGATGATCTCGACGCTGCTCTTCGACGACGACACCTGCGCCGAGCTGGGGTTGGAGCCCGTCGGCTTCCCGAGGCCCTACAAGACCTGCATCGTGCTCGGCCACGTCTGCGACATGGACGGAAGGAAGGAGTCGAAGTCGAAGGGCAACTACACGAGCCCGGACCTCGTCATCAAGGGTCGGCTGAGCCTGCGCGTGGAGGCCGACCCTGCGGTCCCGGCCGGCGCCGTGGGCTTCATGGCCGCTCAGCTCAGGTCGATCGGCCTCGGGCCGCAGGACACCTTCGGCTGCGGTGAGATCCGGCTCCGGCTCGTCGAAGCCGACGTGAAGGTGAAGGACACGGTCCATCTGAACCCGAACGATATGGCCACCTTGGCGCCGAACGGCCGAATCGAGCTCGAGGCCCCGTTCCAGGCTCCGGGGGCAGACGCCTTCCGCTGGCTCTTCTACGCGAACTCCCCGCCCCAGTCCAACACGCGGCTGTCTCTCAAGAACATCCGAGAGGGCCAGCGCGAGTTCTTGATGCGCCTGAAGAACGTGCACTCCTTCTTCGCCATCTACGCGAACATCGCGGGCTTCGATCCGGCGACGGAGACGCCACCGCCGCTCTCAGAGCGGGATCGGCTGGACCGGTGGGTCCACGCCGAGCTGGACTCGACGGTCGGCGCGGTCACACGCCTGATGGACGACTACCGGCTCTACGAAGCAGCGCGGACCATCCAGACCTTCGTGGAGAGCCTGTCCAACTGGTACGTGCGGCGCTCCCGCCGGCGCTTCTGGGGCGACGGGGCGGAGCAGCTCGCCGCCCTCTGGACGCTCTACGAGGTCCTCGAGGAGACGTCGCGGCTCGTCGCGCCGTTCGTGCCGTTCATGGCAGAAGCGCTCTACCGGGACCTGCGCTCGGATCATGATCCCATCAGCGTCCACCTCTGTGACTACCCCACGCAGGATCCGGCTCGCGAGGACAGCGAGCTGGATTCCGCGATGTCGCTGGTGCGGGATCTGGCGAGCCTCGGCCTCGCCGCGAGGAAGAAGGTCGGCGTCCGGGTTCGCCAGCCGCTCCGAGCGCTGGAGGTCGTCCTGGCCGACCCGGATCGCGCGGAGGCGCTGGAGCCGCTGTTGCCGTTGCTCTGCGAGGAGCTCAATGTCCGTGAGATCCACTTCACCCAGGACGCCGAGCGCTTCGTGAGCTTCCGCGTCAAGCCCAACTACAAGGCCCTCGGGAAGCGCCTCGGAAAGGACATGAAGGCCTGCGCAGCTGCCCTGAGCCAGATGCCCGGGGGAGAGGTCCGAAGGCGGGTCCTCTCGGGCGGGCTCGACCTCGAGCTACCAGGTGGCGCCGTGGTCCTCGGCCCCGCTGAGGTCGTCGTGGAGGTCGAGCCGAAGGAGGGCTTCCAGGCGGCTGGCAGCGCCGCAGCCGTCACCGTCCTTCACGCCGAGCTCGACGACGACCTGCGACAGGAGGGCCTCGCCCGCGAGGTCATCAGTCGCATCCAGGGGCTCCGCAAGCAGAATCGCTTCGGCTACACCGATCGAATCCGCCTGCACGTCGGAGGAGACCCCTCCCTGGTCGAGGCCGTCGATCGCTTCCGGGACCACGTCGCCGCAGAGACCCTAGTGGTCGAGTGGTTGGATTCATCCAACGATCTCAATGATCTGGATGTTGACGGGCTAGAGCTGATCCTAGGCGTCGAAAAGGCCTGATGGCAAAGCACGAGCTGGTCCCCAGCGAGGTCCTTCGCGTGCTCTCGACGCACGGGGAGCTCAACGCTGTGCTCGGCGGCGTCGGCATCCGCTGCCACGTCGCCCCCTTCGAAGAGACGATCTTCCTCTTCGTACGGCCGGGTCACCAAGCGGAGATCGCTCTGCTCGGCGACAACCGCGCGGAGATCCGGGCAGCAGACGCCGAACGAACCTACAGCGTCCACCTGAAGGGCAGGGCGGTCGCCGGTCGGCCCGGTCACCGGTGGGGGCGCTCCTCGGAGCTCACTCCTTGGGTGCCGGAGGGGTCCAAGTTGCCATTATGGCACGTGATTCCGTTCTGGGCCGAAGAGGTCGAGTATACTCGTGGCCACGAGCGCTTCCACGGCAAGACGGAGGCCGCGAAGGTGCCTTCGCGGCCCAGTCGATGGGCCTGGGCGGCCTGGTCTGGCGCCGCCTGGGCGCTCATCCTCGGTGAGCTCTCGGTGTGGGCCTACCTCATCTTCAAGGGCCCGGAGCTCATGTTCCGCCCGGTCGCTTTCGTGCTGGCCGCAGCAGCTGTCGCCTTTGGTGTCGGTGGTGCCCAGGCCTTCTACCGGGCCCAGGCCTTCCACGTCTGGCGCAAGAACAGCCGCCACGAGGGCGCTGGGATGCTGGCCGACGGCCTGCTGGCTCCGAGCAGGGTGAGCCTGGCGGGCCTCGTCTACACCTGCATCATGGTGTTGTTGCTCGTGGGCTTGTCCCCGTGGGGTGGGGATGTCGTCGGCGTGACCTTCGTCGCGACCTTCACCTGGCTCTTGTGGCCGCTCAACATGACACGCGTGTTCACCGTCGAGTCGGCGGAGGAGGGGCGGGGATGATGGACGTCGTGCTCCACGGAGACAGCCCCTCCGCGCTCACCGCTGGCATCCTGCTGTTGTCACGGGCTCGCAGCTTCGGGCTGGTCCATCTTCGAGTGCGCATCGAAGGCGACCCGGACGCCATCACGCCCATCCTTGGACCGGCCCTGTTGCACTCGACGGTGCTGGCCAGCTGCGGTGTCGGACGCGATCTCGGGCAGGGGCCGCTCGTCGTCGTGCCCGGGGCCCCCGGTGAGCCGCTGTTGGTCTCCCTCGCCAAGGACGGTCTCGGGCCCTGGTTCGAACTCGACACCACGGGGGTGGGCTCACATCCGGCGACCGCCGCCTTCGTGCGCCTCTGCCGGGACTCTCGGCCCCGCGCTCGGAAGCTCGGCAAGCAGCTTCGCCGTTTCCTCGCGCTCCTCGGCATTCCGGCCGAGCCGGCGCTGCTCGACCTGTTGTTCGCCGCCCCGGCGCCTCCGCTCGATCGCCTGGCCCTGACGCTGAGGGCGGGCCGGACCATCACCGGTGACGCCGGCATGCCCGTCCACGGCTGGCTGGCGTCGGAGGCGAGCGAGTTTCCGGATCCGTTGCCACAGGATGTTCCGGGCGAGGTCGTCGTGGAGCGCTACCGGTCCGGTGCGCTCGAGAGCCTCCTCGCCAGGACCACCGTCCGAGGGCGCGACAGGGTCGAGGACTGGCTGGAGGGCATGGTGGCGCTGGGGGCGGGTGACGGAGGACGCAACATGGACCTCGTGGGTGGCCTCGCCGAGCTGGCCTCTCACGTCGCACTGCTGCCGGCTCAGGGGATGTTGCCGCTTCCTACCGCCGCTGCCGATGCCGTCGCGATGGGCCTCGGCCGAGCCCTCGGTGCGCACCGGGGGGAGCACGACGCCTCTCGCGCCTTGCTCGAGGTGTTCCAGTTCCTCGGCGGCCGCTTCGTCGAGGGGGAAGAGCATCCGATCCGGCTGGGGACCAGCGAGGCCCCAGTGGATCGGTCCGGGCGCTGGCAGTGGTTCGTCGGGGGGGTCAACCGCGCGGCGTCCCGCGCCGAGGACCTCTGGCGCGAGGTCATCGACCGGCCATCGTGAGGATCTCGGTCGTCATTCCGACGCTGAACGAGGAGCGTCGCATCGGCGAGCGTCTCGAGGAGCTCGCTCGCATGCCGGAGCTCGAAGAGGTCCTGGTCGTCGACGGCGGCAGCACCGACCGCACGGTCGAGCGCGCCCTGCGGCACGGTGTTCGGGTGATCGAGGGGCGGCGTGGGAGGGGCCCCCAGCTCAACGCAGGTGCCGCGGCGGCTCGGGGAGAGGTGCTGCTCTTCCAGCACGCGGACGTCTCGCTTCCGGGGGATGCGCCGGGCTGGATTCGACTCGCCTTCCAGGATCCAGAGGTCGTCGCCGGGGCCTTCCGAGTCCGAACCATAGACGAAGACGGCAGCCGCCTGGCGCCGCTGTTGCCCTTCGCCAACCTGAGAAGTCGAACTAGATCACTACCTTACGGAGATCAGGCGCTGTTCGTGCGCCGCTCGGTCTTCGAGGCGGTCGGCGGCTATCCGGACCAGCCCCTGATGGAGGACATCGAGCTGGCCCGGCGGCTGAAGAGACGCGGCCGCATCCGCACGCTGCGGTCGGAGGTGCGGGTCTCCGGTCGGCGCTTCCTCGCGAACCCGCTGCGGACGTTGTTTGCCTGGTACCTGTTCCCTTCCCTCTACGCGGCTGGTGTGTCGGCCGAGCGCCTGGACCGCTACTACTCCGCGGTTCGCTGAAGCGCGGACCTGAAGGCGTCCACCACGCGGACGTGCTCCTCTTGCGAGTCCACCTCCTGGTAGGAGAGGCCGTAGAGGTAGTGGTGGTCCCCTCGGCTGAGGGTGTCCACCCGGGCGGTCGCCATGACCGGCTCGCCCGCCCCCGTGAAGCGCAGACGGACCCTTCCGCCGGCGACGAACTTGAGCGCGACCCCTTCGTCGACGACGAAGCTCAGCTCGTCGACCGAGATCTCGACGATGTGCGCGTCGCCACCGAGCAGATCGACCCCACGGCCCTGGGGCGGAAGGACCTCCAGGGAGAGCTCGCCGGCGGTCGTTGGCGCTTCCTCCGAGAAGCCGTCGATGAAGCCCAGGAGCAGCCCGTGACCGCTGCGGTCTGGAACTGGGACGCCGGTGCGCAGGATGCTGGCGTCGAAGGTGTAGGTGTGCGCCTCGTGCCGGAACCAGACGCGCAGGTCCTCGCCGCTGGAGCAGCCGTGGTCGGGGCAGACCAGGACCACGCCGACGCTCTCGACGCGCACGAACGAGCCGGCGCACCAGGCGCCCTGACGTGCGCGCAGCTGGCATGCCGTTCGGCGGCGGGCGGCTTCATCTAGGATCGCTTTTGGAGAGCCGCTGGACACGCCGAAGGTCTAACGTGATGTAGGGGCATGCGAGTGGCCCATGTGACGGACATCCACGTCAACGTTCGGCCCTCCTTGGGCGAGTGCTTCAACAAGCGCTTTCTCGGGGCGGCGAACCTCTACGTCGCGGGGCGGAAGAGCCACTTCAGCCGCGTAGTGCAACAGCGCCTGGTCGAGGACGTGCGGAACCAGGCGCCGGACATCATCGCCTGCACCGGGGACCTGACCGCGCTCGCCACCGAGGAGGAGTTCGAGGAGGCGCACGCGCTGCTGGCGCCGCTGTTCTCCAGCGTCCCCACCGTGCTCATTCCCGGGAATCACGACACCTACACCGGCGCCGCGGCGACAGAGCGCTGGATCGAGCGTCGCTTCGGCGAGTGGACCGGCGAGGGGGACTGGCCCCGTCTGCACCGCATCGGCGAGATCGCGTTCGTCTGCGTCGACGTGTGCCGTGCGATGGCCCTGTTGAGCTCCGGGGTGGCGCCCCCGCCACAGCTGGACCGCCTCGACGACATGCTGGGGGAGCTCGACGCCGGCTTCGTCTTCCTGATGGTGCACTACCCCCTCCGTGGGCGCGGGGGTGAGCCCTATGGGCCCTGGACGCGCAACATCGAGAACGCCAGCGAACTCGAGTCCGTCCTCGGCAGGCACGCCTCCGGCATCGGCGCCATCCTGCACGGCCACGAGCACCACGGCTTCCGCACGGAGCTGCCCAGCGACCCACCGGTGCCGATCTTCAATCCGGGCTCCAGCGGCTACGCCGACCTGCCCGATGCCGGTCGGCGAGCCCACTTCTGCATCTACACGATCGAGGATGGTGACATCAAGAACATCGAGCGCTTCGCCTACGACGGCGAGGGCTTCTCCCCGGAGCCAGGAGGGCCCTGGTCCTCTGGTGCATGAGCCTCAGGCGGCCTGGAAGAAAGAGCTGACGCGCTCTTCGATGTCTGGCACAGAGGTAGTGACCACCTCGTCCACGTGCTCGGCGGAGAGACCCAGGCGCATAGCCGAGTCCTCCTGGACCGCGCGGCGCAAGCCACCGACATCGCAACCGAATCCGAACATGTGGGCCAAGGCGTCGGCGACGTGCACGAGGTCGGCCATCGTCTGCATCGGGCCGCTCGGGGCCTGGCTCGGGTCGTGGTGGTGGCGGATGCCCTCGACGAGCTCCTCTGGCAGGTTCCACATCCGGGCCACGCTGGCGCCGACCTCGCTGTGGTCGCAGCCCAGGATCTGTCGCTCGATCCCGATCAGGGGCTGGTCCCCGTCCTGGAGTCCGGCGAGGACCTCTGGGAGGTGCTCGTGGAGGTAGTGGCCGATGACCAGCGGGATCAGCTTCACGACGGCCTGAGAGAGCATCGGGACGGACTGGAGGTCCCGGGCGAGTCGTTCCTTGGGGATCACAGCTCCACCTCCATTCCCGGTGAGGAGACGACGACGCGGCCGTCCCCGACTCCGAGCCGCAGCGTGCGGGACCGCGAGCCTCCGATGTCGTGGGCGCTGACGCGGTAGCCGTTCTGCTCGAACATCTTCTTCAATACCTGCAGGTTCCGCTTGCCGACGGCGAACATCTCCATGTGGCCGCAGAGCGAGGCGCCGCCTGCGATCTTGATGACGAGGTCCGTGCGAACCGCCCCAAGGGCGAAGAGCTCTCGGAAGAGCATCGGCACGCCCGTGTCGGCGAAGGTCCCGGGCGCCTCACGGGCTCGGGCCGGGTTGATCGACGACAGGGGCAACATGTAGTGGAGCAGCCCACCCACGCGGGTCTTGGGCTCCCTCGCCACCGGACGGCGGGCCGCTCGCGACGGCAGGGACACTACGTTGTCGCTGTCGAGCTTGAAACGCCGGACGACATCGGCCATCTCAGCGGCGCGAGCGTGCACCTCCTCGGCGGCGCTGGAGCTCTCCTCAGAGGCCCCGGCGGCGTTCTGGACGACCTGGTCCATGTGGTGGACCGCCCGGGCGACCTGCTCGATCCCGCGGGCCTGCTCGTCCGAAGCCGAGGCGATCTCGGCGACGATGCCAGCGACCTCGCCGACCGACGAGGTGATGTCGGAGAGCTGCTCGTTGACACGCTTGGAGAGCTGCTCTCCTTCCTGGGCGAGGCCCACGCTCTCGCTGACGAGGAGCTCGGTCTTCTCCGCCGCTTCCTTGCTGCGCAGCGCCAGGGCGCGGACCTCTTCGGCGACCACGGCGAAGCCCCGCCCGGCGTCTCCCGCCCGGGCGGCTTCGACCGCCGCGTTCAGGGCCAGGAGGTTCGTCTGGAAGGCGATCTGGTTGATGTCCTTGAGGATCTGAGAGGTGTTCGAGGCCGAGGCGCGGATCTTGCCCATCGCTTCGACCATCTCTGCGACGGCCTCTTCGCCGCTCTCGGCCGTGTCCTTGGTCGACAGGGCCAGCGCTCGGGCCTTCATCGTGGAGTCGGCGTTCTGGCGGGTCATGCCGCTGATCTCCTCGAGGGAGGCCGCCGTCTCTTCGAGGGAGGCTGCCTGGACGGTTGCGCCCTCGGCGATGGCCTGGCTTCCGCTGGAGATCTCTCCGGCCGCGTGGGCGACGAACTCGCTGGAGATGGTCATCTGGCTGATGACGTCGTGCAGGGCCTGCTGGGAGCTGTTGACGGCCTCCTTCATCCGGGCGTGGTCGCCGGAGTAGGCGCCTTCGACCTTGACCCGGAGGTCGTACCTGGCGACGGCCTCGAGCACCTCGCCGGCCTCGCGCATGGGCTCGACGATGGCGTCGACGGTGTCGTTGAGGCGCCGGACAGAGGCCTGGATCGAGCGCACGGAGTCCGTGAGCTCCCCGACCTCGTCGTCGCCGTGGTGCTCGATCGAGTGGTCGAGGTCGCCGTTGGCGATGTGCTGCGCCGCGACGGTCACCTTGCGTAGTGGGGCCGTGATGCGGCCGCTGGCCGCATAGGCGATGGCGGTGAGCACGGCGCACCAGGCAACAGTGACTCCGACCAGCGTGGCGGTCAGCGAGCCGTCCGACAGCGCGATCGCCAGGGCGGTCACGCTAGCAGTGGGGATGATCCCGATGAGGACCGCCCCCAGCGCGAGGCGCGCACGCATCTGCATCGAATTGGGCATCTGGGTCTCCGACAGACCGTCCTTGGTCTTGTGGGGCTTGCCGTCTTTGGGCCAGCGCACGGTTTCCTCCGGGCTCAGGCGGCGAGCAGCCGCCCGAGATCGACGATGAACAGGAGCCGCTCCTCCTCGCGCCCCACGCCTTCGAGCAGTTCCGAAGGACCGCCCGGAAGCTCGGGGGGAGGGGAGCACTGCTCCGGGGGCAGGGAGAGGACCTCGTGGACTTGGTCCACGAGGACCGCGAAGAGCGTCTCGCCCTCCTCGCGCTCACGCGAGAGGACAACGAAGACACCCTGTTCCGGACGACCGGGCGGAAGACCGAGGGGCTGGCGCGGGTCGAGGAGGGGGAGCACGCGTCCGCGCAGGTTGAAGGCGCCGAGCACGTGCTCGGGCGACTGCGGGACGCAGGTGACGGGCAGCGGCGCGACGAGCTCGCGGACGGCGCGGATGTCCACCGCCCAGTCCTGGCCTCCGAGCTCGAAGATGAGATAGCGACCGGCGAGTGACTCCATCGGGGCGGTCTCCTAGGCTGCGGTCGAGACGCAGAGCGCCTCACCGTCGAGGATGAGACCGACACGACCGTCGCCGAGGACGGCGGCCCCCGAGAACAGCCGGCTGTTCGAGAGCGGGTCCGACAGGGGCTTGACCACCACCTGCTGCTGGCCGAGGATCTCCTCGACCTCCAGCGCCACGGCACCCTCGGACCCATCGACGATCACGACCAGCTGTGGGTCTCCGGCCGGACGCCCGAGGAGGCCGTCGAGACGAATCAGCGGCAAGAGCTCGCCGCGCACATCGAGCAGTGGACCTCGATCCGCGAACTCGCGAACTCGCAGGCCGGACAGCCCGACCGTCTCGCGCACCACGGGGCAGGGGAGAACGTAACGATCTTCGCCACTTCGCAGCAACAGCCCGTCCACGATGGAGAGCGTCAGCGGGAGCACGAGACAGAAGCGGGTGCCGGCGCCGAGGGTGCTGTCGATGCGGACGCGTCCCCGCAGCGCCTCGACGCTGGAGCGCACGACGTCCATGCCCACCCCTCGCCCCGAGAGGTCCGTGACCTCGGCTGCGGTGGAGAAGCCCGGAGCGAAGATGAGCTCCAGGCACTGGTCGTCGCTGAGCTCCTCGCTGGCGGTGATGACACCCCTCTGAATCGCCCGCTCCCGGAGCCGTTGGGGGTCGAGCCCCTTTCCGTCGTCCTCCAGCTCGACCACGACACAGCCAGGCTCCGAGCGGGCACTCAACCGGATCGTGCCTGTCGGCGACTTTCCAGAGCGATCGGCCTCGATGCCGTGGTCGACGGCGTTGCGGACCATGTGGAGGAGGGGATCCGCCAGGCGCTCGACCACGCCCCGGTCGAGCTCGACGTGCTCGCCGGCGGTCTCGAGCACGACGGGCTTTCCGGTCGAAGCCCAGCATCCCGGCGACACCCTTGAGGCTGTGGAAGATCCGGAAGAGGCCGGGGACGGAGGCTGGCGTGGCGGCCAGCAGGAGCTCGTCGAGCTCTGCCAGGCTCTCGTCCGCCTCGGCGCGGAACTCCGCGATGAGCTCCTGAAGCTCCTCTTCCATTTCGGGGCTGTCCGGATGGGTTGACATCCTGCCTCCGACACACGCGCGGACACAGGACGGCGGGCTTTAGCCGAACAGCCTCGCGAAGAGCCCCTTCTTGCGTTTTGGCTCCGGAGGCGTTCCGGTCAGGATCTCGACCGAGCCGTCCAGCTCGAGCTCGCCGAACATCGCCCGAGCGTCGGCGAAGCCAGCTGGCAGCTCGTCCAGCCCTGCCGCGGCCTCGACGCAGGCGAGCACGACCCCCGCTGTGGTCTCCACCATCGGCGAGGTCTCGGAGAGCTCCGCGAGGCGGTGGTGGAGCTCGTTGTCGTCGAGGCCCACGAGCAAGGCGGCTCGCACGACTCCATCGGACTCGAGATCGAGGTCGAAGACAGCGGCGGCGATGCCGCCCGAAGGATGGGCCCTGGTGATGAGCGCGGGGACGCGGGCGCCCTGCTCGTGCCAGTCCTGCCCGATCCATGCCTCGCCCAGCGGCCAGCCCAGGATCGTGCGCAGGCTCGTGGCCTGGGTGGACGTGGCAGCGTTCAGGTTTCGCACCCGTCGCGTCTTCTGCTTCGTCGCGCGCTTGGCCTTCTTCTTCTCGCGGGTCTTCTGCCTCTTCTTGTCACTCATGGTCAGAGGCTATCCCGCTACCTCGAGCAGATCGTCGGGTCGGCCTCCACCTCGGCGACGAGCGAGCGGCAGCCCGCCTGTTTTCCTTCCGGGAGCTCCGAGCAGGCCGGGCCTCCGGCGCAGGCGTGCAGGTGGCCGAGGGCTCGCCCGATGTCCTCTGGCCAGCCCTCTGCGACGACGACCCTGTCCACGCCGGTCGGCTCGGCGAGCCAGCGGATCGCGGCGTGCTCGCGGCAGTAGCTGGCCATCATCTCCAGGTGCTCGTCGCAGCGCGCGAGGTCGGTGAGCAGCTCGCCCGTGGCCTTGTGTTCGAGGGCATCGAAGCGGCACTCCTGGCTCGCGCAGACCTCCAGGAGCACCTCGAGGTCCGACTCGGCGTGACGCCGCACCCACCTGAGGCGGCAGTCCGCCTCGAAGGCGCCGGCGTCCACACACAGGGCGGGGTCCTCGCCCACCTCCTCCGACATGCAGAACTCGTAGGCCGGACCTGCGTAGTCGGCGCAGGGGCCGGTGCGCGGCTCGGCGCCGCAGGCCAGCAGGATCAGTAGTCGTCCGTGAATCCTTCGTCCCCGGGTTCCAGGTTTCGAAACAGGACCTCGTCCTCGACGTACTCGGCGGTCGCCGCAGGGATCACGACGTACTCGTCGTCGACGTAGGGACGCTCCAGCAGTGCGATGGCGTAGACCCCGGCGCGCAGGCCGCGGGCGATGGTCCACGGCACGATCAGGCGCTTCACCACGCCCTCGTGGGCGAAGAAGAAGCGCGTGCCCTTGCCGGTCCGGACCTGGATGCGGTGGGCCTCCAGCAGGTGCCTCGTCCGCAGCGCCCTGGCCTCCTTCTCGGTGCGGTCCCGCCGCTGGGCTCGGGCGGAGCGCATGGACGCCTCGCGCTGGGCTCGCGCCGCCTCCGCCTCCTGTCGCTCCCGCGCCCTGATCTGCTTCTTCTTGTCCCGCTGCCCTTGCTCGGCCCTGCGCTTCTCCTTGAGGCCGCGCTCGGTCTTCTTCACGCGCTTCTTCGAGACCGCTCCGGCCTTCAAGAGTGCGTCGCGCAGAGACATGGGTCCTCCGAGCGGATCCTATCCGCGACCTCGGATAGCTTCTCGCCCATGTTCGCTTTGTTGCTCGGATGCTCGCTGATCACGTCAGAGGACTACGATGGGCGCTGGGACCTCGACGGGGACGACCTGCCCCGCCCGAACGACTGCGACGACGACGATCCGGATGTGCAGCGGCGCTCCTGGTACCGCGACGGCGACGGCGATGGACATGGCGCTGGCGCCCCCGTCGACCAGTGCCAGGCCCCCGACGAGAGCTACGTTGAGTCCGCCCGGGACTGCGATGACGAACGGGCCGAGGCCTTCCGGGGGCCGTCGAGCACTGCAACCAGCTGAACGACGACTGCGACGGCTTCGGTGGGAGCGAGGACATCGTCTGGTCGTGTCCCAACGTCGAGGGCCACGTGCTCACCTCCGGGGACTGCGACGACGCCGACTCCGAGGTGAACCCCGACGCCTCAGAGGTCTGCAACGAGATCGATGACGACTGCGACGGGGCCGTCGATGACGACGACGACAGCGTCAGCGGACAGGCCACCTGGTACGTCGACGAGGACGGCGACGGCTGGGGAGAAGGGTCCGACAGCGTCGTGCAGTGCTTCGTCCCAGAGGGCTACGTGGGCGCAGCCGGGGACTGCGACGACGAGGACGGGGCCTTCAATCCTGGCGCGGCCGAGGACGACTGCACGGATCCCAACGACTACAACTGCGATGGCTCCGTCGGCTATGCGGACGCAGACGGCCACCCGGCATGCGAGGACTGCGACGACGGCGACGCGGACATCACGCTGGAGCACGACTCCAGCGACACCGCCTTCCAGCGCTTCGGTGGCATCGCGCGGACGGGGGATCTGGACGGTGATGGCACCACCGACATCGTCGTCGGCGACAACCGTCATGGCGTGACCCCCGACAAGAACGCAGGCGGCGCCTGGGTCTTCTACGGGCCGGTGAGCTCCGTCGACGCCAGCTCCGCAGACGTCGCTGTGACCGGCGACGACAAGAACCAATACTGCGGGCGCATGGTCGCCGTGCTCGACGACTGGACCGGCGACGGCGCGGACCAGCTGGTGCTCGGCTGCTACCAGGACTCCACGGGGGGAGGCCAGGCCGGGGCCGCCTATGTGTGGCTCTCGGCGGTCTCCGACGGCGACATCGGCGACGCAGACATATCCTCTTCGCCGGCTCCGGTGGCGCCAGCCAGGGAGCTTGGGCGGGGCACTTCGTGGACGGCGCGGGGGACGTCGACGGCGACGGGACAGAGGATCTGCTCATCGGAGCCCGCTACGGCGGCTACACGAACAACGAGGGTCACGCCGACCTCGTCAGCGGCCCGAAGACCTCGGACGTCTTCATCCTCGAGGACGACTCCGACGCCTTCCTCGAGGGAGAGGCGGCCAGCGACAGCTTCGGCATCTCCGCGCTCGGCATCGGAGACGTCGACGGGGACAGCCACGACGACCTCTTCATCGGCGCCAGCACCAACGACGACGGCGGCTCCCAGGCAGGGGCCAGCTACCTCTTCCTGGGTCCGCTCAGCGGCACGCCCTCCGCCGACCTCGAGATCGACGGCGCCAACGCAGTCTATTCGGGGAGCTGGCTCTGAGGGACTGACGCCTCCGCGCGGAGGATCGCGGCGACGTCCGGTTCCGGGCTCGGTCGGGACCTCGCCCCGTCCTGGCGGTGGGCGACGAAGGCCCGGTGTCGCAGGTACTGGCTGTCGAAGTCGGGTCCCTGCAGCAGCGCGATCGTGATGCCGGTGCCGTCCAAGGTCATCACGAAGTTGTCCTGCCCGAGCGGGACCAGCTCTCCGTCGACCTCGTAGCCGTAGTCCGCGAGCGTGGGACACAGGATCTGCAAGGAACCATCGAGCTCCTTGATGATGACCTCGCCGATGTTCCAGGCGTCGTAGTAGGTCCCGGCGTAGCGGCTCATGTCGTCCCGCGTACCGGCATCGGGCCAGGCTCCCCCAGCGGGTAGGTCCTCGACCAGCTCGTCGAAGGTGACCGCGACCGCGTCTCCGAAGTAGGCCCCGTCGCCGTTGGAGAGGACAGCGACGGCGAAGTCCCGCTCCGGCAGCACGAAGAGCTCCGCTGAGAAGCCGGGGATGGCGCCTCCGTGGGTCCACAGCGGCTCTTCGATGAAGCCGGAGACCCCGCCAAAACCCCGGTACACCATCACGCCGTAGCCGTAGCTGAACCAGCCCGGGTAGCCGACCTGCAGGTCCACATGAGGCTGGACGAGGCGCTCCTCCTCCATCAGGAAGCTCGCGAAGCGCAGCAGATCCGAGACGCTGGAGAAGGCGAAGCCCGCTGGTCGGGACCAGGCATGGTCATAGCTGTCGGGCTCGCTCGGGAGCCAGTCCGCGCCCCCGCCAGTCCAGTCGTAGGCCTTGCCGGTGGCGTAGTCCCCGTCGGCGATGACGTCCTCGCCCAAGAACAGCGTGCGGTCCATGCCCAGGGGGGTCAGCACGTCCTCACGCAGGGCCTCCCGGTAGTAGCGCTGGCCGTCGGCTCGCTCGATGACCAGTCCGGCGAGGGCGAAGTTGGGGTTGCTGTAGTTCCAGAAGGCCCCTGGCTCGACCATTTGCAGGGAGTACGAGCTAGCCCAGGTTCCCTCGGTGTACTTCTCGAGGCGCTCGTCGTTCGAGGTCCCCTCGATGGGCGTGTGGTCCCAGAACCCCCCCTGGTGCGACAGCAGGTGGTGGACCGTGACCTGCTGGTACTCCTCCGGGCTCATCGTCTCGACGTCGACGAGGTCGGACAGCGGCGTCTCCAGGTCCAGGGCTCCGGCGTCCACCTGTTCGAGCAGCGCCGCTGCGGTGAGCATCTTCGTGACCGAGCCGATGCGGAAGAGCGTGTCGGGCCCGACCTCCTCGTCGGTCTCCGGCCCGCGCCGGCCGAGTCCAAAGGCGTGCACGATGCGACCGTCCTGCCAGATGCCCACGGCGACTCCGGGAGCGCCGAGCTCGTCCAACTGGTCCTCGAAGGCGGCGAGGACTGCGTCTGGAGGGGCTTCCCCTGACGTGTCGCCACGCTCGGGATCGAGGGTGTCCTCGGATGGAGTGCAGGCAAGGAGCAGGTACATCCGCGTCATTGCTTGCTCGGCGGTATCCAGGGGCCGTCCTCGGCTCCAATGGAGACCGGGCCACGCCAGGCGTCGGAGGAGCCCCAGCGCAGCAGCACGCGCCCCTCGATGCGCTCGAGGGGGACCGGACCCCACCAGCGCGAGTCCAGGCCGAGGTCGCGGTTGTCGGCCAGGAGGTAGACGTGACCCTCCGGAGTGTCGAGGCGGATGCTGGGCTCCAGGCGCGCCGTCGTGCGCTCCTGGACCAGCCAGCGGTCGACCTCGTTGAGGATCGCGATGTCTCCGCCGCGGAACATCTCTCGGCGTCGCACGTCGTAGCGCCCCTCGGCGCCGGAGACGGCGATGACCCGTCGAAGGACCTTTCGCCCTGGCTCCGCGGGGTCGTCGACGACCACGACGGTCCCAGGTCGGAGCTCGCCCGGAGGGCCGATCAGGACGGTGTCGCCCTCCAGGATCGAAGGGGCCATCTCGGGGTCCGGTGCCACCGCGAGGTCCAGCGTCAGCGCGCCCAGCAAGGCCAGCACCGCGACGAGGCCGAGCGCGAGCTTCTTCTTCACCGCTGCGATTCTACCAGCCTAGTAGTCGTCTCCCCGCCACACCGTCATCGCCATGAGCGGGTCTTCTGTGTCGAAGCCGGGAGGGTTGTCGATGCAGGTTCCTTCGGGTCTGGGCTGCTGGCACCACCCGCCGGGGGTCTTGCATGCCTCCTCCTCGCCGAAGCAGTAGCGACCGAAGATGTCGTCTTCGTAGGCGCCCCAGCTCTCTGCGTGGAGGTCGTAGCTGGGGTCGTAGACCTGGCCGTTGACCTCGACCGCGACGTGGTTCCAGTGCTGCCAGACCTTCTCCTCTCGCCCGACGGCAGCGATGACGCGGGTCTCGTACATCGACAGCTTCTCCGGGCTCGGCTCCCGGAAGCTCATCATGACCCACTGGGCGTCGACCCCGTGGGTCTCCACCATGTCCATCAGGCCAGCCCGGTGTTCACCGCAGGCGGAGCGCTCGAAGTCGAGCCAGACGTGGGCCTGGTTGTCCTTGTCCTTCGGACGCGGGAAGGCACCGTAGCTCCGCCCGTCGAGCGCCGTCATTCCACGCAGGACCTTGAGCGCGAGGAGGTTCTCGACCTCGGCGAGCTCGGCCTCGGGCGTGACCGCTTTGCTCGGTAGGCCAGCGAGCCACTCCCCGGTCCAGAGCAGCATCGGCTGGTAGAGCGGGGTCCCCTCGATGGGAGCGGCCCAGGTGGTGACCACGGGGAAGCTCACGACCTCGTGGTTATAGACCAGCTCGAGGTCCCAGACACCAACGACGGCGGGCAGCTCCAGGGCGCCCTCGACGAGCTCGAACTCGGGGCCCCCGAAGCGGGGCGTGCCGTGGCCCGATTTCGGCATCCGGTCGCCCTCGATGCGCAGCGTCGAACCCGCGATCGCAGCCACCGCGCCCCCGTCGACGGGGACGGCATCCCCAACCGCTTGATTGGGGACTTCCCAGGTAGGACCACTGATCTCGTGATGTAGGCGACCTTCACCGACCACGGAGACCGTCTCGAGAGGTTCGCCCCCACACCCGAGCAGCTGGAGGAGTAGCGGCGTCACGAAACGCCACTAACCGCATCCGTGGTAGAACTTGCGCGGTTCGGCTGCGGACCCCCCCCAGCCACATTGGAGAAACGATGCGTCTGACGCTCATCATTGCTGTCACGGCCTTGCTCACGGCCTGTCCGTCCCCCCCCGAAACCAACGCCCAGGGCGGCCCAGGAGCGGATCAGCCCGGACAGCCCGGACAGCCTGGACAGCCTGGACAGCCCGGCGAGCCCGGTGCCGGAGCTCCGGGTGACGCTCCTCCCCCCGGTGACGGCGTCGCGGAGGGCGGGGAGCCCGGCGAAGGCAACCCGGGCGGTCCGTCAGGAGACCCGGGCTCGAAGAAGTTCGACACCTCCGGGGACACCGTGACGATCAACCTGACGCTGGAAGGCTACGCCGCTGGCGCTCGCGTCGAGTTCCAACACGTGGATGAAGGTGCGGTCGAGCTCCTCCACATCACGGAGGCAGACGAGACCGGGTCCCTCGCGGTCCTGGCCCCGGCCAAGCTCGACAAGCCCGTGTACGTCGTGGCTGTCGCCGGCATCCCAGGGGAAGGCGACGCCCAGGTGGGCGGGGGTGGTCCCTTCGACCTCGCGGGCTCCGACGTGGCCGTGACCGTCAAGGCGGGGGACCAGCCGAAGTGGGTCATGCAGCCCGACGACATTCCGCCGCCGCCCGGATCCGGCCCTCCGCCCGGAGCAGAGGGAGACATGGAGGGAGGCGGTGAGGGCCCCGCCCTGCCCGAAGAAGGGTCAGGGGAGGCCCCGCCCACCGAGTGATCCTGCTGTTTGCCGCGAGCTGCGGCGAGCCCGAGCTCCCAGCTCGGCCGCCGGAGCCGGCGCCAGCCAACACGGCGCCTGGACAGCCTGGTCCTGGACAGCCTGGACAGCCTGGACAGCCTGGACAGCCTGGACAGCCTGGACCCGGAGGACACCCGGGGCCGCCAGGAATGTCTATGGGTGCCGAGGATCTCTCGAGCTCCTGGTCGGCCGATCTGGCGGTGGAGGTGCCCCAGGTGGCCTCCGCAGCGCCTTGTCCCGGTGGCATGGCGCTGGTCCCGGCCGGCCCCTTCGTGATGGGCTCCGTGTCGTCTCAGGC
Source organism: Myxococcota bacterium (assembly GCA_036012755.1). Classification (GTDB taxonomy): domain Bacteria; phylum Myxococcota_A; class UBA796; order UBA796; family CAJQPC01; genus JAAESX01. The sequence goes on along the minus strand of DASCPX010000228.1, from coordinate 9,454 downwards.
CGGCGCCGACGAGGGTCCGGTCCACGTCGTCGAGACGGCGTCGTTCTGCATCGACCTGCACGAGATCGCCGTCGAAGACTTCGCATCCTGGCTTCGCTCGACCGGTCGCAGCGCAGGCAGCAGCGATCTGCGATCGATGAGCCCCACCGGCGAGGTCGAAGCCGGTCGAGCCGGCCACCCCGCCGAGGGCGTCACCTGGGAGGAGGCTCGCGACTACTGCCTCGCCCGAGACATGCGCCTCCCGACCGAGGCCGAGTGGGAGAAGTCGGCCCGTGGCGGCTGCGAGCTCGGCGACGACCCTCTCAGGTGTGATCCTGGCGACCTCCGCCCCTATCCGTGGGGCCGGGATGCTCCCTCTTGTGAGCTCGCCAACCACGCGATGATCGGAGCGGGGGCACCGCGGCTCTGCGTCTCGGACACGCTCCCGGTCGCGGAGGGCACGGAGGGGCCCTATGGCCTCGTCCACCAGGCCGGGAACGTGTGGGAGTGGGTCGGGGACGCCTACCACCCCGCCATCTACAGGGAGGGACGGCCCGACGATCCTGGCGGGCCTGCAAGCGGCGAGCTCCACGTCATGCGCGGCGGTGGGTGGAACACCTTCTCCACCAACATGCGCACGGCGAACCGCTTCAACGACCTCGTCATCGGCTCGGCTGTCGGCATGCGCTGCGTGAGCGCTACCAGCGACCCCGTGGTCGAGGACATCCTTCCCATCCAGACGGTCGATGTCTCCGGCACGATCACCCACGCCGCGGGGGTCATCGCCGGGCGGGCGCTCTATGTCTCCGCTTTCGACGTGCGCGACGCGAAGGGCGGCATGCCTTCCCCCGGCATGTCACCGGTTGCTGACATTCGCTTCGAGCCCTCTGGGACCGCCGAGCAGACCTTCACGATCCAGCTGCCCGCTGGCGGGAGCTACCTCGTCTTCGCCGCCCTCGACGACGGGAGCGGGGGCGGTAAGGACCAGTACGAGACCGCCTCGGGCAGCGGAGGAATGGGCCCCGCGAAGCAGAACCCCGTAGAAGTCGACGGCGTCGTCGAGGGCCTCACCATCCACATCGAGGCGCTGCCTCCACCACCGTGAGAGGACGGCGAGACTTCGCCGAGGGGTCTACCGAGAGACCACGAACTCGGCGCTCTGGACGGTGCTCTCTCCGTCTGCGGTCGGGATGACCACCGACACCCTGTAGCGCCCAGCCTCGAGGGCGGCGGTGCCCGGCGTCGGGCGCTGGACGGGGAAGTTGAAGGTCCACGTGAAGGCGCGCGCGGAGGCCTCGTCTTCATCTTCGTAGGTCGGGTCCACGGAGAGCTCGACCCAGGCGCCGTAGCCATCGCTGTCGAGGACCGCGCTGTTGCTGCGCGAAACCGGCGCTCCGCCCTCGTCGATCACCGTCGCCAGCGGGGCTCCGAGCCAGGGGTCGCTCCCGTTGACCGCGAAGACGACGATCTCCTCGACGCCGTAGCTCCCATCCACCTCGGTCACGACGCTGCCGATCTCCAGCGCGGACTCCACTTCATAGGCGGTGTACTGCGGATCGGTGAAGGGCTCGACCGGGTCGGGCTCACGGAAGCCCGCAGGGGCCCCTGCCGCCCAGGCAGCGAAGATGTCGACGGCGCAGTCAGCCAGGTACTCACCCTGGCGCGGTCCCCACAGGGCTCCGCTGGCTTCGTAGCCACCCTGCCACCAGTCGTCCTCGAGGACCGAGTAGCCGAGGTAGTCCTGGGTGTAGCCAAGGAACATCAGGCTGCCTACGGCCTCTGTCTCCGCCTCGATGGCGTCCATCACGTCCTCGGCCAACAGGGTGCCCGGCTCGCCCGGGAAGGTCACGACGTGGTGGCCTCCGAGCACCCCGACCGTCATGACCGTCTGGTCGGGCGCGGGGAACTCCTCGGGGAAGGGGATGCAGGCCTGGTCGAGGCCATCGACCTCTGTCGCCGGGTCGCAGTCCTCTTCACCGCCGCAGTAGACGCCGCCGTAGTCGAAGGGGAACTCCTCGGTCTCGTAGCCGATGCTCTCGCGGTCGATCCGCAGCCTGTGGGTGGAGAGCCGGATGTCGGGCTCCTCTTCCCAGTCGAGCTCGGCGAGTCCTGCGTGGACGGCGCTGGCGACGGCGGCGCCCGCCCGGTCCATCTTCTCGAAGCCCTCGGGCATCGAGGCGCCGGTCTGCGTGGCGACCTCGGCGGGGTTCGCCGGGGCCATGTCGGCGCCCCAGGAGTTGAACATCAGGACCTCGACCGGGTCCTCGAAGCCGTCCTCGACAGCCTCCTCGATCGCACCGCTGACGTCCTGCGACAGGGTGAGCTGGTCGATGTCGAGGCCGGTGCCGTGCACGGCGTAGGCCATCACCAGGGCGTCGATCGCGCCCTCGCGCTCGACGGCGACCAGGGGAATGGCGTCATTGGTGTAGTCGAGGCCGTCCTCGCAGCGGCGGTCCGAGTGAGCGGTCGCGCACTCCACGACGCCGGTCCCGATTCGCGCCGGGGCGAGGTCGTCGTAAGCGCCCAGGATCGTGTCGACGATGGTGTCGAGGAGGCGCTCGTAGTACTCGGGGAAGAAGCGGTCGGCGATCAGGTCGAAGAGCCCACCGCCGTCGATGACACGGCCCGGTCCCGAGTGGGTGTGGGTGGCGCCGATCAGCAAGCTGTCGTCGATGTCCCTGCCGCTCTGTTCTTCGACCTGCAGGACGATGGCGCGGCGGAGCTGCTGGAAGACGCCGACGGCGTCGACGCGGACGAAGACCGCCTCGTAGGGGGCTCCGCGGGAGATCACGACCACCTGGATCTCGGGGTGGCCATGGAGGTTCTTCGTGGCCGGGTAGATCTCGGCAAAGGGCGAGTCCGAGTCGGGCAGGTCAGCCCCGAAGCCGCCATAGCCCGCGGTGCCGATGCCCACGGGCGCCGGTATGCGCGCGTGTGCCAGTCCAGCCTCGAGCGCGCCCGGGTCCGGGAGCGTCGGCTCGGAGCCTCCGGTGCAGGCGAACAGCAGGAACATGGGAGCCTCCGGGCAGTGGCCTAACGGGGCGACTCTGACCCTGCGCCCCAGATGCTGACTGGGGCAACCTCGGCGGCGGGGTCACGCAGATGATCGAAGTAGCCGCGATGCTCAGTCCCAACGCTCGTCGATGCGCAGCTGGGCTGCCTGGATCTCGGTGGCGAAGACCGGCGAGGGCGACACGGTGTCCTCGTAGTGGTCCCCGTCACCGTCGAGGGAGAGCAGGCTGACCTCCGTGTTGAAGTCCGGCTCCGGGATGATGTAGCTCATGTAGTTGTCGGTCGCGCCGAAGACCGCTCGGTAGGGTGAGTCGAGCAGATCCAACAGCGGGGGCACCGAGGGATCGTCGTTGAGCGTGTAGGGCCACGCGTGCACATCGAGACACTCGCAGTCGCCGATCGCATCGTCGGTGACCGCGCAGTCGCTGTAGTCGAGGGTGTCGCAGTCGTGGTCGTGTTGGATGAAGTAGCGGGCGCCCGGGCCTCGAGCGGTCGGGTCGGTCTCTTCCAGGACCCACTGCGGATCATCCGTCGGAAACCCCCAGGCCAGCTCTGGCAGGAGTTCACCTGGGACGGCCACCAGCCCGATGGGTCCAACGCGAGCGCGGAAGGTGCGCATCTCGATGCAGCCGAGGTCCGAGTCGGCGGCCCGCGGGCAGAGGGCCGGGTCGGTCACGGCGTCGTCGAAGCCCAGGTCGAAGATGCCGAAGGGGCCGAGGAGCTGGTAGGCGACGTTCTCGATGGGGACGTAGAAGGACTCGGCCTCGACACGGATGGGGGAGGCCTCGACGTCCTCGCCGTCCTCCAGGATGTCGATGGCGGCCTCTGCGATGTGCCAGCCGTGGCTGGTCACGAAGTCCCAGGAGTCGTGCTCGGCCCACTGGGGCACGGGCAGGCCGTCCTCGTCGATGCGCACGTCGCCATCAGAGCGCTGGTAGCAGCCCTCGTCGTCTGGATCGGCCACCTCTGACGCGTCGCAGGTCTGGGAGGCGTGGGTGCCGTCCTCGGCGACGAGGGGGACGTCACCGCTGAGCGCGGACTGCATGCCGCCCAGCGAAGCCGGCATGTGGAGGGCGATTCCGCCGTAGTGGTCCTCCAGCACCTCTCGCGTCACGCCGACCCAGTCGCTGGAGATGCTGTTGTTGTCGGAGCCGCGGACCTCGGGATGGCCGGACCAGTTCGTCAGCGTGAAGACGGTGCCGTCATCGCCCTGGCCTTGCAGCACCAGGAGCTGATCCGAGACGAGCACCGGGTCCCGACCGTCGTAGATCATTCCGTGCATCTTGTCGCTGGGGTTGCGCCCGCCGAAGTTGGCCCCGTTGAAGTAGGGGCTGCGCTCCCGCATCTGCTGTGCGCCGACTCGAAGCTGCACGGGCTCCATGTTGCCCGCGGCGGTCCGCACCGCCTCCTCGATGGCGTCCGTGACGCGCTCCTGGTAGTCCGGATCGAGGCCCGAGATGGGGTCACTCAGGTAGTAGGGGTTGCCCCACAACCCCATGGTGTCGGGTCCCTGGTGGTTGTGAGAGGAGGCCACCAGGAGGCAGTCCTTCTCGAAGCCGTCGGCCACCAGCCGGTCCCGAGCTGCGTGGATGCGAGGGCTGCCCAGGCCCACGAGGTCCAGCGCCACGATGGCCACGTAGCGCTTGTCCTGAGCCAGCACGAGCGCCCGGGCATAGACGGGGTCGTGCACGTCCAGGGCGGCTCGAAGCGGAGCGAAGCCGCCGATCCAGACCCCGTCGAACCAGCCGTTTCCGTTGACGTCGTCGAAGGGCTCCTCGCAGCCGGTTCCCTGGCCGTTGGGGTCGTCGAAGCAGCCGTCGAAGAGGTTGTCGCCGTCGAGGTCGCTGAAGGTCTCGACGATCTCCGGCGTGATGTCCACGACGGAGGCGCCGGCGTAGGTCACGCCGTCGAGGTGCAGGGGCATGCCGAGGGGCGGCCCTGAGGGCTTGCAGGCCATCAGCGGCAATAGAGCGGCAAAAGTCACGGGTCTTCCCTCCGAGGCGCGACCCTATCTCGCGGTGGGGTCGCGGTGGCCGTAGAACTCTCGCAGCGAGGTCCAGCGGCTCGACCTCAGGCGCGAGAGCCCAGCCAGCACCACGACGTTGCAGACCAGCCCGTAGAGGCCCGCGTGAACCGCGAACGGTGGCGACGGTCAGGGCAGTGAGAAGGGTCATCGTGGACTTCCGGTTGGGGTTCCCCGTCAAGCTACGGTGGGACCTCACGGGTGCCCATGTCCGCCCGTCCAGAGCACTTGTCCGGTCGTCCGAACCAGCAAAGGTGGGGGAGGACCCCTCAGGATCCTCCCCCACGCGTCCGCTGGTACGCGGCGACGATCCGGAGCCGGTTGGCGTCCGCTCAGGTCCCCGGATCGCACTGCCCCTGCGCGTTGTTCCCCCAGCACTCCACCTCTCCCGACGACCTGCGGCCACAGGTGTGCTGATCGCCGGCGCTGATCTCGACGAAGGCCGTCGTCGGCGCGTCCGACTGGCCCGCGTGGTTGGCCCCGAAGCAGAGCGCAGAGCCATCGACATCCAGGGCGCAACAGTGCGTCGATCCGCAGGACACCTGGGTGTAGGTGCCCGAGTCCGGGGGCGACAGCTGGCCGTGAGTGTCGAGGCCCCAGCAGTGCAGCGAGCCGGCGTCGGTCACGCCGCAGGTGCCGTAGTAGCCGGCGTCGAGGTCGGTGAAGACCACGCCGGTCTGGTCGCCGAGGGTGTAGTACGGGCCGCCCCAGGTGCGGTTTCGACCGGCTTGGTCGATCACCCCGCAGTGGAGCTTTCCGCAGCTGAGGTCGTGGAATCCGCTCCCTTGGGGTTCGTCCCGGTAGATCTGCTCGCTCTCGTCGGTGCCCCAGACCTGGACGGCGCCGTCCGTGCCGATGGCGGCGCTGTGGATGTAGGCCCCGGCCGCCTCGCTGAACGCCCCCTCGGGCAGGCTCAGGTCGGTGGGCGCGGACCAGCCCCAGCACTGGACCTCGCCCCCGGTGGTCACCCCGCAGGTGTGGTGGAGCCCGGCTTCGATCTGGACGAAGGTCCCCTCCGGGGCGTCGAGCTGTCCCGAGGCGTTCGAGCCCCAGCACTCGACGGTCTCGTCCACGCGCAAGGCACAGGTGTGGGCGCTTCCGGCGGAGAGCTGCGTTGCGAGCAGCGGGTCCTCGACCGGCTCCGAGTCGGTCGGGGCTTCGGTGTCCGGCTCGGTGTCGTTCGCGGTCTCGTATGCCGGCTCGAGGCACTCCTCGTCGGGGGGGGTGCAGCTCAGGCAGAGCAGAAGGGCTCCCGCTGCGAGGCCCCGACGGCGCCTCGAGACGAGCAGCACCCCGGCGAGGATCCACGCGGCCGAACCCACCCCCGAGGCGGAGCCGCATCCGGTGTCCTCCGGGCACGGCCTCCCCTCCGGGGCTGTGGGGACTGGCGGCCCGCCGGTGTCCGGGGGCTGGTCCGAGGGCTCCGGCTCCAGCACCCGGAGTGCCCCGGAGTGCTCGAGGACGAAGGTCCGCTGTCCCGCCGTCGCCGGGAGGAAACGCAGCAGCGGGCCGCCCGTCGCCTGCCAGACCGCGATCTCCATGTCGGAGGAGGTGATGCGCACCTCGGACTCGGCGTCGACGACCAGCGGGACCATGCAGTCCTCTGCGCTCCAGAGCTCCAGTCGGGGTCGCTCGGTGAGCGCGGTCCCCTCGTCGTCCCAGTCGCGGTCGACGAGCGTGGCCCCGCACTCCGGAAGCTCGCTCTCGGCGAGGTGCGCCCAGGCGTCGAGCTGACCGGCGCTCGTCAACTCGGCGGTGGGGTAGGAGAGCTCGTAGAGGTTGCGGACGGTGGTGTAGACCGCGGGGTCGAACCCACGCAGGGGCAACCACTCGTAGAGCGACGCCTGATAGTCCAGATAGTTCGTCAACTCTCGGCCGTTCAGGGCGTGCCAGAAGGTCCGGTCGTCGATCGTGACGGCCTCGACGACCCGGGCGAGGCGTTCCATGTCCGTGTCGTCGAAGAGCAGTCCGCGCTGCCAGCACGCGACCGCGAAGCGAACGCTCAGCGAGGCGTGGCCGAGGTCCTCTCCGTAATCGAGCGCGTCGTCCAGGTAGTAGGTCCAGGCGTAGCCGCCCCAGGTCATCAGCGAGAGGCTGTCGTAGAAGCGCGCGGCCAGCGCAGTGGCCTGCTCCAGATAGGCCTCGTCCCCCGTGAGGTCGTAGAGCAGCAGCAAGGGGATGCCCATCGCGTTGGACATGTTCATCGGCAGGACGGTGCCGGCTTCTGCGCCCAGGAAGGGGCGGGTGTCCTCGGCGAGGATGTACCAGCCGGCGGGGTCCCAGTCCCGGTTGTGGAAGGCCACGGTCTCCTCGGCGGCGATGACGTAGGCGTCGGCCTTGTCTCCGAAGGGGACCCCGTCGTAGGCCAGCGTGCCCTCCAGCCCGGCTTCCCGAACGAGGACAGCGAACTGCAGCTGGCCCTCGATCGTGACGCCGCTGTGGAGCGTCCAGCAGTACCAGCCGCCGTTGGAGTACCAGGTCTCCCTCCAGCAGGGGCTCTCCTCGTCGCGGTAGTCGGTGACGCCGCGGCGATCGTTGCGTTGCTCCAACAGGCCGTCGACGTGGTAGGCGAGCCGGTCGAGGTACACGACGTCCTCGGTGGCGCGGAACATCGTGGCCAGGGACCGCAGGACGTAGGCCTGTTGATTTGCGACGTAGGGGCCGTTGTCGTCGTTGTAGTCCCGAAGCCAGTCGCCGTCTTCGACGTTGTCGTAAGCGTCTTCGTAGGCCGCTTGCAGCGTCGTGCCCGAAGCCACACCCAAAACCAGTCCAAGCATCGTCATCCGATGAGACTCGCACGTTCGAGCCCCTGGCCGTCAGCCGTGCCGCACCTGAGCGGGGCCCTGCTGGTGAAGGACTTCCTGCAGTGGCCAGAGCAGGAAAGGCCCCGTGTCTGGGGCCTTTCGAGTGGGCGACACTGGATTTGGACGCGCAGGGCTTCCTGCAGTGGAAAGGCCCCACCGAAGTGGAGCATTGATGGTGGGCCATATCGGACGACGTTCGAACCTGGGCCAGGTCCGCGGATCAGCGGTGCGCGTCGAAGAAGTCCAGGATCAGGGGCCAGGTCGTACCGAACTCGTAGGTGTGGCGCATGTCCGCCCGGCAGTCGAGCACCTCGGGCCAGCCTCCGTCCGAGGCGCAGTAGCTGCGGCAGTCCATCGCCGCGGTGCCCCCGTCGAAATCCGCGGCGGGCTGAGTGATGTCACAACCATGGGCCTCGGCCCAGACCCGCGTGATCGCCGTGGCGCCCGTGTAGAAGTAGTGATCGCCGTCCGTGGTGGTGGTGAACGAGGGGTCCTCCCACGCGCCGGGGGGAACGGTGGGGTCCCGGGTGCCCGTGAGAGACAGGACAGGCAGCGCCGCCTCGGTCCCCTGGGGCGCCAGGTAGCCGCGGTGCGGCAGACCGATCAGCGGGGCGAGGGCGCGAAAGCTGGACGCCGTCCTCGGGTCCTGCCCCAGCTCCCAGGTGAACATGCCTCCGTTCGAGCCGCCCGTCGCGAAGACGGCTTGGGGGTCGACGCAGAGGCCGGATCCGAGCGCGTCGATCAGCTCGAGGACGAAGTCCAGGTCGTCCGCCTGACAGTGGGTCCAGGAGCAGCCGTTGTCGGCCACGCCCTCGCAGGAGGGGTAGTCGTAGTCTGTGGTCCTGTCGTCATCGCAGATGTCTGGCGTGTCGCCCGGCACGTCGGCGTTCACGCCGTCGCCGTCCAGGCCGGTGGTGGAGCCGGAGAAGGCCCAGGAGGCCCAGGACTGGTCCGGCGGGCCCGCTCCGAGGCCCAGCGGCGCCGCGACGAGGTAGCCGCGCGCCTCGGCTTCGTCGCGGACGGCAGCGCTGCCCAGGAACGCGTCTTCATCGCCTCCCCAGCCGTGGAAGGCCAGCACCAGGGGAGCCGGCTTGTCGGGGTCGTGGGACGCAGGCACCAGGACGCGGAAGGTGCGCGTCAGGCCCCCGTGCTCCAGCTCGTAGGTGCCGCTGGTGTAGGTCTCCGCGCCGCAGCCCGCCGAGCCCTGGGGTGGCGCGGTGTCGGTGCCTGAGTCCGCGTCGGCTTCGGAGGGAGCGGTGTCGCTGGTGGTGGTCTTGTCGGCGCAGGCGGACAGGAGCGCGCAGAGGGTGGCGGTGAGGAGAGTGTAGCGTCGCATAGGGGCTCAGAATCTGGAGTTGACCCGCTTTCGTGGACACGTGAGGAGTTGGATCCCAACTCCGTCAAGGAGAAGACGTGTCCCGCAGACATCGACGACCCTACCCCGCTGAATTCAAGGAGCAGATGGTGGCGCTCGTACGCGCCGGACGCCCCAGGAGCTCTCTCGGGAGTTCGAGCCCTCCGGCGAGGCGATCCGAAACTGGGTGCGCCAGGCCGACCTGGACGAGGGCAGGCGCACGGACGGTCTGACGACCGCTGAGCGTGACGAGTTCCGTCGCCTCCGCCGTGAGAACAAGCG
>DASCPX010000227.1:0-2856 GCA_036012755.1 Myxococcota bacterium | reverse complement strand
GCTGTGCACGAGCCGTGTGCGTGACTTGGGGGCAGCGCCCCCAAGGGCGACACCGTCGTGTCATCCCACGTAAGCCCGGCCCCTGACCCAGGCAGCGCGATGTTCAACCTGTAGGCGATGCTCCCCGCGTGCGCCCGCCTGCCGACCCCACCACGACCTCAGCTGGCCTCGGCCTCCAGCTCCTGGTCGGCCTGCTGCACCCACCGATGGGGCAGCAGCTCGCTGATCCGCGACTTCGGCCAACCGCTCGCGACTTTCCCCAGCACGTCGGTCAGGTAGGCCACCGGGTCGACGTCGTTCTGCGTGCAGGTCCGCACCAGGCTGTGGAGCACGGCGGCCTCACGCCCACCCCGGTCAGAGCCGACGAACAGCGAGTTCTTCCTCGTCAACGCGAGACTGCGAAACTCCCGCTCCACGGCGGTGTTGTCGATGTCGAGCCGCCCGTCCTCCATGAATCGCGTCAGCGCTGCCCAGTGGTTCAGCCAGTACGCGCACGCACCGGCCAGGGCACTCTTGGGGGGCTCGCGGCCAGCGGTCTTGATCAGCCAGCCCCGCAGCTTCTCCAAGATCGGCGCCGACTTTCTTCGCCTGAGCTCGAGTCGCTCGCCGGGGCTCATGCCCTGGGCGGTCGCCGCTTTCTCTACGCGATACAGCTGCTGGATCCGCTTGAGCGGCCACGCCACCCGCTTGTCGCTCTCGAGCAGCTCGCTGAGCTTGCGGCGTGCGTGCGCAAAGCAGCCCACCTCGATGGCGTTCGCGGCGCGGCCATTGAACAGCCGGTCGAACGTCGGCGAGGCGTCGGCCTGCACGAAGCCGGTCCGCCCCGCCAGGTGCTCCCACGGCCCCGTCTTGCCCTCGCCGGTCGGTGTGAAGCGGAACACGCAGATGCGGCCGCCGTCGCCGAGGTAGCACCACATCTGGCCGAGCCGGCTGCCGCCGGGCGCGTCCCGGTCCAGGACCGTGATGCCCGAGGCGTCGGTCTGCACGAGCCAGGATGCCTTCACTTCGCCCCACATGGCCTCGACCAGGGGGCTCAGCTCTTCGCCAGCGCGCGTGACCCACCCGCCGAGGGTGTCATCGCTGATGGCGCAGCCCATCTGCCTGCAGAGCCGCTGCAGGCGGTACAGGGGCAGGTGCGCGTCGTACTTGGATGCGACGACGAAGGCGATGAGCGCGACGCTGGCCAGGAGCCGCTCGAACTGGCCCTCGGCGGCCGGGGCGGTGACGACACCCGACTGTTTGCAGGCGCAGGCTCGGCGGGTTCTCTGCAAGCTGAGCACGCGGAAGCGGATGGGCTCGAGGTCGAGCTTCTCGTGCACGTCCTTGCCGATGACGATGCGCTCGCCGCCGCAGCCGGGGCAGCGAAGCTCGTCTTCGGGGACATCGGTCAGCACGGGGACACGCCGGAGGTTCTCGGGGAGCTTGCGAGGCCGCCGCCGCTGCTGGTCCGGGTCCTGCTTGCGCTGCCGTTTGCCATCCTCGATGAGGCCCTCGACCTCGTCGTCGCGGACCTCGTCCTCGTCCTCGTCCTTGTCCTCCAGTAGGCCGGCGTCTTCGAGCTCCTTGAGGGCGAGGGCGAGCTGCTTGGGGTCGAGGGTCTCGCTCTTGCGGCGGAGCTGCCGGGCCTGCTCCTCGTACTGAGCGGCAGCGAGTCGGGCGGTCAGCCGGCCAACGAGTCCTAGCAGCTGCTCATTGGCGACGTCTGGCTCGAGCTCGTCGACATGCTTGCGCAACGGAACCATCGCCCGCTGAACCTGTTGATCGATGAAGTTCGCTCGGTCCGTCGCCACGGGGCGGACTAGATCACATCTGGACGCCTCGCGCACGCGCGCGAAAGAAACACGCTACGAGACCAGCGGCTCCCACCGCGGACGACGCCGCGCACCGGCCAGGTCGATGCCCTCGAGCAGCAGCGCCAGCTCGGTCGCCTCCAGCTCGATGTGTCGCGCGCCGGGCGCCGGATCGCGCGGCAGGTGCAGCCTGCCCTTCTCCAACCGCTTGTAGAGCAGCCAGTAGCCCGACCGGTCCCACACCAGGATCTTGGCGCGGTCACGACGGCGGTTGATGAAGCAGAACAGATGCCCGCTCAAGGGGTCAGCCCGGATGACCTCTCTGGTGACGGCGCAGAGGCCGTCGAAGCCCTTCCTCAGATCCACGGCGCCAGCGGCGAGGTAGATCTTGACCGTCGGTGGGAGGCTCAGCACGGCGCTGCGAGGGCTTGGACGACCCGCCGTAGATGGTCGGCGTCAAAGGCGTTTGGGACGTGGACGACAGCGGCTCCGACGGAGACATCGAGCGTCGCTGGACCGGGTGGAGGCGTGCAAGCCGCCGGGGTCGGCGACCCTTGGTCGAGCACCCGCACCGGCAGCAGGGAGACCGCAGCGTCGGCCCGCCGAGGGGCTGGCTCAGCTCGCCCAAGCCGCGAGAGACGCGCCGGCCAGCGTCGGAGACGCGAGAACTGAACCCCGTGCGCCTGGGCGAACGCGGCCATGGTCAGGTCCGAGGAGCCGAAGGCCGCCAGGACCACCTCGGCATCCTGGGGGCGCCATCGCCGTCGCTTCAGGGCTCGCTCCAACTTCGTCGTCATCGTCGTTACCTCCGGCAGGGGTCGGCGGGACGATGGCAGTTTGGATGGGGGCGGCGCTGCCTGGGTCAGGGGCCGGGCTTACATCCCACCGGCCCTCTCCCTTGACGCTTAGTACCGCCCCAGCCCCTGCGTCACCGCTGCCCGGCTGACGCCCTCGGCGCGGCCCGCAACCGGCAGGTCGTCACCCAGGTTCTGTCTATGGTCAGGAATGGGGACCCTTGGTGGACGGAGTTCGAACCCTGGTCCGACTGCGGGGCCAGGAGATGAGC
>DASCPX010000226.1:0-3121 GCA_036012755.1 Myxococcota bacterium | reverse complement strand
GAGGCCGAACACCGCCGTGAACTGGAACGTGCTTCCGACATCCGGCTCGCTCGTCACCTCGAGGGTCCCTCCCATCAGCCGGCAGAGATCGCGGCTGATGGCCAGCCCCAGGCCCGTCCCGCCGAAGCGCCGCGTCATCGACGCATCGGCTTGCGAGAAGGGCTGGAACACCCGCCCGAGCTGATCGTCGGACATGCCGATGCCAGTGTCCCGCACGCTGAAGCGCAGCGTCAGCCCGCACTCCAGCCGCGCGACCTGGGTGACCGTCAGGAGCACCGAGCCCGCGGGAGTGAACTTGACCGCGTTGGACATCAGGTTGGACAAGACCTGACCCAGGCGCACCGGATCCCCCACCAGGCGCGCCGGCACGCCGGGGGCGATTCTGGTGGAGACCTCCAGCGCCTTGCCTTCCGCCTGGACGCTCCCCTGGCTGGCGACCCGCTCGACCACGTCCCGCAGGGAGAAGGGGACCTGCTCCACGACCAACTGCCCCGCCTCGATCTTCGATGCGTCGAGGATGTCGTCGATGATCCGAAGCAGCGACTGCGCTGAACGGTCCGCCTTCCCCAAGTAGTCCTCCTGCTTTGGGGTCAGCTCGGTCCGCCGCGCGAGGTGGACCATGCCCAGGACCGCGTTCATGGGGGTCCGGACCTCGTGGCTCATGTTCGCGAGGAACTCGCTCTTGGCGCGGGCGGCGGCCTCTGCCTCCTTCCAGGCCGCCTCCAAGGTCGCCTCGTGGTTCTTCCACCTGCTGACGTCGCGGATGATGGCGACGACTTCGGAGCTGCCCGACGCGACGAGCCGACCTTCGAAGCTCTTCGGCTGCTCCCCGCCCAGCCGGTACTCGACCTGGACCACCCGGCCGGGATCGGCAGTCGCCTCCGCGACCGCCCGCTCGATGACGTCCGCCGCGATGGGTGTCAGGAGGTCGGAGAGGGAGGCGCCGTGCACCGGTGACGGGCCAGCCTCCGAGGTCTGGTCCCCGGACGCATGAACGTCCAGGAGAGCCCCGTCAGTCTTCAGCCGGAGGACCGTGTCCGGAACCGCGGCCAGGATCGCCTGCAGTCGCTTCTCGCTGGCCTCGACCGCCCGCTCCACCAGCTTCCGCTCGGTGATGTCCATCCAGGTGCCGATGATCTCCAGGGGCTGCCCTTGCTCGTCCCGCAGGAGCACGAGCTGGTCGTAGACCCAGACCCAGCGGCCATCCGAGGCCCGCCACCGGTACTCGTGGGCGTGGCGTCCCAGCTCGAACAGCGCGGCGAGGCCCTCGAAGACGGCCGGAGCGTCGTCCGGGTGGATGCGGCTGGCCCAGAAGCCCGGGTCGTCCAGGAAGGAGCTCGGGCCGAAGCCGAAGGTCGTCTCCACGTTGTGCGCGATGAACGTCGCGGCGAAGGGCTCTGCAGCCTCGCAGGTGTAGACCGTGACCGGGTTCACCGCGAGGATCGTCCGCAGCCTCCTGGTCTGCTGTGTCTCCGCCTCCCTGGCGCTCGCGAGCTGCTGGCCCTCGTTCGCGAGGTCGACGAGCAGCCGACGGCGGGCCTGGTCGAGGAAGGCACCCACCAGGCCGAGCGCCACGCAGAGGAGGGCCCGGAGCTCGAGGACCTCCGGCGCGAGCCCGTGCCGCGCTCCAACCACCGCTGTCAGCCCAGCGCCGAGGAGGCCGAGGAAGGCGGGGATCCAGGGACGCCACGGCATGATCGAGGCAAACACCAGGGGGACGACCGCGACATAGGGCAGCATCGCATCGATCTGTCCACCATCCAGGAGCACACCCGTCACCAGGACGTCCCCGATGGCGAGCAGCGCGCCGACCGCGGCGCACCATTCGGATCGAGGCCGACCCCAGCGAGTGCGGATCAAGGCGAGCAGAGCCAGGTCGCCAGCCAGGAGCACGAACCACCACGCCAGGGTGGCTCCGACATCAGCGCGGCCTCGGAGCACATCGCTTCCATGCACCGCCGTCCCGATGAGGAGCACGCCGACGATCGCCCCCTGGGTAGCTCGAGCGATCCGCAGCCTCAAGGTGGGGACCTGCTCGGCTCGAACGGGCTCGAAGAGCTGGACGGCGTGCTGAAGCGCTGCCTTCATGACGGGGTGATCCCCCCCGCCGGCCGGACGTCGGGCAGCTCGAGCCCGACCGTCGTGGCGCCGGCCTCGACCGAGCGGATGTAGGCGGAGCCCCCGTGCGCCTCCGCAACCAGGCGAACGAGGGGGAGGCCGAGGCCGGGCCGCCGCCGCCCGCTTGGCCGTCCACCGGGCTCGACGCTCCAGGGCTGGAACAGCCGGGCGTGGTCCTCGACCGGAATCGCCGGGCCGTGGTCCTCGACCTCGATCCTCACCCCCGAGTCGCCCGCGATGGCCCGGAGGCGGACCACCGAGCCGGGGAGGATGTTCTGCGCCGCGTGCTCCACCAGGGCGTGCACGGCGCGGCGCAAGAGGCTCGCGTCCACGTCGAACATCAGAAGGTCCGAGGGGATGTCCATCTCCAGGCGGACACGGCTCACCTCGGCCGAAGCCACGGCCGCCCGGCCGACCTCCTGCAGCATGGCAGTGATATCGGTCGGGTCGCGTGTCGCCCGCAGGCCGGTTTGCAGGCTCCCGTCGACGTCGGAGAAGTCGGCGACCAACCGCCGCATCCGACCCACGGACTCGAGCATGTCCTCCACCGTCTCCCGCTCGGACTCGGACAGCCCCGCGGCCCCCGACACGTAGTCCGACGCGAGCATCAACGTGCCGAGGGGGCTGCGGAGGTCGTGCACGACCAGCCGGCGCAGGTGATGGTGCCAGCGGGCATGAACCGCCAGTTCGTCGCGCTGGGCCCGCAGCGTTCGCTCCGCCTCCTTCAGGGCTCGCTGCGCGTTCCGAAGGCGGAGGAGGGAGCGCACACGCATGACCAGGACGGTGGGGTTGATCGGCTTGGTCAGGAAGTCGTCGGCGCTCGACGAGATGGCCCGACCGTGGGTGTCCAGATCCTTGAGTGCGGTGAGGAACACTATGGGCAGATCGGCCGCAGCGTCGATCTTCCTCAGCGCTCCGAGGGTCTCGAACCCGTCCATGCCCGGCATCATGATGTCCAAGAGAATCAGGTCGATGCCGCCAGCGGCGACTTCGTCCAGCGCCG
>DASCPX010000225.1:0-1871 GCA_036012755.1 Myxococcota bacterium | reverse complement strand
CCGCGTCGGGCTGGCTGCCGTAGGGCGTTGTGGGATCGTTGGAGACGCCCAATTCGGAACTCATGGCGCGGCGGACGAACGCCTCGATGGTCGGTTCGGAGGCCTTGATGCCGAAGCGGCCCAGGCGGCCGTTTTTCGGCTCATCCGGGTTTTGGGTGGGCCAGACCGGGGCGCAGGGGCGCAGTACGCTGGTTTCGGCAGGTCACGAGCATACGCGTGAACGCCGAGGCGATGAAGGTGCTGTGATGTCGGGGGGTTGGGTGCCGCCAGACCCGCGATACGGGGTTGACGAAGTTGTTGGCTGCCGCGACCCGGGGGGGGCATCGTGCAGGTTGGAAGACCAGGCACGAGGAGGCCCCCCCCTGGCCACGACGAGCTTTCTGTATCACGCGCAGGGCATCCGTGGGTACCAGCACCTGCGGACGGAGTACCGCTCCGGTGCCTGCTTTCATCACGTGTCGATGGCGGAGGAGAAGCGAGCCTGCGCCGCGTGTGGCGCAGGCCCGGAGTGCCTGACGCTGGACGGTCGGTTCGAGCGAACCTTCCGCGCCGCGCCGGTGGGCGGTCGCCCGGAGTTCATCGTGCTTCACGGCCATCAACAGCACTGCATGGCGTGCGGGACGCGCAGGCGGGAGCCGATCCGGTTCGCAGACGGCAGTCGGAGCTACACGAAGCGGTTCGGGCAGTTCCTGCTGCAGCTGTGCGCGTCGATGACGCTGAAGGACGTGGCGCGCCGGCTCGGCGTTGGGTGGGACCTGGTGAAGGAACTGCACAAGGCATCGCTGCAGCGACGGGTCCGCCGTCGGAAGCTATCGAAGGTCCGGAGGATTGGAATCGACGAGTTCGCGGTACGGAAGGGCCACAGCTACATGACGGTCGTGGTCGACCTGGACAGCGGGCACGTGCTGCACGTGGGAGACGGAAAGGGGGCGTCGGCGGTGGAGGGCTTCCTGCGACGGCTGAAGCGGGCCCGTGCCCCGGTGGTCGCGGCGGCCATGGACATGTCCGGGGGATACGCGGCGGCGGTACGTCGGGTGTGGGGAGGACGGGTCCTGATCGTGCACGACCGCTATCACGTCGTGGCACTGGCCAACAAAGCGGTCGACGAGACGAGGCGCGACCTGGTTCGCAAGCTCACCGGTGTCGAACGACGCGGTCTGAAGGGGACACGGTATCGGTGGCTGTACGCCGCCGAGGAATTGAACGACCACGCCATCGACGGCCTGCTGCTCATGGCCGGGGAGTACGAGCCGCTCGTGCTGGCGTGGTTGATGAAGGAGCTGCTCCGTGATTTCTGGAGCCTGCCATCGGCCGGCGCAGCAAACCGGTTTCTCGACAGTTGGATCCGGGCCGCACGCGAACTCGACAACCGGCACTTCGACACCCTCGCCACGACGCTCGAGACGCGCCGAGCCGGCCTCGTTGCCTGGTTCCAGCATCCCATCACCACCGGCCCGGTCGAAGGGCTCAACAACAAAATCAAGGTGCTGAAGCGGGTGGCATACGGGTACCGCGACGACGAGTACTTCAAACTCCGGCTGCTCACCCTGCACGAAGCTCGCGTCGCGCTCACCGCAGGCTAACTCGCTTCGCCGGCCTGCCGTCGGTGTTCGAAGGGCGCAGGAGCGCCCGGCAGGGCTCCAGGATGGAGCCTCAGCGCGCACCCATCCCCTTCGCCGCATCGACTGCCGACGCCGCCCGGCAACCGGAGTCCGCCGAAGCGATCACCCTGGGCCGCGCCATCAGCCTTCGCCTCGGCTGGGCGGTACTCGCCCCCCTCCTGGAAGGGCGGCGTCCAATCGAGTGGGCGCCTCCCGGCCGTGATGACTTGTGGCTGTGGATTGGCCCACCCAAAACCCGGATGAACCATA
>DASCPX010000224.1:0-1476 GCA_036012755.1 Myxococcota bacterium | reverse complement strand
GTCGGGGTCGCTCCAGCTCACGCCCACGCAGGACACCGTGCTCGTCTCGTACACATCGTTCGGATCGAGGTTGGCCGCCGCGACCGTAGGCGGCGTGTTGGCGATCACCACCTCGGCGGTGGCGAGGTCGCCCTCGTCCTCGCCGTCGGTGGGGAGGGCGTGCACCGCGACGGCCTGGCCCTTGGTGTAGTCGCCCTCCAGGGTGTCGCCCTCTTCGTCCTCGAGGACCACGCCGTCGAGGGTCCACGACCAGGTCACGGTCACGGGGTCGCCGTCGGCGTCGATCGTGGCGAGGGTGGCCTCCAGGCCGTCCCCGGTGCGCGGCTCCTCGGGGGACAAGGTCAGCTCGGTGACCTCAGGCGGTGCGTTGACCACGCTGACCGTGGCCGTGGCCGTGTCGTCGGCCTCGCCATCGCTGGCGGTCAGGCTGACGGTCCAGACCTCTCCACGCTGGGTCTGGTCGGCGTCGACCGAGGCGCCGACCACACTGCTGGGAGCGCCGTCGACGGTCCACTCCCAGCTCAGATCGAGGTCGTCGTTGTCGGGGTCTTCGACAGTGGCGACCGCCACGAGGTCCTCCGAGCTGAAGGCTTCCGAGGGCAGCTCGAGGCTCACCGCCGGCACGGTATTCACCACCGTGACCGACGCCGTGGCCGAGTCGCTGTCCAGGTCGCCGTCGCTGGCGTAAACCCGGACCATCCAGGACTCGCCTCGGGCCGTGAGGTCAGCCGGCAGGACCTTGGAGTTCGCTTCCGGCACCTCGATCTGGTCCCGGAACCAGCGCCACACCAGGGTCACGTCGTCCCCGTTGGGGTCGGTCACTGGATCGATCACGGTCGCGATGAGGTCCTCGGCCGTGGTCGGATCCGTGGGTCCAAGAAGGATTGACGGCGTCTCGGGCGGGAGCGGCTCAGTGCAAGCCAACAAGGCGATCAGCATCGGAGAAGGGTACCTCGGTGGCCTTCGGAGAGCCTCGAGGAGAAGGGACGGTGCTCTGGTGGAGCCGCCTCAGTTCCGTCAGGCTCGCCAGGCCGTCCACGTTCGTCAGACATCGGGCTCGTCCGCCAGGCCCTCGGCCAGGTGCATGCCTTGCTGGACCACGCCCCAGTCCTGGTGCATCAGCAGGGTCTTCAGGTGGGTCCCGCGCTCGGTGGGCTGCCTATCCATAGCCGCCGGACTCGATGCTGCAGTCCGGCAGGGCCCGGCGGAGCTTGGCGATGGCTCGTGGCGGGATCGCGTCGCAGTCACGCAGGTCGATCGTCTGCAGCGTCGTCAGGCCGAAGAGCTCGTCGATGTTCGCCAGGCGCACACACCCACCAAGGTCGAGCGTTCTCAGATCCCTCAGTCCGGACAGTCCCTCCACCCTCTCCAGGCTGCGCCACCCAACAAGATCGAGCCGACGAAGGTTCGACAGACCCGAGAGGTCCACCGTCGTCATTCGGCCATGGTGGAGGATGAGGGATTGCAGCTGCGTCA
>DASCPX010000223.1:0-1035 GCA_036012755.1 Myxococcota bacterium | reverse complement strand
CTGAGAGCGCCGGGCGGAAGTCGAGTAGCCCAGAGTCCGGTAGGCCCCGCCCGAAGACGAAGGCACCGCCCTCGAAGCTAGACGCTGTGGAGGTTGAGCACGCTGAGCCCGGCCAGGATCCGGGCTTCGCGCAGGCGGGTCGCGATCTCGCCGGCACGGGTCCATCCGTCCATGGTCCCCGGCGGGCCAGCGTACTCGGACCAGCCGCCCATTCCAGCCCCGGGCAGGTTGGTCAGCAGGCTCGCGCCGAGGAGGCTCCAGCACTGCGGCCCGTAGTGCTTCTTGGGCATCAGCTCCTCGACCCGGACCCGGGGCGTCATGTTGTCGCCGAGGCACTGGAAGTCCTGGGTTCCGTCCAGGGCATTCAGACCGCCCTGGAACAGGCCCGACCAATCGTCCGCCCCAGTAAAGGCGAGGCCCTCCTCGAGCACCGCCCGCAGCCCGGCCTCCGCCTCGTCGAGGGGAGCGCGGACCAGCGGCAGGTCCTCCGCTCCCGACCACAGCACTTCGGGGGCGAAGTAGCCGGTAGCCCGGGGGGAGGCGATCAGTGAGGTCTGCCCAGCCCCGTGCACCGAGAGGACCCAGTCGACGCCCACCTCGATCCGATCCTGAACCACCGGATCCCGGCAGTGCCGCAGACCCAGGATCCTGGACTCGCCACGGATGTGCTCGAGCCAGTCGAGGGGATCGTAGGTCCTGCCGTCCAGCCCGGGGAGGACCTGATGGTAGTCCCTCCAGGGCCGGAAGCAGCTGCTCCGGTGGTAGACCCCCCTCATGGGGAGGTCGTGCTGGAGCCAGGCGTTGCCCCAGGTGACGAGGCTGAACAGCGGGGTGGAGGAGTAGCCGAGGGCGAGCATGGGTGAATCCTAACGCGGCGTATAGGTCCGATAAGACGGGCGTATAGGTCCGATAAGAGGGACTATGTTAACTCACCGGATCTAGGGGAGAGCCCTTGGGGCAGGCGGCGGTGCGGATCTCGCGGGGCGACCGGCTGCGGCTGGAGCACCTGAGTCGCTACTTGCTCCGCCCTGCGCT
>DASCPX010000222.1:0-28386 GCA_036012755.1 Myxococcota bacterium | reverse complement strand
CAGCGTCACGTGGACCGAGGCGCACGCGGAAGGCGTGCTTCACCTACGCGCCCACGCGAAGTCCGGGCGCTGGTCCGAGCTGGAGAACACCGTCCTCAGCACGACGGGATGGCGCCCGACCGCCCGGCAGCCAAGGCAGACCGCATGACCGCCGGCTTTCGATCATCGCGCCCGTCAATGTCCTCCTCGGCTACTGGTGGCACGAGACCACCAGCGGTAGCCACATCCTGGAGACGGTCGAACTCGTGATCTGGCGGTCGGATGACGCCATCGAGGAGATCCGCTTCTGCGTTGATGGGCCGGACCTGACGGCCGAGCTTGAGAAGCAACTCTCTGAGCTGATCACCCCGATGGACCAGCTCTCCTGGAGCCACGACCCTCTCTGAGCGGTGTCCCCGCGCTGGCCGCGACCTGCTCCCTCAGAAGCGACTTCTTTCAGGCCTACGGCGAGGTCGGCGTCGGTCGCGCAGCTGGCGGACCGAGGACGGCGGCGAGGGGCAGGTAGTGGAAGGCCGATCTGCCCCGAGCCTGAGGTCAACTGAGCAATCGCGGGTGACCACAACGAAGTTGAGGCTGCGGCCCTCTAGCCGGAGCGGTCAGTCGGCCGAGAGCACCCGCAGCGACTCGACCTCCAGCCAGAAGAGCGTGGGGATCATGCCTCCCACGAAGCGGCTCTCTCCTTCGCTTCCGGGCTCGGCCGGGCCTCCGGGTACGACGACCCACAGCCCCCGGATCTCCACCTCTTGGGAGAGGTGCTCCTCGAAGAGCTCGGAGTCCCCTCGGACCTCGACCCGGTAGCCCGGCTCGGACTGCCAGCCAGCCGCCTCGGCCAGGGCCGAGATCGAGGCCGGATCACGCACGGTGAGACCGTAGGGGCTGCGGTAGCCGACGGTCTGCTGCTTATCGAGGACGCCGCTGAGCGTGAGTGCCTGGCTCA
Organism: Myxococcota bacterium; assembly: GCA_036012755.1. Lineage (GTDB taxonomy): Bacteria > Myxococcota_A > UBA796 > UBA796 > CAJQPC01 > JAAESX01. The sequence continues at coordinate 27,449 of DASCPX010000222.1, read as the reverse complement.
TCGGCGACTCCTCCGGGCATGGAAGATCCCCACAGGGACCCGGCGCGGGTGTGGGAGGCGGGGTGGTGGCGCAGCCCAGCAGTGTGAGACCCACGAACCAGGTGAGAACAGACACCCGCCGATGATGGCACGGGCCAGGCCTGGGTGGTCCTCCGCGTCTGGCTGCATGGGATAAGGCCCTTCCGGTGAAGGACCGGTGGGTCACGCGACTTCAGTCCCTGACGCGGCGAGCCCGCAAGAGGCTGGGGGACCGTGTGCTGCGGGAGCCTTTTCAGCTGAGCTCCGCCACCGGGTACCGCACGGCAGGTGCGGTCTGGCGGCCTGGGGCGGCTACTGGGAGTCCGTCCCGCTCCAGGTCTTGTTGATGATCGGCTTCGCGCTCATGCCCGCCACCGAGCTCGAGAGACCGCGATGGGCCTGATCCTCGCAGAAGACGACCGCCACATCTGGCTCGAGAAACCCGCCGGGTGTCCGGTCTTCCCGCCCCACGATCGACCAGGCGGTGACTGCCTCCTCGCCCGCCTGGTCGAGTCACGCCCGGACCAGGCCGGGGACTTCCCAGAGGGCTTCGAGGGTGGCATCGCCCACCGCCTCGACGTCCCGACCAGCGGCGTCGTGCTGGCCTGCAAGGGCCTTGGAGAGCTGGCCGAGGCCCGCGCCGCCTTTCGGGACAGGCGCCTCCGAAAGACCTACCTCTTCCTCACGGATCGAAAGGTCTCCTGGGCGGACCACCACGTGACCAGCCGCATCGCCCATCACCGCAAGGACCGGCGGCGGATGGTCATCGAGCGGGGGCGCGCGACGCCGCACCGGGGGCGCTGGTACGACGCGGACACACGCCTCCGCCACCTCGGGGGTCCGCTGTGGGAGGCGGTCATCGTCACCGGAGTGATGCACCAGATCAGGCTCCACGCGGCCAGCGTCGGCCTCGCCCTGTCCGGGGACCGGCTCTATGGCGGCCGAGGGGACGAACCCTTCCGGCTGCACCACTGCTGCCTCGGCGGCATCGGGGACTGCCCCAGGTCGGAGCCGGAGTGGGCCCTACTGGAACTCGCGCCGTGAGGCGAAGTCCGCCAGCGCGCCGGCGATGGACTGGGCGGCCTCGAGGTGCCAGTCACGGAAGCCATCAGGCGCGTTGAGGAGCTCGATGCAGCCGTAGGTGTGGCCACCGGGGGTGAGCACGGCGGCGGCCAGGATGCTCCGGGTCTGGAAGCCGACGGCCTTGTCGACGCTCTTGTCGTGCCGCTCGTCGGTGACGGTGTCCTGGATCATCAGGCCGACTCCGTGCTGGTGGCAGAAGCCGGCGACGCCGGTCTCGAAGGAGATGGTCTTTCCCTGGAGGGTGCGCGCCGCGGGCCCGAAGGCGCTCATGAAGGTCAGGCCGATGGAGTTGATGTCTCCGTAGAGCACCGCGCCCGCTTCGGCGGGGACGAGCTTCTTGAGGGTCTCGAGCGACATGTGGCAGGCCTCGCCCACGTCGTTGGCCATCATGATCTCGAAGGTGAGCTCGAAGAGCTGCTCGGCGAGATCGCCCGGACGATCGTCCTCCTGCTCCAGCGCCACCGGCGGGATGGTGACCTGGTGGAGCTCTCGGGTGGGGTTCTGGACCAGCGGCGGCGGAGTCGGCGCGACCGGCGGAGTCGGCGCGACCGGCGGAGGCGTCACCGGGGCGGGCTCGGGGGTCGAGACGACGGGGGCGCTGACCAGCCCCGGAGGAGGAGGAGGAGGGCCCTTGGCGCGCGGGGTCGCAGGCGGAGTGGGCGCGACCGGCGGAGTGAGCGCGACCGGCGGGGGGGGCGCGACCGGCGGGGGGGGCGCGACCGGCGGAGGCGGCGGCTCCGGAGGCGGGCTGTCGTCCATCAGGGACTGACCGGGCATCGTGAAGGTCGGAGGCGCAGCCGCGGGGGTCTCGCGCGAGGGCGGCGCCTCCGTGGCCTGGTCGACCTCCATGACCGCCGGATCGGCGAAGTCGTTGAGGTTCAGCGAGGCTGGCGTGACCTCTTCCGCGGGCTGGAGCGCGAAGCTCCGCCCGCTGACCGGGTCGCTGACATCGACGGTGCCGTCGGGCTGCACGTTGATGACGAGCCGGGCCACGGCGCCGGAGTCGAGCCCGAAGTATTCGAGGCTCGCGCCCAGCGCGGACAGCCAGTTATCCCCCTGGACCCGGAGGTTGGTGGCTCCGCCGATGACTTCGTACGCGGGCATGGAATCCCCTGTTGCGGAGTGGACGCTACCCCGCTCCGGTGAGGGGGTCAAAGTCCCCCGGCGAGTCTCGACGACAGAGCATATTGCAGGCACCCAGGAGAGCCCATGCCCACGCCGGCCTACAGCGAGCGCCTCGACGCTGCCCTCGCCCTCGCAGCAAACGACTTCCGCTGCGAGCGCCGCAAGGCCACGACGATTCCCTACCTCTGCCACCTGCTCCAGGTCATGGTCTGGGTGGGCGAGTACGGGGGGGACGAGGACCAGATGATCGCCGCCGTGCTCCACGACTACCTCGAGGACGTCGAGGGCAGCAGCGCAAAGGAGCTCTCACGGAGCTTCGGGCCACGGGTCGTGGGCTACGTCGAGGCGCTGTCCGACACGACCGTGAGACCGAAGCCGCCCTGGAAGGAGCGCAAGGTCGCCTACATCGCGGCGCTGGCGAGCGAGCCGGCGGACCTCAAGCTGATCTCCGCCTGCGACAAGCTCCACAACGCCGAGAGCATCCTGCGCGACTACCGCGATCAGGGCGAGGTCCTCTGGGACCGCTTCACGCCCCCCAAGGAAGGCACGCTCTGGTACTACCGGGCGGTCACGGAGGCCCTCGGAGAGGGCTGGGACCACGCGGTGCTCGACCGGCTGCGAGAGACGGTCGAGCGACTGCACGTAGAAGCTCAGGCGGCCTGAGGAGCTTCCTTGAGCGCGGCGAGCTTGGAGTCCACGACCCCGAGCACCGTCTTGCGGTTCTTGTGCTCCGTCTCGTAGCGACGGACCCGGACGAGGTCGACCCAGTCGTCCACGCCACGCACGGCCTTCGCAGCGCTCTTGGCGTTGAGGGCGTCGTAGCCCTCGATGTCGGGGGTGGTGAGGTTGGCCAGGGCGTCCTCGACGACCTTCTCCGCGCTGTCGACCCACTTCTCGGACAGCGGGAGGACGTCGGCGGCATCCAGCAGGTCCCCGAGCCGGACCAGGGCGTCGGCCTCGACCTCGAAGATGCGCTCGCGGCCGGCTCCCCGGACGACGTGGGCGCGGTGGCGCAGCTGGTTCACGAGGGCGCGCTGGCGCTCGCGCAGGGCCTCTGGGGCAGACTTCAGGCTCTCGAACATGATCTCGTCTCCTGTGAATGAATGCTCATTCAGTTTCGTAAGCGCACCACAGGTATGCACCCCAAAGAGACCGTCAACGACCTTTCTGCCCGTATGATCAAGACGTGTCAGGCACGCGGCAGCTCCCCGAGCTCCCAGAGCGCTACCTCGCCAAGAGCCGTATCGGCGAGGGGGCGACCGGAGTCGTGTATCGAGCGCGGGACTCCATCCTCCGCGTAGACGTCGCGCTGAAGCTGGCGCGCAAGAACCTGGCGATGCACCGACGCTTCCGCGCCCGCTTCGCGCGGGAGGTGGCGCTGGCGGCGTCGGTCCCACATCGCCACATCGTCCCGGTGCACGACGCGGGGGTCCTGGAGAGCGGCCAGCCCTTCGTCGCCCTCGCCTACGCAGAGGACGGGAACCTCGGCGATCTGCTCCACAGGGGCTTCCGCCTCACGACGCTGTTGCGCCTCTTCGAGCAGGTCTGCCTGGCGCTCGCCGCCCTGCACGCTCGCGGCCTCGTCCACCAGGACCTGAAGCCGGAGAACGTGCTCCTGCACCGGGAGTACAACGGGCGGCTCGCGGCCTGGGTCGCCGACCTCGGCGTGGCGGACGAGCTCGGGCAGCTCACCCGCGACGCCAGGCGCGTGGGTGGCACCCCCGCCTTCATGGCCCCGGAGCAGCTCCAGGGGCGCGTGCAGGAGTTCGGCCCCTGGACCGACCTCTATGCCCTCGGTGTGATGCTCTTCGAGGCGATCACCGGCCAGCGGCCCCACGCCGCGAAGGGTCGACGCGAGCTCCTGGAGCAGCGCCTCACGCAGCCGCCCCCCATCCTCCCGATCGCGGGCATCGAGCCACCCGAAGAGCTCCTGAACCTCATCGGGCACCTCCTCGATCCCGAGCCGCGGCAGCGCTACGACCGGGCGGCCGATGTCCGCCGGGTGCTCGCCGATGTCCGCCGTAATCTCGACGATGGCCCAGAGGTCCGAATCGGCTTGACCAGCTCCGGCCACAGCGAGCTGGGGAACACGGACCCGGTCGCCGCCGCAGTCCTGGCCGCGGCCGACACCCGGTCCACGAGCCTGCGCTGGAACCGGGTGCCTCCCAAGACCCTGCCCGCCACGCTGCCGACCTGGCTGCCACCGAACATGGGCTCCGCCAGCCTCCGCCTGCTCGCCCTGCGAGAGCTGCCCGTGGTCGGGCGTGACGTGGAGCTCCAGGCGATCTGGGACGAGGCCAGGGCGGTCCTCGCCGAGAAGAAGACCCGTGTCGTGCTCGTCGTGGGGCCGCCGGGCAGCGGCCGCACCTCTCTGGTCCAGACCGTCGCCAGGGCGCTGGACGAGGGGGGCTGGGCCGAGGTCGTGCGCCTCCGCTACCGCGCGCCCCCCGGGATCGACGACGGCTACCCGGGGGCCGTCCGCGAGATCCTCGCTCCCTGGAACGACGACCGGAAGGGCCTGCAGCAGCGGCTGGGGCGCTGGCTCGCCCGAGACCGGGAGTCCACCCGCGACCGGGTCCACCACCAGGCCGTGCTGCTGTCGCGGTGGTGCGGCTACCTCTTGCCGGGGGAGCGCGCCCCCAACACGGCCCTCGGTCTCAACTTCCTCTACCAGCACCTCGAGCGCAGAGGTTGGCGAGGTGGTGCCTGCCTCGTCATGGACGACGCGAACCTCGCAGAGGAGCCAGGGGACGGGCTGGCGATGGCCGAGGCGCTGCTGGACGAGGCGGTCGGTCGCCGCCCGGTGCTGGTCCTGGCGACCGTCTCGCGAGCGGCCATGGAGCAGAACCCGGAGCTCGCCGAGCGCATCGAGATGCTGGAGGACCGCGGGGCTCTCCGGATCGACCTGGCGCGGCCGGGCAAGGAGCTGGTCCACCGGGTGCTGGCCGAGTCGCTCTTCCTCGACCCGGCCCTGGCCGAGTCCATCGCGCGCCGGCTGGACGGGCACCCGCTGCAGGCGACGATGCTGCTCCGGGACTGGGCGGCTCGGGGGCACCTCGAGGCCGACTCGCGCGGCCGCTTCGCCCTGGTCGAAGGACTCCGGCTCGAGGAGATCCTGCCCCGGAACCTCGAGGCGCTCTACCGAAGCCGCCTCCAGTCCGCCGTCGAAGCCACCGAGCACCCCAAGGAGGCCGCGGTCGCGCTCGCGGCGGTCGCCCTGGCCGGACAGGCTCCGCCGGTCGAGGTCCTCCGCGAGGTCAGCGAGACCGGGCTCGAGGAGCTCCTGGCCACCGGGCTGCTCCGGGAGGACGCCGGCGTGCTCCGCTTCGAGCAGGGCGGGCTCGCGCGCACGGCCACCGAGCTGGCCAGGGAGCTGCCCGAGGTCGGCGAGATCCACGCCCGCCTCGCAGAGGCCTTCAAGCGCCTCGGAGAGAGAACGGGCGGCGACGTCGATCTCCCCGTCGGCCTCCACCGCCTCGAGGCCGGACGACCCGCCGCGGCGGTCGCCCCCTTGCTGCGCTCGATTCGCATGATGCTCGAGCAGGGTCGGCACCTCGCGGCGAGCAGGGCAGCGGACCTCGCCATCACCGCCGCGGACCTCTCCGTGAGCGTGACGAACCCCGCCCTGCCAGTCCGGATGGAGGCTCGTCGCCTCAAGGGCCTGGCTCTCCTGGAGCTCGACGACCCCGATGGCGCAGAGAAGATGGCGCTGGAGGCCGGAGACCTGGGCTGGGGCGAGAGGCTCACGCGGACCCGCCTCACCGTGCTGCGCGCCAAGGCCGACCTGGAGCTCGGCCGGTCACAGACAGCCGCCTCGCTGCTCTCCGCGGCCCACCAGTCCTTCTGGGCCATGCGGGACAAGGAAGGCCTCGCTGAGGTGGCCCTCGCGCGAGGCACCCTGGCGCGCACGAACAACCGCCTCCACGCGGCGGTGGAGCACTACGAGGACTGCATACGGCAGCGCCCGATCGACGACCCGGTGGTCGTCCAGGCCCTCCACGGCCTGGTCCACGTCTTCCTGGTCATGGGCGATCCCGAGCGGGCGGCCCCCATCGTCGAGAAGCTCGCCGAGTCCGCAGATCGCACCGGCGACACCCGCACAGAGGCCCTGGCCAGCTTCGGCGCCGGGAACGTCCGCCTGCACCAGGGCAGGCACGACGAGGCCGAGCGGCTGTTCCTGCGGGCACAGGCCAAGGCAGCTACGTCCGGGGACATACGGATGCAGATCAACGCGGTCAACACCCTCGGCGAGGTCGCCAGGCACAGGGGCGACAGCGAGACCGCCAGGGAGCACTACACGCGCTACGTGCGCCTGGCCCGCGCCCAGCGCTGGGGGCTCGCGGAGGCCGTCGGGCGCATCAACCTGGCCCTGATCGACCTCTCCGAGCGCGACATGACCAGGGCCGATCTCCACGCCGCCAGGGCAGCCCAGGTCATGGCGCGACAGCCGCGCAGCTGGGTCTGGGCCTACGTCGGCGTCGTCCGAGCGGCCTGTGCCGCCTGGGGAGGCGACGAAGCGCGCACGCGCCAGTGGTGGAAGCTGGCCAACGAGCGCGGGGTCCGGAGCCACCGCTCGGGCGACCTGTGGGGACCGGTCAGCGCACTCCACGAGGGGGCCGCCCAGCACGCATGGAAGGACCTCGAGGACGAAGCGATGGACCTCTTGTCGATCATCCGCCGCGCATGAGCGCCTTCTGGACCGCCGCGTCGCACCTGGAGCTCGGGCGGGTCCTGCGCGCCGTGCCCCTGGACGCCCGCCTCACCCTCGACTCCGGCTACAGCGCGCCCGCCGCCCTGATCCAGACCGACCGCGGCGCATGGATCGTCGGCGCAGAGGCCGGGCACCCACCAGTCGCGCGCCCGCTGCACGAAAACCCGACGCTCCGCTACGAGGCCCGCGTGTTCGGGGACCGGATCCACGCCGACGGCATCGTCTACGGCGTGCCCATCGGCCGCTCCAGCGACATCAAGACCGCCCTCGGAGCAGGGCTGCTCGCCGCCCGGCAGTCGACCTCCGAGGTCCAGCTGCCGATGGAGGGCCGCTTCATCCAGCAAGGAGAGGTCCTCTGGGGTCTGGTGCTCCAGGCCTTGCTCGAGCAGGACGAGATCCTCCTCGCGTGGCTGGAGACCGCGGAGTTCCGCTCCCTCGCCAGCGACATCCTCATGACCGAGGCAGCGCCGGTGCGGTACCTGCTGACCGACCGGAGGTGCACGCTGGTCGCGCTGAACGAGGTCGGCCAGTTCAAGCGCCTGCCGCTGGACGCCCTGCTGTTGGACGTCGAGGAAGGCACCGGGCGCAGGCGTGTTCGCTGCGGAGACAAGTCGTGGACGACGACCCGCCAGAACGCCGACCACTACCGCGCGCTGGCCGGTGTGCCCGAGTTCACCGGGGTCGGGCGGGTCCTGGAGGTGGCGCGCCTCGAGAGAGCCCCCTACCCTCGCCGCGCCCTGCGCCTGCTCCACGGACTGGGGGCCGGCGCCGGCCCCGCCGAGCAGGTCGTCCAAGCTGGACTTCGTCACGAGCTGGACGAGATCCCGCTGGCGGAGCTCGAGGTCGGCGAGGCCCTCGACGACGCGGTGGAGAGCGCAGAGGACGGAGGGGTCCTCGACGAGAAGCTCCGACGCTGGCGGATCGCTCCCGGGGTCCGCATACGCCTCGTCGCCCATGGGGTGGACCGCAGCCCCGAGAGGGCTTCGTGGTACCTGCCGCTCCACACCTCGGCGCACGCAGAGGTCCTCGCCGGAGAGCTGGACGCGAGCGCGGAGGCGCGCGCCGACATCCTGCTCGCGGAGCACCTGGTGCTGGCAGGCGAGCACGAGCGCGGCGCCGAGCTCCTGCAGCGGCGCCTCGCGCTGCTCCCGGACGAGCGCCTGAGCGACCTGCTGCCCCCGGCAGACGCGGACCTCACGGCAGGGGAAGCGGGCCAGGGCCACCGGATCCGCACCCTCGAGCTCCTCGCGGTGGCCAGGGGCGCCGAGGATCCGGACAGCGAGGTCCTCGCCGAGCTCGCCCGCCTGCAGCCCCTCGTCGCGGCCCGAATCGAGGGCCTCGTCGCCAACCCGCCAGGAGACCTGGCGCAGCGCGCAGCCGAGGTGCTCGCGCTCCATGCAGGGCTCGGCCCCACCGAAGAGGACCGCCTGCCGGAGCCCCCTCCCGGCTCCCTCACCGACGCCGAGCTGGAGAGCCTCCGCCACCCGCTGGCCCGGGAGGAGGGCCTCATGGGCTGGATCCAGGGCTGGCTCGCCGTGCAGGACGCCCCAGATCGCAGCACCCTGAAGCGCTACTGCGAGCAGCTCTCGCCCAAGCGCCACGAGGGATCGCTGCACGCGCTCACCTCCGCCACCCTGGCGCTCGGCACCCCGGGCCTGGAGGCGTACATCAGCCACGGCGTGCTCGGCCACGGCCTGCGCGCCTACGAGGACGACCCCAGCTACCTCCTCATCGGCGGGCAGCACCTCTACGAGGACAGCGTCGAGCGCATGAGCTCCGCCGAGCTGCGCTTCGCCGTCGCCGCTGAGGTCGCGCATCTGCGCTTCCAGCACAACCGGGTGACCTCCTCAGAGGTCTGGGACGGCGCGGTCGACAAGCTGAAGAAGGCCCTCGATCTAGCCGCCACCGCCTTGTCCTTCGGCGCCCCCATCAGCCGCGTCCTCGACTCGAAGACGACCTACAACATCCTCTCGTCGGCCTTCTCGGCTGCCACGCTCTCACGCATCTACACAGTCGAGAAGACCGGCGAGGCCATCTCGACGGTGGGAGCGAACGTCGCGGTCGTGATGGGCCAGGGCGCGGACGCCGTGGGCAAGGCCCAGGGCGTGACAGGCGGCGTCACGGGCGCGATGGACAAGGTGCGGGAGTACACCGGCAACCAGGCGCGTACGCGCACGCTCGGGGTCGACCAGCGCCAGCTCGTCGTGGCCCACCGGGTCATGCAGCTGTCGGCCGACCGCGCGGGGCTCCTGCTGTGCGGCGACATCCGAGCGGCCGTGCGCGCGGTGTTCATCACCGGCCCGGACAGCCTGGTCGAGCTTCCGATGGCCGAGCAACATGGCCTCGAGCGAGCGCTGTCTCGGCGCGGACCAGAGGGTGAGATCCTGCACCAGGACCTCGCCATCCGCGTAGGAGCGCTCCTGAGCTTCTACCTCTCGGACGACTACCAGCGACTGCGTCAGTCCATCGTCTCGCCGTCGTCCTCGCCCACGTCCTCTTCCTGAGGCGCGAACGCCGCCGCCAGCTGCTTGTCGACCTGCTCGCGGATCGGGCTGAAGCGCACCGTCGGCGGGAGCGCCGGGTCCTCGCGCGCCCCGAGCACGTACTGGTAGACCGACGAGAGACTGTGGTGGACGTAGTCGATGCGGACCTTGGTCTCGTTCATCGCGTAGCGAGTACCACCCCAGACCTCGTCCGCCCGTGAGAAGGCGTAGGTGTTGAGGTCGTCGTACTGCATCTGCAGGGCGAAGCGTGCGCTCTCGCGGGTCGCCTTCTCGAAATAGGGCGCCTCCTCCGGATCGTGGCGCAGCGCCAGCTGGTAGGCCGCCGCCGTGCCCTCGGCGTAGCAGAAGGCCTGCATCGCCGGCAGCTCGTAGGGCAGCTTGTAGTAGCCGCCGACGTAGTCGGGCCAGGGGGCGTTGTCCTCGCGCCACTCGTAGGACTCGATCATCCAGCGGGCGACCTGCAGGCCGAAGTCGGCGTACTCCGAGTTGCCGGTGGCCCGGTGGTAGGCGTTGGCAGCCATGACCGACCAGGGACCGAACTGGACGAGGTCCAGTCGAGTCTGGTCCGGGTACTGGTAGGCAGGCCACGCCGAGCTGGTCTGCTTCTGGCTCTCCCGGCTGTTCCACCAGGGCTCGTAGAACTCGAAGTAGCGAGGGAGCGGCTCGATCCAGCGCTCGTCCCCCGTGTACTCGTAGAGCATCACCAGAGCCAGCGCCGCCTCGCCGGGCACGATGTCGTTGCGCTCGTCCGCATAGGCGTGCGTAGGCGGCACGTAGTAGGGCTCGAACTTGCCGTCGGCGGTCTGCTGGTGCAGCACGAACTCGCCCATCTGCACCATCAGCTGGTCCCACTGGTGGTCGTCCGTCGCCCGCGCGAGGTCGATGATGCCCATGAGCCCGACGACGACGCTCCCGAGCTTGCGGTTGCGCTCGTCGGGCAGCTCCGCCACGGGCACCGGAGGCACGCTCGGGTCCGCGTCGCCCGGGAACTCGATGAAGGTCATCACCGCGCCGTTGGGCAACACCTCGTCCTTCCGGAAGGAGAGGGTGAAGTCCAGGGCCGAGCGGGCGCCGTCGAGGTACTCCTCGTCGCCTGAGAAGTGATAGGCCTGCACCAGGTTCCAGGTCGCCAGCGTGTGGCGGACGAGGTTGTACTCGTCCGAGTAGCGGTTCTCAGAGGGCCACATCTTGTAGACGACCTGCCCGTCGCGGTACTGCAATGGCGCGTCGAAGGGGGCCTGGTTCGCCAGGTACCAGTCGCCGCCGCGCACGACGCTGCGCTCCAGGGCCGGGAGGTCGACCAGCTCCATCGGGACCGGGGGGACGCCGCGGAACAAGGGCACGAGGGGACCCTGCGGCAGCTCCTGGTAGTGGATGGTGCGGATCTTCTCGAGGGTGTTCGCCGGGTCGCGCCAGGGCCGCTTCGAGGCCAGCCTGAAGTCCGTGGCGGCGTGCCGCAGGAACTGGTCCGCTCCCCGATACCCGCGGGTGTAGCTGACGGCGCCCGGGTAGACGGCGGCCTTCGCCGGCTTCAGCGTGTTGTCGATGATGATGGCGCCGTCGATCCCCATCTCCCAGACGTCCTCGACCCTGACGGCGTCGTTGGCGGTGTCGAGGACGTGGGCGCGCTCGACGACGCGATGGACCTCGACGATGTGCTCGTCGATCGAATCCACCAGCGCCGGGAGTCCGTTCCACTCCACGTAGCGCCGGTGCTCGCGCTCCAGGTCCCGGGCGAGCTCGTCGACGCAGTCGTCGAGGCGGGAGCGGACGCACATCCCGGTGGCGATCTCGCGGCCGCCGGGCTGGCGCACCGTGGCGATGAAGTTCCACTTCTTGCCGGTCTCGGTCTCGACGGGCCCGAACTGCTGGATGCCCTCGCCCTTGACGCGGGCTCGGATCTGCATGGCCATGGCCTTGGCGAAGTCCGGAGGGAAGCTCACCGGAGTGGGCATCACCTGGTACACGAGGTAGTCGTCGTCGACGAAGGCCAGGGCGAAGCGCTCCCGGTGGTCGTCGTGGTAGAGCCGCGAGATGACCCACTTCCCGCGATCGACGCTGGGGATGACGTCGCGGTGGATGATGACCAGGCCCACGCCCTCTTCCAGCAGCTTCGCGTGGATGACGGCCTCGTCGGTGCCCCACCACAGGGCCTGGAGCGGCCCGTCGAGCATGGGGACGACCTCGACGTTGTCCGGCACCGCCCGCAGCTTCTCGGGGGCATCGACCATCGCCTTCACGTTCACACCGCCGCGCTTGAAGCCGACGATGATCTCGTCGTGGAGCGGAGAGGAGCCGACGGCGTCGAGGGCCGCCTCGAGCCGAGCCTCGCGTGTGGGCGCCGTCACGAGGATGCCCTGGTCGATGACGGCGAGCCCGCTCTGGGGCTCGCAGGACAGCAGGCTCAGCGCGAGCAGGAGCATGGACCTCTCCGAGATGGGTCCTGCGAGATAACAGCCCGCCCGTGGAGTGGTTCTTCTCGCTGTTCGGAATCGACGCCCCCGTTCACCGGGACGTCACGGAGGAGGTCAAGGTCTGGCTTGCCCTCGGGGCCGCCCTGCTCGCCTTCGGATTCCACCTCTGGCACCGCCTCCTGAAGGCGCGCGAGGACCGCGTCTCCAGGTGGAGCCTCCGCGGCCTCAAGGGCACGCTCGTGGTCCTCTGCGTCGCGAGCTTCTGCAACTACAGCCGCTACGAGACGACCTACGTCTGGAGGTCGCGGGTCGATGCCTACGATCTCGTCCACTACTACCTCAACGCCAAGTACTTCGACGAGCTCGGCTACTTCGAGCTCTACCCGGCGGTGATGCTCGCTCACATCGAGGAAGGCCTCGTCGAGAAGCGTCCCCTGCCACCCCAGATCCAGTTCCAGAACGCCGACGACTACTACTTCGTCGACACCGCCGAGTTCATCGCCGACGCGGAGGAGCACGCCAGGATTCGAGCGCTGTTTGGCGATCCGGCCCGCTGGATGCAGTTCCGGCACGACTTCATCCACCTCCAACGGGACGTCAAGGGCTTCACGAAGGAGACCTGGGTCCAGATGCTCAACGACCACGGCTTCAACGGGGCCCCGTCGTGGCTGGTCATCGCCCACCCTCTGGCGAACGCCGTCCGGGTAGAGAACGTCAAGGCCCTCGGCTACATCGACGCCGTCTGGCTCATCGCGGCGGTCGGGCTCGTCTGGTGGGCCTTCGGCTTCACAGGCGCGGGCTTCACCTTCCTCTTCCTGCTGACCACGTACTCGACGCGATGGCCGACCGTGACCTGGGCCTTCGGGCGCTACGACTATGTCTCGGCGCTGGTCATCGCCGTGTGCCTGCTCAAGAAGAGCAAGCACCTCTGGGGCGGGGCCTTCGCGGCCATCGCCACCTCACTGCGCGTGTTCCCGGCCGTGTGGATGTGGGGGCCCGCCTTCAAAGGGGCCTACGAGCTCATCCGCCACCGGCGCGTGAACAGGCCCTTGTTGAAGCTCGGCGCGGCCTTCGTGGTCGTCCACCTCGTGCTCTGGGGGGGCGTCGTCGCGAAGTGGGGCCCCAAGCCCATCGAGACCCACTTCCACAACATGTTCGCCCACACGACAGAGGACAACCTGAGCTCCATGCGGCAGGGCTTCGCGGTGGCCGCGGCCTATACGCCGGGCGAGGCCGTCGAGGGCATCGCCTACATGGCGGGCGGGGACCGACCCAACCACAACAACCGCATGAACCAGGACCGACGCGAGCGGGTGAAGGACCAGAAGATGGTCCGCAACGGCATCGCGCTGGTGCTCGTCCTGGCGCTGGGCTGGGCCTTCCGCAGGCGCCCGGACCACGAGTCCTTCGCCATGGGCTTCATCCCCTTCTTCCTGCTCGCCACGGCGTCCTACTACTACTACGTCGTGCGTGCGACGCTGATCCCCACCCACGCGGACGACCTGGGGCGGGGCCGCCACGCCTTCGGCCTCATCTGGCTCTTCCTGATCGAAGCGACGGTCAACTGGCTCCAGGGTGCCCACTCCTTCTGGCGCGTCATCCACATCGGCTGGATGGGCTGGATGCTGACGATCTACGCGGTCGTGATGATCGTCTGGGCGCTCATCGAGGACCGACGGCTCCCCGCTACTGAAGCGCCTTGATGACCTTCTTGTCATCACGCGCCCAGGAAAGGAACTCCTTCGTGCGGTCCTTGCCCGCGCAGCCGCCGAGGGTCGGTGGGTTCGCGCACAGGCCGACCTCGAAGCCGCCCTTGATGGCCCCCTTCTCCAGCGCCGACAAGAGGCGCTCCCCCTCCTCGGCCAGGCTCGCTTCGTAGGCGAGCCGGTGCTTCGTGGCCTCCGCGAGGGCCTCCTCTGCGTCCCCGGCCGAGATCTCCCGGTCGAGGTCTCCGAGGTCCGCGTCCAGCTTCGCCTCCAGGGCCTCGAGACGCTCGCCGACGAGGACCTGGGCGACGGCGCCGATGCGGATGCTGCCGTCGTCACCGGTCCACTCCAGGGCGGCGGCTTCGCCTGTGGGCAGGGCGAGCGCCGGCCACACCTCTGCCAGGAGCTCGTCGACGACGGCGTTGAGCTGGGTGTTGGCGTCCATCGCCGCGGCGATCGCGGCGCTGTGGTCCTCGCCTTCGCAGCTCGAGCCCCCCGCCATCGGGCCGGTGATCGAGGCGATGCCTCCGCTGCGCGCGGCGCACTCGACGACATCGAGTCCGAGCTCGGCGATCGCGAGATCCATCGCCTGGGTGAAGACAGCGGTGGAGGCGTCCTGGATCCAGTCGGAGAAGGACTTCGCCTCCAGCGCCTGGTGGGCGTATGACTTTCGCACCTCCGCGCGCCACTCCGACAAGGGGGCGCCTCGCTCCCCCAGCAGGTTCACGGCGAGGTCGACCTCCTTCACCGCCTTGGCGGAGACGGCCATCTTCTCCTCGAGCTCGTCGCTCCGCGGTCCCAGAGCCTCGGAGTAGCGGGCAAAGGTGACAGACGCCGCGGCGACGTCGTTGGGACTGTAGTGGTCGGCCGACAGGGCGACGGACAAGGTCAGGTGCAGCATTGTGAGCAAAAACCCTCGAAGGCATGTGTTCTATCCCGAGCCTGTGATTAGCTGCACGCGCGATGCCCACCCCAGTCGATCTGCAGCTGCCACACCTCGAGGACGCGGCGATCGTCATCGACGCCCGCGCGACCGAACCCGCGTGGGACTCCGCGCCCGTCATCGAAGACTGGGTGGTCTACTGGCCAGCCCCCGACGGCGTGCCCGAAGTGCACGCGCGCGCCCGGATGTTGACCGACGAGCGCGGCCTCTACGTCTTCTACGAGGTCATCGACCCGGCTCCGGAGAAAGTCCGCGCCCGCATCAGCAAGCGGGACCAGGTCTGGGGCGACGACGTCGTCGGCATCTACCTGGATCCCGCGGGGCAGGCCCAGCGCGCCTACCTGTTCTTCGTGAACCCGGTGGGCTGCCAGGCAGACGCCACCCGCCTCGCGGGCGAAGACGACGAGTTCTCCTGGGACGGTCAGTGGGACTCCGCCGGGCGAGTCACCGAGACCGGCTTCGAGGTGGAGTTCTTCATCCCCTGGACCACCGTCCGGCACCCGGCCGACATGAGCCAGCTGGGCATCTCGCTCCTCCGCAGCACGGGTCGGACCGGGGAGCGCTCCGGCTGGCCTCGCCGAGATCCCGACATCAGCGGCATCCTCGTGCAGGAGAACCTCGTCGGCGGCCCGGGGGAGATCGGCCGCCACCGCGGGCTGCAGCTCGTGCCCAGCCTCACCGCCGGCTGGACGGACCAGGGACCCGACAGCTCGCGGCTGTCGTATTCGGGGCTCGCCCCGGGCATGACCGTCCGCTACGACCCCTCCCCGGCCCTCACCCTGTTGGCCACGGCGAACCCCGACTTCAGCCAGGTGGAGTCGGACAGAGCGCAGGTCGACGTCAACCAGCGCCACGCCCTGTACTTCGACGAGAAGCGTCCCTTCTTCCTGGAAGGCCGCGAGTGGTTCAACGTCGACTATCAGAGCCTCGTCTACACCCGCTCGATGACCCAGCCGCGCTACGGCGCTCGGGCGACGGTGGAGACCGGCGACTGGCAGGTCGCCGCCCTGCACGTCATGGACTCGGCGCCCCAGGGCTCCGTCAGCGAAGGCGACGGCTGGGACGACGACGAGCTCCTCGACGCCAGCGGGGACACGCGCGCTGCCCTGGACACGGTGGCGAGGGCGCGACGCTCGATGGGCGGCGACGGCTTCGTCGGCGCCATCTACTCGGACAAGGCCCTCGTCGGCGGCGCATGGAACCGGGTCGGAGGCGTGGACGGGCGCGCCCGCGTCAGCGACAGCACGGTCGCATCGGGCGCGCTGCTCTACTCGGCGACGACCTACAAGGGCGGACAGATGCGGACCTCTCCAGCCGGACAAGGACGGCTGGAGTACGAGGGCAAGGACAACGAGGCCTGGATCTGGGGGAGCCTGCAGCCCGCCGACTTCATGGCGGAGAACGGCTACGTCATCTACAGCGACTGGGTGGGCGGCGAGCTGGGCGTGGCCCGCAACATCTATCCCAAGTCCGAGCGCGTCCCCTGGGTGTCCTTCACCCCCTTCGTGCTGGCGACCTTCTGGCGTCCCTCCACCGGGGAGTTGCGCGACCTCTTCTTCGACTCGGAGCTGGAGTTCCGCTTCTCGAACAACATGAACCTGGGCATCGTGGCCTTTCAGGGCACGGAGGTCTTCGACGGAGAGAGCCTGCAGTACCGGCGGTTCGTCGTCTTCACCAACGGCACCCCGACGCGCTGGCTGGCCTTCGGCGCCGGGGTAGAGGCGGGCGAGGGTCCTCACTACGAGACCGGAGAGATCGGCGCGCTGACGGCGGGGACCGTGCGAGCGACCTTTCCGCTGGAGCGCGTGCGCTTCGGCCAGGAGCTGACCTTCGAGCGCCTCGCCGAGCCTGGCGGGGACCTCTACTACAGCGCCGCGTTGACCCGCTCCCGCGTCGAGGTCTACGCCACGCGCAACCTGTGGGCTCGCGTGCTCTTCGACTACGACAGCTTCGAGAAGGCCAGGACGCTGTCAGCCCTCGGCGCCTGGCAGACGGGACCGGCGCGAGCGGTCTACCTGGGTGGGAGCCTGGGGGACGACGGCAGCGAAGCGCTGTCGTGGCAGGTCTTTGCCAAGGCCAGCTGGGTCTTCCAGATCTGACTCAGACCCCGGCGAGGTCCCGCACCGCCCCGACCAGGAACAGCGACCCGGTCACGACCACGAGCCCGCCATTGTTCCGGGCCATCGGGAGGGCCTCTTCGATCGGTCCAGCGGGCATCACCGGCACGCCCAGGTCCACCAGTTCTGTTGCGATATCACCAGGTTCCGCCGCTCTGAAGTGGCGGCATCGCGAGGTGTAGATCCGGTCCACGTGGGGCGCCAGGACCGCCCCGATGGCGCGGAGATCCTTGTCCTGGCTTCCGCCGATGACCAGCGTCCTCGACGCCTCCCGGGGCAGCTCGTCCAGGTACGCAGCCAGCCGCTGGGCCCCTTCGTGGTTGTGCGCACCGTCGACCAGCAGCTTCGGGTGCAGCCACTCCAGGCGGCCCGGATGCCGAGCCGCCCGCAGGCCGCGCCGCAGCGCGTCCTCATCGACCGCGAGCTCGGGGACCACCTCGCCCAGCACGTCCAGGACGGCGACTGCCACCGCGGCGTTCTGCACCTGGTGCTGCCCGTAGAGCTCGATACGGAGCCCCTCTCGCCGGACTCCGCCCCCTTCGTAGCTGAACTCGCCAGGCCGCCCCTCGACCCGGAAGTCCTCGTCCACGAGCACGGCCCGGGTCCCCCGATCCATCGCCGCCGCCCGGATCACCGAGGTCGCGACCCGCGGCATCGATCCAACGACGACCGGGGCGCCAGGCTTCACGATCCCGGCCTTCTCCCCGGCGATCGAAGCCAGGTCGTCTCCTAGCCGGTCCGTGTGCTCGAGCGCGATGCTCGTCACCGCGGTGACCGTGGGCTCCACCACGTTCGTCGCGTCCAGCCGCCCTCCCAGGCCGACCTCGACCACCGCGACCTCGACGGCCTGGCGCTGGAAGTGCAGGAACGCACAGACGGTCAACAGCTCGAAGTAGGTCAGGGGCTGCAGCCCGGGCAGGCCCGTCTCCACCGCCCACTGCCGTGCCCGCCGGTCGACCAGCTCCAGCAGCGCGCCCAGGTCGGCGTCGGAGATGGGCTCTCCGTCGATCCGGATGCGCTCGTTGACCTGCTGAAGGTGCGGCGAGAGGGTCGCCCCGACTCGGAGCCCGCCCTCCACGAGGCAACGCTCGACCATCGTGCAGACCGAGCCCTTGCCGTTGCTGCCAGCGACATGAACGACCCGAAGGCCGCGATGGGGACTGCCGAGGTGCTCCAGGAGCTGACCGACCCGGTCGAGCCCCAGCCTCACCCCAGCCTCGGCGACCCGCGCCAGGATGGGATGTTCGGTCACTCTTCCGCTGCGTCCATTTCGGCCGGGTCGCGTTCGGCCGGGTCGCGTTCGGCCGGGTCGCGCTCGACCTGCTCGGCGCCGAACCAGAGCAGGCACTCGATGAGCCTCCCGCGCAGCTCGTCCCTCGACACGAGCTGGTCGACCATGCCGTGTTCCATCAGGTACTCGCTGGTCTGAAAGCCCTCTGGGAGGGACTCGCCGATGGTCTGCTCGATGACCCGCGGCCCGGCGAAGCCGATGAGCGAGTCGGGCTCTGCCAGGATGAGGTCTCCCAGCATCGCGAAGCTCGCGGCGACCCCGCCTGTGGTCGGGTGGGTCAGGACCGAGATGTAGGGCTGGTTCGCCTCGTCCCGGAGCCGCGCCAGCGCCGCGCAGGACTTCGCCATCTGCATCAGCGAGAGGATGCCCTCCTGCATGCGAGCGCCACCGGAGGCGGAGATGACGATGGCCGGGCAGAGCTTGTCCGCGGCCCGCTCGAAGACACGGGTGATCGCCTCTCCGACCACAGAGCCCATCGAGCCACCCATGAAGGCGAAGTCGAAGGCACAGAGCTCGATGGCGATGCCGCCGATCCGGCAGCTCCCAGCGAAGAAGGCGTCATTGCGGCCAGTCTTCTTCTGCGACGCCGCCAGCCGCGCCTTGTAGGGCTTGCTGTCCACGAACTCCAGGGCGTCCACCGGGACGAGCTCCGTGCTGTGCTCGGCCCAGGTGTCGGGGTCGATGAGCAGATCGATGCGCGGGCGCGCATCCAGCCTGAAGTGGTGCCCGCAGTGGAGGCAGACCTGGTGCCGCTCCGCGAGGGCGGGCTTGTAGAGGATCTCGCCACAGGTCACGCAGCGCAGCCAGAGGTCCTTGCCCGAGTGCTTGCGATCGCGCGCCTGGAGGTCGCGTGGAGGCTGCTCGAACCAGCGGGTCTCTGACATAGCCAGCCAGATTAACCCACCCAGAGCCCCCTGGACCGCAAGTCCGACACGACCGCGTCGTGCACCGCTGGCCGGAGGGACCGGATCCGGAGGTCCTCTACCGAGGGGTGGACGCGGTTGGTCAGCAGCACCACGACCACGTCCTGGGAGGGCGCGATCCACAGCGATGTGCCCGTGAAGCCGAGGTGTCCGACGGCGTCCGGCGGGAAGAAGGCCCCGCTGGAGCTCGGCTCGCTGCGCCCGTCCCAGCCGAGGACGTGGGAGCCGGCGCCCCGATGTCTCCAGGCCCAGGCGATGGCGCTGTCCTCTCGCGACCGGAGCAGCTGACCGCGGCCAAGGCGCGCAACGGCGAGGGCGTCTCCGAAGAGCCCGGCGTGGGTCGACACCCCCTCCATCGCCGCGCAGTTCAGATCGTGGACCTCGCCCCTGACCACACATCCACGGACCGGGCAGCGCTCAGTGGGCGCGGCGGCGACGTGCCCCCAGGACAGCCCCTCCAAGGGCCCCACCAGGGTGTCCACGCGAGCTCCGCCGAGCTCTTCGAGCAGGGCGCAGAGCACCAGGAAGCCGATGTCCGAGTACCGGTGGCGCTCGCCCGGGACCGCCTCCAGCGGTGTCGTGCGAGCCTGGCTCAGGACCTCGGCGCGGGACGAGGCCGTCTCGTAGAGCGGGAGCCACGCCGGCAGCCCAGAGGAGTGGCTCAACAGCTGCGCGACGCTGACGCGGGGGTCGATGCCGGGGAGGACATCACACACGCGACTGCCGAAGCAGAGCTCGCCAGCGTCGATCGCCGCGCAACTCAGCGGTGCCCCGACGAGCACCTTGGTGAGCGAGGCGAGATCCCACGCGGACGCCCCGCCCACTCGATGCTCCAGCACGACCGCGTCGCCCTGGAGCACCACCAGATCGAGATCGGTGGCGACCCCCTCCGAGGCCGCCGTGGCGAGGAGCTCAGCGACCGTAGCGGAAGGCATGGTTGTCCTCGCCGTGGCCGATGGGCTGATCCTCGAGCACCGGGATCGCGCTCGGGATGCCCTCGCGGATGACCTCCGCGACCACCACCCCGTCCGGAGCCGGACAGCGGAGGAACTGCCCCAGGCGGACCTCGACGACTCCCTCGAAGACCCCGGCGCGCCGTAGCCGCGTGAGCATGCGATCGAGCTTGTAGACCGGCTCGGCGAGATCCTCCAGGACGAGGACCTGCCCGCTGGCGTCGAGCTGATCGCCTGTGCCGCACAGGTCCGCGAGCACGCAGAGGTTGCCGCCCACGAGACGCTCCGCGCGCCCGCCAGCCAGGACCTCGGCGAGCCTCTCGCGGCTGCCCTCGGAGACCTCTGCCAGGTTGTGGAGCACGGGTCCGTGGACCCCCGAGATCCCGCGCCTCTGCCAGGAGGCGACCAGGAGCGCCGTCACGTCGGAGAAGCCGATGGCGGGGTTGCGCACCGCCGACCAGTCGAGCCGGTCCAACAGGCGCGTGATGCCGTAGCCACCTCGAGCCGCCCACACGGCATCCAGCTCCGGGCTGCAGAGCCCCCACTGGAGGTCGGCGAGGCGCTGGGCGTCCGTACCAGCGAGGTAGCGGTGCGCGCAGTGCAGGTGCCTGCCGAAGACCGGCTCGTAGCCAAAGCCGCGCAGCACCGCGATCCCCGCCTCGAGGCGCGCCTTGTCGAAGCGTCCCGAGGGCGCGACGACGCCGATCCGGGCTCCGGGGCTCAGCACAGCGCGATGCTACCTTGGCTCAATGTGGTGGACCCTCGTCGCCTGTGCCCCAGAGGTCCCCGGGACCGTCCAGACCTCTGACCTGCCAGGGGACGACTGGGCAGGAGCGAGCGGAGTGCGGGCCCTCCCGCTGCCGGAGGCCCCCTTCACCGCTCGGACGCGGCTCGTACCGACGACGCTGGTGGACAAGCACGGCGCCCCCTTGCTCGTGCTCGAGCACGTCGGCGTGGAGGTGGAGGTCAGCAACCTCCTCGCCGATCGCGCGTACGTGACCTGCACCGGCTGCCGCGCGCCGCTCGATGCGTGGATCCAGCGCCAGGGGCTGCACGTCGGCACAGAGGCGACCGGCGGTCCCCACGACGACCTGCTCGCCTTCCTCGCCGCCCAGGAGAACCTTCCCGAGGTCGCCGGAAAGGGCTTCCTGCAGGTCGGAGGGGACTGGGTCGCTCCCCCCTGGTACGACGAGGGTGGATACGAGGGAGAGGTCGTACGTGTCCGCATGCGGGACGGCTACGAGCTCGTCCAGTGACGCTGCACCCGATCCTCGGCAACTCGCAGAAGCTGGACGGTGGCGCCATGTTCGGCAACGCGCCGAAGGCCCTGTGGACGCGCTGGATGCCCGCCGACGAGCGCAACCGCATCGATCTCGCCTGCCGGACGCTGCTCATCGACGAGGGGCCCCGGAAGGTCCTGCTCGAGGCCGGTGTCGGGGCCTTCTTCGAGCCGAAGCTGGCCGATCGCTTCGGCATCCAGGAGCAGGAGCACGTGCTTCTGGGGGGCCTCGCCGAGCTCGGACTCTCCCACCGGGACATCGACGTAGTCGTCCTCTCGCACCTGCACTTCGATCACGCTGGGGGGCTGTTGTCCTCCTGGTCTCCAGACAGCGAGCCAGAACTGTTGTTCCCCAGGGCGCGAATCGTCGTCGGTCGACGCCAGTGGGCGAGGGCGTGCTCGCCTCATGCCCGCGACAGGGCGAGCTTCGTGCCCCGGCTCAACACGCTGCTGGCCGACTGCGGCCGCATGGAGCTCGTGGACAGCCACAGCGAGGTGCTCGGCGAGGGCTACCGCCTCCACTTCTCGGAGGGCCACACCGTCGGGCTGATGCTCACCGAACTCGACACCCCCGAGGGACCCCTGGTCTTCGCCGCCGACCTCGTGCCCGGGGTGCCCTGGGTCCACGCTCCCATCACGATGGGCTACGACCGCTTCCCCGAGATCCTCGTCGACGAGAAGACGAAGCTCCTGGGTGACCTCGTCGAGCGAGGCGGGTCCTTGTTCTTCACGCACGACCCGCGAACCGCCGCCGCGCGCATCCACAAGGACGAGCGGAGCCGCTTCACCACGGGGGAAGCCTGGTTGTGAGGAGCCTGCGACCAGAAGGCTGAGGAGTATGCTGGCCGACCAACCTCCCGGGCCCCGCCATGCTCCTCGCCGTCGTCTTCCCCTCCCTCGCCGCCACCTACACCGTCGACCGCTACGGGAGCGGGGACTACACCTCGATCCAGGACGCCATCGACGCAGCCACGACCGGCGACGTCATCCGAGTCGATCCCGCGACCTACAACGAGGCCATCGACTTCTCCGGAAAGGACCTCACCATCAGGTCCACCGGGGACTCCTCGGACACGACCATCGACGGCAGCGGCAGCACGACCTACGCCGTGACCTTCGAAAACGGCGAGACCCGCAGCTCGGTGCTCGACGGCTTCACCATCGAGAACTCCACCTACCAGGGTGTCTTCGTCGATGCCGCCGAACCCAAGCTCGTCGACATCGCCTTCGACGGCCTCGGCAGCACCTCGGTCAACGGGGGTTGCCTCGTCGTCGAGGGCGGCGGGAACCCCTACATCAAGGAGTCGAGCTTCGACGACTGCACCGGCTACTACGGCGGCGCCGTCTATGTCGACGAGAGCTCCGACCTGGAGATCGACGACACCACCTTCGACGACAACTACGCCTACTACGGGGGCGCGATCTTCGTAGAGGACGGCAACCTCGAGATGGCCGACGGCAACTTCAGCGACAACTACGCCGTCTACTACGGGGGAGCGGTCTACCTCGGCGAGTCCGTGCTCGCGGACTTCACCGACACCGACTTCGACGACAACACCGGCTACTACACCAACGGCGCGGCGATCTACGCCTACGACTACGCGACGCTGTCAATCGACGGCGGCACCTTCGATGGCAACACCCCCGGCTACTACTCCTACAACGGCGGGGCGCTCTACCTGGGCAGCTACACCGCCACCGACATCAGCGACGCCGACTTCGAGGACAACTACGGCTACCACGGCGGGGCCTTCTACATGGCCTCCGACAGCGATCTCTCGATCAGCGACAGCACCTTCACCGACAACAGCAGCTACTACGGCGGCGTCGGCTACGTCGGCACGTACTGCGACCTCAAGTTGGACGACTCCACCTTCGACGGGAACACCGCCTACTACAGCGGCGGGGACCTCTACGCCGAAAACGACTTCGACATCACCATCACCGACAGCGACTTCATCGACAGCGCCGCGACCAATCGGTACGGCGGCTCGATGTACTTCTACTACTACGGCGCCGTCAGCATCGACGGATCGAGCTTCGACTCGACGAGCTCCTACGGCAGCGGCGGCGCCATCTACGCGCAGCAGCTCTACGACACCCTCGCCATCTCGGACACGACCTTCGAGGACTCCAGCGCGACCTACGGCTACGGCGGCGCGGTCTACAGCTACTACGGCACCGTGCTGGACGTCGACGACTCCACCTTCACCGACAACACGGCCTACTACAGCGGCGGCGCCATCTACCACAGAGACTACGGAAGCGCGACGGTGGACGGAACCACCATGGACGGCAACACGGCCACCAATGGCTCCGGCGGCAACCTCTACTTCCACGGCGGCACGGCCCGCTACTACGACCTCACCATCGCCGACACCACCGCCAGCGACGGCACGGCGCTCTACGACGGCGCGGGCGTCTATGCCTACTACGCCAACGACCTCTCGCTGGACGAGGTGACGCTCAGCGGAAACAGCGGCGGGCGCTACGGGGGCGGGCTCTACGCCTACATGAACGACTCGACCTCCGTCACCAACAGCGTCTTCTGCGACAACGACAGCAACTACGGGGGCGGCGCCTACACCTACTACTCCGGCTACTACGACGGCTCGGACGAGTGGACCAACAACGTCTTCCAGGAGAACATCGCCACGACCGCCGGGGGCGGCCTCTACGGCTACGTCGACTACTACAGGAACTTCGAGAACAACACGCTGGTGGGCAACGACAGCGCCGCGGGCGCCGGCGTCAACGCCGTGTCCAGCTACTGGACCTTCACCAACAACGTCGTGGCCTACTCGGTCACGGGCGAGGGCTTCTACGGCAACGGACCCACGGCGAGCTACAGCACCTGGACCTACAACGACTGGTACGACAACGACGGCGGCGACGCGGGCGGGAGCGTCTCGGCCAGCGATCTGTCCGGCAACGGCAACATCACCGACGATCCGGACCTGGAGGACTACACAGAGGACGGCGACTGCACCAACGACGACCTCGTGCCGGCGTCGTCCTCTCCGCTCATCGACGCGGGGGACCCGACCATCACCGACCCGGACGGCTCGACCTCGGACATCGGCGCCTACGGAGGCCCGGGGACCTCGATCTCGGACTCGGACTCGGACGGCTACTACTCGAACGTCGACTGCGACGACGACGACAGCACCGTGAACCCCGGCGCGAGCGAGACGGTCTACAACGGCATCGACGACGACTGCGACGCGAGCACGCCGGACGACGACATCGACGGCGACGGCTACGACCTCGCCACCGACTGCGACGACAACGACAGCGCCGTGAACCCCGGGGCCACCGAGACCTGGTACGACGGCACGGACTCCGACTGCGACGGGCTCTCCGACTACGACCAGGACGGCGACGGCGAGGACAGCGACGCCCACGGCGGCGCCGACTGCGACGACACTGACGACGCCGTGAACACCTCGGCGACGGAGACCTGGTACGACGGCGTCGACCAAGACTGCGACGGGCTCTCCGACTACGACCAGGACGGCGACGGCGACGACCACCAAGACCACGGCGGCGGCGACTGCGACGACACGGACATGTCCATCCACAGCGGCGCGGTGGAGACCTGGTACGACGGCATCGACCAGGACTGTGACGAGGCGGACGACTACGACCAGGACGCCGACGGCTACCCGCTGGACGAGGACTGCGACGACACCGTCGCCGCGGTGAACCCCGGCGCGGAGGAGGTCTACTACGACGGCGTCGACCAGGACTGCGACGGGCTCTCCGACCTCGACGCGGACGGCGACGGGCACGACAGCGCAAGCTACGGTGGGGACGACTGCGACGACGCCAACCCGGACATCCACCCCGGAGCAGAGGACGATCCAGACGACGGCATCGACAGCAACTGCGACGAGGTCGACGACTTCGACCGGGACGGTGACGGCTACAGGCGCGACGAGGACGACTGCGACGACGCGAACTCCGACATCCACCCGGGCGCAGAGGACAGCTGGTACGACGGCATCGACAGCAACTGCGATGGCGCCGACGACTACGACCAGGACGGTGACGGCTACGCGCTCGAGGACGACTGCGACGACGAGGACGCAGAGATCTACCCGGGAGCCGAGGGCTGGAACGAGGACTGCACGCCGGTCGAGAACGACACCGGCATCCCAGAGGACGACACTGGTGATGGGCCGGGCGACGACAGCGGACTGGACGGCTCGCTCGACGACGGAGAGAAGACCCGCTGCGGGTGCACCTCCACGGACCCGGCCCCTGTCGCTGGCCTCGGGCTCCTCCTCGCCGGGCTGCTGTTGGTGCGGCGGCGGCGGTGATCTGGTTCGCGAGCGCCCTGGCAGCGACCATCATGGTCCCCAAGGACGCCGATCTCCAGGAGGCCGTCGACACGGCGGTGGACGGCGACACGATCCTCGTCGCGACGGACTTCGTTCCGTCGAGCGCCTGGGTCGAGTACTTCGAGAAGGACCTCACCATCGAGGGGGACGGGGGCATCGCGAACCTCCCGCCCATCCACGCCTTCGACGCCGGGCTGACCCTTCGCTCGGTGCGCATCTCGGACTCCGACTTCAATGTCTGGCCCGTGCTGGTCCTCGCCAACGGCGACGCGAGGAGCGCCCTGCTCGAAGACGTCCACCTCGAGCAGAACCACGAGCGAGCGGCCTTCGAGGCCCAGAACGCGGGCTCGCTGGAGGTCGAGATCCGAGACTCCACCTTCACGGCGAACTCCGGGGATGGGGCGATCCAGCTCGCATACTCCTCGCTGGTCGTGGAGGGCTGCACCTTCACCGGAAACGACAACTGGTCAGGCGGAGGCGCCATCTGGACGAGGCAGGCCTCGAGCGTGGAGATCAGCTGGTCGACCTTCGAAGACAACATCTCGGCAAAGGAAGGGGGGCGCTCTCCTTCATCGAAGGCGGGGGAGCCCCGGTCTCGATCACCAGCAGCGACTTCAACGACAACGTGGCTGAGACCTGGGGCGGCGATCTCTACGTAGACGGCCACGATCTGCAGCTGCAGTACGTCACTGCCCTCGACGGCAAGGCCGACAGCGGCGGCTTCCTCTACACCAACGACGTGCCCGCGCTGAAGCTCGACGACGTGATCGTGCACCGACCCACGGCCACGACCTCGGGCGGCCTGATGTACGTGAACGACTGCACCGACATCGAGGTGACGCGCTCTCAGCTCTGCGGGGCCACCAACGCGAGCGATGAGTGGTACGACGCCGCCCTGCTGCACATCGCCCACAACGACGTGGCGGAGATCTCGCTGCAGAACGTCGTCGTACAGGGCACCAGTGGGGGCTCGAAGTCCCCTGCCGTCGTGGTGGCGAACGCGAATCTCGAGCTGGTCAACACGACCTTCGTAGAGAATCCGACCATCTACGGCATCTTCCTGGGCACCAATCTGGCCGGGACGACGCTGGAGAACAACATCTTCGACGGCGCGCGCTACGTCGTGAACTACAGCACCGTGTCGGGCTCGACCGAGGGCTCACACAACCTCTTCAACGACATCAGCTCCTACTACATGGAGCCGCGAGAGACCTTCGATCCCGCCTACGTCTACGAGACCAACGCCCAGCGCGACGTCGACCCCGAGTTCGCCGAGCTCTTCGATCCGACCAACTGCGACACCCTGCCCTACCTGGGGGACACCAGCCCGGCGATCGACGCCGGCACCGGCACCGACTGGGACGGGTCCACCGCGGACCTGGGCGCCTTCGGCGGTCACGACGCGGGGGACCTCTTCGTGTTCCCCGACCGCCCAGGTGACACCGGCGACACCGACGAGCCCGTGGACACCGACGAGCCCGTGGACACCGACGAGCCGACGGACTCGGTGACGGACTCCGAAGCGCCGGACACCTCGACGCCCGAGACCGACGAGGGCGTGACGACGACCTGGATGACCGGCGGATGTTCCAGCCCAGCCGGCGCGGCCGGCCTGTTGCTGATCTCCCTGGGAGGCTTCGCAGCGGCCAGCCGTCGTCGTTTCGGGTAGCATTCCGCGAAGCCTTGAAGCGGGTAGGAATGAAGCGGACACCGGCGCTGGCGCTGCTCTTCGGGGCCGTACTGTTCTCGCCGGCCGCGCTCGCCTTCGACGGCCACGGCATCACCTACTCCCCGGGCCAGGCGGAGCTGACCAGCCCGGTGGTGATCTGGCAGCCCTGGTCGGCGCCGGCGGGCACCTTCAGCGGTGGGCTCGTCTTCGAGTACGCCGACGGGGGCCTGGTGCTCAACGAGCAACCGGCGGGGGGCGGCCCGATCACCCAGACCGAGCTCGTCGGGGGTCTCACCGTCGCCAACCTCGGCGCCACCTACGCGCTCCACCGACGCGTGGGTGTCGGCGCCGGGATGCCCGTCTACCTCTC
>DASCPX010000221.1:0-2178 GCA_036012755.1 Myxococcota bacterium | reverse complement strand
GACCGCACTCGTCGCCTTCAACGCGCCCGTCAGCTTCGACCCCGGCGTCCGCGTGTAGGCCGGACAAAGTGCTTTTCGTGAACGCGAACTGGCCGAGCCGATGCCCTCTCTCCAACCTGGGAGCGCAGCGACGCCCCTGCTGGCTGGTGACGGGCCCCCACAGGCGCACAGCAGCGCCACCACCATGGGGGCCAGCAGCGAGGGGCGGAGGGACAACATCCAACTCCCGGTGACGCAACGCACCTCGACGATCGTACAAGGCCCCTGCGAGCGCAACCGGCCTCCCGGGCCCCCACCTCGGACCGGCCTAGAAGAGCATGGCGAAGTTCAGGTCGAGATCCAGCGTCGCCCCCGCGGCGTCGTTGATCTGCACCGTCGGCGCGGCGAAGCCGTCCAGGGAGACGAGATCGCTCACGTCGGGCTCGGGAGCGGTCGACGAGGCAGTGCCGTTGTCGTCGAAGAAGGCGATCACGTGGAACGGGCTGGAGGCTCCGGGCACGAGGCCCGTGATCTCGTAGGTGATCGCGACCGCGGCAGCGTTCAGATCCGCAGCCACGATCTGCTGGAAGCCGAGCATGTTCGGGGTGTTGAGCAGGTCCACGGGGTTGCCGTCGAACGCTGCGACGTACAGGTCTCCCACGCCGTCCTGCTCGATGTCCGCGGTCCGGGTCACCGTGCCCGTCAGGGTCGTGGTGGCGGGGGTCGCGTCGTCGTCGTCCCCCGTGGCGTCGTCGTCATCGCCCGTGTCGTCATCGTCGTCGTCATCGTCATCATCGTCGTCGTCACCCGTGGCGTCGTCGTCGTCGCCCGTGGCGTCGTCGTCGTCGCCAGCGTCGTCATCGTCCGTCACGCCTTCGGCCGCCGAGTCGTCGTCGTCGGATCCCCCGGACGTGGGGCAGCCGATGAGCAGCAGGAGAGCGAAGAGGGAGAAAAAGGAGAGGCAGTGTCGGCTCATTTCGGCTCCCGGTTCTTGGGCTCGCATCAGCAGGCGAGCGTGACGGTAGCGGGGTTCTACTTGATTTATCTACCGTCCGGTCGAATAATCCGAGCGTGTCGAAACCAACCCTCTTCTGCTGCTCTCTCCTCCTCCTCAGCGCGGCCTGCATGGGGTGCATTCAGCCCGTCGAGGCGCCGAGCGATCTGGACGAAGTCTCGGCTTGGCTGTACGCCCGGTTCGGCTCCGAAGACACCGGCGTGCTCGAGGCCGGGGCAGGCAACCTGGCCGCGGTGTTCGAGGGGGTCGACCTGACCCAGGGCGCCGCGGAGCTGGGGCTGTCGCTGGATCCCCTGACCGAAGACGACGTGGCGGACGTCGAGCACCCGGGCCGGGACTTCGCCGACCTCGTCTCGATCGGCCTGCCCTTCGGCTCGTCTTTCGAGGCCGAAGATCACGCGGGCGTGCTCGTGCTGGCGGATCAGACCCCCGTCGAGCCCGACTCCCCCGAGCTCTACCGCCGCCACTTCCTCTCCCCGACCGATCCCTCCTGCTTCCCGGGGCGGAGTTGCAGCTCGCTCACCACCTGGAACGAGGTGGTCAAGGAGAGCGCCATCATGCGGATCCCCTACGCGATGGGGCGTGAGTTCCGCTGGGTCGAGCTGGGCACGCCTGGGAGCGAACAGTGGGCGGTGCTGTCCCGGGCCTGGATCGAGGAGGAAGCCTGGGGCGAGGAGGGCAACACAGCGCTACTGGCGATGTTCAGCCTGGAGCTGACGTGGCCCGTAGAGGGCGGCAGCTCCCGCTTCGTGGCCCTGTGGACCGAGAGCTACGTGCACGGAGTCGGCCCCGAGATCATCGCCCCCGCGGCGATAACCACCATCCAGAACACCTACGAAGCGGCCGAGGAGTACCTCGCTTCACCCTGAGCGGGAGTCGACCGCGCGCCCCGTAGGGCCTCGTGGATCGCCGCCGCCGCCCGACGCCCGTCGGCCACTGCTTCCACGATGGTGCCGCCTCGGCGCAGCATGTCTCCACCGGCGTAGAGGCCCGGCCGTCCGAGCACCCGCCCGGTGACGGGATCGACGGACAAGCGGTCCGCGCCTCGGGGGATCCTCAGGGCCTTTGCAGTGTCCAGGTCCAGGTCCTGTCCGACGGCGGCCACCAGCCGATCGAACCCGAGGGAACGGGTCTGGCCCTCATCGAGATCGAAGATCGGACCTCGCGGGCCCGCCTCGACCCCG
>DASCPX010000220.1:0-2481 GCA_036012755.1 Myxococcota bacterium | reverse complement strand
GTGACGATGCTCTTCGTGGCTACGAGGCCCAGGGGAGGTCGGCGAGCGGCGGGCCTCGGGTCGGCACCGGGCCTTCGGTGTCCAGTGGCAGGCCCAGGTGCTCCAGGATCCCCTTCACCGCGTCGGGCTCGGTGACCTCCGCGAGGATCCGCCTGGCGTTGCCGCACCTCGCGCACCGCAGGACCTGGACCAGGAACGCCCGGCGCAGGAGCTGCGACCAGGGCGTGCGATCCTTCGGGACTCGACCTCCCGGCGCCCGGTGCCCGCAGATCCGGTCCTCTTCGTCGGCCTGCGGGATGACGTACCCGCGCCACTTCGCCGCCGGCGCCAGCACGCCGTGGTACCGGACCAGGTTTGCCCGGGGGATCGGTACGAGAGCGGCGAGCTTCTCCATGAGTTCGTGAGGGTCGAACAACAGCGCCGTCGTCCCGTCAGACCAGGTCCGACGTAGCCCGTACTCGTACCGCCCGTCTTCCCGAAGCCGCAGCCGGTCCGTCGCGATCGCCGGGCGAAGCAGATAGCGGCCCAGCCGCTCCAGCCCCTGCCGGTCCGACCGACGGATCAAGACCGCGGCGTGCAGATCGAACGCTCCGCTCCGCGCGTGCATTCGCTTGCGGCGCCCCTCTGGTACCGCCTCCAAAGGGCGAGACGGCGCGCCCACCCGACGGACCGGCTGGCCGGCGCGCGGACCGGTCGCCACCCGCAGCGCGATCGAGGCCTGCATCAGCCCGAGCTCGACCGCCCGGTCCGGATCTCCGTCCAGGAGGCCCAGGGGCACGTCGCCGTCTTCGTCCTCGGCCAGCAGCCCGCGCTCGACCAGCAGGCGCGTGACCTCCACGTCGACCGCGGCGAGCACCGCAGCTACGTCGTCCTGGCCCAGGCGCAGCGGCACCCACTGCGGGCGGGCCGGATCGGCCGTGGAAGGGACCCAAACGCCCTCGGCGACCAGGCTGTGCAGATGCACGTTCAAGTTGAGCGCCGAGCCAAAGCGCTGGACGACCGTCACCGAAGCGTGCTGACCACCGCGGTGGCCCATTGCGCGAGCCATCAGCCGCAGACGCCGCCGGATCGCTCGCTGGAAGACGCTCAACACGTCGGTCATCAAGGCCGGGTTCCACGCCATCCAGAGCCGCAGCTCGAACGGCACCGTCAGCACCCACTGGCGCCACGGCACCCCCGGCAGCACGCGGTCGACCCAACGAGCCGCCGTGTCGGCCATGCGGCGCCCGCCGCAAGACGGGCAGATCCCCCGGCCCTGGCACGAAAACCCCACCAGCAGGTCGTCCTTGCAAGTCGGACACCACACCCGGACGAAGCCGTGAGCCAGGATCCCGCAGCGCAGGTAGCTCTCGAGCTCTCGCTGGACATGCGCTGGGAGCCCGGCGGACTCTTCGTCGAGTCCGTCGAGGAACGCGCGCATGTGCAGACGAACGGCCCCGTACAGCGCCGTGCCCTCCGGCCGGCGGCGGCTGTACCCAGGCGGTTCGGGCGCCGGCTGCTTGCGTGCTCCGTGGGCCACGCGGCGCTGCGAACGCACGAGCCATGCCAGCCCATTGACAGCGCCTCCCGCGGCCGAACACCGGACCGGGTGCGAGCTCTTGTGTCCGGCTCGTGTCCGGCCTGTGTCCGGCTCGTGTCCGGCTCGTGTCCGGCCGTTGATTGTGCGTCCCAGGGACCTCCAACGGCGACGACGCCTGCGACGACAGCAACCTCTTCGGCGACGATGACTGCTCTCCCTCCCACCGTCGAGTCGCTGCCGGGCGAGGAGCCGAACAACGACACCCACCGCACGACCCCGTCCTGTCCCACTACTCAGCCGTGCCCGACGTCCAGCGTTCAGCCAGGCGGCCGAGAGCCTGCGTCACCGCCGCCGGGCTGATCCCCTCTCCCCTCGCCAGCGCCGCCCGCGACCCGTAGGTCCCGTCTTCCAGCCACTCTGCCCAGCGGCGAGCGCGCTCTCCCGGCACCCGCCTCGGCTTCGGCGGCGGCTCGGGTTCAGGCGGCAAGCATGCAGTCAGGCGCGGGTCCGAAGTGGTTAGCCCAGCGAGTGGATTGGGGAGCCGTCGAGGGCTCGAACCGCCCGTGCAGCGATTAGCGAACGAGCCCGGCAGATGACTCCATCGAGCCCACCATCGCTCGACCGGATCCCGGTCGCCGCCGAAGTCAGAGCCGGTTCACCTCGGCACCCGCCGCGAGGCACAAGGACGGGCGAGGGCGCGATGACCCTTCCCATGGATCTTGCGGACCGCACGCGGGGCGGGCTCGCTGTCGAGGACGGGTCGCACCGGAACTCCGAGACCAAGGCCGAGCAGGAAGGCCAGGACACCGGAGCCGGTCCAGACGCTCGATGTCGGGGTTCAGTCGGCGAGCTGCAGCGCCCCACCAACTATCTACACCCCGGTTCAAGTCCGAACCCGGCGAGGCCGACCAGCACAGATCGGGGGACAGCGCGGAAGCGTCAGGACTCGACTGAGGTGTAAG
>DASCPX010000219.1:0-3082 GCA_036012755.1 Myxococcota bacterium | reverse complement strand
TCGCCGGATGCATGCCTTCGCGAGCCCGAGCCCGAGACACCAGGGCGGAAGGGAGGCCTTCCGGCGACTCGAGGGTCGCGAAGAGCCCAGCGAGCGTGAGAGAATAGGGCAGTGAGAGGCGCTAATGCGAGCTATCCCTTGGAAAACCCCTCATAGATCCTGTAGTCTCGGTCCTCCGTGGACAGGCTTGTCGTTCGGGTTTTCGTCGGCCAGCCAATCAACCACATCGCCCAAAGACACAAGGGGAAACCATGTCAAAAAAGATCGTGAGCTCGCTAACTGGATTCTTGATCGGCGCGGGCGTCATCTACATGGCGTTCATCCGCGACACCACGATGCTGCGGATGTTGGACTTCGATGGCATCGCAGACATGATCGATGGTGTGAGCAAGTCACCGGGCGAGTTTGCAACCTCCTCCCTGTGTGGAAACAAGGATCTCCTGTCCTGCTACGACGACACCGGTGAATGGGGCAATGTCTCGGGAAGCATCGTCATAAGCGTCGACAAAACGGGCAAGGTCACCAAGGTGCAGTACGGTCAGGGCCAAGCGTCCGCCGCCGTACAGGCCTGCATGCAGACGAAGATCGGTGCCCTCACCATACCCAACTTCGATGCGCCGGCTGGGGGCATGGTCAAATGCGAATATGCGGGCACGTACATGAAGGGGAACTACAGCATGCACAACGCCAGTGGTTTCAGCGGATTCGGATCGGAAGAAGCCGAAAAGAAGTAGCCTCGGAACGAGGATAGTCGCCCGATTGGAAGGCCTTCTGGGCTGGGCGGCCTAGTCTTTTGCTTTGCGGGCCGACGTGATGAGCTTGAGTACGACTGCAATCACGAACAGTCCACCGCCGTAGATAAGGGTCGTGACGATGAACATGGGGCCAAACGGCGCCATTTCGCCCCCTCCGCCTTCGGTAAGACAGCGGAACCAGGATGAGTAGGCTTCTGCCTCACCGTCACAGAAGAACGGCGCAGCGACAAGGGTGAGGCCTGGGTAGAGGGCGCGTCCTACGGACGCGATCATGAGCCCCACGAACATGGTGCTGCTGAAGAGTTGCTTGTACCCAGCTGAAAGATCGAACGGCATGGTGGCCTCCTTGCCTGCGTGTTGAGGGTTTCCAGACACACAGCCGTGAACACCATAGATGAGGCCCCAAAAAAAGATAAGCCCCCGACCGCAAGTACTCTGCTTCCAGCCTCCCGTATTGCTGATCCACGATCGTGAAAACCATCTCTGGCAGGGCCGCGTGGGGTGCGCTCAGGCAAGAACCAAGTCCTCTACCACGGGGTGCTGGCCGCGCGCTCGGCTTGGCGCTCCCAGGTCGTGCCAGGGCGACGGGCGCGGGGTCGGCCCGCGGCTCACTGCGCTCCGCCAGGCCATTTGAACCACCTCGGCGGTCCGGCTGGGCGCCGCTCATCGGCCCGTGAGGACCGACCGCGCCCTCACGGCGTCCCCCACCGGGCGCTGGTCGCTGTCCGGCCTGCGGCCGTAGCCAGGGCTTCATCGACGAACACGATGTGGATCTGGATGCCTTTGCCATGTTTCCACGCAGCTTCGTAATCGACCGACAGGGTCGCATTGCCTATGCCTCGGCTCAGATGGATACTGGGGGTCTGATCGACGCCATCGAGGCGGTCCTAGCTGAGTAGGCTGGCCGGTCCTGGCCGGTCATTCGGCGTTCGTTTCCAGTGCCACCCCGCCTGAGACCCGCACCAGGAAGCAACGCTTGGGTTGGTCCCGAACCCGAGGCATGTGCCGGCCCCAGTACATCAGAACGGCGCGCATCTCGAGCAAGGGAAAGGCCATGGTGGGCCACGGAGCATCATGGCTCCTCATGCCCAGCTGCTCGGGGTCTGGCGCCCAGGGCGCAAGGTCAATCGCGGCGAGCCTCTCGCGGCCGGGCCAGGAGATCAGGTCCAGCACCGAGGAACGAGACCAGGGCGATTCGGTGGCCCAACAGACTCCCGGAATTCCCGTCGGGAGGATGCGCGCCCACCTGCTGTCGGCCACCGCAGCAGGTATGGCCAGGCCCGTCGCTGGTGGCTCGCCGGTCCAGGGCATGAGCCCCTCGGCAGGGGTCCACCGGACGCTTGGCTCATCGGGCTGGCGGCCGGTATACATGCGGCGCTCGAGAGTGAACACCGGTCCCGTTGGATCCCAGGTGCACTGGGACACAGGCGTAAACTGGAGGGGAAACCCGTCGAGGCAGGTGTAGCTGGCATCGCGAAGGTGAACGAGCTGGATGTGGTCATGGCCCTGGGCGATGGCATGGGTGGCATAGGACAGCACGGTCTCCAGCCGGGCGTCTGGGATGTCTCTCTCCGGCGCATGATTGAACGCGAAGAGCCCCTTGCGAATCCGTCCCAGGAGCTCGGGGGGAACGGGCTCGACGGTCCACTCGATCGCGGTGCTGATCGGTTCCATCGCGGCCCTCGTGTCCAGTCCGTCCCCGTGCCTATTCTCGGCACACTGACGGTATCATGCAGTCCTTCTGGGCTGGAGGCAGCATGAAGGTCTACATCACGGCCGATATCGAGGGCATCACGGGCATCACCCACTGGGACGAGGCCACCGGATGCGACTCGGGATGAAGCGAGCCTGGTCCGACGGCACGGTCGCCATCGACTTCTCGGCGCTGGAACTGGTCGAGCGACTCGCCTCCATCGTTCCGCCGCCAGGCAAGAACCAAGTCCTCTACCACGGGGTGCTGGCCGCGCGCTCGGCTTGGCGCTCCCAGGTCGTGCCAGGGCGACGGGAGCTCAGCACTTCCGAGGTCGCCGCCCGGGCCGCGGTGGTGCTCACGCGCACGCCGAGCGCGTCGAAGCGGCCTCGTTGGACGCCTTGGGAGCAGCTTCTGTACCAGGCGTTCGAGGTGCGGTCCCGCGCATGTCCGGAGTGCGGCGAGCGCATGCAGCTGCGGTCCGTGGTGATGGGCTAGGCCGCGGTGCGGGTGCTCCGGGGGCTGACGAAGGCAAGCCGGGCGCCACCTCAGCGCCAGCGCTCGGCAGGCTGACCGCGGCTCGGTGGCGGAGCCGTCGGAGGGGAGAGGTGCGTGCTCGGCACGTGGGCGTCGCCGG
>DASCPX010000218.1:0-1537 GCA_036012755.1 Myxococcota bacterium | reverse complement strand
GCTCGGTCACGAGGGAGTCCTCGAAGACCTCGCGCCACACCTCGAGGGCTGACGCGCTGACGGAGCCGGCGCGGACAAAGCGCGAGTAAGGGAACGTGGCGCCGAAGCGCTCGAGCTCCGCTGCGATGGTCTGGGGGCTAACGGACATCACTTCTCTCCTACGATGAGTTGCCACGGTGGCGTCTCGGGTCGGCTCGCCCGCTCGAGTTCCTCCCAGGACATCTGGCTGCTGGTGGATGTGTCCTGGCCGACGAGCAGGGCAGCGGCGCAGAGGTTGCTCGGGCGCAGGATGCTGTCGATCCCGGCTGAGCGCCTGCACCCCTTGGCCTTCGGGTTGTCTGAGGTGTACATCCAGCGCACGGTGTCGAGCAGGGTCTTGACCGGATCCTCGTGTCCGTCTGAGCGGAGGTCCTTGAGACCTCGGGCGATGGCCTTGCGCCTGGTGGTCGCCGTCTTGCCGGTCGTGGGCCAGGAGCGGGTGACCTTCGAGTGCTCAGCGCGGATCGACTCCAGCTTGCTCCAGACCTCATCCACCATCGTCGGCTTGTCCGGCGTGTTGATGGGTGAGGATGCTGGCTGAGGATGAGAGTTGAGGTTGTAGGTTGTTACTTTGTCCCGCGACGTGTCCCGCGACGTGTCCCGCGTGGTGTCCCCCCCAGTGTCCCCAGCGTCGTCGCTATTGCCCTCGCTGACAGCGTTTCCAGTGTCCCGCGACGTGTCCGCGCCAGTGTCCGCGCCGGTGTCCGCGCCGGTGTCCCGCTTCTGAGGGTCAAAAAAACGGACTCGGCGAGGCTCCAGACGGGACCCCTTGAACGTGATTTCAGCCAGCCCACGACGGACCAGAAGGGCGATCAGCCGGTCCACAGTCGAGCGTCCACAGCCCCACGCGTCCTGAAGGTAGCGGGTGCTCAGGTCGAGCTCGTCGAAGCCGAGCCGGTCAGCCATCGACCAAAGCTGAACCAGCCGGCCGAGCATCACAGGGTCCGTCGAGATGGCGACGACCTCGTTCGGGATGGCGAGGTAGCCCTTGCGGCGCGGGGTCACTCCTCCCCCACTTCAAGGGCTTCCACCGCCTTGATCATCTTCCAGGCAACGCCACAGAAGTACGGGAAGGGGTCGGACAGCGGGTCGCGCTCGTGCCTGGTGATGGTGGCGTCGAGGGCGAGGAGAACGCCGTCAATGCCCATCCGGTGGACGAAGTTCTGAACGCTCACCGCATGGGGGAACGTGAGGTCCCCACCGAATGCAGAGATCCAGCGAGCCCGGAAGCCGGGTCGTTTCGTAGTCATGTCTTACCTATTGCTCCGCGCCTTCCTGGAGCCCTCCCCCGGAGCGACCGGGGGAGGCGGGTGCCTTGATGAACCCTGCGCCAGGTAAGCGCGACGTGATGTCCCGAAGGACGTGCAGACCCTACTCCGGCGGGGACCATCGGGCAAGCGTCCAGACTCCGGCTCATCGGTCAGCCTCGGGCAGGCGATTGAAGAGGGGCGCGTCGTCCTCGATGCGCCTGGTGCGTCTTCCACGAAGCTCCACCGCC
>DASCPX010000217.1:0-2833 GCA_036012755.1 Myxococcota bacterium | reverse complement strand
TCCACCGTCCAGCGGAGTCGGTAGGCGGCGGCGACCTGCTCGGCCGTGAACCGGCTCGGGGGGACATTGGTAACGTAGATCTGGTAGCGCTTGTCGACCTTGTTCCAGACGGCGACGACGCGGAAGTGGTGCTCGAAGCGACGGCCCCGCGCCTTGCCGTAGGGCCGGACCTTGACGGTGAACCGGCACATCACGTCGATGCGGCCCCCCTGGCGGCCCTTCATCAGGTCCCAGACCTTCGTGCCCAGCGCCTTCTGGCGCGAGCCGCGGTGGCCCGGGTTCACCTCCACGATCACTGCATGGAAGCTCTTCTTCAGCCGCGTCACGAAGAAGCCACCGACCCGGTGGATCCGCCACCACAGCGCGGCGGCGGAATATCCGCGGTCGAGCAGGAACAGGGCTCCGCGTGCCCAGTGGCCGATGCCAAAGACCCGACACTCGGGCCGTGTCTCTGCGGTGATGCTGTAGCGGAGCAGTTCGCCGGTCAGCGCTCGTATGAGGGTGTGAACCTTCACGGCCGCGTCGGAGCCGGTGCCCTTCCACTTCCACGCGAGGCTCTTGTGGACCTGGACGACCGAGGCATCGCCCGCGATGACCTCGGTGAAGCCCTCGATGAACCCCGTGAGTCGCTCGGGCTGAGTCCACGCGCGCTTCACGAGCGAGTCCAGCATCCAGCGAACGAGCCGGCCGAAGGCAGGCGAGAGTCGCGCCCAGAAGCTCGACGCCGCCAGCAGCAGCTTCGTCCGGCGCTCCAGGGCACGGCGCATGCCGGCAATCGGCTGCTCCCCCTTGCCATTGGTCGTGAGCACGACGACGAAGACCAGGGCGAGGATGTCGAGCCTGCGGACCCGTCGGACACAGCCCAGCTGTTTCGCCATGTGGCGGATCGACGCGGCCGGCAAGAGGGCGAGCAGGAAGGTCTCGGGGGAAGTAGGCTGGGCGGTGGCCATGGGGTCTCCGTGAGCGGGTTGGTCGTCTACAACCAGATCGTCTCACGGCCCGTGGCCTCCTTTGTTCTGAAAGTGTCAACTTCTCGTGTAATTTCGGTTGGTTGCGCGTGCTAACCGGTCACGCGTAACTGCTCAGGTCCGGGTGGGCTGGGGTGTTCCGGGGGCCGGTAGCAGGCCGAGGTCTGGCCACAACGGGCTCGCTTCGTGCGCGTGGCAGCTCCGGGCCTGAGCCGATCGGCCACAGCCAGGCTCGATGGACGGGCTTCGCCGCCAGCGAGTAGTTGGTCAGCCTGAGAGCGGGAGCGGCGGGGGCACGGCCGCGACCAGCGCGTCGATCGCCCACTCCATGAAGTCGATGCCCCGCTTCCGGCACGTCTGGATGAGCGACATCACCACTTCCTGGGTTCGCCGACCTCTGTCGCTTCGATTTCCGTACGAGGTCTTCCGCATCAGAACCGCGGGCCGCACCCCACGCTCAGCGTGGTTGTTCCCGGGCTCGACCTCGGGGATCTCCAGGCACACGAAGAGCTCCCGCCGGTGCTTGCTGATCCGTTTTGCGAGACGGCGACAGTCGGCGTGTAGCGACTTCAGGTGGTCGAAGGCCAGGTTCAGGATCCTCGTCCTCGTCGACCGGGCCTGCTTGTCGAACGCGGCAGCCGCCATCTCCTCGCGTCTGCCGTGCAGCTTGAAGACCCGCTTGAGCGCGGAGATCAGCTTGCGCGAGAAGGTCTGGGCGACTGGGTCCTCGTCCGTCTCCCGGAGCTTGCGCAGGTCCCGCATCAGGTGGACGAGGCACTTCTGCTTCGGACCCTTGATGACGTTGTACGCGGCGTAGAAGTCCGAGCAGAGGACTCCGGGAAACCGCTTGCCCAGCAGGTCGATCAGCACCTGGGAGCCCCGGCTCCGGCGGATCTGGTAGACGCAGAGTTCGTCGTTCGTGAAGACCCACAGGTAGTGGTTGATGCCATCGACCCGCCAGCCACTTTCGTCGGCGTAGAGCACGCTCTGTCGACGGACCGCCTCCACCAGGGCGTCGTACGCGGGTGTGAGCCGGCAGCCGACGCGGGTGAGGATCTCCGAGAGCACGCCGGTGGAGAGCTCGAGACCGCTCTGTTCCCGAAGGAACGCGTGGATCTTGCCGAGGGTCATGCCCAGGCCGTACTTCAGCCACGCCACGAGGGCGTGCAGCCGCGGGCCGTACTTGCTCCGTGGCACGGTCGCGGCCTTTGCAGACCGGACCATCGTCTTGCAGCAGCTACACCAGTAGCGGTCGAAGACGTGCTCGCGGACCCGGGGCACGACGGGCTCCACCTCGATGTCGATGTGGGTCTGTACGCCGCTTGGGGCGCGGAGCTGACTGCCGCAGTCCGGGCAGTCGTCGAGCGAGTATTCCAAGACCTCGTCAACCTTGCCGGGGACGGTCCTACGGGCTGGCTTGTGCCCCTTCTTCGGGCCCTTCTTCTTACGGCGTCGACGCTTGGTGTTCGCCTTGACCCAGGCCGGCGGCTTCTTCTCGTCACCGCCGCCATCAAGCCGCGCCCGGAGCTCGGCATTCTCCGCCTCGAGCTCGGCTACGCGAGCTTCCAGGGCCTGGACCCGCAGGGCCACCTTCCAGAGGGCGGCGATGACCACACGGGCCTCGTCGAGCGAGTGAACTTCAGGGGGATCGGGAGGTAGCTGCTCCAAGGCCCGAGTCTATCGGCGCGGCAGGATCCGGAACAGCCCGTGCGAACGAATCTGCAGGTCGACGAACGAGGAACTCAGCCAATGGGCGACCGCCATCGTTCAGCGCGAGCGTGGGTTGGGCCCTCCACCCGGAGGTGAGCAGTTACGGTCACGCATGCCTCCACGCCGAACAGCGCATACGAAGCCAGACAAGCCCA
>DASCPX010000216.1:0-4368 GCA_036012755.1 Myxococcota bacterium | reverse complement strand
CACCTGCGGGCGCCTGTTCCTGTACCATGCTGGTCACGTTCGCCCTGATCGCGTTCTCAATCATCCTGGGCACCTGTGGCCTGGGATTCTTCGTGATGCTCCCTCTCTTCTTCGCAGGCACCGCTCACGTCTACGAGAGCGCCCGCCTCAACACCTGACCACCGAGATCCATGCTCCCCCTCCTGCTCCTCACCGCCTGCGACTTCAAGCCACCGACCGCCCAGTTCGACGAGCAGTTCGGAGACCAGCACTTCAAGACCACGATCTCGCTGGTTGAGCTCCACAAGGTTCGAAACGGTGAGTACCCGGCGGAGCTCTCGGAGCTCGAATACACCGGCCAGTGGGACGCCATGGCGCTGCAGTCCGTAGAGTACGAGCGTCTGGACAAGGGCTATCGCCTCGACGTGGTGCGGGGGTGGGTAGCGGAGCCCGATCTCGCCTATCCCGAGGGCTTCTACAGCGGCCTGGGTCTGGTGGAGAGCAACGTCGGGCGGGAGTAGGTCCCCAGCGGCGACCAGGCGCCGAAAGACCCCGAAAGAGCCCGCCATCTCGCCACCAGCCACCATCGACGCTCCAAGCGCCACACGGACCTACTGCCCACAATCAGCCTTGAGTGCGTACTTGATCTCTACGGTTGAGCCAACCGCTGGTACCTTCACCGAAGCGTAAAAGCCATCGGTGAGGCGCTCGGCCGCGTCACGGCCGAAGCCCAGACGCTTCTGAGCCCGCTCCCGCGCGTGGCGCGTGATGACCGGGGCCCTCATCGCGCGGTGTCCAACCACACCGTGAGGTCGTCCTCGG
This sequence comes from Myxococcota bacterium, assembly GCA_036012755.1. GTDB lineage: Bacteria > Myxococcota_A > UBA796 > UBA796 > CAJQPC01 > JAAESX01. The sequence continues at coordinate 3,567 of DASCPX010000216.1, read as the reverse complement.
AGAGTCCACCGGCCTCAAGCAGCTGACACGCACGGCTCACCGTGTCTCGGGCCGACCAATTGGTCTCCACGTAGCTCCCGTTGCTGAGTTGCCGGGCATCGATCATCCCGATCTCCGTGTCCGCGACCAAGACCCTCCTCCCGCTCTTACCCCGCACCTCGCCCAGCAACTCTCCTCGTTCAATGAGGATTTCCGCAACCGCAACGATAACGTCCTTCCAAATCCAGACCTTGCGCTCAACACCTAAGACCACAACCTTTCCAGGCTTGGTGCGAGCAGGCGGCAGATTCGAGATATTGACCGGGACCGGCAAGTCCGCCGTTGTCCGTTCGAGTGCAACCGTCGGCCTGACCGGACGCGTCCCTCTGCCTCCGTGCCCGCCCGGGGGTGGGGCGCCCAGGCCTTGATGGCCTCCCGACGTCGAGTCGGGAGTTGGTGGGATGTTCGCCAAGTCCATCAACTCATTCAGGACGCGGTTCGCGTCCATCATCGGCGTCACGAGTTGAGCGAATCGAGAATAGGTGGCGGCGTCGAACTTCAATGTTCTGTCCATGGGGTCTTCCTCTGCTGTCCTCTGCTGTCCTCTGTAGGATGGCGTAGGGCCTGCGCAGCGTCACGGAACGGATCATCTTGTTCAAAGCCCAGCAGATCCGCCAATAGCAACCAGACTGCTCAATCCAGATTATTGTATTACTTCCAATAGCTTATAATAGCAAACAGCCATAATGATTCCTGGCACAAGACAAGGACTTCCTTGCCAAGGATAATTGACGCAACATACATCCTTGCAAGGAATTCCTTGGACAACACATGCAACATCCATCCTTGCAAGGAAGGCTGGGCTCGGGCAGCTGCGAGCTCGGCAGCGTCATTGAGCGCCCTCGACTACATCGAGTAGGGCAGACCAACGGGCCAACGCCGTGCATGAGGCCAGGACTGCACTGTGCTACGATGCCGCCATGTGGCTTCTGACGCTGCTCGCCTGTGGTGAGGTCGAAGGCGACGAGGAGGGCGAGTGCTCGGACGCCGCCGACAACGACCTCGACGGTCTCTTCGACTGCGACGATCCCACGTGCTTCGGCTCCCCCGACTGCGCCGAGGTCGAGGGGGACGCCGACACGGACGCAGACTCGGACAGCGACTCGGACTCGGACAGCGACTCGGACTCGGACACCGACTCGGACTCGGACAGCGACTCGGACTCGGACAGCGACTCGGACACCGACCCCTGCCCGCTCGGCTCCTCCTCGGACTGCCCGGCCGAGGACTGCATCGCCATCGTCGAGGCGGGGACGGACGGAATGGAGGGTGTGTACTGGCTGGCGCCCGAGGGGAGCGCCTTCGAGGCATGGTGCGACATGGAGAACGGTGGGTGGACCCTGGTCTGGTCGATGTGCCAGGACGGTGGCGGCAGCGTGACCAACCCGGTCCGGACCACGCCCCTGATGCCCTCCAAGCACCTCCCGGTGTCCGCGCTGTCGTACGCGCCGGTCGAGGCCATGGAGCCGACCTCCGTGCGTTTCGGGAGCGACTTCCGGGAAGAGCCCGGCTACCTCCTGAGCTGGGATGACGTGACGGGCACGGTCAACCAGCTGCAGAAGCTCCTGGACGGTGACTTCAGCGGGGACAAGAACGAGTGCCTCCAGTACCTCAACCCGCTCGAGGGCTCCAATGGCGAGGAATGCGTCCTGGTCATGCAGCACAACAACAGCAACAGCGAGCCCTACGACATCCCGTCGTTGGGCTGCAACTGCGGGGTCTGGAACTACCCGCTGTTGTGGGGCCAGATCGATGGGCTGACCCAGTTCAACGGCGTCAGCCACCGCTTGAGCAAGGACGAGCCCTCCGACGGCGTGATGACCACCGACGGCTGCCTCCACGTCTACGTGAAGTGATCATCCGCCCTCCTGCTCGGGGACACGACCCGCTGTGAGATGGCAGAGGGGTCACAACCCCAGCCAGCGCCCCTACGTTGAGGGCACTGGAGTCATCATGAACCGAGCCCTGTTCCTCACCCCTTGCCGTGACCGCCTGTGGAGAGGAGGACGTCGACGCTTACGTGACCCCTGGCCGCGGCAACGTCTTCACGAACCAGTTCGACTGTGACCTGAGCAAGCACGTCACCAGCGTCCAGGTGGATCTGGGCTTGAAGACCGGCCCAGAGACTCCCTGGGTGATCGAGATGGAGCTGTACAGCGACGCGCTGTTCAGCCACTGCTACGTATCCCTCCGGCGAACCCATCCTGACGGCACGGGCTCGAGGACGTAGACGTTGTGTCGGAGGTTCGGATGCGACGTCGAAGCGAGGGCGAGAAGCGTGTGCTGTTGGGTGAGTGGGCCGCGTCAGGGCTGAGCAAGGTGGCGTTCGCGAAGAAGCACAAGGTGTCGCCGAACTCTCTGTCCCGGTGGCGGAAGGCGTTGACGCAGCCAGCGTTCGTCGAGGTCCTGCCGTCGCTCGGGCCAGCGTTCGTGCTCCGTCTTCGCGACGAAATCCAGCTCGAGGTTCCAGCTGGCTTCGATGCCCACGAGCTGCGTCGGCTGGTGGACGCACTGTGCTGAACCTGGGCCGCACGCGCATCCACCTGGCGACGAAGCCAGCGGACTTCCGCAAGTCCATCGACGGGTTGTCCGGTGAGGTCCGCCGAGTCCTGAACGGCGACCCGACCAGCGGCCACGTCTTCGTGTTCCACAACCGCCGGCGGACGGCGCTGAAGCTGCTTTGGTGGGACCGGGGCGGCTTCTGCCTGCTGTACAAGCGGCTGGAGAAGGGCCGCTTCCGGCTGCCCCAGTTCCACGAAGAGGCCGTAGGCGTCGTGCTGTCGCACGCGGAGCTCGAGGCCCTGGTCGAGGGCCTGCAGCTGGTCCGTCTCCAGCCAGGAGCTCGTTGGGAGCCTCCCAGAAAAGACTAGACAAGTCCCCGTTCGCGCACTACGAGCCAGGTGTGGACAAGGACCAGGAGATTGCCGCCCTTCGAGCGCAGTTGGCCCAGCGCGATGTGAAGCTGGCCGAACACGCGGCAACGCTGGAGCGTCGCGCCGCCGAGCTGGCTGCGGTCGAATCGACGGTCTCGCGGCTTCAACGCGAAATCGCCCAGCTGAAGCAGCAGGTCTTGGGCACGCCCCGAGAGCGCTTCGAGCCCAGCGCTGCGCAGTTGGCCTTGTGGGGAGCCGAGCGCCCTTCAGCCAAGGAGCCCGAGCCGAAGCGAAAGCGCCGAGCGAAGCCGCATGGGCGCCGGAAGCCGCCGCCCGAACTGCCGGAGGAGATCGTTGCCTGCACGGTCCCCGAGGACACGGTCTGTACGGAGTGCGGCGATGCGCTGAAGACCTTTGGCGAGGACGAAGCCGAGCGCATCGAGTACATCCCCGGCTACTTCCGGCGGCTGCGCATCCTGCGCGAGAAGTGTGCGTGTCCGGAGCACCCGGGCGCGGGCGTGGTCACCGCCGAAGGCCCGGACTTCGTCATCGAGCGGGGCCTGCCCGGCAACGGCCTGGTCGCCAAGGTCATCGTCGACAAGTATGCCGACCACATCCCGCTGGACCGTCAGATCCGCCGCTTTCGACGGGAGGG
>DASCPX010000215.1:0-1133 GCA_036012755.1 Myxococcota bacterium | reverse complement strand
TGGAGCGAACCCGATCCCGTGGACAGTCGTCGTCGTAGCACGGTGAGGCTTCGGAGTGCCACGACGGTGGGGCTTGGATCGAGGGGGGTCTGGGGGGAGACTGACAACTTGTGGATGGGGTGTGTACAGACTGTTCACGCCGTCACCGGGACCTGATCGGTCTGTGTCTTCTCGAAGCGAAGCGGCGAGAGGTAGCCCAGCGCGCTGTGGCGACGATGGGGGTTGTAGAAGCCCTCGATGAACTCGAAGACCGCAGCCCTGGCCTCGAAGAGGTTCTTGAACGTGCTCCGGTCGATCAGCTCGCACTCGAGCGTCGCGAAGAAGGACTCGCACATCGCGTTGTCGTAGGCGTCGCCAACCGAGCCCATCGAGGGGCGGATGCCGGCGGCCTTGCAGCGCAGACCGAAGGCGATCGAGGTGTACTGGCAGCCCTGATCGGAGTGATGGATCACGCCGGTCGGCTGCCGGCGCTGCACCGCCATCTCCAGGGCATCGAGCACGAGCTCGGTGCGGAGGTGGCTGCGCATCGCCCAGCCCACGACGCGGCGGCTCCAGGCGTCCAGGACGACCGCCAGGTACAGGAAGCCGGACCAGGTCGGGACGTAGGTGATGTCCGCGACCCACAGCTGATCGGGACCCTTCGCCGTGAAGTCCCGCTCTACGAGGTCGGGGGCAGCTCGGCCCGAGCCGCGCTTCGTGGTGACCTTGAAACGTCGCCTGCTCACCCCAGCCATCTCCTCCTCTCGCATGAGGCGGGCGATACGCTTCTTGCCGATGCGGATGCCGTCGTCCTTGAGCTCGGCGTGCACCCGGAGCGCGCCGTAGGTGCCGCGCGACAGCTTGTGGACGGCGCGGATCATCTCCTTCAGCTCCGCGTCGCGCTGAGCCCGCAGCGAGGGCTCGCGGACCAGCCAAGCGTAGTACCCGCTGCGCGAAATCCCCAGGACCTCGCACAGCTTCGAGATGCTGTGGTCGGCCTTTTTTAGGATCTCCCTCTCTTCTCGGAGGTTCTTGTTCTCCTTGCGGAGGCGACGGAGCTCCTCGAGTTGGGCCGTCGTCAAGCCGTCATCCCGACGGCCTTCGTCGAGATCGGCCTGCTTGACCCAGGCGCGGATCGTCTTGGCAGCGGGCTC
>DASCPX010000214.1:0-3337 GCA_036012755.1 Myxococcota bacterium | reverse complement strand
GGCAGTGGCTCGGGTAGCCGCGGTGACCTCAGCGAGCCTCGACAGGTCCGCCTGGGGGGCTTGGGCACAATGGATGAGCGCAGTGCCGAGCGGCTGGCCAGCACGCCGTGGTAGAGCACGGTGTGTGTCCTCGGAGGTGCCTCAGGTCGAGGTGCAGGTCCGCGCAGCGGTTCCACTCCGCGTGATGCCCTGGGTGAGCCTCGCCTCTCAGCACCTGGTGCAGATCGAGACCACCCACGTCCTGAGCGCTTCCGGCGAGAGTGTCGAGCGCGACTTCACCCACCTCTGGACCCCCTGGCTGAAGGTCGGGGCCGGGATCCCGCTGGGCGAACGCCTGGGACTCGAGCTCGGCGTGGACCTGGCACGTGTCGACGGGGCCTTCGCGCTTCCCGGGCTTCACGGTGCCGTGGCCCTGAGGAGTGGCTCGTGATCGCCCTGGCCCTGCTCCTCGCCGGATGCGTCCCGGAGACGCTGTACCGAGTGGATCTGGAGGGGGAGGTCCTCGCCGAGCCGAACGGCACCATCACCCTGACCTTCGCCTACCACTGGTGGGGAGAGGGCGTCCTCAGCACGCCGTTCCAGCCGATCCACTCCCTGGAGATGGATGGCCCCGGCCCCTTCTCGACGTCCCTGGACTACTTCCCAGAGGACGGGGAGGGACTGCTCGTCTACGGGTGGCAGGACCTCGACGGCGACAACCAGCTCTGTGCCCCTGGCGCGGGGGAAGAGCCCTCCGGACTGGTCGAGGTCACCGACTTTCCCACCTTCCCGGTGCAGGTGCTGCTCCCCCTCGACGCCACGTGCAGCGGCCCCGAGACTCTCCTTCCCTGAGCGCAGACCTCGCGGTGAAGACCGGGCAGAAGCTGACTTCTGTGGTGAAATACACCCCCTGAAGTCGAGGGCCTTCCAGCCCACGCCTCTCGGCTCCAGGGGCGACCCCTGGCCCCAAGGAGGCAGTGGTGACACTCCGCCACGGCTGCGCACTCAGCGTCCTGTTCTTCGCGTCCTCCGCTCATGCGACTGAGGCTCCACGCGTTCACGAAGCCATCCACCCTTTGTCACCACGGCACCTCCTGGTGGAGCTGGACGCTGAACACAGTCCCAGCGGTGACCCCAGCGACTGGACCCTGACCAGCGCCACCCACACCGCCTACCAGGAGGGACTCTCCCCAGCAGCCCTGTCCGTCGCGAGCCGGGCAGCAGAGCTGATTCCCGAGGGCTGGCCCTACCCGTCCGTCCTGGAGCACCGCGTGGTCCTGGAGCTCTCCGAGCCTCTGAAGGCCGGCGAGGACTACACCCTCGAGACCGGCTCGAGCCTCTGGGAGCTGCCCTTCGACCCCGAGCAGGACTGGAGCCCGTCCCTGAAGGTGAACCAGGTGGGCTACCGGGCCGATGCTCCCGAGCGCTGGGCCTACCTCTCTCACTGGTTGGTGGGCCTGGATCCCCTGGAGCTGAGTGGCGACGAGCTCGCCTTTCGTGTGATCGACGCCGCGAGTGGCGAGACCGCTCTCACGGGAGAGCTCGCGCTGCGCCTGGCCTGGGATGTCGGCAGCGAAGACGCCTACGGCAACAACTACAGCCAGGCCAACGTCTGGCAGGCCGACCTGAGCTCACTGGACCAGCCCGGGACCTACTACATCCTCTGGGACGGCGTGGGCCGATCGTGGCCGTTCTCCGTTCGAGACGACACCTTCGACGAGCCCTTCCGAACGGTGTTCCGGGCCCTGTACCACCAGCGATGTGGCACCTCCGTGGAGCCCGAGCTGACCGACTGGAGTCACCAGACCTGCCACCAGCACCCGGTCCAGCTGACGGACGCCGACTACTACGAAGTGGGAGCTGACGCCTTCTCAGACCTCCCCGCCGCCACCACAGGAGACACCCTCGACGCCTGGGGCGGCTACCACGACGCCGGAGACTACGACCGAAGGATTGAACACCTCGTCGTCGTCGACAGTCTCGTCGACCTCTACGAGCTCTTCCCCCAGCGCTTCGCCGGAGACGATCTGGGCATCCCTGAGAGCGGAAACGGGCTGCCGGACGTGCTGGACGAAGCGCGCTGGGCCCTCGATCTCTACGCTCAGCTCCAGGGTGAGGAAGGAGGCGTACGGGCAGGTGTGGAGACCACCGGCTACCCGGACTGGGGCACCCAGCCAGAAGACGACCCCTTCACCGACTGGTATGCCTACGCCGAGGACCCGATCAGCACCTTCCGGTTCGCCGGCGCCAGTGCCAAGCTGTCCCGTGCCCTGGAAGCCTGGGACGCCGACGCCAGCGCACTGTGGCTCGAGCGGGCCCAGCACGCCTTCTCCTGGGGGCAGTCCAACCGCGCCACCGGCTACGACGACACCACCGAGGCGGCCTATGCCGCCGCCGAGCTGTTGCGCAGCACCGGAGATCCGACCTACGACCAGGCCTTCCGCGACAACAGCGTCTTCGCAGCCGGGCTCGACTACTCCCCCTACGACTGGGACGTCGTCGACGTTCGCCCCCTCTGGGCCTACAGCCAGTCAGGAGCAGCCGATCCCACCTACCAGCAAGCCGCTGCCGACCTGGTGGTGAGCTGGGCCGACCGCCTGCTCGTCCTCGCCGAAGACACCGGATATCGACGAGTCAACCAACACTACCAGCCCATCTCTTTCGGGTCCGGCAGCACACCGGTCGAGGCCGCGCTCCTGGTGGCTGCACATCAACTCACGGGTGACGTGCGCTATCTGGCCTGGCTGACAGTGACCGCCGATGTCTCGCTGGGTGCCAATCAGGCCGGGTTGTCCTACGTCACCGGCCTCGGAACCCGATCCGTCGAGCAGCCCCTCCAGCTCCCAAGCATGGGCGACGGAATCGACGCTCCAGTGCCTGGTCTGACCGTGTTCGGGCCGGCCTACTACACCGAGGACGGAGGCATCCTCGGCTCCGCCATCGACGCCTACTCTCCCGCGATCACCAACTGGCCCATTGCCGAGCGCTTCGTGGACGTCGGCTACGTCCCTGCGTACAACGAGTTCACCGTCCAGAGCTCCATTGCACCGACCCTGCTCGCGTTCGGCTACCTGGCCCAGTTCGACCCGACGGGAGACACCGAGGACACCGGAGACACCGGAGACAGCGAAGGCCCCCGGGACCCTGGAGGCTGTGGCTGCAGCGCCCGACCCTCTCCGGGCGCCCTGCTGCCGCTGGCGCTGCTCTCGCTGACACTGATGCTCACACGGCGGCGCCCCGGCGTGTTCATCGGCTCGCTGCTCCTGTCCTCCCTGCTCGGCTGCACCGGAGGGACGGAGGACAGCTCCCCCCCCGACACGGACACGGACACGGACACGGACACCGTCACGGACACCAG
>DASCPX010000213.1:0-1826 GCA_036012755.1 Myxococcota bacterium | reverse complement strand
CCGACAGTACTACGACCCCCAGCAGCAGGACCACGACTAGGGGGATGAGGAGGAGGTCCCAGAGGCCGCCGACCGATGGCAGTCCGAGCAGCGCAGAGGCCGGCTCCCGGCCCCCAGCGACGATGAGCCAGGTGAGATGGACCCCCATCGCGACGAGCGGGATCCGCCACAGAGCCGCGGGGAGGAGGTCGTCGGACTCCCCCGGAGATGCAGATTGCGTGTGCGCGGGTGTCGCCGAGCTCACCGTGTCTCCCCCCGCCGACGACGAGGAGGTGTCGTCTGTAGCTGGGGGCACATCCTCGTCGCCGGTGAGGAGCAGGTCCGCGTGCACGGCCACCTGTCGGGGCGTGGCGCTGCCGGAACTGGCGCGCGGCGCCGCCGGGGGCGCGGGCGCTTCAACGGATGGCACGGGTGGCGCCATCAGCGCGCGGACCTCGCTCCGCAGGACCTGCGCGTCGCCGCGCCGCGCCGCGGGGTCGCGCCTCAGCATGCGCCGCAACATGGCGCGCAAGCCCGGCGAGACCGACACCGCGTCCTCCCACGCGAGCTCGTCGCGGACGTCCATGAGCTCCGCGGGTGTGCGGCGCGACAGGAGCGCCACCGCCATCGCGCCGAGCCCGTAGATGTCGGTCGCCGCGCTGGCCTGACCGCGGTACTGCTCGGGCGCCATGTAACCGTAGGTGCCGGCCAAGGTCGATCCGCCGAGCGCCGGATCCTCGAGGGTGTCGCGGACTGAGCCGAAATCGACGAGCGCCAGCCGCCCGTCCGGGCGCCGGATGACGTTGCTCGGCTTGAGATCGCGGTGAATGACCGGGGGCGAGAGCCCGTGGAGATAGACGAGCACCTCGAGGAGAGCATCGAGGATCTCGAGCACCTCCGTCTCGGCGTAGCGGTGGGCTTCGAGCCGCTCCCCGAGGGTCGTGCCCTCGACGAAGGCCTGCAGCAGGTACAGGACCCGTCCCCGTCCAACCCCCTCCACGGCGTGCCCCAGGTAGCGCGGGATCGCCGGGTGGTCGAGCTGCTGCAGGACGCTCACCTCGCGGTCGACGAGCCGCCGCATCGTGTCGTCGGCCGCCCCGATGGACATCTCCTTGATCGCGATCCGCCGGCCCGCCGGATCGCGGCCCTCGAAGGTCACTCCCTGGGCCCCGCGTGCGATGAGCCGCACGAGCCGGCAAGCGTCAGCGATGTGGGTCTCCGCGCCGCAGCTGTTGCAGGCGGCGTCGGCCACCGGGCTCGGCTCGCGGCAGTTCGGGCAGAGGACAGGGTCGTCTGGCACGGGTCCCCCTTCACGGCCAGACCGGCAACTTTCGTGACTCTAACCGGTGTACACCGTTCAGGCACGGGGTTCGGCGCGCCAGAGTCGTGTAGTCGGGTGCGGCCAACTCGACCCGCATCAAGGCCAGCAGCGAGTTCAGGAAGCCCTCCGTTTGTGCGCATAGGGAGTTCAAAGGCCCCCAGCGCCCCTCAACTTAACATAACGCACATTGAACTAAGCCGCTTGGCGGCAGCTCCCCACCTCGACGACTGCTCGGGGAGCTCGAGACATACTGGCGCGCGGTCCGGCCGCCGGGCCCGTGGTTGTTCCCAGGCCGACCAGCGTCCCGGCACGTCAACCCCCGCGGCGTTCAGCGAGCGCCGCTGGGGCCTCGAAGCCGGCGCGGTGATGACGGCGGTCTAGCAGTCGCGCCGACCTCAGGTGAGCAGCGCGCTCATCACCGGGCCGAAGCGGTCGACCATCCGCTGCCATGTCGCGTCCGGGGCCTGCGTGTGGGTGCCCTGGGCGGGAAGCTACTGGCCGACGTACCTCGACGGCATCAACGACA
>DASCPX010000212.1:0-1360 GCA_036012755.1 Myxococcota bacterium | reverse complement strand
GGTAGTGGAGAGAGCGAAGCGAGACCCGGACGTCCGGTTTCGCTCCCTGGCCCACCACATCGACGAGTGGGCGTTGCAGCGCGCGTATCGAGGACTCCGCAAGGGGGCCGCGGTGGGCGTGGATGGCATCGACAAGGATGGATACGGCGAACGGCTGGCGGACAACCTGGGAGACCTGCACGACAGGCTTCGGGAAGGCCGCTGGCGTCACCAGCCCATCCGGCGGGTGCACATCCCCAAGGGGAAGGACAAGACGCGGCCGATAGGCATCTCATGCGTCGAGGACAAGATCGTGCAGAACGCGGTCCGCGAAGTGCTGGAGGCCGTCTACGAACCGCTCTTCTACGAGCATTCGTACGGCTTCCGGCCCAAGCGGGGTGCGCACGACGCCGTCCGAGCCCTGAACCAGGCGCTGTACAGGGGAGGAGGAAACTGGATTTTGGAGGCAGACATCAAGTCCTTCTTCGACAGCATCGACCGCAAGATGTTGGTGGAGATGCTCCGAAACCGGGTGGCGGACGGGTCGCTGCTGCGGCTCATCGGGAAGTGCCTGCATGTCGGGATCCTCGACGGCTGCGAGTATTCGGAGCCGGACGAGGGGACGGTGCAGGGGTCGACACTCTCGCCGCTTCTGGGGAACATCTACCTGCACTACGTGCTCGATGAGTGGTTCGAGCGCGACGTCCTGCCAAGGCTTCGGGGCAAGGCGCAGCTCATCCGCTATGCGGATGACTTCGTCATCGCCTTCGAGCGGAAGGACGACGCAGAGCGGGTGCAGGGGGTGCTGGGCCGCCGCTTCGAGCGGTACGGCTTGGAGCTTCACCCGGACAAGACCCGGCTCCTTGCCTTCGGACGTCCTCGGACGCCCAGGGGCAAAGGACCAGGGACCTTCGACTTCCTCGGGTTCACCTTCTATTGGGGGAGAGCCCGGTCAGGAAGCCGAGTGCCCAGGGTCAAGACTCGCAAGGCGAGCCTCCGACGGTCGATCACGACCATCGCCGACTGGTGTCGACGCTATCGACACCTGCCGGTCAAGGAGCAGCACGCCGCGCTCACGAGGCGGGTCGAGGGTCACCTCAACTACTTCGGCGTCAACGGCAACGGCCGCAGCCTGCGGCGGTTCGTCCGAGGCGTCGAGAGGGTCTGGCACAAGTGGCTGAACCGCCGAAGCCAGAGATCACGCCTCGACTGGGCTCGGATGAACGACCTGCTGACGGCGAACCCGCTGCCAAAGGCGTCCATCCGGGTCCAGATATGGTCTCCATGAGCCGTGACCAGCGGAGGAGCCGGATGGTGGAAATCTCCTAGTCCGGATCTGGTGGGGGCCCCGGGTCGCCTTGGTGGCCCGGGGCTACCCGAC
>DASCPX010000211.1:0-73164 GCA_036012755.1 Myxococcota bacterium | reverse complement strand
GGTCCCGGTGGGAGTCGCCGCTGACGTCCGAAAGGTCGATCTCCAGGTCCTCGCCCGAGAACACGTTGGCGTAGTCACCCGGTTCGTCGAGGGTGCCCACGTCGGTGTCGGTGTCCGTGTCCGTGTCCGTGTCGCCGTCGGTGTCCGTGTCCGTGTCCGTGTCCGTGTCGGTGTCGGCGTCGCCACCGTCACAGGCCGCGGGATTGTCGGAGCAGAGCCCGAAGGGGTCGTCCTTGTGACAGGCGGTGAGGGCCAGGAGAGCCGCGAGAGGTGTCATCAGCTTGACGGTGCGCATACGTGTCCCTGCGTCTCGGTTCGCGCGTCATCTTACATGCGAGGACGGCCCGGACGCTATCGCGCCCGGATAGGGTCCAGGCCCGGAGGCCCCATGACGCTCTTGATCCTGCTCGGCTGCAGGGACCGCGACGGCGGCGACACGGCCCTGGCGTGGGAACCGGAACTCCACTGTCCGGGCGATCCGAACGCCGACTGTGACGACAACGACGGCCAGCTGCGCGCGGGGGCGTCCAGCGTCTCACTGGTCCCACCTTGCTTCGAGTCGTGGGCGGACGTCGATGGGGACGGCGAGTGGAGCAAGACCACGGATGGCTGGCTCGACTGCGGGTGCGACCAGGTCTGTCCAGAGGACGAGGGCTGGACCGTCGCGGACGAGGGCGAGGCTGACGGCGTGTTCCAGGCGACGTGGCTCGCCGGCTTCAGCAACGGCCGCCCGGCGCAGGGCGTCGCCGATGGTGTCTGGGCGCGCACCCTGGTGCTCCGCCAGGGCGAGACCGCGATGGCCATCATCAGCGTCGACCTCGTCGGCTTCATGCACGACGACGTCCTCCGCGTCCGCCAGGAGGCCGCGGACCGTGGCCTGGACATCGACCACATCCTGGTCAGCTCGACCCACACGCACGAGGGGCCCGACACGGTCGGACTATGGGGCGAGCGCATCGGCAAGAGCGGCTACCAACCCGAGTACGTGCAGTGGGTGCGAGAGCAGATGCTCGCAGGGATCGAGGAGGCCCTCGAGGACGAGCGGGAGGTGGCGACGTCCACCCTCGGCGGCGTCGACGTGCGCGAGTACCACCCGGAGAGGGGCAGCGCGAACGTCATCCGCGACACCCGCGACCCCGTGGTGCTGCCCTACGAGCTGGGCGTGCTGCACCTGGCGGACAGCAGCGGAGAGACCATCGCGACCGTCGTGCACTGGGGCTGCCACCCGGAGACCCTGGCCTCCGACAACCTCCTCATCAGCTCGGACTTCGTCCACTACCTGCGGACGACGGTCGAGAGCGGATCGGCCTGGGATGCCTACTCCCGGGAGGGTGTCGGCGGCACCGCGATCTACCTGCAGGGCATGGTCGGAGGCATGATGACCACCCTGCGGCTGACGACGGAGACACCGGACGGCGACGATCTCTCTGGCGCGACCTGGGAGCACACAGAGGCCGTGGGCGTGCTGCTCGGGGAGATGGCGCTGGACGCGATCGAGCAGGGCGAGGCCATCTCCCCTTCCCTGTCCTTCGAGCACAGCGAGTTCAAGCTGCCAGTGATGAACATCGGCTTCCAGGCGATGTTCACCATCGGCGTGATCACGCGCGAGCTCTACGACTACGACCCCGAAGCCACCATCGACGACGACAACCGGCCCAGGGTCCTCACCGACATGGACCACATCTCCCTGGGAGACCTCGAGCTGCTGAGCATGCCGGGGGAGCTCTTCCCAGAGGCCGCGCTCGGCGGCTACGACGGCTCGCTCACCGGCTCCGACCTCTACGACATCGTCACCGAGGGCAACGAGAACCCCCCGGATCTGGACCTCGCCCCGGAGGGTCCGTACATCGCCGACGGAATGTCCGCGCCGAACAAGTGGATCGTGGGGCTCGGCAACGACGAGCTCGGCTACATCATCCCGTCCTTCAACTTCGAGCTCCACGAGCGCAGCCCTTACCTCGACGAGGCAGAGGGCGATCACTACGAGGAGACGAACTCCCTCGGCCCCGACACGGAGGCGCTGGTCTCGGAGCAGGCCGACAGGCTCCTGTCCTGGAGCCCCTGAGTGCAGCCCCACGAAGTCCTCGGGGTCTCCGCGACCGCCTCCGAGGACGAGATTCGCAAGGCCTTTCGCGAGGCGGCGATGCGGTGGCATCCGGACCGAAACCCCGGGCCGGAGGCCAGCGCTCGATTCCAGGAGGCGGTGGCCGCCTACGAGGCGCTCCGCGGACGCCGACCCGTCCCCGGTCCCAGAGGCGCCCCAGCCAACCCCGGCCGCCGCAAGCGCCGCAGGGGCGAGGACGTAGAGGTCTTCGTCGGGATCGACGAGGCGCTGGCGGCCAGCGGTGGGATGAGGACGGTGCGCTACGAGCGCCTGGGACCTTGCGGAGCCTGCGGAGGTCTGGGAGGCGGAACCGGCGCCCACTGCCCGGGCTGCCGGGGCAGCGGCCTGCAGACCCTGGTCCGTCTCGGTCTCGAGTCGACCATTCGCTGCGAGGTCTGCGGCGGCGACGGCGTCCTCCCCGCCGATCCCTGCAGCCGCTGTGACGACGCAGGCACCGTCGAGGAAGCGGTCGCGCGCCGGGTTCAGGTCCCGAGCGCCTGCGAAGACGGCGGTCGCGTCCGGCACAACGGCGAGGGCAACCGGGGCCTGGTGGGCGGCCGCGATGGGGATCTGCGCGTGGTTTTCCGGGTCGGCAGGCAGGACCTCCAACTCGACATCGCGGCCGAGGCGGGCTCGGCGATCCATGTCGATGCGGAGACGGGACGCTTCCGCGTGAAGGTGCCGACGGCGGCGACGACGGGAACGCGCCTGAGGCTGCGCGGAAAGGGCTGGGAAGGCGGCGATCTCTACCTGAAGCTGACCCTCGTCGGAGCTTGACCGATCCGCGAGAGCGCCCTAAGCAGGCCAGCTCCCTGGAGACCCCCATGACCCTCTTGCTCACCCTCCTTGCCTGCGGCGACAAGGATGGCCCGGCGGACGACAGCTCCGCCGACGTCGACGTCTTCGACACCTACGTCAACGTGACCACCACCCCGACCTCGGCGAGCGGGACCGCGCTGACGGACTGCTTCAGCCCGGGGGGCGACTGGCTGAACCAGACTCCAGACGACTCGTGCGATGTCGAGCACGCGTTCAGCGGCACGGTCGAGGACTTCGAGTCCGGTGACGGCGTCGCGGACGCCACCCTCGAGATCTATCCGGGCGACCGCTACGTCGAGGGCCAGGCCGACTTCGAGACCGTCAGCGACCCGAGCGGAAACGTGTCCGGCACCCTGACGAGCTGCACGCCCACGACCTATCGGACCTTCACCGACCCCGCGCTGGACGAGACGAAGATCACGATCCAGTCCCACGAGGTCTACGGCTACGACGCGGACGGGGAGCTCGGCGTCAACTTCAACTCCGTCTCCTCGACCACCTACAACATCATCCCCGGCCTGCTCGGCGTCACGGTCCAGCCTGGTCAGGGCATCGTCGCCGGCACGGCCTATGGCTGCGGTGGCGATGGCGACCCCGTCGAGGGTGCCCAGGTCATCGTGCGCGACGCCGAGACCGGCGACTACCTCGAGGGCTACGTCGTCAAGTACTTCGTCGACGAGTTCCCGAACCGGGACCAGCCCTACACGAGCGAGGACGGCCTGTGGGTCGCCGTGAACGTGCCGCCGGGCCGCGTCACCATCGAGATGTGGACCTGGGACGGCTCGAGCCACATCCAGCAGGGCGACACCAGCATGGACATCGTCCCCGACAGCATCAATATCGCCAACATCTTCACCGGCTCCGGTGGGGACGACGGCGGTGTCGTCTACCCGGACAGCTGTCTGACCGCCTGCGAGTAGGCATCCCACGAACGCTGGAGCCCCCTGATGCTGACGCTGCTTCTCTGTCTGCCCGCCAACGCCGCTGAGGACGACTTCGAGTTCTCCCTGGACGGCTACTACCGGGTCCGCGCCCACCACTTCAACGGGGTCTACACGCCCGACGATCCGGACGACGACGTCCCGGCGCTCTGGGCGAGGGAGCCTGGCACCGGCCGCTACATCCAACATCGCCTGAGGCTGGCCCCCAGCGTGAACTTCGGGGACGGCCGAGCGGAGTTCCACATGATGGCGGATGCCTTCGACGACGCCGTCTGGGGTGACAACGAGCAGCTCGCCAGCACCCCGCTGTTCGCCGGTAGCCCCTCGAGCACCGGCCTCGACGGCCAGCCGGTCCCGAACTTCGAGGTGAAGCGCGCCTGGGCCAAGTTCCAGACTCCCGTCGGCCTGATCACGGTCGGTCGCCAGCCCTCGAACTGGGGCATGGGACTGCTCGCCAACGACGGCGACGGCTTCGACGACACCTTCGGCGAGAACCACTACGGAAACACCTTCGACCGCTTCGTCTTCGCGACCAAGCCCCTCGCGATCAGCAACGCCATCGCAGGCAAGGGCAACGCTGAGTTGCCCCTGTTCCTGGCAGTGGGCTTCGACCGCCTCGTCGAGGACCCGCTGACCCAGTACTACGGCTACAAGTGCGACCCGGAGAGCCCGGACGACGACGTGCACTGCGCTGAGTCGGACGACAACGGCTACACGGAGGAGCGCCAGACGGACCACCGGCCCAACAACTGGTGGACCGAGCACGACGATGACGTCTGGGAGATGCTCTACGTCCTCATCTACAAGGGCGAGGACGTCGAGATAGGTGGCACGCCGAGCGATCTCACGGCGGGGGCATACGTGGTCAACCGGCGTCAGGGCGAGACCGCCTCGAATGTCTGGATCGCCGACGCATATGCGCGGCTCGTGCGCCGCAACCTCTACATCGAGGCCGAGGGCCTCACGATCCAGGGACACTCCAACGCGATCGTCATCCCCGGCGCGAGCATCGACGCCGAGCTGTCCCACCCGCTGTACAAGGAGCCTGACATCTGGGGCGCGGTGGGCCGGGCTGGCTACACCAGCGCGCCGCAAGACGCCTGGATGGAGGTCGGCTTCGCCAGCGGCGACGACAACATCGGGGACGAGGACTTCACCGGCCGGCCGATCAACCCGGACTTCAACGCCGGGCTGCTGCTCTACGAGGAGGTGCTCGCCCGAGTCTCGCAGGAGGTCTGGCAGGACACCGACGGCCTCTGGACCCGCGGCGGCGTCTACAACTCCTACTACCTCTACCCGCAGGTGCGCCGCACGCTGCTGCCCGGCTGGGACCTCCACGGAGCCTTCCTGGTCGCCTTCCCCCACAGGCCGGACGGCTCCATCATCGTCGACGACGAAGGCGGCGCGACGAGTCCGATCCTGGGCTGGGAAGCGGACGGGGCGCTCAAGATCGACTTCCAGTCCCACATGCGGTTCTCGCTCGAGGGTGCCTACGGCAAGATGAGCGACCGCATCCCCTGGGAGGCTCGGGGCTTGACGATCGACGGCCGGGTGTGGACCGTTCAGTCGCGGATCGCGTACGAGTTCTGATGGAAATCCTGGTCGAGATCGTCGTCGGCACCCTTCACGCGCTGAGCCTGGTGGTCATCGCGGACGCGTTGCTGTCCTGGGTCCAGGGGCCCGACCAGATGCCCCGCAAGATGACCCGGGCACTGACCGAGCCGATGTACGCTCCCATCCACCGGGTCATCAGTCCACAGATGACCGGCGGCTTCGACCTCTCACCACTCTTCATGATCATCTTCCTGAACTTCCTCGCGAGCGTGCTGTCCCAGGCGATGGCATGACGTTGCTGCTGCTCGGACTCGCCTTCGCTGGAATCAGCGAGGATCTCGCGACCGCGTCGAACAGGGAGCTCGACGAAGCCGAGCGCATGCGCGCCTTCAACTCGCTGGTCCTCGACTGGAAGACCTACCGGCACGAGCTCGAGGCCATCGCCCTGGACGAGGACCACGACGCGCGGGAGCGCTGGGTGGTCGTTCGCGCCATGGGCCAGGCCCACGACCCCTCCACCGCCGAGGTGCTCCTGAAGCTCCTCGACGACCCCATGCCCGCGATGCGCGCCGGCGCCGCGAGCGCCCTCGGCGACCTCGGCGACAAGGCCCACGCAGAGGCCATCGCCCCGCTGCTACGCGACGACGCCATGTTCGTGCGCGCCTCCGCCGCGGACGCCCTCGGTCAGATCCGGGACGCGCGCTCCGCCGCCTGGCTGGAGTCTGCTCTCACGGACACGTCGAACTACTACAGGGGGAGCTCCCTCTGGGTCCGGGTCCACTACGTCGCAGCGCTGGGCGCCATCGGCAACGACTCGAGCGTGCCCGCCCTCATCGCCTGCTTCGACGACACCGATCCACTGGTCGTCGAGGCAGCGCTCATGTCGCTGAAGAGCATCGTGGGCTTCGACTTCGCGGAGGGCCGCTCCCAGGAGGAGCACATCGAGGCCTGGCGACGCTGGAACGCCAACCAGTAGTTCAGCGCTTGACGTCGAGCTTCATCACCGTCTTGCCGACACCGAGCGTGTCGCCGCTGCGGACGCGGACGACGCCCACCTTCCGGCCGTTGTGGAAAGTGCCGTTGGTGGAGCCGAGGTCGCGCAGGAAGATCATCTCCCGACCAAAGACCTCGATGACCGAGTGCCGGCGGGAGACCTCCGGATCCGACAGCGGGATCTCGCCCATCTTGCGGCCGACCGTCACGTTTCCTCTCGTGAAGCGGAAGACCTTGCCAGCGTCCTGACCGGCCACGACCTCGACCACCGCGATGATGCCAGGGGGAAGCCGGAGGTCCTGGCCGATGACATCGGCGGGAGTCCCGGTCTTGTCGGTGGGCCCCTTGATCTCGACGAGCTCCTCGTCCAGAAGCCAGGCGATCTCCAGCTGGTTGGCGATGCTGGTGCCGGACTGCGCCTCGGCGGACTCCTCGCTGGCGAGGAAGAGCACCAGGCGCGTGTTGCCCACCGTGATCTCCGACCCGGGCCGGAGACTGACCTCGCGGATGAGCCGCCCGTCGACCAGCGTGCCGTTCGTCGAGCCGAGATCGCGAGCGACGTAGGCCTCGCCCTTCCACATGACCTGGAGATGGCGTCCAGAGATCATGGCGTCGTCGAGGACGAGGTCGCCCTTGTTCCGGCCGATGACCAGCGGGCCGTCGTCCGGTAGCGGGACGTTCAGCCCGGCCTTCGCGCCGGACACGATCTTCAGGAAGGCGCGGGCCATCAGGCGCGGTTTCTGCTCTGGGTCTTCTGGGAGCCGCGATGGTAGAGGTGGTACCGGCCAGGCAGCTCGCGCCCGAGCACGGCCTCGATGAAGTGCCCGGCCTCGGCCACCGCCTCGATGTCCAGACCCGTCTCGTAGCCCATCGCGTGGAGCATGTGGACGAGGTCCTCTGTGGCCGCGTTCCCGGACGCGCCGGGTGCGTAGGGGCATCCACCGAGCCCCGCGACGCTGGCGTCGAAGGTGCGGATGCCGGCCTCGAGACCCGCGAGGCAGTTCGCCAGCGCGCTGCCGCGGGTGTCGTGCATGTGCAGCGCGACCATGTCGGTGGAGACGCCTCGCTCGGCCAGGACGGAGAGGACCTCGCGGACCAGTCGAGGATCGCCCATGCCGGTGGTGTCACCCAGGCTGATCTGGTTGGCGCCCGCCGCGAGCAGCGACAGCGCGATGTCGGCCGTGCGGGAGGGCTCGACGCGTCCCTCGTAGGGACAGCCGAAGACGGTCGAGATGTAGGACCGGACCAGGAGTCCGTCGGCGCGGGCGTTTGCGATGACCTCGCCCAGGGCCTGCAGCGACTCCTTCGTCGTGCGATTCAGGTTCTTCAGGTTGTGGGTCTCGGAGGCGGAGACGAAAGTGGCCACGGCCTCGACGCCGCAAGCGACCGCCCGGTCCAGCCCGCGCTGGTTGGGGACCAGGCCCCACCATGTCAGACCCTCGACTGCCGGGAGACGGGCGAACAGATCGCCTGCGTCCGCGAGCTGCGGAATCCAGCGCGGGCGGACGAAGGAGCTGGCCTCGATGTCCGTGTAGCCCCCAGCCACGAGGGCCTCGCAGAAGGCGAGCTTGTCCTCGGTACAGAGGACCGCGCTCTCGTTCTGCAATCCGTCGCGGGGGGCGACTTCGTAGAGGTTGACGCGTTCGGTCAATGAAACTCCGACTGCGGGCATTCTAACAGGCGACTCAGCGGCCCATGAGGCGGACGAGGATGGCCTTCTGGGCATGCAGGCGGTTCTCCGCCTGGTCGAAGACCACCGACGCGGGACCGTCGATGACGTCCGCGCTGACCTCCTCTCCGCGATGGGCGGGCAGGCAGTGGAGGAAGATGGCGTCAGGCCGCGCGCATGCCATGAGCTCGGGGTTCACCCCGAAGCCCTCGAAGCGCGCCAGGCGCTCTGTTCGCTCCGCCTCCTGACCCATCGACGCCCACACGTCGGCGTAGACCACGTCAGCGTCCGCGACACCTTCGCGGGGGTCCCCTGTGATCTGGACGGCGCCGCCGGTGGTCGCGGCGATCTCCCTGGTGCGGGTGACGACCTCTGCGTCCGGGGCGAAGCCGCGGGGGTGGGAGACGCTGACGGTCATGCCGAACCGGGCCCCGCCATGGAGCAGGGAGTGCGCCATGTTGTTCCCGTCTCCGACGTAGGCCAGCTTGAGGCCACAGAGCCCCCCCTTCTTCTCTTCGATCGTCATCAAATCGGCGAGAACCTGGCAGGGGTGGAGCAGATCGGAGAGGCCGTTGACGACCGGCACGTCGCCGCCTTCGGCCAGGCCGACGACATCGGCGTGCGCGAAGACCCGCGCCATGATGCAGTCGACGTATCGGGACAGCACCGCCGCGGTGTCCGAGATCGTCTCGCCGCGGTGGAGCTGGATGTCCTTCGGGCCGAGGTACATCCCGTGACCGCCCAGCTGGAAGATGCCTGTCTGGAAGCTGACCCGCGTCCTCAGGGAGGGCTTCTGGAAGATCATGGCCAGGGTGCGACCCCTGCACGCGTCCTGGAAGGCGGCGGGGTGCAGCTTGATGTGGCGGGCGAGGTCGAGGAGAGCCCGAAGCTCCTCGGTCGCGTGATCCGCCAGGCAGAGAAAGTGTTTCATTCGTCTGGCTAACCGAACGTCGGGCAAAACGGAGCCCACGGCTGGCCGAGGTAGAAACTGCCCTACCTTCGGTGGTTTCCGTAGGATCGCCCCGCGGCCGGGAAACAACGGCGCGGAAATTGCGTTAGTACATGCGGCCAAAAAGGTTGCGGACCCTCCCTCACCTTGCGAATATCCGTAGTCTTCGTCCCCGCGCATCGGATCAGCACATGTCTTGCCTCACGCTCACATTCGGCTCGGCCCTCCTGGCGCTGTCCGGCTGCAACAAGTCCGGGGAGCCAATGCCCGACTCAATCGAGGACTCCGGCGGGATCATCGACGACGACGCCGACGGTGACGGCTGGAAGGATAACGAAGACTGCGCCCCAGAGGACTCGACCATCAACCCCGACGCGACGGAAGTCTGCGACGGCGTCGACAACGACTGCGACAGCGAGGTCGACGAGGGCGTGATGGATACCTTCTACCGAGACGCCGACGGCGACGGATTCGGTGACCCCCTCGAGTCCATCGAGGCGTGCGAGCGCCCCGATGGCTACGTGCCGAGCGACGCGGGCGAAGACTGCGACGACGCCGACGCGACGATCTACCCGGGCGCGACCGAGCTCTGCGACGGCCTCGACAACGACTGCGACGGCACCATCGACAACGACCTCGAGACCAGCACCTACTACGCCGACGACGACGGTGACGGCTTCGGCGACCACGACGACTCCGACCTCTTCTGCGAGGACACGCCGGGCTACGTCGACAACGACCTCGACTGCGACGACAGCGACGCGCGCGAGCCGGTCATCGTCTCAGAGGGCGGCGCCATCTGGACCGACACGGGCTGGGAGACCGGCTGGGAGACCGGTATCGACACCGCCTGGGACACGGGGATCATCGGAAGCGGCACCGCGGACGATCCCTTTGTGTCCATCCAGGACGGCATCGACATCGCCAACGTCTGCGTCCACGTCTACCCCGGCACCTACTGGGAGAACATCAGCTTCGACGGCAGCGACATCGAGGTGATCGGCGTCGACGGCTACGAGAACACGACGATCAACGGAACCGGCACGGCCCCGGTCGTCACCTTCGCCAACGGCGAGTCCTCCGCCGCTTTGCTCACCGGCTTCACCATCACCGGCGGCGGCGGCGTCATGGACACCGACACGGTCACCTACGACTGTGGCGGCAGCGTCACCGAGACCTGCACGACGATGACCATCACCTACACCGGCGGCGGGATCTACGTCGAAAAGGCCGATCCCACCCTGGACAACCTCTTCGTCACGGGGAACGTGCTCCCCGAGTACAGCTACACCGAGCTCTCCGACACGAAGAACGTCTACGTCTACAGCTACGGCGGCGGCGCCTACTTCCGCGGGGCCAACTGCGAGCTGAACACAATCACCTGGGACACCAACTACGCGGACGCGGGCGGCGGGATCTTCGCTGACACGGGGGCCATCCTCAGCCAGTACTGGGGCATCTTCGATGCCAACGGTGCTGCCGCTGGCGGAGGCCTCGGATCGGTCGGCGACTTCAGCGCGACCAACTCGATCTTCATCAACAACACGAGCGAAGACAACGGCGGGATCTACGGAGGGGCCGGGCTGGACATCTCCGGCGGCACGCTCTACCTGACGAACACGACGCTGGTGGGGAACGACGGCTACTCCAGCACCTACCTGAGCGGCAGCTCCTCGGCGAACATCATCAACTCGATCGCGGTCGAGAACGACGACGGCCCGATCTGGAACTCCGACGGCACCGAGACCTCCTCGTTCATGTACGGCGACACCCGCAGCGGCACGCCGAACGACTGGGGTGGCATGAGCAACCCGACCGGTGCCGACGGGAACATCTCCGCGGATCCGCTCTTCGTGAACTTCACCGACGACGACGACTCCAGCGACGACGATCTGCACCTCGATGGCGGATCTCCCGCCGTCGACGCCGGCAGCCCCGCGAGCGCCTTCAACGACGCTGACGGCAGCCAGAACGACATGGGCGCCTACGGTGGTCCGGACGGCACCTGGTAGCGCTCTTCGCACTGCTGACGAGCAGCCCTGCGCTCGCAGGCGAGGTCGAGTTCGTCGTGATCCTGGACGACCGGGCAGGCCGTCGCCACGACCAGCCCTACGTCACCGTGTTCCTGTCGGACAGCCACGTGGACCTGCAGATGCTGGACGACGGGGTCTCGCCTGACGCCTTCGCCGGGGACCACCTCTACGTGGCCCACCTCGAGTTCGAGGAGGCTCAGGCTGTCGAAGTGCTGATGCTCGAGGGGGCCCCGAGCCCGCTCGGGGACGTCTTCTCCCAGTCATCCAGGCAGCTCGTCGAGGGGCGCAACCGCTGGAAGGTCGACAGCGAGGAGCAGCTGGGCCCCGCCGACGAGTTGCTGGACGAGGCTGCTCCGCTGGAGTTCGAGATCTCCCTGGAGGAAGCCGCCCGACGGCGCGGCGTGCAGGTGGAGCTCACGTCGCCGACGCCACGCCCCTGGAAGCCCTCGGAGCTGGTACTGGGTGCGCTCGGACTCGTCGGCGTCGGCGGACTCTGCGCAGGCACCCGCTACGGGCTCCGGCTGGTGCTCCCCAGGGCGTAGACGACGGCGTCGTCCAGGCGTAGGACGACCGGCAGCGAGGAGTCGAGCCAGGCGATGAGCGCAGCTCGGTGGCTCTGGGCCACCTCCGGGATGTGGACGACGAGGTAGGCGAAGCCCATCGCCTCGAGGTCCTGGACACCACGCTCGAGCGGGACGGTGTCGAGCTCGAGGCGGGCCGTCGACTTGTAGTCCGCCCCGTAGGTACGACGTTCGAGCTCGAGGAAGAAAGGGTTGGTCTCGATCGGCGCGGACATGTAGCTGGTCGGAGCAAAGTCGTAGGGGATGGGGCGCCCGTGGGCGGACTGGTAGTAGAAGTACCGGGCCAGCTCCACCATCTCGCCCTCGAAGCGCTGGGGCCAGTCGAGCACTGCTCCCTCGAGGGGCAGCTCCGCCAGCCGCTTGCTGACCTCGGGCACGCGCGCGGCAGCGCTGGGTATGGGAGTCGGCACGGGGGACACGAAGTGCAGCTCGGCGAGCACAGCCAGCGCAGCGACGGCGGCGACCAGGGGTGCGGGCAGGAAGCGACCCAGCCGGTCTACGCCAGCCCCAGCCAGCACCGCCAGGCCCACGAAGGCTACGACCGCGAAGCGCACGTAGGAGGTGATCATCCGGCTCGGAGGGACCAGATCTCGCAGCAACTGCCACCACCAGATGGGATCCTCCGCCCAGCTGTCAGCGGCGATGAAGACGAAAGGCCCAAAGCTCAGCACGAGCGCGATCCCACCGATCGCTGCCCACCGCAGCCGCCCCCAGCGCATACCGAACCACCCAAGGCCCAGCGCGACCCAGCCGAGGTAGGTGCTCTGGAAGAGCCGGTCCATGTCCTTCGTCACGGCGAGCTGCTCCGCCCCTGGCAGGAGCGAGCCCTGGAGCGTGGCGAAGTCGTGGGTGAGGTCCGTCATCACCTCCGGTCGGGTCAGTGCCTGCTTGCGAAGCGCGTAGTCCTGCAAGAGCGCCCCGCCCCCCTCGTAGGTGCCGAGGAGCACGAGGACCGGTGGAGTGAAGGCGAGCACGGCGATGCCCAGGGAGGCTGCGGACCAGATCAGCCGCGGTCGCAGGTCCGAGCGATGCTCCCAGAGGTAGACGAAGGCGAGCAGCGGGGAGAGCAACCCAGCGATCAGCGCCCAGTAGAAGCTGGCCAGGGCCGTGACTGCGAACAAGAGCCCGGTGACGACCGCCGGGATGACCCCCGGCTTGCGAACCAGCCACACCATCGAGGCGAGAAAACACACCAACCAGCCCTGCGTGCTCGTCTCGACGACCGCCGAGCCGATGCCGTAGGTCAACAGGAAGCTGTTGAAACCGAAGACGACGCCGGTCACGGTCGCGCCAGACCGGCTGAGACCGGCGGCGCGCCCGAGGAGGAAGGCGCCCATGCAGGCGAGCAGCCAGTGGAAGATCACCACGCCGTTGTAGGCGCCAACGAGTCCGACCAGCGGCTGCAGGGGGAGCGACAGGGCGTCGTTGACCGGCGCGATGCTGGAGAAGGCGCCGCCTCGCGGGAAGCCAATCTCCGGTGCGTCCAGTGGCCACGCCCCGTCCCGCCGCAGCCGGTCGAAGGTCCACCAGTGCGCCCAGAGGGTGCGCCAGGCGCCGCTCTGGTCGTGACCGATGATCCGCGCCGTCGGCTCGCGAAGAACCGGCCATGTCAAGGCGACGATGGCCGTGAGGTAGAAGACCGGGGCGACGAGCCGCCGAAGCATGCTCCTCAAAGTGGAAGCCCCAGCCACCGACTGACCACGCCCCCCTCGACGAGGGCGTCGAACTCCTTGGGCCGCGCGAAACGGAACACCTCCGCTGCTGCGCGCAAGGCCTCCGTCCGGGCCTCGACCACGCGGGATGCGAGCATCTCGGCGGCCTCGGCGACTCCCCTGCGACGCCGCACGGCTCGACGAAGCTCCTCCAGCGCGCGAGCCACCACCGGCGACCGACCCGCCGCGACGAACTGCCCGTTGGCCAGGAGACGCTCAGCGGCCGTCGGCACCTTGGGGCCCGCGCCGTCAGCGTCGAGGCTGGGCCACTCCTG
The DNA here is from genome assembly GCA_036012755.1 of Myxococcota bacterium. Lineage (GTDB taxonomy): Bacteria > Myxococcota_A > UBA796 > UBA796 > CAJQPC01 > JAAESX01. The sequence continues at coordinate 59,534 of DASCPX010000211.1, read as the reverse complement.
GATGACCTCCCACAGGGTCAGGCTCAGGCCCGAGAGAGCCTCTACCGTCTCGTCCTCGTCGGCTGGACGGGACTGCAGAGTGTCGAGGATGCGGGCCTGGAGCCAGAGTCCTTCAGCCACCGCTTGTCGATCGAGCTGGGCCTCGAGCTTGGCGGCGTCGGCGTTGATTATCTTCGCGTGCGTCAGGAGCCCGACGGCCAACAGCTCGCCCGGCGCCTCGTAGAGGATCGGTTCCGTCCTGGCCTCCTCGACGACGTCGGAGGCGCAGGCCAACAGCAGCAACATCACGATCGCCCCTCGCATGGGTCCCCCGACTCCGCCAAGGGGTACAGAAGCATGTCCTCGGCATCGTAGACCGGCCGACCGAGCAGCGCGTCGAGGGCAGCGCGAACGCGGCGCCGCTCCCGCTGCAGCGCAGCCTCCGGGGCGGCCTCGGTCAGGGAGAGAGTCTCGGGGACATACACGAGCACGTACTCGAAACCGAGCTCGACCAGCTCGGCGCGGTCTGCCCCCACGTCGAGAGCGCGCCCGTCGAGGGCCTCCAGGGCGCCGAGCAGCTTCGACTGCTCCCGGAAAGCGCGGTGCTCGGCGGGGGCCAGGACCGGGTTGTTGTCGATCATGCCCACGAGCAGCGGCCGCCCATGCACCGCCTGGTAGTGGAGCCGCCTGGGCTCGCCATCGAGGGGGACCTCGAGCAGGGCGCCGTCGCCTCCTGCGAGGCATCGGTGAAGTCCGGGCACATCCGCGGGGGCCGTGGGGAGGGGCAACCAGCCGGCGGCCCGGGCCTCGAAGCCGAGGCCCGCCACCACGAGGAGCCCCAGCGCCCCTCGCCAACGCCCCGCCCTGCGCCACAGCGCCGCCGCCCCGACGGCAGCGAGCAGATGAACGAGGAACAGCGCACGAGCGGGCCACCACAGCCGCTCCAGGGGGGGCAGCACCCGAGCCAGACCGACGTAGATCGGGTCGACCACATCGAAGAGCGGCAGCTGGGGGCCCGTGGCCAGGATCCAGGCCGCGCCGAGCATCGGCAGGAACATGGCTCGGCGGCGACTGAGCACGAGCCCCGCGAGCAACACCACCTCCGTCCAGAACAGACCGACTCGCTCAGGAACGACGCTGAGCCCCGCGTCCGTCTCCCAGTGGAGCACCACCCCGGTCCCGCGAGGGTGGAGCGCCTCCAATCCAATCTCCAGCCCCTCGACGGTCACAGGCGACCAGCCCGCGAGCGTCCAGTCGTCCACGGGCAGGAGGCCCGGGACCTCTCCTGAGGTGAGCCGCCCCAGCATCGGCCACGCCAGCGGGAGCACGAGGACCAGCGAGGCGCCGAGGCCGAGGGCGACGGCACCGCACAGCGCGCCCAGCTCATCCCGCCGCCGAGCGCGGAGCAGCGCGGCCGGGAGCGCAGCCGCGAGGACGAGGACGACGAAGATCGCCGCATACCAGTAGGTCAGACCGGCGAGCACCAGCCAGACGCCGCCTTCGAGGCCACGCCTCCAGCTCGCTCGTTCATCCAGGCTGAGAAAGGCAGAGACCGCCATCACAGCGAAGGCGATCAAGGCCTGGGTAGGGCGACCGCCCGCCAGCTCGCCGAGGGTGAAGGGGTTGAAAGCGCCAATGAGCGCCGCCACGCCGGAGGCGCCAGCGCTCGCCCCCAGACGCCGCGCCAGGAGCGCAGTCGCCAGCCCGTTGACCAGCAGCACACCCAACGCGAACAGGTCGTAGCCAAGGACGGGTCCGACCGCGAAACGCACCGGGAGGGCCAGCGCCGCGTCGAGGACGTTTCCGCCCGTGTGGAGGTAGACCTCCTTGCCCCAGGGGTAGAAGAGCAGGTTCGTGTGAGCGAAGGGCTCTCCATCCAGGACCCGCGCCCCGACCCTCCAGTAGAACCACTGGGTGCCCCAGAGATCCGTCCCGGCCTCTCCGACGAAACGCCCGCCCGGGTCGGGCAGCACGCCTGCGAAGGCCAGGATCACCAGCGTCAGCGCCCCGACAGGCGCGATGAGGCCGCTCAGTCCTTCGCCGCGACCCAGGCCGACCTCCAGCTCCGGCAGCCGAGCTCATGCGAGCCCTCGAAGCGCCAGAGCGCAGTGGCGTCGAGGCTGCCGGCATAGACCAGCCAGCGACCGTCCGAGACCCTCACCGGATCAGGGTCGACGAACACGCGACCGGACGAGGCCGCATCGGGTTGAACGTAGTCTGGCGTCCCACGATCGGCGTCCACCCGCACGACGAAGTCGCGGCCGAATACCGTGCGATAGGGTCCACTCGGGGTCTTCAACACCACGTTGTCCGGGAACGAGCTGGCGCGCCACAGCCCCCAGCCTCCCTGCGTGGCCTCCGACTCGCGGGCGCTGTCGGGCACGTTCGCAAAGTACAGCTGCACGCCTTCACGGCAGGAGGCCGGCTGTGGATCCGCGACCCTCCAGTCTGGGTAGAGCGCCTCCATCGGCTGGACCTCGCGCTCCTCCGCGCCCCCGGGCACCGTCGCCCATATTCGGACCAGCCCCAGCTCCTTCCCGGGCAGCCCAGTTCGGCGACCCCAGGCAGACTCCGGCTTGGGCTCCTTGTCGAAGAGGGCGGAAAGATCCTCGAGCTGGATGTGGCGGACGGAGGCGCCCGGGCGAGCCGCCGCCGCCGGCCGCTCGTCCACGAAGGTCTCCTCGGGGAAGACGGTGGCGTAGTAGACGTAGATGTCCTCGTCCAGGGCGACCCCGCCTGGAACACCGAGCCAGGCGCGGGCGTCGAGGTCAGGTCTGGCCTTCAGGTCATCGACCACGAGGACCGGGCCGTGCACGTCCTCGCGGAAGCTGCTGTCCGAAGAGACCCAGCCCACGATGTCGCCCAGAGAGTCGTGAGGGCGAAGCTCCGCGAGTCCGCGGTCGTCGATGGAGCGCTTTCGGACCATCAACAAGAGGTACTTGTCGTGCATGAGCGACACGATCGACGGCCCGCTATAGCTGACATCCATCTTCCGCTCGACGGTCTCGACGCCCTCCTTCGCCAGGATGGTGAGCGGCCAGGTGACGCCCCTTCGGATCAGTGGAATGCAGGATCCCTCGGTCAACGGCTCGTCGGTGGCAAGGAAGCGGAAGTCGTAGGCGTCCTCGCCGCGCGCGCCGGAGACGAAGAACTCCAGGCGGGCACCGGTCTCCTTGCTGCTCGGCGGACAGGTCCTGGGCGCCAGGGGACCAGGGACGTCGCGGCCAGATGCCCGGGTGAGCGATGAGGAGCCGATGCCGAACATCTGCAGGCGCTCGACATCGCCTGTGAGCCGAAGGGTGGCGGTGGACGTTCCCTGGACTGCCCTCGCCTCGCCGTCGACCTCGACTACGACGGCGGGCTCCGGTCCCCGCCACTCCATCGGATCTGCCTTGGGCTCGTTCGGGGGCGCGGGGAGACAGCAGAGCAGGAGGAGCAGCACGCCCTGCCCCTATCCAGGGACGGACGTGCATCGCCAGCCGGTTAGGGGCAGCGCCGATGATTCGCCTCGAGCCCATCGGCGTCTTCATGACGATCCTCGCGCTAGCGGTGGTGGCGACCTGGCCGCTGGCGACCGACATCTCGAGCCAGCTGTTGATGTCGCCCACCCGCTTCGATGGCTACGGCACGGTCTGGCTCGGCGAACACTTCTGCCGCGCCTTCCTGGGTGACGAGGCCTGGCTCGACTCGGACTTGGTGGCGAGCCCCTTCGGCCTCGACCTGAGACTCGCCGACTCGTTCCTGTATGGGCTGCTCTTCCCGGTCCTGCGGCTGGGCCTGAGCGCTTCGGCCGCCTTCAACGCCTTCGGTCTGCTCTCCATCACGGGAACCGGGCTGGCCGGTTGGTGGCTGGCCCGAAGGGCGCTGGGGACCGGTCCCCTGGCGGCGATGGCTTGCGCGCTGACGTGCGCCTTCAACTCCGCGATGCTCAACGCGCGCATCGAGGGCGAGATCTACCTGCTGGCGGCCTTCCTCCTGCCCCTGTTCGCGGGTCTGCTGCTCCAGGCGGTCGAACGAACCAGCCTGCGTCGTGGCGCCCTCGCCGGCGTAGCTCTCGGACTCCTGGCCTGGTCCTCTGGCTACTTTGCCATCGACGGCGCTGTGATCGGTACTTGCATCGGCATCTCGGCGCTGCTCATCCACGGACGAGGAGCGCTGAAGCCCGGGGTGGTCGCGATCCTCGTCGCTGTCCTCGTCGCGGCACCGGTCGCATGGATGGTCGGTTCGGGGCTCGAGGCTGCGCTGGAGAGCCGCTTTCCCAGCGGCCACGACGTGCTCGCCAACGTCGCCATGGACAGCGCCAGCGTGAGCGGGCTGTTCGCTCCCTACCCGGCGACGGCCCACTTGCGGCAGGGCCGAGTCACCTACATCGGGCTGGCTCCGCTGCTCTTTGGTTGCGCCGCGCTGGTCTGCGTGCCGAGGCGCCGGGTTCTGCCGTGGCTGTCGATCGCCCTCACGGCGACCGTCCTGGCGCTCGGGCCGATGCTGCGCTTCGACGACCAGAGCTCGGGGAGCATCACGATGCCCTACGCGTGGCTGGCCTGGGTCTCCCGCGCCTGGCTCGCCTACCGCATGCCGATCCGCTTCCTGCTCGTCAGCTCGCTGGGGCTGGGGGCGCTGACGGCGCTGTTGTTGGAGCAGCTTCGCCGCGAGGGACTCCCGCGCACCTGGCGGTTCTTGCTGCTCGCGCTCGTCGGCGTCGACGCCCTCGTGATGACCGGGTCGACGATCGATCACACCGTGACGCCAGCAGCCGTGCCAGTCGGCTACGACCACCTCAGCAGACGGGGCGCTGTGCTGGACCTCTGGGGCCACGATCGGATGCTGCTCAAGTACGCCGGACTCTCCGCCTACTACCAGGTCGAGCACGGCCAGCCTTCCCTGGCGGACTTCACGCGCGCTGGCGACGCTCAGAGCGTCCTCTCGAAGCGGCTGGCGCTCGCACTCTTCGACGAGCAGGAGGAACGCATCACCGAGCTCCTCTCTCTCATGAAGGGCCTCGGAGTCAGCGACGTCGTGCTCCATCCCGGGAGCTTCGTCGAGGCCGACGCACTACAACTTCGGGCCGCGCTGCGAACACGGCTCGTGCTGATCTACGCTCCGGACGACGCCGACGATGTCGAGGTCTTCGTTCTACCCAAGTTCATAGAGGCGATGCCGGCCGAGGACGCCCAGGAGCAACTGCGCATGTGGATGGACGCCTCGTGAGCTTGCTGCTGATGTGCGCGCTGGCGAGCGCCCAGGACAACTGGGTCGGCGTGAGCCTCCTGCTTCCCCAGAACGCCGAGCGGATCGTCATGACCGCCCAGGTCGACCTCAGCCAGCCGAGCGTCCTGGTCGATGACGGCAGCATCCAGTGGGATCGTCCGAACGACGGGGAGTGGTTCGGACTGGTGCGTCCGACGCAGCGGATCAGCACATTGACCATCCAGGGCACGATCGACAGTGTCCCCGTGTTCCACCAGGAGAGCGTCGGCACACCCATGCTCCAGGACACCACCTACGTGGTGACCTTCCGGGTCCGCCCCGAGGACGGAGGCTGGGCGATGGAGCGCATCGTCACCCCCGCCCAGCTCGGTCCACAGAGGAGGACCGGGTCCGGACTCGCAGCGCGGGCCGCCGAGGACGTAGGGATCTCGGCGACCTCGCTCTACCTGGCCTGGGGGGCAGTGCTCCTCGTCCTGCTAGGAGCGGCGCTGGTGCGCTCCGCCCTCGCGAGGGCTCACTCGGAGCTGGGAAGCCGATAGACCTGGACGGGACCACCGGACATGATCGGCTGGTCGAAGGCGAGATCCACCAACATCGGAAGACGAGCCAGCTCGTCAGAGTCGGGGCGGTCTCCCTGCGAGATGACGTGGATGAGCTCGACGTCCATGACGACGTAGGCCAGGCCCGCCTCGCGGGCGGCCCGGAGCTCATCCACCCCTGGGGCATAGCCGAGCTCGGGGTCGACGAAGGGAGCGAGACCGGGGACCTCCGTGAGAGTGCGCCAGTAGGGAGTCTGGTCGAGGACGGCGGCGCTCTCACCAGGCCCGCCGACCAGGGTGAGGCCATGGACCATCGCCGGGTAGAGGTTGTCTCCGCTCACCCCCATCGGAAGCCGCAGCACCGCTCCAGCCTCTGGTGAGAGGCCTTCCCAGAAGTTGGACACATCCAACGATGTCGCAGGGATGCCGCCCCGGAGCGCGGTGACGGACGCCAGGCACATGGCAGCGATCGGCGCTGCCGCTCCGCCGATGCGGGGAGCCCGGCGACGCAGCTCCCCGAGCATGGGGGCAGCCGCGAGGCATGCACCGAGCACGGCGAGGATGCCGAATCGCTCAGGGGGTCCCACGACCGAGACCAAGGGGAGCCTCCAGGCGAATGCGTGCGGAAGCACCCGCCAGTCGTGGTCGAAGAGGAGGTCTGGCTCCAGCCACGGCCCGAGAGCGAGGACTCCAGCCCCGAGCGCCAGGACCATCGGAAAGACCGCCCGGCGTGGGGTCAGCGTCCATGCTGCGAGCAAGGTCAGGGCCATCAGACCGACGAGGACGAAGCTGCCCGGGTCATCCGGACGCCAGCTGTGCTGCGCCAGCGCGTCCACGACCAGTCTGGCCCTCCAGCCATCGCCGAGCTCATGAGGCAGTACACCGGAGCTGCCGTGCAGCATGTCCCCGCGCACCAGCTGCGCCATGACCGGGATCCCCGGCAACAGCCCCAGCGCGCCCCAGCGAAGCATGGTCCCGAAGATTCGCCAGAGTCGGCGACGCCCGTGGCGGTAGCGCCACCACCGGTGGACCGCGAGCAGCAGCACGACACCAGCTGTCCAAGCACCCAGGATCCACCCACAGGCGAGCGTGAGCGCGAGGGCCACCCCCGCCCGATGTCCGCGCGCGCGTCCATCCAGCGCGTCCAGCGACAGACCCACAGCCAGTGGGAGCAGCGACGCGAAGAAGAACTCGGGTTCGCCCGCGGTGACCTGGTCCAACAGCGGCGGGGCGAGCGCCCAGGCAGCTCCCACTCCGAGCGCGCCCAGGCGGTCGGCCCCGAGTCGGCGCGCGAGCCAGGCCATCGAGAGACCGTTGAGCCACAGTGACAGGATCACGAAGCCGTTCCAGTGGTCCGGCGTCCCAGCCACGCACTGCAACAACCCGGCGACCACGTAGGGAATCACGCCTCCGCCTATGACCGGAAGCCAGGCCCCGCGGGGCCAGTAGAGCCGCTCGATGAACAACAGCGGCCCATCACCAGCGAGCGCCCGAGCGACGTGGTCGCTCAAGAACAAGGCGGAGAGCAGCCCCTGGCTGGAGTCGCCCAGCACCAGCGAGTCTGTTCCCAACCACGCGCGCCAGCAGACAAGCATCACCAACAGCAACAGGGCCGCGCCACCAAGAGCGGCCGTGATGCGGCTGAGACCAGCCTGCGACGCTCGAGACCATGTGGATGAGCCGCTCTCCAACAAGCAGAGCACCGGGGAGCTCGCGCTGGAAGGCGGGGTGAGCTCCCGTTCCCAGAACCAGACCTCGTCGGCGCGCTGGAGGAGCGGCCTCGCGACCGGGTCCGGATCGACGAAGCGGTCCGGCAAGGCCGGGACACAGCAGACGAGGGTGCCGATGGCATCGTCGAGGCTCTCGATGAGCCGGAGGATCCGCGCTTCCGGACGCTCGAGCCAAGCGCTCCCGGGAGGATGCTCCAGGAAGACCGAGGAGCCCGGGCGGCTCCGCAGGACGGCAGCCACCTCGTCCTCGGAGGCTGGATCCGCACCCCACTCACGGCGAGCAACCTCAGCTGGCACGAGCCTGGGCCCACCGACGAGCACCAGGCGTAGCCGGGGGGAGGACCGTGGAGACATGCCGGCGAGCCTAACCGCGGCACGCGCTATCGTGCTGCCCGATGACGCTCCTGCTGCTGGCCTGCACGGACTACTGTCCCTCCTTGGAGACGAGAATCGAGCGCGACTGGTGCCACTTCGAGGAGGCGCTCAGCGCGGCAAAGGCCGACGACCTCGACCGAGCAACCGAGCATCTCGACGCCATCGCGGATCGGGCCATCGCGAGCGCCGCCACCAAGGGGGTCATCCAGGAGGCACCACTCCGGATGGACGCAGTCAAGGCCATGTCGCTGTGCGAGAGCCTCGACAGCTCTGGGGCCGATGCCTGCCTCCGGCTCTTCGGGAGACCTCACCTGTGGCCCTACTGAGCTTGGCCCTGGGGTGCGCGGCCCTGCCCGGAGCCGACGAGGACTGCGAGGCGGCGCCCAGCCGCTCGGCGTACGAGGCCTGCGTGCTCGAGGACACCGAGCGGGGCGATGACATCGACGCGATTCGCGCGCTCTGCCCGTCGCTGACCGACGCTTCGCTCTCGGATCGATGCTGGCTCGCTACGATGCGCCACCCTGAAGCCGGCGACGACACTGGAGACTGCTCGGCGATCGAGAGCGCGACCCTGCGAGGCTCCTGCGTCCTGGCCGTGGCCGACCGGAAGCTCGACTCGGCCCCGATGGATGACCTGGTCGCGACCTGCGCGGAGGCCGGCGTGCTGGAGGCGACCTGTATCGACCACCTGGTCCAGCAGGGCGAGGGGCGCTGGACGGAGTTGCCAGCGCTGGACACGGATCTCGCCATCCTGCTCGCGGCTCACCCCACGCTGACCTTCGACGCCAAGACCGGCTTCCGAGTCGGGTACCTGGCTTGGACCCTCGGCGCGCTCCCCTTCGAGTACGCGGCGTGCGAGGTCTTTCCCTACGGGGACGCCCGGCTCGCCTGCGAGGCCGCCGTCATCGATCCGGGACTCGCCCTGCATGCGATGGGCGGGCTCTGAATGGGGGGCGCCATCCCGCCGAGTCGAGCGACCACCTCCAAGCCGCAATATGTACTGATCCAGGCCCCACACGACCGAGAGATCCGATGCTCCTACTCATCCTCGCCTGCAACGACCCCGAGACCACCTCGACGGGCTCGACCACCGAGACGACCCGGACCGAGCGTGACGGAGACAAGACCACGTCCGAGACCACCGCGACTCCATCCACGTCCGAGGCGGGCGGCCTCGAGAAGGCGCACATAGCCATCAAGGCCATCGGTGACACAGAGGCGAGCGCGACGGTGGAGGCGATCCTGGCGGAGCGCGAAGGTCGCCGAGCCGTCGAGGGTCGAATGCTCGAACAGCAGATGGCGGATCTCCAGGCGGCGTTGGCCTTGTCCTGCCGATCGGAGCAGAGCGACGCAGCGATGGGGCGTCTGCAGGACAAGGAGAGGGAGTCTCTGGAGCGGGACCGAGCGGACATCCTGGCCGTGCTGGTGGCCGCTGGCCCGACCGGACGCGAAGTCGTCTGGGACCTCGCGAACCCGGCGACGACCCTCGTCGAGGAGCGCAGCGTCTCGGTGAAGCGCAGCTCGAACTCCATTCCACCCTGGGTCTCCTCTGATCCGGACCCGGAGCAGGAGCTGGAGCGCCGCCGCTCGGTGCTGGCGCTGCGCTTCGCGATCCAGGGCGTGAACCTGGAAGCCGACGCAGCGCTCGCACTGTTCACGTCCTCGCTGGAGCTCATCGACCCGACCGCGGAGACCACGCCGCAGGAGGTCGTCGATCTGCTCGCGGCCGCGGACGAGACCCTGCTGTCGAGCCAGTACGCCCGATACGAGGCCCTGGTGGGGACCTGCGAGAAGCTCCCTGACGACTACTGGCTGTCTCTTCTCTCGAAGGGTCAGATCGCCCGGATGGTCGACCGCCTCGGAGCGACCGCAGAGGACACGGACGCGATCGCCTCGAACACTTCGACTGACCTCGCCATGACCCGGATGAGCCGAACCTCGGGCTCGCAGACCGGCAGCAAGGGCCAGGGCGAAGGCCAGGGCGGCAAGGGCCAGGGCGGCAAGGGCCAGGGCGGCAAGGGCCAGGGCATGAGCGGCCAGGGCATGAGCGGACAAGGTGGCGCCGACGGCCAGACCGGTAGCGGAAGCCAGGCGAGCGCTGGCATGGGCCAGGGCGGTGGACAGGGCCAGACGAGCGGGAGCATGGGCCAGGACGGTGGACAGGGCCTGGCGAGCGGGGGGCAGGGTCAGGGCAGTGGACAGGGCCAGGCAGGCGGCGGCCAGGGCGGCCAGGGCGCCGGTCAAGGTCAGGGCGGCCAGGGCGCCGGTCAAGGTCAGGGCGCCGGTCAAGGCGGCGGCAAGGGGCAGGGCGGCGGCAAGGGGCAGGGCGGCGGCCAAGGCGGCGGCAAGGGGCAGGGTGGCTCGGGTAAGGGCGACCAGGGGTAGCGGCCCGGGCTGATCCGGGTTCCCAGGCGGCTCAGCGGGGACGACGCTCCTTCGACCCGCCGCTTGGCGAGTTCATTGGCGAGACGCCGAGCACGCCCAGGCAGCTCTGCCACGCCCGGGACCGGTCGCCGAGGAGCTCGCAGACCCTGGCTCCGAAGCCGATGTTCCTGCCAGCGCGCCCGACGCTGATCCCGAAGCTCCGGCTCTCTGATGCGGCGGGCACGTCGTCGACGACGGCGGTGAGCTCTGCCTCCGCCAGGTCCCAGCCGCCGTCGCGGTACCGGTCCTGCCGACGCTGGGGGATGTGGTACAGGCAGTAGTCCAGCATGTCCCCGCAGCGCTCCAGTGACGCGATGACCTCTGCGATGTCCTCCGCGTCGATGGAGATCCGCTCGGAGATGGAGAGAAAGCAGGACTCGCGAGGCCGCTGCTGGCGCACCTCCGCGCAGACCTCCGCCGAAGCGTAGGGCGCCGGGCGACGAGACGAGAACTCGTAGCACCAGTCCCGGGTCTCCGGGTAGTCCAGCCGTCTGCAGACCATCTCGGCCGTCGCCCCATCCACCCTGTGGGTGTCCAGCACCGAGGTAGCGCAGGTACCCCTCGGCGCGCCCTCCACGAGCTCGCAGGCCTTCATGTCGGCTGCGACCACCGGGCCGAGTCCGTCACTCAGCCTCGCGGTACAAGCCAGCAGCGACAGGAGCGTCAACGGGGTTGGGCCCCACCGGTCTGTGGCCACAGGTGCGGCCGCGTCCACCTCTTCAGGCACTGTGCGGCGTTGGGGGATGGAAGCTCTTCGCAGAGCACCTCGATGGACGAGCTGTCCACGCCAGAGCCTTCGCTCGTAGCCAGGCTCTGGATGGCCGCGCTCCGCATCAACGGAGACTCGATGGCGCGCACGTCGTCGATGGCCTGCGCCCCCTCACCCCTCTCAGCGTGGGCGCTGACCTGCACGAGGTAGCAGGCGTCGCGCTCGTCTCCGGCCGCCATGGCCGGGCAGTCCTCTGCCCCTCCGGAGCACGATGCGAGCAGGGCAAGTGCCATCACGGCGCCAACTGGCATACACCCTCCAGACGGCGTATCATAGCTCGCACCCCAACCCTCCGCCATCCCCGACGAGGGGCGAAAGCAGGCACGGCACCTTGGCCCCCGCGGACCTGGAACGCTGACGGCAATGCGGTCGTCACAGCTGCTCAGCGCCGTCGCGCTCGTCCTCTGTGTCGGGCTGGTGGCCTCGCCGATGGTGGCGGGTCCACTGGGTGGGCACACGGCTGACGCGCTCGGGAGCTGGTGGTTCCAGTGGTGGGTCGCGGAGGGCTTCCCGGAAGCGACGCTCCATCACCCCTGGGGCAAGGACGTGCTGGCCCACACCGGGGCGAACATCGTCGACGCGTTGCTCGCGCTTCCGCTGCGCGCGGCCTTCGGTCCCGAGGCGGCCTGGAACGGTCTCGTCGTCACCATCCTCGTCACGAACGCGCTCGCCACGTGGCGCCTCGTCAGGCCGAGGGTGAAGCGCCCGGAGGCCGCCCTGGTCGCGGCGTTGGTGGTACTCCTCCACCCCTACGTCATCTACGAGCTGGCCGCTGGCCGGCCCACCCAGGCGCTCCTGGCTCCCGCCATCCTGGCCTTGGCGCTGTCCGACGAAGCCCTCGCCTCCGGCGGCCTGCGGCGCATCCTGCCCGCTGGCATCGCGCTCGCCGTGGCTGGCTACGTCTACTGGTTCGGCGGACTGTTCGCAGGTCTTGGTGTGGCGGTCCTGGCGCTGGCGAGACCTCGCAGCTGGGCTAGAGGCCTCGCCATCGCCGGCGCCGCCTCGCTGGTGGCCCTCCCACTGGCGCTGCCCCTGGCCTTGCGCCTGGCCGCCGGAGAGGTGCCGGGGGTGCTCCCCGTCTCGGCCTGGTGGAGCGGTCTGGACCTCGTCACCGCAGAGGGTGACACCGTGCCCCTGTGCACGCTCCACCTGCCGGCCACGCTCGGCAACCTGCGCGCTGAGGGCTGGCAGGCCGCGGCGCCGGGTCTTGGTCTCGTCGCGCTCGGCCTGGCCGCGCTCAGCGTGCTCTCCGGGCGTCGCTGGCTGGTCGTCGCGCTGGTCGGAACGCTGCTTGCCATCGGGCCCCATCCCCTGGGCCTGCCCAACCCGGTCTACATCGGGCTGGCCACACTGGTCCCCGGCATGGATCGCCTGTACTGGCCATGCCGTGCGCTGGCGCTGCTGGTCCCTTGTACGGCTCTCGGGGCCGCCGCCCTGGCGGAACGGTGGCGAGCTCCGGCTGCCGCGGCAGTCCTCGTAGCGCTGGTCTCGGAGCTGGGCATTCGCGCGCAGCTACCGCTTCCAACCTGGGACACCGAGGTCCCAGAGGCCGTGCGCTGCCTCGCCGGCGCAGAGGGGGCCGTCATCGACCTGCCCCTGGGACGGGACCACACGCCGCTCTTGTACCAGACCGTGCACGGGCTGCCGATCCTCGACGGCATGAACCCGCGGTCCAGGGGCCAGGTCCCAGGAGAGCTTCGAACCGCCGTACAGACCAACAGCTACCTCGCCGCCCTGAACCGCTCCACGGACGACCCACGGAATCGCATCGCCTGGACGCTGGAGGACCAGCTCGCCGTCGAGGACCTCGGCTTCCGCTGGGTGCTGGTGCGGCTGGAACCGCTCCGCGAGACGATGCCTACGACCGCAGCCACACTCCATGTGCGCTCGCTCGCCAGCCGCATGGAGGAGCTGGCGGGTCCGCCGATCTACGCTGATGACGAGGCTTGGCTCCTCGCGCCGTGGGGGCACGAGCGTTCCTGCGAGGCGACCGTCCGCTGACCCCGCCTCAGGCCGACCAGCCCGAGGAGCCCCAGCAGCCCGGCGAGACCGCCGCCACCACCACCTTCACAGCCCCCGGGACATCCCGGCTGGTCCCCTCGGCCACTTTGGTCCGAACCATCGCAGTCCTGGTCGATACCGTCTCCAGCTACCTCTGCGGCGCCCGGGTAGACGGTGGCGTCGTCGTCGTCGCAGTCGCCGTCGGGGTCCCCGAGGCCGGAGACGGCATAGCCGAACCTGTCGCTGGCCGCCCCGTCAGAGGCCGTCAGCTTGTCCTGTGCGAGGACACCGGCCGCGAGGAGCTGCAGGACCAGCTGGCCCATGGAAGCCAGGATAGCCGTGAAGCCGCGAACGTGAGGAGAGAGGTGACCCCAACGGGATTCGAACCCGTGTTGCCGGGATGAAAACCCGGTGTCCTGGACCTGACTAGACGATGGGGTCGGAGCTGCCCCCCTCAGGGGGGAAAGAGGGGGGTGAAGAAACTGGGCCGCACAGGGCTCGAACCTGTGACCCTCGGCTTAAAAGGCCGGTGCTCTACCAACTGAGCTAGCGGCCCGAAAACCGCGCCATGAACTAACAACGGCGGTCGGGAGCGTCAACGCCCTCGAGCGATGGTCTGAGAACGCCCGGGGCCGACCGATACGAGGCTGGCCCGCACTCCCACGACGGCCTCCACCCGCTCGATGTATGCGCGGCAGGTCGCCGGCAGGGCGTCCCAGCTGGTGCAGGCCGTGAGGTCCTCGTTCCAGCCGGCGAGGATCTCCCAGCCGTCACCGACCCGGACCTTCAGCTCCGGGAGCCCGGAGAGCACGTCGAGCTTGGTGATCGCCAGCTCCGTGAGACCGTTGAGCCGGGCTGCCCGCCGCGCAAGGACCGCATCGAACCAGCCGCAGCGGCGAGGTCGCCCCGTAGTGCTGCCGAACTCGTGCCCGCGCTGACGCAGGTGCTCGCCGAGGGGTCCCTCCAGCTCGGTCGGGAAGGGCCCGTGGCCGACACGGGTCGCGTAGGCCTTCACGACGCCGAGGACCCGGTCGATCGCTGTCGGACCCACCCCCGCCCCGCAGCAGGCCGCACCCGCCACGGTGTTCGATGAAGTCACGTAGGGATAGCTGCCGTGATCGATGTCCAGGAGGGTGCCCTGGGCTCCCTCGAAGAGCACCTCGGCCCCAGCCTCCAGGGCGCTGTGGACGACCTCGACGCTGTCTCCGACGAAGGGCTCGAGCCGCGCGGCGACAGGAGCGAGCTCCCGCACCAGGCTGTCGACCTCGAAGGGCTCGCCTCCATACCAGCCGACGATGGCCTTGTTCTTCTCTGGGAGCACCGCCTCCAGCCGTGACCTCAGACGCGCGGGATCGACCAGGTCCGCCACCTTCACGCCACGTCGGGCGGCCTTGTCTTCGTAGGTCGGTCCGATCCCCCTCTTCGTGGTGCCGATGGCGCCGGCTCCTAGCGAGGCCTCGCGGAGCACATCGAGCGCGACGTGGAAGGGCAGGATGACGTGGGCCTCGGAGCTGATGAGCAGCTGGCCCGGGCGAATCGGTCGCCCTCCGCGCTCCAGGGCATCCAGCTCGCCCAGCAGGACCCCCGGATCCACGACCACCCCATTGCCGATGACACAGAGCGTGTCTGCGTTGAGGATGCCGGACGGGACGAGGTGAAGCACCACCTTCTCTCCGTCCACCACGAGCGTGTGCCCGGCGTTGTTTCCACCTTGGAAGCGCACGACCATCGCCGCTCGCGCCGCGAGCAAATCGACGATCTTGCCCTTGCCTTCGTCGCCCCACTGGGCGCCGACCACGACCGTGCCAGGCATCGGTCCTCCTTGCCGCCTCTGGACCTATCTGGGAGCGTCGCTCAGCGCGTCCGCCTCAGGCCAGCTTTCGCCGTATCGTTACCGGGATCCAGTTGAGAGACGGCCGCGAACTCGCGGTGGGCGTTGAGCTTCATGCCGTGTGTTTCGTAGACCTCGGCCAGAGCCAGGCGGTAGTCGACCTTGTTGCCGTCCTTGGACACGGCGATCCGCAGGTTGTCGAGCGCCGCCCGATCCTCGGCATCCAGCTTGAGGAGGAGGACCCCCAGTTGGAAGTACGCCACGCCGTCGGGAGGGTTCAGCTCCGTGGCCTTCTGGTAGTAGCCGATGGCCTCACGATGTGAGCCGGAGTCCACTGCGTTTCGCGCCATGCGCACGTACTCGGTGGCCTTGTGGGATCGGGCCTTGGAGTTTGCGGCCTCGTACTCCTCTCGGTAGTCCGCGTTCCGCTGGTCGAACTGGGTAGCCAGGTAGAAAGAGCTCGCCGCCTTGACCCACCGCCCCTCCTGCGCATCCTCCAGGCCCGACTCGTAGTAGCGACGCGCCTTCTTGAGGCGCTTCACCAGCTGCTTCTGAAGCGCGACGACCGCAGGAGGGGCCCGATTGACGCTCCTCCGCTTCCTGGGGCGCCGCTTCTTGGGCGTCTCAGAGACTTGCTCTTCCGCGCTGACGTCATTCTCGACGTCCTCGCGGATGCCCGTGATCGTGAACTCGACGGTGTGGGTGTCCTCTTCCTCCGCGGTGCCGATCTTGGCGGCCTTGCCCGAGCCGGGCTTCTTCTTCGCGGGCGGCGGCCCTGGCGGTGCCAGCTTGGTCGGCCTGATGCCGAGCTCGCGGTTGTACCGCCCTCTCTCCTCCGGATCGTCGAGGGTCCTGTAGGCGAGGTTGATGCCCGCGAACACCTGCTCCAGCAGCTCCTCGTGTCCACCGAGGTCCTGTCGGTAGAAGCGGTCAGGGTGAAAGCGGCGAGAGATGGCGTAGTAGCTCGTGCGCAGCTCTGGCCGCTCGAACTGCCGCCCTACCCCGAACAGATCGTAGTAGGTCCCGTTCTCGAGGATCTCTTTGAGCTGAGCCAGCTCGCGAAGGTCCTCCGCACTCAGTCCGGACATGGACTCATCATACGCCAGCCCTCACTCGTCTCGCGCGTGAGGGTGGGCAGCCCGGTACACCTCGAGCAGACGCTCGGCCGAGACATGGGCGTATCTCTGCGTAGTCGAGAGGCTCGCGTGGCCCAACTGCTCTTGGATGGCACGCAGATCCGCACCGCCGGCGAGCATGTGCGTCGCGCAGCTGTGGCGTAGTGCGTGCGGGTGGAGCGCGCTGACCCCTGCCTGGAGGCCTGCCTGACGCACGATCCGGTGCATCGAGCGCGACGAGAGGCGTTTCTTGTACCGGTTCAGGAAGAGCGGACCTCCCGCGTGCCCCTCGAGCCAGGCGGCGAGGGCCTCGGCGCATGCCTCCCCAAACGGGATCCGACGGGGCTTGCCGCCCTTGCCGCAGCGAACATGTACGAGGCGCGCGTGGACATCCACATCGTCGACATCGAGCGAGGCTGCCTCGCCAACACGAAGCCCCGAACCGTACAGGATCTCCAAGAGCGCCCGGTTCCTCAGCAGGTACCAGCCGTCCTGGGTCCCGACCTCCACCACCTCACATGCCTCGTCGACGTCGACGAACCTCGGGACCTTCGCAGGCACTCTCGGCCGAGTGAGGCGCTCGGCAGGGCTGTCCGGGCAACGTCCGGTCTTCACGGCCCACCGATAGAAGCTCCGGTAGCTGGAGAGGCGTCGAGCGGTGGAAGAGGGTGCCGGCGCCCCCTGCCCGATGACGGCGAGGTGGCCGCGCAGATCGGCCGGCCGTGCAGTCCTGAGACAACGCCCGTTTTCGCCGAGCGCGGCCGACAATCGACTCAAGTCGCGGTCATAAGCCCGCCGGGTGTTGACGGTGAGACCGCGCTCCACACGAAGGAACTCGAGGAAGTCCTGGACGTCCGGATGCATGCGTACAGCAGGATAGCGCGCTTGCCGATTCGGTCCGGCCTGTCTATACCGCCCGGTACCAATCGTCCTGGGAGCGAAGTGCCGAAGCCGCTGGTCATCGTCGAGTCCCCCGCAAAGGCCCGAACCATCTCCCGGTTCCTTGGCTCGGGCTACCAGGTCGAGGCGTCCATCGGGCACGTGCGCGACCTGCCCGAGAGCGCCGCCGACATCCCCAAGAGCCACCGGGGAAAGAAGTGGGCGCGCACAGCCGTGGACGTCCAGAACGACTTCAAGCCGCTGTACGTGCTCACCACTCGCGGGCGCGAGCAGGTGAAGAAGCTCAAGGCGCTGCTCGCGAACGCCTCGGTCCTCTACCTGGCGACAGATGAAGACCGGGAGGGCGAGGCCATCGCCTGGCACCTGACCCAGGCGCTGAAGCCCAAGATCCCGATCCAGCGGCTCGTCTTCCACGAGATCACCAAGGCTGCGATCACACGATCACTTCAGAACGCGCGACCAATCGACATGAACCTCGTCGAGGCCCAGGAAGCACGGCGCATCGTCGATCGCCTCTTCGGCTACAACGTCAGCCCGGTCCTCTGGAAGAAGGTCAAGCCTCGTCTCTCGGCGGGCCGAGTGCAGTCCGTGGCCGTGCGGCTCATCGTCGAGCGCGAGCGGGAGCGAATGCGCTTCGTCTCGGCGAGCTGGTGGGATCTGTCGGCCACCTTCGGCACCGACCGCCCCTACGAGGGCAGCCTGGCCGAGGTCGACGGCACGCGGCTCGCCACCGGTCGCGACTTCGAGGCCACGACGGGCAAGCTCAGGACCGCCAAGGCGACCGTGCTCGACGAGAAAGGCGCGAGAGCACTGGCGAGCGCACTCGGGGCCGGTACGGCACAGGTCGATCGCGTCCAGAGGCGGCCCTTCCGTGAGAAGCCCGCGGCTCCCTTCACGACATCGAAGCTCCAGCAGGAGGCGAACCGGAAGTTCCGGTGGCCGGCGAAGAAGACGATGACGGTGGCTCAGCGCCTCTACGAAAACGGTTGGATCACGTACATGCGAACGGACTCGACCACCCTGAGTCCAGAGGCCCTCACCGCTGCCCGCGACATCGTGGCGAAGTCCTATGGAGCAGCCTACCTGCCCGCGCAGCCGCGCATCTACGCGACCAAGGCAAAGGGCGCACAGGAAGCCCACGAGGCGATTCGCCCTGCTGGCGAGTCCTACAAGCCCGTGGCCGACTGCGGTCGTGCCCTCGGGGCTGACGAAGCCAGGCTGTATGGCCTCATCTGGAAGCGTACGGTCGCTTCCCAGATGACGGATGCGACAGGCGAGCGCGTCAGCGTCGATACCCTGGTCTCGGGGAGCGGGGGCCGCACCGGGCTCTTCCGGACCCGCGGAAAGACCTACGACTTCCAGGGCTTCCGTGCGGTCTACACCCGCGAACGCAACGTGAGGGACGAGGAGCGCGAGCTCCCCCAGCTGGCCGCGGGCGCCAAGGTCGACGTGGTCGACGTGAGCGCCGCCGGGCACACCACGTCGCCGCCGTCCCGTCTCAACGAGGCCTCGCTGGTCCAGCGCCTCGAGGAGCTGGGCATCGGACGTCCGAGCACCTACGCCAGCATCATCGAGACCATCCAGAGCCGCGGATACGTCTTCAAGAAAGGCACTGCCCTCATCCCGACCTTCACCGCCTTCGCGACGACCCGCCTGTTGGAGGACCACTTCAACTCGCTGGTCGACTACGACTTCACCGCGACCCTCGAGGACGGGCTGGACCAGATCGCCGCCGGCAAGGGACAGCGGCTCCAGCTCCTAAGCGCCTTCTACGGCGGACAAGGGAATCGCCACGGGCTCCTCGAGCTCATCGCGCAAGCAGAGAAGGTGGCGGATCCTCGGGACATCTGCAGCATCCCGATCGGCACCCATGGCGACGCGAAGGTCCTGGCGCGCGTGGGACGCTACGGCCCCTACCTCGAACACAACGGGACGACGCGGTCCATCCCAGAGGACATGCCTCCGGACGAGTTGACCATCCAGAAGGCCATCGAGCTCATCGAGACGGTCCCCGAGGGTCCCAGATCCCTTGGCGTCGATCCCGACACGAAGGAGGAGATCACCCTCCACATCGGTCGCTTCGGGCCCTATGTGCAGCGCGGCGAAGGCAAGGGCAAGACCAAGCCCAAGCGGGAGAGCCTGCTGACCGGGATGGAGCCCGATGGGGTCGATCTGGCGACAGCCCTGACGCTCCTGGCCCTGCCGCGCCTGGTCGGCAAGGACGAGGCCGGCCATCCGATCGAGGCCTTCAACGGTCGATACGGGCCCTATGTCAAGTGCGACGGGCAGAGCAGGAGCATTCCCGCCGACAAGGGCCTGCTGACCATCACCGAAGACGAGGCACGGGCCCTGCTCGCGGCGACTCCGGCGCGGTCGCGAACACCCACCGTCCTCGCCGAGCTCGGCATGGACGGCGACACCAAGGTCCAGGTCAAGGGCGGGCGCTGGGGCCCCTACGTCACGGACGGGGACACGAACGCAACCCTCAAGAAGGGCACGGATCCCGCGAGCGTCACCCTCGAGCGGGCCATCGAGATGCTCGAGGCAAAGCGCGCGAAGGGACCGACGAAGAGGCGCACGACCCGCAAGAAGAAGACGCGCAAGAAGAAGACCTAGTTCGCTCCGGCGCGAGTTCCGACGCAGTCGGGGCTGCGACGGGGTGAACGACGGCACGCGCAGCGGGCCGCCGGGGGGAGGGCCGCAGGCCCGGGGGGCAGGCCCCCCCTGGAAGGAAACGAGTGCCCCAGCGCCGCGCCGCGGCGCGCGCCGAAGGCGCCGGTGGAAGTCGCGTCGCGACTTCTGCCGAGGGGCACTAGCCGAACAACAGCGGCCACTCCCGGGCGAGGAGCTCGAGACTCTCTGGCGGCAGCTCGCTGGACCGCGCGAAGAGATAGGCACCGACGAGGCGACGAATATCGTCCCGACCCAGCGCCAGCGGCTCCTGCGTGAGGGCGCCGATCGGCGGGGAGAGTTCCTGCAGGAATGCTTCGAACAGGGCGCCGTCGAGGTGTCCGAGCTCCCGAAGAAGCTGCAGGAACGCGTTGGCCTCAGGGGTCAGCTGGAGCTGCTGGTGACCCCAGGGCGCGCTTAGAGGATCAGACCCGGACATACCGATGATCCGGTAACCGTCGAATCCCACCGGTCAACTCGAGGGCGACGAGTGCGCCGAGGATCTCGCGCGGGGGGGCTCCGAGCGACAAGGCGAGCTCACCCAGGCTTCGCGGCTGATCGAGCTGTCCGAGGAGCGCCGCAGTCCCGCCGTCCGCAGGCCTGACCGCGACGAGGACGTCCTCGAGTCTGGTCACCACGTGCGCGCCCTGGGCGAGGAGCCGGAGGCAGCCTGCCGACGCGGGCGCGTCGATGGGCCCTGGGACTGCGAACAAGGGTCGACCGAGGCGGTTCGCGGCGTTTGCAGTATGAAGTGCCCCGCTTCGGCGGGCCGCCTCGACAACGACCGTGGCCCGCGCCAGCGCGGCGATGATGCGGTTTCGCCTGGGGAACGTGAACCTGGTAGGGGGGTGGTCTGGCGGGAGCTCGCTCAGCAGGAGCCCCTGGCCTGCGAGACGGTCCAGGAGCGCGCGGGCCGTTGACGCCACTCGGGCTCCAAGCCCGGCGCCGAGCACGCCCACGCTGCCACCGCCGGCGTCGAGGGCCCCGGTCTGGGCCGCCCTGTCGATGCCCCTGGCCGCCCCCGAGACCACGACGATCCCGTCCCGCGCGGCGGCCGCACCGAGGCCCGAGGCGACCGAGCGTCCGTAGCCGGTGCAGGCCCGCGACCCGACCACCGCGACGGTGGGATCATCCAGCAAGCTCCAGTTCCCACGGCCCCACAGCAGCGCAGGCGGCTCGCTGAGGTCGAGCAATGCTCTGGGGTAGTCCTCTTGATCGATCCGCCGCACCTCTGCGGGGATGTCGTCGTCAACGGAGTCCTCGACGAAGTCCGTCGCCTCGCGCAGGTCCCGAACAAGGCCTGGGGGCAACCCGCTCAGGTCCTGCTGGGTCTCGAGTGGCCCGCGCTCCAACAGCGGGCGGGGGTCGAACTGGCCGGACCAGCGCGAAAGCGCGATCCAGCGACGATGAAGTCTCATGAGCCGTCTCCCGGCGATGCGGGAGGTGGCGGCCGACCCACAGAGGGCCTATCCGATGGACGCGGCTACTGCACCGTCTGCGAGACCCGATCCCCGACCGACACGTGGGTCGCGGCGCGAATGATGACGCCTGTCGAGTGGTTCTCTTCGACCCCGGTGACGATCACGCGCGCCACGACCTGCTCGGGGATGTTGTCCTGGTCCACGAGGAGCGAGACCGACTGGTCACGCTGGTGGATGACGTACATGCTGTTGCCGACGCGTAGACCGTCAGCGCGCCCGCGATCGATGAACACCACCTCTCCGGGACCGGCGAGGTCGTAGAGAGCCTGACCCGAGCGCGCGATGACCACGCCGGCGAGGTCACCGCGTGGCGGCTGGCTGGGCAGCTCGGCGTCGACGGTGATGATCGGCCCCACGACGTCACCGCGCTTGACGGGCCCGTACATGCGCCTGACGACGGCCGTGACCTGGTCGTCCTCGTCGATGTGGAGGATGCGTGCATCTGCAATGACGTGGAACAGGTTGCCGTAGCTGACCTTTCGCGTCTCGGGGTGCCTCACCTTCTCACCCTGGCGGATGATGGAGACGACGTCACCGCAGCCGACCGCGTCAGTGTCGTCGAGGTCGAGGTAGATCAGTTCGCCTTCGGCCAGCGAGACGTGTCCGGACTTGGCCGCGTATACTGAACCCCACACCTCTACGTCCGCGGGATCGGCGAGGAAAGCGGGCACCTGGTAGTGGGCGCTGGGGTAGCTCTCGTCGTACCGGACGTCCGGTCCACACTCCAGCTGCGAGTCGATGAGGACGGTGTCCGGAGGCGTGTAGCCGGCCTGACGAACCTCTGGGAGGTCCATCTCGGGCGGGTCGAGCACGGTTCCCGGCTTGAAGACGACGGCCTGACCCGGGTAGATCCAGTGGGGGTTGGTGATGTAGTCGTTGAACGACCACAAGCGGGGCCAGTAGTAGGGGTCACCCATGAATGCCGTGGAGATGTCCCACAGCGTGTCACCTGGCTGGATGGTGTAGCGGTCGGAGTCGGATGTGGTGACCGTGCCCGCGGTCCCGAAATCGATGATTTCCTGGGCATCCGCCGGCCCGCTCAGTGCAGCAACGAACAACAACGACAGCATGGACACACCTCGGCGATGCTTGCGCAGATCAGTGAGAGGATCGTCGATCCCACCCCACAAGTCAATCCCGCCCCCCGAGGGCGCCAGGGGCGCGCGCTCGCAGGGTGCGGGGGCTTCAGGGATCGGAGGTCCCCTCTCTACCGTAGTCGTCGCTGTGGCGCACGACGTCATCCGGGAATGCCGTAGACACCTCGTAGATCTCGACATCGGTCAGGGCGACGAAGCGGTGCCTCCGACCAGGGCGGATGTGGGCGGAGTCACCAGCGTGGAGCTCGTGGCTGCGCAGCACGCCTCGCTCGTCTTCCAGCTCCAGGGTCATCGTCCCGCTCGCGACGCGAATCGTCTCCTCCTTCGAGACATGGTGCTGGAGCGAGAGCCGATGGCCAGCCCGGATGAGCAGGAGCTTGCCCAGGTAGTCGTCGGTCTCCGCCCAGACCTCCTCGTGCCCCCAGGGTTTGTCGACCCGCCTCACCGCGGTCCTCTCACGGTGCCCGGGTGACCAGGGGATCGGCTACACCCAGCTCGGCGGAGACCTGGGGCAGGGCCTTGCGCGCCAGCTGCTGAGTCTCGTAGGGCCCCAGCCGCACGCGGTGCCAGGTGTCCCCACCGACGAGCGCCACGACCCTGTATGCATCGAAGCCCTTGGCCTCGAGATCGGCGACCGTCGCCTCGGCCTCCTCCGCCGAGGGGAAGGAGTAGACCTGGACCGCCCAGCCGCTGGTGGGGAGGTCCTCTTGCGGGAGGTCCTCTGGTTCGGGAGCCACGGGCTGTCGCTCGACCTCCGGCTCGATGACGACCACCTCGGCTGGGGCCGGCTCCAGGACCGCGGCGACGGGGTCCTGGTCTGGCTCGAGCTCTTCGATGGCCTCGATCTCGATGACCTCGGCCTCCGTGAGGGAGTCGAGCTCTGCCTGCTGCGCCGCTGAGTCCACCGGCGCGAGCTCGGGCTCTGGCAGCTCGATAGCCGGCTCCTCGACGACCAGCTCCTCCGGGTAGCTGAGCTGCCTGAGGGTGCGGGCGCGAGCCTCCGGAACCCGACTCGCCGCGGCGGTCTCGACGCGAGCCAAGAGCTCCGTGATCGCGTCGTCCTTGAGCTGCGCGGTGACGACCGCCTCGTCCTGCAACCGTTCGGGAAGCGGGCCGTCATCCTGACCGACCATCACGCCGACGAAGAAGGCCAGCGCCGCTACCGCCAGGGTCGTGACACCCAGCGCCGCGAGCTGGGCTCGCGTGATCCAGAACTGCTTGTCGCTCTGCAGCCGGGAGAGGTCCCTCATAGCGCAGATGATAGCAAGCGCGTGGACGCTAGTCTTGCCATGTCAACACCGGACTTGATGGAAAAGGCGAGATCTCCCAGTCCTCGCCGATAATCCGGGCAACACCTAGCGAATCGACGTGGTCGGTGACCTTCGACAGCAGGCTCTCCAGCACGCGACGGTCGTTCCCCACCGCGCTCACGCCGATCACGAGGCGCGAGTGGGCGTCGAGGTCCTCTACCTCCGCGACGGAGACACCGAAGCGGGACCGGATACGGTCGACCACCTTGGCGCGAACGCGGCGCTTCTCCTTCAACGAGAAGGCACCCGGGATCTCGAGCACAAGTCGGAGGGCCCCGACCAGCACCTGCTAGGACCTGGCGACCTCGACGACCGTGTAGGTCTCGTACTCGTCGCCGACCTTGACGTCGTTGAAGTTCTCGAGTCCGACACCACACTCGTAGCCGGACTGGACCTCCTTCGCGTCGTCCTTGAAGCGCTTGAGCGACTTGATCTTGCCGTCGTAGACGACGAGTCCGTCGCGCAACAGGCGCACGTTGTGGCCGCGAGCGATGGTCCCGTCGCTCACGAAGGAACCGCAGATCGTGCCGACCTTGGGGATGACGAAGGTCTTCCGAACCTCTGCGTGGCCGTGGATCTTCTCCTCGTAGACCGGCTCGAGCAGGCCCTTCATGGCGTTCTCGAGATCCTCGAGGAGCTGGTAGATGACCTTGTAGTGGCGAACCTCGACGCCCTTGTCTTCCGCCGCTCGACGCGCCTTGGCGTCCGGGCGGGCGTTGAAGCCCACGACAATGCCGCCGTAGGTGGCCGCCAGCGTGATGTCGGACTCGCTGACCTTGCCGACCGCCGCGTGGAGGACGTTGATCCGGGCACCCTCCACCTCGATGTCCGTGATGGCCGCCTTGATGGCCTCGACCGAGCCCTGGACGTCTCCGCGCAGGATCAGGGAGAGCTTCTTCATCTCGCCTGCACTCTGGCGGGCGAGGAGCTCGGCGAGCGTCAGCTTGTTGCTCTTCGACATCGACGCCGCGCGCTCGGCGTCGGCGCGGTGCTCGGCGAGCCGCCTGGCGTCCTTGTCCGAGGCGACGACGGTGAAGATGTCGCCGGCCTGGGGGACACCGTCGAGGCCAATGATCTCGACCGGGGTGGAGGGACCCGCGTTCTTGAGCTTCTTGCCCTTGTGGTCCGTCATCGCGCGGACCTTGCCGTACTCGGTGCCGAGCACGAGGGGGTCCTTGGGCCTCAGCGTGCCGCTCTGGACGAGGATGGTCGCGACGGCACCGCGGCCCTGCTCGACGCGGGCTTCGAGGACGACACCCTCAGCGTGGCGGTCGGGGTTGGCCTTGAGCTCCTGCAGCTCGGCGACGAGCAGCAGCGAGTCCAGCAGACCGTCGATGCCCGTGCCCTTGAGCGCCGAGACGTCGGTCATGATGGTCTCGCCACCGAACTCCTCCGCGACGAGCTCGTACTGCATCAGCTCCTGGCGGATCTTCTGGGGATTCACGCCCGGCTTGTCGCACTTGTTGACGGCCACGATGATGGGCACGCCAGAGGCCTTTGCGTGGTTGATCGACTCGACCGTCTGCGGCATCACGCCGTCGTCGGCGGCGACCACGAGGATGACTATGTCCGTCGCCTGGGCGCCGCGGGCGCGCATCTCCGTGAAGGCCTCGTGACCTGGAGTGTCGATGAAGGTCAACAGCGCGCCCTTCTGCTTCACCTGGTAGGCGCCGATGTGCTGGGTGATGCCGCCGGCCTCGCCCTCGGCGACCTTGGCCTTGCGAATGCAGTCCAAGAGCGTGGTCTTGCCGTGATCGACGTGCCCCATGATCGTGATGACCGGCGGCCGGTCGACGGCGTTCTCGTCAGCGGCCTCGGTTTCGACCTGGATGAGGTGCTCCTCCTCCTGGAACCCGACGTTCACCGTCTCGTACTCGAACTCGTTGGCCACCAGGGTCGCGGAGTCGAAGTCGAGCTGCTCGTTGATGGTGACCATGTAGTCCATGCCCATCAGGAACTTGATGATGTCGCCACCCTTGACGCCCATCTCCATCGCCAGCTGCTTCACGGAGATGGTCCCGTCGACCATGACCTTCCGCTTCTGCGCGCTCGGCTTGGGCGAGGGCAGCTTGGGGATGCCCTTCTTCTTGCGCTTCCCGCGGAGGTTCCGCGTCGGGACGTTCTCCATGCGGCGCTCGACCCGACGCCCGCGACGACCACGGCTGGGGGTGGGGCGGCCGCGCGTGTCCTTCTGCTGAGGGCCCGGCGCTCCCCCGGGCCGGCGATCGGCACCCCAGCGGTTGCCGGGTTCGTTTCGGGTCCCGGCACCACCGACGGTCGCAGCGCTGCGAAGGGCGTCGGCGCGCGCCTTCGCGCGGAAGGCCTCGGGATTCGTGGGGTCGTAGCCGGGAGGCGGACGGACCACCGCCGAGCCGAGACCGGGCAGACGGGGGCGGCCGGTCTGGGGCGGCTCCTCCTTCTGGGGAGCCGCGGCCATCGGTTCGGGCGCCGGTTCGGCCGGAGGCTGGCCGGCGGGCTCGACGGACTCATGCACCGGCTCGGCGACGGGCTCTGCCTCTGGCGCCGACTCTGCCTCTGGCGCAGCCCCTACGGCGGGCGGGACGTCCGGAGCGGCCTCTGGTGCCGGCTCAGCGACGGGGCTGGGATCCGGAGTCACGTCGGACGCCTCGGAAGCCGGGGCGGCCTCGACGACGGGCTCTGCCTCGGCGGTGGCCTCGACGGGTGCGGACTCTTCGGCGCCCAGGCGTTCGAGCTTCGGGGTCGGGACCGGCTCCGGCTCGCTCTTGGCACGGCAGAGCGCGGGGCGGCCGGTCGTCGGCGTTGCGGCCTGGGCCGGCTTGCGACGGCGACGGATGACCGTCTTCCGCCCGGAGCCGCTCCGGGTCTCCGTGGGCGAGGTCTTTCCGGCCTCGGGCACAGTCTCTTCCTGGCGACGACGCGTGACTACGCGCGTCTTCTGCATTCGGTCGAGAAGGTCGTCGTTCTTGGCCATGGATTCCCTTTCACAAACCGCCGAGGCGGTCCTGAAGTCGTTGCCGGAGGGACCAGCGTCGCGCAGTGCGTGGACCGAGACCACGAATGCGCCCAGGAGCCGGTCCCCTAACTCAGCGCCGCCATGCGATGCAACTCGCGGGCGAGGCTCCTGCCGGGCTTGCTCCGTCGCACCGCGAGCGCTGCTCGCGGGCCCTTGCCCACCTGTGCACCGAGCGCTTCACGGTCAAGGGGGACCTCGATGACGAGCAGCCCGGTCGCGCGGCGTCGAAGGTCCTCTGCGAGCCTCGGCGAGGAATCGCTAGCGAGGACGACCGCGAGCCCGCCCCCCGAGCCGATCACGGCTCGCACCCCGTCCTTTCCACCAGCGAGCGCTCCGGCGCGCGCGCAGAGCGACAAGGCGTCCCGCACCGCCAGGCTGTTCGCCGCGCGGACCCTCTCCAGCAGCCCGCGCGCGTCGACGTCTTGCGCTCGTAGTGAGCGGTGCAGCAGCCCCGGCCTGGTCTCGATCTTCTCGATCAAGCCGCGCTGCGGGAGAACCCAGGCCCCGCGCCCGCCGAGACGAGCGCGGTAGTCCACCCGCAGGACCCCCTCGGGGTCCAGGACGAGGCGGACGAGATCGGCCTGGGAGCGCCGCTCTCGAGTGACGATGCACATCCGCTCCGGCTGGGCCAACTAGTCCCCTCCGGCGCGTCTCCCGACGGAGTCGGGGCGGTGACGGAGGGGAGGACGGCACGCGGAGCGGGCCGCCGGGGGAGACGCCGCAGGCGTCGGGGGGCGGGGGCCCCCTGGAAGGGAACTGGAGCCCGGCGACGCGCAGCGGCGCGCGCCGAAGGCGCCGGCGGAAGGCGCGACGCGACTTCTGCCGACGGGCACTAGTCGTCAGCCTCGGGCGGGAGCTCTTCCACCATCTCCTCGGCCTGGCGCTGGCGCTCGGCCTCCTCGAGGATGAGCTGCTCCAGGATTCCATCGGCGGCCTCGATCAGCGCGTTGGCCTGTGCCTCATCGACATCCAGGATGCTGGCGACCTCGTACGACTCTGCGTCAGAGAGCTCCTTCGCGCTGCGGAAGCCGTGCCGGATCAGGAGCTCGACGTTCTCGTCGTCGGTGTCGGCGATGCGGGACAGCTCGCTGTAGGCCTGCTCGTTGAGCTCCGAGTGGCGGGTCTCGCTGTAGATGTCGATCCGCCAGCCGGTGAGCTGCGCCGCGAGGCGCACGTTCTGGCCCTTGCGGCCGATGGCCTTGCTGAGCTGGTCGTCCGGGACGATGAGCTCCATGCAGTGGGTGTGCTCGTCGATGTAGACCCGCGTCACCTGCGCCGGGGCGATGGCGTGGACGATGAAGCGAGCCGGATCCGGGTGGTAGGGGATGATGTCGATGGCTTCGCCGCGCAGCTCCTGCACGACAGCCTGGACGCGAGATCCCTTCAGTCCGACGCAGGCGCCGACCGGGTCGACCTGCGGGTCGACGGAGGAGACCGCGATCTTGGCGCGGTGCCCCGGTTCGCGAGCGCAGGCCTCGATCCGCACGATGCCCTCGTAGATCTCCGGGACCTCGAGCTCGAAGAGCTTCATCAGCAGGCCCGGATGGGTACGGGAGAGCACGACCTGGGAGCTGCGGGAGGCTCGCGCGATGTCGAGCACGTAGGCCTGGATCCGGTCACCCTGCCGGTAGGTCTCGGTGAGGACCTGCTCCCGGCGCGGGAGGATGGCTTCGGCGCGACCGAGGTCGACGATGATGTTGCCCTTCTCGAAGCGCCGGACGATGCCGGTGATGAGCGCGCCCTTGCGGTCGCGGAACTCGTTGAAGGTCATCTCGCGCTCTGCGTCACGGACCTTCTGGATGATCACCTGCTTCGCCGTCTGGGCAGCGATGCGTCCGAGCTCGGTGATGTCGATGATCAGGCCCAGGCTGTCACCGACCTCGCACTCGGGATCGAGATCCAGAGCCTCGTCGTGCGTGATGTGGAGATCCTCGTTCTCGATGTCGGAGACGACCTCGCGGAACTCGAAGAGCTGGACCTCGCCGAGCTCCTCGTTGTACTGCGCCTCGATGTCGCGTTCGTTTCCGTACATCTTCCGCGCGGCAGCCTCCATCGCGGCCTCGACGACCTCGATGACAGAGTCCCGCGGGATGTTCTTCTCACGATGAACGATGTCGATCAGACGAGCGAGTTCACTTTGCACCCGGCACCTCCAGGATCAGTCCACCCGGGGAGGAAGGGCCTCCCCGAGTCGTTGGTATTCGTCGAGGTCCAACACCAGGTTGGCGCGCTCGATGCGTTCGAAGGACAGCTCGTGGACGACGCCGTCGACGTCGACAGCGACGAGGTCCTCTTCGATTCCTCTCAACACACCCTTGAAGCGACGGCGTCCCTGCCCGGCGTCCAGGGTGATCTTGATGCTGTAGCCGGCGAAGCGGGCGAAGTCGTCGCGCCTCTGGACGGGACGCTCGATGCCGGGGCTCGAGACTTCCAGGTCGTAGCCGCCCGAGATGACGTCTTCTGCGTCCAGCAACGGGGAGAGCTGGCGAGACAGGGAAGCCAGCGCGTTGCCGGTCATGCCGACCGACTTGTCGACGCTCACCCGCAGCGTGCGACGGCCCCCCACAGAGGTCATCTCCACGGCGACCAGCTCGAAGCCGGTCCGCGCGATCGTCGGCTGGAGGAGCTCGAAGATCTCGCCTTGGTAGTGGGTCAGCTCGGACATGCGGGCCAAAAAAAAAGAGCCGGCTGGAAGGCCGCTCCGGAAGTTCCGTTGCGATGTGTGGTCTACCTAATCCGCAGGGCGCAAACCGCAACGGTCTACTTGAGCAACTCCTTGGCGTCCTTGGCTGCCTGGGTCTTGGGGTAGCGCGCGATCACGTCCTGCCAGAACAGCGTGGCCTCGGCGTCCTGGCCCATTCGCTGGAAACACTCGCCCTGTCTGACCATCGCCCAGGGGGCCCAGGGGGACTTTGGATCGCTCGTGACCACCTCCTCGAAGAGCAGGATTGCCCTGGGGTAGTCCTCTTCGTTGAAGTGGGTCTCGGCATAGCGGTACCGCGCTTCGGTGGCCTTTTCGTGCTCGGGGTAGTCGCGAAGGAACTTCTCGATCATCACCCGCGCGATCTTGGGGCGTCCCCCCACGAGGTGGGCCTCGGCCTCTGCGAGCAGCTCCTCGGCGCCCGCGGGGAACTCGACCTCGACCGGGTCCTCGCTGTCGACGAGGACGACCTCGCCGTCATCGCGGAGATCGGTGGCGGCTCCGTCGATAGGCGGCGGCGGCGGCTCCAGTCCGAGCTGCTTCTCCAGTGAAGCGACCCGGAGCTCGAGGTACTCGAGGCGGAAGGCGACGTCGTCGTCGAGCACCGCCCGCTCCTGTGCCGTCACCCCTGCGTCGTATTCGAGGGTCTCGATCTTTCCGCGGATGCGGCGGACCTCGTCGGTGACCTGCTCGAGGTTCTCCAAGCGCACCGCTTCCTGCTGGCCCTTGTAGCGCATGACCTCCTCGAGCTGGCCGACCCGACGCTCGACCTCTGAGGTGGACGACTCCAGCGTGTCGGCGCGAGCGCTCGCCAGGGCGAGCTCGCGCTCGTAGGCGGCGGTGGCGGACTGACCCGTCCGATCCAGGACGCAGGCGGACAACAACAGCAGCATCATCGGATCACCCGGAGCTCGACGCGACGGTTGGCGGCCCAGGACGCCTCGTCATGGCCGAAGGCGACCGGGCGTTCCTCGCCGTAGGAGACGACACTGATCCGGTCGGGTGAGATGCCGAGGCCCACGAGAGTGCGCTGCACGGTGTTGGCGCGGCGCTCACCCAGCGCGAGGTTGTACTCGGTGGTGCCCCGCTCGTCGCAGTGGCCTTCCAGGCGGATCGACCCGGGCACCTTGGAGAGGCAGGGCGCCAGCTCCTGGAGCCTGTCATTGGTCACGGGGATCAGGCGAGCGCTGTCGAAGTCGAAGGGCAGTGTCGCGGCCTCGCAGGCGACGGGTTCGGTGGCCTCGCTGATCGTGAGGCCATTGCGTAGGACACTCGCCTCTCCGTCCGGGTTCAGCACCCACACGTCCCAGCGTCCCGAGTCCAGCGGAGGCACGGTCAAGGTGAGCCGAACGTCACCCTCGAAGCGAACACGCGCCGCCTCGATGTCCTCGCCGAATCGGACGCGCGCCCCCTGTTGGAATCCGGCTCCGTACAGGGTCGCGCTCATCACCTCGCCCTCGTTGCCCCAGGCGGGATCGATCGACACGACCTGCAGCGGCTGCTCGACGTCCTCGATGTGGACGTCCAAGTCGACGACCACCTCTTCGTCTCGTCGGATGCACTTGCTGGCGAGGAGCAAGGGGGCAAACAGCACCAGGACCCAGCTACGGTTCGTCACTCCTCATCCGTAGAACGGCAGTCTTGCCATGTCAAGAGTCATCTCCAGAGAGTCGGTAGTCGCGCTCCTCTGCGTCGTGGCAGCCGGCGTGGTGGTCAGCCTCGGCGAACTGCGAGAGAGCACCTCGCTCTTCCTGATCGTGGCACTCGCCTGGGCTGGACTGGCGAGTCTCGGAGCGGTCTGGGCGCGTGACCTGCGCCTGGTCCTCGCTGCCGGCGTGGTCCTTCGGCTGCTGCTGGTCGCGTCCCCGCCGACGCTGTCGGACGACATCTACCGCTACCTCTGGGAGGGTCGAATCCAGCTCGCGGGCTTCGATCCCTTCCTCTACCCGCCGTCGGATCCGGCGCTCACGGAGCTGCGAAACGGCACGTGGGAGCAGGTCGCCCACAAGGACGTCTCCACCATCTACCCCCCCCTCGCGCTGTGGCTCTTTCGCGCCGTGGCCTTCGTCGAGGAGAGCGTCACCGCGTGGAAGCTGGTCGCGGCAGGGGCCGACATCGGGCTGATGTTCGCCCTGTGGCGAGAGTGCCGCGCCCGCGGGATCGGCGCGTGGGCCCCGGCGCTCTACGCCCTTCATCCCCTCCCAGTGCTCGAGTCGGCGGGCTCGGGACACCTCGAGAGCATCGCCCTGTTGTTCTTCGTCCTCGGCTTGCGGCGTCGCAGCAGCTTCCTCGTCGGCGTGGCGGCCCTGGTGAAGGTGCTTCCGGCGGTGGCCTGGGTGACTCAGGCCAGGGACAAGCGCGCCCTGTTGGGAATCGCCGGCGCGGTAGCGCTGGGCGGACTTCTCTGTCTGCCCTTCGTCGACGCGGGCCCGACCTTGCTGCGCGGCTTCGACACCTACGCCGAGCGCTGGGAGTTCAACGGAGCCCTGTTTCCCCTGCTCGTGCGCCTCTTCGGGGAGCACGCTCGCTACGTCGGCGTTGGGATCGGCGCGCTGTACTGCCTCTACGCCGCGTGGCGCCTGAAGGACCCCGCGGCGCTGTTGATGCACGTCGCCGCTGCCCTCGTGCTCCTCTCGCCGGTCGTCCACCCCTGGTACGTGCTGTGGATCCTGGTTCCGGCGCTGCTCCGCGGCGCCTGGGCATGGGTCCTTCTCGCGAGCACGACCCTTCTCTCCTACGCAGTGCTCATCGGCTACGATCCAGCCTTGGCCGGCAGCTGGGAGGAACCCGCGTGGGTGGTGTGGCTCGAGTACCCCCCGGTCCTGCTGCTCCTCGGCTGGTCCGAGCTCCGGAAGAGGCGCTCGAAGCTCTCCCCCGAGGGCTGACCAAGGTCGCGATCGCGGTCCCCGACGGCACCCGGGACCTGGACGTCGCCGCCGCGCTCGCGGCACTGCGTGGGCACGTAGAGGACGCCGTGGTGGTCGTCGGACTCGGCCTCCATCGGCCCCTCTCGGAGTCCGAGCGCGCTCCGATCGAGGCCGCCAGCCCCTGGCCCGTGCTCGACCACGACCCGGACGGCTGCGTAGACATGGGCGAAGTGAACGGGACCCCCTGCCAGGTGCACCCGGCCTTCGTCGAGGCCGAGGTCATCCTCACGGTCGGGCGCGTCGAGCTGCACCAGTACGCTGGCTTCTCGGGGGGCCACAAGGGCGTGGCGGTGGGCTGTGGGGGTCGCGACACGCTGGCAGCGCTTCACGCTCGGGAGCTCGTCTGCCATGCCGACGTCGAGGTCGGCCGCCTCGCCGGGAACCCCTTCCGCGCCGCGGTCGACGCACTCGGCGAGCACATCGGTGTCGCCTTCGCCCTCCAATACACGGCCTCTGGCTGCTGGATCGGAGGTCCGCCGACAGAAGCGCTGAGGGTGGCCGCAGAGGCAGAGGATCCCTGGCTGATCGTGCCAACGCTGCACGACGAGGTCGTCATCCGCTGCCCAGGGCGCAAGGCGGCGAACTTCTACCAGGCATCCCGCGCTGCGACCTACCTCGCGCTGTCCCCCTCGCCGCCCCTGAGACCCGGGGCCCGGCTCGTGCTGGAGGCGGCATGTCCCGAAGGCATGGGCCGAGGCAGCGGAGAGCAGGCCTTCGCCAGGCTCTTGCGGGAGACAGGGGATCTACGGACCCTGCTCTCGGGCGAGGTCCCCAGCGGCGCCGGGCTGCAGCGGGCTTTCATGCTCGCCAGGCTGCAGCAGCGGGGCTACCGACTGCTGGTCACCGGCTGCGAAGCGGTCCCGGAGCTGGTCGCTTGCGGGATCGAAGCCACGGACGAGCCCGCCGCCACCTCGGCCTCGCTGGTCGTGGGCGAGCCCTTTCGCAAGCTGCCCCAGGCGCCGACGTAGAGGAAGCCGCTGGCCAGGAGCAGCTCCAGGGGCACCGACGCCCAGTAGCCCCGTGAGACCGCCCAGCCCGCCGCGACGACGTGGAGCAGGCCGAGGGCGAGTTCGACTACGGACCAGGCGCTGCCAGGGAGGTGGATCGCGCCGCGGGCCCCCGCCTTGGGGGTGCGGACGAAGGGCGAGGTGTGACCGAAGAGCGCCTCGCCCACCGCCCGGGTCTGGTTCACGGCCAGGCCGATACCCAGCGCCAGCACGGCGGGCAACAGCCGGACGCGGACCCGCCAGTCCGCGTGGACCGCCCACTGGCTGGCCGTGTAGAAGAGGCCGACGCCGACCGTCGCGAGCGCGAAGACCAGGAGGTCGAAGGACAGCCAGCTCTGGATGTGCCGAGCCCGGATCCACACCGCCAGCGGCGTGAGCAGCGCCAACGACACGACCAGCGGGTAGGCCAGGTTGTTCGACAAGTGGACCAGGGCCTCGAGCCGAACGGGCCACGGTGCCTCAGCTCGCCACAGGTGCGAGGCGAGCTTCTTCAGCGTCTGGATCGAGCCCTTTGCCCAGCGGTGCTGCTGGCTCTTGAAGGCGAGCATCGTCGGGGGCAGCTCAGCCGGCACGACGACCTCTGGGACGTAGAGGAAGGCCCAGCCGGCGAGCTGGGCCCGGTAGGACAGGTCGAGATCCTCCGTGAGCGTGTCGTGGTCCCAGCCACCAGCATCCTCGATGGCCTGGCGGCGCCAGATCCCGGCGGTGCCGTTGAAGTTGAACCAGCGCCCGCTGCGGTGGCGTGCCGTGTGCTCGACGACGAAGTGCCCGTCGAGCAGGATCGCCTGGAGCCGGGTGAGCAGGGAGTCGTCGCCATTGAGGTGACCCCAGCGCGCCTGGACCATGCCGATGCCCTCGCGGAAGTGCGGCACGACCCGCCGGAGGAAGTCCGGGGCCGGCACGAAGTCGGCGTCGAAGACTGCGATGAACTCCCCGCGCGCCCTCTCGAGGCCATGTGCGAGCGCCCCCGCCTTGAAGCCCATCCGAGATGGGCGTCGGATCACCTCGACGTCCACCTCGGGAAAGCGAGCAGCAGCAGCCCTCGCCAGCTGGGTGGTGGCATCCGAGCTGTCGTCGAGGATCTGGATCTGGAGGTCCGGCCAGTCGAGCCTGCAGGCTGCTTCGACGAGGCGCTCGACGACGTGGGGCTCGTTGTAGAGAGGCAGCTGGACCGTCACCGAGGGCGTGCGCTGCGGGCCGGGTCGAGGGCCCTGGCCCAAGGTCCGGGTGAAGAGGCCGGTCAGGAACCAACGGTGCGCGCCGAAGACGCAAAGCCCCAGCGCACAGACGCCGTAGACGCCCAGGATGACCGCTTCGAAGCCCGACACGGCACCTCGATATCGACTTCGCTACGGGACGGCGACCTCGAAGGCCATGAGCCGGCTCATGTACTCGATGGCGCAGTCGATGGTCCCCTCGTCGAGTTCCACGGTCCCGTCTTCGTCCTCGTCCTCGCCCTCGATGGCGTAGTCGAGCTCCTCGATGACCCTGTTCATGAGGCCGACGCAGGAAGACTCGGCGCCGCACACGGTGGCTGTCCCCGCGAGCGAGTATGCCTCCTCGGCGTGCAGCTCGATGCGCTGGATGCAGTCGTAGCCGACGTCGAGGGCCTCTCGGATGTCCTCGTCGGCGCTGTCGCCGCCAAAGGCGATGAAGGCCTCCTGGAAGTCCTCGAGGATGACCGCGCTCTGGCCGTTGTCGCCGATGAGCGCCACCTCGAGCCCGGAGATGGTCGAGACCGAGCCGTTGTTGTCGACGTCCTCTTCCTCTCCCGCGATGCCGTTGCGTACGGCCTCGGCTTCGCTGCGGAAGGTGTCGATGTCGGTGAATCCGTCAGAGGCCGCCTGGCCGTAGTCGCGGATGGCCTCGGCGGTGGTCTCCATCGCCCGGAGACTGCCCTCGTCACTCTCCGGCGACGACACCAGCAGGTCTTCGAGGATCTCGACCGCGGAGGCCGGGATCTCGCCGTACCAGAGGATCTCGCCCTCGCCCGGGGCGGAGGGGACCTCGTCGGACACGTAGGCCTGGAAGGTGGTGTAGCCATTCTCGAAAGCGTTCAGATCGAGCTCGACCTCGTGGAGCACGATGTCATCCAAGACCGGGATCTCGCCCAGGTAGATCGGGCTCGAACCGCCGGTCAGCCAGCCGTGGTACGCCTCGCCCTCTCGCGGTTCCATGCAGCTGGTCAGCTCGATGGAGAACAACGAGTGGTCCTGGCTCCCGTCCAGGAGGTAGGCGCTGCCCTTGCCCCGAGCGCGCCAGGTGTCGCCCTGGTTGCCACCTCCTCCACCGGAGTCGTCGACCACGCCGCTGTCGTCGTTACCAAAGATGCCCCCACCGATCGCGCATCCGAGACCAAGCAGGATCAAGCTCGCGAGCAGCATGTCGGGGCCTCCCAGTCGGCTGGAGTCTATACCCGCTTGACAGACCTCGCGGGCCTCTGGGTACGCTCTGGGTGGTTCCTGCCGGGTGCGTGAACCAGCGGTATTTGCAGTTCCTCCGTGATTGTTTCCTACGGGAACGAACCCTCGTCGTGGTGTGCAGACCTTCAAGGAAAGGGAGCCTGAAGCGGCGAGACCGTCCCCTCTCTGGTGAGAGGAGGACTTGCACCGCTACACACGGCCCTGAGGTGGTGCCCTCCTCCGGGAGTTCGACTGGAACTCTCGGGCGGAGGGACCGTCTACACAGACATGCTCCTGATCCTGACCGCCTGCCTGCACGAGATCCCGGCCTACGCGCCGGAGAGGCCTCCACCCGCCCTGGCGGAGGTCTTCGACCGCCAGGACCACCCGCTGGTCTACGACGAGGCCCTCGCCCGACGGCAGGACGGGGACTTCGAGGGGGCGGTCCATCGCCTCGGCTGGCTCCTGGAGGTCGGGGCCGATCCTCAGGAGATCCACTACCAGCTGGGCATCGTTCACGAGCTCCAGGGCGAGCACGACCTCGCGGTCTCCGCCTACACAGAGGCCCTGGAGACCGAGGGCGCGAGGACCGTCGACGCCCGCTACCGCCGAGCGCTCTGCCTGGACGAGCTCGGCCGCTGGAAGGAGTCCGTGCGCGAGTACCGGAAGATCCCGCGGCTGGTCGACTACGAACGCGTCGACTGGATCAGCATCGAGATGGCGCAGGGCGTCGCCGAGCAACGGGCAGGCAACCGCCGGCGCGGTGAGGAGATGCTGGACCGCGCGATGCGGGCGACGGAGGACACCGACGAGATGCGCTGGCTCCGGGCTCGGACCGCCTACCACCTGGCCACCATGGAGCTCGAGGCGGTCGAGGACCTCAGGCTGGACAAGCGAAAGCCCGAGAAGAACCTCGCTCGTCGGGCCGCAGCCATCCAGACCGCAGAGGCCCACATCATCGAGGTCATCGAGACCGAGGAGCCCGAGTGGATGATCCGGTCCCTCCTCGTGCTGGGCGATGCCTACATCGAACTCTACGACGACATGCACGACACGCCGCCGGCCGAGCTCGAAGGAGAGGCGCTGGAGCTCTACTACGAGCTCCTCGACGAGCAGACCCTCGTGCTGCTCCAGAAGGCCTACACGAGCTACGACCAGGGCCTCGTGGTCGCATCGAAGTACAGGCTCTACAACTCGACGACCGAGCTCCTGCAGGCACGCCGCGACGCCATCGCGCTCTGACCCAGACAAAAGCGACGCCGCCTTGTGTCAGCACCCACCACGCGGCTGACAGAAGACGGCGTCTGAAAACTCGGTGTAGACGAGGATTTCAGTCCTCGCGCCTCGACAACATGAGCACGCCGAGAAGCGCGGTCAACAGCCCGTAGCTCGCGGGCAGCGTGCTGCAGCCCTTGCCATCCTCTGCCGGCTGGTCCCACAGGGGGATGGCGCCGTCGGGGTTGGGGTCGCCGTAGACGTCGTGGTTGTCGTCGTCGTCGTCATCTGCGCCGTCGTCACCCGTGTCGAACTCGAGGCCGGTGTCCTCGAACTCCTCCTCCTCTTCTTCCTCTTCGACGGCGTACTCGGGACGGTAGAGGTGGAGGCCGTGGACGGTGACGCTGTTCTCGTTCCACTTGCCCCACCACCACTGGTCGGTGGTGGCGCCGATGGTGAACTCGTCGATGATGAACTCCTCGCCCTCGGATGCCTGCATCGCGAGGAAGTACTCGTGGTAGGCGTTCTCCTCGAGCTTCGTCCGGTTGTCGAGGGTGATCTTCCACTCCATCTCGCCGGGCGAGCCGTCGACCCAGGTGTACCAGGACCAGAGCTCGACGCTGTAGTTGGTGTTGACGCTGTACTCGGAGTTCACGTAGCCCTTGGCCTGCACCGTCCCGGTGGCCTTCGTGCCGTCCTCTTCGTAGGTCTCGGAGTACATGGCCGAGCCCTCGGCGTTGCCGCCGATGCCATAGGACGACTTCATCGTGACCTGGCCGTAGCTGTCCACGCCGTAGTTGGTGAAGGGCAGCGACCAGTCCCACCGGAAGGCGTTGGTCTCGCGGCTGATGTCCGTGTAGGCGTCGACGTACAAGACCGGCTTCTCGTCGTCCTTCATCAAGTACCACTCGTCCTCGACGTTCGGCGTCGTGCGAGCCTTGATGACGGCGACGTAGAAGTCGCTGCCGCGGTCGATGGAGGACTCGAACCAGAAGAACTCGACGATGGCGTCGACCTGGTTCCCGTGCTCGTCCTCAGAGCCGACATAGAGCGTGTTGCCGCTCCAGAAGGCGTACTCGGTCTGCTCGTACTTGCCGTCGCGAGTCATGGGACCCGGGGTGTACGTCTCGAACCAGGCGTCCTCGTTGCCGACCAGGATGGTCGCGCCGGAGTAGCTGGTCTCAGCGTCAGAGAGGCTCTCGGCGAGGGCGGCGGTGCTGAGGAGTGTGAGCGCGGCGAACATTGGAGCCTCCGATGTGGCGGCCCCTATCTACGGGAAGCCCCCTCCCGACACAATCCCGGCACAGCGCAAGAGCCGTGCCAGCAGGGGGCGCGCTCCGTCAGTCGGCGTTGCGGTAGAAGGTCGGGATGTCGTAGTCCTCGTCGCCGAGGTCGAAGCCCGAGTGCAGCCCGCGGCTCTGGACGCGACGACCGGGGCGGTTGCCCGCGACCTGCACGGCGACACGGCGCTCGGCGCTCGGCAGCGCGGCGTGCCGGGCCTCCTCGAATCCGGTCGCGATGACCGTCACGCGGGCCTCGTCCTCCATGTCCTCGTCGATGACCCAACCCCAGATGAGGTTCACGTCCTCGTGGCACTCCTCCTGGATCAGGGTGCTGGCCTCGTTGATCTCGTACATCGTGAGGTTGCTGTTGCCGGTGATGTTCATCAGCACGCTGGTGGCACCTGCGATGCTGACGTCATCGAGCAAGGGGGACGAGATGGCGCGCTGAGCGGCGTCGACGGTCTTGTGCTCACCCGACGCGCTGCCCACACCCATGAGCGCCACGCCCTTGTTCGACATCGTCGTGCGCACGTCGGCGAAGTCGACGTTCACGATGCCCTCGAAGTTGATCAGATCGGACACACCCTTGACGGCCTGGAGCAGCACCTGGTCGGCCATGTTGAAGGCCTCCTTCATGGTGGTGCGCTCGTTCGCCATCGAGATGAGGCGCTGGTTGGGGATGGTGATGAGGGTGTCGACCACGCTCTTGAGGGTCTCGACGCCCTCCTCGGCCTGGCGGCGACGCTTCTTGCCCTCGAACCAGAAGGGGCGCGTCACGACCGCGACGGTCAGGGCGCCAGCCTCCTTGGCCAGCTGGGCGATGATGGGGGCGGAGCCCGTGCCGGTGCCACCGCCCATGCCGGCGGTGACAAAGACCATGTCCGCGCCGACGACGAGCTCGCTCAGTCGCTCCTTGTCCTCGAGGGCGGACTCGCGACCGACCTCGGGGTTGGCGCCTGCACCCAGCCCCTTGGTCAGCTGCGCACCCATCTGGAAGCGCCGCGTGGCAAGGGAGCGACGCAGGTCCTGGGCGTCGGTGTTGACCGCGATGAACTCGACGCCGGTCAGGCCGCCGGCGATCATGGTGTTGATGGCGTTGTTTCCGCCGCCGCCAACGCCGATCACCTTGATCTTGGCGCCGTAGGTCAGCTCGTTCTCGACGAGTTCGATGGTCATGGAGGGCTCCGGGGGGGAGGAGTGAGGAGAGTTGGGGGGGGGGGGCGCCCTAGGAGGCGCTGGCGGGATCGAGGGGGGTTGCGACGGCGAGCCCTGCGAGATCGAGGTCGATCTCGTGCGGCACCGCCAGGTCGAGGCCGGCGCCGACCATCTGCTCCAGCCGAGCGAGGGGCTCGTGCGGGGGCTGGAAGCCCAGGTGGATGGCGCTGTTGTTGCGAAGGCGAAGGGTGAACCCGAGGGCCGGGTCGAAGTGGACCTCTGAGAGCTCGTCCTCTGACAACACCGAGCAGTCGCGCACGGCCCCGACGACAGCGACGGCCTCTCGCACGATGCGGCGAGCGACGCCGGGGTGTTGGTCGACGAGCACCGGGGAGAGCCCCGTGAGCACCGGGCGGTCGAGGTCGCCGCTGCGGGCTCGGACAAAGAGCTCCCCCGAGCTGTTGACCCGGTACAGCCCGCGGTGTGCCAGCAGCAGGACGTCGTCGTGCTCCTTCACCTCGATGACGATCTGGTCGGGCCAGGCCCGATAGACCGTGGCCTCGGCGACCCAGGGATGGGCCACCACGCGGTCGACGACGTCCCCGAGATCCAGGAACATCAAGCTCTCGCCGACCTGCACGCCAGCGAGGTGGCGCAGTCCGACGTCAGCGGCCTCGACGTTGCCGTGGACTTGCACGGATCCGACCCTGGCGACGTCGTCGTAGAGGCTCATCAGGAGGCACCCGGCGCTGGTGAGCGCTGCGGTGACGAAACCTGCGCGTGCAAGGTTCCGAAACCTCGAACGAAGGCCCCTGGGCCGGTCCACGACAATTGACATCCGCTGCTCTGAGTCTGCTGCTGCTGCTGCTGCTGGTCTTTGTACCAACGCGACACAGGTCTTGACAAGTAAATACTAATCAAGGATCTGATCGTATCGTTCGAGGTGGACGACAGCGGAGAGCAGCAGCCTCTCCACGAGCTCCTCGAAGGAGACGCCGAGGGCCTTCGCGGCCATCGGAGAGAGCGAGGTGGCGGTCATGCCCGGGATGGTGTTGATCTCCAGGAACCAGGGAACGCCGGCGCCATCGACGAGGAAGTCGGCGCGGGCAATCCCGGACAGACCCACGACCATGTAGGCGGTCGCGGCGTGCTCCTGAGCGAGGAGCTGGACCTCCTGGGACACGCGCGTCGCCGGCACCTCGTAGCGGGTCTGCCCCTCTGTGTACTTGGCTTCGTAGTCGAAGAAGCCGCTCTCCGGGACGATACCCACGACCGGCAGCGCCACACCGTCGAGGACGGCGACGGTGATCTCCTCGCCGGCGACGAAGTCCTCGAGCAGCACCTCGCTGGCCAGTCCGCTGAGCTCGACCAGCGCCTTCTCCAGCTCGCCTCTCTCCCTGCAGATGGCCAGTCCCAGGGTGGACCCCCCGCTCGGGAACTTGGCCACCACCGGGAGCCGGACCGGCGGGATCTCATCCCCCCGACGCCAGATTCGGTCTCCCGGCATCGGGATGCCAGTGTCGGCGAGCAGCCGCTTGGTGCGGATCTTGTCCATGGCCACGGCAGAGGCCTGCGCGCTGCTGCCCGTGTACGGGATGCGCATGATCTCCAGCAGACCCTGGACGCAGCCGTCCTCGCCGAACTGTCCATGGAGCGCGATCCACGCGACGTCCACGTGCTCCGCCCGGAGCCTCTCGGGGAGGTCCGGGCCGACATCGATGGCGACGGTGTTCCAGCCCCGCTGCCTCAGGGCTGCGAGGACGGCCCCGCCGCTCTTGAGGCTCACGGCTCGCTCCTGGGACATGCCACCCATCAGGACGCCCACGCGGGTGCTCGCTCTATCCATGGGTCCGCCGCCGCTGCCCGCGGGGTCGATGGACGGCTGACAGCGCGATGCCCGAGTGGGCCTTCACGCGGTCCTGCGCCATCTTGACCAGGAGCAACACGTCCTCTGCGCTCGCGCCGCCGAGGTTCTGGATGCAGTTCGGCTCTCTGACGCCGAGCCGGGCCTTGCGCAGCCGCACCCCGCACAGGCCGGCGTCCGCAAGCAGCTCCGCGGCGCTTTGGCGGCCGGGTTCCTCGAAGACACGGCCCGGGCCTGGACCGACCCCCCGGCGCTGTTCGATGTTCCGGAGTCCCTGGGCTTCGATGACAGCTGAGATCTCTGGCCTCACCTCGAGCTCGACCGAGATGATGACGTGGCTGTCGAGGACCACCTCGACGTCGCCGAGACGGACGCCCTTCAGGACCCGCGCACAGCCCGACACCCGGCCCTGGCGCAGAGCCTCCCCGACCGTGCCCGGCCAGCCTGCGAGGGCCTCCAGGCCGCCGAGGGACTCCCGCTCGCAGAACCGGGCGAGGGCCGCGGCGGGATGCCACGCTCCGACGCGCAGACCGGCGACAGAGCGCTCGATCCCGTAGCCGCAGCGACCAGGCCTGAGGCAGGCGCCGTCGAGCCCTCCTTCGTGTGCCAGCCACTCGAGCCCGTCCACCGGCCGGACCTTGACGCCAGCATCTCGGCACGCCCTGGCCGCCGAGACCAGCGCCTCCTCCGTGTCACCGACGAGCCAGAGCGGAGCCTCGCCGCCCGCGCGGAACACGCCGTGCCTCCGGAGGGGCTCGTGCCTGCGGACCGCCAGATCGGCGACCTGCGCGAGAGCCTGGACGAGGCTGACCGGGATCACGCGAGTTCCTCGGCGAGACCGTCGCAGAGTGTGTTCACGGTTCCGGCGCCCAGGGTGATGACGAGGTCGCCAGGCTCGCAGACCCCAACCAGACGCTCGTGGGCATCGCCGAGGCTCTCGGCCGCCTCGACCGAGCGGTGTCCGTGGGCGCGGAGCCCGTCCGCGAGACGCCAGGAGTCGAAGCCCTCGATCGGCGTCTCTCCCGCGGCGTAGATCGGACAGACGATGACGTGGTCGGCGCGGTTGAAGGCCCGGCAGAAGTCGTTCTCCATGTCCCGAACGCGCGAGTAGCGGTGGGGTTGGAACACGGCGACGATGCGGCGATCCGGGAAGCCCTGACGTGCCCCCGACAAGGTCGCCTCGATCTCGACCGGGTGATGAGCGTAGTCGTCGACGATGAGGACGCCCCCGACGTCCGCGCGCACGGTGAAGCGACGCTGCACCCCAGAGAACCCGTCCAGCGCCACGGCCATCGTCTCGAAGGGGATGTCCAGCTCCAGCCCCGTCGCGATCGCCGCGAGGGCGTTCTGCACGTTGTGCCTCCCCGGCATGTTCATCGAGACGCGGCCGAGCACCTCGTCGTCGTGGAGCACCGTGAAGCTCGTGCTCAGGCCGGCGGCGACGAGCTCGTCCGCACGGAGTCCGGCCTGCCGGGTGAGGCCGTAGGTCACGACACGCCGGCGCATCTCCGGCAGCAGCTCCTGCACGACCGGGTGGTCCAGGCAGACGACGCCGAAGCCGAAGAACGGCACCTTGTTCACGAAACGCACGAAGGTCTGCTTGAGCGTCTCGAAGTCCCCGTAGTGGTCGAGGTGCTCCGGGTCGATGTTCGTCACCACCGCGACCGTGGGGGCCAGGTACATGAAGGAGCCGTCGGACTCGTCAGCCTCTG
Source organism: Myxococcota bacterium (assembly GCA_036012755.1). Taxonomy (GTDB): domain Bacteria; phylum Myxococcota_A; class UBA796; order UBA796; family CAJQPC01; genus JAAESX01. Next base: position 16,844 of record DASCPX010000211.1, on the reverse strand, counting down.
CCACGAGGAAGTCCCCTCCCCCGAGCTTCGCGTAGCTTCCGATGGCCTCGAGCTTGCCACCGATGACGATGGTGGGGTCGAGCTCGCCCTCGCCCAGGACCCGCGCGAGCATCGAGGTGGTCGTGGTCTTTCCGTGCGTACCGGCGACGGCGATGCCGTACTTCATGCGCATGAGCTCGGCGAGCATCTCGGCGCGCGGAATGACCGGGATCTGGCGGGCGAGGGCTGCGCGGACCTCTGGGTTCTCCAGCCCCACCGCGGTCGACTTCACGAGGACGTCGGCCTCTCCGAGGTTTCCCGGTGCGTGCCCGATGTGCACCCGGGCGCCCAGCTTGCGTAGTCGCAGCACGTTGGCGCTCGCGCGCAGATCGCTCCCGGTCACCGCGAAGCCGAGGTTCAGCAGGACCTCTGCGATGCCGTTCATTCCAGCTCCGCCGATGCCGACGAAGTGGATGTGGTGGACCTTGCCTCGAAACATCAGAAGCCCTCGGCCGTCGCGGTGGCGCGGTAGATGGGCGGCGTCTTGGGTACCGGAGCGCCGTTGGCCGAGATGTTCAGGAGCAGCCCGATGCAGAGGAGGTGCCCCATGATGGCGGACGCCCCGTAGCTCATGAAGGGCAGCACGAGACCCTTCGGCGGGACGATGCCCAGGGCCACGCCGAGGTTGAAGAAGGCCTGCAGGCCGAGCGTCCCGGTGACCGAGGTCGCGAGCAACACGCCAAAGAGATCGCCAGCGTTGCGGGCTATCCGGAGCCCTCGCCAGATCAGCACGCCGTAGAGGCCGATGAGCGCGAGGATGCCGATAAGACCGAGCTCCTCGGCGAGCACGGAGGCGATGAAGTCCGTCCAGGGTTCGGGCAGGAAGAGGTGCTTGGCCTGGGACTCGCCGAGCCCGCGCCCGACAAGCCCCCCGGAGTGGAACGCGATGAGCGACTGGATGATCTGGTAGCCGGCGCCTGCGGGATCGGCGTAGGGGTCGAGCACGGCCCTGAAGCGGTCCATGCGGTAGCTGGCGAACATCACAGCTGGGATCGCGGCGAGGACGCCACCGACTCCGAGCCCCCACAGGACCTTCCGACGCAGCCCGGCGACGTAGAGCGTCAGGAAGGCCATGCCACCGAGGATGCAGGTGGTTCCGAAGTCGGGTTCGGCGAGCACGAGCACCATCAGCACGCCCGGAATGGCGCATGCCTTTGCGAGCACCTTCCAGTCCGCGAGCCGGTCGGCGTGCCGATCCAGGAAGTCGGCCATGCAGAGGACCGCCGCGACCTTGGCGAACTCCGAGGGCTGGAAGTTGATGCCTCCGAAGCCGATCCAGCGCCGGGCGCCGTTGACGGGGTCGAAGGCGAAGACAGCACACAGGGCGACGGCGACGAGCCCGAAGAGCACCCACGCCCATCTCCGGATGAAGTGGTAGGGGATCAGCGCCAGGGCGACACAGCCGCCGATTCCCAGCCCCATCGCCAGGGCCTGGCGCCTCACGTAGTGCCAGCTGTCGCCCATGCGATCGGCGGCTACGGGCCCGGACGCGGACTGGACCATCACGAGGCCGATCACCAACAGGACTGCGACCGTGGCGATGAGGACGGTGTCATAGGTGCGGCGAACGCTCATCCCACCCACTCCTTGAAGCGCACCCCTCGGTGCTCGAAGTCGTTGAACTCATCGAAGCTGGCGCAGGCTGGGGACAACAGCACCGTGGTCCCTGCTCGAGCGACCTCGCGGGCGCGCTCGACTGCGGCCTGCAGCGTCAGGACGCGCTCACCACCGACGGCAGCCTGGATCTGGGCGCCGGAAGCACCGAAGCAGATGACCCGGGCGCCGCCGACGGGCAGCGAAGCCCAGTCGACTCCCTCCTTGCCTTGACCGCCGAGGAGGACGGTCAGCTCGCCATTCATCGCCTTGATGCCGATGGCGGCGGCGTCGATGTTGGTCGCCTTGGAGTCGTTGATCCAGCGGACACCGTCGATCTCCGCGACCAGCTCGAGGCGGTGGGGAAGCCCGCTGAGCACGGCGAGGTCGATGTCCTCGACCAGGCGGCCCGCGGCCACTGCAAGGAGGCTCGCGGCGGCGGCGTTCCAGCGGTTGTGCTCGCCGGGGACCTCGAGCCGGGTCAGATCGAGGCAGCCATCGCCGATGAGGAGCTCGTCACCTTCGATCGTGGCGCCGGGCTGGGCACCCAGCCAGACCCGCCGTCCGCCCCGACCCCGGGCCGCGCTGGCGAGCAGCTCGTCGCCGGCGGGCAGGATCGCGAAGCCGCCTTCGTCGATGCGGTCGAAGACCCGGCACTTGGCCTCGGCGTAGCCCTCCATCGTCTTGTGGCGCCCGAGGTGGTCCGGCGTCAAGTTCAGCACGACGGCAGCGCTCGGCGCGAAACAACCGGGGAGCTCCATCTGGTAGCTGCTGACCTCGACGACCAGCACGTCCGCGTCGAGCCCGACGGCCTTCGACAGCGGCGTTCCGAGGTTGCCCCCGGCGAAGACACGAGCCCCCGCTGCCTCGAGGAGCTGGGCGGTGAAGTGGGTCACCGTGGACTTGCCGTTGGTCCCGGTCACGGCGAGCAGCGAGACGCCAGGATCGATGAACGAGGCAGCGAAGCCGAGCTCGCCGACGACCTCTACGCCAGCCTCGATGGCCTTTCGAACCGGCGGCGCCGCAGCGGGCACGCCGGGACTGACCACGACGAGGTCGGCTCCGACGAGGTCCTCGTTCCGGTGATGCCCGAACACACAGGTGGCGCCTGGCAGCTCGTCGAGGTCCTCGCGCAGATCGCTGAGCACGACAATCGCGCCGAAGCGCAGAGCGAGCTCCGCTGCGGCGCGACCCGATCGCGCCGCCCCGAGGACCGTGACTCGCGCCCCGGAGAGAGACCTCATCGTAGCTTCAACGTCGTGAGCGCGACGAGGGCGAGCAAGATGCTGATGATCCAGAAACGGACGATGATCTTTGGTTCTGACCAATCCTTCTTCTCGTAGTGATGGTGGATGGGGGCCATGGCGAAGACGCGTTTCCCGGTCAGCTTGAAGCTGCCGACCTGGATGATCACGCTCAGCGCCTCGAGCACGAAAATGCCACCCACCAGGGCCAGGAGGATCTCCTGCTTGGTGAGGATGGCGAGGATGCCGAGGAGCCCGCCGAGGGAGAGACTGCCGACATCGCCCATGAAGATCTGGGCGGGGTAGGTGTTGAACCAGAGGAAGCCGAGCCCGGCGCCGACCACCGCCATGCAGATGATGGTCAGCTCACCCGAGCCTTCGACCCCCGGCACGTTGAGGTAGTCGGAGAAGCCGGCGTGTCCCGCGATGTAGGCGAGGATGGCGAAGGTCACGGCGCTGGTCATTATCGGCCCGATGGCCAGGCCGTCCAGGCCATCGGTGAGGTTCACGGCGTTGCTGGTTCCGACCAGGATGAACAGCCCGAACAGCAGGTAGAACCACCAGATGTCGATGGCGACGCCCTTCAAGAAGGGCAGCCAGACCTCTGTCGAGACCACACCGAAGTGCACGCCGAGAGCCAGCGGGACGCCGCCGAAGACCAGCTGGCCGACGATCTTCCAACGTCCGGCGAGGCCGTCGCTGGAGCGCCCCATGACCTTCTTCCAGTCGTCGACGAAGCCGATGACGCCGTAGCCGAGCAACACCGCGAGCGCGATCCAGACGATGGGCTGGTCGAGCCGGCACCAGAGGAGACCCGCCAGGGCGATGCCGAGGATCATCGGCACCCCCCCCATAGTGGGCGTGCCGACCTTGGCCTCGATGTGCTCCTGAGGGCCGTCGTCCCTGATGACTTGCGCCAGCTTGCGCGCCTTCATCCAGCGAATGAACGCGGGGAAGACGAAGTAGCAGAACAACAGGGCGGTGATCATCGCCCAGGCCGTCCGGAAGGAGGTGTACCGGAAGACGTTGAAGACGATGTGGGTGTCTGCCAGCGGCACGAGCAGGTGGTAGAGCATCAGGCCTCCTCGACCGACAGCGAGTGCAACACCCGTTCCATCCGCGCTCCCCTGCTCCCCTTGAGGAGCACGACGTCGCCTGGGACGAGTCGAGGAGCAACGGCCTCGCCGAGGGCTACGGACTCCGAAGCCCGCAGCACATCGAGCTCCGGCGCGGCGCTGCCCATGCGCGGACCACAGAGACCGACGAGCTCCAGCTCGAGCGAGGCCGCGAAGCGAGCGATGTCGTCGTGGGCCTCGCTCTCGATCCACCCCAGCTCCAGCATGTCGCCGAGGAGCGCGATGCGGCGGCGGCCTTCGATGGTGGCGAGGGTCTGCAGCGCCGCCCTCATGCTTGGCGGGTTGGCGTTGTAGGCGTCGTTGAGCACCGTGATGTCGCCGTGCTGCTCGACGCGCATGCGCATGCCGACCGGCTCGTAGCGACCCAGGCCCGCGGCGATCTCGTCCAGGGGCACCCCCAGCGCCGCCCCCACTGCGGCTGCTGCGCAGGCATCGAGGGCCAGGTGATGGCCGGGGCTGGAGATGCGCGTCGCCACCCGATGGCCTCGGTACTCGAGCTCTACGAAGGTCGACAGCTTCACCGGGTCCACCCGGACGTGCGTCAATCGCAGGTCGCAGCCAGGCTCGGATCCGTAGATCAGCGAGGTGGTCCCTGGAGGCAGGGGCATGGCACGGACTCGTGGGTCGTCCCCATTCACCAACAGCACGTCGCCAGGGCGAGCCCCGTCGAAGAGCTCCTGCTTGCATGCCGCGATCGCGTCGATCGAGCCGGTGCCCTCGAGGTGCGCGACGCCCACGTTCGTGATCAGGCGGACAGTCGGCGCGCCGATGTCCTGGAGCAGGGCGATCTCTCCCGGCGCGGACATGCCCATCTCGAGCACGAGCACGTCGACCTCGGGAGGCGTGGCGAGGAGGGTGAGCGGGACGCCGATGTGGTTGTTGAGGTTCCCTTCGGTCGCGTGGACACGGCCGAGGCCTCGGAGCACGGCGGCGGTCATGGCCCGAGTCGTGGTCTTGCCAGCAGATCCGGTGACCCCGACCACCGGACAGCGGAGACCCGAGCGAACGAAGCGGCCGATGTCCTGGAGCGCCACCAGGGTGTCCTCGACGACGACAGCGCCGCGAGACCAGCCCTCTGGCAAGGTGTCGACCACGATGCCGGCACAGCCAGCCGCTGCTGCATGCGCGGTGAACTCGTGACCATCGAAGCGCTCACCGCGGAGGGCCAGGAACCAGCTCCCGGGCTCCAGCCGCCGGGTGTCGGTCGTCACGGGCCCTGGAGGGCCCTGGCCCTCGAGCAGTCCGCCCGTGGCCTGCGCGAGCTCGGCGCCGGAGAAGGTCACGGGGCCTCCCTGGCGACGACGCGATCGTCGAAGGGATGCTTCACGCCGCAGATCTCCTGGGTCGTCTCGTGGCCCTTGCCGGCGATCAGCAAGACATCTCCCGGCGCTGCCGTCCGGATGGCCTCGTTGATGGCCTCGCGCCGATCGGTGATGACCCTGGCGTGCTCGTCCAGGCCCGCGCGGACCTCTCCCAGGATGGCCGCGGGGTCCTCTGTGCGTGGGTTGTCGGAGGTCGCGAAGACCAGGTCCGCGCCAGCACAGGCCAGGCGGCCCATGTCAGCGCGCTTGTGGCGGTCTCGGTCGCCACCGCAGCCGAAGACGACCAGGAGCCGCCCGCGGGCCAGGGGCCGCAGCGTCGCGAGCACCGTCTCCAGGGCGTCGGGCGTGTGTGCGTAGTCCACGAACACGTCGAGGTCATCTCGATCCACGCGCTCGAGGCGGCCGGGAACCTGTGGGAGGCCGGCGAGACCGGACTCGATGGCCTCGGGAGGCACACCTAGAGCCAGGGCCGCCCCCGCAGCCGCGAGGGCGTTCTCCACGTTGAAGGCGCCGGGGAGCGGAAGGGAGAGGTCGATGACACCAGCAGGTGTCTGCATCGCGGCGAAGCTCCCCCGGACCTGGAGGTCGAGCTCCAGGGCGTGCAGGTCTCCCCCCTCCAGACCAAAGGTCCAGACCGGCATGGTCAGGGGCAGCAGGCCTGCTACGGCGGCGTCCTCGACGTTGATGATGGCTCGGCCGATCTCGAACTCGGTGAAGAGTCGCGCCTTGGCTGCGGCGTAGGCCTCCATCGTGCCGTGGGCGTCGAGGTGGTCCTGGCTGAAGTTCGTGTAGATGGCCACAGCGAAGCGCGTGCCATCGACCCGCCTCGCCGCGAGGCCGATGCTGCTGACCTCGGCTGCGACGACACTGCAGCCGTTGTCGACCATCTCGCGGAGCAGCCCCTGCCACTGTGGTGCCTCCGGTGTGGTGTAGGCGGTGGGCAGCTCGAGCCCGTCGATGCGGTTCCCGGTAGTGCCGACCACACCGACCTTGTGGCCAGCGGCGCGGGCGATGGCCTCGAGCATCCAGGTCGTCGTGGTCTTTCCGTTCGTCCCGGTGACACCCACGACATCGAGCTCCTCGGAGGGATGGCCGTGGAGCGCCGCGGCGAGTCGCGCCAGCGCCAGGCGCGTGTCGTCGACCTCGACCACGGTCACGCCGGCCGGAGCCTCGACGGGCCGCTCGACGACCACCGCCTCGGCCTCGACGCTCGGAACGAAGCGGTGACCGTCCACGCGCAGACCTCGGATCGCGACGAAGACCGAGCCTGGGCCGGCCTCGCGGGAGTCCTGGGTCAGGGCGGTGATCGGGCGGTCGACGGAACCGTACAGCAGGCGGTGATCGACCTGGGAGAGCAGGTCGCTGAGGAGCATTGGAGGGGTTGGTGGGGGAAGTGCAAGGGCGAGCGGCGCCCCTCGGGGGTCCAGGGAGTCACGCGGAAAAAAGGGAAGAACAACTCTGTCCGGGCCATTCCCAGAGGGGCACCGCCATGCCTTGCTTGTCTCGAGTCCACGAGCCCAGATGGCTCGGATGTGACGTCTCCGCAGCGACTCCCCCTCGAAGGGGGGAGGGACCACGCGCGGACCCCGGGGTTCCAGGTCCAGCATCTTCTTCAGCGGCGGGCAACAACAACAGCGATAGCGGCGACAGCGGACAACACGGGTCACAGAAGGACGAGTGGGAGTGGACCAGGAGGTCCGGAGGGGTTCCCAAGGAGGGCGCCATTGCAAGGCGACCGGTGGTGCCGCGCCCCCGAGGCCCGCGCGAGGCCGGGCGGGGAGACGATCCACCTCACAGGACGTGAGATGAGGCTTCGAGACGGATGAGGGGATGAAAAAGAACGCGCTTCAGTCGAAGCGAAGGACCAGCCGGTCACCCGGCAGGACCACTGTCCCCGGAGCCGGGGACTGGGCGCTCACCGCTCCGCTTCCGAGGAGCGCCAGGGCAAGCCCCGAGCCCTCCACGGAGGCGAGCGAGTCGCGCATAGACATGCCCGAGAAGTCCGGCACACGGAGGCCGTCCTCGGTCCAGGTCAGCTCTGCCCCCGGCGCCGCGGCGAGTCTCGGGACCGTTTCGACGGTCTCGTCCTCGTCCACGCGATCCTCGGGAACACCCAGGTAGCGCAAGGAGGCCTGGGCGATGTCGCGGAAGGCCGGGCCGGCGACCGTGCCGCCGTAGCGGCTGCCTTCGGTCGGGGTGTCGGCCATGACCACGATGGCGAGGCGGGGCTCGCTGGCAGGAACCAGGCCGACGAAGGAGGAGACGCGGGCAGTCGGCGAGTAGACGCCGTCGACGACCTTCTGGGCAGTCCCGGTCTTTCCGGCTGCGGTGTAGCCAGGCACACGCACACGCTGGCCAGTCCCGCCGTCCTCGAAGACGGTGGCCATCATGTCGACGGTGGTCCGGGCGGTCTCGGCGCTGATCGGCTGCCCAAGGACCTCTGTCCGTGCCTCGAACTCGAGCCGCCCGTGCCGGTCCTCGATGCGGCTGACGAGGATCGGCTGGAGTCGAACGCCGTCGTTTCCGAGGGCCTGCAGCGCCGAGGCCAGCTGGAGAGCGGTGGCGGTCATGCCCTGGCCGAAGGCGGTGGTCGCGAGCTCGATCGGCTTGATGCGGTCGGGATCACGAAGGAAGCCGCGGACCTCGCCGGGCATGGTGACGCCGGTTGCCTGCGTGAAGCCAAACTCCTGCAGCCCCGCGACGACCTCGTGGGCTCCGAGCTGGAACGCTACCTTGGCCGTGCCGACGTTGGAGCTGTACTTCACGACCTCGGTCAGCGTCACGACACCGTGGGGGTGGTCATCGCGGATGGTGTTGCGGCCGAGGCGCCAGGCACCGTCCTCACAGTCGATGAGCGTGTCCGGCTGGACGATGCCATCGTCCACGGCGAGCGCGATGACGAAGGGCTTCAACACGCTGCCGGGCTCGTGGGCGTCGCCGATCGCGTGGTTGCGCAGGCCCTCCGCGGTCCGGGCGCGACGATCGTTCGGGTTGCTCACGGGACGATTGGCGACGGCGAGGATCTGGCCGGTCTCCACGTCGATCACGACCGCTGTGGCCGACAGGGGTGCGCTTCGCTCGACGAGCTCGTCGAGGGCGGCCTCCGCGGCGGTCTGGACGAAGGGGTCCAGGGTCAGGGTGACCGTTCCACCAGCGAGCGCCCGGCTGCGAGCTTCGAGCTCGAAGGAGATCGCGCGACCACGGCGATCCCGCTGCTGCACGTACCTGAAGATGCTCCCGCGCAGAGGCTCGTCGAGGGCCGCCTCCAGACCCTCCAACCCGCGACCATCGTGGCTCGTGACACCCAGGACCTGGGCGGCCAGGGTGCGCGACGGGTAGAACCGAGCAGGTTGGTCGGGCGTCCAGATGGCGTTGCCGGGGTCGAGCGCCTCGACGGCGTCCTCGATCTCCGGAGTGATCTGGGCGGCGAGGGTGACGTCCCGCCGGTTGGTGCGACTCAGCTGCCTCTGGATGTCCTCGGCGTCCTTGCCCAGGACCTCGGCGAGCTGCCGGCTGAGGGCAGGGACGTCCTCGGAGTCGATCACGCTCGGATCGGCATGCACGCTCGGCATCGAGACGGTGGTGGCGAGCAGCGTGCCGTCCCGCGCGAAGATGTCTCCACGGGGTGCGCGCACCGTCACGGCCTGCTGGAACTGCAAGGCGGCCAGCGCCTGGAGCCGCTCGTCTTCCAGCAACATGAGCGGCGTGGCGCGGATGGCCAGGATCACGTACCCGACGGCGACCAGAGCACCGACCACCGCGGCGCGGTACCGCGCACGGCTGAGGACCAGATCCAGGTCCGGGCGGCTCACGGGACCTCCACCACCTTCACCTCGGAGATCAGGGCCAGGCCCTCGGTCGTTCCGCCAACGCGAGCCAGATCACGCCGAGTCGCCAGCTCGAGCTCGAGGCGGTCCTGCTCGGTCCGGAGCTCGCTGAGCTCCAGCTGCGCACCCTCCAGCGCTGCGGCCGTTGCCCGCACATCGACTCGAGACCACGTGTAGAACATCAGCGACGCGATGAGCAGAGCGGCGTACGCGAGGTAGCGCACGACCCCCGTCAGCGAGAGTCCGACGAAGGGGCGGTTCGGGTACCCGACCCAGGCCCGCGTGAGCTGACGCCCTCTGTCCATCGCTTCCTCCGCTGCCACTTCCGCTTCGTTCCGCTGCTACTTCTGCTGGTTGGGGTCTGCTATCGGGGGGACCGCTTCTCCCAGACCCTCAGGCGCGCAGAACGCGCCCGGGGGTTGTCATCACTCGAGGTCACCGGCTTCCTGGTGACGAGCCGCCCAAGGGGGGGCTCCACGGGGTTCCCATAGGGGTCCTTTTCGGTGCCGATGCCCGACAGCTCCCTGAAGCGCTGCTTGACCATGCGGTCCTCCAGCGAATGGAAGCTGATGATGGCCGCCCGGCCGCCGCTCCTCAGCAGCTCGGGCAGGACCCCGAGAAGGGCTTCGAGCTCGCCCATCTCGTCGTTGACCGCAATTCGAAGAGCCTGAAAGGTCTTCGTCGCGGGATGGATGCGTCCGCGGCGGCCGAGGAGATCCTCGACGAGCTGCGCGAGCTCACCCGTGGTCGAAGGGCCCATCTTCTTGATGGCCTTCGCGATTCGCAGTGCCTGGTTCTCCTCGCCGTAGCTGCGGAGGATGCGAGCCAGGGAGGAGACATCAGAGTCCTCGATGAGCTCGGCGGCGGTCCGGCCATCTCGCCCCATCCTCATGTCGAGGGGGGCGTCGTAGCGGAAGCTGAAGCCACGCTCGCCGCGGTCCAGCTGGGGAGAGCTGACTCCAAGGTCAGCGACGAGCCCGTCCACCGGCTCGTCGAGACGGTGGAGAGATGTGGAGAAGCGAGCTCGGATCGCCCGGAAGCGCTCGCCGTAGCCAGCGAGACGCAGGGTGGAGGCTTCGATTGCGTCGGGGTCGCGGTCGATGCCCACCACGGTCGCGCCCGTCTCCAGGAGGCGCTCCGAGTGGCCGCCCCAACCCAGCGTGCAGTCCAGGATCCGCATGCCCGGGGCCACGTCCAGGAGCTGGATGGTCTCTTCGAGAAGGACGCTACGGTGCGGGCTGGGCACTGGCCTGGCGGGTGTATTCCTCGCGCGCTGCGTCCTGCGCCACCTTCCACCGCTCAGGGCTCCAGACTTCGATCCACTCCATGATGGAGATGACGACGCACTCCCTCGTGAGAGCTGCCTGGGTCCGAAGTCGCGCCGGAATCCGGACGCGTCCCTGTCCATCGACTCCAGCGTCTTCGGCGTCGGCGAGCACGCTGTAGAGATAGGGCCGAGCGCCGCGATCGAAGGGACCGTGGTGAGCCATGGGCTGCTCGACGTGCTCACGCCAGTATGCAAGGCTGAAGGCCTTGATCCCGCCGTCAACGCATGTGAGCACGAGCGCATTTATCCCTTCTTCCTTCAGCCTGTGCCGCAGCTTCGCCGGCAGACCGAGACGGCCCTTGGCATCGAGCGACGTGGTGACCTGGCAACGTTCTCCGAGCATCCGCGATGGAGAGAGGGAGCCGGCCTTGCCGCCCCTTCCCTCTCCACAATCTCTCCATTTCGCAGCAACCTTACCGTTCGCCCTCTCCACGGTCCACCACTTTGGACCACCATCTGAGAAAAAAGACGGGAGCCTCGCCCTCAAGCCGCCCAGACGCTAGAGATCGCGCCCCGGGAGCCGAGATCGTGTCCAAGGATCGCACGAAGGTGATCGCGCGGAACAAGAAGGCGCGCCACGACTACGAGCTCCTCGACCGCTACGAGGCCGGGATGGTGTTGACCGGGTCAGAGGTCAAGGTCCTCCGAAACGGCAAGGGCTCGATCGCCCAGGCCTACATCAAGATCAAGGGTGGAGAGGCCTGGCTGCTCCGAGCGAACCTGCCCATCTACGAGCAGGCCTCCTACAACAACCACGAGGCCGACCGCCCCCGGAAGCTCCTCCTGAACAAGAAGGAGCTGAAGAAGCTCAACGTGGCGATCCAGCAGAAGGGGCTGACCATGGTCCCGTTGACCCTGATGTTCCGAGGACCCTGGGTGAAGCTGGAGTTCGCGCTCGCCAGGGGCCGTAAGAAGGGGGACAGGCGCGAGGCGCTCAAGGCGAAGGCCCACAACCGGGACAAGTCGCTCGGGAAGCGCGGCTGAGCGGGCCGGGATAGTCCGCGCGCATGCAGAAGCTGTCGTTCGGATTGGCTGGACTGGCGGTGCTCGGAGGCATCGCGTCCGTCGTCCTCTACGACAACGTCGACACTCGCCTGGTGGCCCTGATCCTCGGCATCGCGGCCATGTGGACCTTGTGCCTCGCCGCGCTGGCCAGCCACCCGATGCTCGGCGTCACCAGCGCCGGCGGACTCGGCACCGCCGTCAGCGCCTACCTCGCCAAGATGCATGCGGGCTCGGGGGGCTCTGTCTGCAACGTCGGAGACGTCTTCAACTGCGACGTCGTCAACACCTCCGAGTGGAGCGAGGTCGGGGGGGTCCCGATCGCGCTGTTCGGAGTCGGTTTCTACTTCGCGATGGGCCTGATCGGCGCCCTCGGGTGGCTGGGCCGCGAGAAGTTCGTGCGCGCTCCGGTGGTGGTCGGACTCGGAGGCATCGTCGCCTCGATCTTCGCCTTCTACCTGATCTATCGGAGCGGAGTGAGCATCGGGGCGTGGTGCCTGTTCTGCATCGGGACCTATGGCCTCAGCTTCATCATCTGCGCGGGCGGCCTGCTCGGAAGCCGCGACCAGGGCTTCACGGCCAACATCGGCGGAGCCCTCTCCGGCAGCGGGGACCGGTCCTTTCTCACCGCCATCCTCAGCGGCATGGCCATCCTCGGCCTCGGCTTCGTGACCTGCGGCAGCCCGATGGACGGCGACGACCTCACACCGCTGTTCTCCAAGGTGGAGGGCGAGGTCGTGGTCCGCGGCGACGAGCCCGTCTACGGCGATCCGGAGGCCACCTACACCCTGGTCGAGTACGCCGACTACGAGTGCCCGTTCTGCGGACGGGTGAGCCCCCAGCTGAAGGAGCTCGTCGATCTCCATCCGGACCTGAAGGTGGTCTTCAAGAACTACCCGCTGTCGAAGCAGTGCAACGAGAACGTGCCCCATGACTTGCACGAGGACGCCTGCTTCGCCGCAGTCGCTGGCACCTGCGCGGGCGCGCAGCGGGCCTTCTGGGACATGAACGCGGCGATGTTCAAGAACCAGGAGTACCTGAGCAGGGACGACCTCCTGTTCGTCGCCTCCGACATCGGCCTCGACCGCGCCGAGTTCGAGGACTGCCTCGACGACCCCGCGATGATGGAGCGGGTCCAGATGGACATCGCAGACGCCAAGCGCGCCGGAGTCGACTCGACCCCCTACATGTTCCTGAGCGGCGTGCACCCCTCCGACGAGTGGATCACGATGGAGTACGCGGTCGAGGGTGCCCACCTCATCCTCACCTCCGTGAAGGAGGGCATCGAGCTGCCACCCGCGCCGCCGAGGCCCGAGCGGTGAGCTCCTGGGTGGAGCTTCGGGCCGTCGTCGCGAGGAGCAGCTTCGAGCGACTCAGCGCCCTGGCCTTCGAACTCGGGGCCAGCGGGGTCGAGGAGGCTGCCGCGCCGGGGTCGCCCCGAGTGCTCCGCCAGCCCTGGGACACCGTGGATGCGCCCTTGCCCTTCAAGGTGATGCTTCGGGCCTGGTTCGCCGAGCCAGCTCGCGACCGCCTCTGTTGCGCATTTTCCGAGGCCGGCTGCGCCGACATCGAGCTCCTCGACGTGCACGAAGAGGACTGGGCGGAGACCTGGAAACACCACCACAAGCGCATCGAGATCAGCTCACGCCTGCGGGTCTCGCCGCCCTGGTGTGCGCGCCCTGGGGACCTCGTCATCCCCCCGGGCAACGCCTTCGGCACCGGGGATCACCCCACCACCGCGGCCTGCCTGGCCGCCATCGACGAGCTCGCCAACAGCTGCCGCAGCTGCCTCGACGTCGGCTGCGGGAGCGGAGTGCTCGCCCTGTCGGCGGCGAAGCTCGGCATGACCGCGACAGGCATCGACATCGATCCCGCGGCGGTCGAGACCGCTCGTGACAACGCCGCAGCCAACCAGCTGGCGGCGAGCTTCTCCGGCATCCCCCTGGCGTCGGTGGAGGGCCGCTTCGACCTCGTGGTCGCCAACGTGTTCGCAGAGGTGCTCACCGAACTGGCTCCGGATCTGGTGCGCGTGACCGGCAGGCACCTGGTCCTGGCGGGGATCCTGACCGCCAGGGCCGAGCCGGTGCTGGCGGCGCTCTCCCCTCCCCTCGCCGTCCGTCGCTCCGTCGAGGAGGGCGACTGGCTGCACCTCCACCTGGAGCGCCTGTGAGCCGGCGCTTTCCCGCCCCACACCTCGGCGCCATCGGCACGCGCGTCGTGCTCGACGCCGCGACCTCACACCACCTGCTGACGGTCTGCCTCGTGCCAAGAGGAGAGCTCCTCCGCGTCTTCCACGGGGGCTGGGAGTGCGAGGCTCGACTCGTCGATGGCAGCGGCGGCGTGGCGGTCCTCGAGCTGGTGGGCGAGGCAACGCCCGTCCGCGCAGGCGATCCCCGCGTGCTGCTGCTGGCGCTGACGCGGAAGCCTGCGTGGGAGCGCGCCCTGCGCATGGTGACGGAGCTCGGAGCGACGGACATCCACCCCTTCCACGCCAGGCACGGGGTCGCGAAGGGTGTACACCTGGACCGGTGGCGCCGAATCGTGGAGGAAGCCGCCCGCCAGTGCGAGAGGGGGATCGCGCCGGAGGTACACGCGCCTCGTCCGCTACCGGAGCTGGTCTCGATGGGACCGGGCCTCGTCCTGTCGCCCGGGGCGCCGATCGCCGCCGCCACCGAGGGCTCCCTGACCCTGCTCGTCGGGCCAGAGGGCGGGCTCCACGCCGAAGAGGTCGAGATCGCCGTGGCGGCTGGCTTCGTCGCGGCGGGCCTCGGTCGGACCGTGCTGCGGGCGGACACCGCGGCCGTGGCCGCCCTCGCCCGCTACGGGCTCAGTTCGTCATCTCGATCCGGACCTGGATGGCGTCCGAACCGATGAGGTCGTCGCGGGTGGTGTCCCAGGCTCGAGCGTTGAACATGATCGCGGCGTCCGTGCGCGCCTTGTTGTACTGCCTCGTGTCCGGGTCGAAGGGAGTGCTCCCGGCCTCGACGTAGTCGTTCTTCGTCTCGCCCGAGAGGTACGCATCGCCATGCAGCAGGGCCTCGCGAGCCCGCAGGTGCGCGTTCGAGGTGGCCCAGGTGACCGTGAACAGGTGGAACATCGCCACCACGATCACGACGATGCCGAAGGCCATGAGCATGGTCTCGACGGCCGCCTGGCCACGGCGACGGATCCGCGAGCGCCGCATCGACTCAGTGCCGGAACTTCGAAGCTTCACTGGCCCATGGGGAGCTGCCGGACGCGAAGGCGTCTCGTGGGTTTGTGTTCGCGGAGGCACCGCCAGCGCTGGTGCTGGAGGACCACTCGATCATCCCGGCGAGCCGGGCTCGGTATTCGTCGACCATCGCCAGCCGGGCGAAGCGCGTCCCGGCGCCGTTCCAATACGGCCCGGCCGGATCGGTGTTGCCCGTCCGCTGAGCCTCCGAAGCGCGCGTGGGACCCACCGAGCCACCAAACGGCTTGGCGACGGCGACGGCCTCCATGCGGTCGGAGTCGCCGGTCGTGGAGCCGCCGAAGTAGCCGCCGTCACCCCCCCCGGCGCTGTAGGCGACGTCCAACAGGGCGGTTCGCATCGTGCCCTGGACCGAGCTCATGACCCAGACGTCGGGCTCGTCGTCATCCTTGTAGTACCAGGTGGCCAGCTCGTGGGTCTTCGCGCTGGGGACGATCCCCGAGGGGATGCACCCGATGGCCGTTCGGCACAACAGCAGGACCGGGTAGTTGAACTTGGTGTCCTGGACCCGCTCGAGGTTGGCGATGGCGGGGGTGCGGACGTAGCCGTTGAGCAGGGTGCCATCGACGCGGTAGTCGGGGCGCCCCTCGTAGGTGGCGCTGTTGAAGATGTTGTCGTGCATGGTGGAGCCGGTCCCGGCCGTCCCACGCACGTTGGCGTCCATCGTGTTCAGGCCCGTCTGGATCGCGGGGCTGATGGTGCGGTCGTAGGCGGCTGCATCGACGAAGTCCTGAGCCAGCTTCTCCAGCTGGATCTTGCAGCCCTCGATGTAGGTCTCGGCGAGGTCACTCTGGGCCTGACAGTCACACTGGTTGGGCCAGGGCTGGGCGATGAGCTGGTCGCGACACTCTGCGGCCTTGTCGACGATGGCCTGGTTGAGGATC
Organism: Myxococcota bacterium; assembly: GCA_036012755.1. Lineage (GTDB taxonomy): Bacteria > Myxococcota_A > UBA796 > UBA796 > CAJQPC01 > JAAESX01. The sequence continues at coordinate 1,241 of DASCPX010000211.1, read as the reverse complement.
ACCAGGCGGTTCAGCTCCTGTGCCTCTCGATAGGCCGCGGCGTAGGCTGCGGCGTCGGCCGCGTTCTGCATGCGGATCTTGTCGTTGACGACGATGCCCATGTTCGTCGCGAGGGCAACGAAGATGACCATCCCGAACATGCAGAGCGCGATGAAGATCGCGGCCTGTCCTCGCCGACCCCGTCTCATTCGCACTCCATGCGGTTGTCCGCGTAGCGATAGGCAAGCGAGGTGACCCCGCCCCGCGAGAGCGCCCCAGCACTCTCGTACTCGCACTCGGGGGGGCCCATGGTCACGGACATGCTCACCGTCATGTCCCCCATGACCTGCCGAAAGCCGGGCGTCTGGGCCTCCCAGTTGAACCGCGAGGTGACCTTGCCCAGCTCGTCGTCGAAGGTGAGCTCGACGTCGTTGTCGTTGTAGTCGGTCATGCGCCCGGTCAGCAGATCACGGGCCAGAGCGTCACCGTCGTCGCTGACCTGCTGCGCCCGGGCGGACATCCACGTCGTGTAGTTCACGTAGTGGATGGCGCCGAGGTAGTAGCCGTACTCCACCACCGCAAACAGGAGCGCAAAGATGACCGGGATCATCAGCGCGAACTCGGTGGTGCTCTGACCGCGACGCACGCGCCCTCCGAGGGGACACTGTACTGCAAAGCAAGAACCGCGCCGAGCGCTCCCAGCGCGATTCCAGTTACTTGCGTCGCTCGCAGTGGGACGACAACGCCCCACTGCGACGGACCTGGTTCAGTCCTCGCGGCGCCGCAGCATTCCCATCGCGAGCAGCGTCGCGAGGAAACCACCCAAGCCGAGGCCGGTCGCGCAGCCCTTCTCCGAGTCGATGGTCACGACCTGGACGAACTGCTGGTAGAGCGTGTCCTTGGGGTAGACGGCGATCTCGGTGAAGTCCCAGACCTGGGTCCCGTCGGGGTCCTGCGCCACGACGTAGACCTGGTAGAGCTCGCCAGTGCTGCCTTCGGGGAGCTCGGAGGGCGCGGTCCAGGTGATGTTCGCCGCGGAGGTGTTGTCTGCCGTTCCTCCGTCCTCGTCCATGCTCCACACGTAGATGGGCTCCTGACCATCGGCGTCGTAGACGAAGACGCTGAGCTGGATGCTCTCACCGATCTCGCAGGCGGGCTGGGTCATGTCGATGCCGCCGACGATGATGGGCGCCGAGCTCACCTCGAGGCAGGCGTCGTCGACCAGCCCGTTGCAGTCGTTGTCGATGTCGTCGCAGATCTCG
>DASCPX010000210.1:0-3448 GCA_036012755.1 Myxococcota bacterium | reverse complement strand
GCGCGACCTGGAACGCCAGGAGGTGTGCGGGTGATCGAGTACGGCGCGGCGACCCTTCCCCGGGCTGGCTCTGGACGAGCGGTCGACCTGTTGATGATGCCCGAGCGGGGCGTCTTCGGTCTCGCCGTCGGGAGCGGCTGGACCGGGGCATGGGCCGCTCAGCGCTGCCTCGGCACCTTGTGGGAGCGCAGCCAGGAGCTGGCTGAGCTGGCAGAGGAGATCGAGGCAGGCGCCGGGCGCGGTCCCGAGCTCCTCGCGCTCATGCAGGACGCCTTCGATCACGCGACCTGGGTCCTCCAGGAGGAGACCGCCAACGTCGGCGTGCCCACGCAGGCGGAGCTGACCGCCATCGTCGCCGCCGGCTCCAGTGTCTGGCTCGGCGTCTGCGGCAACTGCGTGCTGATGTGTTCGAAGGGAGAGGCGCAGGACATCCGCTCGGTCCCCCTCGGGGTCCTGCCCCGGAGTCAGCCCGAGCTGCTCCTGCAGTCCCTCTCGCCCCGGGAGACGCTGGTCCTCAGCTCGACCGCTCTGTCCGGAGAGCTCCGCGCCGAGGTCGAGCCGAGAGAGCTCGCGCGCATCCTCGCCGGTGGTCTGGGCGGCAAGGGCGAGCAGGCCGTGCTCGTGCTGCGTGCCGGCGAAGGTGGGACTACGAGCGACATCCTCGAGCAGGTCGGGCGGACTCGCCTCTTCGGCAAGCTCGATCCCGGCGGTCTCGCGCGGCTGCGTCCCTACCTGCTCGAGCGCCACGTCAGCGGGGGCAAGGCGGTCTTCTCCGAGGGGGACGCCGGTGAGCGCCTCTACCTGGTGCTCTCGGGTGAGCTGGAGGTCACCCGCCGCGGCGTGTCGCTCACGAAGCTCGGTCCCGGTCAGCACTTCGGCGAGTTGGCCCTCCACCTCGCCGGACGCCGGACCGCCACCGTGACGGCGCTGACGGACTGTTGGCTCGTGAGCCTGCATCGACGACACCTCCGCGAGCTCTCCGAGCGGCGGCCAGAGGTCGCCGCGGGCCTGCTGAGGGTGCTGCTCCGCGACGTCGCAGAGCGGCTCCGCGACCTGACGGAGCGGGTCTCGGAGTAGCTGGTGTGGCCGGGTAGACTGCCTGGGTGCTGTCCGGCTTCCTGATTGCGGGTCTCTGGTCTGTTGGCATCGAGCTCGGTGGAGGCTTTCGCTTCCTTCCGCCCAGCGAGATCCCCGACGGCAAGGCGCCGCGGCTCGACCTGCTCGTGGTCGAGGCCAGGCGGCAGCTGCCCCACACATCCCCGCTGGCCCCGGACCGGCTGGAGCTGCAGCTGGACTGGACGCACCTCTACTTCACCGGGTCGGGAACGCGGTGGCCGAGGTTGCCCCTGACGGTCTACGGCAGCTGGCTGGTTCCGATCACCGATCACCACGGCCTGGCCTTGTCCGCCGGGCTCTACACCGAGCTGGGCCGGGACAGCTTCGTGGCCGATGAGGAGCTCGACTACGGGTTCGGGGGCACCTTCGCCTTTGCTGCTCGCGTCGGCATGGAGAGGCCGCGGCGCTTCACCCACTTCACGACTGTCGGCAACTACCTTCGAGGTGCGGCGGGCGTGAGCTTCGGCAGCGACCCGGACCATGCTGCCGTGGCCCGCTACCTGCGGGTCGGCCTGGAGCGCAGCTGGACCTGGGGCGCGCGATCGGAGCTCGACCGATGAGCCTCTTGCTGTTGTTGGCCTGCGACGAGACGGTCTATGGCACCGGGCCGGAGATCTTCGACGAGCCCATCGAGCACGACGGTGACGACTGGCTGTTCTCCACCTCACGCATCAACCGCATCGACGTCGAGCTCGACGGCGACGCGCTGGAGATCCTGAGGGCGGAGCGTCGCTTCTCCTACCCGCGGCAGAAGGTGCGCGGCCAGGCCACCATCGACGGCGAGGAGCTCGGAGACGTGGGCGTGCGACTGCGGGGAGGCCTGGGCTCCTTCGCCTCGATCGACGACAAGCCCAAGCTCGAGCTCGACCTGAACCACTACAGCGGCGAGCGCTTCCATGGCCTGGAGTCGCTGTCGCTGAACAACAGCGCGGAGGGCTGCCTCGCGATCGGCGAGGCCGTCGCCTACGCCGCCTACGAGCTCGCCGGGGTGTTCTCCTCGCGCACCGGGTGGGCCCAGCTCTTCGTCAACGGGGCGGACTACGGCCTGATGCTGGTGGTCGAGACCCAGGACGACCGCTGGCTCCGTCGGAACTTCGCGGATGGGAGCGGGAACTTCTACGACGGCAAGTACGTGTTCTCCGGCTTCTGGCCGACCCGCGTCGACTTCGGCCTGGGGCGAGACCACTGGTTCGATCTCGAGGAGGGCGAGGACGTGGGCTTCGCGGACATCGGCCAGATCTCGGCGGGGGTGCTGCGGGCGCAGGAGACGGGGCGCATCGGCGAGTCCTTCGAGGCCAGGGTGGACTGGGAGGAGATCGTCACGCTCATGCAGGTCGAGGACTGGACGAACAACGGCGACGGCTACACGAGCATGCCCAACAACTACCGGGTCTACTTCGAGCCGGGCCGGCCGATGGTCATGTCGCCCTGGGACACCGACGACGCCTTCCTCGTGGAGTTGGACGAGGAGGACGCGGAGTGGTCGGAGCCGGCGGGCAACCTGGGCCAGGTCTGCCTGGCCGACCCGGGCTGCAGTGAGATCTGGGACGTCCTCGGCGCAGAGGTGGACGAGGCGCTCGGCGACGGCACCCTCTACGAGCTCGCGCTGGTGCTCGCCGATCTCACGGAGGAGGGGCTGGTCGGTGATCCGCGGCGTCAGTGCGGCGCCGCGCGGGTCGAGTCGGAGCAGGAGGCTCTGCTGGAGTTCCTCGCCGACCGCTGACGAGCGTCAGCGAACCACGGACAGCTGCATCCCGCCGCCGTCCTGCCAGGCCACGGGGCCGACGTGGAGCTCCGGGCCTCGAGCATGGAGGCCTCTGTCGAGCTGCGAGCGGGCGATGTTGGCGTCCAGCTGGAGCAGCGTGATGCCGGTGAAGGCCCCGGCGAGACCGACGAAGCCGACGGCTCCGAGGGCGGGCTCCTCGGTGGCGGCCCCGGCGGCGATCGCGATCAGGGCGATGCCCATGCCGCCGCCGTAGAAGGACCATCCGGCGACACGCAGGCCGTTTCCTGGTGAGGGCAGGCCGAGTGCGTCGAGGCCGTCGCGAGCCTTGGCGCCGGAGCCCGCTGCGAAGGGCGCGGCGACGGCGAGCATGGTGAACCCGACGCTCCCGACGGTGACCGGGTAGACGGTGTAGACCCCGCCCAGGGCCAGGCCGACGGCGGTGAGGCCGAAGATGCTGCCGCAGCCTCCGAGCAGTCCGGCCCGACATCACCTCGAAACCGTCCTGACGAGCGAGTTGAGGCACCGTGAGGCCCGTGCTGGGGAGCGTCTTCTTGCAGCGCTCGCTGGGCTGGCTGCGGAACTGGAGCGAGCTCATCGGGGTGTGCG
>DASCPX010000209.1:0-1114 GCA_036012755.1 Myxococcota bacterium | reverse complement strand
CCGGGATCTTCGGGCACAGGCCGACAACCACCGCCGGACCGCCGACAGCCATCCGCAGGCCAAGGTCCGCAAGGCGCAACGGACGATGGCCGAGCGCGCCGACGCCAAGGCCGACGCCCTCGCAGGAGACTGCGGCGGAGGCGACGACGACGACGACGACGACGCAGGCGAGGGGCCGGAACCCGCTTCCGGGGGCCTGCCGCGCAGAACGATGGCGGTGACGACGGACGGAACCCCCAAGCCCTCGTCGCAGCGCAACTTCACCGACCCCGAGAGCAGCATCATGGTCGGCCGCCATGGCTTCATCCAAGGCTACAACTGCCAGGCCGCCGTAGACGGCCACCGTCAGGTCATCGTGGGAGCCGACGTGACGAATGCGTCGGTGGACAACGCTCTCCTGATGCCGATGCTGCGGGAGGTCGAACAGGCGTGCGGGCGGCTGCCCGAGGCGACGACTGCGGACACCGGGTACTGGAATCCGGAGCAGGTGGGGCAAGCCGAAGAAGCCGGCGTAGAGACCTACGTCTCGGTGAAACGGGTCCGCCGCAGCGAGTCGAGCCCCCCGATGCGGACCGGCGAACCACCGGACGATCTGTCCCCCGGGGACCGGATGCGGTGGCGACTCGACACGAAACGGGGACGGGAGGTGTACGCGAGGCGAAAAGCCGTGGTCGAGCCGGTCTTCGGCCAGATCCGGGTGCGCCAGACCTTCAACGGGCTCTCGTTCCGGACGCTTCAGGCCGTGCGCAGCGAGTGGAAGCTCGTGGCGGCCTGCCACAATCCTTGGAAGCTGTTCGCCCAAGCTCCCGGAGAACACAAGACCTGCTCGCCGAGACTCGGAGCTCCCGGACGGCATGAGCACCGCGATGGAGCGATGTAGGACGAGGGCGAGCCGCCGGAGGCGACGAAGCCCAATGTCCTACACGCTCCTAGCCCGATCTTCTAACGAGCCGCCGCTCCGCTTGGCGAGCATCTTGAAGCCCACGGCGAGCCCGATGGCGCCTACGAGCAAGGCGCCGCCTAGCAGGGGTCTCGCCGCCATCCAGGAGATCGCGATGATGAACAGGGTGAGCGGCACGCTGATGGCGAAGGCGGCGAAGCCTGTGCCCATGCC
>DASCPX010000208.1:0-3036 GCA_036012755.1 Myxococcota bacterium | reverse complement strand
TGACTCCGAGCCCAGCCCATCAGCTGCGCCAGCGGACCGTGCTCGGGATCTCTCCCCAACAGTCGCACCGCCTCCTGGCGCCCGACGTGCAGCTGGTTGGGCAGGGGATCGTGGGCTTCTACGAGCCCGACGAAGTCCGTCTGCAGGCACTGCGTGATCAGAACGGCCTTGGGCATGGGCATCCTCCGAGACGAACAGACTACGGGTGTGATGCAGACCCGTTGGTCTTGATCGACGGCTGAGGATCGATAGACGGGCGGTCGCACGGCAAACTTCGGTTGCGACACTGAAGGAAAGCCATGCTCCCGCCCGAGTTCGATTCTATCGCCGCGAGCCTGACGGCGCGCTACCGGAGCTTCCTCGTCGAGGACTCCGAAGGTCTGGCGGTCCCGGAGTTGCTGACCGCCGAGGAGCGGGTTCTGGACTTCGTCCGCGAGCTGGGTCGCGACCTGATCCAGACCTTCGTCGATGTCCGCTCGGTCCAGGCGAGGGCTGCTCGGCGGCCCTGCTCCTGCGACCTGCCCCCATCGATTCATCGGACGACGACGTGGCCGCGGAAGACCTTGCTGGGGGTGGTCTTCGTCAAGGACCCCTACGTCTACTGCCGCATCTGCCATGGCGCCGAGCGCCCGCTGCACTCGATGCTGGGGACGGACCGCGAAACGTGGTCGCTGGACGTACAGGAGGCGGCCGTCGACCTCGCCTCGGACGAGTCTTGTGGCAAGGCCGTCGCGAAGCTGCAGCGACATCACCCGGGGGTGGAGATGGACCGGACCGCAGCCCTGCGGATGCTGCATGAGCACGGCGCCCACGCGCGGGAGTTCATCGACGACAAGCTCGGGGCGGCACGGGAGCTTGCGGCGCTGCCGTGGGGACTGCGCGGTGAGGGGGCCACCGAGCTGGAGGTCGAGTGGGACGCGGGCATGATCCCCGTGGCCACGCTGGAGCCGATCGAGCCGCCTGATGGCGAGGAGCCGAAGCTGACGCCGGTCCGGGGGTTGCCGAAGCGGCGCAAGATGTGCCGCTGGGAGGAGGCCAAGGTCGGGCTGGCCCAGAAGCCGGGGGAGGTCGACCGCCTGTACACGGTTCGACCGACCGGCGACCTCGCAGCCTCCTTCGACGACCTGCTGGGGCTCGCCTGCTTGAAGGGCTGGACCGAGCAGACGCAGGTACGCGGGCTCGCTGACGGCGCCAAGCACATCCGGCCTCGGATGGAGGAGGTCTTCGACATCGGGGACTTCCGCTTTATCCTGGACCGCCCGCACTGCAAGGAGCACCTCACGGCGGCCGGCGAGGCGCTCGAGACCGAAGGCGCGCTCGCTGACGGCGTCACCGTGCAGCCATGGGCCGAAGATGCGCTGCAGAAGATGGAGGTCGGCAACGTCGCCGAGGTGGTGCAAGAGCTGACCCGCGCCTGGGAGGCATCCGACCCGGACCCCGAGTCGCGGAACGAGCGGCTCCGTCTCGAAGCTGGGTACTTCGAGCGGAACAGCGACGCCGTCGCCTACGCGGAGTACCGCGCGCAGGGGTGGAGCACCGCCAGCAGTGAGGTAGAGAGCGCCCAAGGCCACGTCGTCCAGGCCCGGCTGAAGATCAGCGGCGCCTGGTGGCACCCGGCCCGGGTCGACGACATCCTCGCGCTGCGGGTCCTCAAGGCGAATGGCTGGTGGCACGAATACTGGGATGACCGCCGACGAGCATGGAGGAGACGTGCAGCGACTTTCGGTGAAGCACGCGGCGGCGAGGCCGCCTGAGGACAGTCAGAACCGCGGTCCCCTGGCCCTGGAGGCGGTGGTGAGGTGCGCCTCGGAGAGTCCCCCGCAGCGGTGGCGGACGCTTGGCCGGGGCCTCACGCTGGAGGTTGGAACGCCGCCGAGCCGGTAGCCCGAGAAAACGGCCCAGCGGCGAGAGCTACCAACGGCTGGCGATCACACCCGCCTTGGGGAGCGCCGCACGGGGGAGCCCGGCGCCGGGGTACAGTCGTCAGAGACCGAGTCCCGGAGAGAGCCGGCACTCATCCCCGCGATTCAGCCAGCAGCCGAGCAGGGGGAGGCACTGTGGGACACCTCTTGACGAGTCAATCCCTCCAGGGACGAGCTGACCGACGCCCAGGCCTCCAGCTGTTCGCTCTCGTCCTCAGCCTCGCAGCCAGCACCGGCCACAGCAACGCCGTGGCCGGGGAGCCCCCGAGCCCCGCCTCTGGGCAGGAAGAGTCCGCGGCCAGCCCCTCGGGCCCCTGCAGTGAGACTCCGGCAGTCGAGTACCCCGCCGAGCAGCTGACCCGGAATCAGCTGAAGCTCCTCCCTGCGGCCTCCGAAGGACCGGTTCCTGATGTGATCGGGCTCATGATCCCGGGGCGGCTCTACCGGGAGAGCGTCCAGCCCTATCCCGGCGCGGACGCACCAGCAGGGCCACTCGACAGCCTGGGCTTCTGGATCCTGTTCGTAGGTGACCACGGCACGCAGGGTGGAATCGTGCAGGCCGAGTGGAGCCTGTGCAGCGGCAAGCAGACCCTGGAGACGAGGCAGCTGGGGCCAGAGAGCCTGAAGGCGCGGGAGCACCCGCTGATCGCGGAGCAGAACCCCGAGCTCTGGAGTGCCTCGCACCACCTGCTCCTCCCCGGAGACCTGCAGGCCGACGGAGTCGTCTACAAGGTCCGCTGGGGCGGACAGGAGCCGGCAAGCCTCACCTTCCACCTCCCGGTGGAGAGGTACGAGCAGAAGACTGCACTCCGCCTGCCGCTCGACGAGCCGGCGAGGGTCGAGGCGGGCCACCTCGCGGTAGAGCACCACCGGGGCGAGGGCTCCCAGTGGTTCGCCCTCGATCTCGCCGGAGTCGATGCCACCACGCTCGCTGCGGTGCGCACCTCGGACGGGCTCGACAACGAGAACTTCCACGGATGGGGCCGGAACGTCGTCGCGCCTGGAAGCGGCACCGTCGTGGCCGCACGAGACGGCGTCCCGGACAACCCACGAGCTGGGAAGGGCCTCGATCCGAAAGAGCACCCCGAGCTGGACGATCCGGTGGCCGGGGTCG
>DASCPX010000207.1:0-5485 GCA_036012755.1 Myxococcota bacterium | reverse complement strand
CGATCTTGGCTGCGGCGTGGGTTTGACGCGGCGATGCCGCGTGGCTACATGCCGGCGTCGTCGGGGCGTGGCGCAGCCTGGTAGCGCGCCTGCTTCGGGAGCAGGAGGCCGGAGGTTCGAATCCTCTCGCCCCGACCATCACGCCCGGCCGCGAGGCCGGGCGTTCTTGTTTGCCTACAGCTTCGGGCGCAGGAGGCCGGAGGCCAGCCGTCGCGGGTGCTGACCCTGCAGTGGTACAGGGTGCGGCGCCGCCTCGGCCTGGCTGCTGTCTGCGACCCGATTCACTGATTGACTCGACTCATCGCACGTTGCGACCCGGGTGAAGCTCGAAGTGGTGCTAGGCGTGCCGCTCGTCACCCTCATCGAGAGTCTCGCTGACCACCGCCAGGAGCCCGGACGGCTCGAAGGGCTTGGTCAGGAACCTCTTGCAGCTCCCCTCCGTGAGGTGCGTCGACGGGTGGTCCGAGAACCCGGACATGAACACGATCTTCAGGTGGGGGAAGCGCTCTTCCAGGCGCTCCACGAGTTCCACTCCCCCCATGTGGGGCATCACGACGTCGGTGATGACCAGGTCGAGGTCGGTCGATGCGGCCACCTCCAACGCCTCCTTGCCATCGCGGGCTGTCAGCACGCGGTAGCCCTGCGCCCTCAGCGTTCGCCTGGCCATCTCTCGGATTCCGCGAAGGTCCTCGACCACGAGCACGGTCCCCTGGCCGCGCCCCGTGGGACTCTCGACGGTCTCCGGCCCTTCGAACCGCGTGCCACCATCGGCCCTGCGCAGGTACACGCTGAAGGTCGTGCCCGCGCCAGGGGTGCTCTCGACGTAGATGAAGCCCTCGGCTTGCTTCACCAGCCCCATGCAGGTCGCGAGACCGAGACCCGTCCCCTCTCCCTCGGGCTTGGTGGAGAAGAACGGTTCGAAGCACCGACTCTGCTGCAGCTCGTCCATGCCCGTGCCGGTGTCGGACACCGACAACACGGCGTACTCGCCGGGGACCAGTCCGGGCCGCGCCGGGTTGGCGCCGACGTGATCGGCTCGGACCCGCCGGGTCGTCAGGGTGAGGGAACCCCCTCTCGGCATCGCATCCCGCGCGTTCACCGCCAGGTTCATCAGCACCTGGTCGAAGGCTGTGGGATCCATCGACGTCGTCCAACCACCGAGGCCCAGCTCGGTGTCCAGCACGATGTGCTCGCCCAGGACCCTGCTCAGCATCCGCGCCGTCTCCTCGACGAGTTCGTCGATGTCCAGGATCTTCGGCTCCACCGGCCGGCGTCGTGAAAAGGCCAGGAGCTGGGACACGAGCCGCTCCGCCCGCTTCGCCGCGTCGACGACGGTGCGAAGGTCCTCGCGCACCTGTCCACCCTCGGGGAGCTCGTCTCCGACGAAGCCCGCGTAGCCGAGGATGACCGTGAGGATGTTGTTGAAGTCGTGGGCGACACCGCCTGCGAGCCGACCGATGGCCTCCATCTTGCGACCCTGGACCAGCTCGGCCTGCGCGAGCTTCCGATCCCTGATGTCGCGGCAGAAGGCGCACAGCAGCTCCCGCCCACCCAGTACGGCGAACATCACGGAGATCTCGACGGGGATCCTGGTGCCGTCCTTTGTTTGCTGCACGGTCTCTACGACCTGCGGCCCCTCCGTCCGGACCAGGTCCCAGAAGGCGGTCCACCTGTCCGGATCGGCCTCCGCGTCGATGTCCTGGATTCGGAGCTCGAGGAGCTCCTCGTGGGTGTACCCGAGCATCCGGCAGGCGGTGTCGTTGGCGTAGACCAGGCGGGCTTCGCGATCGACCCAGAAGATGGACTCCCCGGCGTTGTCCATCACCAGCTCCGCCGAACGTGCCTGCTCCGAGGCAGCCCGGAGCTCTGTCGTCTCACGCACGAGCATGAGGACCTGGCGGCTCCCGCACCCGGCGAGCCTCGCTTCGAAGCTGCGGACCTCCTCGCCGATCGGCAGGGCGTACTCCAGGGGAACGGTCCTTTCGGTTCGGAGCACCTCGCCGATCGCGGCCATGCACGCTCGAGCCAGAACCGGCGGGAGGACCTCGTCCATGCGCTTGCCGAGGAGCTCGGTCGGAGGCACGAGCAGGGCGCCCTCGTCCTGCGACCTGACGTCCAGGTAGGTCCCTTTGTCATCGAGGAGGAACATCAGGTCCGGGTTCGCCGCGAGGAGGGCTCGGTTTCGCTCGACCTCGTCTTGGAGCTGGCTCGCGGCGCGCTCCTTGTGCCTGAAGCGCCCCATGAGCAGGAGCAGCCCCCCTCCGGCTCCCGCCATCAGCAAGGTGATGAGGATGGAGATGTTGCGGAAGCGGTCGGCTCTGGCCTGTTCCTGTCTCCGGTGCTCGCCGACGATGGAGTCGAGCTCTGCGTTGATGGCCCTCACCGTGGGGGCCAGCGCGCTTGCCTGATCGAGGGCCGCCGGCTCGACCTCGGCGTGCCAGGCCTCCCTGACCTCTTCCATGCGACCGAGGAGCTCTGCCGGAGGAGGTGCCAGCTGGGCGTCGTCGAGGCAGAGGCGATCGAGCCGCTCCTCCATGTCTGCCAGCACCACCCGGATCTCCTGTGGCGCCGAGTCGTCCCCCTGCTCGGCAGCTTCGACGAGGTAGAGCAACCTCCAGGACTGCACGCGTGCCTCGTCGGCCACTTCGACCCAGGTGTTGGCGTTCTGGGTCCTGGCGTTGCGGTTGGTGCCCCAGGTCGCCATCAGCGCGAGGAATGCCAGCAGCGCCACGGCCACGACGGCGACGCGCGTGCTCAGGGCCCCCCACGGTGATCGTCGCTCGCTGGTCTCCTTCGTGTCGAGGGTCAAGCTGCTCCCGGGATAGAGGCCGATCCGTGGCCCCGCTCCCCAGGGCACGCTCTTATGGTGCATCATTGCGTCGAAGTTGCGGGGTTGGCGCCCTCAGCGCTTCAGTTCGTGCCAGTGGTCGAACAGGACCTTCCAAGGCCGGATGTCACGCTCCTTCATGCCGTTGTCGTGCAGCAGCGTGATCAGTGCCCGGCCCTCCTCAACCCCGAGGGCCCCGGCCATGCGGTGCACGGCCTTCGCGGTCTCGAGGGCGAGCTCGTCGTCTCGCGGCATGGCCTGGACCACGCAGCGTGCCAGGGCCCCGGTCGAGCAGCCACGGTCCGATGTTCTCGACGCGGTGGCGGCCTCCACCAAGCTCCGGCGAGTGCTCTCGGAGCAGGCCCGCTGCGATCGCGCCGATGAGGTCCGGCGTCGCTCCACCGGTGTCGACGAAGTGCCATAGCCGCCCGCGGAGCGCCGACGCCGCCTGGCGCCACGGGTCCGGACCGTCCTGGTGGTGTCGGGAGCGCCTGGAGCACGGCCTCGGCGAAGGCCCGTCTTCCCGTGTTGCCGAGCCCGGCGCGAACCGTGGCGTAGGCCTGCAGGGGAAGCTCCAGCTGGCCCTCTGGCGCGCGGGCGGGCGCCCGGCGGCCGCGGCGTCTCTCCAGAGCGCCAGCGCCCAGTCGTCCGAGAGCTCCACCCAGGCCTTCGAGGCCGGCGATGGACAGGCCGCGAAGCCGTTGCCGAGCCGCTCGCGGAGCCCTCGTGCTCTGGACCTGTGACTCCGGCGACGGCGCCGATGCGTTGATGGTGGCGTGGACGAGTACTGTGCCCGAGGCGGACCTGTCGGGCGTGAACACGAGTCCGTCGTCGGACGGTGCCGTGTCCGGAACGGCGCTCCTGCCCCAGGGCGAGCACGAGCTCCGCCTGACGGTGACCGACACCACCGACAAGGTCGGCTTCGATACCCTCAACATCAACGTCGGACCGCCGAACAGTGCGCCGGAGTGTGCGCTGGTGTCTCCCGAGGACCTCACGGGCGGCGAGGAGGGTGCGCTCCTCGTGATGAGCGGGTCAGCGACAGATGTCGACGTGCCCTCGGACCTGCTCGACGTGACCTTCGAGAGCAACCTCGACGGTGTGCTCGACACGCTGCGGCCCACGTCGGACGGTACGGTCTCGCTGCCGTGGTCGGACTTGACGGTGGGGACGCACACACTGACGATGACCGTCACCGACGAGGTGGGTGCCACCTGCACCGATGCCACCATCTACACCGTCGGAACTCCGCCCTCCGTCCGCATCCTGGCCCCCGACGACGACGCGGTGGGGAGACTCGGGTTGGAAAGCCGTGCGCGTGCGGGTAGATCTAGTTGGGTGCTTGATCTTCCTATACCCTCGCCTATGTTCCGGCGATGAAACTCCGCGTCGTCCGCATTGACAGTCGGACTGTTGGTGCGGCGGTTGCCCTCATGGCATCCCGGGCAGAGGCCTGGCCACCGGAGTGGGAGGTGCGCCATCGCAGCGGGCGCTACTTCGTCTCGCTCACCTACGCCGGCGAGGTGCCCCAGGGGGCAGCCTGGTACTCCGCCGCGGTCCGCGATCAAACGTACCGCGTCGTTGAAACCTTTTCCGGTTGGCAGTTCTTCGCCGAGGGATGGCGGTGGCATCGAAGCGCCTCCCCACAACTGGACCTCCTGCAGCGGCGGGGCTCGACAGCGGAGGCCCGACAGGTGGTGTGGTCCCCTGAGGGGGGCGTGCAGGTCGAATCTGAATGGCGCCCACTCGCCTCGGTAGGGTGCTCGCGCTCGTTGAGGCCCCGTCGACGGCTTCTCCCCACCGGTGTCCCGTCCCTGTTGTGGCAGGTCGAGGGAGATCACGTTGCCCTTCTGCGATCGCCGGGGCGCCGGGCGATCGCCAACATCGACCTCGATCTCGTCGCCCCTCCGGGCGTATTTCCCATGGTTGTCGGCCCCCTCGTCGACATGCGGGCCCTGCTGGTGTGGTGGCGCGACAGGCGGGGCTACCGGGTGCCTGATGTTCGCAGGAATCCAACGGGTTACGCAGCAGTTGCGCTTCCCGACAAATGCCGAGAAGAGCCGTGACGAAGACGCGAACAGTCATGATGGTGGCCACCACGACCATCAGCGCCGGCGTCGTCGGGGGCTTGGTCCTTCTGTGGGGCTTTCCGGCAGGTCTGGCCGGACTCGTGGCGCTGGGAACCTTCCTGACGGCCGGCCTCGTGTCCGGGGCCTGGCTGCTGGCCCGCCCGTCGCCCGTGCCTGGGATCGCGTTCGGTCTGATGGTCGCCGCCCTCATCGCGGTGAGCGTTTCCGGCCTGGGCGAGAACGGCAACAGCCTGTACGCCGGCGGACGCGCCGGCCTGGAGGCTTGCCGTGAGCAGCAGGCTCTCCGATCGAAAGCCCCCAAGGCTCTGGCCGGCGAGGTGCTCAGTCAGACGGGAACTCAACTCGAGACGGGGGCCCCGTGTGAGGCACTGATCGATTTCATCGATGACGAGTCTTTGTTCCACTGTCGGGTTCTTTGCCGCGTTCGGCTTTCCTGTGGGCCCTCGACACTCTACGAGGGGCGGAGCAGCTGTGCCATCGACCGCCAGCCTCCCCATGGCCTTCAGCTGGATGGGATTCACGGTGGCGTGAGATTTCGTTCCGAAGCCGGGAGCCTGCGGGTGTGGAG
>DASCPX010000206.1:0-1600 GCA_036012755.1 Myxococcota bacterium | reverse complement strand
TGCGCGTTCGGATTAGCGGCGTAACCGCCTGATTTTTCACGAAAAGCTGACACGAGCAGAACAACAAAGGCCATGGGCCGTGAGACGGTGCGGTTGCTGACAACAACCCCCTCACGGAGACCCCATGGCCACTTCCGAGACTACGTCCCCCGAAGCGTTCCTGCTCGGCCTCTTTCCGCCCGAGCTGATCCGAAAGACCGCCCGCCTCGTCGGGGCCGTGCAGCGCAAGCGCCTCGTCGACATCCTCAGCCTCGTCCTCGTCGTCGTGCTCACGCCGTCGGGGCAGGGCGAGCAGCCCATCGCTGGCATGCGCCGCGAGTTGGAGCGACGCACGGGCCTCCTCCTCGCCCGCTCCAGCTTCTGGGGCCGGCTCTCCCCGAACTTCGGGCGCCTCGTCCGCTGGATGCTCGACTCGGTGGTCAAGCGCGCCTGGAGCACACCGCCGCCTCTGCTCGGCTTCCTTGCCGGCTTCAAGGACGTCATCGCTGGCGACGCCACCGTCGTGCAGGTCGACAAGAGTCTCGCTTCGATGTGGAAGGGAACCGGCTCCGCAGCGGCCATCAAGGTCCACACCCTCATCCGGGCCCTGACCGGCGAGCTGCTCCGCTACAAGATCACCGCCGAGACCCGGCCCGAGTGTCGTGTCTTCGGTGTCGGCCACTGGGCGAAAGACGTCCTGTTCCTGCTGGACCGGGGCTACTCCGCCGCGGCGCTGTGGTGGCGCATCCACCGGGTCGGCGGCTTCTTCGTCACGCGGCTCAAGAAGAGCTTCCACGCCGTGATCGTCGAGGTGAACCCCCGCCACCGCGGCTCTCGGAACAAGGCCATCGGCAAGAAGGTCTGGGACCTGATGAAGGAGCGCAAGGGCCACCGGATCGACGTGATGTGTCGCTTCTCGGTTCGCGTGCGCCCGTACGGCAAGGCGAAGGGCCGGCGTTTCGACCACCTCTTCCGCGTCGTCGCGGTCTGGAACAAGGTCGAGAGGCGCTACCAGATCTACGTCACCAACGTGCCGCCGCACCGCTTCACAGCCGAGCAGGTCGCCGCTTCGTACCGCCTCCGGTGGACGGTTGAACGCTTCTATGTCGCCGCGAAATCCGGGATGGGCCTCGACCGGATCACCAGCCGCAAACCGCACATCGTCAAGACCCTGATCCGCGCCGCCCTGCTGCGTTGCACGGTGGCCATGCAGGCGAAGCGGGAGGCCGAGAAGCAACTCCCACCAGGGCGATGGATGAACCCGCTGATGTGGACCAAGGTCTGGCGCTCGCGGGTCGGTGACATGCTGCTGGGACGGTGGCTGAACGGCGGACGTAGCCGGGATCCAACGACCTGGTCTCGACTCGCGCAGCTGGCCATGGATCCAGACCGGAGACGGCTCTCTCCGAGAGTTCTCGCGGGGTGGGGGTTCAGCTTCCCATGGGCCTGGCAGAGGCACTCAGCCCGTTAACCGATCGCGCATGACCAGGATCTGGACGCCGACGGCTGGACGCCGTGCCAGGGCGACTGCGACGACGGCGCGCCCTGGAATTTCCCCACGAATCCCGAGATCTGCGACGGCCTCGACAACGACTGCTCCGGTTCACCGGACTTCGATGCG
>DASCPX010000205.1:0-31850 GCA_036012755.1 Myxococcota bacterium | reverse complement strand
ATATCCAGTTATTCCAGTCACTTTCAAACGGTGTGCGGGTCGAGTTGTGTGGGTGTGGGGCCAACGCCCATCCCGTCGCACGACGCGCACCTCACTCACCCCCGATCTTCTTGGCCTTGTCGCAGGCAACGACGGTGCTCTCTATCGGCTCTCCGATGCCCGCGAGGGCAACCTCCGTTTCGGTCAACTGTCGCTGCGTCCGGCTGATCTCAGCCTCAATCTGGGCAGTGCCGTCAACGGCCGTCCGCCCGGTCCCATCGTGTGGTAGACAGTTTCTGAACTGACGGGTGCGGTCTCGTACGATGTACCAACACGATCCCGACATGGCCCCCGACAGCGACTTCCTCCCGGGAGCGCCCGCCCTGCTGGTGGTCGGAAACGCCGGCCGGATGCTGGATCACCGCCGCACGCCCATCCGGGTGCTGTCGGTGCAGCCGCAGCGAGGCATCTGCACCGTCGAGGTCACCGGCTTCGAGGACAAGGGAGCCGTGTGGACGATCCCTGTGGAGATGATGACGCGTTTCCAGATCAACCGTGACGCCCCCACCGCCCCTACTGAACAGGTCAACGCCATCAACGACGCCATCGAACGCTTCGACCGACCGCTCACCATCGACGTCGACCCGGAGATGGCGCAGCAGACCACAGCACGTCTCTCGTCCGCCCGCGAAGAGGCCGCCGACTGGCTCTCCAACCACTCCGAGTTCTTTGCCGACCACGAGGCGTTGGACCTGGACGCCTGGACCGGCCCCCCGGCGCTTCAACGAGATCTGGCGGCGTATCTGGGCGAGCGAGACCTGATGGACCTGGAGCAGCCGTTCGCCACCCAATTCGTCAGTAACCCCTGGCCCGTCGGACCGGTCAAAGGCCACCGCATCGTCATTGCCGAGCTGGGATTGTGCCCCTTCGAAGGCAAGGTGATCCGCGATCCGGAGCTGTTCGCCGGCCGGTGGAGCCGCGAGCGCCGCGCCGAACACGTGATCGCGCGGATGGCCTTCGTCCAGGAGGTCTTTCGGAGAGCCGGACACGAACAGGTCACCGTGTTTCGGGGAATGGGGGTGAGAGGCCCCCTGCTCCCTGCCACCAACCGGACCTTCGTCGCCTCCACCTTCAAGCGGGAGCTCGCCGAGGCCTTCTTCGCCAGCGACAGCGTGGACGGGGTGCTGTTCCGGGCCCGGATCCCCCTGGACCGCCTGTTTATGACCTACCAGGAGACCGAGGCCATGAACCAACGGTACAAAGAGGCCGAGGCGCTCCTCCTGTTCCGCGCCGGTGAGACGATCTTCTGAGCGGGACCTGAGCCTCGGTGCCGTCGAACCCGTGTTCCGCCGAATCCCGGTATCCTGCTCACCCCGCGAGTAGAGGGCATTAGGCCACTTTTCGCCCCCCTTCGTAAGGCGCCACTCCACTGAGGCGCAATGGGAGGGGTCGGGGTGGCGCCTTCGCGATCCTATTCGCATAGTGAAGCGTCACCGTTGTGCGCGCCCGAGAGTTGTGCGGGTTGTGCGGGTCGGGGGCCAGAATGGGCTGGAAATGGCCCGCACAGGGCATCAGGGTGTCACCGAAAAGGCAGGACCAAGGCGGACCGTAGATCCTGCTTACACATTGAACCGGTAGTTCGCGACGTCCCCGTCCTTCATCACGTAGTCCTTGCCCTCCAACCGGATCTTGCCGACCGACTTCAGGGCTGCCTCCGAGCCATGCTCCAACAGGTCGGCGAGCTCGTAGACCTCTGCGCGGATGAAGCCGCGCTCGATGTCCGAGTGGACGGTGCCTGCGGCCTTCCTGGCGACCGTGCCCTTTTTGATGGGCCAGGCCCGGCACTCGTCCTTTCCGGAGGTCAAAAAGGAGATGTAGTCCAAGAGCGTGTAGGCCGCCTGGACGAAGGCGACCCGCGCGGGGCGCTCCAGCCCAAGGCCCTCCAGCATCTCGACGAGGTCCTCGCCCTCGAGCTCGGCGAGCTCCGCCTCGAGCTCGGCGCTCATGCCCATGCTGACGGCGTCGGCGCCGCGCTCCTGGAAGTCCTTCAGCACGCTGGCGACCGACTCCCACTCGCCCTCGCCGTGGTTGTAGACCGTGATGAGCGGCTTGAGGGACAGCAGCTGGATGCCCGTGAGGGTGGCGATGTGGTCAGGCTCCATCTGGAGGTCCCGCAGGGGTCGCCCGTCCTCGAGGAAGTCCACGCAGCGGTCGTTGACCTCGCGCTCGCGACCCTTCTTGTTCTCCTTGCGGAAGCGCTCCTGCCGTCGCTCGAGGATGCCCAGATCCAGCAGGACGAGCTCGTCGTTGAAGCGGCCCTCGTCGCGCTCGACGTTGGCGTCGTCGGCGACCATCGGGCTCTCGAAGTTGCGCACGACGTGTACGAGCACGTCCGCGTTGCGCATGTGCTGGACGACGTCCGGTGGGAAAGCGCCCGCGTCGTAGCGCCCACCGGCTCCGCCGACGTCCATGAAGGTGATCTCGGCGTAGACCTTGCGCTTGGGATCGAAGATCTCGGCGAGCTGATCGACGCGCTCGTCGGGGACCTTGATGTTGCCGTAGGCGATGCCACCCTTCGCGCTGCCGGCGCCGGGTGCCAGCGCCTGGAACACGGTGGACTTGCCGCTGCCGGGGTAGCCGCAGATGCCGACCTTCATGCGAGAGCCTCCAAGAGGCGCCTCTAACCCCGTCCTACTCGCCGGCGCGGAGCTGCTGACCCATCTTCACGGCGAAGTGGCGGGCGCGAGCCCACACATCAGAGGAGTAGTCGCCGCCCGTGGTGTTGCGGTCGACGCCTCCCCAGCTGCGCACGCGCCCGGAGCCCTTGTTGTACCCGGCGATGGCGCCCTGGAGCTTCTGGCCGTCGGACCAGTCCGGGAACTTGTCGCCGACGCGGTCGAGCGTGCCCCTGAGGATCTCCGCGGCCTGGCGGATGTGGTCGAGGCTGAAGGCGCCGCCCTGGGGTGTGTGGTGGTTCTTGTCCACCTGCATCATGCCGAAGCCCTGGCCGTCGTACTGGCTGTAGCCGTCCTCGTTCAGCGCCGTGCCGCCCCGGGTCTCCCGCGAGGCGATGGCCATGAGCAGGGCAGCCGGGAGGTCGTACTCTGCCGCAGCCGCCTCGAAGAGCTGCTGGTACTGGGAGACGCGCTCCCAGTCGGCCTCGGCCATCGCGTTGCTGGCCATCGGTCCGCCCTGGCGCAGGCCGTCCTGCTTCGCGGTCGTGGCGGAGGCTCCGTTGGTGGCGAGCTCGAAGAGGATTGCGTACTGCTCGCCGGCGCACTGCAGGCCGTAGAGGGTCTGCCAGGTCTCGCCGACGACGACGCCGTCGATGTCGAGGTCGTAGCGGTCCTGGAAGTCCATCACCGCCTCGTGCGTCATCTGGTCGAACTGACCCGTGACCTCCACCTTCAGGATCTGTTGCAGCTCCGCCACCCCAGGCCCGCTGGAGCCGAGGCGCATCAAGGAGTTCGCCTGCATCTGGCGCTCCAGGTTGCTGATCTCGAGCTGCTGGAGACGCGACGAAGGCGCGCTGCTGACCTCAGCGCGTTGTGCCTGCCTGCGCTGTTGGAGGGTCTGGGTGTTGGTGGTTGCCATGCGGCATCTTATCCCCTCAGTCGGCGCCTTCCACGGTGATCCCGACGCGCTCCTTCAGATCGATCTTCCAGGTCCGATGGAGGCGCCCCTCGACGAACCACTCCAGCGGGAAACGGACAGGAGTCGTGATGGCCGAGACGATGCCGACCACCTCCGCGAGGCCCTCTGGCAGCCCCATCGGCTTGCCCCAGTTCACCACTGGCACCTCGATGGCGAAGTCGTAGCCGCCGCTGCGGTAGATGGCGTCGGCTTCGAGCTCGATCTCCCGCTTGACGACGGGCAGCTTGCGGGTGCTCAGGGGCGCGCCTCGACGCACGAAGTCCACGCCGACGACCCGCTGCATGGCGATGACGGCGACGGTGAGGCGGTCGGCCTCGACGACGCGATCGAGGTCGAGCTCGATGCGGCCGCGTACGAGCTCCCCGACGGGGGCTTCACGGCTCACCAGGTGTAGACGCATCTTGCCGATGCCGAGGCCGAAGGTGTCTCTCAGGGCTTCCATCGCATTCTCCGTGACCAGAGATCGACTCAGGGTCCCCAACGCTTACGTTTTGCCCCCCGGTTCATCTTCAGTCCACATGGCGAGAACACGTTCCAGTCCATGCTCGCTACCATCTCCTGTCTGTCCGGGGCGCCCGTCACAGCGGTGCCCGAACCCCACACTCCTGCCGGCAGCGCCTGGCTGAAGCCCGCCTGGGCCGACCACGAGGGCTACGCGCCACCGCCACCGGGGCGCCTCCTCCATCTCGGCGAGCCCTTCTCCGGCGAGCTCGATGGCGCCTTGCTCGTCTGCGAGGCGACCACCACCCACCGCGGTGATCGCCAGAGGATCCTCGCCGATCTCCGGGGACACGACACGACCCGCCCGGACATGGACGTCTGGATGACCATCGGGGACCAGGGGGTGCTCAGTCACGGTCCGGACGACAGCACCAGCGTCCACTTCGGCGCCCCGGCGGTCTCGCTCCGCGACACAGAGGGCATCGGTGTCTCGCTCCAGGACCGCGGCGTGTTCCGCAAGGTCACCTTCGACACGATGCACGCCGGCTACGCGGGCGAGCTGCCACTGGCCCTGTTGTCAGAGAGCTCGGAGGGTCAGTGCCTGGCTGTGCCCGACGAGCTCGTCGAGGCCGAGCTCCTGAGCCAGCTCGATCGCGCCGATGAGCTCCAGCCGCTGTTCGAGCAGCGCGAGGTGGACCTCTCCGCGAGCGATTTCGGCAGCGCCACCACGGACGATCCGCGTCCGCCCTTGCGCTCGGCTGCGAGCGTGGTGGGCTGGGGCGAGCCCCGCGTGCGCGAGTGCGTCGAACGTGTGGACTCCGCCCAGGAGCTCTTCCGACAGAGCATCGGCGGCGCGATGACCGAGGCCCACGGCACCTGGCCCGACCAGGTGCAGGTGGACGACTCCCGGTTTGTCGCCCACCCGATGGAGTGCCCGCGCTGGCTCGGATACCGCCGCTACGGTCTCTGGTCGAAGTGCGGCATCGAGGTCCAGGTCGGGGTCGGCACCGGCTCTCCCCGCATCGAGGTCGTCGACGGCTCGGGCACGGTGAGCTCGGCCGGTGTGCTGCTGCCCATCGACGAGGACGACGATCGCTACCGCACGCTGGAGGCAGGCGAGGTGGGCGTGATGGTGATCCCGATCGAGGAGCCCGCCCCCCCGTACGCCTTGCGCATCTGGGGCGACGAGGGACCGGTCTGGCTGGCCGTCCCGCGCTGAGAGCTCAGTTCAGGAGCGTGCCGGCGGCGTCGATTGCGGCCTCGATGAAGGGGCCGGGGACGATGCCGAGTCCCACCGTGAACAAGGCGCACAGGGCCACGGCGATCAGCGATGGCCAGCCCACGGGCACCGCGTCGGGGTTGTCCGTCTTCTCCATGAAGATCGCCCGGGCGAGGCGCAGGTAGTAGAACAGCGCCAACACGGCGATGAGCACACCGAGCACGACGATGAGCTCGTAGCCCCCGATCCAGGCCGACCAGAAGACGAAGAGCTTGGCCCAGAAGCCGACCAAAAAAGGGATGCCGCCAAGGCTGAAGAGGAAGACGAGCATCGCGGTCGACAGCGCCGGCGAGCGCTTGACGAGGCCGTTGAAGTCGACCAGCTTGCCGCCACGGTCGTCCGCCACGAGCCCCACGACGAAGAAGGCGCCCATGTTCGTGACCACGTAGGCCAGCGCGTAGAACATCAGGGCGCCGATGGCCTCTGGTCCCCCGACCACCAGCGCCAGGAACATCAGGCCCATGTGACCGACGCCGGAGAGAGCCAGCATGCGCCTGGCATCTCTCTGGGTGAGCGCCGTGAGGTTGCCCACGACGAGGGTGACCACGGCCAGCGCCACCAGGGGCGTGATCCAGAGCTCGGCGTGTGGCGACAGGCCCGTGCCCAGCAAGCGTGCGAGGCTGGCGACCACGGCGATCTTCGGCGCCACGGACATGAAGGCCACCGCTGGCGCCGGGGCTCCCTCGTAGGTGTCTGGGATCCAGAGGTGGAAGGGCACCAAGCCGACCTTGAAGGAGATGCCTCCGAGGATCAGGACGACTCCCAGAGACAGCAGCGGCGAGGCCTCGACACCGGCGAGTCCCGCAAAGGCCGTGTCCCCCGAGAGCCCCCATAGGAAGCTGATGCCGTAGAGCGTCACCGCCGAGCTGGCCGCTCCGGACAACAACAGCTTGAGCGATGCCTCGGCAGAGCGTCGGTCCTTCGACATCGCCGCGAGGACCGCCAGTGGGATCCCCGACAGCTCGAAGCCGACGACCCACAAGAGCAGGTCCTGGGCCCCCGTCAGGAGCATCATCCCGGACAGGGACAACAGCACCATCAGGTAGTGCTCGCCCTGGCGCTTCGGGTAGCAGCGGTCGACGTGGTCGATGGTCCCGACAGATGCCAGCGCGCCAGCCAAGAGCAGCACCCGCTTGAAGAACAGGCCCGAGGCGTCAGCCATGTAGGTGTCGAAGAGCGCCGCGCCCTCGACCTCGACGAAGAACGATGCCATCAAGAGGGCGGCGAGCCCCACCGCGGAGAGCGTCCCGAGGCCCCGCTTCTTGCCCATCAGGAGGTCGGCGACGAAGACCAGGCCGGCCACCGACAGCACGCCCAGCTCCAGCCAGAGGGGACCGATCGCGTAGGTCACGGCGTCCCCCCGAGCACCTTGGGCAGCCACTCGGAGGTGGCGACGTCGATGTACTGCACGAGGAGGTCCGGTGCGACGCCGAAGAGCACGAGGCAGCCCCCGAGCAACACCAGCGCCACCAGCTCGGTGCCCTCCGCGTCACGCAGGTCGTCGGTCCCGGGAGGTGGCCCCTCGCCCCAGAAGATGGCCCGCACCGCCCGCAGCACGTAGAGCGCGGTGATGAAGGCGCCGAGGATCGCCGGGATGGCCCACCACGGTGAGGCGGACTGCCAGGCGCCGACGAAGACCAGGAGCTCCGCGGCGAAGCCCGCCAGGGCCGGCAGGCCGAGGCTGGAGAGCCCGGCCAGGGTGAAGAAGACGGCGACGGCGGGCATCTTCGAGGCGAAGCCTCCCATCTCGAAGATCTCGCGGTGGTGGGCCCGCTCGTAGATCAGGCCGACCAGGGCGAAGAACAGTCCGGTCATCACCCCGTGGGCGACCATCTGGAAGACGGCGCCGTTCCACCCTGCGGTGGTCAGGGTGGCAGCGCCGAGCAGCACGATGCCCATGTGGCTGACCGAGCTGTAGGCGACGACGTACTTCAGGTCCGTCTGGCCCGCGGCGCTGAGCGCTCCCCAGACCACGTTGATCACGGCGATGGTTCCGACCGCCCAGACCCACATCTCGGTGCCCTCTGGCAGGCAGACCATGCCCACCCTGATCAGGCCGAAGGCGCCCAGCTTCATGAGCACGCCGGCGTGCAGCATCGACACTGCGGTCGGGGCCGAGGCGTGGCCGTCCGGTGACCAGGTGTGGAAGGGGAAGAGCCCCGCGAGGCTGCCGAAGCCCACCCACAGCGCCGGGAAGGCCCACTTCTGCAGGTCGCTGGAGAAGCCGTGCTCCTGGATGACCTCCAGGTCCCAGCTGTCGCCGCCGGCTTCGCTGACCATGCCGAGGAAGGCGGCGAGGATGAGCGCCGAGCCCAACAGCAGCATCAGGGTGAGCTTCATCGCGGCGTACTCGCGCCCGCCGATGTCCAGGCGCCTCCAGACGAAAGCGAGGGGCCCTGAAGACGGAACCTCCTTGCTGCTGCCCCAGATGCCGATGAGCAGGTACATCGGCAACACGGCGATCTCGTAGAACAGGAAGAAGACGAAGAGATCGAGGCTGACGAAGACCCCGAAGACACCTGTGACCAGCAGCAACAGCAGCGCGTAGAACTGCTTCTCGCGTGTCTTCATGGTCCAGGAGGCGAAGACCCCTGCGAAGATGATGATCGCCGTGAGCAAGAGCAGCGCGATGCCCCAGCCGTCGGCGCCGAGCTTCCAGGCGATGCCCATCGAGGGCACGATGTCGATCTGCTCGCGCAGCTGCACACCGCCGAGGGCGAGGTCATAGCGGAAGGCCGCGACCAGGCTCCCGACCAGGCTGGTCGAGGCCCCGGCGAGGCTGACCAGGCGGACGGCGCCTCGGTTGTCCTGGGGGATCAGCAGCAAGAGCACGGCCGCCGCCAGCGGCGCGAGGATGATCAGTGAGAGCAGGCCCATCAGCCCACACCCAGGACGGCGAAGGCCGCGAGCACCAGCACGCCCATTCCGATCGCCCAGATGTAGTCCGCGGCGCCGCCGGTATGGACCCGGCGGGCTCGGTCACCGCTCTGTAGCGCCGACCATCCGACGAGGTTCATGGTGGCGTCGATGACGTAGCGGTCCAGCCAGGCCACCCCGCGGGCGCCGACGAGCACCGCCTTGTTCCAGACCCACTCGTAGAAGCTGTCCAGCGGGCGTCCCCTGAGCCAGTCCGCGAGACCCGCCGGAGCGGGGAGGCTGCCGCGTCGATGCTCGATGATGCCGAGGGCGAAGCCCCCAAAGGCCATCGCCGTGGCCACCGCCGGGAGGCCGACGAAGTGGGAGACCATCTCCGCGGCCGAGTCCCCGGGCTCTCCGACCATGCTCCGGAAGTCCCCGACCCACAGGCCGATCACCACCGATGGCACGGCCAACACGAGCATCGGCAGGAGCATCGAGAGCTCGGGGCGGTGGCCCTTGGTCGCTGCCTCGCCGAAGAAGATGAGCAGCACCGCGCGCGTCATGTAGAGCGCGGTCACCGCGACGCCGATCAGCAGGAGCACCAGCGGGCCCCAGAGCGTCGGGTCCGTGTGGGTGCCGTTGTGGAGTGCCTCCAGCACCATGTCCTTGCTGAAGAAGCCCGACACCCCCGGGAAGCCAGCCAGCGCCAGGGCGCCGATGGTGAACAGGACGAAGGTCACGGGCATGGACTTCGCGAGCCCGCCCATCCTGGACATGTTGTTGCTGTGGACCGCGTGGATCAGCGCGCCCGCGGCCAGGAACAAGAGCGCCTTGAAGAAGGCGTGGGTGGTCAGGTGGAAGTACCCGGCGCTCATCGAGCCGGCGCCGAGGGCGGCCATCATGTAGCCGAGCTGCGAGCAGGTCGAGAACGCCAGGAGCTTCTTCACGTCGTCCTGCAGCAGGGCAAAGAAACCAGCTGACAGCGCAGTGATCGAGCCCACCCACACCATCACGGTCAGCGTCGTCTCGGAGGCCTCGAACAGCGGCCAGCCCCGGACCACGATGTAGACACCGGCGGCCACCATCGTGGCGGCGTGGAGCAGCGCCGAGACCGGTGTGGGGCCGGCCATCGCGTCGGGGAGCCAGACGTGCAGGGGCACCTGGGCCGCCTTGGCCATGGCGCCGACGAAGATCAACAGCCCGATGGCGGTGGCGACCATCGGGTCCAGGCCAGCCGGCAGGTCCCACCCGAAGCCGCCGGTCGCGGTGACGAGGACCACGAGGCCCAACAGCAGGAAGGAGTCGCCGAACTTGTTGACCCAGAAGGCCTTGAGGCTGGCCTTGCCGGCCTCCTTCTTCCGCCAGTAGTAGCCGATGAGCAGGTAGCTGCAGAGGCCGACGAGCTCCCATCCCATGAAGAGCTGGAGCAGGTTTGGCGCGAGCACCAGGGACTGCATCGCGAAGACGAAGAGCGCCTGCCAGCTGAAGTAGCGCCCGATGCTGGCTGGCGCCTCGCCGCGGAGGTAGCCCAGGGAGTAGACCTGGACGCAGAGCGCGACGGTGCTCACCACCACCGCCATGCCGGCGCTCACCCCGTCCACCCGGTAGCCGATCTGGGCGAAGTCCAGCCCGGCGACGGACATCCAGCGCAGGGTGTATTCCTGGGTCTCGCCGCTGACGTAGACCTCTGACAACAGGTCCCCCGCTGCCCACAGGGTGCTGGCGGTGACCGCCACGACCAGGAGCCCGGCCAGGCCTCCGCGCTCGCGCAAGGGCCTGGCCACCGCGAGCAGCAGGAAGACTGCGACGGGGCCGAAGAGGATGACCAGGACCGGCGCGCTCATCCGGAGAGCTCCGTGGTCTGGTCGACGTCGATGGTCCGCGCGACCCGGTGCAGCAGGATGACGATGGCCAGGCCGACGATGACCTCTGCCACGGTCAGGGCGATCCCGAACAGGGCGAGCACCTGGCCGGTGTGGTCCCCCCTGAAGAAGCCGAGGGCGACGAGGTTCAGGTTCACCGCGTTGGCCATCAGCTCGACCGAGATCAGCATCGCCACGGCGTTCTTGCGCGTGAGCAGGCCCACCAGGCCGACCCCGAAGAGGGCGGCCGCGAGCAGGAGCCAGGCCTGGAGGGGGACCGTCATGCGTCCCTCTTCCGCGCGAGCACGATGGCGCCGATCATCGCGGCCAGCAAGAGCGCCGAGAGGGCCTCGAAGGCCGCGACGTGGCGGGTGAGGAAGAGCTCGCCGAGGAGCTTGGAGTCTGGCGCGGTCAGCGCAGTCCCGGTCGGGACCTCGGTCTGGAGGATGGCGTAGGCGACCACCGCGAAGAAGCCGACACCGACGAGCAGCCCTCTGGCCCAACCGCGTGACTCGATCCGGATGCGACTGCCCGAGAGGCGCTCTGTGAGCATGACGGCGAAGAGCATCAGGGTGATGACGCCGGCGGTGTAGAGCATCAGCTGCACGGCGGCGACGAAGTCTGCTTCGAGCGCCACGTAGGCCCCGGCGGTAGCCAGCAGCACCACCCCGAGGAACAGGGCCGTGTTGATCAGGTCGGTCGAGCGGATCACGGCGACGGCCGAGCCGAGCAGGATCAGCGCGACGATGGCGAAGACGATCACGAGTCGGTCTCCGGCAGGCCACGCTTCGGGTCCTGCATCTCGGCGAAGACCGAGCCCGAGTGCCACGCGAGCCGGTCCGGCTTCTCGTTGTCGTAGAGCCGCTCCATGCTCAGGACGAGGTCCTCGCGGCAGTACCCCACCGGCTGCAGCTCCCGCAGCATCAGGATGGAGTCCTCTGGGCAGACCTGGACGCAGAGCTCGCAGACCAGGCAGGCGCTCAGGTCCAGCGTGAAGTCCTCGCAGTAGCCCCGCTTCTTGCCGGTGACCGGGCTCTCCAGGCGGCCCGCCGGCACGACCGTGATGACATCGGAGGGGCAGATCTTCTGGCACATCTTGCAGCCGATGCAGGCCTCTTCCCCGAGCTCGTTGTGGACTAGCGCGAAGGTGGCCCGGAAGCGGTCGGCTCTCCGGCGCTCACCCTTCCAGGGCAAGGGCTCCGTGGTCATCGGCCGCCCGATGGTCCGGATCGTCGCGACCAGGGCGTCCCACAGGGGGAACAGGCGAGGCTCGCTCATGGAACCTCCGCCAGGCGGACCCAGAGGGCGGTCACGGCCAAGAGCGCCAGCGATACCGGCACGAGGTAGTGCCAGCAGATCTTCAGCAGCTGGTCGCTGCGGTAGCGCATGAAGGACCAGCGGATCCAGAACATGCCCGCGAACAGCACCAGGGTCTTGATGGCCATCCAGTGCAGCCCGGGGGCGAAGGGCCCCTCCCAGCCGCCGAAGAAGATGGTCGCGCAGACCGCGGCCGTGACCAGGGTGTGGAGGTACTCGGCGAGCTGCAGGA
Organism: Myxococcota bacterium; assembly: GCA_036012755.1. Classification (GTDB taxonomy): domain Bacteria; phylum Myxococcota_A; class UBA796; order UBA796; family CAJQPC01; genus JAAESX01. Next base: position 20,227 of record DASCPX010000205.1, on the reverse strand, counting down.
CCACGCCGATCATGCCGGTGTGCTCGGTGGTGACGCCGCCGATGAGCTCTGACTCGGCCTCTGGGATGTCGAAGGGGATGCGGTTGGCTTCGGCCAGGCTGCAGATGTAGAACAGCACGAAGGCAACCGCCCCGGGCCCCGGCGGCCAGAGGGCGAACCAGTGGTAGCCCGCCTGTGCCTCGACGATGTCGCCCATCTGGAAGCTGCCGGCGAGCAGGATCGGCACCATGCCAGCCAAGACCAGCGGGATCTCGTAGGAGATGCTCTGGGCAGCCGCGCGCATCGCTCCGAGCAGGGCGTACTTGTTGTTGCTCGCCCAGCCGGCCATCCACTGTGGCAGGACCAGCAGGGAGCCCACGGCGAAGATCCAGAGCAGCCCGATGTTCAGCTCTCCGGCCACCGAGATCGACTCGGACCAGGGGATGACCGCGAACAGCGCGAGCGTTCCGATGGCGGCCAGCGCCGGCGAGATCACGAAGAGGACCGCGCTGGCGGCCCGCGGGATGATGATCTCCTTCTGGACCAGCTTGATGCCGTCTGCGATGGGCTGGAGCAGGCCGAAGGGACCGACCTCTGTGGGCCCGGGGCGGCTCTGCATGCGAGCGGCGAACTTGCGCTCCCACCAGATCGCATAGGCAGCGATGCCCATCACGACGGTGCCCAACACCAGGCCGGTCGTCAGGGTGAGCGCCAGGCTCATCGATCCACCTCTCCGAGGATCGGGTCGAGGCTCCCGAGCACGACGACGATGTCGGAGATCATCTGGCCGACGCAGACGTAGGGCAGCAGAGAGACCAGGTGGAAGCTGGGCGCCCGGATCTTGCAGCGCCACGGGCTGGCCTTCTTCGGCTGGCCGATGACGAAGGTGCCGAGCTCGCCGCGGGGGGACTCGATGGCGGTGTAGGCAGACTCGAAGACCTTCTTCTTGTGCTTGAGGGCGCCGGGCAGCTTCACCATCTTGGAGCCACAGATGGGGCCCTCTGGGATGTCGTCGATGAGGCACCGGACGAGGCGGATGGACTCGCGCATCTCGGCCAGCCGCACGAGGTAGCGGGCGTAGCAGTCCCCGGCGGTCTCCACGGGCACGTTCAGCTCGACCCGGTCGTAGGCCGCGTAGGGCTCGTCCCGACGCAGGTCGAAGTCGATGCCGCTTGCCCGGGCAACCGGTCCGCTGATGCCCAGCTCCATGGCCAGCACGGGGTCGACGACACCGACCCCCTTCGTGCGCGCGAAGAAGACCCGGTTGTCGGTGAGGTCCTCGTACTCGCAGAGCCGGCCCTCGAGGAAGGTCATCAGCGCCTTGACCTTGTCGGGCCAGCCGGTGGGGATGTCGTGGCGCTGACCGCCGGGGGTGTGGTGGTTGTAGTGGAAGCGTCCACCGGTGAGGTCCTCGAAGACATCGAGGAAGAGCTCTCGCTCCCGGAAGGTGTGGAGGAAGAGCGTGCCGCCGCCGCCGATCGCGCCCCCCATGTCCAGGCCCCAGGTCCCCAGCCACAAGAGGTGGGAGGCCAGCCGCTGGAGCTCCGCGATGACAGTCCGCATCACGAGCGCTCGCTCGGGTACTTCGAGCCCGAGGAGCTTCTCGAAGGCCATGCAGACGGCCAGCTCGTTCATCATCGGCGAGACGTAGTCGTTCTTGTCGACCACGCTGGGGATCTGCACGTAGGTGAGCTTCTCGCAGAGCTTCTCGACGCCGCGGTGGAGGTAGCCCAGGTAGGGCACGCACTTCACGCAGATCTCGCCGTCGATGTACAGCTTCACCCTCAACACCCCGTGGGTCGAGGGGTGCTGGGGGCCCATGTTCAGGGCCATCAGGTCCGACTCGGGGTCGTAGTCGTCGATGTCGAGGTGGGGGTCCGGCCAGCTGGACCCGACGAGCTCGACCGGGAGCTCGAGACCACCGACGGACATCGTGCTCATGCTCACCGCCACGGGAAGTGAGGGGTGTCGATGGCGTAGTCGCGGCGGAGCGGATGCCCCTCCCAGTCCTCTGGCATCATGATGCGGCGGAGGTCCGGGTGGCCCGTGAACAGGGCTCCGACGAGGTCGTACTGCTCGCGCTCCTGCCAGTCCGCGCCTGCCCACAATGACGCCAGGCTGGGTGTGGCCGTGCCGTAGGGGACGCGGAGGTGGAAGGCCACGCTGGCGGCCTCTGGACCGAAGCGGCGGACCCGGTAGGTCACCATGCAGGTCTCGAGTCCGTCCTCCTCCGGGAAGTGGGCCGCGGCGCAGTAGACGAGGTACCGGAACTCCAGCTGAACGAGCCCGCGGGCGAGCTCCAGCAGCAGCGCCGGTGGGACAAGCGGGCCCAGCTCTGGCTCCGAGGCCACCTCCGGTCCCAGCACGCGCGCGAAGAACTCAGCGGTGTCGGCTGGGATCACAGGGTCTCCTCGGCGAGGTCTTCGGTCTCCTCGGCGAGGTCCACGGTCTCCTCGGGCAGGGCGCTGGCCTCGCCCTCGGTCCCCGGACGGTAGGAGGCGCCGCCGACGTCCAGGACCTGGACCCGCCGCACCTGCGCGGCGTCGATGTGGGGGCTGCGCTCGGGGACGCCGATGCGCGGGATGCTCGGGACCCTCATGCCGGGGCTGTCCCGCCGGATCTCCGGTTCGACCCACTCGCCGCGACGCTGTTTCTCGATCTTGTCCTGCAGGGCGCGCAGTCCCTGGAGGAGCGCCTCGGGGTTCGGGGGGCATCCGGGGACGTACACGTCCACCGGCAGGAAGACATCGACCCCTGGAACGACGCTGTAGATGTCTCGGTAGAAGTCGCCGGAGATGGCGCAGGAGCCCATGGCGATGCACCACTTGGGCTCGGGCATCTGGTCCCAGAGCTTCTTGACCCGGGGGGCCATCTTCACGGTGATGGTGCCCGCGACGACCATCACGTCGCAGTGCCTGGGCGAGCCCCTGGCGATGCTGCCGATGCGGTCCATGTCGAAGCGACTCGCCGCCGCGGCCATGAACTCGATGCCGCAGCAGCTGGTCGCCATCGGGAATGTCCAGAGCGAGTTCTTCATGCCCCAGGTCAGCAGGGCGTCGAGAGTGGACAGCCCGATCGCTCCGCCCGGGATGCGCTCGATCACGCTGTAGAGCGGGTGTTCGAAGCTCTTGTTGGACTCGTCTACTGCCACTTCAGGGCCCCCTTCTTGAGGGCGTAGATCCAGCCGAGCAAGAGCACCCCGAGGAAGATGCCCATGTCCACGAGGGCCAGATCGCCCAGCTCGCGGAGGTTCAGGGCCCAGGGCAGGAGGAAGGCCACCTCGACGTCGAAGAGCACGAACACCAGGGCCACGAGGTAGTAGCGCGGGTGGAAGCGGACCCAGGCGGCGCCGTCGGGCTCCTCGCCGCACTCGTAGGTGTCACGCTGCAGGGGCGATGGCGACCGGGACCGTGTTCGGAGCACCACTGCGGCGGCGATGCTGCCGCCGATGATCAGGACGGACAGCCCAACGAACAACAGCGCTGCGGACCAGGGACTCAGCTGAGGCTCCCGACAACCGGCCGAACCCTAACCCGACGAGCGCTCGCCATGGGCTCAGAGGCGCTCGAGCTTCAGCTCCAGGGCCACCAGGCAGGGGTCGGCGTCCGGCTCCGGGCAGCGGCCCTCGTCGCCGCGCCAGTCGGAGATCTCGATCGTGGCGTCGCCGATGCCGGAGTACTTCGACGTGGGCACGATGGCGGCGTCCACGGTCATCGTCGACACGCAGTCCCCGTAGCGGTTCTCGTTGACGAGCACCTCCTCCATGACGCCACCCTCGAACTGGAGAGACCTCCCCTGTGCCGTGACGGTGATCGGCATGCCGACAAAGGGCTCCCGGAGGCTGATCTCGTAGGAGGCGGGCAGCTCATCGAGGGAGGGCACGTAGATGGGGAACTCGAAGGCATGAGGCGTGGTGCGGCCTTCTGGCATGAACAGCGCCTCGAGGGCGCCGTCGAGGCAGTCGTCGCTCATCTCGACCGTGTAGACTTGGTAGTCGCCCGCCTTGAACTCGGCGTTGCTCGTACAGGCCAGGAGCAGGAACATCATCCCGACTCCTGTATCGCTCCCGCCAGCATGGAGCACAGGGCTGCCCGGTCGATCTTGGCGTTGTGCCTCGGATCCAGCGGCATGGCGGCCACCACCTCGACTCGCAGATCGAGCTCCTCGGAAAGGGCTTCTCGCCAGCCCTTCGGGGCGTCCTCTACCACCACCCCGAGCACGGGCTCGCCGTCGAGCTCGACGAGACCCGAGCGTCGCACCCAACAACGGCTGTCCACGCGGCCCTCGACCATGAAGGGGTGGAGCTCCCCGACCATGTCCTTGACCCTGCCGGCGAGCCAGATGCGGCCTCGCTCATCGAGGTAGCCCGTGTCTCCCGTGCGGTGCCAGACGCGGTCACCCTCCGTGACCTTGTTCTCCGCGTCCGCCGAGGGGTCCTCGAAGTAGCCCTCGTTCACGTGCTCGCCAGCGACGACGACCTCGCCGATCGCTCCGGTCTCGAGCGCCTCGACCGTGCCGGGCCTCGCGATTCGAAGGTCGATCTGCGGCACGGGCCTGCCGACGCAGGAGCCTCGGCCTTCGCGCTCCGCGGCGGCGGTCTCGTCCAGGACCTCTTCGGCCGTGATCGAGGCGATGGGCTCGGCCTCCGTGGAGCCATAGACGACCTCGATGCGAGCATTGGGCGCCACCTTCACCAGCTGCTCCAGGAGCGACGAGGGCACCCGGGCGCCCCCGGTGAAGAGCTTGTTCAGATCCGGCAGCGTCTCCTCGGCACGACAGAGGGCCTCTGCGATCGGGGCGTAGAAGGCGGGACTGCCCGAGGTCGAGGTGCAGCGGTGCTCCCGGAGCTGTCGGATGACCCGCGCCGGCTCCACCGAGTCGACCCGCCGCAGGTCGGCGTCGGGCAGCACACAGGTGGCTCCAGCGGCGAGGGAGTTCAGCAGGAAGACCGGCAGCGTGGGCAGGTCGATGTCCCCCTCGGAGAGCCCCATGTGCTCCGTGAGGATCGAGCGCTGGGCTTCCAGGAAGCGGTGGGAGCGGGCCACGGTCTTCGGGCGCCCGGTCGAGCCTGTCGTGAAGGTCAACAGGGCCGGGAAGTCCTCGCTCGGCGGATCGAGCGGTCCCAGCGGATCCCCCCGGAGGTTGCCGAGGCGGCGATGGGGGAGCACGCACAGCGAGGTCGCCACGTAGCGCTTCAGTCCACGGAGCTCGGCGTGCTTCAGGCGCAACAGCTGGGCCTTGCCCGAGCCGATGAACGCCGAGAGGCCGACCCTGGCCAGGTTCTCTGCGCACCTGGGGGCCGAGGGGTCCAACAGGACGATGGTGTAGAGCCCCCGCAAGAGCGCGATGAGCGCCTCGTAGAGGGGGATGCCCATCGGCGCCAGGAGCAGCACCCGGTCCCCTGGCTCCAGCCCCAGCTCTCCAAGCCCCCCGGCGATCGCCGCGGTCCGGGCCTCCAGCTCCGCGAAGCTGAGGCTGTCCCCCCCGGGCTCGATGAGCGCTGCGCGGTCCCCTTGCCGAGCCCCCAGCCCGACGAGGTGTCGCGCGACGTTCACAGGGCCTTCATGTACAGGGCGTACTCGCGGAAGACCCGCCCGCCGTGGGCCGAGATGTTGCGAGAGCGAGAGCCGGCCCACATCAGGGCGTGGATGCCGTGGGTGAAGCCGAGCTTGGAGGCCGCGCGGTGGAGCTCTCCGACCAGCCATGCGCCCATGCCGCTGCGACGATGGGCGGGGGCCACCGCCAGGGTCTTGACGATGAAGCGGCCGCTGCCTGGCGCCGCGAGGTCCGGGATGCCGAAGACGAAGCCGGCGGGCTCGCGGTCGACCTCGGCGAAGAGCACCAGCTCTGGGACGACGTGGTCCCTCAGCGGTCGGTAGAGGGCGGCCATCGCCTCCTGGGGCAGGGGAGAGTAGGCGTAGGCCTCTTCGAAGCTGCTCGTGGCCAGGCGCCAGATGCTCTCCAGGCTCTCCTCGAAGTCCCCCATCTGGTGGATGTGCACGCCGCGAGGCCGCTTGGCCTGGCCATAAGCGGTGGCCGCCGAGTTCTCCGCCAGGGCCGAGGCGTAGCGGGCGACCTCCCGATAGCCGGCCTCTCGCCAGGGCTCGGGAGGGCCCTGGGGCTCTCCCCAGAAGGGGGCGTCGTCGTGGGGGCCGAGGTTGGCCCGGTAGGGGAACCAGGTCGCGAGCTCCAGCGGGGCCTGCACCGCGAGGCATCCGCGCTCTCGCAGCCAGCTCTCTCCGGCCTGGATCTGCGAGGTGCCGCCTACGAGATCGCCGAGGGCGCCGGTCGGGGCGTGAGAGGGGTTGATCGAGGCCAGGATCCGGCCGTCGTCGATGGCCAGACCCTCGACCTGCCCGAGCTGCGCGTACAGAGCGAGGCGTGCCTCGTCGCCACCGGCTTCGCTCCACGCGCTCATGCCGCGATCATCCCTCTGCCACGACGACGCAGGAGATGCCCTGCGGCTCGTGGGGTTCCGCGCCCTCGCCCAGGTGGTGGAAGAGACGCAAGGCGATGTTGTCGCAGAGCCTCAGCTCGACCCGGGCGGTCTCCTGCGTGCCTTCTGGTGTGTGTACACCCACCACCGCGCCGCAGCCCGTCTCGAGAGGCTGGGCCGGAGCGGTGATCTGGTTCCCCAGTGTCTCGAGCTCGAACTCGAGCCCCTCGCCGATCGCCAGCGGGCACGCCTCGATGAAGTCGACCGGGTTCGACATGGACATCGCCGCGATCCCCAGGGTCTGGTTCGGGCCGAGGTACCACTGGATCCCCTGCTCCTCGCCCAGGTCCTCCCAGCCCTCGGGGGGGCTCCAGCGGGCCTCTGGATAGCTGACGTGCCCGTAGCCGTGGCAGGCGACGAGGCCGACGGCGTCATCGAGGTAGGCCGTGGCCTCCTGCTGGTTCGGAGCCATGGTCAGCATCGTGAAGGCCCTGCGAGTGACGGGGCATCGCCAGCTGATGAGCGCCGCGCGGTGGCCTTCGAGAACGAGCCGGGCCCGCACTCCGGCGTGCCCGCCGACATCCTGGGACTCCGGCTCGCCCTTCACGGTGTCGCCGTAGAGCGCCTCGAGCATCGTGCCTCGGTCGGACAGCATTGCGGCGTCGATGGGGCCTTCCCAGCGTACGGTGAGGCTGCGTCCCTTCGAGTTGGTCACGCGCTCCCCGGCTGCGGCGTCGAGGACGGCGTCTTCTGTCGCAGCCGGCACCAACCCGGGCAGCATAGCCCCCGCTCCGAGCACCGCGGCCACCGACGGCGGCTGTGCGTTGATCGTCAGGATGAGCCACATGCCGCAGGCTGCCAGCGCGGCGACCCCGTTGATCACCAGGGCGAAGATGGATCTCCCGCGCGAGGCGTCTGGCAGCTTTCGGAGCAGCCCCAACAGCGCCACCAGGCCTCCGACTCCGGTCAGGGTGAGGGCGATCACGAAGCTGGCGACCAGCAGCCCCTCGAGCTCGATTCCCTTCTCTGCCGCGGCCGCGACCCGCTGCAGCATCTGGCCGAGGACGACCCAGCCGAGGAAGGCGGCGAGGAGCGAGGCCTTGCCTGCGTCTCCGATGAAGGGCTTCTTCATCTGAGGTTCTTTCCGCCCCAGCCCATGTCCTGGGTGTGGCTGAAGGTGCCCTCGTCTTCTGGTGTGATCTCGAAGGGCTGGCCCGCGAAGCGGTAGCGCCCTGGTGGCAGCCAGCCGACGTACTGGCCGGTCGCCTCGACCTGGGCCTTTGCGTTGCCGATCGTGGCGCGCTGGTCGGCGGCGATGAAGAGGCCCTTCGAGTCGAACAGCGTCGGGGTCAGGGGCTCGGTCGTCAGCTCCACGTAGAGCCAGTCCTCTCGGACCTCGAGGCGCAGGTTGTCCGCCTCGGAGCCCGGCTCGATGGCGGCGGCGGCGTCCAGGCGCAGCAGCATCTCCGCGATGTCGCCCTCTACCCGCGATGCCTGCGCCCCGAGCATGTGGTCCTCGTAGGAGAGCGGGACCCCCAGCTCACGCAGCTCGTCGTAGAGGCGCTCGACGCCCTCCCAACGGTGCTTCTGGGCGAGCTTCTTGGACTCCTCGTGCAGGCGCCGGTACTCGGCCTGGACCACTTCAGGGTCCTGGGCGGAGGCCGCGAGTATCCAGAGCAGGAGCATCGGTCTGGGCTAACCGAGCACGGCCCAGGCCAAAACCCCGACGCTGAGCGAGCAGAGGAGCCGTCGCCCCTTGAAGGCCGCCCCTTCGACGAGCCGGAAGAGCACGACCCCGACGATGCCGCCGGCCGTGATCGTGATGAGGTGGCCCTCCAGGCCCAGCGCCCAGGATACGACCGCGGGCACCAGCGCGCCGATGACGACGCCCACGATGCGCAGCACCGACCAGATGCGCCCGCCACCGCGCTCCGCCGACCACTGCCAGACGAGGGTGCCCATCAGGATCGCGGCGTTGGCGGAGACGGTCACGAGGAAGGGCACCAGCAGGCTCTCTTGTCCGGTGTGAGAGAACGCCAAGAGCAGCACCAGGCTTCCCGCAGAGGTCGCGAAGACCTCGTCGAGATCGGTCTCCGCGCGGGGCAGGCGCACGACGAGGAACAAGGCGTAGACGGCGTAGAAAGGGGCCGCCCACGCCCAGCCGCCCGTGGCGTAGGCAAGGCTGCCGATGAGGAAGAGCGTCACGCCGCCGGCGACCGTCAGCTGAGCCTGGCGCCACGTCACGGCGAGCACCGTGCCCACGCAGAGCATGCCGACGAGCCAGGGCTCCAGCCCGGCGAGCCCAAGGTCCAGGGTTCGCTCCAGGGCGATCCAGGCAGCGTAGGGGATGAGCACGTTGTCGCTGCCGCGCACGCTGACGGCCTCGACCGAGGTCGTGAGGATGGCCACCACCAGCGCCACGAGCAGGGAGGCCGGCCATCCGGGGCGACCGGCCAGGGCGAGCCCGCCGATGGCGATGGCGAAGGCGATGCCGAAGAAGGAGAGGCTGCCTTCCAGGCTCCGCTCGCCGTCGAGGACCTTGTAGCGGGTGCCCCCGGCGTGCTTGCCCACGATGGCCGCGCCGGTGTCTGCCACCGCCATGATCGCCAGCGGCACGCAGAACAACAGGGCGTCCCCGTCTGCGAGCATGAAGACGCCGAAGACCGCCAGGGGGTAGAGGTAGGCGCCCTGGGTCTTTCGCTCGACGTCGTGCACCGAAGACAACAGCCCGGTCTTCTTGCCCGCGACGAGGATGAGGCCGAAGGACAGGGCCAGCGCCAGGGCCGAGATCGCCGAGTCGATGAGCCAGGGGAAGCTCATGACGATCGCGCCGGCGCCGAGGTGCGTGAGCTTGCGCGTCCACTCGGTCGGCACCTTCGCCAGCCGCTTCCACGTCTCGGCTACGACGAAGAGCACCACGATGCCCGTGGAGATGATCAGCGAGCCGACCCAGTCCCCGACAAGGCCCTCGACGGCCGCATCGAGGGCGCCTCGCAAGGCTCCCGCCGATGTCACTGTGGCGGGGTAGGCTGCCAGGGGGTACATCGCGGCCCCAATAATGGAGTGAAACCCCGGTGTTCGCCCTCCTCACGTTGATCTCATGCACCCGGGACGACCCGGTGAGTGCTCGAGAGCCGATCGTGCGACTCCCGATGATCGAGGTCCAGAGCCCCGCGCGCGGCTCGTTCATCGAGGGTGGCCAGGCCGTGACGCTCTCCGGCACGCTGACCCAGGGCTCGGCGCCGATCGAGAGACTGCTGCTCGACGGCGAGGAGATCCCCTTCGAGAGCGACGGTCGCTTCAGCCTTGCGTTCGAGCCCACGCCGGGCGTGAACGTCATCGGGCTGCGCGTCGAGGACTCCGGCGGTGAGCGCGCGGTCGAGGGCCTCAGCTTCCACTACGCCGGGGACAACGAGCCGGCGGCGGTCATCCCAGACGCGGTGCGGATGAAGATCGGTCCCGAGCTGCTCGACGACGACAAGCCCGATCTCGACGACGTGGCCGCGATCCTCCAGCTCGTGATCTCGGACCCGGCGCTCACCGACGGCATCGTCGGCATGACCATCGAGAACGACAGCTACGACGTCGTCGTCGCGGGCTTCTCCTTCGACGACGTCGACATCGACATCGACCCCCAGGACGGGGAGCTGCCGGTGTTGGCGACCCTCGACGACGTCGAGCTGGCCTTCGATGTCTTCGGCAAGGGTGGCTACTCCTGGCTCTCCACGCAGGGGACCGGGACCTGCACAGAGGTCATCGTGCTCGTCCGCCTCGAGCCCACTGGCGGCGTGGACATCGAGGTGGTCGAGGCTGCGGCCACGCTTCACGGCTTCGAGCTCGAGATCGACTGGGTCCCGGGCTTCATCGAGAGCTGGATCGAGGGCTGGGCCCAGGAGACCATCGAGGAGCAGCTCGAGAGCACCGTCCTCGAGATGTCGGACGGGGTCATCGGGCAGTACCTCGAGGCCTACGCCGTGGACCTCGACCTCACCGGCAGCGCCAGCCTGACCTTGACGCTTTCGGGGCTGGACGTCAGCGAGGACGGCCTGCTCTTGACCCTCGACGGGGTCGCCGAGGGCACCGGCGGCTCGATCCCCGACACCGCCGGCTCGACCCGCACCAGCGAGGCAGCTCCCACCTGGCCGATCGACCGATCACTGCCCTTCGTCGTTGCCATCGATGACGACCTCGTCGACCAGGTGCTCTTCGCCTTCTGGGCGACGGGGGCCCTGCGCCTCGAGTTCGGCGCCGTGGAGATCGCCGTGCTCGCCGGCGAGCCCCTCCCTGCTCCTCTCGGGCCGGTCGAGAACCTCGTGCTCGACTTCCAGCTCCCCCCGGTCATCAGGCCTGGCGACGAGGAGCACGGCATGGTGCTGCAGCTGGGGGAGTTCGTGATGGACATCACGCGCAGCGACGGCGAGAAGGTCACGGCCTCGATCAACGTCCTCGCCGGAGGTGACCTCGTCCAGGACGGCGAAGCGCTCGGGGTCCAGCTCGACGATCGGCCTGCCTACGTCGCCGTCGACGTCGGAATGCTGGCGACGCCAGAGGGCCTCGATCCCGGGGACGTCGCGTCCCTGTTCCGCCTGATGACGCCGACGCTCATCGGCTCGGCGGCCGACTTCATGCCGGGAGTCCCCTTGCCGGTGATCCCGCTCGAGGACTTCGGGAATCTCGACGAGCTCGAGGGCAAGGGTCTGCTAATCTCCGACGCCCAGGTGGAGATGAAGGACAGCGGCTGGCTCATCGTGGCGGGAGAGGTCGACACCGTAGACATCGAGTAGATAAATACAGGGGCTTCCAGGGAGATCCCATGCTCGCCGTCTTCTTCGCGCTGTCCTGCAACGGCAAGGACGAGCCCCTCGTCGAGGTCTACTCCGGCTGCGACCCGACGGACGAGTCGAAGTGCTACACGCCCTACCCCTCGACCTACCACATGGCCGAGGACAGCTCGGCGGTGAGCGGCTGGCGCATCGCCTTCTCCGACAACTCGCTGCCCGTGAACCGGGACGACCTCCCCATCCGCCCGGACTTCTGGAACGAGAAGGATGGCTTCTCCACCCTGACCCCGCTGTTGACCTTCTTCGACGGTCTCTCCAGCGAGGGCCTCGTCCACCACGACGACATCGAGGCCTCGCTCGGGGACGACGCGACGATCTTCCTCGTCGATGCGGAGACGGGGGACCGCGTCCCCTACTTCGCCGAGCTCGACATGACGGCGGAGTTCGAGGCCCAGCGCTTCCTGATCATCCGCCCCGTCACGCCGCTGAAGCACGCCACCCGCTACGTCGTCGGCATCCGTGGGCTGCAGAAGGGGGACGGCGGGAGCGTCGATGTGTCCTCCGCCTTCGCCTCTTTGCGCGACGGCACGGAGACGGACACCTGGGACGTCGAGGGTCGCCGCTCCTACTTCGACGGCGCCATCTTCCCGGTGCTCGAGGACGCCGGCATGAGCCGCGGCGAGCTGCAGCTGGCCTGGGACTTCGTGACGGTCAGCGCAGAGAACAGCCTGGATAGGGCCATCTGGATGCGCGACGACGCGGCCGAGCGCTTCACCGGCGACTACACCATCACGAGCATCGACGAAGAGGACTGCTCGGAGGGTGCCACCATCGGCAAGACCCTCTATGTCGACTTCACCGTGCCGATGTACACGGAGACCGGCGAGCCCGGCACCTTCCTGACCCGCGACGCCGACGGCATGCCCTACTACAACGGCGACACCACCGCAGAGGTCATGGTGCGCATCCCCTGCTCCCTGCTGGAGGAGCCGGCCCCCGGCATGATCCTGCAGTACGGCCACGGGCTGCTCGGCGACAAGAGCGAGGCCCGCACGGGCTACCTCTCGCAAATGGCTGACGAGTACGGCTGGATCGTCATCGCCAGCGACTGGGTCGGAATGGCCGAGGACGACCGGAACGCCGTCACCGAGATGCTGGTCTTCGACGTCTCCGACTTCGCCCTGCTCCCCGAGCGCAGCCTCCAGGGCTTCGTGGAGAAGGACCTCGCGCTCAGGCTGATCCGGGGTCCGCTGGCAGAGGACGAGGAGCTCTTCGTCGGCGAGGTGCCCCTCGTGGACACCGAGTCCGTCGGCTACTACGGCAACTCCCAGGGCGCGATCCTGGGCGGCGGCTACGTCGGCATGAGCGACCAGATCGAGCGAGCTGTGCTCGGCGTCGGCGGCTCCCCCTACGCCATCCTCCTGTCACGCAGCGCGGACTTCACGCCCTTCTTCCTGGTCTTCCAGGCCAAGTTCGACGATCACCGCGACATCGCCTTCTTGATCGCGGCGATGCAGACCCTGTGGGACCCGGCGGAGGCTGCTGGCTGGGCCTGGCAGATGAACCAGGAGCCCATCGGCGGCAACCCCCCCAAGCAGATCCTCCAGCAGGTGGCCATCGGCGACGCCCAGGTCACGCCGCTGGGAGCTCACATCCTGGCTCGGGCCTACGGTCAGAGCACGGTCGCGCCGGAGACCCGCCAGGTCTGGGGCGTGGACGAGCAGGAGGCTCCCTTCGAGGGCAGCGCCCTCGTCGAGTGGCACTACACGGACGTGCCCGACGCGCCCGCGGACAACACCCCGCCCGAGAACGAGGACGACACCCACGAGTGTCCCCGTCGAGAGGCCGCCGCCCAGCAGCAGCTCCACGACTTCCTCACCACCGGCGTGATCGAGCAGTACTGCGACGGCGTCTGCGAGAGCACCCGGGCCGAGACGGGCTGCGACTAGTGCCGCTCGGGGATTGCGCTCAGCGCGAAGCCTCGACCAGCCGCGTCGTCAGGTCGGCGAGACGCTCCGCGAGGGACTCGACGAGGCCCTGCATGAACAGCCCGGCGAGGTCCGGGCGGTCGGTGAGCAGCGCGTTGAGGCGGTCGCGGTCCAGGGCAAGCAGGTGACAGGCCGAACAAGACCGCACCGTGGCGGTCCTCGGCTGACCGAGGGCGAGGCCGACCTCGCCGAAGTGATCCCCTGACCCGAGGGCGGTGAGGGGGAGACCCTCTCGCTGGACGTCGAGCTGGCCGGCGACGACGAGGAAGAGCTCCAGGGACTCGTCCCCAGCCTCGAAGACGAGCTCGTCCCGGCCGAGGTAGACCTCGCGCAGGTATGGGCGCAGGCGGCGCAGGGCAGGGCGGTCGAAGTGCTCGAAGAGCGGCTGCCGCGAGAGGATGGCGGAGAGCATGCGCTCGGCGCTGGCTCCGTCGGTCAGGTAGAGGACGACACAGGCCTCCAGCGGCCTGTCGTCCAACAGGTCGACCAGCCCCGCCGCCAGCTGGCGGGCCCGGCGTCCCATCAGCTCCAGCGACAGCTCGATGGCGTCGGGTGTTCCGAGCAGGAAGAGGTCGCCAGGCTGCACGACGACCTCGAAGAGGTCCGCGTCCACGACCGGGAGGCGCCCGAGCTCGTGGTAGGGCAGGGCGTTCACCAGCCGCTCCCGTGTCGGCATGCGGTAGCGATCCAGCCGGGTGTCCCCGCTGTGGCCGACGTAGAAGCGCTCGCCGACGACGACCACGACCGTGAGGTGGGCGACGAAGCCCGCGGCGTGTGCATCCGAGCTGGCATCCTGGAAGACCCTGTCGATCCCACCGAGCAGGTCCAGACGGCTCGCCGGGTCATCCGGGCGGCAGGCGGCGGCGAGCTCGCAGAGGGAGTCCATCTGCGCTCTGACCGAGGCGCGGGCGATGTCCGCGCCGGGACCGCTGGCGACAGCGTGGACGCCCCGCTCGGAGACGAGCTTCTCTCCGGCACCCCAGGTCTTCATCTCAGCGGGACACCCCGTAGATGGCGCCGTGGCGACCCCAGAGGTAGGCGACGAGGTCCTCGACGTGGTCGCGCTGGCCGAGCTTCGCCCGAAGGATGTCCGGAGCATCGGCCAGGTGGGCCCGGGCGTGCACGTGCTCGCGGAGCCAGCCCAGGATCGGGGCGAAGTCACCGACGGCGACGCGCTCCCAGAGGTCCGGGAGTTCCTCCTGCAGCTGGGCGCCGAGGCTGGCGGCGTAGAGGTTGCCGAGGGTGTAGCTGGGGAAGTAGGCGAACATCGAGCCGGCCCAGTGCACGTCCTGGAGCACCCCCTCCGCGTCGTTCTTCGGCCGCACACCCAGGACCTTTTCGTAGGTGTCGGACCACGCGCCCGGGAGCTCGGAGACGTTGATGTCACCTGCGAACAGCGCTCGCTCCAGCTGGTAGCGCACGACGATGTGGAGGTTGTAGGTGGCCTCGTCCGCGAAGATCCGGATGAGGCTGGGCTGCACCCGGTTGGCTGCGCCGTAGAGCGCGTCGGGGTCGATGTCGTCGTTGAGGTGGTCGGTCACACGGCTCGAGAGCCAGCCGCAGAAAGCCCGGCTGCGGCCGATGAAGTTCTCCCAGAATCGGGACTGGGACTCGTGCAGGCCGAAGCTCGCCGCGCCGCCGCAGGGGAGCCCGTGGAGCTCGGCGGGCAGGCCCTGCTCGTAGAGCCCGTGGCCGAGCTCGTGGATGGTGCCGGAGAGACCCCGCAGCAGCCCGTCCGGGTAGATGTGGGTGGTGATCCGCACGTCTCCTGGGGCGATGCCGACGGTGAAGGGGTGCTCCGAGTCGTCCAGGCGTCCGCGGTCGAAGTCGAAGCCCAGCGACGCCGCGATGTGCTTGTGCATGCCGTCCTGGGCGGCGACGTCCCAGGTCCCCTGGAGCGGCGCCGGCCCCTCGATGCCCTCGATCGCCGAGAGGAACTCCTGGAGCTCGGCGGACAGCCTCTCGAACATGGGATCGAGGACCGCGACCGTAGAGCCCGGATCGAAGGGGGCGAGCAGCACGTCGTAGGCGTCCGCCTGGTCCTCGCGCACGGCCTCGACGGTCTGCTTCGCGAGATCGAGCAGGGTGACGAGGTGGGGCTCGAAGGACCCCCAGTCGTCGTCGTTCTTGGCCTGCGCCCAGGCCGGGAAGGCCGCCGCCCTGGCGATCGCGGCGCGCTTCACGAGGTCCGGGGGCACCCTCGCCGCGCGCTCGTGGTCGCGCCTGAGGTTGCGAACGCTCGCGGCCCGGGTTTCGTCGAGGTCGGCCGCTGAGAGCACATCGAGGAGCTCGGCGACGCGCTCGTCGGTGACCTTCTGGTGGTGGAGGCCGCTCAACAGGGCCATCTGCTGGCCCCTGGCGGTGGCGCCGGCTCTCGGCATCATCACCTGCTGATCCCACTCGACCACACCCATCAGGCCTTCGATGACGGTGATCTCGGAGGTCCGCGCGGTCAGCTCGGTCCAGGCCTCTGCGACGTTCATACCCATCTCCTCGGGGGAGGGGACTATCGCCTCGGCCCCGGGGCCGTCGAAGGACTCAGCGGCAGCTCTGGGTCTCGGTCGTCGTCTGCTCCACGCAGTCCCAGGAGCCGGTGCAGTCGTAGAGCAGCTCGCCGGGCTCGCCGCAAGCGGGGATCGACCACTCCCACCAGCCCGCGGTGTTCAGCGAGCAGGCGGACATCGACCAGTTGCAGGACCCGAAGTCCGGGACCAGCGGGGTCGTGGCGCCGTCGCAGTCGTAGTCGAAGACGCCGTCGCCGCGGTCGACGACGAAGAACGCGGTCTGGATCGGGCTGGCGTCGGCGTTGCCGTCGAAGCAGTCCTCTGCGTTGTCGACGTAGCCGGTGGGGGCGGAGCAGGCATAAGCATAGGTCGCCGGGTCTCCGAAGCCGTCGAGATCCCCGTCCACGTAGAAGGTCAGCGGGTCGGCGGGATCGTCGTCGACGCTGCCGTTGCAGTCGTCGTCGAGCTCGTTGCACACCTCGATGCCGGCCGGGTTCACGTTGACGTCCTCGTCGTCGCAGTCCCCCGACTCGGCGACCCAGCCATCGGGCTGCGTGCAGGAGCGGGCGCTCTCGTCGGGGTTGCCCCAGCCGTCGTGGTCTCGGTCTCGGTACCAGCGGTCGGCGTCCTCGGCCTCGACATCGACGCCCCCGTCGCAGTCGTCGTCCCGGCCGTTGCAGAGCTCGTAGGCGTCTGGGTTGATGTCCTCGTCGAGGTCGTTGCAGTCGCCGCCGAGGGTGACGGCGTCCAGCCCGCAGGCCTCGTCCCAGGCGGTCTCCGGATCTCCGAAGCCATCGAGGTCGACGTCGAGGTAGTAGGTGCACACACCGGCACCTTGCTCCGCAACAGGGAGCTCCGGGAGGCACGATGTGGCCAAGAGCAGGAGCACCAGAGAGGAACAATAACGTACGCTGCGTGCTCTCGATCGCCGGATCGGACCCAAGCGGCGGCGCCGGGATCGGTGCGGACCTCAAGACCTTCCAGGCCCATGGCGTCTATGGAATGGCGGTGGTCACTGCCCTGACCGCCCAGAACACCCGGCGAGTCCGGTGGGTGCAGCCGGTCGGCCCGGGGGGAGTGAGCGCCCAGATCCGCGCCGTGCTGGAGGACATGCCGGTCCACGGCGTCAAGATCGGCATGCTCGGCGACGCCGCCGTGACCCGGGCGGTGGTCCGGGCGCTGGAGGCCCTCGAGGTCCCGATCGTGCTCGACCCGGTGCTCGGCTCGTCGACCGGTGCCCCCCTCAACGAGGACCCCAGCGCGCTCATGGAACTCGCCCAGATGGCGACGCTCGTGACGCCAAACCAGCTGGAGCTCGAGGCGCTGCCGTGGCTGGTCGAGCTGGACACGAGCGTCCTGATCACCGGCGGCCACTCAGAAGGGGATGTCCTGGTCGAGCGCCTGGTCGGCCCCGGGGGAGACCGGGAGTGGGAGCACCCTCGGATCGACACCCGCAACCTCCACGGCACGGGCTGCACCTTGTCTTCTGCCATCGCGGCTCGGCTGGCTCTCGGCGAGGAGCTCGAAGACGCCATCGACGGCGCGCTGAGGTGGACGACCGAGTGCATCGCGAGGAGCGCGGGGCACAGCCTGGGAGGCGGCGAAGGCCCACTGTTGCACGGGTTATTGGCGCCACGGAGGCCCGAATGAAGCTCACCGGAAGGGTGCTGCACCTCACCGACGCCGAAGCGATCCGCGCCCAGATCGACGGAGCCCCCTTCAACGGCGCCGAGTACCACTACGGTGTCAACACCGACGCCATGATCAGCGGCCGGGCCTGCACGCTCGGCTACACCGGCGAGATCCTCGGCCCCTACTTCCTCGAGGACTTCCTCGAGTCCGTCGCCAAGGACGACGTCAGGACCGGCGGCTTCCAGGTCGTCGTGGGCGGCCACGCCTACGGCAGCGGCTCCTCTCGCGAGGTCGCCGTCGTGGCCCACCAGGGCGCTGGCATCGAGCTCGTCGTGGCCGACAGCTTCCAGCGGATCTTCCAGGAGAACATGGTCTATGCGGGCATGCCGTTCTCCACGGACCGCGGCGTCCTCGAGCGCCTCGAGAGCGGCGAGGACATCGATCTGGGCGCGCTGTCGCAAGAGCTCCCGGACTTCTTCCGAGCCGTCAGCGAAGCCGGCGGGCTCATGGCCTACGGCACGCGGCTGCTCGACGGCGAGGTCGACCCCACCTACGCGACGGACGTCCCCAGCCGACCGATGAACGCCGTGGAGAAGATCATCGCCGCCAAGGTCTGGACTGGCGGGGACGCCTACGGCATCGGGAGCGTGCGCCCGGGTGACCAGGTGCTCTGTCGCGCCGCCTTCCGGGGCATGCACGAGTACACCGCTGGCATGGTCATGGACCTCTACGACCAGCAGTGGGGCGAAGCAGAGATGTGCCGACCGGACCTCGTCGCGGCCTTCGAGGACCACTTCGTGCTCATCGCCCACGACACGGTCCCCGAGCACGTCAAGGCCTCGCGCCTGGCCCCCGCCATGAAGCTCACCGAGGAGATGGTCGAGGCCTGCGAGCGCTTCGGCGTTCGCCTCCATGGTCCCGGTCGGCCTTTCCCCTCCGGCGTCTGCCACCGCGTCGTCGTCGAGGACTACGCGTTGCCCGGCGACGTCATCGTCTTGACCGACTCCCACACCCCCACAGCCGGGGTGATGAACGCCTTCGCCTTCGGTGTCGGCAGCACGGCGATGGCCTTCGCCCTGCGCACCGGTCTCATCCCGGTGACCGTCCCCAAGGTCGTGCGGGTCGAGGTCCACGGAAGCCCTGGCGCGCTCTCGGCAAAGGACCTCATCCTCCACCTCATCGGCATGCCCTACTTCCGCGAGGAGCACTGGCGGCAGCGCCCCACCGACACCTGCGTTGTCGAGTTCGGCGGACCGGGGCTCGAGCACTGGAACGTCGACGAGCTCAGCGTGCTCACCAACATGACGGTCGAGGGGGGCCTGATGACCGGCGTGGTGGCCCCGTGTCAGCCCATCGAGGACTTCCTTCGCGAGCGCCGCGGTGTCGAGGCTGGGGGGCTCTTCGTCGCCCCCGACGAGGGCGCCACCTACGCCCGGGTGATGCGGGTCGAGCTGGCCGAGGTGCCGCTGACCGTGGCGACGCCTGGCGACTCGCGCAACCGCGCGCCGCTGTCGGAGCACACAGCGGTCGAGATCCAGAACGTGGTCATCGCGTCGTGCACGGGGGGCTCGCTGACCGATCTGCGCGCCGTCGCCTCGGTGCTCCGGGGCCACCGGTTAAACGGGGGTGTGCGCCTGACTGTGACGCCGTCGTCTGCGGACGTCGCGTCGGTCGCCGAGTCAGAGGGTCTCCTCGAGTTCTTCCGCTCACTGGGCGCAGTCGTGAGCGAGCCGGGCTGCGGCTCCTGCATCGGAAACGGTCCTGGGGTCCCGCTCCCCGGAGAGGCGACCGCGAGCACCACGAACCGGAACTTCGCCCGCCGCATGGGCGCTCCTGGCCCGGTCTACCTGGTCAGCCCGGCTGTGGCCGCGGCCACCGCCGTGAAGGGACACCTGGCGGACCCTCGCTCTCTCTGACGCGCCCTTGACCGCGTCGCTCCGGGGGCTTGGTACGCTCCCGCGACCTTCGCTGGGATCGCCGTGTTCTTGATGCTCTTCGCATGCGGCCCGGGGCTCTCGCCCGACGTCGCCAAGGAGGCTGTCCTCAGGGCGGCCCAGGATGCCAACCCACCGGGCCGCGCTGGGCTCGAGCTCGTCGGGAAGTCCCGCTGGGTCGAGGCGCCGATGCTCGACCGCGAGTGTCTGCAACAGAAGAACCTCGCCTTCGCGGACACGCCCCAGGAGCGGCCTTCCGGGCGCCAGGGCATCCAGCGCATCAGCCCCACCTACCTCAGCCAGCGCTACATCACCGACACCACCGACACCGGCTGGTGCGTCTTGGTCGGCGAGGACGTCCAGGTCACCGTCTCCGACCCTGCGATCAACCAGGAGTCCTGGATGGTCCCGGTCGCCTTCACCATGGCCAAGCCCACGCCATGGTTCGAGTGCATGGAGAACATCTGGGTCAACCGCTCGGTCGAGGTGGGTGTCGACGAGGCGGGCAAGCCCGTCATCGAAGCGGACCTCGACCTCGTCACCGGCGACTGCGCTGCCCCGCTACCCCTAGGCGAGGAGCGGGACGGCTCACCCCGCCCACGCAAGGCGCCGAGCTCGGGGCCTTCCAAGAGCGACGTGAACAAGGCGGTCTCCAGGCTCGACGACGCCCTCTGGGAGCATGACTGGCTCGGCGTGCTCGAAGCCACCAGCTGCTACAACATGCTCGAGGACCAGAAGTACGGGTCCTGCACCCCGGCCGAGGTCGTCCAGATCGGTCCCCACCCGCGCGGCGAGGAGCGCATGGAGGACGGCACGCCCTGGACGGAGTTCGTCATCAAGGACCTCGATGACTACGGTCGCATCACGGCGGACTCCGAGATCGACACGATGTGGCACGTGAACATGACCCACAAGCGCACGGGCCGTGACAAGAGCTTCGGGCTCGAGTGGGTAGACGGCACCTGGAAGGTCG
>DASCPX010000204.1:0-1475 GCA_036012755.1 Myxococcota bacterium | reverse complement strand
ATAGGTTCAGGGTAGTAAGTTGGGCCTTGGGGCGGCACATATTGGGTTACTACATCCATACGCCGCCGAAAGGCCCGCCTCATGGAAGCACAGGCCGTCACCGCCGAGAACCCCTTCGATTCGGCCCGGCAGACCTTCGAGACGCTCATCGGCAAGCTCCAGAGCGCGAAGACGCAGGCCCTCAGCCACGGAGAGGTGGAGGTGCTGGTCCAGGGCGATGGCCGGGAGGTGCTCCGACAGCTCTTCCAAGCCCACCTCGATGTTCGCGGACTCGGTGACGTCGGCGATGTCGTCGTTGGTGCCGACGATGTCGCTCGGACGCGAAGGCGGGTCAGCGCGCGGCGCCTCATGAGCATCTTCGGCCTCGTGTTGGTGACGCGGCTCCTTTACGCGCCTCGTGACGGTGGAGCTCCTGCGTTGGCGCCGATGGACGCGAGCTTGAACCTACCCCGCGAGTCGTACTCGCACGGGGTGCGGCGACGCGTCGCCGAACTCGCTGGGCAAGGTGCGTACGACCGTGTGGTCGATGAGGTCGCGAAGTCCACCGGCGCTGCGCTCCCGAAGCGTCAGGCCGAGGAGTTGGCTGCGCGGGCGGCGCTCGACTTCGACGACTTCTACGCCGAGCGGGGGCAGATCAACGAGGCCGAGGCGCAGGGGGAGCTCCTCGTGATCACCGTCGACGGCAAGGGCATCGTGATGCGCCATGACTCGCTACGCGAGCCCACCCGGCAGGCGGCGGCGAAGCAGAAGCACAAGCTGCGAGGTCGGCTGACGAAGGGCGAGAAGCGCAACCGGAAGCGGATGGCGACCGTCGCCTCGGTCTACACGATAGCCCCGGATGTTCGCACGGCATCGACCATCGTCGAGCACCTCCGCGGCAAGGACTCGAAGCGCCGAGAGCGCCCGAAGCCGGCAAGCAAGCGAGTCTGGGCGAGCGTCATGAAGAAGCCGGGCGCCGTGATCGACCAGGCGTTCCAGGAAGGGCTACGCCGCGACCCTCAACGCAGGAAACGCTGGGTCGCCGTCGTCGATGGGAACAAGACCCAGCTCCGGCTGCTCCGAGAGGCCGCCAAGCGCTACGGCGTGGAGCTCACCATCGTCCTCGATGTGATCCACGTCATCGAGTATCTGTGGAAGGCGGCGCGGGTGTTCCACGCCGATGTCGATCCCGCCGGCGAGGCGTGGGTCGATGAACGCCTGCTCCGCGTCCTCCAGGGGAAAAACAGCGGCGTCGCCGGAGGCATCCGGCGCAGCGCCACCAAGCGTAAGATCACCCCGAGCAAACGGAAGGCCGCGGACAAAGCCGCCAACTACCTGCTCAAGTACGGGGAATACCTCCAGTATGACGAGTACCTCGCCGCGGGACTCCCCATCGCCAGCGGGGTCATCGAGGGCGCCTGCCGATACCTCGTCAAGGACCGGATGGACATCACCGGAGCGCGGTGGAGCCTCGAGGGGGCCGAGGCCGTCCTTAA
>DASCPX010000203.1:0-39304 GCA_036012755.1 Myxococcota bacterium | reverse complement strand
GGGGCGATGACGCCCCGGAGCGGCAGATCACCCTGTGTCGGTGCTGCCACCTGCGGCTGATCCACGCACCGGAGGCCCCGGCAACGGTGAAGCAGGTCGGGGACGTGATGGTCTGGTCCTGGCCCGACAGGGTGGTGGTGGTGGGGCCACCATGAAGGTGGCGACCAGCTGTCCACAGGCGGGGACAACTCTGTTGACAAGTCAACCAGCTCCCTCTGGAGATGCCCTAGCAATCACACCGGATGTTGAGCTTTGGCGCCCAAGATCTTCGTTCCGACCCAGGCCAGCCCGATGGAGATTCCGACCCAGACAACTGGGACGGCACCGGGGGTTCGGCTGAAGAACGACAGCGCCACCGCGGGGGCGATCGCGACCACCGCAGAGATGGCACCGATCGTGTAGTTGCGACGTCGGATGGTGGCCGCGTCGATCTCCCTGAGCATCAACCGCACCTCGCCGTCATCCAGGTCGAGCAGCGGCTCGTCCTCGCACTTCGGGCTGTCCCCGACGAGCTCCTGCCGGTGGCTGCAGCTCTCGCAGTAGAAGCGTCCGCTCACGGCTCCGAGTGTGCGGTGCGGAGGTGCTCCTCATCACCCACGTCCTGGCCTCGACCTTCGTCTCGGAGGACGTGCAGGAGCCCTTCGTCGGCGTGGTCGTGCGGCAGCAGCGGTGGGATGACCCGGACAACGACGTCTTCGTCGCGGAGATCGATCTCTGCGCCGCCGGGATCTCGGTCCTCGCCACCGAGGCGCCGAGCTCCCGACAGACCGCCGGCGCCTGGGCTGAAGATGTCGGCGCCCAGCTCGCCGTCAACGGCGACTTCTACTCGAGCACCTCGGTCTACGGCGACGCCGTGGGCGGGGGTGAGCGCTGGCCCCTGGACCAGCTCGGCGTCGACGACGACACGCTCGCGCTGGTCAGCGGCTTCCCCCAGCTCGTCTACGGGGGAGAGGTCTACACCTGCGTCTCCCCGACCGACAGCGACTGCTTCCCGGATCGTTCTGACATGCGCGACCGCCATCCGCGCACGGCGATGGGGCTCTCCGTGGACCGCAGGACGCTGATCTTCGCTGTGGTCGACGGCCGCTCCACCCGCAGCTCGGGGATGTACGGGGCCGAGCTCGCGGAGCTCATGGGAGCGCTGGGTGCCTGGCAGGCCTTCAACCTCGACGGCGGCGGCTCCAGCACCTTCTGGGTCGAGGGCTCCGGAGCGCTCAACGAACCCAGCGATGGCTCCATGCGCTCGGTCGCGAACCACTGGGGAGTGGTCGCCAGCGGCTCCGGCGAGGCGGGCCATTGCCTGGTCGAGGAGGGCTGCTTCGCCCTTCCGGTCGACGGCGCGGGGCACTTCGCGGACATGGTGGACGACGACGAGGTGCTGGCCGTGCTCGCGCAGCTGGGCCCTCGAGGACCCGGGCGGTCGGAGCTTCACGGACGTCGACGAGACCTGGGCGCCCTACGTGGAGGCCCTGCTGGTCGAGTGCGTCGCCGAGGCCTGCGAGGCGGACCACTACTGTCCCGACGACGACCTGGTCCGAGCTGACGCCGCCCGCTGGATCTACCGCCTGCTCGAGCCGCCCTGCGTCGCGGACAGCGACCTTCCGGACCAGGACGACACGAGCCCGCCGGCCCTCGACGGGGCGCCGGGGGGGCGCTCCCTGTTGGGCTCGGCGGGCTGTGGCTGTGGGGGCCCGGGGGCCCCCGCGCTGATCTGGATCTACTCGCTCGCGTTGCTCTCCTCGAGGTGGCGTGGGTCGAGGTCACAGCGGCTGTAGTAGCCGACGAACATGCCGCCCGAGGCCTCCTTCAGCGGGTGCCAGACACCGCGCATGTTGCCGCCTTCGATGGTCTCGTCGGTGGGGTCCCACTCGCCGTCGAAGAGCCCGAGCATGCGCTCGTCATCGTGGATGTGGCCGTAGCGTCCGCTGACGATGCCGGTGTCGCGCTCGAAGTTGACGTACTCGCCGTCGAACTCGCCGAAGCCGCCCTCGCCGGCGTAGGTGCCCGCGCCCTTGGCGACCAGCTCCTGGTCCTTGCGGAAGGCTCGGCCGGCGAAGACACCGTCGGCGTCCTCCAGCTCCGCGGGTTGGTAGCGACCGGCCACGACGCCGCGGATGGCGCAGGGCTCGTCCTCTGCGAGGCGTCGGAGGGCACGGCGGATGTTCTCGCGCCGGGTGTCCTCGTCGTCGAGCTCGCTGTTGTCGAGCTCTTCGACGTCGAGGTCCATGAGGACCGGCTCCTCGGCTTCCTGGTCGTCGAGGGCCTTGGTCAGGCTCTGGTCCATGGCGTCGAGGGTGAGGACCTCTTCCTGCTCGAGATCCGAGCAGCCGACGAGGATGGCGAGGGCGGCGAGGGGGGTGATGCGCTTCATGACGGGCTCCGGGTGGCAGGAGGCTGCGGTGCCTCCATCTCTCAGAACCGCCACCGGAGGAGGATCGTGGTTTCAACCCGCTATCAACCCTCGCAGCAGCGTCAGGCGGAGCGGATCGATCGAGGGCCTATCGCGCACGCGCTGCCGATCCGATTCACGGTTCGTGGAAGCCACCGAAGTCACCATTTCGCACCTCCCCCTCGGGGAGGTCGTCACTGCCTGGGGTGCGGAGAGCGTTCGGGACGTGCTCTCCCGGCTCTCCGGCGTCGTCTGCCATCTCGCCGTCCGCGGCGGCTCGGGGGACCGCGCTCGGGTCTTCCGCTCGAGCCAGGTCCTGCGGGCCGACCCCGACCTGATGCTGGACATGCTGCCTGGCGGAAGCGACGGACTCATCGTCTCCGGCGATCTCTCGGCGATGATGTTGCCCGACCATCGCCCCCTGCTCGTGCAGGAGGGTCCGGAGATCGTCGGCATCCTCGTCGCAGAGGCCGCCCCGCCCGTTCGGCTGCCCGCGTTGCGCGGCAGGACCAACGCCCAGGCCTTGGCCATGGCGAAGCTGCGAGAGGCGATGAAGACCTACCGCAAGGAGGCCGTGCCCATCGTGCTCGACATTCGCGAGGGCCAGGTCTTCGGGGACGGACAGGTGCTCGCCGACGTCATGGAGGTCCTCCTCAAAGAGGCCCTGAAGAACGCCAAGAAGCGCCAGGCGATGTCCTGCGTACATGTCTTCCTCGCCCAGGGAGAGTCCGGGCTCTGGCTCGTCGTCGAGGACCGCAGCGGCCGCCTCCCCGAGAAGGCTCAGCGAGCGCTCCTGGAGGGCACGGCCAGCAAGCACCGCGCGGTGCTCGCCTACCGGGCGCTGAAGGAGCGCGTCGAGTCGGACGGGGGCACGATGACGGCCCAGCCCTCGCCTTGGGGCCTGCGCAGCATCGTCTGCCTCGCCGCCCCACCGCGCATCGGTCGCTTTCCGCGGATCGTCTGACAGCGACTCGTTGATGGTCGCGCGCCAGCCCACCCCCTCGACCTCCTCCAGGCTGGCGAAGATGCCGAGCTCTTCGATCAGCGTGATCTCAGCCGGCGTCGGGGGGGTCGGTTCTGGCAGCATGCGCCAGATCGACAACACCAGTCCCACGATGACGACACCGACCGCCACGCCGAGCAGTCGCTTGTCCACGGTGATCTGGTCCCGCAGGCCGGCGAGGATCCCGGTGGTCTCGGTGGTCTCCGCCCTCTTCGCCTTGATCGTATCGACGGCCTTCAGGTGGTCCTGTGCATCCGCCAGGGCCTCTGTGTACTCGGCGTTGGTCGCGTCGATGCGGACGGCGCCCTCGAAGCAAGCGACAGCCTCCTGCCACATCTCCATGCGCCTGGCGTTGACGCCGCGGTGGTAGTAGCGCTCGGCGTTGCGCTTGCGCAGCTCCTCCGCCGCAGCCCGCACCTTGGAGTCCTCCACAGGGGACTGCTTCGCCTCGCCAAAGCGCTGCCTGGCAGAGCTCAGGGTGGTCGCTGGCATCGACAACAGTGGAGGAGGGGCGCTCCCCGACGCCAGGTCGGCGGAGACGGACTCGGCCGCCGCTCGGTCCTCGATCTCGATGATGCCGGGTAGGACATCGACGATGCTGCGGCAGCGAGCGTCCCGCTCTCCGGCCGACAGCTCGGCGAAGCCCTCTACGAGGCTCCCCGACCAGTCGACGCCCCGAGCCTTGTTCAGGCGCTCGAAGGGCCCCACGGCCGCGTAGCGTTCTGCGAGGTCGACTGGTGGCTCCCACTCGAGCTGGGGGGCGATGTAGCCCAGGGTCGCCAAGACCAGACCGATCGTCAGTCCGACGCGAATCCGCCAGCGCGCCCTCGAAGCACTTCAACGCCTCGTCCCAGTCCTCGGCCAGCCGCGCCGTCTCGCCCCGCTGGTAGTACTTCTGCGCGTTGTCGCGTCGAATGGCTCGCTCGACTCGCGCCTTCTCCTTGTCGTCGATGTCCTCTTCCGCTACTCGGGCGAGCTGGAACATGCTGCTGGCGCGAGCCTGACGTGGGTCCATCTTGTGACGCCGTGCCGTCCTGGGCAGCCGGACCGCAAGTCTACTCTTCGCGTCTCCCCAGACGCCAGCTGGAATCGCTGTAGCCCTGGAGTGGCGTCGGACTACTCTTCGATCTCGAGGTTCATCTGCGGTAGCTCCTCGGTGATCTCCTCGAGGATGTCGTCGTCGATGACCTCGGTCGAAGCCAGGTCATCCTCCTCGAGCTCTGCGAGCGGGCGGTCGAGCGTGACGACGTGCTCGACGGCGTCGTCGCTGTCCTGGACGATCACCGGCTCGTCCAGGGTCTCCTCGACGGGGGCCTCTTCGGGCGGGGCCTCTTCGGGAGGGGCCTCCTCGACGAGCTCTTCCGCCTCCTCGACGAGCTCTTCCGCCTCCTCGACCTTGGACCCCGGGGGCACCGCGATGACGACCTTCGCGGCGCGCAGCACGCGGTCGTTGATCGTGTAGCCGCGGACCCACTCGTGCAGCACGGTGTCCTGGGCCTCGATCGACTCCTCGGTCTCGACCACCTCGTGAAGGCGCGGATCGAAGTGCTCTCCGAGCGCGTCGACACTCTCCACCCCGTGGCGTTGCAGGGCGGTACCGAGCTGTTGCCGGATCATCTCGATGCCCTGGACGAAGGCCTCGGCGTCCGTGTGCTCCAGCGAGCGGTCGAGGTTGTCGATGACCTCCAGGAGCTCGAACGCGAGGTCCCGGTGGCCGAACTTCTTCTCCTCGGCCGCGCGGTTCTGGATGCGCTTGACCGTGCTGTCGCGGTCCTTCATCGTATGGAAGACCTGAACGTCGAGAACGCCGATGCGCTCTCTCGCACGCTCCAGGTCCAAGAGGGCCTGCTTTCGGAATCCATGGAAACGGTAGGCAACGAGGGCCATACCGAAGCCGAGGAGGACGCCTAGGGCCGCAACGAGCGCTTCCATGGCCGGGAGCCTATCAGGCCCCCAAAGGCCGGCGCTGCAGCCCCACCCCAGAGGGCGAAGGCCTCGACTGGGCGGATGTGCTCCAGGTTTGCATCCGCGGCGATCATCCCGCCGACCATGATGCCGATTCCGGCGAAGTAGGCCACGGCCATTGTCGCGCGCCGCCAGGTCTCCACGTCGTTGTACCCGGGCGGGGGCTTGAGGATGCGCTTGAGGTTCATCAGGCCCATCAGGAGGATCAGGATCAGGATCGGCGACCAGGTGACCAGGAGCACGATCCCGGCGATGAGGTAGCCCAGGACCCACATCCAGCGCCCGAAGACACCGACGATGCGTCCCCCGTCCAGCGGGGACAAGGGGATCATGTTGAAGAGGTTGATCAAGAAACCAACGCTGGCCAGCGCGTAGAGGAGATCGCTCTGGAAGGCCATCGCCAGGCCGAAGGTGATGGCCGCGCCGACGGTGCCCAGAAATGGCCCGCCGATCCCGACGACCGCCTCGACCCAGGCGTTCTTCGGGAGGTCCTTCATCGCGATGACGGCGCCGACGAAGGGAATGAAGACAGGCACTCCGGCACGCAGACCCTGCTGTCGCATCGCGAGGGCGTGGCCCATCTCGTGGACGAAGATGAGCAGCACGAAGCCGACGGCGAAGGGCCAGCCGAAGAACTGGGCGTAGACCACCACCGCCAGCAGCATCGTCAGCAGCGAGCCCAGCTTGGCGAACTTCAGTCCCGCGATGAGCCACTTGAACTTGCCAAAGGCGAAGAGCACCAAGGCTCCGACCGGCCCCCACTTCTTCAGCTTCTGCTTGAGGCCTGAGGGCGCCGCTTGGGGCTTGTCTTCGGCCAGCAGCTGGCGAGCGACCGCGCTGAGGTTGTCCTGGGTGCGTTTCTGTTCGTCGTTCATCGGAGAGGCTTGTTCTGTCGCCACGCTTCGTAGGCGATGATGCCGACCCACAACAGGTCCAGCGGATCGAACATGCTCATGTCACCGCCCCACATCAAGAGGCGGGTCACTGCAAACAGTGGCAGGGAGATGCCGACCGCCATGATCACGAGCCCCGTCGAGCGCTTGAAGCCGATGGCCTTCTGGTGGAGCTTGGTCCCGATCCACGGCATGGCGATCGCGACGATGGCGATGTCCCAGCCCGACAGGACGATCGACGCCACGTAGAGGGCCGCGCCGATGCCTGCGCCGAAGCCGTGGGCGATGAAGGCCAGGGGGTAGTTGATGCCGCTCTGGATCTCGCCCAGCTGTCGCTCGACCTCGTCTCGAAGCGCGGTGTAGCAGTTCGCGCAGAGCAGCCCCGCGTCGACGGCGTGTCGGGCCTCGTCCGCGTGGAGGAGACGCTGACACTGGACGCAGTTGGCCTCAGTCATCCAGGGCCCCTGTCACTGCCGCCAGGAGCTCGGATCCGGTCCAGGGCTTCTGGACGAAGCCGTTGAGCCGCTTGCCGGCGAAGGCCGCGGTCACGTCCTGTTGGCCGTAGCCGGAGGTGAGCACGACGCGGACGTCGGGGTCGATGCGGCGGAGCGCGGAGAGGGTCTCCGCGCCGTCCATCTTCGGCATGGTCAGGTCGAGGACGACCAGGTCGATGTCCTGGCGGCTCTTGTAGTAGGCGACTGCCTCTGAGCCGTCGCAGGCGACCAGGACGCGGTGTCCGGCGCGCTCCAGGATCTGTCGGCCCACCGCGCGACAGGTCTCCTCGTCGTCCACGAACAGGACGAGCTGGCCCTGGCTCGGCTGCTCCTCGGCTTGGGCTTCGATCTCGGAGCTCACGGGCAGCAGCATCTTGATCGACGTGCCCCGACCGATCTCGGAGTGGACGCGCAGGGCTCCGCCATGGCCACGCACGATGCCGAGGACCGCCGCGAGACCCAGGCCGCGTCCTGTCTGCTTCGTCGTGAAGAAGGGATCCCAGATCCGCCGTTGGGTCTCCTCGTCCATGCCGACGCCGGTGTCGCTGACCTCGAGCGCGGTGAAGTAGCCGGGCTCTGCCGTCGAGGGGATCAGGGTCTCGGCGAGGTAGTGGGCGTCGCAGTGAACCAGCGAGGTGGTCACGCGGATGACGCCGCTTCGGGTCTCCATGGCGTCCGAGGCGTTCGTCACCAGGTTGAGGATGACCTGGCGCAGCTGCGAGACGTCAGCCTCCACCGGTGGCAAGTCAGAGGCCAGCTCCAGCTTGAGTGCTGCCTTCTTCGAGACGGTCGCCTGTAGCAGGTGGGCTACCTCTTCGATGAGCGCGGACAGGTCCACGGGCTGGATGACAAAGGCACCACGGCCGGAGTAGGCGAGCATCTGCTGCGAGAGATCCGCGAGGGTCCGCGCTGCGCGCTGGATGGACTGCAGGGTAGGTCGGGCGGGCGAGCTCTGTGGGAGGTCGAGCAGGGCCAGGCTCGCGTTGCCGAGGACGCCGACCAGCAGGTTGTTGAAGTCGTGGGCGATGCCGCCGGCGAGCACGCCCAGGCTCTCCAGCTTCTGGGACTGCAGCAGCTTGTCCTCGAGTCGCTGGCGGGCGGTCTCTGCCTTCTTCCGCCGCTCCAGCTCGACGCGCAGATCCTGGACGAGCTGCTCGTTGACCAGGGCCACCGCGGCTATGTCCGCGACCGCCGAGAGCTGGACGAGGTCGCTGTCGCCGAAGTGCCGCTCGGGATCGATCGAGAACAGCGACAGGGCCCCGAGGGTCGCGCCCTTGTGCCTCAGGGGCAGGCTGCAGACGCTGTGGACGTCGATGGTCATCCTCTCGCGGATGTCGTCGTCGAGGTCGGCTCGTATCTGCTCGGGATCGACCTGGGAGAGGAGCACCGGCTCGCCCGTGGCGATGACCCTTCCTGGCAGGCCCTGGTCCTTGGGCAGGCGGGAGTCGGCGGCGATCCAGCGGAGCTGCTCGGCGATGTCGGGGTCGCTGTAGCCGATGGCCAGGAGCTGGCGCTCGTCCCCCTCCACCACGTGCAGCGCGGTCCCCGCCCCGAAGGCTCGGGCGAGCTCGTTGGCGATGGTCGTGGCGACGGGCCCGGGCTCGACCGATGCCTGGACGAGCCTGGCGCTGAGGGCGAGGACCTGGTCGGACTGTGGGGACACTGGACTCCCTGAGCGCCGAGCCTATCCTGTCTTGTTTGCCCCGGCGGTTCGCCGCGCCGCGCTGCTGCGACCGTCGGCCAGCTATCTCGGAGCCAGGTTGAAGGGGAAGCTCGTCACGACCGTCCCGCCCGGCGCCCCGAAGCTGGTCTCCTCCACCGCCTCCGCCACGCAGCGGTCCAGGTGCGACTCGATTCCCTTCTTGACCTCTGTCCCGCTGACGTTGCCCTGCGGCGTGATCGTGATCGAGATCTCGACGGTGCCGCTGAGGGTCGGGTCATCGCCCAGCGCCGTGTTGTAGCACTCCAGCACCGCCGGCACGACCGGCTGGATGCCCGCGTTGAGCGCCTTCGCGGAGATCTCCGCCTTCTTCACCGGGGCCAGCGCGCCGCCTCCCGGGGTGGTGGTCTTGTGGAGGCGCTTGCCGTTGGGGTCCGAGTGCTCGAAGCGCAGGTAGCCGGCTGCGCCCGCGGCCCTCATGATCTGCGCCAGCTCACCGAAGGTCGCGGTGTCGGCGGCCTCGATCTTGAGCGTCGTCTGCGTCTTCGTGCCGAGCTCGAAGGCCTTCGCGAGCACTCCGGGATCCGAGTCCAGCGAGAAGGCACGGTCGTAGACCACCACCTGGCCCGGCCGCAGGAGCATCGACGAGGTCGTAGGAGTTCCCCCGTCGCCGTAGCCCTGGGCGCCGCCACCGACGAACACGCTCGGGAAGTCGGCATCGACGTGGTCGAGGGTCTCGAGGAAGATGTCGTGGGCGAGCTCCGGGCTCAGCACCACCTGGGCCTCCGTCACCGCCGGGCAAGAGGACTTCAGGCGACCCAGCGTCGCGTCGAGGCCTGCCCAGTTGAAGTCCTCGAGGTCATCGCAGACCTCGGTCTTGCACTTCATCTCGGGGTTGTCGGCGATCGCCGGGCGTCCCCCCGGGTAGAGCAGCTCGTCCGCCCCCCTGACGTGGAAGCCCTTCGAGTCCAGGTTGACGTTCAGCAGGACCGAGTCGCAGGTGGCGGCCTGTGCGAGGCCGGAGAGCAGCAGGGTGAGCATGGGTGTAGCCTACCTCCTTCCCTGTTTGACACCTGAGACGGAGCCGATCGTGCCTCTTGCCCTCCTGCTCGCCATTTCATGCCGCTCGAAGGACTACGACAGCGGTCTGACCGAAGTCCACGACTCGAGCCCCCCTGCGGATGTAGACGGCGACGGCTTCGACGTCACAGAGGACTGCGACGACAACGACCCCGCCGTGAACCCCCAGGCGGTCGAGATCTGTGACGACATCGACAACGACTGCAACGACGAGGTCGACGATGGCGTCGGTGACACCTGGTTCCAGGACGCCGACGGCGACGGCTATGGCAACGCCGCGGGCTCGACGGTCTCCTGTGAGCAGCCCGAGGGCTACGTCGACGACGACACCGACTGCGACGACAGCAGCGCAGAGGTCTTTCCGGACGCCGGTGAGCAGTGCGACGAGCTCGACAACGACTGCGACGGAGAGGTCGACGAAGATGTCCTGACGAGCTGGTTCGAGGACGCCGACGGCGACACCTACGGCGACGCGAGCAGCCCGCTCGAGGACTGCAACCCACCAGAGGGCTGGGTCGCCGACGACACGGACTGCGACGACACCGACGCCAACGCCTTCCCCGGCAACCCAGAGGTCTGCGACGAGGCAGACAACGACTGCAACGGCGAGATCGACGAGGGCGTGACGACGACCTTCTACGAAGACGGTGACGGCGACGGCTACGGGAGCTCCGCCAGCGCCGAGTCCTGCGAGCTGCCGACTGGCTACGCAGAGGTAGACGGGGACTGTGACGACTACGACTCCGCGGTCAATCCGGACGCCGCAGAGAGCTGCAACGGAGTCGATGACGACTGCGACGGCGACACGGACGAGGACGACGCCGTCGACGCCCAGTCCTGGTACAGCGACAGCGACGGTGACGGCTACGGCGACGCCAGCACGGAGACGATCAGCTGCTACGGCGACAGCTCCCAGGTCTCTGACGCCACCGACTGCGACGACAGCGACGCCGACATCTACCCGGGAGCCGACGAGCACTGCGACAGCGAGGACTCCGACTGCGACGGTGATGTCGACGACGCGGACAGCCTCGACGCCGAGACCTGGTACGCGGACAGCGACGGTGACGGCTACGGCGACTCCTCGACCACCACGACCTCCTGCGACGAGCCCTCCGGCTACGTCGACGACGACAGCGACTGCGAGGACTCGGACTCGACCGCCTACCCCGGCTCCACGGCGACCGAGACCCCCGGTGACGGCATCGACCAGGACTGTGACGGCAACGACTTCTGCACGGACCTGAACTGCGACGGCATCATGGACCTGGCCATCGGGAGCTACTACTCGGGGTCGAGCTACACGACCTCGAGCGCGCTCTTCTACGGCGACGGGAGCGGGTTCTCCGACTCCTGGAGCGACACGGTCACCACCACGGGGACCTGGGACGTGGAGGCCGGTGACATCGACGGCGACGGCTACCAGGACCTCGCCTTCGCGACCTACTACGACGGCAGCTACTCGGCGAGCTCCTACATCTACTACGGCTCCGCCAGCGGCTACTCCTCCTCGGACCGGGAGCTCGTGGACACCATCGGGGCTCTGGACGTCGACATCGAGGACCTCGATCTGGACGGCTACGAAGACCTCGTCTTCGCGAGCTACTACAACAGCGGCTACAGCACCGACAGCTACGTCTACTACGGGTCGGCCACGGGCTTCTCGACCTCGAACCGCACGGACCTGGAGACCTACGGGGCTCGCAAGAGCGTGGCCGAGGACCTCGATCAGGACGGCTACATCGACCTCGTCTTCGCCGAGTACTGGGACGGCTCCAGCAACCCGGACTCGACCATCTACTGGGGCTCCTCCAGCGGCTACTCCACCAGCGACACCACCGACCTCTCCACCGAGGGCCCGCTGGACGTGATCAACGAGGACCTCGACGGCGACGGGCTGACCGACCTGGTCTTCAGCGCCTGGTACAACGGCAGCTACTCCACCGACGTGCACGTCTACTGGAACGACCGCAGCACGGGCTTCGGCAACAGCGACCGCCAGCGACTCAGCGGCACGGGGCAGGCGGGTCTCGCCAGCGGCGACTGGGACGACGACGGCTACACCGATCTCTTCGCTGGCAGCTACTACGACGGCTCCAGCTTCAGCACGACCAGCTACGCCTGGTGGGGCAGCTCCAGCGGGTACTCGGACTCCGACCGGACCGGGCTGTCCACGGAAGGTGTCCTCTACCCCGAGTCGGCGGACCTCGACGCGGACGGCGTCGACGACCTCATCGTGCCGGTCTACCGGACCTCCAGCAGCTACAGCACGACCAGCTACGTCTACTACGGGAGCACCAGCGGGCTGTCCTCGGCGGACAGCGCGACGGCGGCGACCTACGGCCCGCGGGACGCCGGCGCCGCGGACCTCGACGGAGACGGCCTGCCAGAGCTGCTGTTCGTGAACTACTACGGCGGCAGCTGGTCCTCTCCGGCCGACAGCTACCTCTACGCGGGCAGCTCCAGCGGGACCTACGACAGCACGACGCTGGAGACCCTCGACGTCACCGGACCCCTCTCGTTCACCTTCGTGGGCGCCGAGTGATCTACAACCGCCTCGGCCGCTCCGGGCTCGTGGTCTCCCGCTTCTCCATCGGCTCCTGGGTGACCTACGGCAAGCAGTGCGACGAGGCCCTCACCCGCCAGTGCCTGCTCGCGGCCTTCGACAAGGGCGTCAACTTCTTCGACAACGCCGAGGCCTACGCCCACGGAAACGCAGAGGTCGTGGTCGGTCGCGTGCTCTCGGAGCTGCGACGCCAGGACTACGTCGTCTCTTCGAAGGTCTTCTGGGGGGGCGACGGCCCCAACGACGTCGGGCTCAACCGCAAGCATGTCGTCGAGGCCTGCCACGCGGCCCTGAAGCGGCTCCAGGTGAACTACCTCGACCTCTACTTCTGCCATCGCCACGACCCCGACACGCCGGTCGACGAGGTCGTTCGCACGATGAACACGCTGATCCAGCAGGGCAAGATCCTCTACTGGGGCACCAGCGAGTGGACCGCGGAGCAGCTGCAGGAGGCCTACGCCGCCGCCGAACGCCTGGGCCTCGAGGGCCCGACGATGGAGCAGCCTCAATACAACATGTTCTGTCGAGACCGCCTGGAGACGGAGCTCTCACCGCTGGTCGCCGAGTACGGCCTGGGCACCACGACCTGGAGCCCCCTCGCCAGCGGGCTGCTCACCGGCAAGTACAACGACGGGGTGCCCGAGGACAGCCGTCTCCACCGAGAGGCCTGGCTCCGGGACCTCGTGCTCGAGGGCATCGACGACAAGATCCCGAAGCTCCGCCGTCTCCAGACCGTCGCGGAGGCGTTGGAGTGCACGATGGCTCAGCTCGCGCTGGCGTGGACGGCGAAGCACCCCAACGTGAGCACGGTGATCACGGGTGCCTCGCGGGTCGAGCAGGTCCACGAGAACCTCGCGGCGCTCGAGGTCATCGACAAGCTCGAGCCCGACGTGATGAGCGGGATCGAGGGCATCCTCTCGAGCTGAGCTCAGAAGGGGATCGTGAAGACGAAGGTCGCGCCCTGTCCGGCCCGCCCCTCGGCCCGGATGTCACCCCCGTGGTCCCTGATGACCCGCTGACACACGGCCAGGCCGATGCCGGAGCCCTCGTAGCGGGCCTTGCCGTGGAGGCGCTCGCCGAAGTCGAAGACGCGCTCGTTGTACTTGGAGTCGAAGCCGATGCCGTTGTCCTCGACGCGGAAAGCTCCAGGTGCTCCTGACCGGCTGTGCTCGGATGTGGACGCGCGGGGGCCGCTCGGAGCGGAGCTTGAGGGCGTTGTGGAGGAGGTTCTGGAAGACCCGTCGCAGCAGCACGGG
This sequence comes from Myxococcota bacterium, assembly GCA_036012755.1. GTDB lineage: Bacteria > Myxococcota_A > UBA796 > UBA796 > CAJQPC01 > JAAESX01. Next base: position 25,998 of record DASCPX010000203.1, on the reverse strand, counting down.
ATCGGCCCTGACCAGCGGGAGATCGTCGACGAGGACCTCGGCGTTGGCCTCGTCGAGGCTGGCCCGTAGCTCCGAGGTGACCTCAGCCACGAGCTCCCCGGTGTCCACGGGGCGCCGGGACATGTCGTGCATCTGTACCCGAGACCAGTCGAGCAGGGCGCGGACCATCTGGGACTGACGCTGGGCCGCGTCGACCGCCCGCTCGATGTAGTGCTGCTCGTTCTCGGTCAGGCGCTCGTCGGCGGAGAACTGGAGGAGCGTGAGGAAGTTCGTGATCGTCTGGAGCGGCGCCTGGAGGTCGTGAGAGGCCACCGACGCGAACTCCTCGAGGTTCCGGTTGGAGCGCTCGAGATGCTCGACCGCCTCGCTCAGCTCCTGCTCGGCCTGCTTGAGCAGGGTGACCTCGTTGTGGGCGCCGAGCATGCGGATCGGGTTGTTGGACTCGTCGCGGATGGCGACACCTCGGCAGCGGACCCAGACCGTCGAGCCGTCCTTGTGCCGATAGCGCACGAGCTGGTCGTAGGGATGGCTCGGGTCCGCGCAGTGGGCGTTGAAGTTGGCGTTCGCGGTCTGCAGATCCTCGGGGTGGATCAGGTGCTGCCAGGCCTCGGCCCGGTGGGGCATCTCCTCGGCATCGAACCCGAGCACCTCCCAGAGCCGCGGGCTCATCCACTCGATCTCCGGGTTCTCGAGATCCCAGTACCAGATGCCATCCAGCGAGCCTGCCTGCAGGAACTCGAAGATCGCAGGATCCTTTCGAACGAGCTTGTACAGCTCCTCTTTCAGGTAGTGGTCGCTCACGGCTATAGAATGGTCACATGACACCTCGGCCGAGCGAAGAGCAGCTGGACCTGTTGGACCGCATGGAGCGGTTCAGCTTCGAGCTGGCCGACTTCTGGAACCGGCGCATGCGCTGGCAGGCCGAGCTCTGGAACACGACGGTGATGGTCGGGCTGACGTGGCTGTCGGTGAAGCGTCGCCTCAACTCCAGCGGGCTCGAGCACATACGAGGGCTGGACTGGGAGCGCGGCGTCTGCCTCGTCGCGAACCACCGGACCTTCTACGACTTCTTCACGATCTGCTCCCGGCTCAACGAAGAGTCGTGCTTTCCCGCCGGTCGGATCATGTTCCCTGTGCGGTCGACCTTCTTCTACGATCATCCAGCGGGCCCGATCGTGAACATGCTCATGAGCGGCATGGTGATGTTCCCGCCGATTCTCCGCGACCGAGACCGCAAGGAATGGAACACCTACGCCCTGGATCGGTGCATCTCTGATCTCCAGGACAACGCCGCCGTCATCGGCATCCACCCAGAGGGCAGCCGTTCGCGCGCGGACGACATGTTCGAGGTGGGCAAGGGTCGCGTCGGCGCGGCTGTCATCGCCTTGGAGGCGAGGGACGCGCAGATAGTGCCGGTCTTCCTGGCAGGCATCACCAACGACCTCCTCGAGGAGATCCGGCGGAACTGGTTCGAGCCGGAGAACTACCCCGTGTACCTGGCCTTCGGGCCAGAGGTCGAGTTCTGCGATCTGCAAGCTGCGACCAACGATCTCGGGGCCTCGCGCAAGGCGACGAATCGCTGCATGGAGGCCATCAGGGTCCTCGCAGAGCAGTGCCGCAGAGAGGCGGCCGAGGAGCGGGTGACCGCAGAGGCCTGAAGCGGCAGCGGAAACAGCGCGCGGGTTCGGTTCGTAGGGACCTTCGGCGGCGGGAGCGTTAGGAGCCGGGCGATGTATCCCTACCTCTGGGTCCAGCAGACGGAGAGCGGCCCTGTCGAGTACGGCACCTACGGGCTCATGCTCGTGCTCGCCTTCCTCGGCGCCGCGCTCGTCGCTGGCGTTCGCTTCAAGAAGATCGGCGTCAACCCCGACACGGTCGTCCCGCTCCTGGTCGTCGCAATCGTCAGCTCGATCCTCGGCGCCCGGCTCCTGCACTTCCTCGGCTCGCCGGACGACCGCATCCTCTTCTTCGACAACCCGCTGGTCCTGTTCCAGTTCAGCAAGGGCGGCATGGCGGTGATGGGCGGCCAGATCGCGGGGGTGGTCTGCGGCGCGCTCTACCTCTACTGGCGAAAGATCAACTTCTGGAAGATCGCGGACATCGCGGGTCCGGCCATGATGCTCGGCAGCGGCATCGGGCGGCTCGGCTGCTTCTTCGCCGGCTGCTGCCACGGTCGCGCCGTCGAGGACGCCGGGCATGGCCAGACCCTGACGGGCGAGTTCTTCCCGGGTGGCGAGATCCTCCTGATGGACGGCTTCCCCCAGCTCGCCTTCTCCTACCACCGCGGCGAGACGATGGGCACCATCTTCGAGACCGCCGTCTACCCGACGCAGGCCTGGGAATCGATCGGCGCCTTCCTCGGCTTCGCGCTGTTGTCCTTCGTCTGGTACCACTACCGCAAGTTCGACGGGCAGATCATGGCGATGACGATGGTCTGGTACCCGGTCATGCGGTACCTCATCGAGGTCTACCGGGGCGACGCAATTCGGGGCACCGACTACTTCGGGCTGTTCTCGACCTCGCAGGTCACCTCGCTGGGCGTGGTCGTCCTCGCCTTCGTCTTGGTCGCCTGGCGGTTGCCCAAGGGGCTGGCTCCAGAGCAGCCCTACGAGTCGAGGGACGAGGACATCGACCTCGACGACCCGGACGACTGAGCGGCCGTCTTCAGAGCACCTGGAGCCTCTCTCTTCGCTGCTCCCAGGCTCCACGGTCGTGCCGGGGAACGCGCCGGTGGTGGGCCTCCAGCGCGACGATCTTCGCCACCACGGGGAGCAGCCGCCGAGCGAGATCCGGCTCCCTGGCGAGGCCGGCGGTGGCTCGCGCTAGCTCCAGCGGGCCGAGCAGCGGCAAGCGCTGGGTCAGGATCCGCCTGGTGATGCCCTCTGGGAGGGCCCCCGCCGCCATCAGCCGCTCGAGGTCCTCTGGTGCGAGGGTCGTCGAGAAGCGAGCGAAGAGCGACATCCCGGAGAGCAGTCCGCCGTAGTCCCGGAGCCAGCGGTGCTCGTACTCGGCGAGGTCGTCGTCGGCGATGGCCTCTGCGAGCAGGCGGCCGGCCAGGAGCTGTTGTCCGACGCCGGAGCCATGAGCAGCGTGGATCTGCCGGGCGGTGTCGCCGATGGTCGCCACCTTGCCGCGCACCAGCTCGACTGGTGGTGGGGCCAACGGCAGCGCCCGTGACCCGCCGAAGACTCGCGCACCCACCCAGTCGTGCTCGGCGACGAAGTCCTTCAGCAGCTCTGGCCCGCTGGGGTGGCCGAGGCCGGGAATCGAGCCTGCGAGGACGGCGATGGCGTCTCCGTGCAGCCGCAGGTTGAGGATGCTGAAGCCACCAGCGATCGAGGTGAAGCAGAGGGTGGCTCCCGGCTCCACGCCGTGGCCCCTGAAGAAGGCGCTCGCTGCTGGCAGGTCGTCGACCCGGCGCTCTTCCCAGGCCGCGACGCAGAGCTCCTCGGGATCGAGGGGGGGGCGACCGAGCAGGTTCGGTCCGGCGAGCCCGGCGGCGTCGACGACATAGGTGGCGTCGAGCGTCTCTGCGTCGTGGACCTCGACGCCCTCCCTCAGCTCAGCGCCCCTGGCGCGGGCTTCGTCGCGCAGGCGTCGCTGGAGGTGACGCATGTCGACCTCGACCAGGTCGTGTGCGCGGACGATGGTCCGGGTGGGCCCCCAGCCGGCGACCATGTGGAAGTCGAGGCCGATGGCGCAGCGCTCCTCGCCGCTGGGGCGGGCGATGCTGGCGGCGTCGAAGGTCCACGCGGGTACACCGTTGACCCAGCGGGCGCCTGCCTCGTCGAATGCTCTGGCGTCGACGCCGAGGACCCGGAGACCCACGCGGGCGCACTGAAAGGCCAGCGCCGAGCCCGCCGTGCCGAGCCCGACGATGGCGACGTCGTAGGGCACCTACCGCTCCACCCGGCGGCCCCCGCCCTCGATGGCCCAGCGCCTGCCGTCGTCCTGGCCGCGGCTCTCCAGGCGCAGGCCCCCGACCATCAGCACCGCCCCGGGCCAGTCACCCTCGAGGCTCACGGGGAAGCTGACAGGCTCCGACTGGAGGTAGGCGCCGACGAGGTTCCCGGGACGTCCGTCGGCCATGTGGTGGAGCAGGCGAACCGGCTCCGTGCGGCCTGCCGCCGCCATCCCCGCGAGCAGCCCATAGAGCCCGGCGATGACCTCTGCGCGGCCGGAGGTCAAGGCGACGGCGTCGGGGCCCGTGGCCCGGAGGCTGCTGGCGTTCCAGGCGGCCCATGTGCCCTCTGGGCAGTCCACCAGCACGGCTGCGGGGCCCAGCGAGATGGCTGTGGCCTCTCCGAGCTCGACGACGAAGAGGGCGTGGTTCATCGGCCCTCCCCAGCGAGCCACTCCGCGATCAGCGGGTAGATCTCCTCTCGGGCGTGATCACCCAGCGGCAGGTCGAGGTGCCCGTAGTCCGCGGCGAAGCCGGTGGCTCGGCCAGCTACCACGAAGGCCTTCTCTGTGGCGCCGACCTCGTCGTAGTAGGCGTACACCCGGTCCACAGGGGCGATCTGGTCCCCGCGGCCGGCGATGACCAGCGTCGGGGTGGTGACGTCGTTGAGGGCTCTGGTGTAGTCGATGCTGCCCTCGGCGCTGACGAAGGACTGGGTCTCGACGACGCGGGAGAGCTGGAGCAGCTCTCCGCGGGTCAGCGGTGAGGCGACGTTGGCGTACATCAGCGGCACGAAGCCCTGCTCGATGTCGGTGAACAGGAGCTCCTGGGCCCAGACATCGGCCCGGGTGAAGGTCTTGCCGTCGAAGAGCGCAGCGAAGCGCCCCCCGAGCCCGCTCGGGATGAGCGGGATCCAGGTGAAGCCCGCCGAGTACAGCGCGCTCCACATCACCGGGTCCGGGTCGCTGAAGTCCATCGGCGAGCCCACCGCGATGAGGCTCGAGAGGGCGTCCTCGGCGCCGGGTTGGGTGCCGACGTAGATGGCGCCCACCATGCCGCCGAGGCTGTGTCCTACGTAGCCGACCTGCTCGTAGCCGGTCTCCTGCCGGACGAAATCGACCGCCGCCGGGATGTCGTGCTGGCCATAGTGATCGATGGACCAGCCCGCCCACTGACGCTTCTCGTCTGCGTCGAGGGTGGCGTCACCGTGGCCGCGCAGGTCGACGAGCCAGGCGTCGAAGCCCTGCTCCTGCAGGTAGACGGCCAGGCTGCGCTCCCTCGTCAGGTCCCAGCAGTGGTGGTTGCTCGAGATGCCGTGGACGATGACCACCGGCGGTCCTTCTGCCGCTCGGCGGGTGAGCACGATGGCTGCTCCGTCGTCTGTCGCGACCGTGAACTGCTCGGCTTCGGGCAGGTCGCGCTCGATCCGGACTTCTTCTTCGCCCGTGCAGGCCAGGAGCCAGATCATGGCTCGCCCAGGAAGCGCGCGATCATCCTGGCGGTCCGCGGATGGGTGAGCAGCCCGGAGTGTTCGAGCTCCTCCTCGGCCACCCCCAGCCTGCCGGCCCGGTGCCAGGCGCGGTCGGGCCAGTCTCGGCTGGGGAGCCTGCAGATCTCGGGCGGGGCGATCGGATCGACGTTGGACCCGATGACCAGCGTGGGGGTCGTGGGCGCCGCGTAGTCCGGGAAGTCGGAGGCCCAGGTGAAGTAGGCCCCGCCGAGGTCGCCGGAGTAGGGCTCCAGCGGCAGGTGACCCGTCAGCTCCGCTGGGAAGGGCATGCCCTCGCTGACGACCTCGCCGGGATGGACAGCGATGGTCGTCGTGACCTGCTTGGCCAGCGGCACCCCGACGAGGACCAGGCGCTTCGGCTCCAGGCCTGCCAACAGGACGAGCACGCCTGCGTAGCCGTGGGCCGCGATGACGACCTCTTCGTCGAGGGCAGCGATGGCCTCGCCCAGGCTCTCTACGGCCGCGTCCAGGGACTGGCCCTTGGAGGGCAGGGTGGCGGTCCAGGCGTCGAGCCCCTCCTGCTCGAAGATCTCGACCCAGGTGAAGACCGCCTGGCGGCTCACCCCGGGGGTCACGACGATGACCGCCTTGGTGGCGTCGGGCACCGCCTCGCCAGCGTCGGTCACGTCCCAGGCCAGAGCCGCTCCGAGGGTCCACCAGATCATGCGCTCGTCTATCCGGTTGGGAGGGCGGTTAGCCTGAGGCATGCTCCAGGTCTTCTTTGCACTCGCCGGCGCGCAGGAGACAGACCGTCTCCCGGGGGTCCTTGCTGTCGTCGAGGCCGGATCCACGACCGTGGAGTGCACGACAGCCGGTGGCGAGGCCCGCATCGAGCTCGTGACGGACGGACAGAGGGAGGTGCTCGTGCAGCGCGGGGATCGTCCGGCCCTGAGCCCGGACGGCACGGAGCTCGTGTGGGTCGCCGGACCGGTGGCCTCCGTCTGGTGGATGTCGTTGTCCGAGCGAGACCCCGTGCAGCTCACGAACGTCGGCCTCACCGGCCCCTCTCCCGATTTCGTGCCGCCGCCTCATCGGGGGGGCCTGGTCTTCGACGGCGATGTGATCAGCTGGGACTCGCCAGAGGGGCCGAAGAGCGTGGCGGCGCCTTGATCCTCGTCGGCCTGGCCCTGGCCCAGGACTACCGGTTCCCCGTGGCCGACGACGACATCTCCTCGATGTACCCCACTGCCTACAAGGACCACAGCGGGGTCGACTGGGCCTGCGGGTCCATCCGCTACTCCGGGCACAACGGCTCGGACTTCGGCGGCGGCGGCTTCGACGGCATGGAGGAGGGTCGGACCATCGTCGCGGCCGCACCGGGCACGGTGCTCTACACCAACGACGGCGAGTTCGACGAGTGCACGACCGGCGACTGCGACGGCGGCGGCGGCTTCGGCAACTACGTCGTGATCGAGCACCCCGACGGCAAGGTCACCTACTACGCCCACCTGAAGCAGTGGTCCGTAGCGGTCGGCGCGGGAGACAGCGTGGCCTGCGGCACCGTGCTCGGCGAGATGGGCTCCAGCGGCTACTCGACGGGGCCCCACCTCCACTTCGAGGTGCGGGTCGACTCGGTGGCCCACGATCCCTTCTACGGGGACTGCTCCTCGCCGCCCTCCTACTGGGTCTCCCAGGGCTCACACGGCAGCGTGCCTGGCGGTGTCTGCGAGGACGTGCCCGAGTGCTCTCCCACCAGCCGTCTCACCTGCGGGGACACCTGGTCTGGCAGCAACGCCTCTGGAGACGCCGAGCACATGGCGTACGGGTGCGAGGACTGGACCTACACGGGCAAGGAGCTTGCCTTCGAGGTCGTCACCGGGCTCTCCGAGGACGTGACGGTGAGGATGACCGGGCTCTCCGCCGACCTTGACCTCTACGTGCTCGAGGACGCCGCTTGCGATGGCTCCGGTTGTCTCGGATCGAGCTCCGAGAGCGACGCCTCGGACGAGTCCGTCGCCTGGTCCGCCAGCGCCGATCACGTCTACGTGGCGGTCGTGGACGGCTGGGAGGATGCCCAGAGCGACTTCACGCTCAGCGTCGAGTGCGTCGGCGAGGTGGAGCAGCCAGGAGACAGCGACCCGCCAGGAGACAGCGACCCGCCAGGAGACAGCGACCCGGAGCGGGACACGGCCGACGACGGCCGCGATCCCAAGAACCTGATGCCTGGGGAGCGCACGCCGCTGGGGGGCTGTGGCTGCTCCTCTGGGGCGATCGGTGCCAGCTGGATCCTGGCTCTGCTGTGGGTTCGTCGCCGCCGGTAGCACCGACGTACGAGTTGATCGAGGGCAGCTGTAATCGGCTGTAATGTTCAAAACGCCGCGAACATGTCAGGTTGCGGGAGTCCCGAGTTGGACACCCCCCCGGGAGGGGGCGGACCCTCCAGGCCCAAGGTGGTCTGGAGGGTCCGCGCTCACTCGAGCACGGCGCGGACCTCCGGGTCGAACTCCCAGCTGACGGTGGCCGTGCCGGTGCCCAGGATGCCGAGGTGCTTGTCGCAGCCCTCCTCCTCGGCCGCCATGATCACCCAGTCCACGTGGGTCATGTAGACGCTCATGCCGTGGGTCTCGACGTCGTTCATGGACAGCGAGGACTGGCTCCAAGCCTCCAGACCGCCGGCGGGCGAGCCGATCACCTCCATCACCGGGTCTATGGTCCAGATGCGCTTGCCGTCTTCGTCGAACTCGAAGTCGATGAGCAGCGGGCCGTAGTCGTCGATGCCACACCAGCGGCGGACCTCCTTGAGATCGAAGCCCTCCATCTCGTCGGGCTGGAAGCAGGCCGTGACCCGCTCGTGGATCGCGTCGTTTCCGAGCCGGAGGGCTCCCCCGGAGTCGCAGTCGTCGAAGTCGAAACCGGCGGGGTCGTCCGTGCCCTCGATCTCGAAGGTGCCGATGGGGCCCTCGTCGAACTCGTCGGAGAGCGTCATCTCCCCCCAGATGCGCCCGCCGCCGTAGACGACGTCAGGAGCAGGGCCCTCGAATGTGCAGGCGGCGATCCACCACATGCCACCAGCGTAGTGCGGGAACCTCGCGGCGGGGCTACCGGTCCAACATGAGCATGATGTTGTGGATGACGCTCGCGTGCACCTGCACGCCGCAGGCTGAGATCAGCGGGGCTCCGGAGGCATCGATATCCTGGACGAAGATCGAGGGAGATCGCGTGCTGACCGACGAGGTCGCGCGTGAAGCCGCCGCCGCCGTAGAGGCTGGTGAAAAGCCGGTCGCGTACCTGGGAGCGGGCTGGTGCGCGCCTTGCCTCGTCTACAAGAAGGTGAAGGACGATCCGGCGATGGTGGCTGCCCACGAGGGCGTGCGGATCATCGAGATCGACGCTGACGAGTACGCCGCCGAGCTGCCTGGGGCAGGCTTCATCACCAGCGGCATCCCCTTCTGGGTCCACCTCGACGAGCACGGCGCGCCGCAGCCCGAGTCCATCACCGGTGGAGCCTGGGCCGACAACACCGTCGCGAACATGGCGCCAGTGCTCGAGCGCTTCTTCGCAGCCGACCAGGCTCCATGAAGAAGCTGGTCGTGGGGCTGTGCGTGCTCACAGCGCTGTGCATCCTGGGCCTGTTCGCGCTGCGCTGTGGCGGCGCGGAGCAGGGGCCCATCGAGGTCCCTCCGGCGGCGGTGCCTGGCGGGGCGGGGACCTGGGAGGCTGTCCAGGCGGCCTTCGCGCTGCGAGGACCGAGCTCCCACCGGGACATCCTCCGCGAGGATCGCCCACCGGATCTCCTGCTCCTGACCTCCTGGCAGCAGGACGCGGAGGCGCTGGCTGCGCTCGAGGCGGCCATGGCCGGTGGCGCGCTGTCGCTGCCGGTCGTCGAGGGCGTCGAGGTCGGGCGCCCCGACATGGCGCCCTTCGTCCAGCTCTCTCGAGCCTCCCAGTTGAAGGGCTGGGAGCTGGTGGCCGTCGACTCCGAAGCCGCCGTCGACGCCGTGCTCGAACCCGCGCGCTGGGGCGTGCTCCTCAAGGACGCCGACGGCGATCTCATCAGCTTCATTGGCGGCGTGAGCCTGATCGACAGCTCCTTGGACCAGCTGGACCTGATGCTCGATCTGCTCTCTGGTGACCAGGCTGCACAGCGCCGTGCGCTGGAGGCTCTGCAGGCTCTGCAGGCGCGGAGGGCTGGCCCCCGTGCGATGGCCGTCGAGTGCAACGGGCTCGACGCCTACTACGGAGACGTCGAGGCCATGACCTCCGGTGACGGGGCATGGCGCCAGGTCCGCTTCCTCTACGACCAGGACGCGACGGTCGCATGGGGTCGCGAGGCCTGTCGCGCGCGGATCGAGCAGTACGAGAAGCCGTGGGGACAGCGGAGCCCGATCGTGCTCGAGTCGCGTTGGGAGGATGCCGGTCCCCTGCGCTACGTGCACAACCCCATCGGACGCTTCGCCATCGACCGACAGGTCGACTACGACCGCATCATCGAGGGCGAGGATCTCGTCTTCGCCAAGCGGGCTGATCTCATCGCCATGCTGTCGGCGCGCCTCGGCGAGCCGGTTCAGTAGGGGTCAGACCCCGACATCGATCCCTGCTCTTGGAGGCTCCCTGATGGACATCCTGATCTCTCGCGAGCGCATCCAGACCCGTGTCGCCGAGCTGGGTCGGGAGATCGCCGCTGCCCTGCCCACGGACGAGGTCGTGCTCGTCGGGCCTCTGAAGGGCTGCGTGGTCTTTTGCGCTGACCTTGCCCGCGCGCTGCACGACGCCGGCGTGAGGGTGGAGATGGACTTCCTCGAGCTTTCCAGCTACGGCGCTGGCACGACCTCGAGCGGGGTCATCGAGGTCAAGAAACACCTCAGCGATCCGATCACCGGCCGCCACGTGCTGCTGGTCGACGACATCATCGACACCGGCCGCACCCTGGCCTGGGCCCGAGAGCACATCCTCTCGCTGTCCCCCGCCAGCCTGCGCATCGCCGCTTTCCTGGACAAGCCCTCACGGCGGGTGGTCGAGGTCCCCGTCGATCATGTCGGCTTCGAGATCGAGGATCTCTTCGTGCTCGGCTATGGCGCCGACCTCGCTCAGCGCTACCGGGAGCTGCCCTTCATCGGGGTGAAGACCGACTGACGTGAGAAAAAGTGGCCTTGCCACCTTGGAAGCTGTGGAATAAGGGCGCTGCCCCGGTCGGGTCCGCAGCGACAAGAGTCCCCGACCCGGGTCCCCCCTACAACGTCGAATCTGCGGTTGCACCCACTTGTGGAGGCTTCCCATGTTCATCCTGATCCTCGCTTGCTCTGGCTCCAACAGCGGCGGCTTCGCCGCACACGCCAAGGGCATCGACAACACCCTGCTCCAAGGCAGCCCTGGCGCCGTCGGCGTCGTGCGCTTCGTCAACGACGACAGCACCAACCTCCCGGTCCTCGACGACCTCGTCGGTCTCGATCGCCGGGCGGCCAAGGCGCTCATGCAGCACAAGCTCGACTCCGGCTCCTTCGACGACATCACAGAGGTCGACGACTCCTGGTGGGTCGGCCCGGCCGCGCTCACCAAGCTCGAGTCACACGCCTACGCCAACGGCTGGGTTCCAGAGGGCGACGACGAACTCGGCACCTGGGACGGCGTGACCTTCACCACCGAGCAGGCCGAGCTCACCCTCGACTTCGTGGTCGGAGCCGATGAGCAGGAGCTCGACGCGCTCCTGGATCGCCGCGCCGTCGACAGCATCCTCGCGGCAGGCGACATCCAGACCATCCACGCGCTCTCAGAGCTCTACTGGATCGGCAACGCAGCGATGACGATCCTCCGGCTCGAGGCAGTCGGTGACGACGCCACCGCGGCAGGCTGCGAGCTGAGCATCACGGCCGGCAAGAACCTCTCCGCAGAGGACTACACCAGGCTGTTGGCCCTCACGACCACCAGCGATGCCCCCTTCGCCGACGTGAAGGCCCTGAGCCTGTCGGGCTGCCGAGACTGGCAGGACGACGACGAGGCTCGCGCCGCCATCGAAGAGGCGCTGTGGAACGAGGTCTTCTTCCTCAGCTACAGCGAGGCCGGCCAGTACCGGGACGTTCGCCAGGTCGGTGACTGGACCAGCGGTGGTCGTGCCTACACGCAGCTGTTGGACACCACGCTGACCGCCATCGACGAGCACGCCGAGGACGGCGACTGGGACCCCACGGACGAGAGCGAGGCCGCGGCGCTCTACGGAGAGGTCGAGACCATGTTCGAGGACATCCGCGACCCGGTCACGGCGGCCCCGTCTGACCACGTGGAGCTCCAGCTCTACATGGACATGTCCGAGTGCTCGGAGGAGGCCGTCGGTGTCGTGAACACCGAGACCGGCGAGATCCTCGTGGTGCACACCTTCCAGCGCTGCTGACTCAGCTCAAGCCCTCTGCGAGGTCGTCCACGATGCGCCCGAGCTGGTCTCGGGTGACGGTGAAGTCCTCTTGCTCTCGACCGCCATCGTCAAGTGCGCGATATCGTTCGACAGTAGCGGAATCACCGTCGAGGCCGACCTCGTAGTAGCGGCGCCCGTTCATCTCGTTGGGATCGCTGCGCAGGACCCCACCGCCCAGGCGTTCGTCGACCTCTACAGGAACAAGACGCTCGCCAAGTCCCCTGAGTCGTTCACAGATTCCGTCTGCTTGCTGCTGGAGTGGGGCGGCGCTCGGCACGCTCACCCTGACGCGCTTCACTCTCGCACCGATGGGGCCGACCTCTACGAGATCGATCTCCGCCTTGCGGTTGTCGTACTCCACCTCGATGTGCCCGCTGTCGACACCGGGCAGGTCGAGCTTGTCACCGAGGGCGTCCTTGAGGCTCACTCGCGCTTCTCCTGGGTGAACTCCTCCCCATCATGATGCAGGATGATGGGCTTGCCCTCCAGGTAGGTCTCGACGTGGACGGGCCGCCCCCACATGCGCACGAGGTTCGTCATGGTCCGCGAGGCCCAGTCGAGCTGCAGGTCCGCGCCCTCGTAGGTGTGCTCCAGGACGAGCTCGCCGCGGTTGGCGTGGTTGCCCTCGCTGACCTTGAGCCGGGGCTGCCCGTGGTTGGACAGCATGAACAAGAGCTTCTGCTTCACCTCTCGGAACTCGCGCGAGGTGATCTTGTACTCCCCGGTGTTCTTGTCGATCTCCCAGGCAAAGACACCCTGCTGGCGCACGAAGTCCTCTGTCAGGAACTCGTCCACGAAGGTGACGTCGTTGTGGGTCTTGCGGACGCCGAAGATCTTCTCCCGCCCCAGGCCAGCCTCCCGGTCCCAGGCCCGTCGATCGCGCACGTCGTCGCAGTCGAGCCACTCCTTGCCGAAGCGACCCTTGTTCCAGCGGTCCTCTATGTCTCGCCAGAGCTCTACGCCGAGTTTGTACGGGTTGAGCTGGCCCGGCCGCGTCGCGACGGTGCCCGAGTGATGATCGGCGTAGTCGATGACCTCTGCCGCCGTGAGGATGTGACGGGTCATCATCGTGGTGTGCCAGTAGGTGGCCCAGCCCTCGTTCATGATCTTCGTCTGTGCCTGGGGGGCGAAGTAGTAGGCCTCGTCGCGTACGATCGCCAGGCAGTCGTGCTTCCACTTCGGTATTTTGGCGTGCTCGAGGACGAAGAGCAGCACGTCGCGCTCTGGCTCCTCTGGGAACCGGGCGACCTTTTGACGTTCGTCGATGCGCTTCTGCTGCTGAGCCTCGATGAACTCCGGCGGGTTGATGTACTTGTCCATGTAGTCCCGCGCGGGGAGCTTGTTGACGCCGTCTCCGACCGCGAGTTCCTTGATCTCGCCGTCCGAGCGCTGCCGCCGCCGCTGGATGTGTGGACTGTGCGGGTCGATGAGGTTGTCGATGGACAGACAGACGTCCAGCCACTCCTCGACCGGGGACTTGCCCTGGGCGTTGACGTGTCGGCGTACCCGCACGGCGTGGTTGGCCATCTGGTTGAGCATCTTGCGGTTCGTGTGTGCGAACCAGAGGTTGTTCTTGAAGAAGTCGACGTGGCCGAAGACGTGGGCCATGACCAGCTTCTGGTCCACCATCATGTTGTTGTCGAGCAGGTACGCGTACGAGGGATCTGTGTTGATGACCATCTCGTAGATCTTCTGGAGACCGTATTCGTACCCCTTCTGCATCTGGAGGTACTCCATCCCCCAGCGCCAGTGGGGGTACCGCGTGGGGAAGCCTCCGTATGACGCGAGCATGTTGATCTCGTCGAAGTCACAGACCTCGAAGATCGTCTCGAAGAAGTCCAGCCCGTAGTCCCTGGCGAGGCTCTCGATGTAGCCCCGAGCGTCCGCGAGCTCCGGGGTCAGGCCCCGCCGGGAGCGGAAGAAGAAGGAGTCGGCCATCTCAGTAGCCCTTCCCGAGGAAGTCCTTGATAGAGTCCATGATGCCCTCGCGGTCTGCTATGCGAGAAAGACGCACGAACTTCTCTTCGCCGAAGTTCTGCTCGAGGTCCTTGATGAACTGGCCGCTCCCGTACTCGGAGTCGACCTGGCCATAGCAGAACTGGTTCACCTTCGGGACCATCTGGGTCTTCAGGAGCTCCATGCACTGCTTCGTGTCGCTGGAGCTCCAGTTGTCCCCGTCGCTGAAGTGGAAGGGGTAGATGTTCCACTCCTGCGGTGGGTACTCCGCGTCGATGATGCGCATGGCCAGCTTGTACGCGGACGAGATCAACGTGCCGCCGCTCTCTCGGGTGTGGAAGAAGGTGTGCCGGTCCACTTCCTTGGCCACGGCGTCGTGGATGATGAAGCGCGTGTCGACGTTCTTGTACTGGTGGGACAGCCAGGTGTCGATCCAGAATGCCTCCAGCCGCACGATCTCCTTCTGCTCCTTCCCCATGCTGCCGCTGACGTCCATCATGTAGATGATCACCGCGGCAGACTGTGGTTGGGTCTGCGCCTTCCAGGAGCGGTAGCGCTTGTCCTCCTTGACCGGCACGATCCGTGGGTTCTTCGGGTCGTAGTTCCCCCCCGCGATCTGGCGCTTCAGCGCCTCGCGGAAGGTCCGCCGGGTGTGGCGCAGGGACTCCGGCCCCTGCTGGGAGATGCCGGTGTAGCGGTCCTTTGCGGTCGTGATCTCTTTCTGGCCGCGGGGCTCGATGTTCGGGAGTTCGAGCTCCTCTGCCAGGATCTCGGCGAGCTCCTCGTAGGAGACGTCGACCTCGAGCACGTGCTGACCGGCTTCGTTGCCAGCCTCTCCCTGGCCGGAGCCCTGGCCGTCTCCCTCGCCTTGCCCTACGCCGCCCTGGTTCTTGCCGTAGCGGAACCTGGGGATGGCGATCTGGGGCAGCGGAATCGACACGACCTTCTTCCCCTGCTTCCCGATCATCTCGCCGGAGCTCATGAAGCGCTTCAGGTCCTTTCGGATCCGGCCCTTCACGATCTGGCGGAAGCGGTGGAGATCGTTGTCGATGTTCAGGGGCATCTACTGGCCTTCGGTGGTGTCACCCCGCGCGAAGATCGACGCGACGTAGTTGAGCACGTCCGTGGCGGACTGATCGTCGTAGCCGAAGCGGTCGATGAGCCGCTGCTTCACCACGTCGATCTTCGCCTGGGTCTCCTTGTCGACCACCTGAGAGACCAACGACGTCAGGCGGATGGAGTCCTTCTGGTCTTCGAAGAGCTTGAGCTCCAGGGCCCTGTGGAGGCGCTCGTTCGTGTAGTACTCGAAGGGCTTTCCGTCCAGCGCCAGCGCCCCGATGAAGTTCATGATCTCTCGGCGGAAGTCGTCCTTTCGGGCGTCCGGGATCTCGATCTTGTCCTCGATCGCCCGCATCAGGCGCTCATCGGGCTCCTCGTAGCCGCCGGTGAAGGAGTTCTTGACCTTCTCCTTCTGTGTGTACGCCTTGATGTTGTCGATGTAGTTCGCGCACAGACGCGCGATGGCGTTCTCGTCGGCGGTGATCGCTTTCTGGACCTCGTTCTTGATGATGTTCTCGTACTCCTTCTTCACGAGTCCGAGCAGGTCCTTGTAGTGCTTCTTGAGATCCTCGTCGCTGATGAGCGAGTGGCCCTTGAGCCCGGACTCCAGGGCGTTGAGGACCATGAACGGGTTGATGCACCGGGCCTCTGCGTCACGAACGAGCGCGTTGGAGATCTTGTCCTGCACGTAGCGCGGTGAGATGCCCTCCATGCCCTCTCTGATCGCGGTCTTGCGGAGCTCCTTGACGTTGTCCTCTGTGTAGCCAGGGAGCATCTTGCCGTCGTAGAGCTTCATCTTCTGCACGAGCGTCAGGTTGTGCTTCTTCGGCTCCTCGAGGCGGGTCAGGACCGCCCACATCGCCGCCATCTCGAGGGTGTGGGGCGCGATGTGCTTTGCGACCCGCTTCTTGTTGTAGTCGCGGGTGTAGATGCGAGCTTCCTGGCGCCACTTCGTGATGTAGGGCACGTCGATCTTCACGGTGCGGTCCCGCAGGGCCTCCATGAACTCGTTGTTCTGGAGTTTCCGGTACTCGGGCTCGTTCGTGTGGCCGATGATGACTTCGTCGATCGTCGTCTGGGGGAACTTCTTCGGCTTGATGTTGTGCTCCTGAGAGGCACCCAGCAGGTCGTAGAGGAAGGCGACGTCGAGCTTGAGGACCTCGACGAACTCGATGATGCCGCGGTTGGCGACGCAGAACTCGCCGTCGAAGTTGAAGGCGCGCGGGTCCGAGTCGCTGCCGTACTCGGCGATCTTCCGGTAGTTGATGTCGCCGGTGAGCTCTGTGGAGTCCTGGTTCTTCTCGTCCTTTGGCTGGAAGGTGCCGATACCGACCCTGTCCTTCTCCGAGAGCACGAGACGGCGGACCCGGATGCGCGAGATGAGCGCCATCCAGTCGCCGCCGAGCTCCTTGAGTGTCTGCTTGTACATGAACCGCGAGACCGGATCGAGGTCGCCTTCGAGGCGGATCGGGTAGCGGCCAGGGTTGTCCTTGTTGAGCTCTCCGAGGACCTGGTCGCGCATGTCGGCCGGGATGAGCTTCAGGGGGTCTTCGTTCAGCGGTGACGGGATCACCTCGCCGTCGTCGCCGACCCAGCTGAAGGTGTAGAGGCGTCCGCCCTCCTTGCGGCTGTACCACTCGAGGCCCTTCTTGATGAGGCGCACGATGGTCGACTTCGCGGAGCCGACGGGGCCGTGGAGCAGGATGACGCGCCGCTCGGCGCCGTAGCCCATGGCAGCCGCTCGGAGCACGTTCACGAGCTTCATCAGGTGGACGTCGATGCCGAAGACCGCGTCCTTGCCGTCGGCGAAGGGGTCGTCGAAGAAGCGGTAGCGGACGATGCGCTTCTTGTACTCGGTGTATTCCTCTGTCCCGAAGGACATGATGAGGTCGTAGAGCCGCTGGTACGCGTTCCGCGACACGTTCGGGTCCTGCCGCACGAGGTCCAGGTACTCCTCGAAGCTGCCCTCCCAGTTCAGGGCGCGGAACTCCTCCACGTCCTGCATGGTGGCGATCATTCCGAGGATCGAGTGGGTGGAGCCCTTGCTCATGCCTTCTCCTTGAGGTCGGTGGAGTCACCGGTGGTCCCTGGTGGGCCAGGTGCTTGGAGTCCAGGGATGCGAGAGCGGTTCGCGAGGTGATCCGTGAGCATCATCATTGCCCGCGCGACCCGAGGTCCGGGTTCCGCCCGAGTATGGAGGCCCTACGGTCCCTGATTCGGACGGGATCGGGCCGGACTTCGGAGAAAGTTGTCAATTCTCCCCCAGACGTGCCGATGAAGGGCGGTCGGTCGGGCGGTTAGCATCCCGCTGATGCGGCTTGGTGGGCTCTCTTCGAAGGACCTCGACGCGCTCGGAGAGGCCCTCCGTCGAAACGAGAGCGTGCGCCTGGAGTTGACCGATGACTTCCCCAAGCGCCTGCGCGCCGACCAGATCGTGCCGCTGGTGGACGAGGTCGTCACGCGGACGCCCAGCTTCACGGCGGCGCTGTCCGAGCACCTGCCCACCCCCGGCGCTCGGCGGGAAGAGGGGATCACGGTCACCGCGATCATCCCCAGCCATCGGCGCACGCCGATCGGCCTGCAGGCGCTGAGGGAGCAGGATGTCTGCATGGAGGTCCTCGTGCTGGCCAACGGGGACGCGTCGGGCCGGGTGGAGGGCGATCGGGTCCTCGATGTGCCCTGGCTCGGTCACGGGGCCACCCGGCAAGCGGGGGTGCGCCACGCCACCGGCGAGTACGTGCTCTTGAGCGTCGATGATGCCCTCCCGCGCGGTCGTGGTTGTGTTCGCGCCCTGGTGCATGCCCTCGAAGATGGAGGCTACGACGCGGTCTTCGGCCGCCAGGTGCCATGGCCGACAGCGGATCCGGTGACCGGCCGCCGCCTCGCTTCATGGACACCTCCGGGCCGGGGGCACTTCCGCGTCGAGCAGCTCGACAACGTCTTCGCGCTCTACCGGCGCGACACGCTCCTGGAGAACCCGCTGTCCGCGGTGCCGATCGGCGAGGACCTCCACTGGAGGCGGGGCCGGCGGGTCGGCTACGTGCCGCGTGCTGTCGTCGTGCACAGCCACCCGCGGCGCCCGGGCGTGCTCTACCGCCGGAGTCGCGACCTGCACGTCCAACACCACCTCGTCGGCGACCAGCCCGCCGTGCCCACGCTCGGGGCTCTGCTCGGCGCGCTCCCCGGCGTGATTCGGCCGGCGATGCTGGCGGGACCACAAGAGATCCCGAACCAGCTCGCCGAGCTCCTGGGCCAGTGGCGCGCCGCGCGGATCACGAGCGGATGAGAGCGCGCGCATGGTATCACCGGCGCCGAACGGCCCAAGGGATCTCGTGAGCCTCCGACGCATGCTCCCCCTCGCGCCCGTGCTCCTGGCCCTTTCGGCCTGCTCCTCGCGGCAGCCGTTCTTCTCCAGCGAGACCGATCTCTCCGAGGTCCTGACCTCGGAGGTCGACGCGGCGACCTCCACCGTGCACGTCGCCATCTACACCTTCACCCACGAAGGCATCGCCAACGCGATGGAGAACGCGGCGTTGCGCGGGGTCGAGGTCCAGGTCGTCGCCGATCGCGGCCAGTACGACTCGGCCGACAACGCCATGGCGCCCACGCTGAACCGCCTGATCGCCGGGGGGGTCGAGGTGCGACTCGCCGGGGGCCTGAGCGCGGGCGGGATCCTGCACCACAAGTTCACGGTGCTCGATGAAGGCACGGTCTTGACCGGCTCCTTCAACTACACCGACTTCGCCAACACGTTGCACCGCGAGAACCTCCTGCTGTTGGCGGACCCGCCGCTGGCCGCCGAGTTCGAGCGCGTCTTCTCGGAGATCTGGGACCTTGCTGAAGCGCCTTAGCGTCGGCCTCGGGCTCCTGTTGGTGACCTCGGTCGCCCAGGCCCGCGTCTACCCGTCGCCCATCCTCGTCGACGACGAGGACGACCTCGAGCAGCTCTACCGGGACGGTCTGCTCACCGCGGACGACTACGAGACCTTGCTCGAGCTGCTCCACGACCCGATCGACTTGAACCGGGCCCGCAGAGGCGAGCTCGTGGATCTGCCGGGGGTCAGCTCGGAGACCGCGGCCCGCATCATCGAGGCTCGTCGGAGCCGAGGGCGCTTCGACCGCGTAGAGGACCTGCTCTCGATCGAGGGCGTCGACGCCAACGTGGTCGAGCAGATCGCCCCCTTCGTCGAGGTCCGCATCACCTCCGTGCCACCGCTGCATGGGGTCACCCGCGTGCGCACGGTGTTGGCTCTCGAACAAGCCGAACCCGCCATCGAGGACGACCACCCCAACCGCTCCCACCGGCTCTCCGACCTTGGCTACGAGCGCCTGCCTTCGACCTACCTCAAGACCACCGTCCGCTACGACAAGGACTGGACCGTGGGCTTCGCTGGCTACGCCCAGGAGGACGTGCGCGACGTCCAGTTCGACGCCGAGCGAGGGGACGTCTACGTCGGCTGGGGCACGCCGACCTTCACCTTCGCCAAGGGCTTCGCCTCGATCGAGCGGCAGCGGGTCAGCGCGATCATGGGCTCCTACAACGTCGGCTTCGGCAACGGGCTCACCTTCGACCGCTCCTCCAGGCGCAACCCGGAGGGCTGGTACCGGGATCTCGAGCTCAGCGGTACGGAGCACTACCGCAGCGCGAGGGGCCTCTTCGGTGGCGCCGTGCAGATGCGCACGCCCGTCGGCGAGCACGTCCTCGAGACGACGCTCTTCGCCAGCAGCTGGCGCTACGACGTCTACCAGTACGACCTCGGGCTGGGGGAGGGCGATGTCGTCGACCCCGAGTCCGACGAGCTCACGAGCCCCCGGGTCTACGTCCTCGACCGCGAGGGCAACTACCAGAAGACCCAGTACGTCACCATTCCGGATGTCTACCGAGAGGACCTCTTGGGGGCGGACGCCACCCTGCGCCTGGGTCACGGCCTCCACTATGTCGGCGCCACCGCTTGGGCCGGGCACATGGACCGGACCCTCCTCGATGGCGCCGAGAGCGACTACGACCTCGTGCTCCGGGGGGGCTACCCGGTAGAGGACTACTACGGCGCGGCGGGCGTCCACGGCGGCGCGATGGTGGGTCTGGCCGAGCTCCGCGCAGAGGTCGCCACCAGCTTCACCGGGGGCAACGGCTACTCGCTCCAGGCAGTCGTCGACCAGGGCTGGGGCGAGTTCGACGTGACGCTTCGGCGCTACGACGTCGACTTCGACAACCCCCACGCCAGGGGCACGGCCAACGCGGACGAGGTCCAGGGCTACCGGGATCGAGACGAGCAGGGGATCCTGCTGAAGACCCAGCTGGATCCAGCGATCGGCTGGAGCCTGCGGGGGCGCCTCGACCTCTGGCAGAACATCAGCGTCGCCCGCTGGAACTCAGAGGCCTACGGGCGGGTGACCCACACCCGCGATGACTGGCGATTGGCCGCCTTCGCCGACTACAAGAACCGCGACCTGAGCCGGAACGGCCGCGGCTACGTCTACGGCGGTGAGTACGACGCCTTCGCCGAGTACAGCGGCGAAGACCTGGACGACATCGAGGTCACCGACCGCGCTGGTATCCGGACCACCTGGGGCGGCGAGGTCCGAAACGAGTCCCTGCGCGTCCTCACCCTGACCGCCTTCTACAAGCGCTACTACGAGGACACCGGCCTGCTCTACCCGACCCTCGACGGGATCGGCCCCTGCGAGTACTGGTTCCAGATCGGGCAGTACGTCTGGGTCAAGGCCCAGGTCAAGCCGACCCCGAACACCGGCCTGCAGTGGCGCGTCAAGTACCTGGACGACAGCGTCCACGGCAGCCACGGAGAGCGCTACGTGGAGAGCTACCTGCAGCTCGACCAGAAGCTCCCGGAGCGCCGAGTGCGCCTCTCGGTCCGCGGCACGGTCGGCAAGAACCTGGCGGATCCCGAGGCCGACTGGGCTGATGCATGCTCACGGGCCGGCCTGCCCGAGCTGGAAGGCAGCTGCGTGGCCACCGACACAAACGACAACGAGCTCGCAGAGCCCGGCAGTCTGTATGGACTCGTCCGGGCTTCGGTCGAGTGGAGGTTCTGATGCTCCTGACGATCACCCTGGCACTCGCCGACGCCCCCGGTGAAGGAGAGCTCGTCATCAGCGAGATCCACGTCAGCGCACCCAGCGGTGTGCGCGAGTGGTTCGAGGTCTACAATCCCACGCAGACAGAGTGGGATCTGGACGGCTGTGTCCTCACAGAGGGCTCCGACGGCGGGACTACGAACGCACACACGATCTCGGACACGGTCCTGATCCCGGGAGAGGACTTCACGGTCCTGGGCTACCGGCCCGGCTCCGACTCCTCGGACTACTGCGTGGTCGAGGACTGCTCGGTGGAGCCTGCCTACTACTACCCGTCACTGGGCTTCAACGACTCCGCCGCGGAGACCCTGTCGATCACCTGTGGCGGCACGCTCGTGGACGAAGCGCCCTATGACTGGAGCGAGTTCTCGGGGCTCTGTGCGGGGGACAGCTGCGCGATCAACCTAGGTCAGGACACCATGTCCGACACGGACAACGACGACCTCGACAACTGGTGCATCCCTCCAGAGGACGAGGTCTACCTGGACCAGGTCGGCGGCGACGCCGTGGGCACGCCGGGTGCAGCCAATGTCTGCGTCGCCCCACCCCCTCTGTGCGAGGCGGGCGAGGTCGTGATCAGCGAGCTGATGGCGGATCCGCCGAACTCCTCGGACGAGTGGATCGAGCTCGCGGGGCGCTCCGGCGATGCCTGCAACCTGACCGGCTGCTTCCTGGCCATCGGGGCCTGCGCCGACACGACGAACCCCGACTGCATCAGTGACGAAAAAGAGATCGAGGGGGCGATCATCGAGCTCGCCGGTGGTGAGCACGCCGTCTTCTCCCGCGGGGACCTCCTCTATGTCGACGCGGCGGGGACCTACTCGGGCCTGTCCCAGTCCAACAGCGAGGCCCGCTGGCTGTCGTTGATCTGTGACGGCCTGGCGGTCGACACCGCGCCGCTGGACTGGTCTCTCTTCGAAGATCGCTGCCCGGAGGATGTCTCCTGCAGTGTCCAGCTCAGCCCGTCGTCCTACGATCCGTCGACCAACGACGACCTCGGCCAGTGGTGCCTGGGCGACGCTGAGGTGGCAGACGACGACGGCAACACGGTCCGTGCCACTCCGGGCGAGGTCAACGGCTGCGCGGTCTTCGACAACCCCGCCGTCGGCGAGGTCGTCTTCAGCGAGGTGATGGCGAACCCGGCGGGACTCTCCGAGTGGCTCGAGGTGACCAACACGACAAGTGGGGACCTGGAGCTCGAGGGCTGCACCGTCCAGGTCGCCGACGACGACTCCGTCGACACGACACAGATTGGTGAAGTGGCCCTGGCGGCTGGCCAGAGCCTGGCGCTGACCAGCGGCGGCTGCCTGCTCGGCGGCGAGGGCGGAGACACCGGCGGAGTGCCGGACTGCACGGAGGGCGAGGTCCCACTCTCGGGGCTCTCCCTGCCCAACACGGGGACCCGCACTGTCTCCCTGGTCTGTCCTGACGCCTCGACCGGGCTGGGCGAGCTCGAGATCGACACCTTCTCCTACGATCTCGACGTGCAGGGGGTCCGGCAGGGCCACTCGCTCGTGTTCGACGTCGCCTCCAGCTCCGATCCGGCTACCGACAACGATCCGCTGGATGCCTGGTGTGAAGCCGGGTTCTCCCAGGAGTTCGCTCGCGGCGAAGACGACGCAGAGGACTGCAACTACGGGACCCCGGGGACCGGAGATGCCTGCGTGTCATTCGACGCGAACGTCAAGGGTGGCCCCGGCTGTCGCTGCACCACTGGCGCAGGCGCCGGCGGCGTGGGGCTCTTCGCCCTGTTGATGGCCATGTTGGTGCGTCGTCGGCCAGAGTAGAGTGGACCACCCTCTGAAGGGGCCCATGTCTCCTCGCTGGCTGAACATCGCTGCGTTCTCTCTCGTGCCGCTGATGACGGCCTGCTACATCGGCGACGAGGACCGCGATGGCTACGCCGCAGAAGAGGACTGCGACGATGGGAACGCCGCCCGCTTCCCGGGCGCCACAGAGGTCTGTAACGGAGCCGACGACGACTGCGATGGGTCCGTCGACGAGGGCACCGGAGCGATGTTCTACGTGGATGGAGATGGCGACGGCGTTGGCGACGACCAGCTGACGACCGTGCACGCCTGCGAGGTGCCCGATGGCTACGCCGCCGAGGCCGGCGACTGCGACGACGGCCAGGGCGCCAACTTCCCAGGCAACGTCGAGGTGTGCGACGGGATCGACAACGACTGTGACGAGTCCATCGACGACGACGACGGCGACCTCGATGCGAGCACCGGAACCCCCTTCTACGCTGACGTGGATCAGGACGGCTACGGCGACCCGGATGCCGTCTCGCAGGTCTGTGTGCTCCCCGAAGGCTACGCCGAGAACGCGGAGGACTGCGACGACGGGGACCCCGAGCAGCACCCCGACGCCCTCGAATACTGCAACGGCGAGGACGACGACTGCGACGGAGCTCTGGACGAGGACGACGCGACCGACGCGGAGACCTGGTACGCGGACACCGACGGCGACGGCTACGGCGACGCCGCATCGACCACCACCGCCTGTGAACTCCCGAGCGGCTACGCCGCCAACGACGAGGACTGCGATCCCGACGATGGGGCACAGTTCCCTGGGGCCGACGAGTACTGCAACGGCGAGGACGACGACTGCCGCGGTGACGTGGACGAGGACGACGCCGTGGACGCCGCCACCTGGTACGCGGACAGCGACGCGGACGGCTACGGCGACGCGTCGGCGAGCGCCCCCAGCTGTGCCCAACCCGAGGGCAGCGTCGCGGACGACTCGGACTGTGACGACGACGACCGGCACCAGTACCCGGGGGCCGACGAGTACTGCAACGACGAGGACGACGACTGCGACGGTGACACCGACGAGGACGACGCAGTCGACCCCACGACCTGGTACGAGGACGCAGACTCGGACGGCTACGGCGACCCGGACAACACCACGCAGACCTGCGAGCTCCCCAGCGGCTACGCGTCCAGCGACGACGACTGCGATCCCGCCGACGGCGACCAGTACCCAGGGGCCGACGAGTACTGCAACGACGAGGACGACGACTGCGACGGCGACACCGACGAGGACGACGCGGTCGATGCCACGACCTGGTACGCCGACGACGACAGCGATGGCTACGGCGACCCGGACGACAGCTCGACGAGCTGCGACCAGCCTGGTGGAACGGTCGAGGACGACCAGGACTGCGACGACGACGACGACGACGTCAATCCGGA
The DNA here is from genome assembly GCA_036012755.1 of Myxococcota bacterium. GTDB lineage: Bacteria > Myxococcota_A > UBA796 > UBA796 > CAJQPC01 > JAAESX01. Next base: position 1,933 of record DASCPX010000203.1, on the reverse strand, counting down.
CGGCGACGAGATCTGTGACGGCGTCGACAACGACTGCGACAGCGGGGTGACCGAGGACGACATGGCCTCGACCGTGGACGCCACCGGCGCCTACACGGACGTGACCTCCTCCGTCACGGGCACCTCGTCGTCGCCCGCGTCCTATGCGCCCACAGAGGACCTGGTCTTCTGTGACGGGACCTTCTACGTGCTGCTCGATCTGACGAGTGACATCGATGTCTCGAGCTACGATGGCGACCCCACCACGACCGTGTTGGATGGGGCCGGTGCCGGCTCGGTGGTCCGCCTCACGACCGACGGTGTCGCGGCGTCCCTTTCAGGCCTGACGCTCCAGAACGGGCAAGCGGACGCCTCGGTGTACTGGGACACCTCCACACAGACCGGAGGTGGAATCCAATGCGAGGGCAGTACGGGGGTCGAGCTCGAACTCGACGCGGTGATCGTCGAGAGCAACGACGCCGGCTCCTACGGCGGCGGGCTCTTCGCCTACGAATGCGACGTGACCATCACGGACTCCGAGTTCAGCTCGAACACTGCGGGCGGCGGGGCCGGCATCTACGCATCGGAGGCGGTCCTCGACCTGGACGATGTCGTCGTGGACTCGAACACCGCGACGGGCAGCGGGGGAGGCGTCGTCCTGGACGGCGCAGAGGACTTCACCTGGTCCGGTTCCAGCACCGGCATCTCGGCGCTGACCAGCAATACCGACGGTGGCGAGGAAGGGGGCCTGTTCGTGGCGGACGACGTCTTCGTCACCATCGCGAACGTGGACTTCGGAACCAGCGGCGGCGGCGACGACAACAGCCTGTACGACATCACGACAGAGGACGGCGCAGCCTACATGGCCGAGGACGGCGCGAGCTTCCGGTGCACCGGCGGGACGTGCGGCACCTCGGTGTCGTCCACCATCGGAGCCAGCAGCTCCGGCTACTCCTACAGCGGCGTCATCGGAACGGTGATCTCGGCGACGACGAACGGAACCCTCGATTCCGCGAAGATCGCGACGAACGACTACAGCTCCGGCTGCGGCTCGGACATGTTCCTCGTGACGAACAACGCCGCGACGGGCGGCAACTGGACGGTTCTCTGGAGCGTCGAGGACACGACCTCGACGTCTCAAATCAGCATCCAGATCCCCGTCGAGAGCGGGAACTACTACGGGCTGGTGTCCAGCCACAACGGGTGCACCGCCTACTTCTCGGCAGGCACGGCTTCGAACAAGACGGTGACTGGGCTCGGGGTGCAGGTCGGCTACCTCTACAAGGCGGGGAACCCCTCGGGGACTGCCGTCGGGAGCACGATCAACCTCAACTACGGGAGCTACTCGGGCTTCGACATCAAGACCACGGTCGCAGCAACCGAGCTCTGATGGGACGTGGTCATCAGGAGCCTTCGACCTGCGCCGTCAACGCCCATGCGACGCGCTCCGGGCCGGCTTGCCGGCCCTGCGGTAGACCCGCCTGTTAGCCGACGTCGTGTCCGGGCGGCACACGTGATCGGCGCGACTCATCAGGTCAGGCCAGGTCTCCAAGCCACCAGCTCAACTGAGCCCAACTGAGCGAGAAAGGCCTCCAACTCGACGCCATCGACATGACCGGAAACCGCAAGCCCGCAGCATCGCTCGAACTCCGCTCCAATCCAGCCTTCCACGACCTCGATCCGGCCCGCAATGGACCGATTCAGCTCGCCAAGGTGTATGCGTCCGGCGAATCCATCTTGAACCGCTCCTCGGCCTCGCGCAGAGGTTCGGAGGAGGCAGAACATGTCCAAACGAACCCGGCGCTCGGCGCCGCGGCGGCGGAAGCTCGTGGGAGCGTTTCGCGCCTCGGGCCTGAGCCAGACGAGGTTCTCGAAGAGGCACGGGATGTCGACGACGACGCTGGGCCGTTGGCTGCGCGAGTTTCCCGAGGGTGCGGCCTTCGTGGAGGTCACC
>DASCPX010000202.1:0-1806 GCA_036012755.1 Myxococcota bacterium | reverse complement strand
GGCGGGGCTGCTGGCCTTCTCGAACTGCATGGCGACTCCACGTGCGCGTCTGACAGGATCGGCGGCGGAGTGTACAGGATCGGGCCCGTCGCGCAAAAAGGCCGGCGGGGGATCGGCCGGGACCGGGGCGATGTCTCTTCCCCTTCGGTTCGTTCACCGGCCTTGGGCGGTGTTTCTTCGGCAGAGTCCCAGGGTGAGGTGTAAGTCCACAGGCCGACCGGGCCCGTGACGGTGACGAGGGCCACCGGGTTCTCCAGAGTGCAACTACCAAACCGCACGAAGGAGAAGTCCCCGATGACCCCCAGGATGAAGAGTACCGAGATGACGACGCTGCTTGCGTCAGCCCTTGCAGATGGCGGCAGCAATGGGCTGCTGGAGCTGCTGTCCACGACCCTGCACCTGCTGATGGACGCCGAGGTCGATGCCCGCTGCGGTGCGGGCTACGGCGAGCGCAGCCCCGACCGTGTCAACAGCCGCAACGGGAGCCGGGACCGGCTGATGGAGACGACGCTGGGCAGCGTGGACCTGGCCATCCCGAAGCTGCGCAAGGACAGCTACTTCCCGTCGTTCCTGACGCCGCGCCGGCGGTGGGAGCAGGCTTTCGTCAACGTCGTCGCCACGGCCTACGTCGAGGGCGTCAGCACCCGCGCGATGGACAACCTGGTCCAAGCCATGGGGATCCAGGGCGTCAGCCGGAGCGAGGTCTCACGGATGGCCAAGAGCCTGGACGAGCAGGTAGAGGCGTTCCGCAACCGCCCGCTGGACGACAAGGCGTACCCCTACGTGTGGCTCGACGCCATGTACGTGAAGGTCCGCATCGACAAGCGGGTCCGCTCCCGCGCGGTCTTCGTGGCCATCGGTGTCAATGAGGATGGCGAACGCGAGGTCCTGGCCGTCGACATCGCGCGCAAGGAGATGGAGAGCTCGTGGCGCGACTTCCTGCGAGACCTCGTCGATAGACGGAAGCTCCACGGCGTTCGCTGCGTGATGTCCGACGCCCACGAGGGCCTCCGCAAGGCCATCACCGCGGTCTTCAACGATGTCACCTGGCAGCGGTGCTACGTGCACTTCATGCGCAACGTCCTCGACAAGGTCTCCAAGACCGCCCAGCCGCTGGTCAAGGGCGCCCTGCGGAACATCTTCCACCAGACCAGCCGGGAGGCGGCCAGCGAGGCCCTCGGCAAGGCGGTGGAGCTGCTCGAGGAGAAGCACACCGCCGCCGCCGAGCTGCTCCTCGATGCCGAGGACGACGTGCTCGCCTACTTCGCCTTTCCTCAGGACCACTGGAGGCAGATTCGCTCGACCAACCCCCTCGAACGCCTGAACAAGGAGCTGAGGCGACGGGTGCGGGCTGTCGGGCTGTTCCCCGACGAGGCGTCGGTGCTCAGGCTCCTCGGCTCAATCCTCGTCGAGCAGGATGATGAGTGGCGGGTGGCGAGCCGGCGGTACTTCTCAGTGAGCTCGATGGCGCAGCTCGGACTCATGGACCAGGAGGTGAAGATGCTGCCAGCCGTGGCATAGGGCTGGGGACGGCGCCTGGCCGGTGGACAACCCGACGCGGGTTGACCACCGGCCATTGGACAACCCGATGCGGGTTGACCACGCCGACCACAGCCCCGACGACGAGGAGATCAACAGACAACACAGGAGGAGGATCCGGCGAACCCTCGTACACCACTTGACGGGACTTAACTTTCAGCTCGGTGAGCTGGTAGCGCTTGCAGAACCTGTCGGGGACCTGCGAGAGCGGCTTCCAGCAGCTCTCGCACTCGGTCGGGAACAGGTCGACCACCTCGTCGACCTGCT
>DASCPX010000201.1:0-1033 GCA_036012755.1 Myxococcota bacterium | reverse complement strand
CGGCGGAATGCGCGAACCACTGGTGCAGAGCAAAACTCTAAAGGGGGCGGCGGTGGGCCCCCGCAGGGGCATTCAATCATCAGCAGATTCTTCTGATTTTTGCATTTTGCAGATCTGAGAAGTGCAGATCTGAGAAGTGCTTTGCAGATCTGAGATTTTTGCAAGCTTTTGCGGAGTGGTTCAGCACGCCGTGCTCCCCAGGGGGCGGCGGATTCATTGAATGCCCCTGCGGGGGCCCACCGCCGCCCCCTTTAGAGTTTTGCTCTGCACCAGTGGTTCGCGCATTCCGCCGGGCCGGGTCCTAGGGCAAGCGGGAAGTCCAGGAAGTAGGGTCGGGGGGCAAAAGGCGTCCTGAATTTGAGAGTCGGGGGGGCAAAAGGGTCTGGCAGGTCATTATTTTTCTAAGAAGAGGTCCCACCAGGGGGCAAGAAATACGGGCCTCCTAATTCAGGTCCCTTTTTTCGACCTCAAGAATGTGTTCCCCACGGGGACTAGAGCAACTTTGCCAACAAAACAATGAATATTACGTGGGACGTATGACAAAACATAGTATTGAGATGGCTGACCTGAATTAGGGGCCGCGCGGTGGTCCCCGGGGGCCCTTGAGGAGGCCCGGGGGGCGCCTTTTGGGCCCGAGGGGCCCGCGCACGCTTTTTTGGGGGCTCTTTTGGCTCCCCAGGGGGGCGTCGCAAAATCCGTGGGGGCCCCGGGGGGGGCCATTTCGGGGCCCCGGTCCGCCGAAAACTCATCAAAAAGCATTGTAAATATGTGGATTTGAGCGAAACGGGGTTTTCGGGGGGGGTCCGGGCGCGGACGCGGAAAAGAGCAAGACGGACTCGCGCTCTTGCGATTTCCAGGGGGGGTCCAAATTAAGGCGCGTGGGCAAAAGGGCCCCCCCGAGACTGACCCTCTCGGGGCCCCCAAAAGGCCCGAGGGACATTGGGAAAATGGGCCCTGGAAGCCGCCAACCTCAAAATGTATGCTTTTACTTAGGAAATACAAGGTTTTACAAAAAACGTTTTTCCCGGGGGGG
>DASCPX010000200.1:0-1071 GCA_036012755.1 Myxococcota bacterium | reverse complement strand
GTCCGTCTCGGAGGCGCTCGTGTCATCCGTCGAGGTCTCGTCCTTGTCTCCGCAACCGAAGACGAGGGCGATGCTCAGACACGCGGACGCTGTCATTGCGAGTGATGGAAGCTTCAGTAAGGTCATTTGTGACGGCTCCAGTTCCGCTTTCAGCGGTGAAGGACCTGCAGTGAACCTACCACCGCTACCTCAGTAATTCTGAGTATGTCAACCCAAATCGTCGGCTCCAACTTGGCATGAAGGTTGCCTACGCTGGCAGATGACCTGGGTGGGGGTCCTTTGACCCCGCCGGGCGCCCTTCACGGGGCTCTCCGGGTGGCGGGGCGGCGCTGAAGGGGGTCGAGGCGGCCCTGAACGGCCCGCGGCCCGCGCTCAAGGCGCACCTCGAGCAGGACTCGGCGCGCCGAGCCTGCAGCGGGGCGGCTCACGCCCGTCAGCCAGGCGCTCGCGCGACCCGCAACGAGCCGGCCAGCCGCTGGAGGTGACCCCGAGCCGCCACGTAGGCTGCCGCCAGCGGGAAGTGACCCGACAGACGAAGCACGAGACGCCGGGCGTGCGTCACCAGCCGGCCCGCGAGGCAGAACAAGCAGAACCGAAGACGCTTCGGACGCGCTGACGCCAGCTCCTCGGGCAAGGCGCTGACCTTCAGTAGCTCCAGCACGTTGGCCGTGAGCACCTGAAGCCGCCACCACGCAGCATTCGCGCCGAACTTGCCCGTGGGCAGCACCCCACCGCCCAGATCGTTCTTCAACACCCCGTGACCGTGCTCCACCGTCCCCTGCTTCTCACGATGCCAGCGAAGAAGGCGATCCCCACGCCAGCCCATGTTCGTCACCACAGAGAAGTGACGCCAGCTCGCCTCGTCTTCCTCGAACAGCTCCGACTGAAGGCTGCGAACACGGATCGCCAGGTAGCGAAACGGCACCGCCCCGGGCTGGGCGTTGCGCTTCCAGTCCGGTACGAAGTCCTTCACCTCGGCCCACTGGCGCTCTTCGCGCGTCTCGGCGGCCGGGTTCAAGCTCCGATACGGCTTCCAGGCGGCCTCGCTCAGCGACCCGATGGTCTTGCTCA
>DASCPX010000199.1:0-9741 GCA_036012755.1 Myxococcota bacterium | reverse complement strand
CATTGCTCGCTGCTTCTCGACGGAGATGTTCCTCTCATAGAAATATGGTCGCCCGGGGTCGCGAAGCCTCACGCGCTTCGACGCCAACTTGACGTGCAAACTCCGGGTCTGTCCAAGCCCTCGATCCAGCAGCGACATTGCATCCCAGATCAGTAGCTGGAACGGAGCTTGGACACCCCGAATCTCCCGACAGACGTTCCTGCCCCCGTTCCTTGTCAAGACGGATTCGACGGCCGTTGATGCCTGCATTCGGCAACTCCCCGAACGAATTACCCAAAACGCCATCTCTCCTGACTCCGAGAACCCGACCTTCCAAGTCATTGACCGTGTGGAGTCGATGCCGAAGTCGGTAGACCGGAAGTTGGTCGGTCGCCAGTCCACGCCCACGAGTTCCATCGACTCGCCGTCCGCAACCACACCGGCTGCCCGGAATGCACCTGCCTGTTGAAGGAGCTGACCTCGGGCCTTGTGCTTCCCGTCTTTCTCCAACTCCACCAACACGAGCTGTTCATTTCTCTCAGCTACGAGATCAGCGCGGATGGCGCTTCCCAATGGGCATATTTGTCTTCTTGACCACTTTGCGCCATTCCCACAGATGAAGCGCACAAGAGGCGGGCATGACCAGATCCAGTCCTCGAGAGCCGCCTCCTTCAGAAACCAGGGGCGCTGCCTCAGCGGAGAGAACAGCTCAGCGTCCATTCGCCTCGGGGATCGAAGCTTGATTTGCAGCTCACCGAGATCATCGGTAGTGGCGTGCAGACCACACACTACTCCCGCTGCACCCTCCAATTCGTGCGCTTGCGCCAGGTCCAGCTCCTCGCCGAGCTGCAACTGAGCACTGTCCATGCCTTCTCCTGGGTGACGGCTACTGCCTGAACTGTACCAGCCAGGCCGACCTCAAGCCCAGAGTCCGGCCGTCGCCTAAACGAGAAGGGCGCAGGCACGGGAGACCCGGACGGCTTGCGCCCTCGTTGTGCGAAACGGACAGGAGCCCACCGTGACCGACGCCGAGTTCGACCGCCTCATGACCAAAGCCCAAGAGGCCCTCAGAGCCTCCTCAGATCGTGCGAGCGCATCGATCCATGCCCTCCCGGCCAGCACCGACCGGACCATCGGCCTCCACCGGCACCCGGGCGTCCAATCTGCGATCGAGACCGTGGCCGAGGCCATCGAGGAGCTGCCGCGCTTGGAGCTGGCCGAGGACGCCGAGGACTGGCTCGACGAGCTCGCAGAGGGAACCCGGAGCCTCGACGACACCGTCTTCGCCGAGCAACGGGACCGTGTCGTTCGCCGGCTCCGCTGCCGCCTCCGGGAGCTACCTCGAGCCTCGGCCATCCGACGCGAGCGCGCAGCGACAGCCCGCGTCCTCGAGCTGGACCAACGAGCACCGAGCTGCCCGCGCTGCGCCGCCAGGATGACCGCTCGACAGGGCCCGGACTTATCCTGGTTCTGGGGCTGCTCCACCTTCCCTGCCTGCTGGGGCAAGCGATCCCTGAGCCGGCATCAGCGCTCCGCCCTCTCCGAGGAGACCACGACGTCCCCTCGAGAGTCTCCCCGTGTCCAACACCCGATGGCGGGAGGTCGGTCCGACGGGCCCGCGCCAGCTCAGCCCTCGAGGTAGCTCGTCAGGAAGTCCGTCACCGAGAAGCGGTTCGGACTGGGCACCGTCTCGGGTGCCTTCAGCCGGTACTCGCCGCACTCGTCGGCTTGGTACAGGGCCGCGAGCTCCTCCTGGCGGGCGGCGATCTCCACCATCGCCTGGACCAGGAGCTCCACGTCCTCGCGGGTGCTGTAGAGCCCCAAGGACGCGCGAACCATGCCAGATCGCAGGGTGATCTCGCGCTCGAGGTCGTCGTCGTCGAAGTCATCGGCGGCGTCGATCAGATCCTCGAGGATCATCTCCTTCACGTAGGGGTGGGCGCAGAAGCACTCGTTTCGAACGGCTATGTTGTAGTGATCGTTCAGGATCGCCGCGGTCAGCCCGTGGGGCAGGCCCCGGAGGTTGAAGGAGATGCTGCCCACGCGGGGGCAGCGCACCATGCTGGGGCACCCGTAGATCACCAGGTCGTCGATGGCCTTGAGGCCCTTGAGGGCCAGCAGAAGCAGCGCTGTCTCGTCCTCGAGGATCTCGGGCATGCCGATGCGGGCCAGGACCTCTACCGCCGCCGCCAGCCCGATTGCCCCGGGGATGTTCGGCGTCCCGGCCTCTTCGCGCTCTGGAAAGCGGTCGCTGACCGTGTAGGTCTGAACCAACACAGACTCCACCATGCCGCCGCCGACCTCTTCGGGCTCGATGCATGCCAGCAGGTCCTTGCGGCAGATCAGCACGCCGGGGGAGCCTGGCACGTAGGTCTTGTGACCGGAGAAGACGAAGGCGTCGATGTTCCTCTCCGGGTGGTCGGGGTCACAGATCCGGACCGGCATGTGGGCGGCCATCTGTGCGCCATCCACAAGGAGCAGCGCCCCGTATCTGTGTGCTATCTCAGCGATGTCGTGGACCGGGTTGACGATCCCTGTGACGTTGCTGACTCCGGTCACCGCCACGTACTTCACGCGGGGGCCGTGCTCCTCCAGGAGCTCGGCGAGCGCCTCCATGTCGACGCAGCCCGGGTGGCCGACGTGCTGCTCCAGCGGGATGTGGACGACCTCGCCGGCGTGCTTGCGGTGGGGCAGGTCATTGGAGTGGTGCTCCATCATGGAGACCATCGCGACGTCCCGGTCACCGGCGGTGTCGCGGAAGACCCGCGCCATCCGGTTGATGCACGCGGTGGCGCCGCTGCCCATGAACACACAGGTGTAGCGCTCGGGGTCCGCGCCCAAGAAAGACAGGATGCGGTCGTGCGCCCACCGGTACTGGGTGGTGGAGATCCTCGCCGAGTAGTGCAGGAGCGAGTGCGTGTTGGCGTAGTGGCGGTAGTAGGCCTCGACCGCGTCGTGGGCCGCGCGCATCATCAGGGTGGAGGCGGTCGAGTCCAGGTAGACCCGCCGGGTCTGACGCCCGTCCGCGCGCACGTACGTGGTGTCCAGGCCGATGAAGTCGCCCCGGAGGCGGTCCAGGAGTTTGGCTGCTTCGCGGTCCACGGGAACTCCTCGCGTTGGGTATCACCGGGTGTCTCGGCGCGGTAGTCGTGTCAACGGCGCTCCCACGACTCCAACCGGACGGCGCCGTCTGCCATCATCCCCAGCCCACCATGACCCTGTACCGACCCGAGCCCATCCTCCGTCACGACGCAGTCCGAGTAGACCGGAGCAGGCCACCGTGGCGAGCCGCCGAGCGCCTCCTCGACGGCGAGACGCTGATCGTCACGGACCACTACGGCACCGGCGCCGAGATCCTCGACCAGCTGCAGTCCATCCTGCGGCCCCCTCCCCAGCAGGCCAGCTACCGGGTACGGCAGGGTCATCGACGCACCTTGCGCCAGGCCTCCCTGCGCTTGTTGGCGCCGATCGTCGAACATCGCCTCGCGCTCACCGACGCCCGCCACATCGGCTTCCTACGCGAGCTCTACCCCGAGCTCTCCCGGACCTTCTTCCTGCCCTTCGTCCAGGTCCAGGAGCTCCACGGCGCCTGGGTCCGCTACGAAGAGGGCGTCAACCTCGCCGTCCTCGGCCACCGCGTCCATCCCTTCTACGGCACCTACGTGCCCACGCGGGTCTCCCACCTCGAGCTCTTCGGCACGTGGATCAGCCAGTACCAAGGGCCGAGGACCCGGGCCATCGACGTTGGCACCGGCTGCGGCGTGCTCGCGCTGATGCTCGGCCGGGCGGGCTTCGAGCGGGTCCTTGCCACCGACGACAACCCAAACGCCATCGAGAGCCTCAGGCGAGAGCTGCGGCGCCTCCCCTCGCCCCCGTCGATCGACCCTGTGGTCACCGATTTGCTCGGCGAGGACGACACCCTCGTGGACCTCGTCGTCTTCAACCCACCCTGGATCCAGGGCGCACCCGAGGGCCTGCTCGACCGAGCTCTGAACTTCGAGGACGGCCTCTTCGAGCGCTTCTTCGACCAGGCCAGCGAGCGGCTGAGTCCGAGCGGACGCATCGTGCTGGTGTTCTCCAACGTCATCCAGCTCCTCCAGCCCGAGCACCCCCACCCCATCCTCACCGAGCTCGAGGCCGGGCGATTCCAGCTCGTCCAGAAGCTGCAGCGCAAGGTCAAGTCCCAGACCCGCAGCGGCCAGCGGCGCCGGACTCGCGAGCGAGTCGAGATCTGGGAGCTCGCGAGGGCCTGAACTGGACCGACTACGACCCGTCCGGGCGCTTCAAGAAGAGCACCACGCCGATCGCGACGGCGACGAGCACCACGACGCCCCCGCCCATGCTGACCACGGTGACCGGGTCGTAAGGGACGACGTCGGCCTGGGCCGTTCGGAGCATCAGCAGCATCGGGGGACTCTACGTCGCGGGGCCTTGCTACCCAGCCGCGGGACGAGCTCCACGACGGCAGGCTCATCGGAGACGGCGGCCGAGCCGTGGGCACCCTCTACTACGACCAACGGGGTCGGCGGGAGAGCGCCGCCTTCGAGTACAGCAGCGCCTGGCTGACGGCCGCGGACCGTTTCCCGCTCGAGCCCTCGCTTCCACTGGTGGCCGGCCCACAGTTCAGGGCGCCCGGGAGCTCGGTCTTCCACGCGTGCATCGGTGACACTGAACCCGACGGTTGGGCCAGGCGCGTCATCCGGCGTGACCATCAAAAGCGCAGAGCCAGGGCACGCGCCAGCGGCGAGCCCTTCGAGGAGGGGCCCCTCGGCTCCCTGGACTTCCTCCTGTCGGTCGATGATCAGAGCAGGGTCGGCGCACTGCGCTTCCGCTGCGAGGAAGACATCTTCCGGTGGGCGTCAGAGCCTGACCGAAGGACCGCTCCCCCGCTGATCGAGCTCCGCCAGCTGCTATCCGCCACCAGCGCGCTGGAGGCCGACGCCGAGACCGCAGCGGACCTCGCCTACCTGCGCGGGCGGGGAACCTCGCTTGGCGGCATGCGTCCGAAGTGCGTGGTCTTGGATGACGACGGACGGATGTCCATCGCCAAGTTCCCCAGCATCTCCGACGACCGCTCTGTCACCGGCGGCGAGGTGCTCGCGCTGGCGCTGGCGGCCAGGGCTGGAATCGACGCCGCGGGTGCGAGGTTGGTGAGCAGCGATGGCGTGCCCGTCGCGTTGATCCGTCGCTTCGATCGGCCGGCTGGGGGTGGTCGTCTCTTCTACGCCTCTGCGGCGACGCTCCTCGGCGCGGACCGAGAGGACGACTGCACCTACACGCAGATCGTCGACGCCATCCGCCAACACGGCCACCGCGTGCAGAGTGACGTGGAGGAGCTCTGGCGTCGGCTCGCGTTCACGATCCTCATCACGAACGTCGACGACCACCTGCACAACCACGGCTTCTTGCACGTGGCGCAGGGACAATGGCGGCTGTCGCCAGCCTTCGACATCAACCCCTTCCCGGAGCGGCATCGGGAGCTGAAGACCTGGATCTCGGAAGCGACCGGCCCCGCGGCGTCCATCGACGCCCTCATGGAAACAGCCGCCTACTTTCGGCTGTCCAGCACAAGGGCCCGCGAGATCCTCGGCGAGGTCGACGCGGCGGTCGGAACGTGGCGCGTCCTCGGCGCCGAGCTCGGCATGGAGGCCTCAGAGCTGGACGCCTTCGCGGACGCCTTCGAACACGAGGAGCGCGAGGTCGTTCGGCGACTCCTCTGAACGGTGCACGAGCGACGCTGACCTCCCTGGCTGTGGCACGCTCCGTAGGACAGGAGCAAAGGAGTTCCCATGGCCCACCTTCGTGCCTGCCCGCGCTGCGGTCGCACCCTGAAGAACACGCTGCTCGGCGGCGCCTACTTCCCTGTCTACACCTGCGGCAAGTGCAAGACGAAGTACTGCAGCAAGTGTGGGGGCTCGTCCTGCCCCAAGTGCGGCGCCACAGCGCGCGGGCACTACGACGACGTCTACGCGAGGTAGACGGTGATTAGGGCATAGTTGCCGCCCTGAGGACCCGTGCCGCCAGAACTCACCGCAGAGCAGCGAGCCATCGTGCGCCACGATCCGGCCAGGCATGCCCGCGTCCTCGCCGTCGCGGGCTCTGGGAAGACCACCACGATGGCCCACCGGATCGCGTGGCTCGTGCGCGAACAGGGGGTCCCGCCCAACCTGATCCGGGCCGTCATGTACAACAAGTCGGCCCAGCTCGACTTCGTGCGAAAGCTCGAGGCCCTGGGTCTCGGCGAGGTCAAGGTCCAGACCTTCCACGCCATGGGGTGGGCCCTGCTCGGCTACGCGAGCAAGCAGGGTCTCCTTCCCCAGCTGCGGCTCGTGAGCACTTCACGCGAGCACTTCCGCCTCATCCGCCAAGCGATCAGGAAGGTCAAGGACGAGCGCCGCGACGAGCTCGGATTCCGCTCGATCGACGCAGACGACGTCATGGAGGCCATCGGTGCCTGGAAGGCGATGCTGACGCCCCCCGAGCGGGCCGGTCACGCCAGCGACCCAGCTCTGAGTTGGGTCTACGAAGCCTTCGAGGCCATGCGCTACCGCGAGGGCTGGGCCACCTTCGACGACCAGATCTACGAGTCCGTCCTCCAGCTCCAGCGGCACGAGGCGCTCCTTGGAGCGCTCCAGGACAAGATCGAGCACTTCATCGTCGACGAGTTCCAGGACGTGAACCTCGCCCGGCTCACCATGGTGAAGCTCCTCGCCGGCAAGCGGGCGCGGGTCATGGTCGTCGGCGACGATGACCAGTGCATCTACGAGTGGCAGGGGGCGCGCTCGAGCTTCATCCGGGAGCGCTTCCAGCGCGAGTTCACGCACCACGAGCACAGCCAGTACACGCTCACCTCCAGCTTCCGCTTCGGCCCGCTGATCGCCCAGGTCGCCGCCAACGTCATCCGCCACAATCGGGAGCGCGTCCCCAAGCCGCTTGTGGCTCACGACCTCTGCGCTGGGGGCCTCGTCGAGGTCGAGATCAGCACCGGCGCCTCAGAGGCCCGCCGCCGCATCGAGGCCCTGCTCGAGGGAGGCACCGCGCCAGATGACCTCGTCGTGTTGGTCCGCAAGTACGCCCAGTCTCACGCGCTCCAGGCCGAGCTCCTGGCTCGGGAGGTGCCCTTCTTCGTCGACGGCGCCCAGGACTGGAGGACCTCGCCGGTGGTCAAGCTCGCGCTGAACTACCTCGACCTCGTCGCTGCCTTGCGCGAGCCGCTCACCGACGCGGTCATCGCCGCGGCTACTGGCGTCGTCAACAAGCCCGTTCGATACGTGAAGCGGGTCATCTTCGAGGACCTCCTCCGGAGAGCAACGAGGTCGGGCCGCAGCATCTCGTCAGTGCTCGGTCAGCCCTGGGTAGCTCGGCGAGCGGGCATCTCCGGGAGCGCACCAGAGGCCCTCGAGGAGCTCGGGCGCGATCTCGCCCAGGCGGCCAGCGGCCAGCTGCACGCACCAGCCCATCTCTCGGCCGCCGAGCCAGGAAGCCCCCCCAGTGCGGGCGCCGCGCTGTCCATCCTGCTGGAGCTCATCGACTTCGAGGCTCACTTCGCCGAGAACGACAGCGCCGGCGCGCGGGATGGTGACGCCGAGCTGCTCGTGGGCTTCTCTGCGCTGCTCGAGGGCGCGAGGGTTCCTCTGGGCGAGGCGCGCGAGTGGCTCGACGGCCTCGACACCCGCCGGGGCCTGCCGGAGTTGCAGTGTGTCCGCATCACGTCGATCTTCAAGGCCAAGGGCCTCGAATGGGACCACGTGTTGATGCCCGACGTCGTCGAGCGCCAGCACCCCGACCTCCGGGCCTTCGTCGACGCCGCCTTCGACGAAGAGGACTCCACCCGCGCCGGCGAGCCCACCGACACCCTCGAGAGCGAGCGCCGCTTGTTCTACGTCGCCATCACCAGGGCCCGGCAGTCCGTCACGCTCTTCGCCGAGGACGACCCGAAGCGCCCCCCGTCACGGTTCATCGAGGAGATGCTGCTCGACCCCACTCGCAGAGGTGTCCACGCCTTCCAGGGTGACGACACAGGCGGAGTCGTCGCGGCAGCCCGGGTCGACGAGGGGCTGAGGGACGGGCTGGTGGAGATGGCCCGTCGCGCTGGGGACGAGGGGCTGGCGGAGCGGCTGGCCAGGGCGAAGGCGAAGTCGTTTTCGTATGGGAGGGTGTACGACGCGGTCGGAAAGGGGGGTGGGGGGCTGCCGTTTTGAGCTGGTCGTGAGGATGATGGCGTCCTGGAGGCCGAGTGAGTCGGTCCTGGCCAAGCTCAGCGGCTGATCAGTTCCGGGTGCACGTGCGCCTTCCACGGGCCGCCCACGAACTTCTCCGCCGCTGCCCGGAGCGGTGAGGTCGTGCCTGGTTCCAAGACGACGAACGCGCGGCAGGTACCTCTCCGGTAGAGCACCGCGAACCCATCGCTGTCGAAGCGCGCTAGCTGCCCGCGGGCCTGGTCGACCGCGCTGCCTCGCCGGCCGATGTGGTGGTAGATGACGACGCCGTGGCCGCGGTCGAGGAGCTCGGTGACCTCGGAGATCGCCACGTACTTCGGTCCCTTCTTCGACCAGGGCCGGTGGGACTTGCACTCCAGACCGTTGTCGGGATCGAGGAAAACGAGCCCGCAACCGTTGACTTCCGCCAGCGCTCGGTCGAACCAGGCTCGGCGGTGTTCACGCCGAGGTCGGCCCGGGCCGATGTCCGTGAAGTCCAACGCCTCGTCGTGGTACCGCGTTGACGGCGGGAGGATGTTGGCAGCGGCGACCTGAGAGACCGTTCGGCGAGCCGGGTCGAGGAAGCCGTGCATTGCGGCGTGCAGCTCCGGGTCGCAGCGAGCGTAGTGGTCCACGCGCCCGCTGAGGTAGGCGCGGTGCTTGCCGTCTTCCTGGCCCGCGGCATCGGCGACGGCCTCTGGGGTCGTCAGGTACCAGATGACGCCAAGGCCCTGTGGTCGTCGAGGACTCGCGTCGGCCATCAGCGCGCGCAGCAGGCCGTACTTCCCGAAGTCGCCTACATCGCCAACGTACCTGTCCTGCACGCCGGCACCGTAGCTCACCCGACGAGCTATCGGGCCCAGACGGACCCACAGCCCTGTCGTGAAGGGAGGAGGACTGCCAAGGCGTCCTGGAGGCGCACTCTCCAGCTACGCGGCACGGATCGCCTCCGCGAGGACCGACTCTCTCAACTCCTCCTTCGGCGCCTTCTCGGGGACGAGGTCTACGGGCGCCCCAGGATCTCCTCCAGGCGAAGCTGGACCCGGACGAGCTTGAAGCAGCATGCCGGCCGATCGAGCTCGACCAGCAGGTCGTTGACGACCGATGTGAGTGACACGGGGAACTCCGAGTGCCTCAGGGACGGCAGACGGCGGCGTCCATTCACCCCCCGCTCGGTAGACTCGCCAGATGACGCGCCGTTGGCCAGATCAACCAGGGGACACCGAGGTCCTCGACCTGTTCCGGAACCTCAAGGTCTGGAAGAAGGGAGACCAGCGCGCCCCGCACAAGCCCCTCCTCGTGCTCATGGCGCTCGCTCGACTCCAGGGCGGCGGCGAGCGTCTCTGGTCGTTCGAGGACATCAACCCCCTCCTCCACGAGCTACTCGTAGAGTTCGGCCCGGGTGACAGGAAGAGCGTCCACCCTGAATACCCCTTCTGGTATCTACGGAACGACGGCGTCTGGGAGGTCCCGGACGCCGCGACGCTGGCGAGGCGCGTCGCCCACCGCAAGCGGTCAAAGGACATCCCAAAGGGTGTCCTGCTGGAGATGAAAGCCCAGGCCG
>DASCPX010000198.1:0-93348 GCA_036012755.1 Myxococcota bacterium | reverse complement strand
AAGCCACCTACCGAGACTGGTTCGACGCCGAAATCGAGTTCCGACCGCGACGAGCGGCCGAGGACGTGGAAGGAGTTGGGGAACCCGCTGCAACCGGACGGGAGCCTTCGGTACGAGACGCCGCGCCCGATGTCGAAGGCCGAGGTCATCGAGGAGTGGAAGAAGCGCCGCGGCGCGACTTCGCAGGACGGGTAACCGAACCCCTCTCGTTGTCGTTCCCCAAGGGGAGCGGCGAGAACGGCGGTTGGAACGTCGTCAGCCACGGCGGGAACAACACCGTGAACGAGACCCTGGCCGCGGGCAAGCCCCTGCTCGTGATGCCAGTCGGGGGCGAGCAGGCCGACAACGCAACTCGCGTCGAGTGGCTCGGCGCAGGGCTGCGCGCGGAGCACGGGCGCCACGGACCAGACGAGATCGGTGAGCTCGTGGCTCGCCTCGTGGAGGAGCCGGGCTTCAGACAGCGGGCAGAGGAGCTCGCCGAAGAGCTGAGCCGGACAAGGGGCGTCGAGACCTGCGCGCGGCTGCTGGAGCGGCTGGCTGAGACCAGGGCTCCACTGCGGCGCGCCGGACCACTGACGGTGTACGCAGGGTCGGTCCCCTGGAGGCTCGATCAGGCGTCTCCGTAGATCTCCAGGGCCTCCCGAGCCCCGTGTATGGATGCCACGACGACATCGGCGGTTTGGGGCCTTCCACTCCACCAAGCCTACGATGGCCCCACCACGGAGGTACCCATGCTCCTCGCACTCGTCGCCGCGACCGCGGCCTTCGACCCCTCACAGGCCGACCCGGCCACCATCACCAAGCTGACCGAGAGCGGCCAGGTCGTCATCGTCGAGGAGCGCCCTGACGGGAGGGTCGAGCTGGTGACCGGCGGGACGCTGGTGAAGGCCTCCCCAGATGAGGTCTGGGCAGTGATCACGGACTACGAGGCCTACCCCAAGTGGATGCCCCAGACCACGGTCGTGTCCGTGACGGAAGGCCCGGACGGCACCAAGGACGTGCACTACACGCTGGACTTCCAGTTCTCCGTCATCTCCAAGACGGTCGAGTACACCAACCGCCACTGGGAGGACCCGACCAACCGATCCATCCGCTTCGAGCTGGTGTCGGGTGACTTCGCCGCCTCCACCGGAAGCTGGCACGTCACCCCCGCGAAGGGGGGCAGCATCGTCTACTACTCGACCTACACCGACCTGGAGTCCATGGGCTGGATCGTGGCGAGCCTGATCGAGGAGCAGCCCTCGATGGAGATGGCCATCCAGGCCTCGACCGCGGTCATGGTGGTCAAGGCGATCAAGGAAAGAGCGGAGTCCTGATCAGACAGGGGCTTCGTCGAAGGACCCGAGCGCATCGGCCCAGCGACGAGAGATCAGCAGGTCCATCAAGGGGGAGTCATCTCCGGCCGCGCGCTTTCGGCGCTCCCGGGCGAGGGTGTCCAGCGCCCCCTTCACCGCGGGAGAGAAGAGCCCCTCCAGCACGGCCATGGGCAGGCGCTGCCCCTCCTCGTCGATGGTGCCGTCCGGACGCAGCGGCGCAGGCAGGATCGGCGGCACGCAGAAGACGTTCGGCTCGGTCCCGAACTCCGGGTGCAGGGGCAAGGCGACCTTCCAGTCGACTACCAGCTTGTAGACCTGTCCATCGGGGTCGTCGAGGTCGCCGAAGTGCCTCGCCCTACCTGGACACTGGCGAACGCAGGCCGGAGCCACACCCTTCTCGATGCGAGGAAAGCACTGGATGCACTTCTGGGAGACCCGCTCGCCGCGATTGAAGTAGATCCGCTTGTAGGGACAGGCCATCGCGCAGAGCTGGTTGCCCTGACACCGGTCCTCGTCGATGAGGACAGCACCCTCTGGGGTCTTCTCGATGGCGTTGACCGGGCAGGCGGCCAGGCAGGCCGGCGTCGTGCAGTGATTGCACAGACGGGGCAGGTAGAAGAAGTAGCTGTTCGGGAAGGTGCCTCCACCCTGGTCCTCTTCCCAGTTGGGACCCCAGGTGGCTCCGTCCGGCCGAAGGTGGGTGTGCTGGGCGCCGTCCTCGAACAGGGCCTCCTGGAAGTTGAAGCGCCAGGCGGGCCCGAACTCCTCCTCGCTCGGCAACGCGCCCAGGGTCAGCTGCCCATCGACGAAGCCACCGCCCATCTGCTCCCAGCCACGGGGCGTGCCCTCTCCCGGCAGCGTGTTCACGATGTTCCACCACATGTGCTCCATCATGCCGCTGTCGTCGGTCCAGAGACGCTTGCAGGGCTCGCCCCGCTGCAAGCGCAACATCGTGGGATCGGAGCGCCAGGTCGCGTCTTCGATCTTCTTGGCCAACAGAGACACGATCTCCCACTCGTCCTTGGACTCTCCGACCGCGTTCACCTCCTTGTTGGTGGTGTGCAGAAAGGGCATGCACGTGTTGGAGTTCAGCGCCATGGTCGTCGCCTTCTCGTAGGCCCCGGACACCGGCAGGACGTAGTCTGCGAACAGCGCCGTTGAGCTCATGCGAAGGTCGAAGACGACCACCATGTCGAGCTTGGGCCAGAGCACCTCGAGCAGCCGGTGGGCGGCGCGGACCCGGCGCAAGGGGTTCCCCATGCCCACGAAGAAGACCCTGGGGTCCGGAGTCGGGTCGTCCGCCTGCCAGCCCTTCTCGAGGGCCTCCTGCACGTAGTCCCCGACCTCACGGGGCAGGTCCGGGTCCCAGGCCCGCCCGCTGATCTCCTCCAGCCCGGCGTGTCTGTACCAGAACAGCGTGGAGTTGATCCCCATGCGGGACTCGACGTAGGTGTCCTGCAGGAGGCGGATGTCGGCCCGGTGCTGGTCGACCCCGGCGAAGCGGCGCCCCCAGTAGGTGTAGCCATACTTGAAGGCCATCTTCCACCGCACGTCGCGGACCTTCATCAGCTCCTGGTAGTCGGCACCCACGCCGTCCGCGACCAGGAAGGAAGCCGACACGAACCCATCTCCAGGCCGCCCGAGATGGCCGGTCAGGAGGAAGACGAGGATCTGGGCCCTCATCATCAAGTCACCGTGATAGTACTTGGAGATCGCGCTCGTGCAGGTGTTGGTGGCCGCGTCGGATTCCACGAGCAACATCGCCAGCTTGCGAATCGTCTCCGGGGCTACCCCACACAGTTCAGAGGCCTTCTTTGGCGTGAACTCGGCGACCTCGGCTTTGAGCAGCTCGAAGACGGGTGTGACCATCGTCGGCCCGTCGAGGGTGCGGACCTCGAACTGCCCCTCCAGGGCGGGGACGAGCCCGTCGAGGTCCAGGCTGCGGGTGTTCGCTTCGTGGAGCCGGTCCCTCTCGGTGTCCCAGCGATAGGTGGCCAGAGGCGCCCCACCCTTCGCCAGGTCGCTCTGGCGGAGGATCTTGCGGTTGTCGAGCCGCACGAGGATCGGAAGGTCGGTCTGCTCCCTGATCAGCTCCGCGTCGTAGAGGCCCTCTGTGATCACGACGTGAGCCATCCCCATCGCCAGGGCAGCGTCCGTTCCGGGCTTCAGCGGCACCCACAGATCCGCATGGATCGCCGAGGCGTTCATGTCGGGGCTGATCGCGACGATCGTCGTGCCGTTGTAGCGGGCTTCTGTGAGGAAGTGGAAGTTCGGGATCTGGGTGTAGGCGGGGTTGCCACCCCAGATGAGGATCAGGTCCGAGTTGAAGTAGTCGTCAGCAGAGCGATCCGAGGCGATCTCGCCGTAGGTGACGGCGGCCCCCTGCTGGTCGTCGCCGATCTCGCAGTTGATGTCGAGCCAGACGGCGTCGAGGATGTCCGAGAGGTGGAGGAAACTGGCGACCGAGAGCTGGCTGATCCCCGTCCCCGGATCGACGACCACGGTCTGCGGGTCATCGACCACCGCCTCGACGACGCGCTCGGCGATCTCCGACAGGGCCTGGTCCCAGGAGACCTCCTCCCAGCTTCCCGAGCCCCGCTCCCCGCTGCGCTTCAGGGGCGAGGTGACCCTGGGTTCGCTCTACATCAGCGAGCTGTAGGAGCAGCCCTTCTGACAGCCGCGCGGGTTGAAGTCGGGCACGCCCGGGTGGGTCTGGGGGTAGTCCCCGACCTGCTCCTCTCGGGTGACCACGCCGTCCTTCGCGTAGACGTAGAAGCAGCAGCTCTGCTGGAACCAGCAGTTGAGATTGTGTGTGCTCCGGACGACGTAGTCCCAGGTCCACTTGCGCCGGTAGCGCTCGAGAAAGCCAGCGTCGACGGTCTCGGCCTGGCCGAGCCCGGGCGTCATCGTCGCCGCGGTGGTCGCCGCCACGCCGAGCTCCAGGAATGTCCTTCGGGTCGGCTTCGACATCGGGGCGACCATGACACGAAAACCGCCCCCGAGGACCTCGGAGGCGGCTCGCTGTTGGGGGGTGACTACTCCTCGGGGTAGCTGGTCTCGGCGAAGGCGCAGTCGGCCTCTGCGCCCATCAGGTCACCAGCCCAGGAGTTCACCTGGTAGACCGGGTCGAAGGAGCCGTCCCAGCACTCACTGGCTGCGTAGGAGACCTCGGAACCACCGGCTGCGATGACGGAGTCGGCGCGACCGGCGCCCTCGCTCGTCCAGCGGCTGCGCACGACCCAGATGTCGTCCTCGCCGTCCTCGTTCACGTCGTCGAACCAGCCCAGGTCCATCTGGCCGGCGCCATCGGGAGTCTGGTCGTAGGAGTAGACCGCGTCGACGGGATCGCCGCCGCGCTCGCCCTGGAAGTCGATGAAGATCGCCTGGGCGCTGACGGTGTCCTCCTGGACGTCGTATTCGCTCGTGAAGGTACCCGTGGCGCGCACGTTGGGGTCCAGGTTGTCTGCCGTCGTGAAGTCGACCGTGAAGCGACCGCTGTGGACCTCGCGGGTGGCTCCGGAGTCCACCTCGCCGAGCACGATCGGCACGTACTCGCTGTCGTCGGCGCCCTTCGGCTTCTGCAGGAAGCTCCACGTGTAGGTGTCGAGCTCGACGTCGTGGTCGACGTACAGGATGGTCTCGACCGGGTCGAGGGCGTCCCCGTAGGGGCCCCAGGTGGCGGAGTTGCCGTCCTCGGCGATCTCGCTGGGGGGCGTCGAGGTGATCACGTCCACCAGGATCAGCGGGAAGGCGATCATGGCGTTGACGTCATCTGTCACCCGAGCGGTGAACAGGTAGGCGTTGGACCAGATGCCGTCCTCTGCGTCCTTCGCGAGCTCGCTGTCGGTGCGGAGGTTGACCTGGATGCGGTCGTCCGGGAGGACCTCTGCGAGGTCGGCGCCGACCCTGTTGCCAGGTGCGCAAGCGGTGAGGAGGGCTGAGGTGATCGCGACTGCAACGAGACGGTTCATGAGTGCTCCTTGGGGCTCGGGAGGGTGTGCTTCCCGTTCTGCTGGTTGAGACCCATGGACTCGGGAAGTCCGAAAAAGAAAAGCCGCGACCGTAGGATGTAGCCGTGAAGTTCTTCGACGAGCACACGGGACTGGCGACCCTGGCGCGCATCTCGAACACCTGGGTCGTGCGGCATCCGGCGGGGACGGTCTTGATCGACAGCGGCCACTGGACAGAGCGCTGGGCGCTGTCGCGCCAGCTCCGCGACATCCGCCTCGACGCCGTGGTCCTGACCCACCGGCACTGCGATCACGCCGGCAACGCCGCTCGGATCCGGGAGCAGCATGGCTGCCCGGTCCTCTGTCACGTCGACGAGGCCTCGGCCCTGGCGGGACAGGGGGATCGCGGGCGGCTCGCCGGGCGAGGCCAGGGCTCCTTCTGGGACGAGGCGCTGGCTTCCTGGGAGGACCGCTTCCCGGCTGTGTGCGAGGTCGACGACACCTTCACAGAGGACGTCGGCTGGGGCTTTCGCGCCCTCCATGTGCCAGGCCACACCTCTGGCTCGGTGCTGCTCTTCCACGAGCCCACCGGGACCCTGTTCACGGGGGACTCGGTCCTCACGGGCATCCCACCCCTGCGGTCGATCGAGAGGATCCGACTGGCGATCCCGGCCTACAGCCTGGACATAGACGGCGCCAGGGGCACGACGCGCGAAGCCATCCGCCAGCTGCCACCAGCTGCGCGAGAACGCCCAGGCGGTCAAGCCCTCCGACCTCGACACCCTCCCCTGGCCCCCACGCCGGCGCCCCTTCGACCGCTACCTCGGCCTGCCGATCACGAACATCCTCAGCTCTCGAGGGTGCAGCTACAGCTGCGTGTTCTGCTCGATCTCGGCCTGGCACAAGCACTGCGGCGGGGACCGCGTGCGCTACCGGCAGCCGGAGGCGGTGGCCGAGGAGATGGCCAGCCTCTACCGGCGCGGGGTCCGGATCTTCAACTTCCACGACGACAACTTCGTCATGGAGCCCAAAGACGCGATGCTCGACAGGATCGAGCGCCTGGGCAGCGCCCTGGCCGACCGCGGCGTGGGCAGGATCGCCTTCGCCTGCAAGGCCCGACCGGGGACCGTCGATGAAGAGGTCTTCGGGGGCCTGCGGCGCCTGGGGCTCTTCCGCGTCTTCCTCGGCATCGAGGCGGGCACCGACGTCTCCCTGCGCCAGCTGGGCCGGCGGCAGACCGTCGAGGAGAACGTCCGAGCCCTGCGGATCATCGAGGGGATGGGGGTGCACCTGGCCTTCAACCTCTTGATGCTGAACCCGCGCTCGAGCCTGGAGGACCTCGCCGGGAACATCGCCTTCCTGCGGGCCAACCCCATGCACCCGATGAACTTCTGCCGCACGGAGATCTACGCGGGCACGCCGCTGGAGCGGATGCTGCGCCGCGACGGCAAGCTGCTCGGCAACATGTGGGGCTTTGGCTACGTGATCGCGGATCCGCGGGCCCAGGCCGCCTTCGACGTGATCCGGCGGGCCTTCTGGGACCGCTGCTACGGGACCGAGTGCCTCCATCACCGCTGCATGCAGGTGGACTTCGAGCACCAGGTGCTGGAGCACTTCCACGGACACCACGCCTCCCTCCGCAGGCGGGTGAAGGACTTCGTCGTCAGGGTCAACAACGACACCGCCGCACACCTGGAGGAGGTGGTCGAGGCGCTCCGGGACGGGGCCGCGACAGAGCCCGCCTTCGCCGAGGACCTGAAGCTGCGCATCGCCGCGAGCGGGGCGCGCCTGGACATCGACGGCATCGCGCTGGTCCGGGAGATCCGGAAGAGCGCCGCGCCCCCCCGAGCGAGCCGCACGGTGAGCAGGACGGTGGCCGCGGCGGGCCTGGCGGCCACGATCGTGCTCCCCCTGGCGGCTTGCGACACCGACACCCACGCCACCGAGATGGTCGCGGTGCCCTCCGAGCCCCACCGTGGCGGCGTAGAGGACCCGGAGCCCATACCCACCGAGACCGCCGCAGAGGTCGTGAAGGCGGCTGTTGGCGCGGTGCTGCTGCCCAAGCTCGAAGAGGTGGCGGGACCCGA
This sequence comes from Myxococcota bacterium, assembly GCA_036012755.1. Lineage (GTDB taxonomy): Bacteria > Myxococcota_A > UBA796 > UBA796 > CAJQPC01 > JAAESX01. Next base: position 85,995 of record DASCPX010000198.1, on the reverse strand, counting down.
CGCCCCGACCGAGGTCGCGATCCGGATCGGCGAGGACGGCAAGGTCGAGTCCGTCGGACTCGGGCCGCCCTTCACCGGCGCCCTCGAGCAGACGCTGCAGGCGGAGCTCGAAGCCCTGGAGGTGTCCGACTCCCGCACCTTCGGACAGTCCTACCTGTTGCGCTTCGGGCCCGAGGGGGCCGGGATCCCGGAGGTGCCGGACGAGCCGGTGGACGAGCCGGTGGACGAGCCAGAGTACCCGACCTACCCGACGGAGATGGCGCCCAGGCCCTACGTGACCGAGATGGCGCCGGCGCCCCACTTCGCAGAGATGGTGCCCGACCCGGGCCCGCATCTCTCCGAGGAGGCCCCGGAGCCCACGCACATCTACGAGATGATCCCCACACCCGCTCCCGAGCCCGAAGCGGAGGAGTGATCAGTCGAGGTCCCAGCGGATCCCGACCCGGCTGGCGGCGAGGACGGCTCGCTCGCAGAAGCCCGGCCGAAGGAAGACGAGGCGGTCGATGCCGAGCTCCGCGACCCGCCGCATGACGGCGACCGACGCTATGGCCTCTCCGTCCGTGCGAGCCTCGATCCAGCCGTAGCCGAGGGACCGGGCGAGCTCGATCACACGAGGGAGACCCGGACGCTGGAAGGGACGCTCGAGGCAGAGGCGCCGGTGGCCGCCCAGCCACCCCCTGCGCAGCGCCCGCCCGCCCGAGCCATCGGCGAGGTCCAGCGACAGCGGAGGGTGATCGTCCGAGAGGGGCTCGGCCACCGGGTAAAGGCCCTCCCACCCGAAGCCCTCGATGTAGCGCTCCCAGACTCCCGCGCACCGGTCTATCAGGGTGCAGCGACCACAGATCTCGCCGCGGACCTTGCCCTCTGCGGGATCGAAGTGTGTGACGTGCTCGCCGTGGGTGAAGTGGAAGTCCTCCTGGATCCACTCGACCCCCCCAGCGCAGGCCGGGATGCGAGAGAGGGAGACCCGCGGCGTCTGGAAGTCCAGGCCGCTGTCGTCTGCGGCCTCCAGGACCTCGTCGTAGCGTGGGACGACGTCGTCGAAGCCATCGGAGGCCCGGCCCCTGGGCTCCACGGTGTTGAAGTTCAGGCTGTCCACTCCGAAGCCCTGGAGCAGCTCCCACAGCGTCTTCATGCAACACAGATTGGAGCGCACGAGCGTGCAGTTCGAGGCCAGCGTGAGGTCACGATCGCGCCGTAATCTGGCTATATTGCTCAGCGCCGCCAAGGTCTCGTCGAAGCTGCCGGGTCGACCGGTGATGCCATCGTGAATCCCTGCATCGGACCCATGGATCGACACGGTGATCTCCGTGAGCCCGGCGTCGAACAGCCGCGAGCACAGATCCTCGTCACACAGTCTCCGGCCGTTGGTGATCAGGCCGATCCTGGTGAAACCCAGGGTTCGTGCGTCCGCGACCGCCGGCTCCAGGTTGGGCTCCAGGGTCGGCTCGCCAGAGGTGAACACGACCTCGTCGGTGAAGGACCGGGCGCGCTCCAGCTGCTGCCGGAACTCCTCGGAGGTGAAGCGCCGCTGCACCCCGCGGCCGTACTCCATACAGAACACGCAGCGGTTGTTGCAGCCCCGAGACGTCGGGACGTGCAGCAGCACCGGTCGCTCGAGGTCCCAGGCCAAAGGCGCTACCCGCGCTCGGCCCAGGCCCGGCGGAGAGCCGCCTTGTCGACGCCGAGCTGCTCGAACATCTTCTTCTCCTGCCACTCTACGAAGACGCGGAAGGTGTGGTCGGCCGCGAAGCGCCCGCTGGTCAGGTAGACGAAGGCCCGCAGCGGTGTGGACAGGGAGCTGGCCTGCAGCTCCTGGTGGGCCTCCCAGAAGAAGCCCTCCACCGAGCGATTGTTGCCGTACCAGTACCGAACCAGCCGCGTGTACGCGGCGGCCTCCTTTCGCACTCGCTGCTCGTATGCGGTGAACTCCTCTCGCGGATCCGCGCCGGCGAGGACCCGGAGCGTCGCCATCGCCCCGTTGGCCCCGCCCCGGATGGCGAAGTCCACCCCGCCGGAGAGCACCGGATCGACGAAGCACCCGGCGTCACCCAACAGCGCGAAGCCAGGTCCCGCCAGGCGGCGGCAGCTGTGGGACCAGCCCGACGTGTGCATGAGCTCGCCGCGGGTCGCCCCCTCCAGGGGCAGCTTCGCCTCTGCCAGCATGGCCTCGAAGGCGGCCTCGTCGAGCTGTTCGCGCCCACGCACGACCACGCCGATGCTCGTGAGGTCCGGACGGATCGGGATGAACCAGACCCAACCGTCCCGCACGCTGACGACGAGCTGCACGTGACGCCCGAGCACTCCGGGCACGCCCCCGGCGCCTTCGTAGTAGGCCCAGGTGCTCCCCTCTGGCAGGCCAGAGAGCGGCTCGCTCAGCCCCAGGGCCCGGCCGAGGAAGCGGGCCTGGCCCGAGGCGTCGAGGACGAGGTCGGCGCGGATCTCGCCGGCGGCGGTGCTCACACCGACCACGCGCCCGTCCTCGACGATGGGCCCGAGCGCCTCTGTCTCGTCTCGCACGTCGACGCCCCGGCGCCTGGCCTCGTTCAAGAGGATCACGTCGAAGTCCTTTCGCTCCACCTGCCAGGCGAACTCGTAGCCCCCGTCGAGGAGCTCCTCCTCCGTCTCGGGCAGGGCTTGTTCGAGGCGCTCGTCGAAGAGCACCGACCAGGGCTCGCGGGTGTCGCCCCAGACGTAGACCGCTCCGTACTTGCGAGCGAAGCCCTCGGCCGCCAGCGCTGGCCCGAGGCCGAGCTGCTCGTCGAGGAGCTGCAACGCGGCGGGCTGCAGGGACTCCCCGATGAAGTAGCGGGGGAAGCGGCTGCGCTCCAGGAGCACCACCTCGACGCCCTCCCGGGCCAGCAAGGCCGCCGCCGTCGCCCCCGAGGGGCCTCCGCCGACCACGAGGACGACAACGCGCTCCGACATGACTTCTTCCTCTAGCGAGGGGGCCGGAACTCCTCCCAGCCGTAGTGCTCTGGATACTCCCGCCAAGGACCTTCGCAGATCTGGTCGAGCCGACAAGCTGCGCATTCGGGGCCCTTGGCCTTGCCTTCGGAGACGCGGAGGCTGCTGTAGTCCTCGATGACCCACTCCGCGTCGACGATCCGGGTCCTGGGGATGATGCGCTCGGCGGCGAAGCTCTCGAAGCCGGGCAGCAGGCAGAGGGGGATGCCCTCGGTCATGCAGCGCACGCCGGCGGCCACTCCCACCGCCAGCGCAGCGATCACGTGGGGCATCGTGTCGGAAAACCGAGGTACGACCTCGTCGAAGTTCTCTCCGGCGGTGCCCAGCGCGTGCACGAAGGCGAGCTGGAACTGGTCCACCTCCAGGGCCACGAAGAGCTCCGCCATGGCTTCGAGCTGCTCGTGGTTGGCTCGAGTGACCACGCTGTTGAGCAGCACCGGGAGCGAGAGCGCGCGGGCTCGCCGAATGCCGCGCACGGTCTGACGGAAGGAGCCCGGGGCACGGGTCTGGCCTTCGTGGGTCGCAGCGTCCGCGCCGTGAAGCGCCGGGCTGACCTCTGTGACCCCGGCTTCCACCAGGCGCTCGAGCATGCCGTCGACCGCGAGCATGCGACCGTTGGTCTGGATCTGGATGACCGAAAAGCCCTCGTCGCGGGCGTGGGCGACGAGCTCGCACAGGTCCTTTCGGATCGTGACCTCGCCGCCAGTCAACACGATCTCGTCGGCGAAGGCCCGGGACTCGGTGATGAGGCGCATGCACTCGGCCGTGTCCCGGTCCACGTAGCGCTCGCGCTTGTCCCCCTGGACGCAGAAGGTGCAGCGGTTGTTGCACCGAAAGCCGGTCTTCAGGTCGATCCGGGCCATCAGGTCCCGCCGGAGATCTCTCGCGGGCGCTGGACCGTCCACCGACGGAAGATGGCCTCTGTGGACCCGTCAGCGTCCGCCGCGAGACGCTCGATGAGCATCGAGGCCGTAGCGTAGAAGCGCTTGCACATGCTGGAGCGCGGCCGCTGGCCGAAGATGTCCCCGCAGTTCGAGTAGGTGTGCATCGGGCAGACCCCGCAGAAGGGCCTGTTCCAGCAGCTCTCGCAGCCGGGGATCGAGTCGAGCATCGACGCCAGCGCGAGGGCCTTCACCGTGGGGTGCGCCAGGGTGTCCTCCATCGACTGGCCGACCCCGCCGATGCGGAAGATCGTGTCCCCCTGGGCAGCCAGCATCCGCGCTTCGTCGCAGGGGTAGATGGCGCCGTCGTGGTCGTAGGCCACCTGGCCGGTTGCGGCGCCGCAGGGGGAGCGGATGTCGACGTAGTTCGGGTCGTCCGGAGTGAGCAGCTTGGCCAGGAAGACCGCCGCCGTGCCCTCCATCAGCTCGATGCCCTCGCGGTTGAGCTCCAGGATCCTGTCGAGGGCGCGCTCGTAGAAGGCCAGGTACTCCTCGATCGAGTAGCCGATCCTCTCCCAGGCAGGACGAGCGAAGCCGAAGGGATTCAAGGGCCGCAGGTGGACGTTGCGGATGCCGAGCTCGGCGTAGAGCGCCAGGATGCCGTCGAGGTGATCGAAGCTCTTGCGGGTCACCGTCGCCAGCGCGTCGACGTGCCACAGCAGCGGGTCGCGACCGTCCTCGACGTAGCGCTCGTTGAACCAGCGGATCCAGCGGACGACCTCGTCGAAGGAGCGCTCGCCGGGCCGGTTGAAGTCGTGGAGTTCACGGGGGCCATCGAGGCTCGTGCAGACGTAGACCTCGTTGTCGAGCAGCCAGGCGCCGATGGTCTCGTCCATGCGCGTGAAGTTGGTCACGAGCGAGAACTCGAGGCGCTTCTTCTCGTAGCGGTTCTTCTCCGTGGCGTAGTCCACGACGAAGCGGATCACGTCCATGTTGACCGTCGGCTCGCCCCCCTGGAACTCGAAGGCGATCACCGGCGAGGTGCTCTGCATCGCGTGGTCGACCACACCCTTGGCGGTCTCCAGCGACATGTCGGTCTCGACGGCCTTCATGGGACGGCGAGAGGCGTGGCAGTACCGGCAGCTCTGGTTGCAGCGCAGGGTGGTCACGACGACGTGGAGGTGGGGGCCGTGGGAGATGAAGGCGCGCTTTCGGGCGACGCGCTCGGCCAGCTCGTTCAGATCGGTCTCGGCCCGCAGGAAGCACTTGTCGCGCAGGGCCTCGTACTCGGGATGCTCGGCGTGCATGCCCCCGGAGACGAAGAGCCGGAAGTCATCTTCGTCGAGCAGGTGCCAGTCCCCCGCGTCGTTCGTGAGCACCACCTTGTCCCCGACGCACCCGTGCCGGAAGAAGCCGAGGCCCTCGACGTTGATGGTGGGCGGCTCCAGTGTGATCAGGGGCATCAGGCACCAGAGGCTACTCCGAGCCAGGCACCGGCGCTACAGCACGACGGATCGGCTGCGCAGGGTGAGGGTCAGCCTGCCCTCCAGGTCTCCGGGCCAGGGCCAGGCGGCGAACTGTCCCCGCAGGCACTCCGCGGACGAGACGCGACCAGCCCGGACCTCCACGCTCCTGCCGAGATCTACCACCAGGGTGTCGAGGCCATCTGCCTTCGCGGCGGCCTCGTAGCAGCTGCCCAGCTCCGCGACCTTCTGGTCGAGCACATAGGAGCCCAGGGACCAGTCACCGGTGCCCTCGAAGGAGAGCTGCTCGACCGTCACCTGGGAGGTGGTGGGCCCCGCGGCGAGGTGGCCATCGGGGAGCTCGAAGGCGGTGGGTCTCCTGGGGGTCGGCACCTCGCTCACGTCGAAGGCGACCAGCACGACCGAGGCGTTGAGATCCTCGAGGTGGATCTCGCTGCTCGGGCGCTGGTACGAGACGATCGCCAACACCGCGGACAGCGAAAACGACAGCGCCAGCCACGGCAAGAACGGCAGGTCCTCGATCAGCGGCGGTCGGAAGCGCTTCTGCATGCCGGCAGCAGTATGGACAAGGGGCTCCGGATCCTGTTCCTCGCGTTTGGAGCGTGGGCGAAGGCTGGGTGGGCAGCGATGCCCCGATCGGGTCATGCGTGACCCGATCCGACCCTTGATTCCCCCCTCTGCGCCAGGCACGACCCTTGCAAAGTCCCAAGACATGCAGCTGGCGCGCCGCCCCCCTCCCGACACCAGACCAGCGGTTCGCGCTGCCCAGACCCCCGAGGCGCAGACCGGGTGCATGGATCTGCAGGACGCACCAGGGGGGGGAAACGCCGCGGCGGTGGAGGCGATGCAGCAGGGCGCGCTGGACCCCGAGATCGCGAAGCTCATCGAGGCCGGAGACGAGGGGCGCCTCGAGGTCATCGCGGACCGTGAGCCCGGGCGTTTTTCGGGAGCGAGCTGGCAGCAGCGCTGGGCGGTGCTCGACATGCTGCAGTGCGGGACGACCGACGCCATCGAGGAGCGCGGTATCCGCAACCTCCTGCGGGACGCCTCGGTCACGGATCGAGGCGCCATCCTTCGACGCGTGGACCAGAACGGCGACCACCACGACCTCGACGAGCTCGTCTTCCACGACATCGACGACGAGGCCATCCGCGCAGAGGTCCTCGAGCTGGTCCAGCAGACCGGCTCGCTGAAAAAGGAGCGCGGCGTCATCAGTGACTTCGACGACACGGTCTCGCCCCACCGCGACAAGCGCTCAGGCTCCGAGTTCGCCGGGGCGGCGGAGCTCTACGCCGAGCTCGAGGGCGAAGAGCCCGGGGATGTCCACTACGTCACGGCCCGTCCGGGCATGTTCGCCGGCGGGGTCAAGGGCAAGCTCGCGAAGCTCGGCATGCCGAAGGGCACGGTCGAGCCCGGCAGCCTGAGCCGCATCCTGGGCGAGGGCGAGGCGGGCATGGAGGCGGAGAAGATCGAGGACATCGAGCGCATCCTGCTGTTGCACCCGGGCCAGCGCTTCGTGCTCATCGGGGATGACTCCCAGCGCGATCCGGCCGCCTACGAAGCGATCATGAAGAAGTTCCCGGACCGGGTCGAGCGAGTCGTCATCCGGCGCACGGGCCACGCTCATGAGCCCGAGCGCAAGGGACTGGACTACGTCGACGACTTCGTCGAGGCCAAGGCGCTGTTCGACTAGGACCTCAGAAACCGGCGGGGCCGACGAGCTCGGGTCGGATGTCCGAGTCGAGGACGACACCCCACTCGGCGGCGTGGAAGCCCTGCCGGATGGCCTCTTCGATGGTGGGCTCGGTCACCGCGTGGCAGCCAGGCTCGACGACGAACCACACTCGCAGGGTGTGATCCGGCCTGGGCTCGATCCGCAAGCCGGGCAGATCGCTGACCTGGGGATAGACCGTGACCTGGCCCGACTCGGGGAAGACCGGGTCCCAGAACTCGGAGAAGTCGGCGATCTCGTCGTCGAGGAAGCCGTAGTGGACCATCGCGTCTTCGATGGACAGCTGGGCGTGCTGACCGTCTGCGCACCAGCCCTCGGAGAACTGGTAGTAGCGGTCGGGCAGGGCCGTCTCGTAGAAGAGGAAGTCCCGCGTCCCCTCGCTGGTGAGCAGGCGTCCGTCCGGCCACGCGAGCGCTGTCCAGCCGCCTCGGGGGTAGAGGGGGTCCGACGCCGTGATCCGATCCGCACCGGCGACGCGAACCCGGACTCCCGTGAGCTGTTCCGGGTAGATGTAGACGTTCGGCGCGTCGGCGTAGGAGGGCTCGTAGTACTGGAGCTCGACCTCCGCGCAGTCTCCATCGGTGACGGAGAACGCCGTGCAGCCGTAGCACTGCTCCAACAGGCGCACCGCGTAGTCACCCGCCGCCAGCTCCGACTCGAAGCGACCGCTGGAGGCGACCGCCGGGGCGTCGGACTGGGTGTCCCTCCAGTCCACCCAGGAGCCGCCTCCGCCGGTGTCGCCGAAGATGGCGTCATCGTCGCAGGCCGTGTGTCCATCGAAGATCGTCCAGACGTTCACGGAGGACGGGGCACCACAGCCGGTGTCCAGGAGCGTCACCGTTCCGCAGAGCGTGCTCTCCGGGTCCCAGTCTGTGTCGGAGTCCGTGTCCGTGTCCGTGTCCGCGTCACCGCTGGTGTTGGTGTCGTCCGGCGCGGCCGGGTCCTTGGTGCAGGCGAGGAGCGCGAGAAGCGCACAGAACAGGCGGGGGATGGTCATGGGGGTCCTCCGGCCAGAGGATGACAGGCTTCGGCCCCGGATGGTACCGGCTTCCACCGCCACGAGCCGACCAGCCATGCGAAGTAGCCGAGCAACATCCAGGACAACAGCGCAGTGGTCGCGTAGCGCTGCCAGCCCAGCAGCATCGTCCAGTTGCTGATCGCCTCGATGGTGAACAGAAGCACGAGGCCGACCTGGTCACGCCGACGGTGCAGCCAGGCGAGGTGGTAGAGCACGAGCACGATGCGGATCGTGAAGTAGTAGTAGCTGGGCGTCGTCAGCACGAAGATGAGCAAGAGCCCGAGGTGCACGAGGTCCTCTGGATCCCGGCGCCGGCGCCAGGTGTTGGCGGCGATCAGCGCCAGGACCAGGCCCCCGAGGACTCGCAACAGTGGCCGGATCGAGTGCACGAGCACGCCCTTGCCGGCGATGCCGTTGCCCTTGTTCTTGCCTGTGACGGCGTCGCCGTGAGTGTCGCAGTCCACCCCGGCCACGCGCCGCTCCAGGAAGCCACAGGCCGTGGCAGCCATGGCCTCTCGCGTGGTCTCCCCGCGGAAGAAGACCGCGTCGCCGAAGCCCACCTTCTGGGAGCTGTAGGCCTCTGCGGCGTCGTCGTGCATGCGCAGGTTGGCGACCGAGGCGCGATAGCCGTCGAGCCCGACATCGAGCAGGCTCAGGCCGCCGACGAGGCCCACCATGAGCACGGTGCCGGCCGAAAAACCCCTCAACGGACCCGGGATCGAACGCTCGCGGAGGGCCCGGACGAACAAGGCCAGAGCAGCACAGCCCCAGAAGACGGCGGGGATGACCCGCGACATCGTCGCCCACGCCAGCGCGGCCCCGCCAAGGCCCGTGCGCCCGCGCCTCAAGGCGCAGATCCCGATCACCACGCCGGCGACCCAGTCGAAGCGGAGGATCGAGTGGCCCATGACCGGCCAGCGACCGGACAAGGTGCAGAACCAGAACAAGAGCGCCAGGAGCAAGGCGTCCACCCCGAGCGCCCAGCCGATGGCGACGAACATGAGGACGACGAGGCCCACATCGACCATGGCCGCGACCTTGACGTGCTCCACCGGCACGAGCGACGACAGGGTGCCTCCGACCAGGGTCCAGGGAGGAGGCGGGTTGTAGCCGTGGTCGACGAAGAAGTTCCTCTTGAGGTGCTCCACCTTGGGCTTGGCGAGGAAGAACTCGGCGTCGTGACGGAAGGCCTCCCAGCGCGCGGGGGTGAACCGGGCCTTGACCTGCGGGGCCCGCTCGAGCGCTACGGCGGCCGGCTCGAGCTCGTAGTCCCTGAGGTTCCGGACCTGCTTCAGCTCGGAGCCCATCCGGTCCGCGCCCTCTGCGTCGGCGAGCAGGATGCCCTCGTAGAGCCCGAAGTAGCCGAGCTCGTCGAAGTACTTCGAGTTCAGGTAGTAGTAGGCGGCGTCGGTGTAGTCCCCCATCCCCTCCGCGAAGTCTCGGTCGAAGTTGTAGTAGGCGCCTGCACCGAGCACGACTCCAGCTGTGGCGACGAAGCGCCAGGTCCGCAGCCAGACCTCGCCCTTGAACGCACGCCACAGCACGAGCCCGATGGTCACGACACAGAGCGCGACCTTCCAGATGTGGCTCTCCGATCTGGAGACCGGCTCCAGCAGGACGACCACGACGAGACCCAGCGCTGCTGCCGCGATGATGGGCGCGGCTCGGCGAAGCCAGTCCGGCATACAACCCTCGAGCCAGCGTGGGAGGGTAGCAGCGGAGGTGAGCATGACCCTGCTGCAGCAGGTCGGTCACCGGCTGACGCCGCCTTCGCGATGGCGCTGGACCACGACGACTACATGCTCTGCGGCCACACTGGCTACAGCGCGGTGCTGGCTCCGCTTGGCTTCGCGACGACCCTGGACGAGGTGCTCGCTAGCCGCAGCCGTCGCCAACGAGCTCGAAGGGCGACTCTCGACGGCCTGTCTGCTCGGGCCGCTCAACGGCCAGATGAGCTCATACATCCACAACGCCGGCGCGGCGCTGGCGGTCGGCAAGGTCCGTGGGCTGGACGCCGGGCAGCTGGCGGACGCGGTCGCGCTGGCGCTCTACCAGCCGAACACCTGCCTGGCGGCGGGCTTCTGACACGAGGGGGCCAAGACGCTGACAGCCTCGCTGCCCCTGGAGCAGGGCATCCGCGCGGCGGAGCTGGCGGCGGCGGGGCTGACCGGGCCACGAGACCTGCTGGAGCATCCCCTGGGCTTCCCTCGTGATGATCGGCGTCACCGGCATCAACCTCGACCTCGCCGATGCGATGCGCACGACCTTGGACAACGCGCCGGTCTGGGACTGGGACCCGCGCCTGGACCCAGAGGCCGTCATCGACCAGCAGGGCATCAAGCCCACGGTGCGCTCGGCAGGTCGGCGCTGGTACCTGCAAGACCGCGTCTGGTCCAACCACCCCGACCTGATCTTCTTTCGCAGCAACACCCGCGATGACACCTGGCCACGCCTGAGCCACGAGGAGGCCCTGGCCTTCTGCAGCTTCGTGGGGCTCAGCGGCGGCATCGTGAAGCTCGGGGACAAGCTGGTCGACCTCGAGGCGGAGCAGCTCGACGCCATCCGGAGGCTGCTCCCGACCTACGGCGTCTCGGCCCGCCCCCTGGACGTCTTCACCCGGGAGTTCCCAGAGGTCTGGGAGCTCGAGGTCGAAGGCGTCGACGGCTACGGCGAGAGCTACCTGGTCTACGGCCTCTTCAACTGGGGCTGGAACCTCGATCTGTCCGAGAATCCCCCTGCGGAGATCCCGGACGGGGGCAGCCGGGAGCACCGGATCGCCTTGGGAGAGGGTGACTTCCTCGCCTACGAGTTCTGGACCGGCGAGTTCCTCGGTGAGCTCAGCTCGGAGCTCGACTACTCGGTGCCGGAGCACAGCGGGAGGGTGATCGCCGTACGGGAGCGCACGGGCGATCCCCAGTTCCTAGGCTGGAACCGCCAGATAACGATGGGTGGGGTGCTGCTGGAGAGCGTGGAGTGGGACGGGAGCGTCCTCGAGCTCCGCGCGCCGGTCGTTCCGGGCAGGCCGGAGGCCCTCTTCACCTGGGAGCTCGCCTTCTACCTCCCCGAGGGAGCCGAGGGCGCGACGGTGGAGGTCGAAGGCGTCGAGATCGAGGGTCTGGAGCTGATCGCGGAGGGCTCCTTGGCGCGTGTCCGCTTCGACGCCCTGGAGCTCGGAGAGGCGGTCGTGTCGGTGACCCCCGAGAGCTAGCTTGGACCAGCCCGGCGTGAGAGATACACCCCATCGGACGAGGACCGGGCGGTCCTCTCCCCAGGAGCGTTGATGGAACGGTCGCGACCAGTGGAGCCCGTCACGAGCAGCCCCCCCTTCCCGGGAAGCCGCGTCATCACCGACGGCAACGAGTCGATCAGCCGGGTGGCCTACAAGTCCAACGGCGGCCTCGTCATCTACACGATCACGCCCTCTTCGCCCTTCGGCGAGGAGTCAGCGAAGATGGCGGCGCGGGGAGAGAAGAACCTCTACGGCGTCGTGCCGCAGGTGTTCATGGCCTCTGACGAGGCAGCCGCAGCCTCCTTCGTGCAGGGCATGGCAGCCAAGGGCGTGGGCTCGGCGACATGCTCCTCGTCCCAGGGGATCCTGCTGATGATCCCCGAGATGTACAACGCGGCGGGCCAGCTCCTGCCTGTCTCCTTCTACATCGGCGCCAGGGACCTCTCCCGCCACTCGCTCACGATCTTCGCCGGCCACTCGGACGTCTACGCCGTCAGGGACACCGGCATCTGCATCCTGTTCTCCCGCGACGCCCAGGAGCTCCAGGACCTCGGAGCCATCGCCGAGCGCCTCAAGTGGGAGGTCAGCCTTCCGGTGGCGGTGGTCTACGACGGCTTCCTCACCACCCACAAGCAGACCCAGATCAACGAACTGTCAGAGAGCTTCTTCTGGGAGTTCCTGCCCCACGAGCGGATGATCCAGCACAAGTCCCGCTCGCTGGACCCCGCCCATCCGACCGTCTGGGGGACGAACGAGAACCCCGACGGCTACATGCAGGCCTGCCTCGCCCAGCGGCCCCACGCCGACGCCGTGGCCCAGGTCCTGCCTCGCCTCATGGCGGAGTTCGAGCAGCTCACGGGTAGGAGCTACGCCCCCTACGGCTACGCCGGTCACCCTGATGCCACCGACGTGATCGTGGCCGCCGGGAGCTCGGTCAGCACGATCAGCGCGACGATCCGCCATCTCCTTCGAGAAGACCCGGAGCGGCGCATCGGCGTCGTGGACGTGCGCGCCTTCCGACCCTTCCTCGTGGCCGACTTCCTCGCCACGCTGCCACACACCGTCGAGCGCATCGCCGTGCTCGACCGCAGCGTGAACCACACCCTGCAGGACGAGCCCCTCTGCGCGGACGTCCGCTCGGCGGTGGTGAAGGGCGCCCAGGGCTTCCCGGGTCTCCCGCGGCTGGCTCGACTGCCGATCGTGACCGGCGGAATGTACGGCGTCGGCGGAAAGGACTTCCACCCCGGCCACGTCGTCAGCGTCCTGAACCACCTGGCCGAGCTGGAGCGGAGCGGACAGCCGTGGACCGGCTTCAGCGTGGGGGTCGTCGACGACATCAACCACACCTCGCTGCCCACCGCCCCCACTCCCGACATCTTCGGGGACAGCGCCGTCCACCAGGCGCGCATCGTGGCCTACGGCAGCGACGGAACGGTCAGCATGGTGAAGGCCGCCGCGAAGATCTACTCGGCCCAGTCCGGCTCGGACGGCGAGGACATCTTCATCGCCTCCCACGCCGAGTACGACAGCAAGAAGGCCGGCGGCGTGACCGTCTCCCACCTCCGGGTCTCGAGCGAGCCCTTCGAGGAGTGCTTCGACATCCAGAACCCCGACTATGTCGCGGTCCACCACCCGGCCCTGCTCGGCAAGCGCAGGGGCATCCTCGGGGGCATCCGGCAAGGCGGGACCTTCGTGGTCAACACCAGCCTCCCGCCGGAGATGGTCTTCGCCGCGCTCCCCGCCGAGCTGCAGCTCGCCATCCAGCGAAGGAAGCTCGAGGTCTACGCCATCGACGCCTTCAGGATCGCCGCCGAGCACGACCTCGGCAACAAGATCAGCATGATCATGCAGCGGGTGCTCCTGGACCACTTCGGCCCGATCAGCGGCGAGGACGCCGACCGCGCGATGGAGTCCGGGATCCGGAAGACCTTCGCCCGGAAGGGTCCAGAGGTCATCGAGCGGAACATCGCGGCCTTCCACCGGGCCGTCGATGCCCTCCTCCCTGTCCCCGTCCCCTCCGAGTCGGTCGCGGTCGCCGAGCACCAGGTGGAGGCCGCGCCAGCAGAGCGGGCGAGGACCTCCTTGGACGATCTGACCGTCCCGCGGCCCGACGAGCAGGCCTTCCGGGACGAGATCCAGGAGCCCGGCATGGCTGGCCAGGGCGACTCCATTCCCGTGAGCGCCTACTTCGACCACGCCCGCGGGGGCGCCCGCCCGGTGAACACCTGGAAGGGCCTGTCCCGCAGCTTCGCCACCGAGCTGCCCACCTTCTACCCGTGGCTCTGCAACGGCTGCGGCGGCTGCGTCTACTCCTGCCCCACCGGCGGCGCCCTCGACCAGGCGGTGCTCGGCCCAGAGCTGCAGCGGAGTCTCTCCCACCTGCCCTTGAGCCGGGTCTTCCGGGACACCGGCGGGGTGGACCTCGACCCCACCGACAGCATCTTCCAGCCCCAGCAGCTCGGACCGGACGAGGCCTACGGGCTGGCGGTCGATCCGAACCTCTGCACCGGCTGTGGGGTCTGCGAGGCCTCCTGTGCGAAGGACGCGATCAAGCTCCACCACGTGACCGCCGAGTACTACGACTGGTTGAAACAGCGCCGGGAGATCCTGGATGCGGCCGTGGACGCCGGCGGTGGCGTGGACCTCGAGCTGGACCTGACCAAGCAGCGCCACACCCAGCCCGAGATGGAGGCCCTGCCCAACTACCTCGGTGCCTCCGGGGCATGCGCAGGCTGCTACGAGCCGTTGTATGTCTCGAAGTTCCTCCAGCTCTACCCCCACACGGTCATCTCCAACGCGACGGGCTGCTCCTCCATCTGGGGCGCCCAGGCCTACGAGACGCCCTACGGCACCGACGAGACCGGCTGCGGCCCGGCGTGGGTGAATCCCCTCTTCGAGAACAACGCGGCCGTCGGCGGCGGGATCGCGCTCGGCGTGGACCAGGAAGCCGAGCAGATGGAGGCCTCTGCGGAGCACGTCCTCCAGGCCCTGCTCGAAGACCGCGAGCTCGCGGACCGGCCGGTCTTCGCGACCCTGGCTCAGGACCTGCGAGAGTTCTACGAGAGCCGGAAGGACAAGGGAACCAGCCTGGCCGACCGCTTCGACCGGGTGAGGCAGATCCAGCGGATCCAGGCCACGCTCGACACCGCATGGCAGCAGTCGGCGGACCAGCCCGTGGCCTTCCGGACGCACCTGGGGCTGCTGCGTACGACCATCACGAGCAGCCTGGACAAGACCACCCTGATCGTCGGCGGAGACGGCTGGGCCTTCGACATCGGCCTGCAGATGATGCTGCACGTCCTGCAGTCCGACCTGGACCTGGTCGTGATGGTGCTCGTCACGGATGTCTACTCGAACACCGGTGGCCAGATGTCCAAGGCCACGCCGATGGGCATGGACGCGCCCTTCGCCCCGGGGGGCAAGCTCCTGGGGCGCTTCCCGCTGGGGCTGTCAGTGGCCTACGGCAACAACGCCTACGTGGCCCGGGTGAACCTCGCCTACCCCAACCACATGGATCAGGCCTACAAGGCGGCCGAGGAGTTCCCCGGTCCCGCGATCCTGTTCTGCTACGTGCCCTGCATGACGGCACACAAGTTCCCCGCGACGGGTGTGTTCGACCAGGCGCGTCGGGCGACGACCAGCCGCTACTGGCCCCTGTGGAGCTACGACCCGCGCTCGGGCTGGAACATCGCCGGCAACCCGGAGAGCAAGCGCCTCGTGGCTCGCAACGAGGGCGACTTCATCGACGACTTCTGTCGCAAGGAGGGCCGCTTCCGCTCGCAGTTCGACGCCGACGGCGAGCCCTCTCCGCTGCTCTTGGCCCAGCGAGACGACAACCTCCGGATCTGGGCGCTCCTCCAGCAGAACGCTGCGGCGTCCTCGGAGTCCTAAGCACCTCGCCCTTGTTCCTCCTCGCCACCCTCGCCTGTCAGCCCGAGCCCCGCTGTGCGACCGCTGACAACGGAATCTGCGACGAACTGGCAGGCTGCACACTCGGCACGGACTGGAAGGACTGCAACGCCGCCTGCGCAGAGGTGCCATGGCCCGAAGAGGCCCTCGCGGCCTGTGCGTACGACGGCGCAACAGCACCGGAGCCAGTGGAGGATCCGGCCCTCGGCTCCTTGGGCGAAGGAGGCCTCGCAGGGACCTGGGACGGAACCGTCGTGGTGCGCGGAGCGCGAGCGCAGGACGAGGTCGAGCGTCACTTCCGCGTCTACGTGCCGCGGCGCTATGACCCGGAGATGCCCACGCCGGTGCTCTTCAACCTTGGCGGCTTCACCGTCGATGCCTACTTCCTCGACGAGTTCACAGAGCTGAACCGGACCGCCGATCTCAACGACTTCATCGTGGTCTACGGCCAGCCCGAGTGGCGCGACTTCGGCAGCTACTGGGTCTGGGGCTGGTACGTCTACCAAAACGCCTGGAACGGCGGCTGGGATGACAACCCGGATCTGGAGTACCTCCAGGCGGTGCTCGACGAGGTCAGCTCCCTCTACAACGTAGATGGGACGCGGGTCTACGTCAGCGGCCACTCCCGAGGCGCGGGGCTGTCGCTGATCGCCGGCTTCGAGCTGCCAGAGGTCTTCGCCGGCTTCTGCTCGCAGTCCGGCTTCGCCGATGTCAACGACTACGACGCGCGCATGGCCGAGCTCGACGCCCACCCAAGGGCAGTGCTCGTCCACGGCGACGCCGATCCCGACGTCAAGGTGAAGGCCTCTGATCGAATCTACGAGGACCTCGTCGAGCAGGGCTGGACAGACGGCGAGGACGTCCTGTACTACCGGCTCGAGGGCGTCACCCACCGCTGGCAGCCCCAGTACAACGAGCAGGTGTGGGCCTTCCTGAACCAGGAGACGCCTTGATGCTGCTGTCGCTGCTGGGCTGCGGCGAGCCCGTCGAGGAGGCCGGCACCTGGCCCGCCTACCCCGAGACCGACCGCGTCGAGGTGCCCGCCGCGACCTACCTCCAAGGCAAGGGGGACGCGGAGCCCGGTCCCTACGGCGACGAGTGGAAGGAGAACGAGCAGCCCCAGCACAGCGTCAGCGTCACGGCCTTCTCGATGGACCGCACAGAGGTCACCGAAGCGCAGTGGGCCGAGTTCCTGAACTCGATCGCCGACGCGGCCCAGGTCTTCCACCACCCCCTGCAGCCGCTGGAGTGGGATGGCGAGGGCTTCAGGCCGCTGGAGGGCGAGGTCCCCGTTGCCTACGTCAGCTGGTACGAGGCGGCCGCCTACTGCGCCTGGGCCGGCGGACGCCTGCCGACCGAGGCCGAGTGGGAGCTCGCCGCGAAGGGCTCCGAGAGCGACGACCGCTACCCCTGGGGCGCTGACGGTGCGAGCTGCGAGCTGGCCGTCTACTTCACGAACTCGACCCTCTGCGAGCCCGAGCCCCAGCCGGTCGGGAGCCGCAGCCCCGCCGGGGACAGCCCGGCTGGCCTCGCCGACATGGCTGGCAACGTCGCAGAGTGGGTCTTCGATCGCTACGGCGACTACGGGGTCGAGGATCTCGTCGATCCGGCTGGCCCGACCGAAGGCGACTACCGCGTGATGCGCGGAGGCGGCTTCCGCGATGTCGACGACAGCATCCGCACGACCGCCCGCTGGGCCGTGCTCCCAGAGAAGCGCAGCGAGGGCGTGGGCTTCCGCTGCGCCTACGAGGAGGGATCGTGATCGCCCTGCTCGCCTGCACGGCCAGCGGACCCGACACGGGCTGGACCCCAGAGCAGGGCTGGACCAACGACGAGCCTCCCGAACCCGACACGATCTTCGAGGGGCTCGCCGACCCGCGGGGACTGCTCGTCGTCGATGGTTCGTATGTCATCGCAGAGATGGACGCGGGGCGCGTCGTCTCGATCGACGGTGGCGGGCTCGAGGTCCTCGCAGAGGGCCTGGACGAGCCCTACATGCTGGCGGCGACCACCGAGGGCCTCCTCGTGACCGAGCGCAGCGGCCGCGTACTGCACATCGGCGAGGAGACCACGACCCTGGCCGAGGGCCTCAACACCCCTGGCCGCATCGTCTCGGAGGGCGGCACGGCCTGGTGGCTCGACGAGGGGACCGGTGAGCTCTGGACCGCAGAGCTGGCCACGGGCGAGGCCTCGGTGCTGGCGACCCTGGACACCCCGGTGGGCCTGAGTGGGACCGAAGACGGCGTGCTGGTGGCCAGCGCTGGCGGGTGCGACTGCGTCGTGCGAATAACCGAGGATGGCACACAGACTGTCGTCGTCGAGGTCGACGAGAACCCGGTCGACGTGCTCGCGACCGACGAGGGCGTCTTCCTGAGCACCCAGTCCCACAACTGGCCCTACGGCGGCTGGATCTACCTGATCGAAGACGGGACCGCGGAGCAGCTGTCGTACAGCCCACCGAAGCCCTCGTGGCTCGCGGCGAACGAGGCGAATCTGTACTGGATGACAAGCGAGGTCATCGTCTCGACGCCGTTTTCCGGTGGCACCTACGAGCCCGTGGCCATCCTCACGGCGCCGGGTGACCTCGTGGCCAACGAGGACTCAGTCACGTGGACGGATCGGCAGCGCGGCGAGCTGTTGACGGTGCCCGTGCGCTGAAACCCCCGGCGGACAACCCCGCTCAGCGTCGGGCGATCACCTCGGCAGCGAGCACCTTGTCGTTCTTCGTGCGGGCGTTTCGCAGGGTGCGGACGAGCTCGGCCGTAGAGAAACCAGCGTCGAGGAACTCCTGGAGGAAGGCACCGCCCTCCTTGGCCCCGGCGATTCACGCAAACCACGATGAGGAGGAGCGGGAGGCGGCGTCCAGGGCCGCCCGGAGGATCAGCTCGGCCGCGAAGACGACTCCCCCGGGACGGACGACCCGAGCCAGCTCCGAGAACAGGCTCTCCCGGTTGGGGTTGAGGTTGAAGATCCCGTTGACCAGCGCCACATCCACCGAGCCCCTCTCGAGGGGAATGCGCTCCCCGGCGGCCTCGATGATCTCGACAGCCTCGATGTCGGCCGTGGCAGCGCGTGCCCGCGCGACCATCGTAGGGCTGAAGTCGATCCCGAGGACCCGACCGCCAGGGCCGGTGCGCTCGGCGGCGACCAGGGTGTCCAGGCCAGCACCGCAGCCAAGGTCCATCACGACCGAGCCAGGCGGGATGTCCGCGCTGATGGCGACGTTCGAGACCCCGGCGAAGGCCCCGGTCGCTTCGCTCGAAAAGCGGTCGAGCAGCTCTGGCGGGTACCCGACGCTCTCGGCGAAGTCCCGCCCGACAGGAAAGGGGTGCTTGCCTTCGGGGCTCTGGGCGGCCGCCGAGTAGGCCTTCCGAACCCCTTCTCGAAGCTGCGTTGGATCAGTCTGCATCTCCGGATGATGAAGAACCCGGATGACAACGAAAAGCGAATAGTATGCATGCGTACCATGCGAGATTCGTTGGATGAACCTGCAACACGTCCGGACCTTCCTCGCGGTCTGTGACCGTGGCAGCTTCACCGCCGCGGCGAAGCAGGTCTTTCGCTCCCAGCCAGCGGTCTCGCGACAGGTGCGTCAGCTGGAGTCCGACCTGGGCGTGGTCTTGCTGGAGCAGATCGGAAAGAAGCTGTTCTTGACCGACGCCGGGAGCCTGTTCGAGCCAGAGGCCCGGCGCCTCGTTGGCGACGCCGATCGACTCGCCGAGCGGCTGGGGCAGTACCAGGAGAGCACCTGGGGGAGGCTCCGGGTCGGGGCCAGCTCCACCCCGGCAGGCACGGTGGTTCCGCGGGCGCTCGGACGGATGCGCGAGGTCCACCCCGAGCTCGAGCTCCACCTGGAGATCGGACCGACCTCCACCATCTGCGCGAGCCTGCTCGACAACGACCTGGACCTGGCCATCGTCGGCGCCCGGCCGGAGCAGGACGCGCTGGTTGCCCGGCCGGTAGCCCGTGACCGGATCGCCTGCTTCGCCAGCCCGACGGCGAAAGGGGGGGGTCTCTGGATCCTGGGACCTCCAGCTTCGGCCACTCGCCGACACGCCGAGGCTTGGCTCGACGAGGCGGGGATCAGGCTGGATCGCACCCTCGAGCTGGGCAGCGTCGACACCATCAAGGCGCTGGTGAAAGAGGGGGTCGGGCGGGCCTGCTTGTCGACACGCCTGGTCAGCGGCGAGCTCGACCGGGGCGAGCTGATCGAGCTGGCCATCGACGCGCCTCCGCTCTGGCGCGAGCTCTTCGTGGTACGTCACGCCAACAAGCACATCACTCCGGCGATGGAAGCCTTCACAGCACAGCTCGATGGAACCTGACAGCACCAAGCGCTTCACCAACCGGGTCGAGGACTACACGCGCTACCGGCCCGACTACCCGGAGGCCTTCCTGGATCTCCTCGAGCCGCCTCGGCGGATCGCGGAGCTCGGCGCTGGGACCGGCATCCTCACGGAGCAGCTCCTGGAGCGCGGACACCATGTCTACGCCGTGGAACCCAACCCGGCGATGCGAGAGGCTTGCCAGAGACGGCTCGGCGCCTGCCCGAGACTGACGCTGTCTGGCGGAACCGGCGAGGCCACAGGGCTGGAGCACCGCAGCGTGGAGTCGATCGTCGCCGCCCAGTCCTTCCACTGGTTCGACGCGGACCGGGCGAGGACGGACGCTTCTTCGGGGGCTCCTGGACCGAGGAGCGCATCCCCCACTACCAGGACCTCGACGCCGAGGGCCTGGCCGGTCGGATCCGCTCCTGCAGCTACGTACCCGCCGCCGGCGAGCCCGGCTTCCAGGCCATGATGACGGCCGCCAACCGCCTCTTCGAGCAGCACGCCCAAGAGGGTCTCTTCCGCCTGCGCTACGACACGGTCGTGCAGTACCGCAGGCCCCTCGAGGACGCGCCAATCTCCAGCTGAGTCAGGGCTCGATCGGGTAGCTGAACTGCACGGACACGCCGTCTCCGTCAGCGCCGCCGGGGTAGCTCACCGTGTAGAGGCAGGTGCCCTCTGACACGCCCGTCACGGCGAACCAGCCGTCCTCGGCCTCGTCCTCGGCCTCCGGGTCCGTCTCGGCGACCGTGCAGGTCTCCGGAGTGTCGGACTCCACCGTCATCTCGACGCCCGCCTGGCAGACCACGAGGTCTTCGATCATCGGGCGCACGAAGAAGGCGTTGGTGTCACCGACGTCGATGTCCTCGATGACCCAGGCGATGGGATCCTCGATGTCGTCGATCTCTCCTTCGAGGCCGACCTCCATGTTCAGGGTGGCGGCGTCGATCGTGGAGCTCATCGTGACGCTCTCGGCGGTGTCGCCGGTGCTCACGGTGATCCAGATCTGGCTCGTGCTGTCGTGGTCCACCGCGGCGGACGTCGCGGTCAGCTCGACCGGGTAGTAGCCGTAGCCGATGACCGGCTGCGTGTTCTCCATCTGCATCTCGAAGGCCACGACCACGTCGCGATCGACGATGTAGGCGGCGTCTTCTCCGTCGTCGCAGAGATGGCCGAGCAGAAGGACCTCTGGCACCTTGGCCTGCATGTTCACCGAGTCGGGCAGCGACTCGCCGTCGAGGTCACCCTGGACCTCGAGCAGCGCGAGGCCTTCGCCAGTACCGGTGATCGTGATGTTCATCCCGTCGAAGGAGCTCACCTCGAGCACAGCCGGATCGTCGAAGGCGGCGACGGTCAGATCGACCGGGGAGTTGCTGCCGACACCGCGGACCTCGAGGTCCAGCGAGGCGCCGACTGCGACGGGCTTGTTGAAGTCGTTGAACCAGTCATCTGCCCAGTACGAGAACTGGAAGTTGCCTTCGTTTCCGGTGAGCGCGGACTTGCATCCGAGGCCCATCAGCGGGGCTAGGATCATGAAATGCACGGGTCTACCTCCTGTCAGGCCTGAACTGGCCGTCGTCTGCTGGACCCCCCAGTCCGGCACGACCGACAGGACATCGATGACAGAAGTCTCTCGTGAGGCTGAAAACCAAGCCTGCCAGTGCTTGCCCGAGACTCAGCGGACGTAGGTCCGGGAATCGTCGGGGCGCTCGGCTGGACAGCTCCCCTGTCCCTGCGCCCGGTGGATCCTGGTGTCGTCATCCGGATCGAGCCAGAACCAGTTGAAGCCGATCTCCGAGTCGTCGTAGCAACCCTCGTCGACCTCGCCCGGGGGCGGACCCTCCACCGTGAAGTCGCCGAAGCTGGCGCCGACCCCTCCGAGCCGAGGCTGTTCGTCGACGTCCAGCACCAGCACGACCGCCTCGGCGTGGTCGTCGTCTGGCGCCCCCTCGAGGAACCAGGTCCCGGAGAGGCTCCCGTCGATGTCCTCTGAGGCGTCCCCGCAAGCAGCCCCGGGGACCACGTCGCCGGAGACGCTGCCGAAGACGTCCTCGTACTCGGCTCGCAGCTCCTCACGGAAGGGGTCGAAGGGGCAGACACCCGTGCGGAACGAGTTCAGCTTCGCTGGGACAGGTCTCGACATCGGGCCAGGAGGCGATGACGCGCTCATCGGGCCGATCTTCGTAGAGCATCGAGGCCACCATCAGGGCTCCCGCGGGGGGAGCCTCGCAGCTCCCCTCCTCCATCGGGCAGAAGCCTCCCCTCCTCCATCGGGCAGAAGCACTGGCCGTCCGCCTCCACACAGTCGGCGCCAGTGAAGGGCAGATCGGGGCAGCCCGGCTTGGAGCCGCAGGAAGCAAGCAGGAGCATGAGCACGAGCACAAGATACCAACCCCGCTGCGCGGCTCTTCCCTCCTTCGAGCGGGCTGCGGTCACGCTCGTGATCGAAGGGGTTAGGCCGAGCAGCCTGTGACCTCTCTCTTCCACTTCGCCGTCATCGCCGACAGTCACTTCCGGCTCCCCGGTGACGATCCGCAGTCATCGCACCCCTCTGACGCCGGCCACAACGACCGGAACCGGCGGGCGGTTGCCCAGGTAGTAGCTGCCCGTCCGGCCCACATCGTGCACCTCGGAGACGTGCCCCACCCGGTGCCAGGGCTGGCAGCGCACGGGGTCGCCCTGGACATCGCGAAGGAGACCTACGCGGCCTTCGGTGAGCTCGGTCTGACCGTGGTCCCGGGAAACCACGACGTCGGAGACAAGCCGCGGCCCTGGGCGAACGCCCCAGGGGTCGGCGAGGACGAGCACCGGGTGTTCACCGCCGCGTGGGGCGCGCCCTGGGGCTCCTTCGACCTCCACGGCGTGCACTTCGTCTGGCTCGACACCCCCATCCTCAACACCGGCTCACAGCGCGAGGAAGAGCAGTGGGCCTGGCTCGAGGCGGACCTGGAGACAGCGGGCACCAAGCGCTGCTTCGTCTTCGTGCACTACCCGCCCTACCTCTGCGAGCCCCGCGAGCCGGAGCACTACGACAACCTCGCGGAGCCCGGGCGGAGTCGGCTCCTGGGACTCCTGGAGGCCCACGGGGTCGAGGCGCTCTTCGCCGGCCACGTACACAACGTCTTCTTCGATCGGCTCGGTGACGTGGACCTGCACGTCTTGCCCTCGAGCGCCTTCGTGAGGCCCGAGTACGCCGAGCTGGCCGATGTCGGCCCAGGCGGCGAGTACGGCCGAGACGACCCGGCGAAGCTGGGCTTCGCGCTGATTCACGTGAAGTCCGAGGGCTACGAGCTCGAGCTCGTCCGGACCGAGGATCCCCACCTGGCTCCGCTGGAGGACCGCCACCCGGCGCTGCTCCCAGGCCTGGGGGCGACGCCGCCCGGACCGCTGGGGGCATCCCTTCGCCACGACTGGTCGCTGCCGAGGGAGGTGCCCTTCGGCAACCTGGACGAGTTCCACCGCAAGGAGGCCCGCCAGGACGGACTCGTCCACGGCCTCTGGGACGCCGGCATCACGCGGCTGCGGGTGCCCGCCGGGGACCTGGCCCACCCGCGGCGCCTGGCGCGCATGGAGGCCCTGGCGGCGCGGGGAGCGCGCTTCCTGGTGTTCTCGACGGGCGTGCCGGATGCTGCGACCGCTGTGCTCGTCGGCGGTCGCCCGGATCTTGCGTGGGGATGGGAGGTCATCGTGCCCCGGCCTCGGCTCGCGGCTGCGGTGGCTGCCATCGACGCCTTCGGGCTGGACGTGCCCACGTGGGTCTCGCGGGTGGGCGGAGAGAGGGCACGGGACGGCCAGTACTTCAGTCACTTCCCGGAGCACGGCTTCCTCGTCGGCGAGGGCATCCCAGAGCTCGGCAGGAGCGAGCCCGTCCTGCGGGTACCGCCGGATCGCAGGCCGTGGGAGGCGCTGGCGGAGGCCAGGCCCGGGGTGGTCCGGCTCCAACTCCCCCGCGCCGGCGAGGGCGTGGCCTTCACCGACGACCGAGCCGTCGCCCTGCGGGTGGCCGAGGCCGCGATCTCGGCCTGGGCCCATCCGCACCTGGCCGTGTTCCTCGACACCCTGGTCGACCACGACCGGGGCTACTACCCGCGAAACGGCCTGCTGGATCGGCGCTGCAACCCGCGCCCCGCGCTCTTCGCGCTCCGCCACCTGGCTCGGCTGCTGCCAGAGCGACGCGCCGATGCGCACATGGAGGACCGAGAGCAGGAGCGCGTCATCGCCATCGAGGGCTGGGGCACCGTCCACCTGCCGCGGGAGTCCAGCACCGCCGCGGTCGAGGCCCTCGACCTGGTGTCGGGCGCCCGCCTGACGCCTGGGAGGTCATGCTCGGGACCCTGGGCGACGCTGGGTCGCTGAGACCGTCGGACCGCCAGAGCCAGCACCGGCACGGGCGGGTTGCCAGGCCGCGGGACTGCGTCTATCATGTAGCTATTCTGCGGAGATTTCCTACCATGAGGCCGACCCTCGAGCCCGGGGCGTGCTACCGGACTCAGCACTTCGCCCGGTGGGACAGCAACCCCGCCCGCCTGGTGGGTCGACTCGTAGAACAAGGGCAGCTGCAGCGACTGCGGCACGGGCTCTACTACTGCCCACGACGCTCGAGGTTCGGTGAGGTCCCGCCCAGCGACGACGCCTTGCTCGACGCCTTCCTGGGCGGCGGGCCCCATGTCGTGACAGGACCGGAGCGTTGGAACGCGCTGCAGCTCGGCACGACTGCGATGCATGCGCTGCCGCTCGTCTACAACACCAAGGTCAGTGGCGAGTACCTGCTGGGAAGGCGGCGCTTCCGGTTTCGGCGAGTCACGTTCCCAACGGACCCGACGCCCGAGTGGTACGTCGTCGATCTGCTCAGGAATCTCGACTCCGTGGGAGGCGACCGACAGGTGGTGACCGCGCGGCTGCGCAGCCGAGTGCAGGCCGGAGCACTGGACCCTGCAGCGCTTTGGGAGGCAGCGCGCGCGTACGGGAGGAGGTCCGAACAGGCCGTGGTCCGGGGAGCGCTTCGATGAGCTTCGTCCACAACGACCCCGAGTGGGGCCAGCTGCTCTCCATCGTCGCCGCGAAGCACCCGGAGATTGGCGTTGCCATGGTCGAGAAGGACTACTGGGTGGTCCACACGCTCTGGTCCATCCAGCAGGCTGGATTCGACATCTGGTTCAAGGGCGGAACCTCCCTCTCCAAGGGCTTCGGACTCATCCACCGCTTCTCAGAGGACATCGACGCTCGGCTGGGCGAAGGGGCCAGCGGGCTCACCGAGCCGGCCTTCTCCATCCACAACAGGAAACAAGGTCCGCCAGCGCGGGACGCGTGGTTTGGCGCCGTCACCACTCGGCTGGCAGACGCAATCGCGGACTGCGAGGTCACTCGCGGACTGGTCGACGACGAGTGGGTCCGAGGTGCTGAGATCCGTGTGGCCTACCCTGGCCGTCACGTGGAGGGGCTGCCTGACTCAATGGTCCGGGACGTGAAGCTGGAGATCGGCTGGGCCCGGGTCGAGCCAGGCTCTCATGTCGACATCTCCTCGTGGGTGCACGACCACCTCGATCACCTCGATCTGTCTCGGGAGTACCAGGACAACCGCCCCAGGCAGGTTCACTGCATCCACCCGCTCGTGACCTGCGTAGAGAAGCTCGACGCGATCCGCAAGAAGTTCGCCCGGGCCGACCTCTCCGCCGCGACCTTCGCCCGTCACTACGAGGACTGCGCCTGGATCGTGCGCCGCCAGTCCGAGCTGCCCGCGCTCGAGGGCTCGTTGGCGGAGCTCGTCCGACACATGAAGGAGACACCTGAGAAGAAGCTCCTGCCTGGTCCCGTGGACCCCTCGCTGAACCCTGACGACGGCCCGCGCTGGGCCGAGGTGCGCGCCAGTCTGGACGCGATCGACCCGATGTTCTGGGGCGAGCGAATCACACCCGACGACCTGGCGGCTGAGCTACGTGAGTTCGTCGCTCGATTCACCGAGTCAGAGCGAGCATGAAGCTGCGTCCCGGAAGAGAGCAGAGGATTCAGCCCGCGAACCAGGTCTTTGCCCCGGCGCGGAAGGTCAGTCCGACGGCGATGATCGACACGACGATCCCGATGGGCGCCGGGTAGTGTGGGGCATGTGGCTCCTCGCGTCGGCCTTCGCGGCCAAGGTCACGGTCCCCGTCGACGTCGGCGTCGGCCCCTGCGCGGTCGTCCCCAACGGCGAGGCCTTCGCTCAACAGCCCGTGTACGGCGCGCTGCTGTTCTCGCTCCAGGCGGTGATCGACAAGGAGACGCTCCAGCAGAACAAGAAGCGGATCCCTAGGGAATACCGCTCGATGCTCAAGGACATGGACGAGGTCCGGATCACCCCAAAGATCTGGATCCCGGATGTGATCTACCTGTCCCCGCCCGTCCAAGGAGCAGGGCTCTACGGTCTGGGCTGGCGCTTCATCGGCATGGGCGTCCCGCTCGGCCCCATAGATGTCGACGCGGGCGTGATCGCCACGGCCATGTACCTCCACGGTCCAGCGCTGGCGCCGACCCTCTTCCTACGACCTGGCCTGAGCGCCAGAGTCGAGTTCGAGCAAGCACTCGACACAGACAGCACCTGGCTCTTCAGCCTGGGCTGGGAGTCCCGCGTCCACATCCCCCAGGAGCTCGGCGGCTTCGGAGTCAGCGCCGATCCATTGAACGATCTCTGGCACTTGGGCCACGGGTACGTCAAGGTCCACAGGCGCTTCCCCTACACAGTCCGGATCTAGAATCCCGGTCGAAGTTGCATTCTGCAGGGTTGGTCCTACGCCGGGGCTCAGGAGAGCCTGGGCGGAATGTCCCGCCGCCCGTGAAGCACGCGCCAGACATCCAGGTGGTCTTCCCGCTCAAGGTAGAAGACGACGTAGGGGTGACGGCGCAGGCTCCAGCTCCGAAGCCCAGGCAGACCCAGTTCGTGTGCCCACCGCGTGGCTCCCGTGCCGGGGTGCTCGCCCAGCTGGGCTCACGATGGCCCACCAACGAGGCATCCGGGGGCGTGTTCCGCGGCGGCGAGTTGCAGGAGGTTCTGGCGCTGGCGGAGGGGTTGGTGGCGGAATGCGTAGTCCGGACCATAAACGAGGTAAGGAGACCGCCTCATTACCTCCTTACGTGGCGTCCCTACGCGACTAGGCTCGCCGGGCCCCCGCCTCCGATTGGCCCGCCACGCACAGCTTCAACCCGGCCTTCCTCGCCAGCCTGAGCTTCACGACCGACCAGGTCGCGGCGCTCAGCGCGCTCGGCGAGGCCCGCGGGCGGCAGGAGCTGTTCGTACACCAGCAGCCCGAGCGCCTGGAGTCGCTGCGCCAGGCCGCGGTCATCGAGTCCACCGAGTCCAGCAACCGGATCGAGGGCATCACCGCGCCCCGGCACCGCATCGAGGCGCTCAGAGCAGCGACTGGAACTACTCGTACATCCCGGTCACGCACGGCTCCAAGGACTACGAGCGCATCGAGGTCGATGTCTGGTGGCCGGGGAGCAGCGCGGACCGGTCCTTCGACGTCTACGCCTACGGCGAGCGCTACGGCACGAGAGACGTCTATGACGCTCTGTGGTTCGGCACGGACACGAGCAACTCGTGGATGACCGGGGGCGATACCCACAGCTCCTCGACCACCATCGCGAGCTGCTCCAAGAACATCATCACCGCCGGCCAATGGGTGAGCCTGGTCTTCGAGGTCGACCACAGCGCCCTGACCGTGGACTTCAAGGTCGATGGCGCGGCGAAGGCCAACGCCCTGGTCATCAGCGACGCGGCGTGGGTCTCCGGTACGAACGTCGTCCTGTACTCCGACGGCACGGCCACCACTGTCTCCGCAGACACCTGTTGGGCGGACCTGGTGGTCTACGAGTCGGACGTCGAGACCGACTGCTTCGAGTGACTGGAATCGCGTAGCTACAAGTCGTCTCGGTCGAAGTTGCAGTTCAGCAAGTTGCAGCTCCTCTCACACCTGCTGACTTCGTGCCTCCTCCGGAGCGTCCTCGGCGAGTCCCAGATCGCCGCCAGGGGCGCCATGTCGTACACCGTCGCGACGGGCTCGAGGAAGTAGCACAGACGGATGTTGCCCTGGGGATCGAAGGACAGGTCGGAGTGCCCGGCTTTGCAGGTCAGGCCGTTGAAGGTCACCGGGTCCCGGAAGTAGGACTTCATCGCCGCCAGCTGGCCCACCGAGTTGCAGACAGGGCCCCCTCGCCTGCGCTCCTCGATCAACAGGTCCACCGCCGCGTCGATCGGGCCCATGTCAGAGGGCCACAGCTCGCTCGATCTCCACCAGTTGGGATCGTACTTGACGTAGCCGAAGTTCTGGTACAGAGGCTGCACGACGAGTTGGTAGCCGCGATCCCGCACGAACTCGAGGAGCTCGCCGATCTCCTCTGCGTTGGTCTTGTTCAGGATGCAGGTCACGACCACACGCGGTCCCCGCGCCGCGTCGAGGAGATCGAAGGCCTTCATGCAGTAGCGCCACGACTTCTTTCGCCCCCGGCTGTGGTCGACGGTGGACTCGCGGACGCCGTCCATGGAGACATAGGCGATGGACACACCCGCTGCCGCCATCGCCGCAGCCCGCTTCTCTGTGACCAGCCAGCCGTTTGTGTTGAATGTGACCTCGTTCCCGAGCCGCACGGCGTGAGCCATGAGCTCCTCGAGGTCACGCCGCAGCAAGGGCTCGCCGCCGACGAAGTTGACGCTGGCCGGCCCGACCCACTGCGCCAGCCGGTCGAGCACGCCGAGCCACACCTCTGTCGGCAGATCGACTGCCTCGTTCTTCCAGATGTCGCAGTGCAGACAGGGCAGGAAGCAGCGGTCCGTGACCGAGAAGTGGATCTGCCGAGGACGGCTTGGCGCTCGCCTCAGCCGCATGCGGTCGAGGGCGGAGTTCAGGACCCGGCCCGCGCCGAGGCGAGGATCGATCACCTGGCGACGACCCGGTCGTCGAAGGTCGCGTGCCGCTCGACCTCCTCCACCGACAGGTCCGTGTAGTTCGACGAGCGCGGAATGAAGCAGCTCGCGCAGGTGGGCATGCCCGAGTAGTCGCCCGTAGCCACGCGCTTGCGACGCCCGGCCATGAGCCCTCCCCACCAGAGCTCCGAGAAGCGCGCCTCGCGCAGCGATCCAACCCGGTTTTCGAGCAGGTTGTCGCGGGTGCAGGTCGTGACGTCCCCGAGCCAGCTGATGACCGGCGACTTCCAGAAGCCCGAGCAGGGGGCGTGGTTCTCGGCACAGAGCGTGGTGGGGGCCTTGTCCCCTCGTGGGACAGGCAGGCCCTCGCGCTCCATGGCTGCTCGGAACACGGCGTTCTCACTTGCCTGCTGCTCCGGGGTCGGACAGTCGAGCTGCCGGAAGAAGACGACGGCGTCGTCCCCCGGCGGGACGTCCTGGGCCACGGCGCGAACAGGTTCGCCCGCTCGCTTGCAGGCGACCTCCCAGCGCCGGCGGAACAGGGGCACCTCGTCTGCGTTGTTGGAGCCGACGATGAACTGGAAGACCGGGCGTGGCCAGCGGGCACCGATGCGCCCCTTCCACTCGATGAAGCGCGCGATGTTGTTCTCCACCTTCTCGAAGCGCTGCAGCCCCTTCACCTGCAGGTAGGTCTCGCTGCGAGCTGCATCCAGGGAGAAGTGCCAGACCTGGACGACAGGCCCCGAGTTCAGCACCGCCCGGGTCGTCTCGAGCGAGAGGTGGGTGCCGTTGGTGTGGACCTCGACCTTGCCGAAGGTGCGATGCCGAGCCGCCGCGCGCAGAGCCGCCCGGTAGATGGTCGAGAAGTCATCGTGGAGGAGAGGCTCGCCGAGCCAGAAGAGGATCAGCGTGTCGAAGCGAGCGCCGAGTCCGACGAGGTCATCGAACAAGCCGAGCACCATCCCTGTATCGATGTAGCCGCTCTGGGCGTGGTGGGGATGGGCCGCGCCCTCGCTGACCGAGCAGTGCACGCAGGCCAGGGAGCAGCGATTGGTCAGCTCCACCACGAGGTAGGAGCCCGGCAGATGAGGCGGCCGCACGCCCAGAGTCTAGCCCGCGCTACCGGATCGTTGCGTGACGCCTACTCGCAGTTCATGTCGACGCAGAGCAGGGTGACCTTGCCCGCGACGACGGCGAAGGTCGACTCCTGGGCGCAGTAGTAGCTGCCCTGGTGGCCGCTGGTCTTGATCTGCCAGTTGCCCTGGCCAAGGGTGGCGGTGAAGCGCCCGACGGCGTCCGTGCGACCGCGAGTCGCCTGTCCCCCGACGTCGACGTTCTCGAGCAGGTAGTCGACGAAGGCCACGAACTGCGGGTCGCGGGCGTCCACGAGCACGTCCTGGACGAACTGGCCCTGGATCTGGCCGCTGGAGGTGCTGTCGCCGGAGCCGTCCTCGAGGCGGGTGTCCCCGGCCTCGGCGAAGACACTGCAGAACTCGTCGAAGATCGCCGTGTCGGCAGAGTCCGGGAGGTTGGACGGCGTGCAGGAGAAGAACAACAACAAGAACATCGCCGCGCAGCATATCGAAGTGGTCGATAGGCCGCGCTGATACCCTGTGAAGAGTGGGCGAACCCGCCGCCATCGCCGCGCGCATCCGGCGCTGGGAGGAGGAGGGGCCCCAGGGCCCCGTCACCCTGGAGCTGTACCCGACGCTGAAGTGCAACCTCGACTGCGTCTTCTGCGACACCACCGATCGACACCAAGGCAGGCAGAACGAGCTTCCCCTTCAGCGACACCTGGAGATCCTCGACGAGGCCAGGGAGCTGGGCGTGGAGCGGGTCTTCGTGCTCGGCGGCGGAGAGCCGCTGGTGGCGCGCGACCTCACGCCCCCGATCCTCCACAGGGTGAAGGAGCTCGGCATGGAGGGCATCCTCACGACCAACGGCACCATCCTGCCGAAGAGCCTCCGCAGCCAGCTCCTCGACGACGAGTGGGACGAGCTCCACGTGTCGATCGACGGTCCGAGCGCAGAGATCCACGACCGCCTGCGGGGCAAGGACGGGGCCTTCGACAAGACCATCACCAATCTCTGTCGCCTCAACGTCGCCAAGCGACGGCGGGGACAGTCGAGCCCTCGCCTGGCCCTGCACTTCGTCATCACCAACCAGAACCACCGGACGCTCACGGAGGTGGTCCGACTCGCTCACGCCCTGGGCTGCTTCCGCGTCGACTTCGACGCGCTGGTCGCCTACCGCCCGGAGCAGCTCGCCCTGAAGCTCTCGCCAGAGCAGATGGAGGAGGTCCCCGGGATCGCGCGGGCCGCCCTCGCAGAGGCCCGGAAGCTGGGCGTCGCCACGACCCTGGAGAACTACCTGGAGGCATCGAAGCTGGAGCGAGGGACGCACGCGGCACCGGAAAGCAAGGGGGGGCTCCGAGAGGCCATGTGCTTGAAAGCCTGGCACTACCTCGTCGTGCAGGCGGACGGCCGCACGAGCCCGTGCTGTGTGCTTGCCGGTCAGGGCGAGTCCGTCGCCGACAAGCCGCTGGCGGAGATCTGGCGCGACGGGGCCTTCCTGAACAAGGTCCGCGGCGCGATGGAGTCAGGCCGACCGCTGCAACGTTGCCGGGAGTGCAGTCCCAACATCCTGGAGCACGAGCGAAACATCCGGAGCCACCTCTAACCATGGTCAACGTCAACCTCGAGCTCACCGACCACTGCAACATCAGCTGCAGGATGTGCAGCCAGTCCTTGCGCGACGAGGCCCACGGGGCACCCCATCGCTTCATGACCTGGGAGACCTGGAAGGCGATGCTCGAGGGGCTCCGCGACTTCGAGGAAGAGGTCCACCTCTGCCCGCACTGGCTCGGAGAGCCGACCATCCACCCGGAGTTCGATCGCTTCATCGAGTACGCCTTCTCCGTCAACGACGGCCTGTTCCGCGAGTTCAAGCTCCACACCAACGGGGTCGTCTTCGGCGAACGGCGAGCGCGGCTGCTCGTCCGGCTGGCCAACGCCCCCGAGAGGGACGAGCGCTGCTTTCGCAGCATCCACTTCTCGATCGACAGCTTCAGCCCAGAGGCCTACCTCGAGCTGAAGGGCGCCGACCGACGCCAGCAGGTCTTCGACAACATCGAGCGCTTCCTGCGCGTCCGGGCCGAGCTCGGGGCGCAGCGTCCGTACGCCCACCTGGCCTACGTGGTCCAACCCGGAAACGAGCACGAAGCCGGGGACTTCCTGGCACACTGGAAGGGACTCCTCGAGGAGTTGGGCCGCCCATGCGCCGTCTGCTGGGACTGGCCCTCAGAGGACATGGACGCCATCTACCTCCGACCGCTCAACTGCGCCGACCAGGATGCCGCGGACGCCCTCCACGCGCGGGTCTGCCGGGAGCTGGGCGTGGCCCCACCCGGTGGCGGGGATCGCCTCCGCGCCGCGGGCAGCTTCTAGTGTTGTTCCTCCTTGGCTGTGCCGCCGGGAACCTCTCCTGGCCGGAGGGGTCCGCACCTGTGATGACCGCCTGGGCCCTGCAGCAGAAAGGAAGCGAGCGCGACGAGCTCTTCCTGTTGATCTCGAACAGCGAGCTGTCGACCTGCGCCTCCCCCTTCGATCTGTCGGACATCGACTCGCTCGACTCCGCCAGCCAGGAGGAGACGGCTCAGGAGCTGGCGCTGATGCTGTACCGAGAGGGCAGCCGCATCGCCTTCCTCCACCTCTACCGCTTCCGCCAGGACTCCTGGGAGGGGACCTTCCCGCTGTCATCCGAGCCGGTGAACACGATCCTCGACGACAGGGACCCCTTCGCGGCCGAGGCCTCGTGGTGGGCGATGCTCGAGGCACGGGTCGCGCAGGAGCACGGTCTGATCCGGAGCTACGAACCTGTCGAATACGAAGCCGAGGTGGACGTACCCGATGGTGATGTGCAGATTGACAGGGACGGCGAGCGATTCCACGGCAGCTTCGGCCTGGAGTCACTCGACGTCAGCGGAACCTTCAAGGCGTCGCGCTGCGGCGTCAGCTACGACAAGAGCATCTTCCCCGTGATCGAAGCTGGCCTTGGTGCAACCCAGGCCACCCCGGACGAGACGGAGTGACATGGACCCGACGACCGCCGCAGCAGCCCTGAGCCTCACGCTCTTCCCGACCGCCGACCACCGCGAGCTCGGTGTCGGCCCCTACACCTTCGAGGGCGCTGACGGCCCCCAGCTGGTCGACGGCCTCCCGAGCGCAGGGCCCCAAGGCCTCGAGCTCATGACGCGTCGGGTCTTCGACAGCGAAGACAGCCTCTTCGACGATGACACCACCCCCACCGGCCAGGGCATGCGCCTGCGCATGTACCGCGACGAAGACGGCGAGATCGTCCTGGACCAGTTCCAGCTCGAGAGCCTCCCCTTCAACTTCCGCATCCGGCCCGATCTGGGCGACGACCTCGACATCGGGCTCCTCGCCGGCACCTGGGACGAGGTCTGGCGCTTCGGGGACACCGGCCGCATGCAGTGGCGGGTCTACTCGCCGATCAACGCGACGGTGATCGGCATGTCGAAGTCCGACATGGGCACGGACAAGCTCCGCTACTACATGAGCCTCGGCACCGGTCTCGGCGGAGAGATCCTGGCGCGGGTGGCCGGACCTGTGGGGCTGCAGGCCCGCGCAGAGGTCGAGGGCAACGCCCGGCGGCGACGGGACCGGGTCGATGTCCACCACACCACCCGGCAGGAAGTGAAGGGAGAGGTCGAGCTCGGGCTGACCCTGCTCACCAAGAAGCAAGCATGGGTCGTGGGCCTCTGGGGCGAGCACCTGACCCAGTGGGAGCCCTTCGACGAGGGCGGCCGTGACGGGGTCGATCGGACCTACTACGCCACCGGCGCGCGCATCTCCGGACGCTTCTACAAGGAGCGCGAGCGCAGCCTGCCCGTCCCGGGAATTGGTGACACCGACGTCACGGACATCGACGCGCTCTTGGAGGCGCTCCGGCGGGACGTCGACGACGAGGGACCCGAGGAGGACGTGGAGGACACAGAAGACATCGACGCAGCGGAGCCAGAACAGAGCGTGCCAGAAGAGGAGATCTCGGTCGGCCCTCTTGAGGTCCACTGGTCGGAGCTCGAGATCACCGAGGTCGTGGCGCCGACGTGGCCCGCGGACGTGGCTGACGACGCCGCCTGCGCCGTGCGCTTCTTCGTCGACCCCCTCGGGACCCCCTACGACGTGCGGCCAGAAGACTGCCCGCAGGCCCTGTTGCCCTCGACGATGGAGGCAGCCTGGGGCTGGCGCTTCGCTCCGATCGAGGAAGACGGAGAGACGGTCAGCGCCCAGTTCGTCTACACGCTGCAGGTCCAAGACGCAGTAAAGGCGCGCAAGGGCAGCTCAGACGGCAACTGACCCGGGTAGACTGGGCCCGGCACCGAAGAGAGCACCATGTTCCTGCTCGCCCTGGCCTGCGTGACACCTGCCCCCGGCACCGACTCGAACGACTCCGCGCGATCCGACAGCGCTGGGACGGACGACTCCCAGAGCGACGACTCGGGCGACACCCAGGACACCCAGGACGAGATCGATCCGCTGGCGCCGGTCATCGAGACCTGCGACGCCTACTGCTACCTGCACCAGACCGGCGACGAGAACTACCAGTGGAAGATCGAGTGCAGCGTCGACGACCCCGACGGCGTCGACAACATCTGGAACGGGCGCTTCGAGATCGAGTACTCGGGGGCTCGGATCGCCGATGACAAGATGGCCTGCGACGACGCCGGCTACTGCTCCGGGAGCTTCGGCGAGACCACCCACGAGGTCTACTGCGACAAGGCCGATTCCTACATGTTCCTCGTGTACATCAGCGACTGGGACGAGCACGAGTCGGCCCCCTACAAGGTCGCCGGGCGCAAGGGTTGAGGCCACCCTGCGCCGGGCTCTGGGCCACGCCGATGGTTCATGTGACCGGGGATGTCACGGTGTGCTGCCTCGACGAGCACCTCGAGAACAAGATCGGCAACCTGCGCGATACGCCCCTGTCCGAACTCTGGAACGGAGAGACGATGCAAACCTGGCGCAGAGCCCAGGTAGAAGGTCGCTTCTCGGACAGCGGCCCCCTCTGCACCCGCTGCAACTGGCGCAGCGCCGGCGCAGCTCCCGACTCAACGGTGGAGCGCTGGTTGGATATGATCCGCGACAGTGGCCTGAAACGCCGTTGGCTGGAGCGTAAGAAGCGGTAGATGCAGAATGAGTGAGACCCGTGCAATCCAGACACGGGGCCTTCGCAAGGTCTACAGGAGCGGGTTCTTCCGCATCCCCTATGTAGGCCTCGAGGGCCTCGACCTCGACGTCGAGCCCGGAGAGAGCTTCGGCTTCATCGGCCCGAACGGAGCCGGAAAGACGACCGCGATCAAGATCCTCATGGGTCTGCAGGGCGCCACCGAGGGCACGGCCACGGTGCTGGGCCGGGACCATCGGGATCCCGAGTGCCGGCGAAAGGTCGGCTTCCTGCCCGAGCGGCCGTACTTCTACCAGTACCTGACGGCGACAGAGTTCCTTCGCTTCTACGGCAAGCTCTTCGACCTCCGCGGCCCTGAGCTGGAGCGCCGGATCGGCGCCCTGCTCGAGCGTGTCGGCCTGGCGCGCTTCGCCGACGTGAAGCTCGGGTCCTACAGCAAGGGCATGCTGCAGCGGGCCGGCGTAGCCCAGGCGCTGATCAACGAGCCCGAGCTGGTCGTCATGGACGAGCCGATGAGCGGCCTCGATCCCATGGGTCGGGCGCTGATCCGCGACCTCATCCTAGAGGAGCGTGACAACGGCCGCACCGTGTTCTTCTCGAGTCACATCCTCGCCGACGTCGAGGTCATCTGCGATCGCATCGCCATCGTGGTCAAGGGCAAGCTCCGCGGCTGCGGCACCGTCGACGAGCTCGTCGGCGACCGGGTGCGACACGTCGACATCACCTTGGCCGGCGACTGTGGCGAGGAACTCCCTGGCAAGACCATCCGGAAGGACGGCGAGCTCGTCCTGCTGCGCGTCGGTCCCGAAGAGGTGGACGAGGCCCTCGATCGCATCCGAGCCGCCGGAGGGCGCATCCGCAGCGTCGACCGGATGCGCATGCACCTCGAGGATCTGCTGCTCGAAGAGGCCGAGCGCGCGGAGAAGGTCGACGCCAAGCACATGGGGGTGCTGGCATGAGGCGGCTGTTGGCCATCGCGGGCAACACCTTCCGCGAGACGATGCGAGACCGGATCCTGTTCTCGTTCCTCTTCTTCGCGGCCTTGATGCTGCTGACGTCTGCCGCGATGGAGCAGGTCACCATCGGTGACGGCGACCACGTGGTCCGGAGCGTGGCGCTGGGCGCCATCCGCGTCTTCGGCTCGGTGGTCGCGCTGTTCCTGGGCATCGGGCTCGTCTACAAAGAGCTCGAGAAGAAGACGATCTACACCATCGCCAGCAAGCCGATCCCGCGATGGATCTTCGTCCTCGGCAAGTACGCGGGCCTGATGGCGGTCATCGCCGTGCTCATCGGCCTGATGGTGGCCCTCTATTTCGTGGTCATGACCGTCCAGCAGGACTTCCCCGGCTTCGGCATCGCGCCGGCGATCTTCCTCCTGATGGTCGAGCTCGGGCTGCTGACGGCCTGGGCGATCCTGTTCTCGACCTACTCCTCCCCGACCGTGGCGAGCGTCTTCTCGATCGGGATCCTGGTCATCGGCCACGCCGCGGACGACATCTGGACCTTCGGAAGCCAGGCGAAGTCGGAGATGGCCCAGGAGATGTCCCGCGTCATCTACTGGGTGCTGCCTAACTTCGAGGTCTTCAACGCCTTCGACTCGGCCATGCACGGCATCCCCATCGGCGGCGAGCGCCTGCTGTGGAGCACGCTCTACGGCCTGGGCTACACCGCAGCGGTGCTGGCAGTGGCCTGCTGGATCTTCGAGAAGCGGGACTTCAAGTAGGCGTGCGCATCCGGCTCGCCGATCCAGCCGCCCGGCATGCTCGGCTGGCGGCCAACGTCGAGAGCCGCGTGGTCGAGGTCCTTCGCTCCGGGCGCTACGTCGGTGGCCCGATGGTCGCGCAGTGCGAGGCAGCCGTCGCGAGCTCCTTCCACATGGCGCACGGCGTGGGGGTCGGCTCGGGGACCGAAGCCCTGTGGCTGATCCTGAGGGCGCTGTCCATGACAGGCCGACGGGTCGCCGTGCCCGCCCTGTCCTTCTTCGCGACGACAGAGGCCGTCCTGCTCGCCGGGGCCGAGCCGGTCTTCGTGGACGTCCTCCCGGAGTCGCCGCTGATGGACCCCGAGCTCATCCCCGCGGATGTCGACGCGGTCGTGCTCGTCCACCTCTTCGGCATGC
This sequence comes from Myxococcota bacterium, assembly GCA_036012755.1. Taxonomy (GTDB): domain Bacteria; phylum Myxococcota_A; class UBA796; order UBA796; family CAJQPC01; genus JAAESX01. Next base: position 49,225 of record DASCPX010000198.1, on the reverse strand, counting down.
GCTGCGAGGCGCCCCCGGATCTGCTCGCCATCAGCGACGCCGCCCAGTGCGCGGGCTGGGGCCACGGACGACCGCCTGGTGTCGCCGCGGCCCTGTCGCTGTACCCCACCAAGACCCTCGGGGCGGCCGGAGATGGCGGCCTGGTGCTGACCGACGACCTCGAGCTGGCCCGACGCATCCGTCGGCTCGGATCCCACGGCCAGAGCGGTCGCGACGTCCACCTCGAGATCGGCACGACCAGCCGCCTCGACGCCGTGCAGGCAGCCGTGGTGCTCGCCCAGCTCGAGGTCCTCGACGACGCAGTGAGCAGGCGCCGCGCAATCGCCGACCGCTACGACGAGGTCTGCGAGGGCCTCGCCAGGACACCAGGGGACGCTGTCCACCAGTACGTGTTGGTCACCGACGAGCGCGAGGAGCTCGTGCGGAGGCTGGACGCCCTCGGCATCGACTCGGCCGTGTTCTACCCCCGCCCGATGGACTCACAGCCCGCCCTGGGCGGGGGCCCCAGCGCTTGTCCGAACGCCGCGCGCCACTGCGCCCGGGCCCTGAGCGTCCCGGTCCACGAGGACCTCTCGGACGAGGACGTGGAGCGCATCCTGGAGGCCCTGTCTTGACGCTCGAGGTCATCCTCCAGGTCTGGGCGACGGTCGTCGGGCTGGCTCTGGGCAGCTTCCTGAACGTCTGCATCGCCCGCATGCCAGAGGACCGCTCGGTGTCCCGGCCTCCCAGCCACTGCCCCGCCTGCGGTCACCGCATTCGCTGGTACGAGAACATCCCGGTGCTCTCGTGGGTCTTCCTGCGCGCCCGCTGCAGCGGCTGTGGGTCCCGCATCTCGCCGCTGTACCCGATCATCGAGGTCCTGATGGGCCTGCTCGCGCTCTTGCTGTTCCGGGAGATCGTGCCTGTCTACAGCTTGCCGGCGCTGGCAGCCTGGGCCTTCTACCTGGTCTTCGTGTTCATGCTGGTCGGGTCCACGTACATCGACCTTCGCCACTACATCATCCCGGACCAGTTCACGATCTTCGCGATCCCCTTCGGCTTCCTAGGCGTCGTCGGGCTCCAGTGGCTGGGCTACGACGGCCAGCACGCCATCACCTGGCAGGCCTCGCTGGTCGGGGCCCTGGCAGGCGGGGGCGTCCTCCTCGTCACCATCGGCGCCTGGTGGCTCGTGCGGCGGGTCGAGGCCATGGGCTTCGGCGACGTGAAGCTGCTGGCGATGATGGGGGCCTTCCTCGGCGCCATCCCGGCGGTCCCCTTCATCCTGATCGGTGCCTGCATCATCGGCAGCGTCATCGGCCTGCTGCTCATGCTCAAGCGAGGCTCGGGCCTCAAGACCCAGGTCCCCTTCGGTCCCTTCCTCGCCATCACCGGCGTCGTCTACCTCTTCTTCGGCGAGGCCCTGATCCGGGACTTCCTACCGACCTGGACCTGGATGGCCGGTCAGTAGAGACCCCCGCCGATCTCGACGAGCTTCCAGGTCTTGGCCTGCTCCTCGCCGCGGGTGTGCATCAGGAAGGACTCGGTGAGGCCGACGTCGATGACCGCGCGAGCCGTGGGGGCCGTCGCGATGACGCCGACGATGCAGAGGCACAAGCCGACGAGCGTGGCGCAGACGGCGACCAACTGGAGCACGAAGTTGAAGAGGAAGAGGCGGAGGCGGTTGCCCTTTGCCAGGGTCCAGGTGCGGTCGAGGGCGTCCATGGGAGAGCGACCTTCCAGCACCAGGGCGTGGTCGCCCAGGTAGAGGCCGTAGCCCACGTACCACATGACCGGCAGGCCGATGAAGAACATCAGGAGGCCACCGATGAGCATCAGCGCCTCCTCCTCGAGGCCGATGCCGACGCCAAGGACGAGGCCCCCCGGAAAGAAGGCGACGAGCATGGTCGCCATCACGATGCAGAACTTGAGCAACGAGAACAGCACCATGTCGATGATGCGGTCCTTGCCCCCGAAGAGCGTGCCGAAGGTGCCCGCGCCGTCGGTGATCACCTGCTCGTGGAGGCGGATCCAGCCGACCTTCACCCAGCAACCGCCGACAAAGAAGGCGACGATGATGATGAAGAAGCACACGGCTCCGATGAGCATGCCCACGATCAGCGCCGGATCGTCGAAGTCGGAGGAGCCCGTGAAGTTCTGGAGCATGCCGCTGCTGGCGCTGAGCGCCGAGTCGATGCGGTAGTCCCAGTCGCTGCCCCAGTCGTAGTCGTAGCCCCCGTTGTCCCAGTCGTTCCCGCCCTGGTCGCCGAAGTTCCCGACGTTGTTGAAGCTCCCGCCTCCGCCCTGGGTGAAGTTCATGATCAGCGCCCCGACGAACAGCGGCGCCGGAGCCAGTTTCATCGCTTCCCAGCCGTGGCGGACCGCGCGACCGGGATCGAAGGCGTGACGCATCTCCAAGAAGAACCTCCCTGACGGACGCGAACAATACGCGACGGAGGTCCCTATCCTTTCAGCCGGTCAGGCGGGCCCTGCAGGACTGCGCTTCGGCGGAGGCGCCGACGGCATCGAAGCACTCGGCGGCCAGCGACCAGCCACCCTCCCAGCTCGGCAAGGCTTCGAGGAGCCGCGAGACGAGGTGCAGAGCGCGCCCGGCGTCGCCGGCATCCAAGAAACTGCGGGCTGCGATCGCGGCGCGAGCGCGGGGGTCGATCTCGGTGCGGAGACCCAGGCGTAGCCTGGCAGGTTGCGGCCATCCGAGCGCAGCGGCGCACGCGAGCACCGCGTCCATCGGCGCCAAGGGCGGCAGCCAACAGATGTGCTCCAGCGGGGGCGGCGACCAGTCGGGAGCGCTGGCCAGCCTGAGATGCCATGGACCGGGGTGCTCGCTCAGCAACGAACAGAGATCGACGTTCCGGGCGTAGGTGCCCGGCCAGTGGAGCTGGACCTCTCCGATCGGATCGCAGGGGACTTCGAGGGCGACGAGGCGCTCGAAGGTCGGGTCCTGCTTCGAGAGGCACAGCGGGAGCGCTCCGGGGTCTCCCTCGTCGACCACGACGACCGCTCCGCGGGTGGCCTGGACGGTGCTCGGCAGACCACACTGCTCGCGGACCCAACGCTCGTCGACGGCGTGCGGTCCCTTCCAGCGCGAGAGCTCGCGGCGGGCCTCGTCGCGGAGTCCTCGCTGCCAGAGACCGAGCGCCCATGCGTGGCCCTCGGCGCGGCTGGCCTGGGGCGAGAACTGGCGCCAGCGCTCGGCGAACACGGGGGCGATGTAGCCCAGGGTCTGGGAGATGTGGGTCTGGACGTCAGAGACCTTCCAGCGAGCGGAGGAGGAGCCGCGCATGCCGTCGTGGACCCGGTGGACGAAGGTCGCCAGCGGCAGGCTGGCGAGCTCGCCGACTTGAGAGAGCCGCAGCCACATGTCCATGTCCTCGCCGCGGACGAGGCGTGGATCGACGCGTCCGGCCTGTCGCCATGCCTCGGTTCGGCAGAGGAAGGCGCCGGTGAGCCCCGGGACCTGGTTCAACAGGCTGCGCCCGAGGACATCGGAGGGCAGCCTGCTGGCGGCCCGCCACTCGAAGACGTCGCCGCTCCGAAAGCGCAGGGCGTCGCCGAAGACTCCGACCAGCGATGGGTTCTCTTGCAGCGCCGTGGCCAGGACCTGGACCGAGCCCGGCAAGAGCAGGTCGTCATCGTCGAAGACCAGGAGGTACTTCCCGTTGGCGATGGCCACTCCCGCGTCGAGTGCGGTGGGCTTTCCCCTGTTCTCGGGCAGGCGCACGCACCGAATCCCGTGGACGCACTGGAGCAGCTCCCAGGTCCCGTCGGTGCTGCCGTCGTCGACGACGATGACCTCGCAGGGCCAGGACTGCATCAGGGCCGAGGCGATGGCCTCTGTGAGCATGCCGTAGCGGTTGTAGGTGCAGATGACGATGCTGACCAGAGGCCCCTCGGCGGCCGACAGCACCTGCTCGTTTCCGACCGGCGGGAAGCCGAAGCGCGACAGGAGCGCGTTCGCACGCGCCGGATCGCCACCGGTCCAGACAGGGACCTTGCCCGCGATCCGAACGTGGAGAGCCTGCCACCCGTCGTCGTTGGGATGGACCTCCACCCGGGACGCGTTGCCCCGCAGGACCTTGGCCAGCGCCAGGCGCTCGCTCTTGCTGCGGGGTCTGAGACCGGTCGGCAGTGCCATCGGACGCTCTTCGGCCCCGATCACGGTTTGCTTTAGAGTTCGCTCATGTCCACTGAGATCACCGAGCTGTTGTGCCAGGTCCCGTGGCTCTCACCGGACGGCGACGGTGAAGGCCAAGTTCTTCGCGAAGACCGTTTCGCTGCCCGTGGAGGGGCTCAAGAAGCTGCGCGTAGAACGCAACCCCGTCTACAAGGCGCTGCTCGAGCAGGCCCTGTTGACCCTGTCTCGCCGCATCCGGAGCGTGGACCTCAGCATCGCCAAGGTCGGCGCTGGGGCCCTCGATCGCCCCAAGCGAGAGGCTAGCTTCACCCAGAAGATGTGGCGCAAGCTGGTGCCCGGAAAGCCAAGGGGCGCCTGCCCACCGCTCATCCCCTTGCTGAAGAAGCAGCCGGGGCTGAAGCTCCTCGAAGACCACCAGCTGGAGAAGATCGCCGCGGGATGGGAGCCCGTCGCCCACCAGGAGGGCGAGGTCGTGTTCCTCGAAGGAGAGCGAGGAGACAGCGCCTACCTGGTCGCCGATGGCGAGATCGAGGTCATCCGCAACGTGCGGGGGGACAAGGCCCAGCGGCTCGCGGTCCTGCTCGCTGGGGACACCTTCGGCATCAACACCCTGATCGAGCCCGGCACGCGCTCCGCCAGCTGCGTCGCCGGGGGCCCGACCTGGGCATACCGCATCTCGAGCAAGGCCTTCCGGAGCCCACGGGGGGACTCGGGCACCCTCTGGAAGGAGTCGATCCTGGCAGCTCTCGCCTCGCAGATCCGAGCCGCGAACCTCGCCCTGAACCGCGCGAAGAAGGTGCCACCCCCACCCGGCGGCCGCCGCGCAGACTCCCCAGAGGCCTTCCGCCAGCTGCTGCTCGCCCACGGCCTCATCGGGGGCCTGCCCCTGTCCGAACACAGCGTGGACCTCGCCGTCTAGGGGCGCTGTATGGTGGGGCCATGTGGCTCCTGCTCGCCTGCACCGACGAACCCACGCCCGCTGCCACTCCAGAGGACATCGAGGCCCTCCAGGTCGAGCTCGAAGACCTGCGCGAGGAGGTGGCCGCGCTGCAGGAAGAGCTCGGGAGCGTGGAGGGCCACGAGCGTTACGAGGACGCCGAGGCAGTCGCTGCGGTGCAGAACGAGGACCCCTGGGCGAACGACGAGCCCAACATCCAGTCTCTCTGGAGCAGCACCGACAACGGCTACTGGTGGTTCAACGACAGCGAGTGGGTGGGCGACAACCGCAACGACCCGCCCGGGGAGTTCCCGGCGACCGAGCTCATCGAGCTCTACCACGAGACCACCGAGTGCGAAGAGGGCTTCGCCTTCGCCGACTGCAACGCCACCGGCGGCATCAAGATGTACGTCAACGGGCCTCGCATCACCGACAACGACTGGTCTGCCGACGGCCTCCGCAACGCCGCGATCCGCCGCTACCACACCCACACCTCGGGCATGTACCTGGTCTCCTTCGGCCAGCTCTCCACGGTCACCGACTACGGCCAGCTCATCGCGCCCAGCGGCATCCACCTCGAGCCACACGGTTCCCACCAGGCCATCCGCATCGACGGCAGCGCCAACGCCGGCGACAACATCCGCATCGATCTCTCGAAGGGCGCCACGGGCCTGGCGATCTACACGGGCGACGAGGCCTCCTACTGCGAGGACCTCGGCCGGGACTGCAGCACGAGCTACCCGCTGTACCTGCGCGGGGGGGTGCTCCACCTCGAGGACCTGAGGGTCGAGACCAGCGTGGACGAGCACCAGGGCGTCGGGGCCTTCACGCTGGCCAGCGAGTCCCTTGGCGTCAGGCGGCTGATGACCTGGTCCTGGGTCGAGGAGGAGTCGGTCTACGCCCACTGCGTCTTCAACGACAACGTCGGAGAGGACAGCCTGGTCTTCGTGGCCCCCTACGGACTCGCCGCGATGCCGCTGGACGTCGTGCTCGTCGATGTCTGGGGTCCCGGCGACGCCCCGACCGCCTGCACCGAGACCCAGATGGTCACGACCAGCGCGGGCACCTACGGCTACGGCTCCTGGGCCAGCGTGGACACGGCCCACGGGGGCTTCCGGGTCGCCCTGGTCGACTCCACCGGGTCGATGACACCCTCCGCCCTGGGCGAGGACTACGCTGTCTTCGCCTATCAGATCGTGGAGCCGCTGTAGCAGGCTGAGCGGGGTACGAGGCTGGTCTGGTGCCCTGTCTCCTGGGCCGAGACCCGCCGATCGTCCGCGGATTCCTCTTGATCCTCGGCGCAAGCGCTCCGTGACCTACCAGGGCACTGAGCTCCCACGTCTCGAGGTCGAGCCCTTCTCCTCCTGCGAGACCGACGGCTGCGAGCACCCCGGCAGCCTCTTTGGCTGGACCGTGCATGGCGGCGACGACCTCACCGGTGACGGTGTGCTCGACATCGCCATCGGCTCCCCGGGCTTCGAGTTCGACACCTCGACCAACGACAAGGGGCCAGGCGCCGTCTACATCTACTCGGGCGGCGGGTAGACGCTCCGCGGCCCTCGTTCCAGAGCACCCAGCCGACCTTCTTCGACCTCTCCGCCCCTGCCCACGTGGGCCACGCGACCGTCGGGGTGTTCGATGCGAAGGACCCCGTCTGCGTCACCCTCGATGGCGAGCCGACCCTCGTGGAGTTGTCGGTGGTGGCAGGTGCAGAGCAGCACGAGGTTCCCGGTGCCGTGCCCGCCGCCGCGAAGCCTGGAGACGATGTGGTGGACCGCCCCGTAGAGTCGGTTGTTGCAACCCGGCACCCGGCAGGTCCGCCTGTCCCGGTGGACCACCGCGCGGCGAGTGGCCGGAGCGACGGTGCGGCTGAGGTGACCCTGCTCGGGGCCTGGCCGCAGGTCGACCACCTCCGCGTCGCAGCAGGCCTCCTCGCAGATGGTCTCCGAGGCCTCCGCGCCGACCAGCGCCCCGAGGTCCCGACTCGGGCACTTCTGGGCGCGCTCCAACCAGGTCTGCTGGGTCTCGGGAACGACCACGCGCAAGAGCTCCCGGGCCTTGGTCCACGGCAGGGTCCCCTCGGCCATCGCCGCGTCGAGGACCGGGAGATCGGACAGCGCGTGGCCGAGCTGAGCGAGTGACCGGGCCTTGCGCGGCTCGATCTGGTGGCGCACCCTCGCGTACTCGCAGAGGCTGGCGTGACCAAACAGCAGCCAGCCCTTCTCGTCCTCCAGGGTCGCCAACAGCTGGGCGAGTCTGTGTTCGGAGTTTCGGTGGTTTCGGACGGCCTCGCAGATCTCTTCGTGGAGCGCGAGGATGGGATCGGGACAAGCGACCATGGGTTCCCCCTGTTGTTTGTGCAAGGTCCTATCACCGCACGGGTTTTGGCCTTCGCAGGGTGTCCCTGGAGCTCCGTTCTCGACACCGGACGACCTCGCTCGACGAAAGGCGCGATCGCGGCTGACCAGAGGTCTCTGAGGGCCGTCGAGACCCCTCCTGGCAGCGGTCTCCGATGAGGTCACTTCGAGGGTCCGAAAACTGTCAAACCAACAGGAACCGTCTTGGCATGTCCTTGATATTGCTCGAGCCAGGCGGACGGTCGCTCCTTCCACCCTCCGTGGCGCTTGACACCCGCTGGACCGCCGCATCGCCGCCATGCCCGAACTCCAGTGGCATGGCGCAGAACATCAAAGCGGTTGTTTCGTCACGGGCCCTAACTATGGTAATCACTCCTATAATTGTTCGTAATGGCGCTCCTCCAGCGATGCCGGTAGATTCAACGCGAGCCATGAGGCTCACAAACGTGAAGGGAGAGGAATGTCAACGATCCTGATGCCCAAGAAGACCAAGACACTCGTCTGCGGATCTGAGACCGTCAACTACACGAGCTTCACCCGGTGGATTCCGGCGATCTCGATCAGGGACCCGAAGACCCTTCTGACGCTGGTCGACCCCACCACCGACTTCGAGGTGACGGCAGGTTTCCAGACCGCGACAACGGATCCCAAGACTCCGGATGACTGGACGGCCATGGGTTCCTATCTGGGCCAAGAAGGTTCGAACTGCTCGGGCCGGGTGGACCTGTTCAATGCCCTTGGCTCGAAGTTCTGGGTCCGGTTCGGCGCCGGCACCCGCAACAAGGCGACAACTGGAACCGGCATGAACCGAGGCCAGGTGTCCCTCACCGTTTCCGGAGTGAGCTGACATGACCTTCTCGAACAGCGAGTACGCCGACTCCGACTCGGGAGGAGATGCGCTGGCCGAGGCCAAACTCCTTGCTATCGAGTCCGTCTACGGCCCGGTCGTGCTCAAGAGCACGAATACGCTGCTCTACGTGGCAATTTCCACCGCCGCTGTCGGTGTGCTCTGGGTCGCATGGTCGATAGCCGGGGACGAGCCTGAGGCGACCGGTGCCATAGACCCCGACAAGTACAGCGGCGCCCAGAACATCGAGAATCCAGATACCGGCACAGATCCGGATGAGGACGACGATGATGATGATAGTGCCGGCAGCGGGGATGACGAAGAAGAGGAGAAGGAAGAGGCCGACAACCCATACCAAGACCCCGGCGGCGGCGGCCGGCCCACTATCCTCTGGTAGGAAGTCGGATGACCAACAGGTTCAAATACACGTGTTTTCTGGGTATGTTCGCGGTCAGCGCCATGGCGTTGGGTGAATACCTGGATGTGAAACACACGATGCGGAGTGTCTACCTCGCCGGTGTGGTCTGTTGGATGAGCCTTGGTAGCTGCATTGGATGGAAGATGGGGTTCTTCGACAAAGAGGATACTCCTCCTCGCAGCACTGAGGGGATCCTCGGCGCAGTGCTGATCATGGTCCTTTGCGTCGGCGTGACCTACCTTCGGTCAGTCTCCTGGGTGGACCCGACCTCACGGCTCAGTGCAGTTGGGTTCGGGGCGTTCACCGGCTGGATCATCGGAAGAGCGTTCTACAAGGAGATCAACGCACGTCTCGCGGTCAGGGATCGATAGATCTCCCCACTCCGGGCCACACTTGGCGAAGCAGAGCCAGGTGGGAACGACCACTCGAACCCGCGAATCTCGCCGGACGCCCGCACGAAGAAGGCCCCCACACCCTCCTCGGCGTGGCGGTCTTCTCTCGGTCGGCTTCGTTCGGTCCACCTGTGTCCTCGACGACAGCCAGTCGATGCGAAGGGTCGTACAGCGGTGGGGCAGGCCGTCCAGCAACGCTCCCACCATCTCCTTCTGGCCGAGGAACTCGTACAATTCGCGGTAGTGGAGATTGGTGCTGATGATCGTGGACTATCGGCTATATCGTCGGGTGCGACAACCGCGGAGTCACGCGCTCTGAAGCCCCCAGATCCAGGGCGTAGAGCACCATGTCCTTTCCGTAGAAGGTGAAGTGCCCGCGCTCCTCGAAGCCCCAGCTCGTGAGCTGGCGGTTGGCGCCTTCGTTGTCGATCTCGGTCGTGATCTTGACGTGGCTGTGGCCGCGGGCGGCGAGGTCGTCGAAGAGGACCTTGTTGATGTGGCCCGAGACCCGCTTGCCCCGGAGCTTCGGCGTGAAGCTGCAGAACAGCGACTCGGCGGGAATGTGGAGCTCAGAGTCGTCCGAAGCGGCGAAGTACTGGGCCGTCTGGAGCAGCTTGAGCACCACGCTCGGTCTGCGAACGACGCCAAGGGATGCGGAGACACCCAGCGGCACCAGGCGCTTCTTGAACACGGCGCCCATCATCTCGCTGGCGTCCGTAGAGCCAGCGATGAAGCCCTCGATCTGGCCGTCCTCCTCGTAGACGAAGCCCAGGAAGCGCTCGTCCTCGATCAGCCCACGGTAGAGCTCTCGCAGGAACCGTGTGCCGAGCTTCGCCCACAAGGAGCTGCCCATCGCGGCGTGATGGAGCACCGCCACGCGGCGAGCGTCCCGGTACTGCATCGGCCGGATCCGGGCGAGGACGTCTGGATCGACCTCGAAGGGCCTGGGAATCTCAGTCTCCGCGCTGCTTCTTCAGCGTGTCGAGGAAGGCGGTCTGGGAGATCGCCCGGTGCTGTGCGGCGAGGAAGTGGCCGATGGCGTTCTCGTAGGCGGTGTGGAAGCTCTCGTTGAGCAGCCGGCGGGTCAGCTCGACTGCGACGCTGTGGTTGGGGCCCAAGGCCTCGATCGCCCAGGCGAGGCCTGCGTCGAGGTCGTCGTCGAGGCGATCGACGATGCCGAGGCTGGCTGCGGAGCTGGCCTCGACGACCTCGGCCGTGAGCATGATGCGCTTGGCGTGACCGAGCCCGACGTACTTGGCGAGCCGGAAGGTGGCCATGCCGGGGAGGAAGCCGAGGTGGGTCTCGGGGAGCTGGAAGGTCGCTCGCGAGGTCGCGATGCGCAGGTCGCACGCCAAGGCGATCTGGAAGCCGCCGCCGACAGCCGGTCCGTCGACCAGGGCGACGGTGGCCTTTGGCAGGCGCTCCAGGCGGGTGCAGCACTTCTCCCACTTGTTGAAGCCGTGGATGTCGAGGACCGCCTTGGGATCGAAGTCCTCGAAGTCCATGCCCTCTGAGAAGGTGCCGTTGGCGCCGCGGAAGGCGACGACCCGGGCGTCGCTGTCGTCCTCGAGGTGGTTGCAGACGGCGGTCAGCTCCCGGACCATGCGCATCGAGATGCGGTTGCCGCCACCTCTGGCGAGGGTGACCGTGGCGATGCCGTCGGACTCGTCGAAGGACAGGGTCTCGTAGCCCAATGTCGTCTCCTACCAGCGGACCAGGGCGGTCTCGATGGTCGAGCCCGGGCCCATGGTCATGAGCACTCCGTAGTCGCCGCGGCGGACGAGCCCCTCGTTCAACAGCCGCTGGTAGCTGAAGAGGAAGGAGCCGGAGCTGATGTTGCCGAAGTCGCGCAGCACCGAGGTGGTGTGGCGCACGTCGTACTCGGTGATGCCGATGTTGTACTTGATGGCGTCGATGACCTTCTTGCCGCCCGAATGCACGATCCAGTGGCTGATGTCGCGCCTCTTCAAGCCGTGGGCGTCGAGGAGCCTGTCAACCGGCTTCTCCGCGTTTGCCCCCACGACATAGGGGATGTCGCGGTCCAGGAAGAAGCTGAACTTCCCCTGCTCCTCGTCCCAGTCGTAGCGCATGGCACCGATGGCAGGCGGGATGATCTGTGAGTTGAAGCCCAGGACCCTGCCGGCGAAGCGAGAGTCGTCCCGGGGGTCGACACGCACGAGCACGGCCGCCGAGCCGTCGCCGAAGAGCGAGTTCACGATGGCGGTGCGCATCGTGCCGTCGAAGACGTAGGTCGCGGAGCAGACCTCCATGCAAACCATCAGTGCGTTTCGGCCCGGGTTGGCGATGGCCCAGGAGGCGACCGGGTTGAGCCCGTTGAGCCCGGCGTTGCAGCCCATGCCGACGATGTCGGCGCGGGAGCAGTCTTCGCGAAAGCCCATCTCCTTCATCAGGTGGGCCGAGAGCCCAGGGGCGAGGAAGCCCGTGGTCGTGATGCAGAGGAGGTAGTCGATGTCCCGGACCGTGAGTCCCATCGGCTCGAGGCAGCGCTTCACCGCCTTCGGGCCGATCTCCATGGCCCCGCGCAGGTGCTTGGCGAGGAGCGCGCCCTGGGTCTCCTCTGGCATGCCCTGCTCGTTGGCCTCTGGCAGGTAGAGGTAGCGATTGCGGATGTGGGCGGAGCGGAAGAGGTTGCGGATGCGCGGGTCGGGCACGTCGTAGCGAGCGACGAGGTCTTCCTGGGAGTAGCCGTCGGGCGGATGGGCGGTGCCGACGGAGATCAGGCGCGGGCGCGTCTCGAGCATGCGCAGGGATTATCCCTCCGGGCCCGACTCCTTGCGTCCGGTGGCCCCGAACTCCCCGCTGCGGCGGCGATCTCCCGAGCCCTCGAAGGAGCCGCGCTGGCGACCGGCGATGTGGACACCGCCGAAGAACATGTTGGGGGCGTCGAAGCGGATGTCGTCCGCGAACTGCTCTGCGAAGTCGGGCTCGGCGCGGTCGTAGACCTCGACCCGGAGCAACCCGGCCTCCATGTGGCAGCGCGGCCCGTTGGCGGCCCGCTCCGGGGGCAGGTCGTGGTCGAGCAGGTGGACGATCGCGTGGAGCACTGCGCTCCTGATGCGGGAGCAGCCTCCGGAGCCGAAGGCCCAGACAGCGTCCTCAGAAGCCAGGACCGTCGGCGTCATCATCGTGACCATGCGCTCGCCGGGGATGAAGTCCCGGTGGCGCGGGTTGACGTCGTCCTCGCCGAGGAAGTTGTTGACGCGAAGCCCGGTCCCGGGCGGGACGACACCCGCCGTCTCTCCCAAGGAAGAGGTGATCGCGCAGGCGTCTCCTCGCTCGTCTACCGCCGAGACGTGTGTCGTGTGGCCAGCTCCCATCGGGACGGTCGCCCTATCCATCGCTCGGGCCATCGCTCGGACGTGGTCGGCGGTGAAGGGCTCCGGGAGGCGCATATCGAGGAGCTCCACAGCGTCCGCGACCGAGAGCCCGCCGTGGCTCGGCAGCCCCGGCACGCCGATCCGTGAGCCATGCCGCTTTGTCGTGTGGGCTGGTCGGACCGCCACCTGGTAGGCCAGCAGGTCGCGGCGGGTGAGCAAGGTGTCGTCCCCCAGCGCCTGGAGGATGGCGGTCCCGAGGTCCCCGTCCCGGAAGGCGCGAGGCCCCTCTGTTGCGAAGAGGCGGAGGGTCTGGCCGAGGTCCGGGTTGAAGAAGCTCTGGCCCGCCCGGGGGCGGTCGCCGCCGTTCTGTCCAAAGAGAGCGCGCGCCTCTGGAGACAACAGCTGGATGGGCCACAGGAGCCCCCCGACCTCTTCGAAGCCGGGGGTGACCGGGACCCCGTCGGCGCAGGCGCAGATCGCTGGTTCGGCAAGGATCGAGAAGGGAATGCGCCCGAAGCGCTGGTGGAGTTCCCACAAGCCAAAGGGCTGGCCGGGCACCGCGACGCTGGCGGCGCCGACGTGGAAGTCCTGGGTGGTGGGGCCGAAGTCCAGCGTCACGGTCTCCATCGCCGGGACCGCGCCCGAGTGGCCCCGCCCCGGCATCGCCGTGAAGAAGTCGACGACGTGCAGGTCTCCACCGATCTTGACCGTAGAGATCCCGGCGCCACCCAGGCCGGTCAACAGCGGCTCCGCGACGCAGGCCATGAGCTTCGCGGCGACCGCCGCGTCGACGGCGTTGCCCCCTGCTTCGAAGGCGAGGAGCCCCGCCTGGACGGTCAGAGGGGAGCCTGCCGCGACACAGCCACCGCTCACTCGAAGAAGACCTTCAGGAAGGTATCGAGCAGGGCCGATGCCTTCTCGCTCGGGAAGAACTCCTCTCGCAGCATGCGCTCGGCCTCGACCATGCCGAAGACCTTGCCGTAGTCGTCCATGTAGCGCTCGAAGCGCCCGCGGTTGTCCAGCCAGGCCAGCTCCGGGTGGAACTGCGCCGCATAGACCGGCTTGCCCGGCACCCTCAGGGCCTGGTACGGGCAGATCGCCGAAGAGGCGAGGTTGACTACCTCGTCCGGCAGGATCACCGCCCGGTCCTTGTGTCCGAGCTGGGCGGTGAAGGTCTGGCCGAGGGTGCAGAACACCGGGTCTGCCAGGCCCTCTTCGGTGAGCTGGAGGTGGAAGCTGCCGACCTCTGCGTGGTCCACGTCGTGCTCGACCCGCCCCCCGAGGCCGTCGACCATGAGCTGGTAGCCAAAGCAGCTGGCGAAGGTCGGGAAGCCCGTCCTGGCGATCTCGGCGAGGAAGACCTTGGCTCCCCAGATCCCCTCGTGATCATCGAGCACGGAGTACTCGCCAGAGCCGCCGACCAGCAGCATGTCGCAGCGAGAGAGGCAGCGCTCGTCGAACTCGCCATCCAGCATCGAGACCGTCTCGATCTGCCCGACGTCGACCTTCATCCGAGCCGCGAACTGGGCTCGCTCCTCCTCGCGCACGCGGTCACCCGGGTTGCGAGCCTGGAGCAGCACGAAGCGCAAGGAAGAGCGCGGCAACGGCGCCCTATCCCTGCTTGCGGTGGTACAGCAGGGCCTCGGCGATGCGCTCCGCTCCAAGGCCGTCGACGCCGTCGAGGACCTGCTTGGCGAGACGGGAGGCCACCGGGTCCCGCTGAGCGGCGGCGGCGGCGATGGTCTGGGCGCGGGCGAGGGGGTCGTCGACCAGCTCGATGGCCAGGCCCCAGTCGACGGCGGTCTGGGCGTCGATGCTGTAGCCGAGCAGGATCATCTGCTTTGCCCGGGCCATGCCCACCAGCCGAGGCAAGCGCGTACAGCCCCCGGCGGTCGGGATGATGCCCAGCGAGGTCTCGGGCAAGGCGAAGCGAGCGCGCGGTCCTACGACGCGAACGTCGCAGGCCAGGGCCAGCTCGCAGCCACCGGCGATGGCCGCGCCCTGCACGACGCCGATGCTGATCGCCGGGCTTCGGGCGAGGCGATCGAAGACGCGCTGGGACTGGAGGTCCAGCGGGGACAGCGGATCCGCCAGGGTCAGGGCGTCGAGATCGGCGCCACCGCAGAAGGCGCCCTCACCGGTCGAGCCGACGACCACGACCGGTGTCTCCAACCCAGCGACCGCCGCTTCCAGCTCGTCGAGCATGGCGGGGTGGTAGGCGTGCGCCTTCCGAGGCCGATCGAGCAGGATTGTGGTGACCGGCCCGTCGCGATCGACCTTCAGGAACATGGCGCTACGGTAGCGCAGAAACCCCGAGCCAGACCTCAGCCGGTGACCACGTGCACGTCGAGCTGGGGGAAGGCGATGGTGATGTTCGCAGCCTTCAAGCTCGTCCAGATCTGCTCGTTGAGCGCCGAGCGCAAGTGGCGCTGGCGCCAGGGATCGTCAGTCCAGACGCTGACCTCCCAGTCCACGCTGGAGTCGCCGAAGTCCAGCAGCAGCACCAGCGGTGGGGTGTCGTCCAGTCGCCCGGGGACCGCTGCGCCGGCCTGCTCGACCACCGCGCGGACCTGCTCCATGTCGCTCCGGTAGTGCGCACCGACCGTCGCGCGAACCCGGTAGCGCTTGTCCAGGTAGGTCAGGTTGCGGACGCGGCTCTGCACGAGGTCCGAGTTCGGCACGATGATGTCGAGGTCGTCGAGGGTCTCGACCACGGTGCTCCGGATGTACATGCGGCGGACCTTGACGATGTCGTCCTCGATCTGCAGCACGTCGCCGGGACGGATGGAGCGCTCGATGAGCAGGATGACTCCAGACACGAAGTTCTGGACGATGGTCTGCATCGCGAAGCCGAGCCCGACGGCGAAGACGGCGCCGGCGGCGAAGAGGCCCGAGAGGCGGATTCCGGCGGTCTCGAGCGCGATCGAGAAGCCGACGAGCAGCACGACGTAGTGGAGCAGCCGGTTCGTGACACCGATGGTCCCCTCGTCGTGGACGCCGCGCATTGTTGAAGGCGCGCTTGCTCCCAGCCCGAATCCACCGGGACACGAAGAAGGTGATCACCACGATGAGCACGGTGAGTGCCAGCGTCCCGAGCGTGAGCGGAGAATCGCCGATCTGCAGGAGCTCCCTGACCAGGAGCTCCTTGATGACGACCATCGCCTCCTTCATCCCAAAGCAGTAACGCGCGGTAGACTCGGGCGTCCCATGCTGCTCGGACTGCTGCTGACCACGCTCCCGGGACGCGCGGAGCCCCCCACTGACGAGGCCCGAGCCGGCCTCGTCGAGCAGGTGGATCTGCCTGCGCTGAGCGCGCGCAAGCAAGCAGCAGACGCCCGCTTCGAGGCCGCGAGCGCCGCCTTCCGGGGTGAGGTCGACCTCGATCGCGCCTTCCCCCACCTGGCCGACCGAGGGCCGATGCCCGACGCGCGCTGGGTGGCCGGGCAGCTCGCGAGGCTCGACGCAGAGGGCGCCCGACGCGCCGCCGAGCGCGTGGAGTCCCTCGACGACGAGCGGCTCGAGACGACCCGTGAGGCGGCCCTGTCCGCAGAGGACGGCGCCGATGCCCTGGAGCGCCGCTTCCTCCTGTCGATCCGATCGATGCTCGAGGACAACCCGAGGCTGAGCGCCGACCACCTCGCCCCGCTGGTGGCCGAGTACGACGAGGCCCGCGCCGAGGCAGACCCGGAAGACGGCCTCGCCATCGCCGCGATCGACGAAGAGCGCCGCTACCTGCGGGAGACCCTGAGGGAGATCGTGGCGGCCGCCGCGGTCCCGTCGGCGACCCTGTCGGCGGAGCGGGACCTGGAGCGGCTTCAGGATCCGGAGGTCGCCGCCCACGCCGCGGAGCGCCTGCTCCTCATACGCGATCTGGTAGATGACAGCTCGCAGATCGACGAGGCGCTCGAGCCGTGGTTGGCATCGGTCGAGCCACCTGCAGTGGCGCGGGACCTGGACTCGATCGACAGCGAGCTTGCCGCACTCGAGCATCGCCTCGAGGTGGCGCACTGGGAGGCCGAGCTCGCCTGGCTGGAGCGCTCGGTGGCAGAGCTCGGAGAGCTCCGGGAAGAGGTGGCGGTGGAGCTCGCCCGTCTCGAGGACGGCGTCACCGTCGACCTCGAGGTGGAGGCAGCGCGCGCGGCCGCCGTCGCCGCCGAAGGGGGTCACAACACCGCCATCGCCGAGGTCGTAGAGGCCACCTACGAAGAGGTCACGAGAGCCACACGAATCCGGGGCGAGGTCGACGCCGAGGGGCTCGTCTTCGCGGACAAGGAGAGCTCCTATCGCCGCCGCCTGGCGGACCTGCAGGCGATCCGGGCGGACCTCGCGACCAGGCCGTCGCTGGATGCCTCGCGAGAGAGCGACGCCATCGACGCATGGCGTCAGACGCGGGACCTCGTCCTCGAGCTGCGCGACGCCGCCTTCGCCCGCCCATCGCTGAAGGTCGACGACTGGGCTCGGGAGCGCCGAGCGGAGATCTCGGCAAGCGAGGCCCTGCTCGCCGCGGACAGCGCGCGCACGGAGGGCGTCACCGACGAGGGGGTGGTCGAGGCCCTGGACCGACGCGAGCAGACACTCCTGGCCGAGCGTCAGGACATGGACCGCCGGGTGGCCGGCGCGGAGGCACACGACGCCGCGATCCTGGCGCTGTTGTCGGAGGCGAAGCAGCTTCGCCGTGAGCTCAAGTCCGACGTGCCTCGGGCCATCTGGCTGGCCGAGGAAGAGGTCATCGAAGAGGCCCTCACGGAGACCCGCCTGCTGGCGCCGAACGTGTGGACCCTGGGCAAGCACCGCCTGGCCGAGCTGCTCGTCTGGCCCTCTGTCGGAGCAGCGATGGCCTTGATGCGCGGGGTGGTCGGCCTGGGCCTCGTCGGGCTGCTCTGGTGGGCGCTGAGGAGTCGAGCCGAGCTCCTCGTTCGCGCCGTCGTCCGGCGCTGGGCCGGTACGGGTCGGGAGAGCCGCCGTCGCCGCGAGCAGCTCGACAAGCTGGTCCACCCCGCGACGCCAGAGGTCCGCGCGGCGCTGGATGTCCTTGGCGTCTGGCTGCTCTTCGAGCCGGCCATGGAGCTCTTCCCAGAGGCCGGCATCGTGTTGCTCGTCTACGGGCAGGTCGCGGCCTATCGCCTCTTGAGCGGGGCCTACGCGCTGCTGGTCGCCCGCTTCGCAGAGAGCCGCCCGGCGCTGTTCTTCGTGACGCCGGGCGTCTATGCCCTGGGCGAGAAGACGGTCCGCTGGCTGGTCTTCTGGGTGGTCGCTCGCCAGTTCCTCGACCATGTCTGGCTGGACCTCGTCGGCGCCGACGCTTTGCACGAGTTGACGATGCGCGGCCTCGCGGTCGTGCTGGTGGTGCTCATCGTCCGCCTGCTGCACCTCTGGGAGCCCGAGCTGCGGGCCCGCATCGGTCGCCAGGGAGCCGACAACCCGCTGGCGGCCTGGCTGATGAGCGAGCCCTCGGCGGCGACGCGCTGGCTGCGGGCCCTGGTGGCGACGATGCTCCTGGGTGTCGGCGCCACGTGGCGCTTCGCCCAGTCCCAGGTCTCGGAGCGCTCGGCCCTGGGGCGGCTCTTGAACATCTTCTACCGCTACCGCCTCAGCGAGGAGGAGGAGTCCGTCGAGCACCGGCCACTGCCAAAGGACGTCGCGGCGGCCATCGAGACCGGCACCGTCGAGGCCGACTGGATCATCGATCACCCAGAGACTGACGAGACCTTCTGGGCGGCAGTCCTCCGCTGGAAGGACCACGGGGAGACCGGGGTCATGGCGCTGGTGACCGACCGCGGAGGAGGCCGGCGGACCTGGCTGGACCTCAAGACGCAGAAGCTCGCGGACAAGGGCTACGGCATCGCGCGCCTGTCACTCGACCACCGCGTCACGGGCGAGGAGCCGCTCTGCCTGTGGCTCTCTCGCAGCCTCGGACTGGAGCCGAGCAAGGACGTGGCGGGGGTCTGCGAGAGGCTCGCCAAGCGGCCGCCGACGGTCATCGTCATCGACCGATGCCACTACGCCTTCCTCCGCACCGTCGGGGGCTTCGAGGCGATGCGCGCGCTGCTCGACGTGATCGGAGAGAGCTCCAGGCACTTCTGGCTGGCCTGCTTCCACAAGCCCTCGTGGGCCTACCTCTCCCGACTGGACCGCCTGCTCAAGATCCACCTCATCCGAGACATCGTGGAGCTCCCGCCGCTGGAAGAGTCCGCGCTCCAGAAGCTCACCCAGGACCGCACCGATGCAGCTGGATACGAGCTCGACTTCGGTGGGCTGGTCCGTCGCGGGGCGCTCTCCGGTGACGTCGAGGGGGAGCTCGAGCGCGCGACGCGGGCCTTCTACCGGGTGCTCGGCGAGGCCAGCTACGGCAACCCGGCGGTGGCACTCCAGCTCTGGAGCGAGTCCCTGTCCCCAACGACGGACAAGACCCTCCAGGTGCGGCTGGGAGCCGCGGTGCAGGAGACACGGGCCGACGATCTGGCCGAACCCGAGCTGTTCACGCTGGCGGCGCTCAGGATGCAAGAGGCCCTCAGCGAGCCGGAGCTGGCGAAGGTCAACAACGTCTCGGCTGCGGCGGTCCGCTCCTCCCTGCAGGTGCTGGCCGCGAAGGGCCTCGTGGCCCGAGGCCACCTCGAGAACTGGGAGGTCCCGCTGCGCCAGCTCCCGTGCGTGACCCGCACGCTGGTCCACAAGAACCTGTTGGAGTGGCGCTGACGTGGAAAACCCACAGGATCTCCTACAGTTCATCGATCTGGAGCACCTCCCGGTCGCCCTGTTGGTGCTGGTCGCCGGACTGGTCGGCGCGAGGTTGCTCAGCGGCTTCCTCGACGACCTCGGCGAGCGCCTGCCGGGTCGACGCCTGGCCCTCAAGAAGGTCTCGGCGCTGTCGCGCTTCCTCATCTACGTCGGCACCTTCGCCATCACCGCTTCCAGCGTCCTGGTCCTGGAGTCCGAGGCGCTCTTCGCCGTCCTCGGCACGATCGGACTGGCGGTCGGCTTCGCCTTCAAGGACCTGCTCGCCTCCTTGATGGCCGGGGTCATCCTGCTCATCGACGAGCCCTTCCAGGTCGGCGACCGGGTCCGCTTCGGCGAGTACTACGGGGAGATCACGGAGATCGGCCTGCGCTCGGTGCGCATGGTCACCCTCGACGACAACCTCGTGACCATCCCCAACAGCAAGTTCCTGTCAGAGGCCAGCGCCAGCGCCAACGCCGGGGACCTCGACTGCATGGTCGTCATCGACTTCTACATCGGCGCCGCAGAGGACTTCGCCCTGGCCCGCGCGCTGGTGGAAGAGGCCACCGCGACCTCTCGCTATGTCTTCCTCGACAAGCCCCTGGTGACGTTGGTGTCAGACCAGTTCCTGGGCGAGCGCTTCGTGACGGCCATCCGTGTGAAGGCCTATGTCTTCGACGCCCGCTACGAGAAGGCCTTCGCCAGTGACGTCACGGAGCGCGTGAAGCTGGCCTTCGTGGAGCGCGATGTGCGCACACCGGACCGGCAGTACCGGGATCTGGATCTCAATGGCGGGAAGGAGACAGGGGAGACGACGCTCCACTGACTCGATGCTCGATGCTCGTTCTCGATGGCTCGAGCACGGATCGGGGACGGGGACGCCCCTCCCTCCACGGGACGAACCCCTCCCGAGGACACCAACGATGCTCACCCTGCTCGCCACCCTGAACGCCGCCCAGGCCGCTGACACCATCGACTGGGTCAACTGCTACGTCACCTCCGACCGCGGCACCATCTGGCACGCCGAGACCTACTCCAACGGCACGACCCGGTACACGCTGCTGCGCAGCGACGGCAGCAACGCCGTCTTCACCGCCGACGGACAGCAGGCGCTCATGGTCGAGGCCATGGACAAGGGCTGGGACCTCGACATCGAATACAGCGCCTGCACCGAAGGCTCGGCGACCGTCGACAGCATCCGGGTCACCCCGCCGCAGACGAGGGACGAGCCCCTCGAGGAGATCGCCAGGCTGCAGAGCCTCACGATCCTCTGGCTCTACGACATCTGGACGGAGCTCTGAGCGGACCTACTCGGCCAGCTCCGAGCAGATGTCGCCCTCTGGCGCTCCCTCGACCTCGTCGGCGATGAAGACCCAGGCCTCCTCCCAGAGCAGGTCGGGACAGTCACCCTCGACCTCTTCGTAGAAGCCCAGGACCGTGCGGGTGTCGCCTACGACGAAGCCCTCGGGCCAGTCGTAGGTTCGGCGCCCGCAGCCGTGGTAGCCGCCGACCCACAGCAGCACGTCCTTGCCCTCCCAGTCCATCCCAGGCACCGGATCAGTGCGGCCGTGGACATCGAGGAAGGTCTCCCACTCCGGCCCCGCGTCGTGGACCTGGTCCGGAGGCTCCGGCCCGTACAGGCTGCGGCCCTCTGGCCACTCGACCGGCTCGAAGTCGAAGGCGGTGCCCGGATACTCGGACAGTCGCCCGCACTCGGTCACCACCGGGCCGGAGTCATGGACCGTCTTCGTACAGGCCAACAACCAGATCACGTGCTCTCCGAGGGAGGCATCCAGCGTAGGTCGACGGCGCGCCAGGCGCCTCCATCCCTGGGTCGAGCGATCGTCCATGCGTGGCGCCCCAGCAAGAGGTCCGGCGGATTCGGGTACACGGCTTCGTCCACCGCCACCGGGACGGGACCCGCCAGGTAGTCGCACTCCTCGTCCAGCCCGGCCCGGTACATGAACTGCAGGGGGCCATCGGCGCACAGGACAGCGAAGACCTCGGCCGACTCGCCGTATTCGTCGTCGTGGCCGTCGATGCCCTGGACCTCCAGCCCGAGCTCCAGGCTCTCCGACAGCTTCTCTTCACGATCGAGCGCATGGCACAGTCCATGAAAGGTGGCATCGCGGAGGGACCCGGGGCCATCGACGTTCACCACGAGGTCACGCCGTCCCAGCTCGGCCGCAGGCTCCACCTCGCCGCCGCGCGCCACGCTGACCTCGTCCAGGCAGACGCGCCCACCGCCAGTCCAAGCCCCGAAGTCGGAGACCGCCTCGGAGACCGCCTCGGAGACCTCGCCAGTGACCGGAACGACCTCTGGACAGCGCGCACAACCAAGCAACAGCGGCCACATGGGCGACAGCTTACAGCCGGCTCACCACGGCGTCGCGCACCTCGACGAGGCCGTCGGATCCTCCGTGATCGACCGTGTGGAGGCCGGCTGCCAGGGCTGCCAGGATCGCTCGGCGCAGCCGATCCGCTGTCTCGTTCAGCCCGAGACTGCCGACCAGTTCGACGCCCACCATCAGCGAGGGCAAGGGGTTCGCGCGACCGGTGCCGACCAGCTCGGGGGCCTTGCCGTGGGGGTTCGCAAACAGCATCACATCGTCGCCGACGTTGACGCTGCCGCCCACGCAGATCCCGCCGGCGAGCCCGGCGCAGAGGTCGCTGACGATGTCACCGAAGAGGTTCCCGCAGAGCAGCACGTCGAAGGACGACGGCCAGCGCACCAGGCGCATGCAGAGAGCGTCGACGATGGCCTCGTCACACTCGATGTCCGGGAAGTCCCTGGCGACCCGCTGCCCGGTCCGCAGGAAGAGACCGTCGGCCTTCTTCATGATGTTGGACTTGTGGACGATGGTGACCTTCTGGCGCCCCCGCTCGCGGGCGACGGAGAAGGCCTTGCGCGCGATGCGCTCACAGGCGGCCTCCGTGGTGAGCTTGATCGACTCGAAGACGCCGGGGGCGGTCTGGTGTTCGAAGCCGGTGTAGACGTCCTCGCTGGTCTCGCGGACCACGAGCACGTCGACGTCCGAGAAGCGCGCAGGGACGCCTGGCAGCGACCGCACGTGTCGCAGCTGGGCCCAGAGCCCCAGCTCCTTTCGGATAGCCACGCTCCGCGGCAGCTTGCCCGGGACGCGGCTGGCGGAGAGACGGTTCGTCAGGACGCGACGGGTCCGGCGAGCGCTCGCGTAGAAGGCGTCGTCGTTCGAGGTGTGGACGTCCCACCGGATGTCGACGCCGGCCGCTGCGAGGACGTCCCGGACGACCTCGGCGCACTCGGGACCGACCCAGTCGCCAGGAACCAGGGTCACCTCGTGCATCACAGCTCCTCGATCAGCGCGGCGGTGAAGCCGGCGGTGCCCTCGCTTCCACCGAGGTCGCGGGTGAGCCTCTTTCCGGACGAGAGCACCCGCCAGATCGCCTGTGTCACGCGATCCGCGATCTTCTGCTCGCCCATGAACTCCAGCATCATCACCCCGCTCATCAGCACCGCCAGCGGGTTCGCGACGCCCTGCCCGGCGATGTCCGGCGCGGTGCCGTGGACCGCCTCGAAGACAGCGATGCGGTCCCCGACGTTGGCGCCCGGCACGACGCCGAGCCCCCCGACCAGCCCGGCGCAGAGGTCGGAGAGGATGTCGCCGTAGAGGTTCTGCAAGAGCAGCACGTCGAAGCCCGTGGGGTCCTGGGCCAGCTGCATCGCGAGGTTGTCGACGGGCAGGCTGTCCTGCTCGATGAAGGGGTAGTCGCTGCCGACCGAGTGGAAGGCGTCCACGAAGGCGCCGTCGGTCAGGGGCGAGACGTTCGGCTTCGCGGAGCAGCTGATCCTGCGGCGGCCGCGATAGCGCATGTACTCGAAGGCCCAGCGGGAGATCCGCTCGCCGGCGGCCCTCGTCGAGACCTTCAGCGAGATGACGTGGCCCGGCAGGATCTCGTGCTCGATGCCCGCGTAGAGGTCCTCTGTGTTTTCGCGCAGGACCACCAGATCGACGTCGGAATACGGCGTCTCGATGCCGGGCAGGGAGCGCACTGGCCGCAGCCCCGTGTACAGCGAGAGCTCCTGGCGGATCGTGACGTTCGCAGAGCGGAAGCCCTTGCCCTTGGGTGTGGTGAGCGGCCCCTTCAGCGCGATCCGGTTGTGGCGGATCGAGGCGAACACCCCGGCCGGGACAGGCTC
Organism: Myxococcota bacterium; assembly: GCA_036012755.1. Classification (GTDB taxonomy): domain Bacteria; phylum Myxococcota_A; class UBA796; order UBA796; family CAJQPC01; genus JAAESX01. Next base: position 25,907 of record DASCPX010000198.1, on the reverse strand, counting down.
TCCGGTGGCGTCGAAGGCCGCCTGTCCCGCCTGGACGACCTCCCACTCGATCGGCGCACCGGCAGCGCGAAGGACCTCTTGGGTCGCGCCGGTGACCTCTGGTCCGATCCCATCACCGGGGATCAGGGTGACCGAATACGCCATCCTGCCTCCAACAGCGCGAGCTTAGCGCCAGAGCCCACGTTAGGCGCGCGGCCATGCGCAGCCGGAGCCCCCAGGAACGCAAGGTGAGGATGTTCGCGCTGGCCACGCCAGTGATCCTCGCCATCGTCATCGCCGGTGCGGCCGCCCTGCTCGGCCTGCTCACCTTCATCGGCGGCCGAGCCAGCGGCGAGCACGCCGAGATCCGCCTGAGGTCGTCCTGTCCCGATGCATGGTCCGAGCGCATGACCCAACGCGCCACCGACATCGGCATCGGGGAGCTCGAGGTCTCCGTCGAGGGTGACGAGACCGTGCTGCGAGGCATCCTCCCTGGCTTGGAGGACGACCTCACCACAATCCCCGCCCTCTTGACCCGACCCGGCGAGCTCGTCATCGCCGGAGAAGGAGAGGAGCTCGCCTACAGCGTCGACGTCGAGGACGCCTGGCTGCAGATGGACATCATGGGCCACCCCTACGTGATCCTGGACCTGCAGCCCAACGCGATGCAGCGACTCCAGGGTGTCTCCACGCTGACCTTCGAACTCGACAGGGAGATCGTGGCGATGCAGCGCAGCGACGACGGGGAGATCGACGAGGTCGAGATGCAGCCGGAGCTCCAGACCGTCGAGGAGGAGGTCCGGGCAGCCACGGACTGGAAGATCCTGCTCCAGCACGGCCCCGGTCCCTGTGTCGCCGAGTCCGTGGAGACCAAGCTCCTTCAGTAGGAGCCGCCCATCAGCATGTAGACGGCCCCTTCACGGGAGGTGCTGCTGCTCACGTCGTCACCCGAAGCGCCCACGAACAGATCGGGGTAGCCGTCGGCGTTGAGATCACCGACGACCATGTCGTTGCCGAGGTAGTCGTAGGTGGCGCCCGGAACCACGGAGACGTCGGCGTCGGTCGTGGGGATCGAGCTCCCGGAGCTCAGCGGCCCGAAGAAGACCCAGGCACCGCCTGCGTAGGTGCTGAAGTCGGAGGCCTGGTCCGAGGCGACGAGGAGATCCGTGTTCCCGTCTCCGTCGACGTCATCGCCGTCGATGAAGCTCGCCAGGCGCTGTCCGTAGGCCCCGGTCACGATGATGTCGCCGTTGTGCCAGAGGTGGCTGCCTGTCACGGGTCCCAGGAAGATGGCCACGCGACCACCGTAGGGATCCGTGCCGGTGCCGCCGGTCCCGCCGGCCCAGTAGGCCCCCATGGCGACGTCACCGTAGCCGTCACCGTCGATGTCCCCGACCCCGCCCACGCCGTAGCCGAGGCGGCTGGTGGCGTAGGCCGAGGAGGTGCGGAACCAGGCGTCTGTGACCAGGCTCGAGTTGCTCATGGTCAGGTCGGAAAAAGCGGTGGCCCCGAGCACCATGTAGGCGGCGCCATAGGCCGCGCCGTAGGTGTCGTTCTCTGGAGCGCCGAAGATGAGTTCGTCGTAGCCGTCGCCGTCGGTGTCCGGCGCGATGTCGATGTCGCGGCCGAAGTCGTCTCCGTAGGAAGCGCCCTCGTAGAAGGCCTCGTAGCTGGCCAGAGAGCTCCCCAGGTAGAGAAATGCCGCCCCCTCCTGGTAGTAGGAGGTGGTCTGCTCGTAGGCGCTGATCAAGAGGTCGTCGTTTCCGTCCCCGTCGACGTCGCCGACCTCGACCGAGTCGCCGAAGAAGCTGTTGGTGCTCCCATCGGCGAAGCGAACGTCCGCGTAGGTGGAGTTCAGCGTGAAGGGAGTCGTAGCAGGGCCGTAGAGAACGTAGGCGGCCGTGTGCCCACCCACCGCGAGGTCGTCGACGCCGTCCCCGTCGAAGTCACCGAACTCCACCGCGTAGCCGACACCCTCCTGCTTGCCCGAGTCCCCGGCCCAGGTCACGTCCGCCACGCTGGAGAGCGTGCCTCCAGTCGAGATCGGCCCGTAGACTCCGTGCACCCAGCCGTCGTATGAGGTGATGTAGTGGTAGTAGGCGCCGACCACGAGGTCGTCGTTGCCGTCATCGTCGATGTCCCCGATGGCGATGCCCTGGCCGGCCTCGTCGTTGCCGTCGCCGATCCAGCGGGCCTGGTAGTCCCCGGCGCCCATGTCGAGCTCGCCGTTGATGCCACAGCTGCCCGGGCCGCCGTCGCAGTCCTGGTCGATGCCGTCGTTGCAGGTCTCTGTGGCGCCGGGGTTCACCCCCGAGTCGGAGTCGTCGCAGTCGTCGTCGTTGTCCGAGTAGCCAGAGGGGGTGGAGCAGTCCTCTGTGGTCGTGGACGAGGTCCCGTAGCCGTCGCTGTCGCTGTCGATGTAGTAGGTCGTCGTGACCCCCTCGTCCGTCGAGAAGTCGCAGTCGTCGTCCACCCCGTTGCAGGTCTCTGATGCGCCCGGGTGGACGCCGGAGTCGGTGTCGTCACAGTCCGTGTCGTCGTCGACGTAGCCAGTGGGGGCCGAGCAGTCCTCGACGCTCTTGGCGGCGTCGCCGTAGCCGTCTTTGTCCTTGTCCTTGTAGAAGGTGGAGAGCACGCCCTCGTCGCTGCTGCCGTCGCAGTCTTCGAGGTCTCCGTCGCAGACCTCCGTCGCCCCCGGATAGGCCGTACCGTCGCCGTCGTCGCAGTCCGTGGAGTCCCCGACGTAGCCGCTGGGCCCCTCGCAGATCGCGGTCTCGACGTCAGGGTCGCCGAAGCCGTCGGAGTCGGTGTCCGCGTACCAGGGCGTGTCCGGGTTCAGCGTGTCGTCGGTGTCGTCGCAGTCCCCGCCGATGTCCACGTAGCCAGTGGGGGTCTCGCAGCTGAGGACGGTGACGTCCTCGTCCCCGTAGCCGTCTTCGTCCTCGTCCCGGTAGCGGACGATGTCGGGGTCCTCGTCGATGTCCGTATCGCAGTCGTTGTCGATCTCGTCGCAGACATCCGTGGCGCTCGGGTTCACCTCGGCGCTGTCGTCATCGCAGTCGTAGTCGTTTTCCACTGTGCCGACGGGCTGCTCGCAGCCCACCGCGGGGTACGCGGCGTCGCCGTAGCCGTCCTCGTCCGCGTCCGCGTACCAGGTCGTCGTGACGTCCTCGTCGATGTCGAGGTCGCAGTCGTTGTCGACCTCGTCGCAGACCTCTTCGGCGCCGGGGCTGATGTCCGGATCCTCATCGTCGCAGTCGCCCCCGGTGGGGATGTAGTTGGGGGGCTGATCGCAGCTGATGACCGCCGTGGCGTCGTCGCCGTAGCCGTCACCGTCCTCGTCGATCGTCCAGGTGGTGCCTGTCTCCTCGTCGATGTCGCCGTCGCAGTCGTTGTCGATGGCGTCGCAGCTCTCGTCGTTTTCGGGGTAGGCGTCGGGGTTTTCGTCATCGCAGTCACCCTCCGCGAGGCTCCAGCCGTCCGCGTCGAGGTCGGCGAAGCGCAGTTCGTCGTCTTCACCGCCCCCAAAGAGGGCGTCACACGCGACCAGTGCAACGAGAATCACAGGCTGCCTCCGAAGAGGATGTACAGCGAACCGGCGCAGCTCAGCACCGCATCGCCCGCGCCGAAGTCGTCGCCGTCGGAGTCGTCGCCGTCGGAGTCGAAGAACCAGGCGGGCACCACGCCCTCGTCGATCGTCACCCCGTCGGCGTCCTGGTCGGCGTAGAGGAGATCCTCGCTGTCCGAGGCACCGAACAGCGCGTCACAGCCCAACCCAAGCGCCAACAGAACCACGGGCCGAAGATACCCTCTACAGGGGCCGGTAGATGGCCAGATACGCGCCGAGGCCGCCGATCACCGGCAAGGCCAGGAACATCGCGAGCCCGAGCTGCGGGAAGCGCTCCGAGGCCGGCAGCATCGCGCCGATCAGGACCCAGATGACGAGCTTGGCGAGGATCCACCCGGGGAGCCCATCCGTGATGCCGAGCTTGGCCATCGCACCGAAACCTCCGAGGAGGATGAGGAACATGCCGACGCCGTGGGTGATGCCGAGGAGCTTGCGCCTGGTGTTGGTCTGCCTGGTGCCGCCGTTGGCCGCATGGAAGACCGAGCCGCCGATGGCCGTCCAGACCATGAACAGGCCGAAGAGATGGAGCCACTTGTGGGCCAGCAGATCGAGCATCAGGGGTCTCCGTCGGCCCAGCTAACGCGCTAAGCTCGCTGGCCATGTCCGACGGTAGGTCTGTCCCCCGACGAGCTGGTGCTCGGCCGCTATCGCCTGGTCCGCGAGCTCGGCCGCGGGCTGGGCGGGGTGACCTGGCTCGCTCAGGACGAACAGACCAACGAGGGTGTCGCCCTGAAGGTCGTTCGCGAGACCGACGCCGGCGACCCAGAGGCCTTCACGGCACTCCTGGAGGAGGCGGGCAAGCTCCGCTCGATGCCCGAAGAGCACGTCGTCTGCTACCTCGGCGTCCACGACTTCAAGCGGGAGGGCTGGGCAGCGCTGCTCACCGAGTACCTGCCCGGCGGCGATCTCGACCAGCACCTGCGAGAGCGCGGTCCATACGGCCAACAGGACGCGGCTCGCCTCGGACTGCAAATCGCCCGTGCGGTCGCAGCGGTCCACGAGCGCGGCGTGATGCACAGGGACCTCAAGCCCGCCAACGTGCTGGTCCATGGCGAAGAGGGCGGCCTCCCCATGCTGCGGGTGGCCGACTTCGGCATCAGCCGCAAGCTCCGCCAGGGAAAGCTCGAGGGCACCCGCCCGGTCGGAACGCAGGGCTACGCCGCCCCCGAGCAGTTCGTTCGTGGGCGCCTGACCTGGGCCGTCGACGTCTACGCCCTTGGCGGCGTGCTGCAGTTCCTGGCCACGGGCAACGACCCGGACGACGAGGTCGCGCTGGAGGGCCGCCTCGGCGCCCTCATCCGGGCCTGCCGCCAGCTCGATCCGGAGCGGCGACTCCTGCTCGCAGAGGTGGTCGAGGAGCTCTCCGCGCTCATCGAAGACCGCCCGGCCCGGCCCCGCGGCGGGGAGACGGCGAACTGGGGAGCCCTCGTCGAGCCACCAGCGCCGGCCGAGACCGCCGTGCCGGACGACCCCACCGCAGAGGAGATCGTCGAAGAGGTCCTCTCCGATCAGCGCGTCCGACGGAGGCGCATCGGCGCGGCGATGACGCTGTTGATCCTGCTGGCGCTGGCCGCCGTGAAGCGCCTGGCCTTCCCCAGCGACAGCGCGGTCGAGGAGGCAGCGCCCGAGATCGCCGAACCCCTCGAGGTCGAACCCCCAGAGGTCATCGAGGGCCACATCGGAAAGCCCCCTGGCGACCCCATCGCCGAGCCCATCGAGGAGCCCGTGGGCAAGGACCCGCGGGGGGCTGTCGCGCCCGAGCGGGGCACGCTGGTGCTGCACTCCCACCCCTGGTCCACGATCCGGATCGACGGCGAGAGCACCGGGCGCACCGGCGGCAAGCCGGTGTCCTTCGAGGTCGACGCGGGCAGTCGCGAGGTCGAGTTCCTTGGCGAGGACGGCAGCCGCCATGCCAAGGACCTCCAGGTTCGACCTGGAGAAGCCACCAGCTACTGCTGGAACCACGAGGTGGAAGAGGAGTGCTGACGCTCTTGATCACGGTGGCCGACCGCGACTCGCCATCCCAGTCAGCGCTCACCAGCAGCGCCTCGGCAGTATCAGGGCGTGCATCCGGATTCGTCACAGACGAAGCTGGCTTCGTCGTAGTCGTACGAGCCCCCAAGATCGGTCGCGACGTCGTCGGGCTCGTTGCCCGAGAAGCTGCAGTCCTCGCAGGTGAGGGTCCCATCCGTGGTGTAGACGTAGATCGCACCGCCGTAGTCCGTGTGGTTGTCCGAGAAGCTCGTCGAGCGCACCGTCGTGTCGCCGAAGAGCGACAGCGCACCGCCACGGCCGTTGGCGTCGTTGCCTTCGAAGACCGAGTCCGTGATGGACAGGGTGCCCCAGTAGTGGAGGATGGCCCCGCCCTGGGTGTCGCGGACGTGGTTCCCCCTGAAGGTGGCACCCTCGATGACCACGTCGCTCTCTTGCAGGATGACCGCGCCGGCGTCCCTTGCCTCGTTGTCCTCGAAGGTCACGTTGCGGAGCACCGCGGAGCTCTTCTGCACGCGGAGGGCGCCGCCGTCGTCTGTGACCTCGTTGTCCCGAAAGACCGTGTCCTCGACCTCGAGCGAGCACCCGTCTCGGCCATACATGCCAGCGCCGTCGTAGGCGGAGTGGTTGGAGAAGATGGCGTCCCTGACGCGGACCGTGCCGCCCTCGAGACAGCGAAGGCCCGCGCCGCTGCCGGCGTTGCCCTCCTCCCGAGCAAGGCCCCGGTCCACGGTGACGTTCTCGACACTCAGATCGGCCCCCTCGACGACGAGGACGGTCCCGCTCTCGCCGCCGGAGAGCACGGTGCGTGCTGGCTCGCTGCCAAGGCCCAGGACCTCGACGGTCGCCTCGACGGTCAAGAGCACGAACCAGGTCCCGGCGCAGAAGCTCAGGGTGCCGTCCTCTGACAGCGTGACCGGCTCGCCGAGGGTGAAGGCGGAGCTGTAGTCGACCTCGCCAGAAGCCGAGGAGAAGGTGACAACGCCGCATGAGGGCTCGCCTGTGTCCTGGCTGTCAGCGCTGTCGTCAGGCGACGCGCTCTCCTCGACCACGGCGCTGTCATCGACGCCGGCAGAGTCGGTGGGGGCGGTGCAGGAGAGCAGCAGCAGCATCGGCACCACTATCGAGGACCGGGTGCCCGATGCCAAGAGCGTGAACCTCTGGGAGCCCTACATGAGTTTTCGCCCCTCGCCGGCGATCCAGCGCTGGGACGAGGTGCTGGAGAAGGGCTGGGCAGGGCTCCTGCCCGGCTGGACGCTCAGCCTCTGATCACCAGCAGCTCAGGTACCAGGCGTCCAGGTCCCAGGTCTTGATCAAGGTGGAGAACTCTGCGATCGACGCCTGGCCGCAGACCTCTGCCTGCTTCGCCGCCCCGTCGGAGACGTCGTCGACGTATTCCGTGTGGAAGACCGCCTTGCCAGCAGCCGTGAAGCCGGCCAGCTCGCCGCACTCCGAGTAGGTCAGGCACTCCTCGTTCAGCGCCCAGTCGAACTCGGGCTCCAGCGTCCCGGCGAGCTCGACAGCGTTCTTCAGCCCCACCGACAGCCGGCGCGTGTGGGCTTCGGTCGCGAGGAAGCTGTTGTAGTCGAGCTGGACGGACTCGGTCAGCGAGAAGCCCGAGTTGTTCACGTAGCCGTCGACGTTGTCGGGCTCGACGCCGTCACAGGACTTCGACACCGCCGTGTCCAGCCGAGCCGCCATGATCGCGCGGACCGCCTCCGATCGAACGTCCAGCCAGCGCTCACCGTCCCAGCCCTCCAGCTTCTTGCCGATGTCGTCGCAGTCCAACGCGCCGTCGTTGTCGTTGTCGAGGTCGTCCTCGCACTCACCTACGTCGTCACCCTCGAGCTCTGTTGTGCAAGCCAGCAAGCCGAACAGCAGCATCTACGCCTCCTCTGGGCGGAGGGTGCGCCAGCTGGGCGTTCACGAGCGCAAGAAGGCAGCGAGGTTCTCCTGGAGGGCCCCCCGCTCCGGGATCTCCATTCCCCACTGAGCGAGCAACAGCGCGAGCGCGGGTAGCAGCTTCTTCCCGGGATGGGCCCCCCAGCGCCAGCTGTCGAACAGCTACTTCGTCAGCGTGCGGGTGTAGTCCAGGGTGCCGTTGTAGTCGTAGAACTCGCCGACCAGCTCGTTGTCGACGATCTCGATCCAGACGAAGCCCTCGAGCTGGTCGTCCTCGAAGAGCGTGGGCGAGTCCCGACCCTCGAGAGCGCTGGTCTTCGCCGCCGCTCCGCTGACGATGAACTCGGTGCCGCACTGGGGCTCGAGCCACTGGCGGTTGTGGTCATGGCCGCTGATGTAGAGGTCGACACGCCCACAGAGCTGGTCCTCCATGAACTCCTTGACCGTCGCCCCGTTGGCGATGGGCAGCCACTCGTAGCCCTCGTACTCCCCGGCGTTGCCGTGCTTGCCGTTGCTGACGTAGGGGTGGTGGCCGTAGGCGATCTTCCAGTCCGCTGTCGAGCTGTTGATGGCGCTCTCGAGCCAGTTGGGCTGGTCCTCGCCGTTCCAGATCATCACCTCGTTGGTGTCCAGACCGTAGAAGTCGACGTGCTCGTGGCTGTGGGAGTAGTAGCGGTCGGGCAGGTACCACTTGTCCGAGTGGTCCGTGTACTCGATCTCGTAGTCGACCTTGTAGTCGAAGATCGAGAGCTCGCCGTAGTCGTGGTTGCCCAGGACCACGTAGAAGCGGAGGTCGAGCTCGGCATAGGGGGCCTCGAACTTCGTGTAGAACTGCTCGTCGTCCACGCTGTCGACGCCGTCGTTGTAGAAGTTGTCGCCTAGGTAGAGCACGAAGTCGCAGCCCTTGCGGTCGCAGACGTCCTTCACCGCGCCAGCGTTCTGGTACTGGTCGTCGTTGCCTTCGCCGCCGTCACCCATCGCGACGAAGCGGACGGTCTGCGACTGCACATCGGTGTCCGCGTCCGCGTCGGTGTCAGCGTCGGAGTCGGCGTCCGAGTCCCCGTCGGAGTCCGAGTCGGAGTCGGCGTCAGCGTCGGCGTCGGCGTCTGCCTCGACGAGGGCGCTGTCGGCGGGCTCGATGTCGTCCTTCGGCGTGCAGGCGAGGAGCGCAATGAGCATGGGGGTCCCTTCGAGGTGCCGGGAAGATCTCAAGGTATCAACGTGATGCCCATATCCGCCAGCATGCTGTAGAGCAGCGGGATCACGACCAGGACCACGACGCCGATCTGGAAGACGCGCTGGAGCTGGCGACGCTTCACCTCTCGCGCGGCCGAGTGCAGGGTCGATCTGAGCGCCAACAGACCAAGGAGCACCGTCGCGAGCGCCGCACAGAGGGCCCATCGCTGGGTGTGGGCCATGTTCGGAAGGGGCAGCGCCGCGAGCATGCCGAGCATGTAGACCGAGAGTCCGGCGACCTCCGTCGTGATGCCTCGACCCTTGCCCTCGAGCACCTCGACGACCACCAGCGAGGTGAACACGACGCCGAGGACGGCCGTGACCACCGCAGGGATCGCCCAGCCGAAGGGGGGCTGGAGCACGCCGACCACCGCACCGAGCAGCGCCAGGAGCGGGAAGGTCCGCGAGCCTCCGAAGCGGCGGTCCTCGTCCTCTCGGTCGGCCATGGAGTGCTCGCGCTCGAAGCCCACGAGGAGCCCGACGCCCAGAGCGACCGCGAAGGTGTAGGTGAGCTCGATCCAGTTCAAAGCGTGAACACCAGGGCCAGGATGCCCGCCGCGAGCATCGGGATGAAGACTCCGAGGAGGCGGGTTCCGAGTCGGGTCCCGCCGAGGGACAGGCCGAGGCCGACCTTGACGACCGTGTTCGAGATGCAGCCGATCAACAGCGCCGTGACCGCGACCTGGTCAGGGAGACCGTCGGCGTGGAGCTCGGCGACGGTCAGGGTGATGGCATCCACCGAGGTGGCCGCGGACAGCGCCGCTGACACGTAGAGCGCCCCGCTGCCGTAGGCCTCTGTGAGCCAGGCGGTGACGACCAGGACGACCAGGAAGACGGCACCGAACTTCATCGCCTGGGAGAGCGAGAAGGGGTTCTCGAGCTCGACCTCGGGGTTCTCGTCCGGGCTCTGGCGGTGGACGTAGTACAGGACCCCGGCCATGGCGAAGGCGACCAGCCCCATGCTGCCCACGGGCACCAGCGCCGCCCCGAGCAACGAAGGGCTGACGATGGCGGAGAGCACGAGCACCCGCGGGACCATCACCGAGCTCGCCAGGATGATGCCTAGGGCCGCTGTCTGAATGAGCTCGGGCTGCTCCTTGACCCGCCCGGAGAAGCTCAGGGTCACCGCGGTCGAGGACACCAGGCCGCCGAGCAGGCCCGTGACCGCCATGCCCTTGCTGCTGCCGAGGACCCGCACCGCGAGGTACCCCGCGAAGCCGATGGCCGCGATCAGGGAGACCAGCAGCCCCACCCTGAAGGGGTTGACCCGGCCGCCGGGACCGAAGCCGACGTCCGGGAGGATCGGAAGGACGATGAGCAGCATCACCGCGAGCTTGGCCGTGGCGTAGAGGTCGTCTCGACTGACCTTCCCCGCCAGCCTGTGGAGCGGCTTGCGCATCGTCAGGAGCCCCATCACCGCGACCCCCCCCGCCGCGACGAGCCGCCACCGCTGGGGATCATCCGTGACGCCGACCGGCACCATCGCGAGCATTCCGAGCATCAAGACGACCGTGCAGGCGACCTCGCTCGTGATGCCAGCTCGCTGCCCGAGGCGCACCTCCAACAGCGCGGGGAGGAAGAGCACCCCGCAGGTGAGCCCCACCCCGAGGGCTGAGAACCAGCCACCGGCGACCTGCCCGATGAGGCCGAACATCGCCCCGACGAGCCCAACGATGGCAAAGGTCCGGATGCCACCGAACCAGTCGGCGTCCTGCTTGGAGCTGGCGCGTTCGCGCTCGAGACCGACCATCAGGCCGACGCCGAGAGCGACCCCGAAGCTCCCCAGCGTCGCGGTCCAACTCATTCGCTACGCTATCACGATTGTGACAGGAGTGTGACAGACAGCACGCTGGTGCCGCGCTGGTACCATCGCCGAATGGGACTGTTGAGGCTGGAAGAGGACGGGCGAAGCGCCGCCCTGCGGGCCACGACGCTGGTCGGGCGGTCCCAGCGCTGCGACCTGCAGATCGAGGACGGCGAGGTCTCCGGGCAGCACGCACGCATCCGTTGGCAAGGCGGCGTCTGGCTCCTCGAGGATCTCCACAGCAGGAACGGGACCTACGTCGACGGCTCGCGCTTGAACCCACCCGAGCGCGTACGGCTGCGCGCGGGCATGCAGCTCGCATTCGGTCACGTCCGCTCGGCCTGGGTCGTCGTCGCGATCGACACCCCTCCGCTCGAGGCCGTGCCGATGGACGGAGGAAAGGCCGTCAGCGCTGTCAACCGTGTGCTGATCCTGGGCCACGACGAAGAGGTCGTCACCGTCTCCCAGGTCGCGGGCGGCTGGGCGCTCCGAGACGCGGCGGGCAAGACCCGCGGCGTGCGCGACCAGGAGCAGGTCGTCCTCGGCGGCCGGCGCTGGTTGCTCCACCTCCCCGACGCCTGACCGCCTGGTGCTTCGGAACTGCACCGCCCTTGCACGGTCGGGGGGATAGGTAGAGACGTGTTCGCCAATCCGCTCGGACTGATCGCACTGGTCGCAGTCCCGGCGGTCGTCGGACTGCACCTCTTCCGCCGGCGCCACCGCCACCGCCTCGTCTCGGCGGCTTTCTTGTGGGAGGGCGCCGACCAGCGCGCGAGCGCCGGAAGACGGCGGGAGCCCCTGACCACGAACCCGAGCTTCTGGCTGGAGCTGCTCGCGGCGCTGCTCCTCTGCCTCTGCCTGGCCAGCCCCAGGGGCTGCGGCATCGGCGCGAGCGACCACGTCGTGCTCGTGCTGGACGGCTCGGCGTCGATGTCCGCCGTACGCGAAGACGCCATCGACGAGGCCGGCGACCGGGTCCGCGCCCTGCCTCGCAGCGGTCGCGCCACCATCGTCTCCAGCGGACCGAACCCCCGGGTCATCGCCGGTCCGGCGGCGCTGGAAGCAGAGGCGCTCAGCGCTCTCGAGGCCTGGCAGCCCGGCCTGCCGAACCACGAACTGGGGCCCTCGATCGACCTCGCGACGGAGCTCGCCTCCGGGGGAGCGATCGTCCTGATCAGCGACCGCTTCGAGCCCGAGACCTGGCCTGAGCACGTCGGCATCGTCGCGGTGGGAGAGCCAGGCGACAACCTCGGCATCACCCGCTCCTCCCGGATCCGCGCGACGGAGGGAGAGCGCCTCTTCGTAGAGGTCGAGAGCAGCGCAGCGCAGGTCACCAGCACACGGCTCCGCGTCCTCTCAGGAGACGAGGTGCTGGCAGAAGAGCCGGTCCTGCTCGAGAGCGAAGGGCGCAGCGCCCACCGCTTCGTACTGCCCGAGGGCACCGGCTCCGTCAGGGTGGTCCTCGACCTCGAGGACAGCCTGCAGATCGACGACGAGGTCGTGCTGGCGCCTTCGCCAGTCCGCGAGGTCCGACTGGACGTCGATGTGGACGAGGCCACCGCGAGCCTGCTCGGCCTGGACCGCTGGGCGGACCTGGCGCCACGGACCGTGATGTCCGAGGACGCCCACCTGCGCATCGTCGGGCCAGCCACCACCACACCGGACCCGGACACCTGGCTCGTCCACCTCGGCGGCGAGCGCAAGCAGAGCGTGCTGGGGCCCTTCCTCATCGACCGGTCCCACCGACTCCTCGACGGGGTCACCCTGGACGGGGTCATCTGGAGCTACAGCGAACAGCCCCCTCCCGGACGCGCCCTGGTCCGTGCCGGCGACCGCCCACTGGTCACTCAAGAGGAGACGGTCTTCCACGTCGACATCGACCCCCGGGCTTCGACCCTGCATCGCTCGCCGGACTGGCCGATCCTGCTCTCGAACCTGATCGAGCTGCGACGCGACGCCCTCCCCGGCCCGCGGGAGACGAACCTGGTGGTGGGCCAGGACTTTGTCCACATCGGCGCCGGCCTGGGTCCGTGGATCCTCGACGGCGAAGAGCTCGAGGTCATCGGCGAGGACCTCGTCGTCACCGGGCTCGACCACCCCGGGCTGCACCTCCTGGAAGGGCCCGAGGAGCGCATCGAGTTCGCCGTCCGCCTCGCAGATTCGGCCGAGTCCGACCTCCGCGAGCGCTCTTCTGGCGACCGCGAGCCCATCGTCGAGACTGGCACCGTCGCCTCCGAGCTCTCCGGGCTCGACACGGCGCTGTTGCTGCTGGCCCTGCTCTTGATCTGCGTCGACTGGTGGATCCTCTCGAGGCAGCGCTCATGACCGGGCTCCTGTTCCCGGAGCTCCTGCTGCTCGCAGTCCCGGCGGCGCTCGCCTGGTGGTTCACCCGCGGCACGGGACGCCTCGGCGATGCAGTTCGCGCCTCGCTGATAGTGACCCTGGTCGTGGCCCTGGCGGCCCCCTTCCTCAAGCGTCCGAGCACTGGCAGGGACGTCGTGGTGGTGGTCGACCACTCGCGCTCGATGCCCGATGACGCAAAAGAACGCGCCCGAGAGCTCATCCAGCTCGTAGAAGAGCAGCGCGGCGGCGGCGACCGCCTGGGGGTGGTGAGCTTCGGCAGGAGCCCCGTCGTGGAGCAGGCTCCGAGCTCGGAGGCACGCTTCCAGGACTTCGAGAGAGCGGTGGACGCCGACGGATCGGATCTCGCCGAGGCTCTGGAGAGGGCGCTGCAGCTCATCGGCGAGGAGCGCTCGGGACGCATCCTGGTCCTCTCTGACGGCGAGCTCACCGGACGAGACGCCCTCCCGGTCGCGCGAAGGGCCGCAGCGCGCCGCGTCGAGATCCACACACGCAGCGCGGAGAGGCCGGCCGGCGAGGACCTCGCGGTCGTGCAGATGGACCTCCCGGACCGCGTCGATGTCGGTCAGCCCTGGCTCTTCACGGCGTGGGTCCGCACCGATCGGGCAGGCACCCACGACTACGAGCTCTCCCGGGACGGGGTCGTGCTCGCCTCGGGCACCCGCCGCTTCGAGTCCGGCCTCAACCGCATGCAGTTCCGCGACCGCCTCGACGAAGCGGGCGTCGCCACCTACGACCTGCGCATCCTCGGAGCGGACGACCGGGTCCCCGAGAACGACGACGGGCTCGGCGCAGTGCTCGCGGTCGGACCCAAGGGCGTGCTCCTGTTGAACGACAACGGCCAGCCCTCGTCACTGTCGGAGTCCCTGCGGGCCGGCGGTCTCTCTGTCGAGGTGAGCAGCCCAGAGGGCCGCCCGCTGTCGCCCGTTTCGCTGACCCGCTACCGCGCGGTGGTGCTCGAGAACGTGGACGCGGGACGGGTCGGGCACGATGGCCTCGGCGCCCTGGCCGACTTCGTCGAGAACCGCGGCGGGGGCCTCTTGATCACCGGCGGCAAGGCGAGCTTCGGTGTCGGCGGCTACCACGAGTCGCCGCTGGATCCCGTGCTCCCGGTCTCGATGGAGCTACGCCAGGAGCACCGAAAAGTCGGCATGGCCCTGTCCATCGTGATGGACCGCTCGGGCTCGATGTCGATGGAGGCTGCGCCCGGGGTCACGAAGATGGACCTCGCCAACGACGGCGCCGCGGCCGCGATCCGGCTCCTGACGCCGATCGACGCCATCTCGGTCACAGCGGTGGACAGCGAGGCCCATCGGGTCATGCCGCTGACGCCCATCGTCGACCCCGAGGCGATGGCTCGCGAGGTGGCTCGGGTGCAGTCGATGGGGGGCGGCATCTACACCTACAACGCGCTGGTCGCAGCCAAGCGTGAGCTGAAGGACTCGACCCACCCGAACAAGCACATCATCCTGTTCTCGGACGCCGCCGACTCCGAGCAGCAGGAGGGCTGCTACGACCTCGCCGACGAGCTCTTCGCGGCGGGCACGACGATCTCGGTCATCGCCCTCGGCACGACCCAGGATCCGGACGCGGAGTTCCTCATCGAGCTCGCGCGCCGAGGCGGTGGGGAGGCCTACTTCACGACGAGGCCCCAGGAGCTGCCGCGGCTCTTCGCGATGGACACCCTGGTGGCCGCGCGAGCCAGCTTCGTGGACGACACGACCCCGGCCAAGGTGCAGCCGGGCATCTACGGACTCGGCGAGGTCCCGACAGAGGGCTTCCCGACGCTCGCCGGCTACAACCTCTGCTGGCTGGTCCCGGGAGCCTCGCAGGGGGTCGTCACCGTCGACGAGAACAACGCACCGCTGCTGGCCTTCCACCAGGTCGGTCTGGGGCGGGTGGTGGCCTACACGGGCCAGGTCGGCGGGAGCCACGGCCAGGAGCTCCTGTCCTGGCCAGGGTTCTCCGAGCTCTTCGTCACCTCGGGCCGCTACATCGCCGTCAACGAGGAGCCGGGCGACTGGTACGCAGGGGTGCGGCAGGAGGGACAGGAGGCGGTCGTCGTGCTCCAGGCCGGCGGCGAGGTCGAGCTCCCTGCGGTCACCGTGTCCCTGCTCGATCCGGGCGGGGAGAGCCGGGAGCTGGCTCCGGTGCGAGTGGCAGAGGACCGCTACGAGCTGCGGGTACCCCTTTCACAGGCGGGGGTGACCATCGGCACGGTCGTGCTGGACGACACGCCCCTGGAGCTCCCGCCGATGGCCCTGGTCAACAGCCCGGAGTTCCGCCACCAGCGCGACGCGAGCGCCGGGCGACGCACGCTACGACGCATCACCGAGATCAGCGGAGGCCGAGCGGACGGAGCCGTCGAGGGCCTCTTCGAGGGCGAGAGCGAAGGGGTCGCCGCTCGCGTGATCAGCCGCGAACTGGCCTTGTTGGCGCTGGTCTTGCTCCTGCTCGAGATCGCCGGACGCCGCCTGCGCTTCTGGGGCACGGTGGAGGCAGCGGTCCAGGACCTCGCCCCCACGCGGAGGAGCGCGCCTCCGCCCTCAACGCCGAAGCGAAGGCCCCCACCAGGCAGACCGCCACCGGAGGAGCCCCCCGAAGAGCCGCCAGAGGAGCCCGACGATGGCGTCGGCGACGCCCTGAAGAAGGCCCGCAAGAAGGCGAAGCGCAAGCTGGACCGATAGCGCCGCTCGGCGCACCGCTGAGGAGCCCAGAAGCGGCTGCCCTCGTCATCGAGTTAGCCACATCCCCGATGGACAAGCTGAGGCACCCCGCTGTCGCCGCCGCGCTGAGCTTCTTGCTTCCGGGCGTGGGCCAGATGGTGGCCGGCCAGCACAAAAAAGGCGCGGTGATGCTCCTGCTGAGCATCGCCACCTGCTACTTCGCCGGCCTCGCCTGCCCGGTGGCGGCGATCGACGCCTGGGTGGTCGCGGACAAGCTCAGGAAGGGCACCCCCGCTGGCGAGTGGGAGTGCTTCTAGGAGCTACTCGTCTCGAGGAGCGCCGTCGCCACCCTCGACGTAGCCAAGGGCCTCCAGGGCCTGTTGCATGGCTCCGCTGAGCTCCTCGCCAGACCACACGAGCTGCTCTTCCAGCAGGCGCGCCCGCAGGGCCTCCATGTCCTGGCTCATCCCCTGGGCCAGCTCGCCGTTGTCGGCGTAGAGGTTGTCGGCCTGCTTGGCGTCGTCGTGCGCGTAGAGCTCGAAGCGGCCTCGATCCTCGGCGCCCTTGTAGGCGACGGCTGCGTAGTTGGCGATGAGCGTCCAGTCCTCTGTGGTCCAGCGCCCGCGGTGGTCCGAGGAGAAGTAGGTCTCGGTGAACACGGCGGTCTCGCCGGTCTCCGAGAGACCCTCGCGCAGCACGCCCGCCCGGCTGTCCCCGTCCAGGGTGGCGACGCTCGGCACGTCGAACATCTCCAGCAGCGTGGGCTTCAGATCGACGTTCTCGGCCAGCCCCGTGACCCGGTTCCCACCCGCGATGCCCGGCCCATGCGCGATCCAGGGGGTTCGCACGTTTGCGTCGTAGAGGTAGCGCCCGTGCGCGCGCCCAGCCCACTTGGGGCGGTTTATGCCCTCGCCGTGGTCGCCCACGAAGAAGAGCACCCGGTCTTCGCGCCCCAGCTCGGCGAGGCCCTGGTCCAGCTCGGCGACGAGATCGTCGACCATCTTCAGCGCGGCGTCGTACTTGTCGAGATCGGTCGGGTCGAGCATCACGTCGATGCCGAACTCGGTGGGCCTGCGGGCCTGGACCGGCAAGGGCCTGTGGGTGTCGATGACGACCAGCTGGCCGTAGAGCGGCCCTTCGACCCCTGAGGCGATGTCGAGGAAGGACTCGACGATGGCGGTGCCAGGGACCTTCGAGTGCTCCTCGCGCCAGAGCTTCGCGGCCTCGTGGTAGGTGTCGAAGCCCTGTGCCATGCCGAAGACGGCGTTGGCGTTGGGGTTGGCGACCGCTCCGACCGTCGTCCACCCGTCGGCTTGGAGTGCCTCTGCGATGGTCTCGAAGTCGGCGTGCACTCCCCGAGTGGTGTTCATCTTCGGGGCGGGGTCATCGATTCCCAGCGCCAGCGGATAGCGCCCGGTCGAGATGGAGCCGATTGACGGCCGCGTCCAGGGCGCGTTGGTCAGCATGTTCTCGAAGACCGCGCCGCTCTCGGCGAGGGAGTCCAGGTACGGCGTGGTGTCGCGGGGGTTTCCGTAGACCCCCATCCGGTCCGCCCTCAGCGTGCAGGCGATGACGACGATGACCGTCTCGGGCCCCCGGTCGCCGGGGTCCTCGACCACCACGGGTGGGACGGGGTCGCTGCAGCTGCAGCCTGACAGAAGCCAGATCACGGCGCTGACCTAACTCACCCGGGTCGGACCGTGGCAGCCTGGGCTCGTGATTCGACCCCTCGATCGCAGCTACCTCGCGCCGTAGCGCAGCCAGCTCACCAAGCTGAGCTCCTCGAGCGCGATCGAGCCAGCCCCCTCTGTGTCGGTGAGGGTGAGATCGCCGTCGAAGTCACCCCAGATGTAGTCCCGACCCATGTCGTAGCCGTCGACCGTGAAGGTCGCCGAGCCGCCGGTGGTCTTGTAGTAGAAGGCGTAGCCGTTGTGGATGGTCTCGAAGTAGGAGGCCTCCGTGACGTCGTACTCGCCGGCTTCGCTCACGTTGCCGTCGACGACCACCACCACCTCGGCGTCTCCCCTCGTGCCGACGAGGTAGGAGGTCCCGCCGGCCAGCCAGTGGCCATCCTCTGCGACCCAGTCGTCCCCATCGAAGACCGCCGTGAAGTCGGGCTCCCCGGGCTCCAGGTAGCCGCTGCTGTCGGTGTCCCCGTCGGAGTCGGAGTCTGCGTCCGAGTCTGCGTCGATGTCCGTGTCACCCTCGACGATGGGCTCGGGCTCCTCTGTGCCACCGCCGCAGGCGAGCATCAAGACACCAAGGAAGCAGAGGAAGTAGTGCACGGGCCCAGTGTAGCGCCTGCGCGACGACCGGTGGCCCCCTAGGCCCCGAGCAGCCGCCGGACCTCCTCGTGAGCCCGCTCGGCCGCGCTCCGACCGCCATCTGCGAGCCAGGTCACGCCATCCCTCCTGTCGATGGTGCGTCCAGGGAAGTCCAGCTCCTCGCGAAACCAGCGCCGGGTGTGATCGAGCTTCAGGAACTGCCCCTCGGCCACCCCGTCACGGATCACGTCGAGGCCGAGGGTCTCCTCTCGCCGCTCCAGCCCCTTCGCCGCGCGCAGCGCCATGGAAACGGCCTCGTGATCCAGCACGAGCTTCTCGAGGCTCTGGCAGCCCACGAAGTCGAGCATTCCCGCCCCGGCGACGACGTCGTGGTCCGCGAGCGCCGCGAGCAGGGCACCGCAGCCGCTCTCGAGGCCAGCCTGGTAGTCAGGCAGCTTGGAGTCCGAGAGCCCCATGTAGGCATGGGTGGGCAGGCCCAGGTGACGCCCTACCTGAGCGGTCGCCATGTTCAGCAGCATCGTGGTCACCGCGCCCAGCGGGGTCGTGCCGTTGCGCATGTCGAAGGCAGAGGCGCAGGAGCCATGAACAACCGGGGCGCCAGGGGCCGCCAGCTGGTGGATCACGAGGCCGGAGAGGTTCTCCGCCGTGTGCTGGGTGAGCGCGCCAAGCAGCGTGACCGGAGCGGTGGCGCCGGTCATGGGGACCGAGATGATCTCGGCCGGAATCCCAGCCCGAGCGCAGTCGATCAGGGCCCCGCAGGTGAGCTCGCTCCAGGACAGCGGTGCGCTCGGGCAACAGTCGAAGATGGCCAGCGGGCGCCGTCGCAGCGCCTCCGCGCCGCCCCGAACCGAAGCGAGCAGGGCATGCATGGCGCCAAAGGAGCCCTCGTGCAGGGTGCCCGTGACGATTGGCTTCTTGCAGTGCTCCAAGGCCTGCTCGAGGCGACGCCGGTCGGCCTCCTCCTCGGGCAGATCGCAGGGCACGACGCAGGTCGACTGCAGGCCGAAGTCGGACAAGGCATCCGTAAGCCGGGCGAAGCGGGCGCAGTCCTCCAAGGTCGAGGACCGCGGCTGGTGAGCCTCGAAGTCCCACACCCGCACGGCGGCCGAGCCCGGCACGAAGAGCCGCGCTCCCCCTCCGACGACCAGGGCCCCCTCGCCTTCTCGGTCGTAGACGTGGAACTCGCTCGGCGCGGTCTGCAGGGCACCCTCGACCATGCTCGGATCGATCAGGAGCCTGCCCTCGGAAGGCCTCGCCCCCGCCGCGAGCAGGAGCCCGGAGGCCTCTTGGTGCTCGACCACGACGCCGACGGTATCGAGCACGACCCTGGCCTCTTCGAGGACCTGCAGCAGGACCTCGTCGCCGAGTGGGATCACGATGACTCCCGGTGGCCGCAGCCGGCGAAGCCACAGCGGTCGCAGCGACTCCTGGCGCGCTTGCCGGGCTCGCCGCCGGTGAGCGGAACGAGGAAGGAGATCGACTTCTCCGGGTCCATCAGGCAGCTCTCGCTGAGGGTGACGCCGATCTCGGCAGGCTCGAGCAGCTCGAAGATCAGCCGCTGCTCCTCGATGGCCCAGCTCCCATAGCCGGGGCTGCGTCGAAGGGCGGGCTTCGACCCGGCCGCCAGGGCGAGCCGGCAGATCCGACCGTTGGCCCGGTCCGCGAGGTCCTCGACCATGGCCGAGCCCACGGCGTCGAGGACCATGGCCCGAGCTGACTCCCCGCCTTGTGTGTGGGCATCGACGCGGGCCCCGAGAGCCGGCCCGAGGGTGCAGACCGCGAGCGCCACCGGGAGCTGTGGGTCGATCGTCGCCGAGCCCGGCAGACCCTGGCGCGTGCCAATGACGACCAGGGGCTCGACCAGCTCACCAGCACAGGCGAGCTCCTCGTCGATGATCCGCGACAGGGACTCGCGCGGGGGGCGACCACGGACTCCGAGCAGCCGCAGCACCACCGCTCGGGGAGCCTCCACCGGGATGTCCAGGACGCGGCGGTGCATCAGCGCAGGGCGCGGGCGAGCGCAGCGATGAAGCGCTCGTCCGTACCGCAACAACCCCCGATCGCAGCGGCACCGAGGCGAGCCGCAGCGGCCATGTCCCGCGCGAAGGCACCTGGCTCCTGGCGGTAGACGAGCCCCTCGGGGGTGACCTCGGGGAGTCCGGCGTTCGGCTTGATGATCACGGGCACCGATGAGGCCGCTACCAGCAAGGCCGTGGCCTCGAGCAGGACCTCGCTCCCGACCGAGCAGTTGGCCCCGACCGCGGTGGCCCCGGCGTCGGCGAGCACTGCCGCTGCCTCCTCCAGCCTGTCACCCATCATCGTGAAGAAGCCACGCCTCTTCCGATCGAAGCTGAGGCAGACCGTGACCGGTAGCCCTGTCGCCTCGAGGGCACCCTCGAGAGCGCAGAGGGCCTCTCTCAGGTCGGTCATGGTCTCGATGGCGAGCATGTCCGCCCCCGCTGACTCCAGCGCCGCCGCCTGCCGGGCGAAGGCAGCTTTCAAGAGCGCGGGGTCGGCCGTGCCCACGGGCGGCAAGAGCTCGCCGGAGGGTCCGATGTTGCCTGCCACGATCCGGTCTCCGGCAGCTGCGCGAGCGATCTGCACCGCGGCTCGGTTGAGCTCCTCCATCCGCTCGGCGAGGCCGCAGTTGGCCAGGGCGATCTCGTTTCCGCCGAAGGTGTTGGTCTGGACCACGTCGCTGCCCGCGGCGATGTAGGCGGCGTGGACCTCCTCGACCTGCTCGGGGCGCTCGATGTTCCAGAGCTCCGGGGGCCGCCCCTGCCTCAGTCCGCGGGCGATCAGCGCGGAGCCCATCCCCCCGTCCAACAACACCGGAGGAGCAGCGAGGACCGCGGCGAGGTCAACCCCCATCTTGGCCGAGGAGCCTGCGTGTCTCGGTCAGCGCCTCTACTGCGTTCGAGGCGAAGCCATCGGCGCCGATCTGCTCCGCGTAGCGCCGCGTCACGGGAGCGCCGCCGATGACCACCATCACCTCCTGGCGCAGGCCGCGCTCGACCAGCAGGTCGATGACCCGCTTCTGTCCCACCATCGTCGTAGTGAGGAGGGCGGACAGACCCAGGATGCGGACCCCCTCGAGCTCGACCGCCTCGACGAAGCGCTCGTCGGCGACATCACGTCCGAGGTCGAGGACCTCGAAGCCGTTGGCAGCCAGCACCGTCGCCACCAACGTCTTGCCGATGTCGTGGATGTCCCCCGCCACCGTGCCCAGCGCGATCCGGGTCTCCTGCCGGCGTGCCCCGTCCACCGACCTGGAGAGCTCGGGCCGCATGACCTCGAGGGCAGCCTTCATCGCGTCGGCGCCCTGAACCAGCTCGGGCAGGAAGTACTCCCCCTCGTCCCACAGCCTCCCGACCTCTCGGATCCCGGCGACGAAGCCGCGCTCCAGGCAGCCCTCGACCTCGACGCCACGCCGCAGAGCCTCATGAGCCAGCTCGACGGCGAGCTTCGAGTCGCCGTCAAGGATGGCCTGCCGCTGTCGGCGGTGGAGCTCCGCTGTGTCCATGCCTTCTCGCCGAAGGAGGGATCCTACTCGACAGCCCCCCTCAACGCGGGTCGGTCATTTGACCGATGGAGCGGCTCGGCCCCGCTCGCTACGGCCGAAGGATGCGTGTCCACCTGCTCGACGTCGCCCCTCGGCCCGGCTTCAAGCAACACATCCCCACGTTGACCCTGCCGCGGGTGGCGGGCTGCACCCCAGCAGGCGTCGACGTCGCCATCACCGACGGCCGCGTCGAGCCGATCCCGAGCCGCATCGAGGCCGACCTCGTCGGCATGACCTTCAACTGCAACAACGCCCCGCACGCCTACCGCCTCGCGCGGGACCTACGGGATCGGGGGGTCACGGTGATCGCCGGAGGCACACACGCCACCGCGATCCCGGACGAGGTCCTCGAGCACTTCGACGCCCTCCTCACCGGAGAAGCAGAGGGCGGCGCCTGGGCCGAACTGCTCGGCGACTTCGCCGCGGGGCGGATGAAGGAGCGCTACTCCAACCCCGGACCGCCGTCGCTGGCTGGCCTGCGCCCGCCTCGACTGGACCTGCTGTCGCGGCGTCACTGGTACATCGACTTCGCCCCGATCGAGGCCACCCGCGGCTGCACCCACGACTGCTCCTTCTGCTTCAACAGCACGATCCACGGAGCAGGCTTCCGCACTCGCCCAGTGGAGGAGGTCGTCGAGGACGCCCGCCGCGCACGAAGCCGCCGGCTGATGTTCATGGACGACAACCTCTGCGGCAAGCCGGGCTACGCCAAGGAGCTCCTCGAGGCCCTCATCCCCCTGAAGAAGCAGCTCTTCTTCCAGACGCACATGCTCATGGCCGCGGACGACGAGCTCCTTCGCCTCGCCGCGCTGGCCGGCACCCGAGCCGTCTTCGTGGGCATCGAGTCCTTTCACTCCGACAGCCTCTCGTCGGTCAACAAGGGCTGGAACCGCATCCGCGACTACCGGCGCTACATGGACGCCTTCCACGCCCACGACATCTTCGTGAGCGGCGGCCTGATCCTGGGTCTGGACCACGACACCCCCGACATCTTCGACCAGACCCTGGCCGGCCTCAACGCCATCGGGCTGGACAGCGCGGCCATCAACCTGGTCATCCCCTACCCGGGCACAGATGACTTCCGGCGCTACGACGCAGAGGGCCGCATCCTCCACCGGGACTGGACCCGCTACGACGGAGAGAACCTGGTGGTCCGCCCCGCTCTCATGTCGCCGGAGAAGCTCTTCGAGGGCTACCACCACGTGATCCGCGAGTTCTACCGACCCCGCAGCTACCTCCGACGGATGCGGTGGAGCGGCATGCCCAGCCGCTGGTACCTCTACGCCGTGGCCTGGCTCAGGGAGCCGAGGCTGAGGATCGTCAGGCGCGGCCTGCCTTGATCGAGCTGCTCAAGAAGCACCGCTTCTCGCTGGTGGTCTTCGCCGTCGCCGCGCTGTGCATCTTCCTGGACACGCGCTGGGCTCCAAGGCACATGCCGCTGTTGCTCGAGGACGGCTGGGTCGCCGCGGTCTACCTCCCGGTGCCGATGGTCGCGATCTGGTTCCTGGACGCAAAGCGGACCACTGCTGCGCGGGTGGCATGGCTGGTAGGTGCGGCCCTGATCCTCAGCCCCGTGATCTGGCGGACGACGGTGGACGGGGACCTCTTCTTGGAGGAGCCCCTCTGGCTGGTCGTGCCTGCCTCCATCGCCACGGTCGCGCTGGCTCTGGCCCTGCGCCTCGGCGGCGTGCGCGCGGACGACTGGGGCCTGGGTCTCGGTGACTGGCGTTGGTGGGCACCGTGGACCGCGCTCTTGCTGGCCGCCGCTGTGGCACTGTCCGTAGGAGCCGCCTTGTGGATCCCCGGCATGGCCGAGCACTACCCGCTCCACAAGCCCGCCCGCACCGACTTCGGCGAGCTGGTCCGCTACCAGGCGCTGCTCGGCGTCTACATGGTCGGCTGGGAGCACTTCTTTCGCGGCTTCATGATGTTCGGCGTCTCGCGCAAGACCGGGCCGGTCATCGGCGCGCTGGTGCAGGCCATGCCCTTCATGCTGCTCCACCGAGGCAAACCCCGACCGGAGATGGCCGCGAGCTTCGTCGGCGGCACCCTGCTCGCCTTGTTCTGTTGGCGCGGCCGTAGCTTCTGGCCAGCGGTGCTGCTGCACTGGGCGCTGAACATGGCGATGGAGGTCGCAGCTTTCATCATCCGGAACTGAGACCCCTCAGATCTCGATCCAGTAGACGGACACCTCCTTGCCTTCACCCTCGTGGAAGCCCGTGCCCTCGAGGATCCCGCCTGCTGCCTCGATGATGCGCACCGAGCCGGTGTTGGACGGCTCGCAGGTCAGGAGCACGCGCTCGATCCCCAGGCTCCGGGCGAAGTCGACGCCGCCGGCGAGCAGTCGGTGTCCGTGTCCCCGTCGACGCGCAGAGGGGCGCACGGAGTAGCCGATGTGCCCGCCGAAGCGACGGAGCGCCTCGGTCAGACGGTGGCGGACGTTCAGCACCCCCACCAGCTCGGAGCCGTCGAAGGCAAACAGCGACGTGCAGGGCACCCAGCCCTCCTCGATCCCCTCGCCGCGGGCCCACGCAGCGAGCTTCTCGACCTTTTCGGCGTGGGGCCAGGCGCGATCTGGAAAGAAGGCGGGCACCTCGCGCTCCCCCGCTGCGTCGAAGTCGGCGAGGAAGTCCTCCAGCGCGGGCTCGTGCTCGGGGGCGAGTGGGAACACCGGCATGGGCGATGCTACTTCGTGCACAATCCCGTTGGAGGTCGCGATGGGTCTGGTGTTCACCGTGTTGCTCGGAGGCTGCGCTCCCAGGGACCTCGACCTCGACCTGATCGAGGCGGGAACGACGCCGGACGGGGCGATCGTCGTCAACTTCTCGGCCACCTGCGAAGACGGGACGCCAGCGACAGGCATGACCTCTGGCGACTTCGAGATCCACGAAGACGGCGAGCTGGTCTCGACCTACGAGAGCCAGCAGACCATCCTCAACCCCGAGATGGCCTACGAGCTGAGCTCGCTGTTGTTGCTCGACCTGTCGGGTTCGATCCTCGAGTCCGGCAACCTCTCGGCACTCCAGGACGCTGCAGAGGTCTACGTCGACCGCCTGGGAGCGGACATCCCCACCGCCATCTACGGCTTCGACGGGCGCGAGGAGATCATCCAGGTCGTCGACTTCACGACGGACACAGATGTCCTCCAAGGTGGCATCGACGGGCTCTCCGGCTTCTGCGAGGCAGACGACTGCGACTCGAGCACGAACCTCAACGGGGCGATCCTGGCGGGGATCGAGCTCTTGGACGACCGCACGGACACGGCGTTGTTGATCTCGGCGAGCTCCCTGGTCGTCTTCACCGATGGCACCGATCGCGCCACTCGCGCCACCGACTCAGAGGCCATCGCCGCCGTGAACGGGACCTCGCACAACGTCTTCTCGGTCGGACTCGGCGGCGAGATCGACGAGGACTTCCTCACGAGCATCGGCAAGGACGGCCAGGCCTTCGCCCAGGACACAGCGGAGATCAACGAGGCCTTCTCCGAGATCGCCAATGCCGTCGTCGCCCAGGCCAGCAGCTACTACACGCTCGTGTACTGCAGCCCCGCCCGGTCGGGGGAGCACACGGTCGCCATCACCGGCACCTGGGAGGGGCAGACCGGCTCGCTGTCCTACCAGTTCGACGCCGAGGGCTTCGACGGCAGCTGTGACGCCGACGAGGTGAACCCCGCGGAGGCCGGCTGGGACGGTACCTACGCGCACATCAGCGGATGCCAGTCCGCCGGCGCGGACCCCTGCGAGATCGGAGACCACAGCTGGAGCGTCGCGGAGGGCGCCACGTCCTGCCAAGCGCTGGGAGCCATCTCCAACGTCGGCCTGTTGCCCTGGACGATGAGCGCGGAGGTCAGCGATGACCGGCTCACCCTCGTCGCCGAAGAGGAGGACTGCTTCGAGGCGGACGCCAGCGACAGCGATGCCTACCTCTCTGTTGAGCCGGGGGAGTCCCACTCCTGGTCGTTCCGGCTCGAGCACCGCTGCGACGAACACAGCTCCTCGGCCTCGGCCAAGGAGTGCTTCAGTGCCCCGATGCTCCTGGAGTTCACCGGCGAGGAGGGCTTGCTGGAGCAGCGCAGTCTCGAGATCATGTGGTGTACGCACTACTGCGTCATGAACTGAGGGATAGATGTTCTTGCTAGGATCCGCTCTCGCAGCCACCTGGTACGTGGATGGCACCAGCGGTCACGACGACAACGACGGCTCCACCCCGGATCTGGCTGTGGCCAGCATCACCCGCGGCGCCGAGCTGCTCTCCGCTGGGGGCCTGCTGCTCGTGGGACCTGGCACCTACTACGAGCACCCGGTCTTCGAGGGCTAGGGCGGCCAGGTCTGGATCCGCGCCGAGCCTCTCGGCGAGGCCACCATCAGCGGCATGTGGCCAGCGGCTGCTCGCGGCGAGGTGCAGTGGCGCGACGAAGGTGACGGGACATGGTCCGCCGAGCACGGGCTGGCGCTCTTCGGCGCCCTGGACCAGCGCTTCCTGTTCCGCTTCG
>DASCPX010000197.1:0-1656 GCA_036012755.1 Myxococcota bacterium | reverse complement strand
GGATCGGTCGATCTCCCTGACGAGACCGAGCCGATCGACAGCTCGGTGCCCGAGGACACGGGCTGCGAGTCGACGACCTGGTACATGGACACCGACGGCGACGGCCACGGGGACGAGAACAACCCAGTCGAGTCCTGCGAGCCCGTGGTCGGCGCGGTGATCGTGGGCGGAGACTGCGACGACGGCGACTTCGAGATCGGGCCCGACATCGAGGAGGAGTGCGGCGACGGCTTCGACAACGACTGCGACGGGGAGATCGACGAGGCCGCCGAGGGCTGCGAGCCGGTTCCGACCTTCGAGAGGCGGGAGCTCGACGACGAGAAGGTCTTCTCCATCACGTCCGATGACCAGGACATGCAGATCGGAGCCTTCGTCAAGGTCGGCGACCAGGACGCCGACGGGGTCCACGACGTGCTGCTCTCGTACACCGGGATCGCCGAGGGGGCGAACCTGTTCTCCGGAGCGGGACTGGCGGGCGACTACGTGATGAGCGAGGCGGCCCACGTCTTCACGTACGGGGGGGCCTTTGGCAGCGCGGTGCTGGTCCCGGACATCGACGGCGACGGGCAGATGGAGGTGGTCGGCGTCAACGGGTCTGACCAGGGCACGATGACGCTCCACGCCTCGAGCTCCTTCGGCGAGGAGCCCGAGGACCTGTGGAGGGTCACCTCCACCGGGGACAGCAGTAGCTTCGGCCAGTACGACTTCGACGCCGAGGGCGACTTCGACGGAGACGGCAAGATGGATCTCTCCATCGGGGCCCCCTACGACAGCGAGGCCGGCTGGCTCTACGGGGCGGTCTACGTCTTCTTCGACTGGGAGACGAACGCCCCTTCTCGCACGCGCATCCTGGGCACGGAGAGCAGCACGTTGTTGGGGATATTCAACGGCGCTGGGGACCTCGACGGGGACGGCTACGACGAGCTGGTCGTCTCCCAGGTGCAGAACAGCGGCAACGGGCGCATGTGCTTCCACGAGGGTACGGCGCTGGCCAGACGCGACTCCACGCTGGAGATCGCGGCCTGCCCGCGCATCATGGGCGACGACGACCACTACCTGAGGAAGGGCTTCGCGATGCTCGGAGACCTCGACGGCGACGACGCCCAGGAGATCGCGGTCAACCACAACGGCCGGGTCGGCATCTTCTCCGGCGCCGACGTCATGGGCGGATACGCCTCGTACACCTTCCCGAGCCAGGCCCTCGCCACGATCGAATCCCGCGAGCCTGGCGAAGGCGGGCCCTGGACCATGGACCTTGTCACGACCCCGCTGGTCGCGCTCTCGGGAGCGACCGGTCCGGACAGCCAGAACCTGGTGCTCGCCGGCACCTGGTCCGAGGACAGCGACGGCTGGGAGACGGGCATCTTCCTCTTCGACGCCCAGGCGGTCCTCGACGCGGGCATGGCACGTCCGGCGGACGCTGAGATCGCGTGGATGGGGGACCACCCCACGAACACGTCGGATGTAGAACTTCGCAACTTCGGTGACGTTGATGGGGACGGCGACGACGACCTGCTGGTCGGTGATCCCGCGGCGGACGACGGCCAGGGCGCCGTGTACCTGTTGAGCCCATGATCTGGCTCTTGGCCTGCACCGGTGGATCGGTCGATCTCCCTGACGAGACCGAGCCGATCGACAGCTCGGTGCCCGAGGACA
>DASCPX010000196.1:0-9753 GCA_036012755.1 Myxococcota bacterium | reverse complement strand
CCCCCCGTGCACGCCTACTTGTTCGTGGACAACTCGCTCTCCGCGGACTCGACCCGCGAAGAGGTCCCCCGTATCGTCGACGAGGTCGTCGCGGAACTCGAAGCTGGAGACGCTCTCAGCGTCTACGCTTTCGCCGGCGACGTCACCCCTGTCTACGAGGTCGAGGACGTCGTCCTCGACTTGGAGCTCGGAGGACTCGGTGCCCGGGTCTCCGGGCTGCTCGGACAGCCTTCGGGCCTGTACACGTTCTATTCGCCGGTCTTCGTCGAGGTCGACGCGGGCGGCGCCGCCGAGTCCCTGGTGGTCATCGTCACCGATGGCGAGGGCAGCGATCCGGTCAACCGCTCCAGGAGTCGCCGCGACGAGGCCGGCCTGACGGACATCGACTGGCGCTCGCCCGCTCCCCGCTTCGTGGACGGAGTGCCCGTGTTGTGGATTCTCGACGGCCACCCCGAAGCCGAGGTCCACCCCAGCGCGGGTGTGGCCGAGCTCGACGAGCGCTTCACTCTGGTCACCTGGAACACCCCTGGAGCCGATGTCCTTGGGACCGCGGTCCAAGCCGCGCTTCCGGCCGATCTGGTCGAGACGAGCGGGCCTGTCGACGTCGACGTCGGCGCCGCCATCGCCGAGCTGCCCTGGGGCTGGTTCGGTGCGGGCACGCTCGGCGTCGGCCTGATCTTCTTCGGATGGAGGAAGCGCTACCGGGTGGCCCAGGCCCTCGACGAGCGCGCCGACCGCCTCGAGGAAGACCACCGGCGCCGCGTCATCGAGGCCTCGGCCACCCGCGACATCGAGCTCCAGGTCACGCCCTTGTGGCGCGACGACGACAGCAAGTGCATCACCCTCCGCGAGGAGGACTGGACGCCGGTCGGTCCCCGCGCCGACGCCTTTGGCGCGGACTGGTCCGACTTCCCCACCGGCGGCCTGCTGCTGCGGCTCGTCGACGGCGACGTGCAGCTGAAGCCCCTCAATCCTTTCGACACCCTCGTCATCCGCGGTCAGGTCGACCGGCTGGTCTCTTCCGGTTCGGTCGGTTGGGTCGAGGACGGCGACATCGTGGCGACCGCAGACGGAACCGAGCTGGTCCGTCTGGACGACGCATGAGCTCACCGGAGCCGTTCCGTAGTGGGCTCCACAGGGAGTTCTCGTGAATCACAAAGCAATCCTCGACGACATCCAGGCGCACTCCGACTACGCCGCGATCGTCGTCCCCAACATCCAGGCCTTCGGGGGCACCTCGCCCGCGAAGGTCTCGAACGGCGTCGTGGCCGAGTTCGCGCGTACCCGCGGGTTCCTCCTCGAGCGCTCCGGCGGCTTACTCTTGGAGATCGCCGAGGCTCGCGAGGAAGGCCCCGAGGCGCTCCGGGCGACGGCCACGGAGTGCCGCCAGGTCGCCTCGACGATGGCCCTCGACGCGGGCGAACTCGCCGAGCGCATCGAGAAGCGGCTGCACCGCGGCTCGGCCCAGGTCGCCCGTCGTCAGGGCAGGACGAGCGGCTTCGAGAAGGCGAAGCGTTGGCTCGAGGCCGGCGGTGCCCAGCCCCAGGTCGTCGCCAAAGCTCTCCTCACCCAGAAGGACCGCGAGCTCCTGCGGGCCTTTGCGGAGAAGGCCGCGAACTCCTCGCTGCTGGACGCCGTGGCGGGGCAGCTCACCAAGGTCGCCAAGAGGCGCGAGGAACACGCCGCCAACCTCAAAGCGGCCCTGGAGCGCATTTCACGGGTTGCCAAGGCGCTCGACGTGAAGCGTCCCGAGGCGCTCCGGCACAGGCTCCCCACCGACCTGTCCCTCGACGACGAGCGAACGGCTAGGCGGATCCTGGGGCGAAGCACGACCCGGGGACTGACGGCTTGGCTCGAGGATGGCGGCTACCTCGACGCACCGGAGCTCCTCGGCAGCGATCCGGCGGTCCGCGCGGTCATCGAGGAGTTCGTCGCCGAGCGGCTCGCCACGATGCTGCCCCGAGATGATGTCTTCGAGGTCTTGCGCAGCGCCCATGGATCCGAACGGGCCGACGGCGCGTTGGCTCAGGCCGTCACCGAGATGCAGGTCTTCTACCCCTTTCAGACCGCGCCTTCCGAGCTACTCCAGGGCGCGGACCTCGCCAACATCGAGGTCGCCGAGGGCCACGCCGAGGTGGCGGAGCGCCTCCGAAGCGCGCTGATCGGTCGGGGGATCGCGCCCAAGCGGGTGGTGGTCGTCGAGGGGGCCCCTCTCGGGGATGCCGCGGTCGTCCTGGTGCGCGCCCGTGCGTGTCAGTCCCACGCCAACGCACACGACCACCTCGTGGACGTGTGGATGCACGCTGCGGCCTTCGACGCGTTCTACCCGAGCGGAGAGGAGACGCTGCGCTTCGACGTGTCCGAGCACCTCGTCGAAGTCCTTCCGCCCGCTCAGCGCCAGCTCGAGTTCCGCCGCTACTTGAACCTCGGGTACAGCATCGACGAGGTCGTCAAGCTCTTCGATCCGCGCGGTGACCGGGGTGTGCGTGCCGAGGTCCTCCTGGCCGCCGGCGTGCTCGATCTGCACTTCGACGAGGACGAGGACGAAGACGAGGAAGAAGACGAGGACGTCCGAGACGAGCCCACCGAGGCGGTCGCGAAGTGATGTCCTGGTTCGCCATCGACGCGCCTGCGCTCGCCAAGATGCTGTGGCGTGGGCTCGGGGACTTCGCCGAGCCGGTCGATGCGCCCGGCGGGGAGCGGTACCACCGCATCTCGCCGGGCGAGGTCCTGGTGGTCATCCCGCTCTGGAGGCTGCCGGACGACTTCCAGCCCGTCCCCTTCGCGGCCGAGGCCTGGGGGCGCTTCCAGGAGATCGTGCGGCACGAAGCCGTCCGCGGTGTCGACGCTGCCGGGCTTCGGGTCGAGGTCCTCGACGACGCGGGCCGAGCCCCGCGCTGTTGGGTCCAGGGCCCGATGCGCTCCAAGCCCACGGCTGTTCAGGTCGACGAGGTCGCTGGCAGCCGTTGGGAGATCACGCTCGGGTCCGAGCGGCTGGCGCTGGCTTCTATGGACGACCGCGGCTGCCTGCGCCTCGACGGCCGCCTCTTCCTCGTCGAGGCCCTGTCCTCTGGGCTGGCGGTCAGCCTGGTCGGCGGCGAGCTCGAGGTCAGGCGGGACGGCGAGGCCCAGACGCTGTCTGGACGCTTCGAGCTCCGCGCTGGCGACGTGCTGCGCTTCGGCGACCACGAGGGTCGCGTTCGCGCGCCCCGAGCCAAGGCGGCCCGAAGAAGCGCCCGCCTGGAAGACGACGGCCTCGTGCTCGACAGGAGCGCCGGGGGTGTCCTCGTCTGCAACGAGTCTGACGCGCAGAAGTGCCTGGAAACGCGCCATGGCCCGCTCTGGATTCCGGCCGGTTCACAGGTCCGCTTCGGGCCGGGCGAGGTCGAGTGCTTCGCGGGGACCGTCCTGCCGGCGCGGGCGGTCCTGGCTCGACGGCTGACCCAGGTCTTCGTCCACGGCGGCCCGGACGTCCGACGGCATCGGGCGATCCGGATCGGGCTGGAGACATGGACGGACCCGAACATCCAGAACATCGCCGCGCTGCTCGAGGCCGACGGCTTCGACACCCTGCTCCGCGCCCAGCGCGCGCTGCTGGTGAACGGCGTCTCGCTCGACAAGGGCGACCTCTTTCCCCTCGACGGTCGCGTCGAGTTCTCGTTCGGTCCCCACAGCGGGGCCCTGGAGGCATCGTGAGATCGGATCTCTGGGCCGAACTCTGGGTGGCTCTGGCCCCCGCGTTGCTCCTCCTCGCTGCCGCCTTCCAGGGCGACAAGCGCCGGTGGCTCGCGCTCGCCGGCGGCGCCGTCACCATGCTCCTCATGATCGAGGCGGCGCTCCTGCTGCCAGATGGTGGGGACAACTTCGTCGCGGCCAGCGGCCCGCTCTTCGGCGACGCCCCCCGCTGGACGCTCGCTGCGACCGGCGTGTCCTTCTTCGTCTGGCTGTGCGTGGTCCCGAAGAAGGCGACCTGGGTTCTCGCGTGCCTGCTGTGTGGCTGCGTCATGACCATCGTCCCCTACGCCGCGGTGGCCTTCGGCGGCGCCAGCTACCTGGCCGACGGCGTCGCTGCGCCCGGTCTCGTCGAGCAGATTCAGAACCTGGCCGCCGGAGGAGCAGGCGCTGTCGCGGGACGGAGCGGGCACCTCGCTCGGCTCGGCGTCGCCATGGCTTTCCTCGGTGGGCTCGTCTCCGGAAAGAACTCCAAGACCCCCCGCTGGCAGGCCGCGGCCACGGTGGCCTGTGGCGCGCTGCCGCTGTTGCTCCTCTCAGGGTCGCCGGTCCACGCTCTCTTCGCTGCCCTCGTCGGCGGCCTCGGCTTTGTCTTCGGGCGCAAGGGCTTCGCCCTGGTTCAGCGCATCACGGCCCACGCGGACACCCCCTGGGCCCGAGTCCTCGTCTTCGTCTTCCTGCTCGGCGTGGTCGGTCTCGGCGTCGTCTTCGTGTGGAACGCCGGCTCCGAGTTCCTCGGCTACGAGTTCACGCGGACGGGCTGGCTGCGGCAGAAGGGCGAAGGCGACGCGGTCGGTTCGGGCTTCCTCCCGATGACCGCGGCCTACGTGCTCCTCCCCCTCGCAGCCGCTGTGCTGTTGCACCGTCACAGCAAGCGCATCTGGCTCGCGGACCTGGCGGTCGTGCTCCTCATGGGCGTCCTCCTCGCCCAGCGCGAGACCGGCCTCACGATGCTGGTCTTCCTGGCCTGGCCGGTCGCCCGCTTCGTCCGACCCGGTGACCGCCGCCTGATGGTCGGGCTGTGGGCCGGGGCGGTCGTCGTCGTGCTGGCCCTGGCCTTCGCCTCGACGGCGTCTCCCCTGTTGTGGGAGGGGTCCGGCGAGCTGCGTGAGCGCTGGAGCCCGCTCTTGAGCGCCTCGGACCTCGCCAGCTTCCAGGTCCCCTCGGCCGAAGACATCGGCGACTTTGGCTTCTGGGGCCTCGGGCTCCGTGAGCCGGGGGCGTGGTTCGCGGTCTCTCACTGGGGCACGGACATGGCGCCACACCTGTTCCTGCGCATCTTCGGGCTGCCCGGTCTCGGCATCGTCGTCGCCGCAGCGCTGCCCGGCATCGCGGCTCTCGAGTGTGCCCGCCAGCAGGCCTTCCACAAGCAGCACACCCGCGCCGACCTCTTCGCCGTCTTCGCCACAACCTGGGGCGTCATGGTGACCGGCGGCGTCCTGGTCCTCGCCGCGGGCGCCTTCCGAATCGCTGCCCTTTCGGGCGTCACCCTCGGGTTCATCGTCCCCGGTCTGAACCACTTCATCTGGGCCCTGCCGGCCTTCGGCTGGCTCGCGCTCGCGTCGGTCGGTTCCTCGGACGAGCCCCGGCGTGGTGCTTTCCGCCGGACCCTCGCCCAGCCTCTCGGCGCCCTGTGCGCCGCGGGTATGGTGCTGCTCGTGCTCGTCGGCTGGCGCCGCCTGGACACCGCCGAGCCGGTCGTGCTCCCAGCTGAGGGCGTGAGCCGACTTCGCGTCGAGCGGGGCGAGGACGGCAGCCTCGTGGTCGCGACATTCATCTCGGACCGGGCCTTCGACGGGCCCGTCCACAGCGGACCCCTCATCCTCGAGGCCGAGGGAGGCGTGGTCCAGGTCACCGGTCTGAACTTCGATGCGGGAGATCTGCTCGACGGCGCCACCCTCGGTTCGGCGGGGCGCTTCAGCCCGCCCTCGTTCGTCGGCGGGTTGCCGGTCTCGAACACGGTCTGGATCGAAGAGTGGACCACCACGCGCTGGAGGGAGCTGGTCTTCGGATGGAGCCGGGGTCCGAACGTGCGGGCGGCTGCCACCGGCGGTGACATCTCGGTCCTCGACGAGGATGGCTTGGTCGCCTGTCGGTCCGCCGCACCCGACGAGGTCTGCGAGCTCCACCGCGGACAGACGGTCGTGGTCGGCGTCGACCGGGGCGCCTCGCGTGGGCCCGGCTCCTACCAATTCGAGGTCGTCGGAGTCGACGGTCTGCAGCTCGCGTGGAACGGTCCGGCGTGGAGCGTGCCCGAAGGCGGGCTGTTGCTCGGCGGTCGAGACCTCGGCTCGCGCCTCTCACCGACCCAGATCTGGCACGAGACGGGGACCGCGATGGCGGCTCTCCTCGGCCAGTACGGTGGCCTGGTCGAGGACGACGGACACATCGCTCGAGGTCCTCGGCCCGACGGCGCCGGACTACCCGCCGGGGAGCAGGAGCTCGCGCAGCTCGCCGGGCTCCTCTACGACGAGGCCTTCGTCGACCTCGACGCCTGCACGGCCTTTCGTCGGGACCCTCGCAGCGGCGCGCTCGAGTGCGTCGACGCGGGGACGATCTCCGATTGGGCCGTGCGCGACGGCGCCGTCCTCGGTGTCGTCAAGCGCGAGTCGCGGCTGACGTCCTCGGTTCGTCACCCCGAGGAGCGTCGTCGCCGCGGGCACGTCTATGACCGCATGGGCACCGACCTCCATGAGCCGGACTCGCGGACCCTGAAGCACCCCTCGCTCGTGGGGCTCGTCGGGACGTACGCGGGTGGTGGCTCGTACAGCGGGCTCGAGCGGAGCGCGCACCGCGTCCTCGGCGGGCTGGAGAGCGTCGACTTCTTCGAGGAGAGCGCTCGCCGCTGGCGCGCCGAGCCGCGTCCTCCGGGGGCCGACATCGTCCTGACCATCGACCTGGAGATCCAGGCTTCGGTGGCGGAGCACGCGGCAGAGGCGGCCCTCGAGGTCGCTCGGCGTCGGGGTGTGGCGTCGGTGGTCAACGCGGTCGTCCTCGGTGATCGGGGAGAGATCCGGGCGGCGGTCACGGCGGTTGGCCATCCCGATGGGACGGTCGACTTCCCTTCCTGGAGTGGAACGGGCAGCGACGGCACCGAGCTCCCGACGTGGCAGCCCATGGGGCGTGTCCGGGCGCTCGGCGACGTCTACCTCGTCGGCAGCACGGTGAAGCCCTTCCTCTACGCCCTGCACTGGAGCACCTTCGAGCGTATCGAGGCCATCGGGGGCGGGCTCTGGATCGTCGGCTCCGACGGTCGCATCCCACGCGACACCACGGGTGTCCTCGAGCGGGTGGACGGCGCGAACATCGCGGACTGCCACAACCTGCCCGCCCGCAGCGGCGGACGCGTGACCTCGGGCCGCTTCGAGCTGGTCAAGGCCATCGTGCACTCCGAGAACGTGCCCGCCTGCTACGTCGCCGCCCAGCTCGGGCCGAAGCGCCTCGAGGACGCCTTCGCTCGGGTCAGTGTCGGGGACCGCGTGGACCTCTTCGAGGGCCTCGACGACGACCTCGACGCGCAGCTGCTCCGCCGGAGCAATGGCCTGGACGCGCTGACCGGGAGGATCGGGTTGTGGACGCGGACGCCGACCTCGAGCGATGCGGCCAAGGTCGGCCAGGGGCAGTTTGTGCGGCTCTCGGCCCTCGGGCTCGCGAGCCTGGCGGTTCCCCTCGCGAACGGTGGCTTCCTCTGGACGCCGACCTTGCTCGAGGAGGTCCGTCACGCGGACGGTCGCAGCGATCGACCGGGAGGTATCGCTTACCCGATCTTCACGCGTGAGGCCGCGGCCGGCGTGCTGGGCGCCATGCAGGACGTCGACGAGGATGGCACGGCGTGGAGGGCCTGGGAGGACATGGACGAGGGCCTCCGGGAGAAGACCTGGGTCAAGACCGGAACCGCCAACCAGAAGGGTCGGGCGTCAAACAAGTCGGCGCTAGCCATCACCGACGTCGGGGGCGAGCGCATCGTCATCGCCGTCATCGTCCCGGATGCCGGGAGTTCCTGGGGCGCGGCCGCGCTCGAGATCGTCCAGGGCGTCGTCGAGGACAGAGCTGCTCCGTACGGAGACGCAGGAGAAGACCATGCGACTCGCTGATCAGGACGACACCTACTACATCGTGTTCGCCGCGGGCACGACGACCATCAAGGACATCCTCGGGCCAGCCTGGCGGCGCATGCTCGTCCGCCGCGGTGGACGTCCGCCCGCGCACGTCGGCGTGGTGACCGTCGCGTGCGAGAAGGCGGAGCGCCTGGGGTTGTCGGGGAAGCTCTCCGACAACCACATCGTGTTGCCCAACGACGAGAAGCTCCAGCACACGCTCGCCGCGAACCTGGAGGCCTTCCCCTACTGGACGAAGGAGGACTGGGCGCGCTTCGTGGCGCGGGCGACCGAGACCGGCAGCGGCAACGGCGGGCTGCCGGCCAAGGGACGGGCGCGCATCTCGCTCGAACAGGTGGCCATCTGCAAGCGCATCGGCGCGCTCTACACCGAGGCCATCGAGGGGGAGTACCGCACGGTCCGCTTCCTCAACGTGGTCCAGACCCACTCCGGCACGTCCAGGGCGTCGCTCGTCGACATCCCGATGTGGGTTCGCCGGGTGGTGGGCGACCGCACGCACTGCCGCTGCCTGCTGATCGACCCACTGCTGGACGACTCGGGCGAGCTGGCCGGCCTCGCGCAGGCGCGGAACGCGGCCTCGGCTCACGCCATCGTGCGTCGCGGGATGAGCGACCGCCCCTGGCTGGTCCATCACGGCGCCAAGATGAAGAAGGTCCGCGGGCCTCTCTACGAGGACGTCATCCCGATGGCCTCGAACTTCGGGACCGACGGCGACGCCCGCATCCGCGGCTTCCGTCGCCTCCCCGACCTCCACGCCGCAGCCGCGCGTCTGCTGGAAGGCATTCTGGAGCGCACGTCGGCCTACGACACCTTCGAGGACGATCTGAACAACTTCTCGGACTCGATGACGCCGACCACCGTCGATGGCTCGGTGCACCACCGCCGCCACCACGCCCTCGGGGAGCACCGCATCTACGCGAACCAGGCCCGCCTGGAGGCGTGGCTGAGGTTTGTGATCGTGGAACAGTTGCGCGCATAGCGAGAAGTGGAGTGACCCCGGCTCTCGCTGCCTCGCCACGGCCTCGGATTCATGAGCTGCGACACACATTTGGCGTTCGCCGGCTCCTGCGCCGGTACGAGGACGGGGCCGATGTCGGTCGCAAGATGCTGGCGCTCTCGACGTACCTCCGCCACGCGAAGGTGACCGATACGTACTGGTACCTGTCCGCGGTCCCGGAACTCCCCACTGGTTCCGGATTCCGGATCGAGTGGGGGAGCGACGAGCCGCTCAGCGGTCGTGGTGCGCAGGGGACCGGTGTCTACCCGGTGCTCGACCATCTGGGGATCACGGGGCGGACGACGCCCCCGCTGCGGCTCTTCGTCAGCCGCTCGGTCTCGGAGGCCAGCCCGGTGAGCTCCGCTCGTGAGCTGATGCGTGCGGCCGGTGTGGACCTCGGTCACGAGATGTGCCTCCGCGTGACCTAGGACGTGTCCGGCACGGCGCTCCGGGCTCGAGGGGCCGCGATTCGAGGACAGAAGGCTGGCAACGACCACGGAGAGTTCGCAGGGCGCCGGGTCGTGGCTGCCGTGGACGCTGGGCGCACCAACATCCGTCGCCGAGTCCCTGGACGCCCCAGGAAGGGCGGGCGCAAGCACTTCGAGACCGAGTGGTCCTCCAGACCGGGCGGAGCCGAAGGTGCTCACGATCTACGTGCTCGACGCGGAGGGCAAGCGAGACCGCACGGTGCCCAGCGTGATCGATGGCACGCTGGGCGACGCCAACGCCGTCTTCGAGCTGCTTCGCTACCACCTCCGCCGGCTGGGGGAGCACCAGGCCGAGGAGCTGACGTTGATCGGCGACAGAGCGAAGTGGATCTGGACTCGCGCGGAAGGGCTGCGAGACGACCTCGGACTCGCACCGGAGCGCTCGAGGTCGCGCTCCGCTACCCGGGACAACCCGGCC
>DASCPX010000195.1:0-2006 GCA_036012755.1 Myxococcota bacterium | reverse complement strand
AATTTCCATCAATCGCCGCTTGAGACTGCCTCGTACAACCTACCAGCCCTATCTGCCAACGTGAGCGAGACACTCGGCCTCCCTGTAATTAGAGAGGGTGGCGAGAGGCAGAGACGACATGAAGAACGAGAACAACATCGCGGCGTTGCCGCAGCGTGAGCCTGTGGATCCGGAGGTCCCAGCGAAGCCCAGTCGGCGGACGTTCACGGCAGCGTACAAGCTGCGGATCCTGGAGGAGGTCGACCGCGCCGACCCAGGCGAGATCGGTCTCATCCTGCGCCGGGAGGGCCTGTACAGCTCGCTGCTGACGGAGTGGCGTCGGGCTCGCAAGAGCGGCGCGCTGACGGCACTTTCGAAGAAGCGCGGCCGCAAGCCGAAGGAGCGCAACCCGCTGGACCGCAGGGTGCGGGAGCTCGAGCGCGAGAACGCCCGGCTTCGCGAGGGCCTGCGCAAGGCGGAGGTGGTGATCGACGTGCAGGGAAAACTTGCCGGGCTGCTGGGGCAACTCCAGAAGGACGAGCGGTCCTGATGGAGGCGGTTCCCGGGCTCGCCCAGGAGGTGGGCGTCGAGGGGGCTTGCGCCGCCCTCGGCGTCCCCCGGGCGACCTGGTACCGACACCAGCAGCCCGAGAAGCCCCGTCAGCCCCGGCCGAAGTCCCACCGCGCGCTGAGCGACAGCGAGGTCGCCACCGTGCTCGCGACGCTGACGGAGGAGCGGTTCGTGGACCGCGCGCCCGAAGAGGTCTACGCGACGCTGCTGGACGAGGACACCTTCCTCTGCTCGCCGCGGACGATGTACCGCATCCTCGAGGCGCACAAGGCGGTGCAGGAGCGGCGCCGTCAGCGGCGGCACCCGAAGTACAAGAAGCCGGAGCTGGTGGCGCGTGCGCCGAACGAGGTGTGGTCGTGGGACATCACGAAGCTGAGGGGCCCCTGCAAGGGCGTGTACTTCTACCTGTACGTGCTGATGGACATCTTCTCGCGGCTGGTGGTGGGCTGGATGCTCGCCGACCGCGAGAACGCGAACCTCGCCGGTGTGCTCATCACCGAGTCCTGCGCCCGACACGGGGTACAGCCCGGCACGCTGATGCTGCACTCCGACCGCGGTTCGCCGATGACGGCGAAGTGCACGGCGCAACTGCTATCGGACCTGGGCGTGACGCGGTCGCTGAGCAGGCCGCACATCAGCGACGACAACCCGTTCAGCGAGGCGCAGTTCAAGACGCTCAAGTACGGGCCGACCTTCCCCGAACGGTTCGGCGGTTACGAACACGCACGGTCCCACTGCCGCGAGTTCTTCCCCTGGTACAACGGTGAACATCGGCACAGCGGCATCGCCATGCTGACGCCGCTGATCGTCCACGAGGGCCGCGCCGACGAGGTCCTCGCCAAGCGCCAGACCGCGCTCGACGCCGCCTTCGCGGCCCACCCCGAGCGCTTCCCGCGTGGGGCGCCGAAGGTACGGCCGCTCCCCGAGGCCGTCTGGATCAACCCGCCGCCGCCAGCGGACGCCGCGGTCCCCGAGGTCACAGAGGCGGTGCTTGCGGACGGCATGCAC
This sequence comes from Myxococcota bacterium, assembly GCA_036012755.1. Lineage (GTDB taxonomy): Bacteria > Myxococcota_A > UBA796 > UBA796 > CAJQPC01 > JAAESX01. The sequence continues at coordinate 449 of DASCPX010000195.1, read as the reverse complement.
AGTCCCCCACCACCGGAGGCCCGAGCATGAAGCCGGCATCGTCAACGAGAAGAGGCCGGACCCGAAGGCCCGACCCCATCCGTATTCGTGGCCGGCGCGGCGCTCGGGTTGGTCCTCACCAGAGCCCTGTCCTCCGTGCCGGCCGGGCGAAGCTACCAGGGTCAAGTCCACCCCGGAAGATCCCATCCGGATCGTGCACAAGCGCCAAACCTCGGGGGGTCGGGGGCAGAGCCCCCAACATGTTCACTAATTCCCAGCGCCGCGTGTCTCAAAGTTGTTGACAGGTTCCGAGGGGGCCGGGTTCGGCCACTCCGTGGCGGCCGTCCCCGACTTCAACGGGGAAGGGGACGGGGAGTTGCTGATTGGGGAGCCGCGGTACTCGGCGGGTAGCCTGGAGAATGAGTTCCATCTGGGCCGGGTCTACCTCGTAGATGTGCTGCCGGACCGAG
>DASCPX010000194.1:0-1010 GCA_036012755.1 Myxococcota bacterium | reverse complement strand
TACCTAATAAGAATTTTAAAATAGTTTCAAATAAAATTAGTTGTTCTTATTGTTATCAAGATGAAATTACTCATAGTAGTAATATTATCAAAGATATTACTGAAATGCCTTTGAAATCTTGTCTCATTTAAATCTTTTTATTTAAGTCGAAATTCATATGTATTTCTTTAAAGTATCTGGGATTATTAATGAAAGTATTAAATATAATACTAAACCTACTAAATTTGAATATCTAAAAAAGGTAATTACTCCATTTGGTTCAAAATATATATTTATATATACCCATAAGATTGAATATAATAATGAGAGTATATATGAGTAAAATGGTTTTTGTTTTTTATTTCTTTTATCAGATCTATAACTAATTATAGTAATTAGAACATGAAGAACTAATACTGCTATACTAGCTGGAAAATTTTTAATAGATAATAGAAAATTTACAATAGAATTTAAATCTATATACATAGTTGATGATTGTTATACTTATTTATTAGATTTTTTATTATTATTCCTTAATTATAAAATTAACTTTTCAAATAAAACAATTCTAATATTTCTCTAGTTACTAGTTACTAGTTTCTAGTTTCTAGTAAATTTTATTTTTAATAAAATGATTCTGTATTTTATTAGTTTTCTAGTTTTCTAGTTTTCTAGTTACTAGTTTTCTAGTCAACACCGCTCGCTACGCTCGGGTTAATACTCATGAACCGGATTTTTTACTCTAAATATAAAGGAAAACAATTATACATCTCTTTTATATTATTATAATTTATTTACTCTTAATATTTACTTACATTTTACAATTTCCTCTATTATTATAGGATAATCAATACATATAAAGGTTTTCATTACAAATATTATGTCGAAAAATCCTTAATTAAACAATTAATTACCAATATAAATTGAATTTTTTTTCTAATCTAATTATGAATACAAGGGGATTGGAGGCAATATTTTAAAAAATTATAGCAAAATGGGAGTGCGCGCACTTCCATTTATTATTTCACCAC
>DASCPX010000193.1:0-117091 GCA_036012755.1 Myxococcota bacterium | reverse complement strand
CCCCCCGTCCCAGCGCGTCGAAGACACCGAGCCGGGTCGCGGCGACGACCGCGCGGGCGTAGCCCATGCCGAAGGTGATGTGGACCAGGGGCGTGGGGACCATGCCGGAGAGCAGGCCCATCGACTCGGCGAGGTTGTCTCCCGAGACCGTCAGCTTCACTGTACGAAGACCCCGTCCTTGTAGAAGCCGAGGTCGTGGATGTACTTGTTGACGGCGGAGTCGTCGACGAGGATGACGACGAGGGTGTTGACCTCGCCGGGGTTTGCGTTCGACAGCGGCCACTCGCCGGTCTCGCCGAGCTTCAGGTGGCCCAGGATCTCGCCGTTGACCATCACCTGGATGCCGTCGTCGACGCTGCCCGAGGCGATCGTGTAGAGACTGGGGTCCTCGCCAGCGTCGAGCCAGAAGTCGCAGAGGAAGTAGGTGAAGGTGGCGTACTCGAAGGTGGCCAGCGAGCTGCTGGCGTCGTAGTCGAAGGGCTCGGTCGCAGGGTAGGGCGAGCCCGCGCGAGCGATGACGTAGTCCCTCATCAGGGCGAAGTCGGCCTGGGCGTCGGAGGAGCCGAGCAGCCCGTGGGCGCCGGAGGGCTCGTACCAGTACAGATCGGTGTCGCCGTGATGGTCCACGACGTAGGAGCCGTTGCTGGTGGTCTCGTAGGCGACGCCGTCGTCGACGACGTACCAGCCGGTCGAGAAGCCCTCGAAGGTCTTGGCGGATCCTGAGAGATCGACGTCCTGCTCGGGGTCGTCCGGGTCGTCGGAGATGACGTTCAGCAGGGCCTCGTCGGCGCCTTCGTCGGTCGGCGTGTAGCTCACGACGATGACCTCTGACTCGCCGGGCTCCAGGGTGAGCGGGAGGTCCCCGGGCGGCGTGTAGAAGAGGTCGGTGCTGCCCGCCCACTCCAGGCGGCTCACGGTCACGGGGACATCGCCGATGCTCTGAAGGGCGATGGCCACATCCGAGCTCCCTCCGACATCCAGCGCGCCGAAGTCGTGGCTGCGGGGGGAGACCTCCAGCCCGGGCAGCGGCTCGGCGGACTCACCCGGTTCGCCAGGGAGCACGTCTTGCTTGCCCTGCAGGCTGTAGTCGCTGCAGGAGAGGCATGAAAGCAGAATCACTGGTCGCATCCGCGGTGCCGAAGAGAGCACCGTAGCATCGCTCAGCCGAAGACAGCTACCAACTGCTGCATCGTCGCCACGAGGCGTCCGCGCGGGTCGTGGAGCGTGCCGTGGACCTCTGCGTAGCCCTCGTCGGCATGAGCGGTCCGGGCGCTGAAGTACCAGTCGTCGCTGGCGTCGCCCTCGATCGGCGCAGAGGTCCGCTGGACGGTCCAGCTGACCGTCGAGCTGTTGGTCACGTTGTCGAGCATCTGGAGGACCGGCGAGGGCCAGCAGTCCAGCAGGGCGACGATGTGCTCCTCTGTGGCTGGCTCGGCGTCCCGGAAGGCGCAGGTCCCCGAGAACGACGACCGCTCCGAGAAGGAGAAGGGCAGGCCGCCTGAGATCCACCGGTGTCGCAAGTGGCGGGTGAACTCCGGCGTGACCCCAGCGAGGAAGGGCAGCTCCTTGCCTTCCTCGGGGAGCTCGACGGCTTCCGGGCAGAGGGAGATGGCAGAGGCCCTTGGGTGACCGAAGGTGGCCTGCGCCCAGAAGGCATCGCCGATCGACGCGCGGGCGTGGGAGAGGTGCTTGCCCGCGCGGACCAGGGTGGCGTCGAGACCGAAGGGGGCTGAGACCGGCGCGATGAAGGCCGCTTGCAGGCCGCGCAACGGTCGGTCGGGCACGAGCGCCCGCATGGAGCGGAGCGCCGCGGCAGACAGCAGCCCCCCGAAGAGGCTGCGACCCTGACTCCAGCTGGAGTCTGGCGCGACGATGGCGTCGGAGAGCTTCATGGGCCTGGTGGCTATCGTCATTTGACCCGCCGCCGGGGGCGTCGCCAGGAACCATCGCGGCCCCGACGTGAAACTCCCCAGTCCGCGTCCCCTTGATCAGCAGTGAGCCCGGCGAGCCGCCTGGCCCGATCAGCACAACAAGAGGAGACTCTCATGAGGACCGACACGACCTTCTTCAACCTGGCCATCGGCGCCGTCGTCTTCAGCCTGGCGGGCTGCATGCCGCCGCTCGACGACCCGGCGGACCCGGATCCCCGCGACTCTGGCGTCGACTCGTCCGCGGACACCGGTGACTCGGCCCGCGACACCGGCGACACGGCCCGCGACACCGGCGACACCGGTGAGCCGCAGGGCCAGGAGCCGCCGAGCGCAGAGGCCTTCGGCGCTCTCTCCGGCGAGGCGCGGGCCGGATTGGTCCAGACCTTCTCCGTCGACGCCGGGGAGTACTCCAGCGTCGAGGGCACCCAGGGGACCACGGTGATGTTCTCGGCGAACAGCCTCCTCGACCAGGATGGCGCCGTAGTGGCCGGTGACATCGAGATCGAGCTCATCGAGCTCTATGCCAAGGGCAACATGCTCGTGGCCGACGTCCCCAGCGTGGGTCGGAACAACAGCGGTGAGATGGCCCAGCTCGTGTCGGGCGGCGAGCACTTCGTGAGCGCCACCCAGGACGGAGAGGCCCTGTCGCTGGCAGACCCGATGTTCTTGATGGCTCCGGCCGAGAACACCGGCGGAGCCGACACGGAGATGGTGTTGTTCCGAGGCGAGGACCCCGCGGGCGCAGGTGTCGGCATCGACGACGAGGTCGTGTGGGTCGAGGAGAAGCAGGACCGCGACGGCTTCGGGATCGAAGGCGATGGCGATGGCGTCGGGGGCTCGTACTGGATGCTCTCCAGCGAGTTCGGTTGGACCAACATCGACAAGTGGTGGTCGGACCCCCGCCCCAAGACGACGATCCATGTCGACGTCCCCGATGGCTGGGATGACGAGAACTGTGCCGTGTACCTGTCCTACGACGGCGAGCCCACCGCCCTCGCCCAGTTCGACACCTACGACTCGGACACCGAGCTCTTCAGCGAGCACTACGGGCTCATCCCCATCGGTCTCAAGGTGCACGTCATCTTCGTGACGGAGCTCGACGGAGACTGGAGCTACGCGATCCAGTCACAGACCATCGAGGAGAACCACGTCACGGTGTTCGCCAGCGCGGATGACTTCATCGAGACCGACACAGACGGCCTGGTCGATGTCATCAACGCCCTCCCCTGAGGGTCGACAGCCTGCGCACGGTGGGTCTCCCGCCGTGTGCAGGCTCGTTAGCTCTGGGTCGTGGTCGGCCGATGAGCCAGGACACGCCCAACCAAGAGGGCGACGAGGCTGCCACTACGGCGCTCCACAAGAGCTGGGCGCTGGCCGCCACCGGCGCGCTCTCGATGTTCATCCTGGCCATGGACACGGCCTTCCCGCTGGGCTTCGCCGGTGGCGTGCCCTACATCGTCCCCGTCCTGTTGGGCTTCTGGTCGCCCTATCGCCACCACGCCGTCGTCTTCGCGCTCATCGGCACGGCGCTGACCATCACGGGCTTCTACCTCTCGCTGCCAGCCGGAGACCCGGGCATCGTCATCGCCAATCGAGGTCTCGCCATCTTCGCTGTCTGGACCACCGCCGTCGGCGTGACCCTGCAGCAGCGCACGCAAGAGCGCCTCAGGGCCAGCGAGAGAGCCCTGGCCGAGCGCCGGGAGCTGGTGAAGATGGGCGAGGTGGCTGCTGCGATCGCCCATGAGATCCGCAACCCCCTGGCCGGGATCGCGGCGACCCTGCAGGTCATCGAGGGGCGCCTCGAAGAAGGCAGTCGTGAGCTGCGCGTGGTCGGGGACGTCCGCATCCGCATCCGGGGCCTGAACGACACCCTGACGGAGCTGCTCGACTTCGCGCGACCCAAGACGCCGACCCGGCGGCCGATCGACCTCGGGCGCTGGGTGCGGCTGGTGCTGGAGGAAGCGTCGAAGGACTCCCTCTTCGACGAGATCGACCTTCGGCGAGACCTGGGTCAGGCGACGGTCTCCGCCGACCCCGAGCAGCTCCGCGGTGTCCTCTTGAACCTGCTGCTGAACGCGGGGCAGGCGGTGGACGGGCGCGGGGTGGTGCAGGTGGGCCAGCGAGCCGTGGGCACGACCTGCCTGCTCAGCATCGACGACGACGGCCCCGGCCTCGACCCCGAGCTGCGCGAGCGTGTCTTCGAGCCCTTCTTCACGCTGCGGACCCGGGGCAGCGGCTTGGGACTCCCGCTCGCCCAGCGCTCGATCCGGGCCCACGGTGGCCGCATCTGGTTCGAGGACGGTCACCTCGGCGGCGCTCGAGTGGTCGTGGAGCTGCCGTTCGAGTGATTTCAGGACAGGTGTTGCTGATCCACCGGCCCAGGGTCGCCGGGAGTCCACCAAGGGCGCGCTCGGAGCGCAGCAGCAGCGGCACGGTGCCCAGCGGCCCGGCGGCGCAGATCACCTTCGGCGCTTCGAAGCGGCCCTCTGGCTCCACCTCGACCGCGTAGCCTCCAGCGGTCCGCGTGATGCGAAGGGCTGTGGTGAGCTCGTGGATCTCGGCGTTGCCCGTGGCTTCGAGCTCCGGCAGCACCTTGTGGACCAGGGTGATCTTGGCGGAGGGCACGTCGCAGCCGGCCTCGCAGAAGCCGCAGCGACCGCACCAGCCGAAGTTGAAGCGCCCACGGTCGCAGCTCAGGCCTGCCTCGGCGAACATGCGAGCGAAGCTGCCGCCGATCATCGAGATGTCCGCCCAGCTCAGGTGGCGGACTCCGAGCAGCTCTTCCAGCTCCCGGTAGTGCGGGTCCAGGGCCCTGCGGTCCACCTCTCTGGGCCAGGCCCGCCGCATCGTGTCGGGGTCGACCCAGTCGAAGGCCTCGCGCGGGGTGCGCTGGTGCATCATGTCGTTGAGCACCGAGCCGCCGCCGAGGATGCGAGCCCCCCTGTAGATCTCGGTCAGTTCGGTGGACCACCGCACCTCGTAGAGCTGCTCGAGGTAGGCCGGATGGTAGGTGCGCTGGAACTCCTCGAAGTCCCAGCGTCGGCCTCGCTAGATCAGCGCGACCTTCGCTCCAGCGCGGGCGAGCTTCAGCGCCGGGAGCATGCCCCCGTAGCCGTAGCCGATGATGACGACGTCGAAGCTCAGGGGCTGCAGCCGTCCACGAGCACCACCAGCTCCTCTCCCGGGGCCGGGGCCGGGATCGACAGCACGCGCCGGATGGGGTCCCAGTCCCCATCGGGCTCGCAGGTCCCGGGGACGACCACCTCGATGTCCGCCTGCACCGAGGTCCCGGTGATCCGCCAGCCCAGCGTGTCGACCACGAAGGGCCCGGGCGTGCGGTGGAGCCAGGGGCGGTCGTAGCCCTCCAGGCCGGCTCCCGCCTCGCCCTCAGAGGTCAGCGGCGCCCAGCTGTCGTTGCGGTCGTAGGACCAGTAGGCGGTGGAGCCTCCCTCTTCGGCGATGACGTCCACCAGCGAGCGCACGTAGTCGGCCTCGTTGCCGAAGTCGGAGAAGATGCCGAACTCCCCGATCAGCAAGGGGATGTCTCGCTCTTCTGCCTCTGTTGCCCACCAGCGCAGGTCCGCCTCCTCCTCGTCGAAGTCCCCGTCGAAGCCCAGCCCCTCCTCTGCGTAGAGCGGGTAGTAGTGCGGCCCCAGGATCCAGTCTCCGTCGGGCAGCGCGAGCGAGGTCTCCTTGAGCACGTTCGCGCTCACGCTCGGCTCGACGACGACCGGCCGATCCGCGGGCAGGGCATCCGCCACCGTGGCGTAGAAGGCCGGGAGGACCTCGCCCTCGAACTGCTCGACCTCTATCGTTCCCCAGAAGGGCTCGTTCATGACCTCGAAGGCCACGACGCCGGGGTCCTCTGCCAGAACCACCGAGAGCTCGGCCCATGCGTCGGCGTTGGCCTGCTGGAGCTCCTCGCTGGCCCAGAAGCGGTCGAAGCACTCCTGGACCTCGACCCGGGCGTAGGCCAGGTACCAGGAGCCGGTGGGGGGCACGTAGCTGTCGTAGAGCGCCTGGTCGCAGGTCCAGGCGGGCAGGCCCGCGTGTCCGAAGCCCTCGCCGTAGACGTCCTGGTGCATGTCGACGAGGACGGAGAGTCCCCGGTCGGTGAAGCGGCCGATGTCGTCTGCCACTCGCTGCACGTAGGCCTCGTCGTACTCGCCGGCGACCGGCTCCAGGGCGTGCCAGAAGACGAGGTAGCGCACGAGGGTGACGCCGTGGGTCACGAGGAGGTCGATCTCGTGGTCCTCGAGGCCGGGGAGGTTGTCCTCGCTGCCTTTTGCCGTGTTGTTGACGTTCATGCCCCGGTGCATGACGTGGCGGCCCTCGTCGTCGAGCCAGAGGTGCTCGCCGGGGCCCGGAACGGCCGGTTCGTCGTCGGCGCATGCAAACAAGAGAAGGATCATGGCTGGGATCGAGGTGCGTCCGGAAACTGGTCGAGGAAGAGCTCCAGGTAGACGTCGAGGTCCGCCATGATTGCGCGCGGCGTTGTTGCACGACCCGATTCCGGGGGCGTGCGTGCGTCTGGATCGCTCGTATTCAGGTCTGGATCGCCACTGAGCTCGGCTTCCCGAGCTGGGTCATCCGGTTCAACACGCGCACGGCGACCATCGCCTCTCTGGTCTGGGCATTGAAGCTCCTCGACCTCAGCCCGTCCCCGATGATGCGCTTGTACCGGAACATGGCGTTCTCGGCTCGGGCTTGCCGGTGAGCCCCGGACTCCTTTCTCCACTGGCGTCTGCCCACCTCCGCGATCCTCTCGATTGCAGCGTTCCGCTGGTCCCAGGGCCAGACGGCAGCAGGGTCGACAGCAGCTCTCCTGCTGGGCGGGACCACCACGGTCACGTCCGGAGTCCCCGCTTTCGCGACGGCCTGGTAGATCGCCCTCGAGTCGTAGGCTCCGTACGCTGTGAACCGCTTGATGGTCACATCGAGTTCCTCGAGCATGGAGACGCCGATTGGGCTGTCGTCGACTCGAGCTCCCGTGAGGTCCCAGGCGAGAATGAAGCCCTGCTCGTCCACGCCCAGGTGCAGCTTGCGCCACGAGCGCCGCCTGTTCGAGGTCCTGTGCTTGTGGGCGTGCCACTCCCCGTCGCCCATCATCTTCAGACCGGTCGAGTCGATGACGAGATGGACCGCCCCACCAAGGGACCTCGCGGGCATCGGAACCTCTACGTCACGTCCACGCCGGGAGAGTGTCGTGTGGTCTGGCGTGTCCAGCTCCAGGCCCATCAGCGCGATCAACGACGCCACGAAGCCTTCGGTCTGGCGAAGCGGCAGACGGAAGACCGTCCGAAGCGTCATCGCCGTCAGGATGGCCAGGTTGGAGTACGTCCGCTGACCACCTGGGGTTCCGCCCTTGGCCGCGTTCCACGCGAGAATGGCCTCTTCATCAAACCAGAGGGTCACGTCGCCTCGCTTCCGGAGAGACGCCTCGTAGGCCGGCCAGTTCGTCACCCGATACTTCGTCTTGTACTTCGGCGTGACCTTGCTCTTCGTCCTCGCGGCCATCTCCTGCTCTCCAGATTCCAAAGCATGTCCAGCTTCCGCGCTCCCCCGCTCCAGGTCAACCGGAGCCATGCACCAACGCCGTGGAGCGCCCTCACGATCGAGTCCAGCGGTTCATTTGAGCCCGACGAGCTCCCGGGCGAGCTCCTGGAGACTGATGGCCTCGACTCCCCGGGTCAGTGGGAGGCGGTCGGCCCCGCCGTAGACGACGAAGGAGCGGTCTGGCCTGATGTCCGCTCGGGCATTGTGGAACCCTCGAGAGACCTTTGGGACGAGCCCGAACTTGACCTCGATCGCCCAGGTCTCGTGGTTTGGCAGCTCCAGTACGAGGTCGATCTCGGCGCCGCCCGTCGTCCGGAAGAAGCTGGCGTTGGTCGGTTCGGGCGCGAGTCCGACCAGGGTCTCGATGACGAATCCCTCCCAGCTCGGACCGACCACCGGGTGCCCGAGCAGGTCATCCAGGTGCTCCAGTCCCAGGAGCGCGTGCACGATTCCGCTGTCTCGAACGAAGACCTTCGGCGACTTCACCAGCCGCTTCCCGATGTTCCGGTGTAGCGGCTGGAGCCGTCGGACCAGCAGCAGGTCGACCAGGAGGTCGGTGTACCGGCCGACCGTCTGGCCGCTCACACCGAGCCCCGAGGCCAGGCGTGACATGTTCAGCATGGCGCCTTGGGAGTGCGCGAGCATCGTCCAGAAGCGGCGCAGCGTCTCCGCGGGGATGCGCGGGCCGAGCTGGGGGATGTCCCGCTCCAGGTAGGTCCGCACGAAGTCCCTTCGCCAGGTCAGGCTGTCTCGGTCATCGTCAGCGAGGTAGCTCTCTGGGAACCCGCCGCGCAGCCAGAGGCTCCGGACATCGAGCGCGCCCGTCTCGAGGACGTCGAGGGGGCCGAACTCGATGAGCGTGACCCGACCAGCGAGGCTCTCCGACGACTGGCGGAGGAGGTCGAGGGAGGCCGAGCCCAACAGCAGGAAGCGCCCGCGACCATGGCCGGTCCGGCGTCCCTGGTCGATGAGCCCTCGCAGGGTCTCGAACAAGGCCGGAGCGCGCTGGATCTCGTCGAGGATGACCAACTCATCGGTGTGTTGGCCAAGGAAGAACTCGGCGTCGGCGAGCTTCGCCCGGTCCGAGGCCAGCTCCAGGTCGAGGTAGAGCGCCTGGCGCTCTTCGGCGATCTTCAGCGCGAGCGTGGTCTTGCCCACCTGCCTCGGACCGAGGAGGACCACTGCGGCCTGGCGGTCCAAGCCGCGCTGGATCTCGTGAAGGAGGCGACGCGGGATCATCCATGCATTTCTACTACACGATGGTAGAAATGCAAGGTTGACGAGTGCGGCTGGGAGTGTGGCTGCATCGCCCGCGGGGTCAGCGTCGGCTGCGGCTCCCTACTTGTGCCGGAAGACGATCCGCCCCTTCGAGAGGTCGTAGGGGCTCACCGCGACGGTCACGCGGTCGCCGAGGACGACGCGGATGCGGAAGCGGCGGAGCTTGCCGGCGAGGTGCGCTTGCACCTTCGTCTTGGCTTCCGTCTCGACCAGGAACGTCCCTCCGGGATGAACCTCGATCACCACACCTTCGATTTCGATCAGGTCGTCGCTGGCCAAGGGCCCTCCTGTGCGGGCCAACTAATGCACGCTCCCTCCGATGCCAAGTAGGCTGTGGCCGATGTGGCTCCTCTTCGCATGCACCTCGCCGAGCGATGACTCGCCGAGCCCGACGGACGACAGCTCCGCCCCGGATGACAGCGAGGTCGTCCACGAGAGCCGGGACTCCGACTCCTCCCCTGACTCCGAGGCGGAGCCGGTCGAGGTCCCAGAGGGCTCGACGGTGCTCGGCGGGGTGCGCGTCGTCGATGTCCTGGGCGTGCGCGAGGACATGGACATCGTGCTGGTGGGCGATCTCATCTGGGACGTGGTCCCGACCGAGAGCTGGACCGGGGACGCCACCGTGGTCCCGCTCACCGGCCTGACGGTGATCCCCGGGCTCATCGACTCCCACGTGCACCTCTCCTACGGCGGCGCCGCCTGGGACGTGGGCCCGACGGTGGAAGAGGACCTCTCCGCCACCCTCAGCTGGGGGGTCACGGCCGTCGTGGACGCCGGCGGCCCCGAGTGGACCTGGTCCCTTCGCGACCGCGTGAACGCCGGCGAGCTCAGCGGCCCTCGCATGCTCGCCGCGGGGCCCTTCCTCACCACCGACGGCAGCCACCCCTGCGAGCTGGCGCCCTCGGACATCTGCGCCTTCGTCGACGACGCAGACGCAGACGCGACCCGACTCATGGACGGCGGCGCCGACTTCGTCAAGGTGGCCCTCACCGAGACGGGCATAGACCGGAGCTGGCCGAGGCTGGACCTCGGGGACCTCGCGGACATCACCTCGGTGGCCCCCAGCCTCGTCCACGTGGCCTCTGGCGAGGACCTTGAGGACGCCATCGCCAACGGCGCGCCGCGCATCGCGCACGTACCCTTCGCCGATGTCATCACCGCCGATCAGGCAGCTGGGGCCTCGCTGATCGCCAGCACACGAGGAGCCTCGGAGGGCCTCCCGAGGACCCTCTCCGCAGACCTCGACGACGGGGGCTACCAGCACGTGGAAGAGGCCACGCTGGAGACCTGGCGGTGGGTCCAGGACCACCCCGCCAGCTACCAGGACTGGGCCGACGCGGACGAGGCCTGGACGGTCATGCACGCCCAGAACCTGGCCACGCTGGTCGCCGCCGAGGCGCCCCTGTTGCCCGGCTCCGACGCCGGCTACTACTTCGTGCCCCACGGGGTGGCCCTGCACTGGGAGCTCGAGGCGCTTGTCGAGGCCGGCATGGACGAACTCGACGTGCTCGTCGCCGCGACCGACGGCGCCGCCCAGGCCTGGGGCTGGGATGACCTGGGCCAGGTGGCCGCCGGCTATCGGGCCGACCTCGTCGTGCTCGCGGCCGATCCCCTCGAGGACATCTCCAACACCCAGACGCTGGTGCTCGTGTACCAGGGTGGCGAGGTCGTCGGGGCTGACGTCTGGCAGTCCGCCGGCGGGCCCTTCTGCCTCGATGACCGGGACTGCTCCAGCGGCGTCTGCGACCTCGTGGACCATGTCTGCGCAGAGGCCTGTGACGAGCCCTACGCCACCACCGGCTGGTGCGACGAGGACACCTGGTGCATGCCGCAGGACGGGCTCTCCACGACCACCGAGGGTGTCTGCCACGAGGACTCGTGCTCCTGGTCGGACCAGGACTGCGAGCCCGACTACTACGGCTACAACTGCGTGCCCGCCGACGTCGACACTTCGTATTGCTGGCCCTCCGGAGACCGGGGGGCCTTCGAGACCTGCGACTACTCGACCTCGCTCTGCGAGAAGGGGCTCTTCTGCAGCTGGTTCACCTGGCGCTGCTACGAGCTCTGCACCCCCGGAGACGCTTGTTCACCCGGCAACGGCGTCTGCCACCAGGAATACACCGACGGCGGAGAGCCCTGGTTCGGCCTCTGCTACTGAGACCTCTGACCGTCCCACCACCAGGTGAGACGCTTCACGTCCTCTGGTGTCAGGGGCTTCCAGATCAGCGGCGCCGGGCGGGCGGTCGAGTCGGTGGCGTCCCCGCCCGTGAGCAGGACGACCTTTGGCTGGGTCTCGGGACGGGCCGCGATCAGCTTCTCCGCGAACTCCCGGCCCCCCCATCTTCGGCATCCGCATGTCGACCAGGATGCCGTCGAAGTCCTCGTTCAGCGCGATCTCCAGTCCCTTGATGGCGTCGGACGCCGTCACGACCTCGTGCTCTCGCTGGAAGAGCCGGGCGATGGACCGGAGGACCGGCGCTTCGTCGTCGATGACCAAGAGTCGAAGCGCCATGTCGAGATTCTGCTCAGTGCGGCGGCGTCAAGCACTTCCTTCCGTTCTCGGAGTAGCGTTCTCCAATGATCTGGCTCCTGTCCTGCCTGGCGATGAAGCGAACGTGGGAGTTCTCCGCGGACCCGGCGCCGGCGGATCCGATCGTCGTGCGCGTGGCGGAGACCCGCGTCCAACAGAAGGACGCCAGCATCGAGCTCTCCATCGTGAACCAGACCGACGAGCCCTTCGAGGTCGAGCTGCGACAGAGCAGGCTGTCCCTGCCCGATGGCGAGGCGTGGCCAGCCTTCGTCGGTGACGGGAAGGGCACCGACTTCGCGCGACTGATCCTCGGCTTCCAGCCCAAGGACGAGGTGCTCGCGCTGCCACCCGGCGGCGACGCTCGGGCCATGGTCCGCGTCCACCAGTACGGCAGGGATCTGCGTCGGCACTCGGCGCTCACCCTCCACCTCGAGCTGCGCGTGGACGGCCAGGCTCTCACCGTGCCAGTGGTGCTCGAGGCCCCCTCGGAGGCCCCGATGGGTGAGCACATCTGATGCTCCTGTGGACGCTGGGCTGCGCCATCAACCTCGCCGAGATGCGGTCCGCGCGCGTACTTCGTGGCGGCGAGGTCCACGTCTCCCAGATCAACTCGGTGGTCGTGCCCACCGCGGGGGTGAGAGAAGCGATCGATCCGGCCAGGACGCTCATCGACGAGCTCGAAGAGGACGACTCGCTCTCCACGGAAGAGCGGGAGGTGCTCGTCGGCGGGCTGTCGGCGATCGCGCTGACGGGGCCTGGCTACGGCAGCGGCGGGGCCTGGTTCTCGGTGCTGGACTGGGCCAACAAGGCGGTCCGCGTGAGCAAGCTACGGCGCCTCGACACGACCGCGTCGGTGACGGTCGGCCGCGAGTTCGACGAGTGGGGTCGGCTCTGGTGGGGCGCCAAGACCCAGGTCTCTCCCTATGTCTTCGAGCTCGACGGGAGCGACCTGGGGATCGGGCAGGAGCGCAGCACTGGCACGATGACCTGCGCGGGGGGCTTCGTCGGGGGGGCGATCGGCTGGCGCTGGGTCCACTTCGGCGCCGAACTCACGGTGCTCCACGCTCGGGGCTCCGTAGATGCCTTCGGATCGGAGCACGACCTCTCGGGGCTGATCCTCGCTCCGCACTGGGGCCTCCAAGGCATGATCTAGGATGCCCCCATGAAGAAGAGACTCTGCATCGGCGCTTCGGACGAAGGCCCGCTCGAGGTCGATCCCGAGGACTTCCGCACCCACGGCGTGGTCGTCGGCATGACGGGCAGCGGCAAGACCGGGCTCTGCCTCGTCTTGCTCGAGGAGATGGTGCGCGCGGGCGTCCCCATCATCGCGATCGACCCCAAGGGCGACCTGGGCAACCTCTCGCTGGTCTTCCCGGAGCTGGCGCCAGAGGACTTCGCGCCCTGGGCCGACGGACAGGATCCCGCGGAGCTGGCCACTCGGTGGAGAGAGGGGCTCGCGAGCTTCGACCTCGGCTCGGAGGACCTCCTGGACCTTCGGGACAAACTCGACCTGACGCTCTACACGCCGGGCAGCGAGGCCGGCGAGCCCGTCGATGTGCTCGCCGCGCTGGCGGCGCCCTCGGACGTCTCGGACGGCGAGGCCCTCCGCGGACTCGTCGGCGACACGGTCAGCGGTCTGCTCGGTCTCGTCGGGCGCACCGCTGATCCAGTCCGTGATCCGGCCCACATCGTGCTCTCGACGATCATCGAGCAGGCGTGGCAGCAGGGCGAGGACCTCGACATCGAGGCGCTGATCACCCACATCGTCGATCCGCCCTTCGAGAAGGTCGGTGTCTTCCCGACCGACCGCTTCTACCCGCCGGACGACCGCATGGACCTGGCGATGCTGCTCAACGGCGTCATCGCCTCGCCGAGCTTCGCCTCGTGGACCCACGGCTCCCCCCTCGACGTCGAGGACATGCTCTCCGGCGGCGTCCACGTCTTCTGCCTGTCCCACCTCTCCGAGTCAGAGCGGCAGTTCTTCGTGTCACTGCTGTTGGGCCGCGTCGTCGCCTGGACCCGGACCCAGCCCGGAACCGAGCGCCTGCGCGCCCTGGTCTTCCTCGACGAGGCCGCCGGCTACCTGCCGCCGCACCCCAGGACGCCCCCGACGAAGGGCCCTGTGCTGACGCTGATGAAGCAGGCCCGGGCGGTGGGCCTCGGGGTGCTGCTCGCCACGCAGAACCCGGTCGACCTCGACTACAAGGCCCTGTCCAACGCCGGGCTGTGGTTCGTAGGGCGTCTTCGGACCGAGCAGGACCGGCGCAGGCTCTTGAAGGGCCTCCCGGACCCCGACGTCGATCTCGGTGAGCTCCCGAGGCGCCACTTCCTGATGGCCAGGGCCAAGGGCGGCACCGCCACCTTCGGCACCCGCTGGGCGATGTGCTACCTCCGCGGGCCCTTCACCAAGAGGGAGATCCAGGCCCAACGCGCCCCTCGCGAGCCCATTGTCCCGCCGGTCATCGAGTCCCTTCCTGACCAGAAGTGGAGGCTGCCCGAGGTGCCTCCGCCAGTGTCCGTGACCCAGAAGTGCCTGGACCCCCGCGTCGTGTTCTCGGCGCGCCTGGGGCCGGAGTTCGCGGTCTTCGCCGAACCGGCTCGCCAGGACGGGCGGGTCGTGCTGCGGCCGGCGCTGCATGCGGAGCTGTCGCTCCACTTCGAGCAGGCCCGTCACGGCTTCGTGCTCGACCACAGCGAGCACCGCGTGCTCTTCCCCCTTCCGGAGGCGGGCTTCAGCGATGAGTTCGTTCGCCCGCGACTACGGGACGAGGACCTCGTCGAGGCCCCCGAAGACGGACTGTTCGCCAGCGTCCCCGACTGGATCGACGAGGCACGCGAGTGGAAGGCCGCCAGGGCCGCGCTGGTCGAGGCCGTCTACCGCAGCGAGACCCGGGGCATGTTCGTGAACCCGACCCTGCGGCTCTACGGGCGGGCGGGCGAGACCAGCGAGCAGTTCGCCGAGCGCTGCAGGCTCGCCATCAGAGACCGGATCGACGCCAAGGTCGCGAAGCTCGAGGCGAGCACCCGCCGCAAGGTCGAGGCCGTGGAGAAGCGCATCCGGGCGCGCCAGCGCACCCTCACCGAGCGGGAAGGGCAGCTCTCTTCGCGACGGGCCGAGGAGGCCGTCAACGCGGGGGAGACCCTTCTGTCCATCTTCAGCGCGCGCCGGAGATCCGTCTCCCGGGTCGTCTCCAAGCGCAGCCGCACGAGCGAGGCGAAGGCTCGTGTCCAGAAGGTCGCTGACGAGATCGAGGAGCTTCGGGCTGAGCTCGGCGACATCGCGATCGACCTCCAGGATCGCATCGCCGCCATCGAAGAGGTCGAGCTCGCGGCCGTCGAAGACACAGAGGAGCGCGAGGTGCGCCTCCGCAAGAAAGACATCAGGGTCGTCCAGCTGGGCCTGCTCTGGATTCCCGTCACGCGTAGGATCGGCCGATGATCTCCTTGACCCTGCTGTTCGCCTTCTCCTGCGGTCCCGACCAGGAGTCCAACGCCACGCCCAAGGGGGAGCAGGCCGAGCTGGTCCTGCCTGTTCCGGAGGTGCCGGACGACAACCTGCTGGCCGATGCCCCCTTGCCGGTGGAGCGCCTGGTGCTCTCAGAGGCCGTCTGGGGAGTCGCCGTGCCCAACGCGGTCAAGGGCTTGCCGCTCATCTACGACGCGAAAGAGGACCGCCTCTGGCACAGCTCCATCACCAGCGGTTGGCTCGTGGCCACGGACGTCGCTGTCGGACACCCGGTCCAGGCGGTGGACCTCGAGCTGACCGAGAGCTGGAACATCGCCAACGTGTTCTTCGACTCGCGCAGTCGCCGGATCGTGTGGGTCAACTCGAAGTTCGCACAGATTCGTGTCGTCGACATCGACAGCGGGAAGCTGGTGACGAAGATCGATCCGAAGGAGGGTCCTTCTCAAGGATATCCGACACAATCATGCGCCATCGATGGGGACGGATGGACCTGGATCTGCAACCAGGACACCGGCGTCATCACCGGCTACGATCCGAGCTGCCAATCGACGATGGACATCCCCATCGACAGGGCGCGCTCCGTCTCTACGAGCCCGAACGGGCGAAACGTCGCGGTCGTCGCCGGCGGGCCCCAAGGTGGCAAGGCGCTCCTGTTCGATCCGAAGACCCGTGAAATCACCCAGGTCGCCGTCTTCAGTCCGAGCGGGGTCTCCGAGCGGCTCCCGAAGCGACTCGCCGCCCTCGATGACGGCGGGATGGTCTTCGGGACCGACGAGATCGTGCGGGTCAGCCCCAAGGGCAAGGTCCTCTGGCGTACAGAGGTCGGCCATGTGCCCAAGCGGATGCAGGTCATCGGTGATGTCGTGGTGCTGACGCTCTCCGACGCCGGCTTCGCCAAGGGCCGCCCGGGGGGCGAGACCTGGCTCCTGGACCTCCGGACCGGCGCTGTGCAGGCCCAGCTGGAGACCGGCTACGAGTCCCTCGGCATCGCTGGGGACGCTGGCGCGGGCAAGGCCTTCGTCGCCCACGGCGGCGACGGCAGCGTCGCGGTCATCGACGTCGCCAGCGGCGAGATCGAGGGCGAGGTGCACATCGCCCTGTCAGCCGAGGGTGTGGTCGTAGATCCCGGGGGAGACCGGTATGTGCTGTCTCGGCTCGGCGGCAGCACGATCTACCGCTGGGACCGCAAGGGAAAGGTCACGGAGATGGGAGAGCTGCCCTGGCCCTTCGAGATGGCCCTGGACGCCAAGCGCGACCGCCTGTTGGTCGCCACCCACTACGACGCCGCGATCTACCAGTGGGACATCGGCAAGAAGGCATCGAGCCCAAAGAGGCTGGACCTCGGCATCCCCGCGAGCACTGGGGACTCGCTCGGTGACCTGGCCTACGACCCAGCATCGGGCCTCGCCGCAGTGGCCCAGCCCGAGACCGGCTGGATCGTGCTCGCGGACACCAAGACGGGCCGGGTCGTCTGGAAGAAGCAGTACTCGGAGTTCGCGGTGGGCCCGGACGCAGGCCCGGGCAAGGGTCTGGTCGCCTTCGGCAAGGACCGGCTCTACGTGGCCCTGCGTGGCGAGACCGTGCTGGCCCTGGCCCTGGACGACGGCAAGGAGCTCATGCGACAGGAGCTTCGCGAGGACGCCCGGAGCGGCAACGGCAAGCAACAGCGGGCGGAGAAGGAGGGCAAGGAGGGCAAGGCCGGCAAGGCTGGCAAGGCCGACCTGCCCGACAAGCCGCGGCAGAAGAAGCGGGGCATCGAGAAGGAGGGCAAGCCCCCCAAGGGTGGCAAGGACGCCAAGGCCACCAAGGACGCCAAGGCCACCAAGGACGCCAAGGCCACCAAGGAGTCCAAGGCTGGCAAGGATGCCAAGGCCGGCAAGTCTGCGGAGACGCCGCTTGGGAAGGAGGCCGAGAAGGGCTCGAAGTCCGGTGCCAAGGGTTCCGGCGGCAAGTCATCGAAGAGGAAGACGACGAACACCGGACTGGATGCCTTCGTCTACGACTCGGTGGGCCATCGGCTCTTCCTCGGCGGGTTGATCCTGGACGCCGACACCCTCGCGCCGGTTGGCGAGGCCCCCTTCACCAAGCTCCTCCACTCCGGGAAGCAGATGATCGCGGTCGAGATGGACGACAAACGCCGCGAGTACCTGGTGATCTGCGACGCGAAGAGCCTCGAGGTCGTCGACAGGAAGCCCCTGGTCCAGAGCGGCGTGATCCCGGCCCACTACTTCTACGACGAGGTCGACAGGCGGCTCTACGCGGCCCACCTCGACAAGGCTCTGGTCAACGTGTGGGCCCTCTGATTATGGGCTGATTGTATTGCGTCGATCACTTCGGTTGACCGTCCCTCGCTTGCCCCGGACACCGCCGGGCGGCGTTGGCCCTCCTCGAAGTGTCCAGACACGCCTTCGTCGGGCCGCCTACCCCGGCGGGCCCGTTGCGGCGCGATCATCCGATCCACCTACGTGATCGCCGCGGTAAATCGGACTTACAATCAGCCCATGATCCGCCGCACCGCCGAGTCCGAGATCCAGACCCCGGAGTGGTGAGGCGGTCAGCTCAGGAAGGTCTCGTAGAAGGGCGCGCAGTCCCTTCGGATGCGGTCTTCGTCGAGGAAGAAGCGCTCCAGGTCGTAGCCGTGCTTGCTCTTGTAGGCCCGCTGCTTCTCTGCCCGCTGCACGATGACGTTGTGGAGCTCCACGCTCGGTTCGTGACCCACGAACTCCAGGATCTCGGCCATCAGCCCCTCGAAGTCGGACATGAGCCGGTCGAAGCGCACGACGAAGACCTTGTCGCGGTCGATGGCGCCTGAGTTGTAGTCATCGGTGAAACGGATGAAGAGCTTCACGAGCGCTGCATAGAGACGCTCCGTCCACCGTCGGCGAACGTCGTCGGGGAGGTCCCAGAAGCCGAACCGCTTGTCGAGCACGCCGGTCACCAGCGACATGCCGGAGGGGATGACGGACAGCGGGTCTCGGGCCATGAAGAGGATGCGGGCGTCCGGGAAGCGCTCGTGGAAGGCGGGCAGGCGAGGGGCCAACGAGAAGAGCTTGGCGACGACCCGGTCTCCACCGGTGGCCACCAGGTTGCGCTTCCAGAGGTCCTCCAGCCAGGCGAAGTCCCGCTCGCTGGTGTCCCTGGTCTGTGGGTCGAAGGAGGGCTCGTGGTCTTCGTCCGCCCAGGCCAGGAGGAAGCCGTAGAGGAAGAAGCCGTCGAAGTAGCGGAAGAAGACGCTGACATCGTCCGTCTCGACACCGGTGAGGCTGGTCTCGTGGGCCGCCGTTGAGTGGTGGCGAGCCGGGCTGATCTTCTCCAAGAGCGGCAACAGCGGCCCGATGAAGAACTGCAGGGTCAGGCTCGGGTAGAGCATGCGCCACAGTTGCTGCCCGGTGCCGATGCCGTTGTCGTGCAGGAAGCGCTGCAGGAAGGTCGTGCCCGTCCGAGGATTCCCCACGATCACGATCGGGGCCTTGATCTCCTGCTTCGCGACCGCCGGAAAGAACACGGAGTCCATGACCTGACCCCACCAGACGGCGATGCGCAGCTGGACGTAGAAGAAGGCCGTGACCACCGGGCCGACATGCAGACTCCAAGTCGTAGCGATAGCGCGCCGGGCGGCGCCCATCCGCGCTAGCATCGTGTCCAGCTTCACCATCTGCGTCACCATTCCAGCAGCGCGGCTCCGACGCTGAGACCGGCTCCGGTCCCCATCATCAACAGGATGTCGCCCCGGCTCATCTCGTCAGCGACCGTGGCCAGGGCCATCGGCATCGACGCTGCGATGCAGTTGCCGTAGGAGCCGATGATGTCCACGACCTGTTCTTCCGAGAAGTAGCGCACGATCGCGTCGGTCGCGGGCCCGGAGGCCTGGTGTGGCACGACCCGCTTCACTCGTTTTCGCTCGATGCCGTTGTCCCCGAGGATGTCGTCCAGCATCTGTGTCATGTGCTTCAGGCCGTGGCGGTAGAGCCGCGGTCCGGCCATGTGGAAGAGGTTGTCGGAGGCCTGGGTCTCGGGGTTGTTCGGGTGCCGGTGGATCCCGCATCCCTGGAGCTGGGCGAGCTCCGCGTGCTCGGGGAAGGTCTTCATGCGCCAGTCGATGAGCCTGCCCGGTCCCCTCGTCACGAGCGCCGCTCCGGCGCCGTCCCCGATCAGCACGCTGGACTCGGGCTGGTCGAAGTCCCGGCAGATGCTGCCCCGCTCGGCGGCGACGAGCACGATGCGCTCGTAGCTGTCGGCCGCCAACAGGGCCGCCGCCTGCTGGAGGCCGACGAAGAAGCCCATGCAGGTGGCATGGATCGACCACGTGGGGATCTCGCTCCAGCCGAGCTCGCGTGCCACGAAGGTCGAGGTGTCCGGGATCAGCTGGCGCGGCGTGAGCCCGCAGTTGATGAGCAGCTCTGGTGGCTCGTCGAGCTCCAGACCCCGGATCGCCTCGGCGGCGAGGACCTCGACCGGCCCGTCGTGGATCCGGCGCTCGTGGACGCGGGAGCGCTTCTTGATCCAGTCTGCGCTGCGACCGACCCGGGGGGACAGGTCCCCTGCGGTCTCGATCTTCGAGGGCGCGTGGAGAGCACACCGAGCGATGGTCAGCGGCAACATCGCGACGCTCATAGCCTCTGTGGACTTGTCTCGTGGGTAGACGCGGTGTATACCCCGCCCTTCTGGCGCCGAGGAGGTCGGAGGAATGGGCCTTTTGCTCACCCTTGCGTGTTCTCCTGTCGAGAACACCTTCGAGGTCGCGGTGGACAAACCCGACCGGTCGAGCCCGATCTGGGAGGACACCGGCGACGACGGCGAGCCCGGCGGCTCGGACGACTCCGAGACCGACGACCCCGACGACGATCCTCTGGACGACACGGGGGACGAGCCCCCCTCCGGCGACATCTACAGCGACTGCTTCGCGTCGTTCATGTCCCCGGACTACCCCCTCCCGGACTACGACCAGGCGGGTGCTCGCATCGGCAGCCACTGCCTCGGCACGGATCACCAGGACATCCCCGACGACATCGAGCGGGTCGTGTTCATCGGGGACTCCGTGACCCTTGGCAGCCCGCCCACAGCCAGCGAAGCCTGGTACCGCAACGTGCTCGCGGAGACCCTCGCGGAGCGCTACGGCCTGGAGAAGCCGGAGTGGCTCTGGCAGCAGGCCGACCTCATCTCGGGCAAGCCCTACGAGACCTTCAGCGGTGACTTCGGCGTGTGCGCGAAGTGGGGCGGGCGGACCGATGACCTCATGCGCGACAACTCCCAGGTGCTGGACTGCCTGCCCGAGTCGGACCGCGACCTGTCGACGCTGGTGGTGATGACCTCTGGCGGCAACGACGTCTTCAAGGCCATCCAGGCCCAGATGGAGGGGGCGGGCGAGGCCGAGATCGAGGCGAAGTACGAGGAGTGGGTGGAGCTCATGGAGGGGGCGGTCACCTGGATCGCCGGAGAGGACTTCCCAGGCGGCGTCTACGTGATCTTCGCGAACGTCTACGAGTACAGCGACGGCACGATGGACCTGGGGTCCTGCCCTGGAGCCGACATGGTGGGCTACGGCGACGTCGACTCGGCCTTCATCGACGAGCTCACCCGCCGGGCGATGGGCGACTACCTTGCCCTGGCGGTGGACACGCAGACGGACATGCTGCTGTTGCGAGAGGGCTTCTGCGGCCACGGCTACAACGCCGGCGACTCCTCGGCCCCGTGCTACCGCGGCTCCAGCGCGGCCACGTGGTTCGACGACACCTGCATCCACCCCAACGCCTCGGGCCACGCGGCGATCGCCGAGATGGTGCTCTCGGTGATCGACGAGTAGGGCGCTGGGGGTCATCCAGAGGCTATAGAAGGCTCCTGGAGGCGCTTTGATCTGGCTGTTTTCGGGGGCCTGCACGGGCCCCGCCGAGGAGGGGCTCGTCGTCGAGGCGAGCCTCTCAGAGGACATCTCCACCGTCGTCAGCTTGAGCTGGGACGGGGGCCAGGGCACCGTTCGCTACGGCGTGCAGGGCGGCGACCTCGACCACAGCATCGAGGGGGACGGCGAGGTGCTCGTCCTCGGCCTCAAGGCAGACACGACCTACGTCTTCGAGGTCGAGAGCGAGGGCTCCTCCGGCGGCACCGTGGTGGCCACCGAGAGCCCGCCCAACGTCCTTCCAGGCCTCAACGTCTCCGGCGAGCCGGCGCTGACCGGCGGCTTCATGGTCACGACCTTCCTCTCTGCCACCAGCGCCGCGGCCATCCTCGACGCCGACGGCGACCTCGTCTGGTGGTGGCTCGACGACCGCTCCAACATCCAGCTCGGGCGGGCGATGCCGATGCTCGACGGCAGCGGCATGGTCTTCGGCGTCTCTACCAACGACCCCACGGCCACGGATCGCCACAACGAGCTCATCGAGGTCAGCTGGGACGGCTCGGAGACCAACGTCATCCAGGCCCCGGACTACCACCACGACTTCTTCCAGATAGATGACGGCGTCTACGCCTACCAGGGCCTCACCTCCATCGTCGAGGACGGGCGCGAGGTCCTCGGCGACTCCGTGCTGCAGCTGGACCGCGATGGGAACACCACCGAGCTCTGGAACGGCTTCGACTCCTTCCCCTTCGAGGCGGAGTACGCGGACGAGGAGCGCCGCAGGTACTGGCACCACGCCAACGCGATGGACCCGGACGACGGCGGCTTCCTCGTCTCCATGCGGAACCTCAACACCATCGCTTGTATCGACGCGGACGGGCAGCTGGACTGGGCCCTCGGCGAGTTCGGGGACCTCGCCATCGAGGGCGAGAAGGCCCACCCCGTGAACCAGCACCAGTTCGACGCCATCGACGGGGGACTGCTGGTCTTCGACAACGGCAGCACGGAGGAGGCGGACTCCAGGGTGGTCGAGTACGCCATCGATCTGGAGGGCGGCACGGCCGAGGAGGTCTGGGTCTACCGGCCCGATCCGACGCTCTACAACTACGCCCTGGGATCGGTCGTGCGGATCGACGACACGACGCTGGTGAGCTGGACCACAGCCGGTCGCATCGAGCAGGTCAGCCCCGAGGGCGAGCTGCTCTGGGAGCTCTACACCGACATCGGCGCCGGGGTCGGCTACACCGAGTGGGTCCCGAGCCTCCCATGACCCTCCTCCTGCCAATCCTCGCCTGCAACGGCTCCAGCTCCGAGCCCGAGCCCGTGACGCTGGCCGACGACGACAACTACTTCTTCGACGGTGGCCTCGACATCACCACCATCGAGGTCCAGTCCTACGCCGACGTGCAGCTCGACTGGTCCGGACTCGACACGGACCTCCAGCTCCACGAGACCGACCCGGTCGAGGACATCGACATGCTGACGCTGTTGGCATTTCGCTACCTCGACGAGGAACAGGTGATGGACTCGCTGTCCAACAACTCCCTGTTGCAGTCGGACGTCGCCGGCTTCTTCCTGAACGAGCCCGGGGACGCGACGGTGACCGGGATCGCCGACTTCACGCTGCTCGGCAACGACATCGACGTCGAGAACCAGTTCCGCCTCGAGACCGACAAGATCGCCAGCTGGCTCGTCGTCGTCCAGTCAGGGACGACCCCGGGGGTCGGCTCGCGCATGCTGAAGTTCCTCTCTCCGGTCTCGGAGAGCGACGTGACCGAGATCGCCATCGAGAACACGGACACCGTGCTCGACTTCAGCGTCGCCATCGACGGCTCGATGAGCTTCCCGAGCGGAACGAACGAGGTCCGCGTCGACTGGAGCGGGCTCACCGTCGATGGCCTCCAAAACGACTTCGATCACGGTGGGATCGACCGGATCATGATCAGCCACTATGCGGAGCTCTCGGCGGCGGATCTCGAGCAGCAGTTCCTCGATCTCGAGCTCGTCGCAGACGACCTCTACGACGCCGAGCTCAACGGCGTCACGAGCCTGATGCTGTCAGAGCTGGAGGGCTTCGAGGGCATCGACGGGGCCGGCACCTGGGTGCTCGCCCTGCGCTGCAGCACCTGCACGCACCCGGCTCCGCCCTACCTCACCGTGCTCGAGGCCAACTGATGCTGCTCGCACTCCTTGCCTGTCGGCCCGCGGCGGACAGCGAGCCGGTCGTCGAAGACGAGAGCCGGACCGAGACTGGCGTCGTCGTGCTCGACGACAGCGACGAGCTGACCGGGGACCTCGAGCACGTCGTGGTGGTCGTCATGGACGGCGCGAGGCTGGAGGAGTCCTTTGGCAGCGGCACGACGTCGAACACCACCGGCGAGTCCACAGAGGACTTCATGCCAGAGGTCCGCGACCGGCTGTTTTCGCGGGGGACCCTGGTCCTTCCCGGCATCTCCACCGGGATCACGACCACCGGCCCGGGTCACTGCGACCTGCTGATCGGGACGAACACGCCCTACGGGAACTACGGCGTCGACGCCTCGACGCGGGATCCGGGGCTCTACCGACCGGAGTTCCCGACGCTGTTCGAGGCTGTTCGGGCGAAGCACGGCTCTTCGGATCAAGAGGTCCACTTCGGCGCCAACGCCGCCTTGATGATGGGCCTCACGTGGTCGCTGCACCCCCGCTTCGGCGAGGACCACGGGGCCGACTACACCTTCATCCCGGATCCGGACAACCCGGAGATGCCCCTGGCGGACGACCTGCCCACGCTGGAGGCGCTCCAGGACCACCTCGCGAACAACGAGGGCAAGCTGGTGGTCTGGAACCTCAAGAACATCGACCGGACGGGGCACTATGGGCCCCCACAGGCCTACCCACAGTCCATCAAGACCGTGGATGGGCCCATCGCCGAGCTCTGGGACTGGCTCCAGGACAACGAACCCTACGCCGGGACCACGGCGCTGGTCCTGGTGAGCGACCACGGGCGACACCGTTTCGGCGCGGAGGAGGACTGGCGTCAGCACGGTGACTCCTGCGCTGGCTGCCGCGAGATCCCGATGTTCCTCGTCGGCCCTGGCGTCGACAAGGGCGTCACGCTGACCGACACCGTCACGCTGCATGATCTGACACAGACCGTCGCTGAGATGGTCGGCGTCGAGATGCCCCACTCCACGGGTCGAAGCCTCTCCGGCGACGGCGCCGAGGGGCCGCTGGAGGTCGCTCATGCTGGCGGCATCGAGCTCGTCTCCACCTACGTCGACGGTCGGCCGCGCGTCGAAGCCGACGGCGAGATCCTGAGCTCCGGCTGGGCCGAGGCTCCCCGCGCGATCTCCGCCGGAGACGTGGACCACCTCTGCTGGCGCCAGCTCTCCCTGGACGACGACGAGGCGATGCCCTGGGTCCCGAAGTGTCTCCGAGACTCGGGCGAGGGCTGGACCCAGATCGGCTTCGCAGACGAGCCGGAGGTGAGCCCCTGGTGGTCTCCGACGCTGCAGGCCGACGACCAGGAGAGACTGTGGGCGGTCTACGCCGACACGAAGAACTCCATCGTCGCCAGGCCGGATGACGCGACGAAGGCCATCCGTATCGTGCGCTGGTCCGAGGACTCCGGTTGGGAGGGCATGGGCTCCGGGACCAACGACTTCAGCCTCGCCACCCACCCCACGCTGGCCCTGGGCGACGACTTCGCCTGGGTCGCCTTCGCCTCCGCGGACGCGGGCACCACGGACCGCTCGACCCGACACATCAAGACCTTCAAGGTGGTCTGGAATCCTGACGAGAACCCCATCTGGAACAAGGTCCTCGACACCCAGGGCGAGGGCCGCATGGAGCGCCCGTCGCTCGGGCTGGTCGAGGACGAGGTGCACCTCGTCTACCTCTTGTCTCGCGAGGAGTTCGGCAACACCGTCATGCAGAAGTCGAGCTCGGACGCCGGGGAGACCTGGACCGAGGCGGAGCGGCTCGACAGCTCGGGGACGGTGCTCGTCCACGTCTCTCCGGTCTTCCATGACGGCGCCTTCTGGTGGGCCCGGCTCTCCAGCGACACCGTCGAGGTCTGCAGCCGCGACACCGCCGCCCAGGAGCCGACCTGCACCGACACTGGCGCGGCCTGGCTGCGGACCATCTCGGTCGGGAGTGACGGCGTCTTCGCCACTGTCTCCAGTGGGGATCGGAGCTGGTCGATCTGGTCGCCGTGATCATCGGTCTGTTGGCCTGCGGCGGCTCGGACACCGGCCCGCCGACCCGCCCTGTGCCGCCAGCGGTGCTCACCCTCCGCGAGATCGGGACCGCGGCCATCGTCATGCGGCCGGCGACCGGGCTGGGGGAGTCGACACAGACCCAAGGGGAGCTCGTCACGGTGGATCGAAGCGGTGACGTGCTGCTCCTGGACCCGGAGGCCGGACGGGCATGGCGGCGGACGCCCTTCTACACCTTCCCCGACTGGGGTCTGTGGGTCACGGACCAGTTCCAGGGCGCCACCAACTGGGACACGGAGGCCGAGTGTCTCGGTGTCCTTCCCTACGCCGCAGGCCAGAGTGGTGACTGCGACGGCAGCGAGCTCCAGCGCGACGGCACGGTCCCCGAAGGCTGGAGGTTCCACCACGGGGGCTTCGCCGAGGGCATGCCCGGGGTCCGGGCGGGGCTCTTCCACGAAGAGGCTCGAGTCGTGGTGCTCGTCGGCGAGACCGATGGCGTGGGCGCTGCCTGGGTCCTCGACGCCGGAGTGGAGGACGCCGCTGGTGACACGGGCAGCTATGACTTCCTCAGCCTGCCCCGGCCGGTCGAAGGGGATCTGCCCGCCGGTGTGGTGCCTTGGGGCTCGCGCCTGCTGGATCCGCAGACCGGGCGGATCTGGGGCATCGAGGGCCTGGACTCGGCGACGCCGAAGGCAAGCGAGCGTGGCGAGGTGCCCGTGCCCGATGTCCTTGGGCGGGACGTGCTCGTCGCGGACGGCGAGGCTCACCTGGTGGGCGGCGCTGTGATGGAGGTGAGCGGAGCCCCCGCCCTGGT
Organism: Myxococcota bacterium; assembly: GCA_036012755.1. GTDB lineage: Bacteria > Myxococcota_A > UBA796 > UBA796 > CAJQPC01 > JAAESX01. The sequence continues at coordinate 91,481 of DASCPX010000193.1, read as the reverse complement.
GGCGACCGATGGCGAGGTGGTCTGGACTGCCTCGGACGTGCTCGCCTGGACCGACGGCACTGACGGCGCCGTCTTCGAGCTCACCGAGGAGATCGACTTCATCGTCGCAGATGTCCTCGATGGGCTGCACGTGGCCTGGGTGATCTGTGGCGAGTCGGTCTACCTGGCCGGTCCAGAGGGCCTGGCCGCTACTGGAACGAGCTTCCCCACGACACCGATCGCGGCTGTCCTCGACGTCGCACCCCACGACCTGGTCCTGGCCTTTCCGGCTGGCTCGGCGGGCTGCTCCGGAGACTGGGCCGAGTACTGCGAGGACGGCGAGCACCCGGCGCTGTTGTGGGCGGGCTACCCGGTCGAGGCCTTGGAGCGCATCGCCGCGAACCCGGTAGAGCTGTTCCTGGCTCCGGTGCTGGAGTCACCGGTCGACGGTCGGATCGATACGGACTGGACCCTCGGCGAGTCGGACTGCATCGAGGCCTTCGACGACGACCGAGAGCGTGGATGTTGCGCCTTGTCCTGGTCCATCTCGGAGCGGCTCGGGCCCAACCTCGACTACCTCGTCGAGTTGGATCGGCCGACGCTGCTCGGGGTGAACCCGAGCGTCCTGTTGCAGGCGGAGCTCTGTGCGCAGTCCGGCCTCCCGGGGGTAGGCGAGGACCTCGACGGCGCCTTGCAGAGCGCGGTGGACCGGGGCCTCGAGCTGGCGCACTGGACTCACACTCCACACGATCATCCAGAGGGCTTCGAGGCCCGCTTCGCGGATCGGGTCGAGGGCATCGCTCTTCCCATCGACAGCCAGGCCGAGTACGAGCTCTTCCAGCAGTCGCTGCGGGACTTCGAGCTGCCCGTCGAGCCCGAGATCTGTGCGGGGAACTCCGCTGACGGGCTCACGATGGCCTGGGAGGACGCCAGCTGGGTCTCGGCGATTCGAGACGCGGGCGGCTTCGAGCTCCACTACTTCGCGCTGGCTGGGGGCATCCCGGAGGTGGGGGACAACGGCTTCCGCAAGAAGGAGCAGTTCCCGGTCGACATCCGGGATCGCCTGGAGGTCTTCGAGCTCGGCGAGGACGTGCAGACCTGGCACGAAGGGGGGAGCTCCGGCATGCTGTACCTGCCAGGCACCACCTGGCTCGTCAACGCGATCGACCCCATGGCATACGGCGGCGCCTGGCGGGAGAGCCAGCGCTGGGGGGTCGAGCTGGTCGACAACGACTGGACGCTCTTGAACCGCTACCTGTCGCGGCTCGTGCGCAGCTCGGATCCGCAGGCCGACAAGACCTGGTACATCCATATCTACGACGTGACCCATCCGGACCCGACCTTGCGAGAGCTGGCAGGCGAGCCGGACGCCAACCTGCGAGGTCTGGCCGAGATCGACGAGATCCTCGTCGCCAGCGGTGCTGCGAGGTGGAGCGGTCCCTAGATCGGGTCCTGATCTTCCGGGGGCCCGGCGTAGGCGGTGAGCGCAGCTTCGGCGTCGATGAGGCCATAGCCAGACCGGCCGTCCCTGCCCGGGCGGCCGAGATCATCGGCTGTGTCCCGGAGGATGTGGCGGGCCTCGTCTGCGGTGGCCCCCTCGGCCACGAGCAGCGCGGCGACGCCCGAGACGTGCGGAGCGGCCATGCTTGTGCCCTGGAAGAACCAGTAGCCCCACTCGTCGTCGACGAAGGTCTCCTGGAGGACCCCGTCGCCGAAGCCGTCGCCGTTGTAGTCGCTGCTGACGTCTCCACCAGGAGCGGCGAGCTCGATTGCGCCTGTGTTGCTGTAGCTGGTGACGCGCCCGTCCCCGCCCACCGCGGAGACCGCGACGACCTCTGAGTAGCGGGCCGGGTAGCTGGTGGGACCGGAGTCGTTGCCAGAGGCGGCCACGACGAGCACTCCTGCTTCGAGGGCGTAGCGAATGGCCCGGCGCTCGGCCCTCGACGGGCTGGAGCTGCCCAGCGAGAGGTTGATGACATCGGCGCCCTCGTCGACGGCATAGGCGATGCCGCTGGCGACGTCAGAGGCCCATCCGCTCCCGTCGGCGTCCAGCACGCGGACCGGGAGGATCGTGGCGTCGGGAGCGACGCCGGCGACGCCGATGCTGTTGTTGGAGGCCTGGGCGATGGTGCCGGCGACGTGGGTGCCGTGGCCGTTGAAGTCCAGCGCGACCGGGCCGTCCTCGACGAAGTCCCAGCCGTCGAGCAGGAAGAACGGAGTGTCGCTGCCGCCGCTGGACACGCCTGTGTCGACGACGGCGACGGTGGCGCCCACGCCGGTGTACTCGGCGCGCTCGGAGTCGACGCCGATGAGCTCGAGGTGCCACTGGAAGCCGCTGAGCGGGTCGCTCCCGCCGTTGAGGCTGCCGATGCTGCGCCGCAGGTCCGGCTCCGCGTAGACGCCGCGACTGCGGTAGGCCTGGACCGCTGCAATCGGGTCGTCTTCGTCGACCATCTCCCAGCTGCCGTCTTCGTCGAACACCAGCACCCTGGAGGGGTGGACCTGGCTCTCGTCGAGCTCGGCGAGGGCGTCGTCGGAGAGGTCGTACTCGGGGGCGGTGCAGGCGAAGATGAGGCTGATGAGCATGCGCGAGGTCCGGGAGGGGGTTCACTCGGGAAGCGGCATGGTCGACGGCGGACATTAGCGGCAGAATCAGGCTACGAAGGCGCGGTGACACCGGAGCACCCCAGCGACCCCGAGCCGCGCACGCTCCAGCTGCCCGATGGGCCGATGGTCTACACCGACGAGGGTGATGGCCCGGCGCTGCTCCTCGTGCACGGCTACCCCGGCGGGCCTCGTGACTACCGGTGGCTGGCACCGGCGCTGCCCGGCTTCCGGGTCATCCGAATCCAGCTTCCGGGAATGGGTGGGACGCCGCTGTCGACAGGGCCGGCGACATCGGTGACCGGACGCGCCGAGCTCGTCGTGCAGGCCTGCGACGTCCTGGGTCTGCAGGACTTCGGCCTCGTCGGTCACTCGATGGGAGGTGGGATCGCCATCTGCGCGGCCGCTGCCCTTGGGCCGAGGGTCCGTGCGCTCGTGCTCCTGGCCAGCATCGGGGTGCGCCCCCACCACTCCCTGCGCCGGTGGAACCCCAAGCCCTGGGCATGGCTGCTGGGCACCTTCATGCGCCCGGTCCTCGTCCCGATGGTCGTCAAGGGCTTCAGCGCCGCGGGCTTCCCGCCCGTCTGGGACGAGCCGGCGCTCTTGCACACACTCGACTGCGCAGCCGGCATCGACTTCGACGGCATCGAGGCAGCGCTGGGCAGCATCGCGGTCCCGACCCTGCTCGCCTGGGCAGAGGACGACCCCCACGTCGAGCCGGCCATCGGCGCAGAGCTGGTCGCTCGCCTCCCCGAAGGTCCGCGCTTGAGCTGGCCGACCGGGGGCCACAACATCCAGAAGTCCCACGCTGTCGAGATCGGAGCGGCTATAGCCGCCATGTTGGAGGCGAGATGATCCACTTCACCATCAATGGCCAGGCGAAGGCCCTCGACGTCGAAGACGACACCCCGCTTCTGTGGGTGATACGCGAGCAGCTCGGCCTGACGGGTACGAAGTTCGGCTGCGGTGTCGGCGTGTGCGGAGCCTGCACGGTGCTCCTCAACGGCAAGCCCGTGCGGACCTGCATCCTGCCGGTGGTCGTGGCCAGCGGCGCCGAGATCACCACCATCGAGGGTCTCGACCACCCGGTGCAGGAGGCATGGCTGGAGGAGCAGGTGCCCCAGTGCGGGTACTGCCAGTCGGGCCAGCTCATGGCTGCTTCCGCCCTGCTCGACGAGATCCGGCAGCCGACTGACGGCGACATCGACGAGAGGATGACGAACCTCTGCCGCTGCGCGACCTACGACCGCATCCGCAAGGGGATCCACAACGCCTCGGCGAAGATGCCCGAGCCGCCCCCGGAGCCGGTGGAAGAGACCAGCCCGGAAGACGCTCCGGCCGACGGAGGTGAGTGATGGCGACGATGATCAACCTGACCCGCCGCGCCATGCTCGGTTCGTCCGTGGGCCTGATCCTCGGCTTCACGGTTCCCGGTTGCGGGCACGTCATGCCGGAGATCGACAAGACGATCTCACTCGGCGAAGCCCTCGCAGAGGGGGACATCGCCCAGCTCAACGCCTGGATCCGCATCGCCCCCAACGGCGTGACGACCCTGCGCATGGGGGCCTCTGAGATGGGCCAGGGTGTGTACACGTCCCTGCCCATGCTCCTTGCCGAGGAGCTCGACGCCGACTGGGAGCTCGTGCGCGCCGAGAGCGCTCCGGCGGACAGGGCCTACCGACATCCGAACATCGACTACCCGGGCGAGAGCCAGGGCACCGGGGGCTCGCTGTCGGTCCGCGGTCACTGGGACGTGCTCCGCGAGGTGGGGGCCAAGGCCCGGGCGATGCTGGTCGAGGCCGCCGCGATCCGCTTCGGCGTCGAGGTCTCGGAGTGCAGCGTCGAGAAGGGAGTCGTCAGCGCCGGAGAGCAGTCTGCAGGCTTCGGAGAGCTGGCTGCCGACGCGGCGCTGTTGTCACCGCCGAGCAGCGTGACCTTGAAGACCAGGTCCCAGCGCACCTTGATGGGGACCTCGCCGCCGCGGCTGGACCTGCCGCCCAAGGTCGACGGGTCCGCGGTCTTCGGTGTCGACGTCGGCATGGAGGACATGCTGGTCGCCACGCTGAAGGCCTGTCCGCACTTCGGTGGGAAGCTCGTCTCCTTCGACGACGCCAAGGCCCGCGAGGTGACCGGCGTCGAAGACATCTTCCAGATCGAGGAAGCGGTCGTGGTGGTCGCTGACACCTTCTGGCATGCCAAGAAGGCCCTGGCCCTGGTCGAGGTGGAGTGGGACAAGGGCAAGTGGGGCGAGCTCGACGACGCCGAGATCGGCAGGAAGCTCAACGACGCGCTCGGCAATGGAAAGACCGTGTGGAGTCGAGGCAAGATCGGCGAGACCGACATCGAAGCCACCTACGAGGTGCCCTTCCTCGAGCACGCCCCCATCGAGCCGCTCAACGCCACGGCGTGGGTACAGGACGACCGCGTGGACGTCTGGGCCCCGACCCAGGTGCCTCAGGTCGTCAAGCGCCAGGCGGCGAAGCTGACCGGTCTCCCCGAGGAGATGGTCCATGTGCACACGACCTTCCTGGGCGGCGGCTTCGGGCGCAAGTCCTTCTGGGACTTCACGGACTACGCGGTCAAGGTCGCCAAGGAGTTCGGCGGCCCGGTGAAGCTGATGTGGACCCGCGAGGAGTGCTTCGCTCACGGCTTCTACCGACCCCGGGTCCTGTGCAGGCAGCGGGCGAAGCTCGGCGCGGACGGACTCCCCACAGACTGGCACGTGGAGCTGGTCGCCCAGAGCCTGTTGGAGGATCTCCTGCCCGGCTTCCTGCTGAGCTTGAACGCGGCGACCGAGACGGCCGTCGGCGGCATGGACCACCACCCCTACGCCGTGCCCAACTCGCGGGTCGACTACTCCAGGGTCTCCCTGCCGATCCCCGTCGGCTGGTGGCGGAGCGTGCACGGGTCGACCAACGGCTTCTTCCGCGAGTGCTTCATCGACGAGCTGGCGCACGCGGCTGGCCAGGATCCAATCGAGTATCGGCGCGCGCTGCTCGACAACGAGCGCCACCGCATCTGCTACGAGCTCGCGCTCGAAAAAGCCGGCGAGGTCCCAGAGGGCATGACCCGCGGGACCGCGATCTTCAAGTCATTTGGCAGCATCGTGGCCGAGGTCGCCGACATCACGGTCACCGACGGCTCTGTCCACGTCCACCGGGTCACCGCGGCCGTGGACTGTGGGCAGTTCGTCCACCCGGACACGATCAGGTCCCAGATCCTCTCGGGGCTGTCCATGGGGCTCTCGGCGCTGAACGCGGAGAAGCTGGAGATCGCCGAGGGCGCCGTGAAACAGACGAACTTCCACGAGTACGAGCTCATGGGCCTGGCGAAGTCGCCGGCCGTCGAGGTCCACATCGTGGAGAACGATCACGCGCCCGGCGGCATCGGCGAGCCCGGGGTTCCGCCGATCGCGGGCGCGGTGTGCAACGCGATCTTCACGGCGACCGGCACACGGATTCGGGAGATGCCGATCGGTGACCAGCTGAAGGCCTAGCGTCGAAGGAGCCACCGGAGGCGAGGATGGTGTCGACGATCAGTACTCGACCGGCTCGCCCTTCCAGGTCCTCACGGTGTTCCCGTCGGGGACTCCGATGATGACCTCCTGGACCTTCGAGCTGTTGTAGGGCAGCGGTTGGTAGAGCGCGTCGGCGCGCCAGCCGTCGTGGCCTGTGCCCCAGACGATGCCGTGGCCGTAGTAGCGGGAGCGGTCGCCGTCGACCATCTCGTCCCACTCGCCGCGATCGTTTATGCGATACAGACTCAGCTCGGCGAACTCGGCGACCCAGAGGTTGTCGCAGGCGTCCACCCTGACGGCGTCGAGCCAGTAACCCGGGAGCCGCAGGAGCATCTCCGGCTCGCCGATGGGGTCGAGGTTCTCGTCCAGTTCGACCTGCAACAGGTCCCCGTAGGGCACGGTCGCGATGTACAGCCTGGTGCTGTCGAGGTTCCAGTCGACGGCGTGGGCCGTCCAGGAGTTGCCCCCATCGGGCATCTTCACGATGGTCTCCTTGTCACCGGTCTCCGGGTCGATGCGCACCACGTTGCCGTCGGAGACATAGAGCATGCCGTCGGGGCCGAAGGTGATGCCGTAGCCGCTCAACAGGCCGCCGGTGAGGCGCTCCTGGCCGCCCTCTGGTGTGACGCGGAAGACGGCCGCGCGCGAGCTGTCGACGAAGTACAGATCCCCCGCCGAGTTCCGCGTGATCTGCTCCACAGAGGTGAGACCCGGGAGCCAGGTGTCGCTGTCGCCGTCGTAGCTGGCCTTGACCAGCGCGTCCCGCTCGGGGTCCCACCCGATGATGTTGCCCTCGTCGTCGAAGGCGTTCCCGTGGTAGCCGCGGGCATGGTCGAGGACCTCGCTGCCGAGGTTGAAGTCGGGGAGGTCGTCGCAGTCGTACTCGTCCGGGGTGTAGCCGGTGTCCTCGCTGTCGATGGGCTCGCTGTCGAGTCGCTGCTCGCTGTCGACCGGTTCGCTCGGAAGGGAGGGAACAGTCGCCACACACGCGAGCAGGAGGATCATCGTCGCCGTCTCATCAACAGCAGCATGCCCAACAACCAGGGGCCTGCGCCAGGGACCCCGCAGCCTTCACAGCGACTTCGCGGCCCCTCGATCCCCGAGTCGCCCGAGTCCGGGCTCGACTCCGGTGTCCCGGTGTCGGGGCCGCAGTGACCGGCGGGGTCGTCGAAGCCGGCGGAGCAGCTGTCGGTGATCCAGATCGGGGTGCTCCATGCCCACTCTCCGTCGGCTTGCTCCACCGAGAGCCAGAGGGCCATCGCCTTGGCGTCGACGGCGACGCTGCCCTCGCTGTCCAGGCCGCTGACCTGCTCCTGGTGGAGCGCTACGGCCTGCCCGTCGAGCTCGATGCCCCAGATCGTGATCTCACGAACAGTGCCCGTGCCGTAGACCTTCCAGGCGAGCTCGGGTGATGCGACGACCACCTCGCCGCCCTCGAGGGTGGTGACGCCGCCGTCGGAGAGCCGCCACTCCACGATGATGCGCTCGCCCGTCGTGCCGTAGGTGTGCTTGCCCTGGAGCGACTCCCAGATGGCGTCCCGGTCGAGGTCCTCTGCCCAGAAGGCCGCCAGGCCGCTCCTCGTCGACTTCTCCGAGAAGGGGTTGCCCATCCAGCCGTCGTGGTTGTCGCTGGCGGCGATGAAGCCGAAGCGGAGGCCCTTGGACAGGGCCGAGACGACCGAACCCGGACCCCCGACGTCGAGGCTGTGGCCCCACTCGCTGTAGACCTCGGCCACGCTGCGGAGGGTGTCATCCCGGTCGTCCCAGTTGAAGCCGGTGTAGACGGTGGCGTGGGGGACGGCGACGCTCCGCACGCCCGCTTTGTCTTGCTCGACCTGCCAGGCGTAGACGCCGTCGTCATCGGCCAGCGGGCCCAGGTCGTTGTGGGAGGGCAGGGGGATGTCGCAGGAGTCGAAGTAGAGGTTGTGGTGACCCTGGCCCGTGGCGACGAGGTTGCCCATCCACTCGAAGGACAACAAGACGAGGTAGTCGTCGCGCGTCTCGGCTACGCAGTCCTCTTCGAGGATCTCCCACAGGGCGTCGCCGTCGATCTCGATGGGGGCGAGCTTCATGGACTCGCTCACCACGTCGAGTCCGATGACGTCGCGGCCGTACTGGTGGTTCTGGTTGACACGACCGCCGGCTCCGTCTGGGTAGTGGTGGCCGTGATGGACGTGGAGGTCGCCCCAGTAGAGCCGCCTCGTCGGCGGGTCTTCGCTGACGACGATGGGGTTCGAGATGCCGCTGAGCGGTCCGGAGCCGACCGCCAGGCGGTGGACCCCGGCTTCGTCCAGGCTGAGGGTGAAGGTCGTGACACCGCCGTCTTCGGTGGTCATCGCGTGAGTCTGACCCTCTGCTTCGACCACGAAGTCCGTGACCTGGGGCACGGGATTGCCGAGGCGGTCGAGGTGGGCCACCCGGAGCGTGAACTCCTCGCCGATCTGCACGTAGGAAGGGGCGACGACCAGCAGCGTCGAGGCGGTGGGGATGGCCTCGACGTCGAAGGTGGGGGCGGGCTCGACCGCAGAGAACTCCGTGGCGGAGCCCAGCTGCTCGTAGGAGCGCCACAGGACGTTGTCGAAGGCTCGGTCCGGGAACTGGTGGCCGCAGTGCTCGCCGCCGGAGACGTCCCCGTAGCGGACCAGGACCTGGTCCCCCTCCGCCAGCTCACCGCTGTCGATCCAGACCTCTGTGTAGGCGTACTGGTGGAGATCCTCGACGTCGACGTTTCGAGACATGCCGAGGGTGGCCGGGCCGTCGGTGGAGGCTGTGACCAGCGAGCCAGACGCCGTCTGGTCCTCTGTCAGCTCCGAGCACTTCGCAGGATCGTCATAGGGCGCGCCCCACTTGGACCAGCGCATTCCGTGGAAGAGCGGGTCCTCGATGCGAATGGTGTCGCCCACACCGAGCCCCCCGACTCCGACGGTGTAGACGTAGTCCACGGTGTCCTTGGTGTGGACCGTGACGTGGTCCTTGCTGAGTGACGCGCTGCCCACTCCGGCGGCGGCTGCGAAGGTGACCGGCTCGCTCGGCGACGAGACGAGCCCACATGGAAGCGCGGCGCGCGGTAGAAGGAACAACAGCATGGAGTCAGGCTATCTCCCGCTCGGACGCCATCGCCAGAGAGGCCCTCGAGGCGCTCCTGTCGCTCACGCCAGAGCGGGCCTGCCTCTTGCGTAATGGTCGGATCGTCGCCCACTCCGCTGCGTGGCGGGCCGACATGCGCGGGATGCGCATTGCCGAGCTGGTCCACGCCGCTGATCGGAGCATCATCGCCAAGGGCCTGAGGCGGCTGGAGGAGCTGAACCGGATGCGCGTCCGGGTGCGCGATCTGGAGGGGGACCCTGTCGTCATCGAGGCCCGCACTCGCGGCGGGTGGGTCTGGGCCCGGGTCCGCCCTTGGTCCGCGCGCCGGGCGGAGGCCCAGCTCCGAGACCTGCGCCACATCTTCCGGAGCGTGGTCGAGCGCGCCCGTGACGCCATCTTCATCAAGGACCTCAACGGCCTCTACGTCTTCATCAACCCCGCTGGCGCCGCGCTCTTGGGCCTTCCGATCGAGAAGGTGATCGGCCGGCACGATCGGGAGATCATCGACGCGGAAGCGGCCGAGCACATCGATGGCATCGACCGGAAGGTGCTCTCGACCGAGAAGCCCTGGACCTATCAGCCGCGGCGATCGGAGGTGCAGGGCAAGACGCTGTTCACGACGAAGTACCCCTACTACGACGCGGACGGAAAGCTGGCGGGGCTCATCGGCATCAGCCACGACGTCACCCAGTGGATGGACGCCCAGGACAAGGCCCGCGAGCTGGAGGCCCGCCTGGTCCACTCCGATCGGCTGGCCGCCGTCGGTACCCTCGCCGCCGGCGTCACCCACGAGATCAACAACCCGCTCACGGTCGTGCTTCGCCACGTCGAGCTCGCTGAGGAACAGGCCCAGGGCGAGCAGCTCCGCCTGCACCTCTCGAAGGTCCGCAGCGGCGCCGAGCGCATCGCCCGGGTCACCGGGGACCTCATGGGCCTGGCGCGCGATCCCGCGAGCGGACGCGAGGCCGTGGACCTCGACGCGGTGCTGGAGAAGGCGCTGTCGCTGGCCGAGAACGAGCTCCGGCACCGGGCGGAGGTCGTGCGGGAGTTCGGCGGCGTTCCACCGGTGGAGGGCCACGAGGGCCGGCTGTTCCAGGTCTTCCTGAACCTCTTGCTGAACGCGTCGCGTGCCCTGGAGGTCGGCCACGCAACGGAGTTCCGCCTCACGGTGCGCACCTTCGTCGAGGACGAGTGGATCGTCACCCAGGTGCAGGACAACGGCCCCGGCGTCCCAGAGGAGCTCAAGGAGCGCATGTGGAAGCCTTTCGTCACGGGCGGACAGGGCACGGGGCTCGGGCTGTGGATCTGCCACACCATCGTGACCGGACTCGGCGGTCGCATCGCGCTCGAGGACACCGCGGTCGGCGCGACCTTCACCGTGCGCCTGCGCCCCGCAGAGGTCGTCAAGCAGGTCCTGCCGGACGAAGTCACCGCGCCCCGTCGCATCCCCGTCGGGCGCCTGCGCGTGCTGGTCATCGACGACGAGCCCGACATCTGCGAGATCCTGGAAGCCGGCCTGTCAGCTCACGCCGACGTGACCGTCTGTCACTCCGGTCGCGAGGCCCAGGAACTCGTTGCTGACGATGACGGCTGGGACCGCATCTTTTGCGACTTGATGATGCCCGAGGTGACCGGCATCGAGGTCTTCGAGAGCCTGCCTCCGGAGCTCCAGACCAGGGTCGTCTTCGTCACCGGAGGGGCCTTCACCCAGGACGCTCGCCGCTTCCTCGGCGAGATCCCGAATCCCACATTGAACAAGCCCTTCCGGCTGAAGCAGGTCCGCGCGTTGCTCGGCGTGGAATAGACTCGCCGCTCAATCCGAATGTGAGGTCGCGATGCTCTCTCTCCTGGTTTTACTGGCCACCACTCCCGCCCTCGCTGGCGATCCCCCCCCCGCGGGCACCTCCAACCCCTTCGGGCTCGGCGTGAGCTTGGGCTACCCCCACAACCTCAACGGCAAGTACTGGATGAACAAGAAGGCTGGCGTCGGCTTCTACGCTGGCGGCGGCCTCCTCTACGGCCTCTCCGGCCACGTCGCCTACGAGCAGCTCTTCTGGCAGATCGGCGACTGGGACTGGGCGCGGCTGAACATGTACTGGAACGTCGGCGTGATCGGAGGGCTGCGCTGGTCGGGCGCGCTCCTTGGCGCAGGCGGTGGTGTGGGCGCGACGATGCGCTTCAAGACCGTCCCGGCAGAGGCCTTCATCCACCACAACTCCTACATCACCCCGACTCTCTTCTCCTCCAACACCTACTACGGCCACAACACCTTCGTAGGCGCCCGCTGGTACTTCTAAGTGGTTGACAAGATTACTAAAGTCACCGAGAAGGGCTTCTTCTCCACCCTCGGCGAGTCCATCAAGAAGGTCCTCGCGGGCTTGGCGCTGTTCTTCCTGGCGTTCCCGCTGCTGTTGTTCAACGAGTGTCGCAGCGTCCAGACAGCCAAGTCCCTCGACGAGGGCTCCGGGCTCGTCGTCGAGGTCGACTCCGCCTCGGTCGATCCTGGCAACCAGGGCAAGCTGGTCCACATCTCGGGAGAGGCCAAGACCGTCGAGACCCTGAAGGATCCGGTGCTCGCGGTCGAGGCCAAGGGCCTTCGGCTCGAGCGCTCCGTCGAGATGTACCAGTGGCTGGAGCGCGAGGAGAAGAAGACCAAGGACGGCAAGGAGTACACGACCTTCTATTACGAGAAGGGCTGGTCCCCGAACCTCGTCGACTACACGGACTTCGAGGAGCAGAACGGCCACGTGAACCCGGCCTCGATGCCCTTCACCACCGAGTCCTGGGCGGTGTCCCGGGCCACCGTCGGCGCCTGGCAGATGTCCGCCGACCAGATCCTGAAGCTGAGCAACTGGGAGGGCGTCGCGGTCTCCGACGACATGGCCGCGGCCGGAGGGGGCAAGGCCCACAACGGCATGCTCTACATCGGCCCCGATCCCGCCACTCCGACCATCGGCGATACGCGCATCGAGTACGAGGCGGTGCCCGAGGGCCCGGTCTCACTCGTGGGGCGCCAGACCAGCTCGACGATGGAGGCCTACCAGACCGAGGCGGGCGACAAGCTGCTCCTGGTCAGGTCCGGCGTGATGTCGGCGGAGGCGATGTTCCAGGCGGCACACGACGACAACGTGTTGCTGACGTGGATCCTCCGCTTCGTCGGCTTCCTGATGATGTTCGTGGGGCTGGGGCTCCTCTTCGGTCCGGTCAAGGTCATCGCCGACCGCGTGCCCTTCTTCGGGCCCGCGATCAGCGGAGGAGTCGGGCTCTTCGCCTTCCTGCTCGCGGCCTTCTTGAGCCTCTTCACGATCGCCGTCAGCTGGATCGTGGCTCGCCCGCTCGTCGGCGTCCTGCTGCTCATCGCGAGCCTCGGCGCCTTCGCGGGGGTGATCATGCTCGTGCGAAGGGCCAAGGGCGCGGCCGCAGCGGCCTGATGCCTCAGCCCCCGGCTGCGCCGTAGGCGTCCAGGGCCTCGCGAACCGCCTCTTCGCCCCAGCGCTTCCTCAGCGCGTCCAGGGCGTCGATGGCGGGGACGGCGGCGTCGGCGCCTCGCTCCTCCGTCAAGGTCGCCCTGCAGGTGAGCAGCACGTCGAGGACGGCCTCGCGCTCCCCGAGCTCCTCGTGGGCTTCGGCCAACAGCAGGCAGGCGGCGAGATAGCGAGGGGCGTTGCCATGGTCCAGGGCCTCTGCGCGGGCACGCTCTGCGGCTTCGACGGCGCCGGAGTGGTCCTCGCCGAACAACGCCGCGCTGGCGGCAGCGAGCAGGGGGCCGTCGGTGTTGTTGACGAGCTCGCCGACAGAGGGCACGTCCAGAGCCATGCTGGCCGCCAGGAGGTGGGCGTCGAGGCGGGCCTGGAGCGCGCGTCCGGACTGGCCCATGCTGGAGGCGAGGGCCTCTGAGCGGGCGAGGACGCGGAGCGCCCGCTTTGGGCCGTCGCCACCGCAGCGCAGCAGCATGAGGGCCTGCGTGCGCAGCAGATCGATGAGCTCCAGGCTGGGTCCGAGGCCCTCGAGGCTCTTGACGAGCTGCTGTGCGATCATCGCCGCTGCATCCCACCTGTGGACCTCTGCGTGGAGCTCCATCTGGAGCCGCAGGGCCTGGTGGGCGACGCCCATGTTGCCTCCCACTTGCGCAGCCGCGGCCGCCTTGCGAAGGGCCGAGAGAGCCTCGCCACGAAGCGATGGGCCGGCCTCTGCGAGCAGGGTGCCCTTGCCGTAGAGGTACTGGCCGTGGAGGGCCATCGAGCCGGCGTCCATGGCCAGGCGAGCAGCCCAGTGCATCTCCTGGGCGCCCTCGACCCACTGCTCCGCCTTGCTGTGGAGCTGGGCCTTCTCCGCTCGGGCCTCTGCCTCTCCGAGGAGGTCACCGCGGGCGCGACAACCCCTGATGACCTGTTCGAGTTCGCCGTAGCTCACAGATGGATGCTACCGCGCGTCCGTGCTGCGGGCGTACATCAGCTGTCCGTTGGTCGCGTCGTAGTAGCTGATGTGGACTGTGTCGTCCTTGCCGATGGCGAGGGAGGGATAGGCGCCGGCGTCCCGGTCGTCGCCGTCCACGAGCCAGGTCTCCCAGCCGGTGCCGTCGTCATGAGCGACCTTCAGGTTGCCGCTGGACTCGTTGTAGTAGGCGATCCAGGGGCGGTCGTCGCTGTCGAAGGCCAGGGAAGCGCCGGCTCCGACCGAGCCGCTGGAGTCGATGGTCTCGATGTCCCAGTTCTCGTTGCCGACCCTGCAGCCGTACATCAGATCGGCGCTGTTGGCGGACTGGAAGGCGACACAGGGGGTGTCGTCGCTCTGCAGCGCCAGGCTGACGTCGTAGCCGGGGTCCCCGTAGACGGTCTCGGTGAAGATGCCGTTCATCGGGCTCGCGAACTGGACCTCGTCGGCTCCCCAGTCGGTGTAGGCCACGTTCGGGTAGTCGCTGCTGTCCACCGCGATGTCGGTGTAGTAGCCGGAGTCGCCGAGGAGGTGCTCGTCGAGCATCGTGTAGACGGCGTAGTCGACACCCATGCTCGTGTAGTCGGCGAGGACCGGGGTGCCGTTGCCGGTGATCCAGCTGTAGACACCCTGGTCGTCGTAGTAGGCCATCGAGGGCAGGTTGTTCGAGTCGGTGTCGATCGAGCAGAAGGCGCCGATGTTCGTGGAGCCGCTCGTGTTCCGGTCATCCACGACGTAGTAGGTGTCCCAGGTGCCGCCGCTGTCGCGCCAGGTGAACTCGACCTGGCGAGCGCCGCCGCCCTGCCAGGTGTAGACGACCTGGACCCGGTCTGCGCCGTCGACCGCGAGGTCGAGCCACTCGCCGGCGAGGCTGAAGGGGGCGATGTCCTTGTGGGTTCCCCAGTTGCCGCTGGCGCTCACGTTCTTGTACCAGACGTGACCGTCGTCGTTGTTCGCGTAGGCGATGTGGGCCTTGCCGGCGCTGTCGACGCCGATGGCCGAAGGGCTGCCGCAGTCGCAGCTGTCCGCGAGCTCGGTCTCGAAGCGCTCGTCGGTCTCGCCGTCACAGTCGTTGTCGGCGTCGTCGCCGTAGACCTCTGTGCCCTCTGGGCTCACCTCTGCGTCCTCGTCGTCGCAGTCGTCGTCGAGGTCGTAGCCGTCGCCGTCGAGGTCGTCGTCGACGGTGTCCTCGTCGCAGTCGTTGTCGATCCCGTCGTAGGGGACCTCCTCTGCGTCGGGGCTGACCTCTGCGTCGGTGTCGTCGCAGTCACCCTCGTCCTCTGAGAGGCCGTCGCCGTCGTCGTCGGTCTGGTCCGGATCGATGTCGGTGTCGGTGTCGGTGTCGGTGTCGGCGTCGGCGTCGGTGTCGGCGTCCGCCTCGTAGTCGCCGGTGTCCATCGGCGTGATGTTCGGGTCCTCGCCGCGGCCGAAGAAGCCGTTGGAGCAGGCCAGGAGCGAGAGAGAGATGATGAGCGTGGGCATCGAAGCCTCCGTGGTGGTGCGCCTAATTGCCCGTGGGACCTCCCGATCGCCAGATTGGAGGCTTGGAAGATCCGTGCCAACAGGTCCCGAGACCCCTGCCTCGGCGTGCTACGTTCCCGCCCTTCCAACGTGAGGAGACACGATGATTACCCTGCTTCTTTCCTTGGGATCGGGCTGCGACAAGGACCCTGCCACCGACGACAGCTCCGTCGAGTCAGACGCTGACACCGACGCTGACACGGACACGGACACGGACACAGACGCGGACGCGGACGCGGACACGGACACGGACGCCGATGCGGACGGTGACGCGGACGCGGACATGACCGGCGAGATCTCCCTCGTCGTCGAGGAGGCCAACTCCCACGCCTCGGACACCTGCTCCGGGTACGTCACGGTCGGCTGGATCGGAGCCTCCGACGTCGCGGGGGAGTGGTCCTGCGACTTCGCTGGCATGCTCGGGGCCTTCGGGACACAGACCGGCACGCTCACCGGCGCGACCACCAGCGCCACCGAGATCTCGGGTGACATCTCCGACAGCGGCGCCATGGGTACGGTCCCATGGCATGGGACCTACACGGCCACGACTGTGGAGGGGGGCTTCGAGGTCTCCTACTCGGAGAGCGGGTACGTCATCGCGGGCACGGGCAGCTTCAGCGCGAGCGAGTAGCGTCCGACCCGTCCGCCCCTGGTCTATGCTGGGGGCGCAGGGCCAGCCAAAGGTCGAAAACGATGTTGTTGTTGGCGCTCGTCGCATGCCCATCGGAACCTGACGACAGCGGCCCGGTCGTTACGACCTGCGAGATCGCAGAGGACACCGGTACCCAGATCGGCGCCATCGACGACATCTGCAAGTGCGAGGACCCCTGGGCCAGCATCGGCACTGGGATCGAGGGCTTCGAGGACCTCGATCCCGCGGGCCTCGAGATGGTCCACGGACCCCAGGGAGGCTGGCACCTCCCGGCTGCGCTGCGCGTGGGCAACACCCGCAACGTCATCCGCATCTGGGCGCAGGTCACGGACGTGGAGACGGGCGTCGCCGTGACACAAGAGCTCAACTACCACGTGCAGATCGTGGGCGAGTCCGCCTGCGAGGGCGCCTTCCCGAACATGTACCTCTACCTGGACACCCGCAGCCTCGATCCAGAGCTGACAACGGGCTGGGCCCTGTCCTGCCGCGAGGTGCACGTCGAGATGTGCGTCACCGACACGGGCGGGCGCGACTTCTGCACGGAGGCAGAGGTCAAGGTGCTTCCGGATCCGACGGACGTGGCGAGCGCCCAGGCGCCCGAGTGCGAGTCTAGCTCTTCCTGATCCGACCGAGGAGCGCCTTGACGTTCTCGCGCGGGTAGTGGGCGAAGCGTCCGAACTCCTGGCCGTTCTGCAGCCACTCGCCGCCGTCGATCGTGACCACCTCTCCGGTCACGTAGGCCGACATGGAGCTCATGAGGTAGGTGGCGAGATCGCTGAGCTCGCCAGGCTCGCCGAAGCGCTTCAGGGGCACGGCGTTGCGGGCCTCTTCGTCCATTCCGGGTGGCATGAGCTTGCTGAAGGCCCCCTCGGTCGGGAAGGGACCTGGCGCGATGGCGTTGAGCCGGATGCCATAGGTGGCCCACTCCACCGCCAGGCTGCGAGTCATGGCGAGCACCCCCGCCTTGGCGCAGGCCGAGGGGACGACGAAGGCCGAGCCGGTCCAGGCGTAGGTGGTGACGATGCTGAGCACCGTGCCCGCCTGCTTGCGCTCGATCCACCTGCGTCCGCAGGCCTGCGTGGCGTGGAAGGAGCCGTGGAGCACGATGCGGACGACCGCGTCGAAGCCGTTGGGGCTGATGTCCTCTGTGCAGGCGAGGAAGTTGCCGGCGGCGTTGTTGACCAGCCCGCTCAGCGGGCCCAGGCGCTCTTCGAGGTCACCGACCGCCTCGTCCAGGGCGGCCGCATCGCGGACGTCGACCCCATGGGCATAGTCAGCCGTCCCGCCAGCGGACCGGATGGCCTCGACGGTCTCCTCTAGAGGCCGCTGTCGGCGTCCCAGCACGGCGACCTCTGCGCCGGAGGCGGCGAAGCCGATCGCCATCGCCTGGCCCAACCCGGTCCCGCCGCCCGTGACGAGGATGCGCTCTCCGGCGAGGGTGTCGGGGGTGAAGCTCACCAGGTGCCTCCCTTGGTGATCAGGCGAGACAGGAGCTCGCTGAAGTCCGGGTGATCACAGGTCCACGCGTAGGTGTGGCAGGGCTCGTCGACCGCGGTTGCGCGACGCTCGTCGACCGCCTGGAGGTCCTCGTCGCTGAGGTGGATGGCGTCTTCTGGCCAGGGCTGTGCCTCTTGGGGCGTCACCCAGGGCGAGACGTCGATGTACTCGAACTCGGGCACGGCGTGGAAGGGATCGGAGTCCCCGAAGACCCCGACCTGGGTCTCGAGGAGGTCCTGGGGCACCCGCACCTCGCGCGCGGCGTAGAGGAGGCGGCCATCGAGGAGGTTGTCGAGGGCCGCGTCACCGTCGTGCCAGAGGACACTGACGGCGTCGGGCGTCTGGCGGGGGGTGAGCCTTGCGAGCCAGTCGATCTGCAGCTCGTAGGAGATGTCGGCGGCGGCCATGACCACGCTGGTGCACATCTCTCCGATCAGGTCGGGCCGCTCCACCACCGCGGCCTTGAGGACCTTCGCGGCCCGCCCGTGCACGATCAGCGCGACGGCGCGTCCGGCCCACATGCTCCTGAGCCCGTCGGTGTGGAGCAGCGTGGCCAGGAGCTCGAGGAGCCCGTAGCCCGCGTTGCGAGGTCGCATTCCCTTGTCGATGCTGCCGGCGGCCGAGCCGGAGCCCCCAGCCCACGAGAACGCGACGACCCCCACCTCGAGGCGGTCTGCCAGGCGCTCGGCCTGGGCGCGTACGGCGTCGTCGTCAGGGGAGTTCCCCGGGACCCAGATGACCAGGGGTTGACCCGGATCGAGCTCGGCGAGGGACTCGAGGAGGTCGTCGGCGTCGAAGGACAGGCCGGCTTCAGGGCTCGGAAAGCGCGCGAGGAGGACCACTCTTCACTTGGGGATGCCGCCGACGCAGAGGTCGACGTGGTCACCGTAGACCGCGCGGAGTGACTCCGGCACGGGCGGCATACCGTCGTCGAAGGCAGCCACCGAGTCAAGCGCGAGGCGGTCGAGGGCCTCGTCCGACGAGGACGAGTGCAGCGTGGGGGCGCCGAGGACGCCCTCGGCCCCGATTGGGAAGCGCAGCGTGGCGCAGCTGTGGACCTCGCGCGGGCCGACGATCTGGTCGAGGATTGCGAGGCTCTGGCGCTCCCATGCCTCGCGCGTGTCGTCGGTCCACCGGATGCGCACGAGCACGTCACCCTCGACGGCGCGCTGTCGGAGACCCGCCTCCAGGCAGCTCTCCAAGGCGCGGTCGACCTCGCCCGTACCGACCATGCCCAGCTTCTCGAGCCGGCCGTCCTGGTAGCGCGCAACCCACTGTGAGGTGCCGCTCGGACAGTGACGGATGAGCGTGGACCACTCCTCGACGGCCTCCAGGTCGACCGGCCCCTGCTCGACCTTTGGGGTCCAAGCGCCCAGCAGGAGCCAGATCATCGCCGTGACCGCCTCTTGTCCTCGGGTAGCACCAGGCGCTCCTCCATCTCTGCGAGGACCCACACGGCCGCTGCCATCATCCCGATGTTGGCTTGCAGATCCTCCTCCACGATCTTGTCGAAGGTGTCGGCGTGGGTGTGGTGGATGGGCCAGTAGGTGCTGGCATCGTGGGCCAGCCCAAGCCCGGGGACCCCACCCCGGGCCGAGGGACCGATGTCGGCCCCGGCATGCCCCAGGGTGATGTGGCCGTCGAGCAGCTCGCCGAGCTCGGCCACGAGGCCCTGTGTGCGCAGGGCGTTGGCCTCCGACAGCCCGCTGGTGTCGAGCCTGAAGCCCCCGGCCAGGCCGTTTCCGGTGTCGGACTCCAAGAGCGCCTGGTGATCGACGAGCTCGTCGGCGTGGACCTCTGCGTAGTTGCGGCCCCCGCCGAGCCCGTTCTCCTCGTTCGTGAAGAGCACGACGCGCACGCTGCGTCGCGGCACCATGTCGAGCTCCCTCAGGAGTCGCACGGACTCCCAGGCGATGAGGCAGCCAGCGCCATCGTCCTGGGCCCCTTGCCCGACGTCCCAGGAGTCGATGTGGCAGCCCACGACGACGACCTCGTCAGGCAGCTCGGTGCCGGGGAGCTCGCCGATGAGGTTCCTGCTCTCCACCATGCCGTGGTGCTCGCCGGAGAGGGTCAGCTCGACCTCGACGGTGGAGCCCTGGTCGAGCAGGCGGTGGATCCAGGTGGCGTCCTCGATGGTCAGCGCCGCTGCCGGGATCTTCGGGACGTCGTCTTCGTAGCCGGTCCCCCCGGTGTGCGGGGTCTGGAGGCTCTGGGAGGTCACAGAGCGGATGAGCACGGCCACGGCCCCTCGCTTCGCGGCCTCCACCGGTCCCTTACCCCGGTACTGCACGGTCTCACCGTAGGTCGTGAACGGCACGTCGTAGAGCACGATCCGCCCCTCGATCGCGCTGTCGTCGAGGGCCTCGAGCTCCTCCCAGGAGCTCACCGCGACCACCTCGGCGCGCAGCTCTCCGGCCACGGTCATGCCGAGGCCCAGCACCTGGAGGTCGCGCTGGTAGGGCACGACCACGCGCGCTGACTCCTCGCCGCGTACCCACTTCGGCACCTGGACCGGCTCGGTGTGGACCGAGAGCCCGTCCTCGCGCATCAGCCCGTGAGCCCAGTCGATGGCGCGCTCCAGCTCGTCGCTCCCGCTGATGCGGTGGCCGATGTCATCGCAGAGTGTCTGCAGGCGTCTGTAGGCGACGTCGCTCTGGGACGCGGCTTCCCTGATGCGCTCGACCTCTGCTGTGTAGCGATCCTGCAGCGGGACTCGCTCCTCGGCCAGCGCGACAGCGCTCACGAGCAGCAGGGCAAGGGCATGACGAGGGCGCACTCGGGGGCTCCTGTTTTTGGGATATCCTCCGCGGGATGCAACCCGCACAGGGCCGACGCTACCGCATCCTCGAGGTGCTGGGATCCGGTGGCTTCGGCACCGTCTACCGGGCCGAGGTGCTCACGGTCACGGGCTTGAGGCGCGAAGTCGCGCTGAAGGTCCTGAACGAGAACGCGGCGTCGAACGAGGACGCAGCGAAGCGCTTGCGTGACGAGGCGCGGATCCTGTCGAACCTCAACCACTTCGGCATCGTGCGCGTCGACGACCTGCTCCAGCTCGACGGCCGCTGGACCATGGTCATGGAGCTGGTCCGTGGCGTCGACTGCTCGCGCATCGTGCGCTCGGTTGGCCCGCCGCCAGCCAGCGTCTCGCTGGACATCGTCTCCGGCGTCGCCCGCACCTTGCACGCGGTGTCGAAGGCCACCGGCCCCGACGGCTCCAAGCTGGCCCTCGTCCACCGGGACGTGAAGCCCGCCAACATCCTGCTGACCGAGGGTGGGGCCGTGAAGCTCCTGGACTTCGGTGTCGCTCGAGCGAACGTCGAGAGCCGCGAGGCCGAGACCCAGCAGGCCTACGTGATGGGCTCGCTGCCCTACCTCGCCCCAGAGCGCTATGGCTTCGAGGACACCCCGGCGGGCGACGTCTACGCCCTTGGCTGCGTCCTGTACGAGCTCTTCGTGGGCAAGCGCTTCGGGCGCACGCGCCCCAGCCGCCGCCAGCATCGCGTCAAGCTCCGTGATGGCCTGCACGATGCCTGGGAGTCTGTCGCCCCCGACATGCGCGAGGACATCCTGCCGATCCTCGGCGAGGCCCTGGCCTACGAAGGCGAGGACCGGCCGGCGCCGCGTGATCTCGCCACCCGCATAGAGGCCCTCCGCCACCGGGCGTCCGGGCCTACGCTGGCCGACTGGGCAGAGAAGGTGGTCGGCGAGCTCGTCCGCGCGGGCAGGGAGGTCGAGGCCGACAGCATGTGCGGTCGGGTCCTGACCGAGAACCTCTCGGCGGAGTCGATGGCCGGTCCGGTGGATGACTTCGTCGATGAGCACGGGCTCCTGCCTGTCACCTCCGAACCAGAGCTGACCATCCCCGAGATGGCGCCGCTGCCTACTGACGAGCGCCCGAAGCCGACCGCTGAAGAGGTCGTCGAAGAGCTCGAAGAGGATCTCGACGAGGAGCCTGCGGCGGAGACCGCCGAGGAGTCGCCCGATGAACCTGGCGTGGGGCCGCCCGAGGAAGCTGGCGTGGAGCCGCTCGAGGAACCCAGCGCGGAGCGACCGAGCGAGCTCGCCACCGCCCCTCGCCCGATGGTCGAGCAGGCGGAGACGCCGAGTCGAGCCCCGATGATGCTCCTCGGGATCGGCGTGGTCGTGATGACGCTCTTGGTGGGGATTGGCCTGGTCGCCTGGTGGGGTCAGGAGAAGGCGGAGCCGGAGGTCCGGCCGACCCTCCAGGAGGTGATGGAGCAGGTCGGCGAGGACGAGCCGCGCACCCCCGAGGTCGAGTTCGGAGAGGTGGAAGAGGGCGACATCGTGGAGGAGATCCCGGTAGCCCTGCCTCCGGACGGGAACCCCTCGGACTCCGTCCAGGATGTCATCGAGGACATCGAGGCACGGCCGGCCGAGGAGCGCCCTGGCACCGGTGGAGCGGTCTCCCGGCCTCCCCAGGAGTCGGTCGAGACCTCCCCGGAGGAGGCCCCGGCGACCCTCGGGCGCATCGAGATCCACGGCGACGCGGAGTTCGTCACGCTCAGGGGGCCGGGCGGATCGACGCGGGTCTCCGGCGGCGCGGATCTGCCAGCAGGCACCTACCAGCTCTTCCCCAGCTTCCCGGGTGGCTACACCGTGCCCGGACCCTCCGTCGAGGTGAAGACCGGGGAGACGCTGCACCTTCGCTGCAGCTCCGGGAACAAGAGCTGCGTCACCGAGTGACTACATGCTCTCGACCGAGAGCTCCCGCACACCGATGCGCAGCTTCCTGCTGCCCTTCCGCCGCTCGATGAGTCCCGCGGCGCCGGCCACGCCGAGCTCACCGAGCTCCTTTCGTGCCCGGAAGATCTGGACGTTCAGGCGCTCCTCCTCGATCCGCAGCATGCGCGAGAGATCGTCGCCGTAGACCCAGCCCTGTTCACCGGTCTCCACGCCGTCCTTGGCGTCCTCGATGCGGTGTCGGGCGAGCACCAGCAGGAGGTAGTGGTGGACCCGTGACTTGAGGGCTTCGCGGCCGCGGGCGTGCACGACGCTCATGCGGACGTCCTCTTCGTCCGAGCTCACGGCGAAGCTGAGCTGGAGCTGATCGAGGCGCAGCGGGGCGTTCGAGAAGTCGATCGTGAGGTCGTTCGCGGTGGGCAGGTGGAGGCACCAGCTGCTGCCCGCCACCACGACGATGCTGCCGTCCTCGACGAATCCCGGCTCGCCGTCGTGCTCGCCGACCCAGCGTCCGTCGGTGTCTTCGTAGACCACGAGGCGTGGCTCGTTACCCGGCGGGAGGCCCAGGAGCCCGTCCTCGGCGCTGTGGAGGGTGCCCTCGACGAGGTTCCGCGCGCAGGCGAGGGGACCGGTCGCGTCCGCCAGCTGCCAGGGGCAAGTGGGATCGGCGAAGCCAAGGGTGACGCCCTGGTAGAGGCTGGCCTGGCCCCCGGCTTCCAGGCGCTTGCCGTCGACCCATGTGCCGTTTGTGCTGCCGAGGTCTCGGATCTCCCAGGTGCGACCGGTCCAGGTGATGCGTGCGTGCTCGCTGCTGACCCGCGGGTCGTCGAGGCGGATCGAGGCGTTGGCCGACCGGCCCAGGACGCATCGGGCTGGCAGGGTCTGCTCGTCTCCATCTCGTCTGAGGAGCCCCATCGCGGGCATCCTACCGTGGGCGCGTGATCTGCAGGAGGGCGGGCAGGACGAAGAGGTCGCACAACAGCGCGGTGAAGATCACGATGGCCCCCACGGCTCCGAAGATGCGGTTGCTCGGGAAGCTCGAGAACACGTTGATGCCGAAGCCGAGGCAGAGGATCACCGTCGTCACGAAGACCGCGCGTCCAGCGTGGCGTACCGACCTGTGGATGCTCTCGGTCCAGGCTCGACCCTCTCCCCGCTCCTCGCGGAAGCGAGCGAGGAAGTGGATCGAGTCGTCGACCGCGATGCCGAGCGCCACGGTGAAGACGATGGCTGGACCGGGGTCGAGGTCCCAGCCCATCAGGCCCAGGGTCCCGTAGCCGACGACCAGCGGCAGGGCGTTGGGGACGAGCGAGATGAGGCCGGTCCTCAGCGAGCGGAACAAGAGGGTGATCACGACGGCGATGACGACGAAGGCGAAGCCGAGGCTGTTGCGGAGGTCGGTCGTGACCGCGTTGACACCGGCGTAGGCGACTACCGCGCTGCCCGTGATCCGGGCCTTGATGCCTGCCTCTGACAAGGGCGCGATCACCTTGTCGTTGATCTCCTCCTGGAGCACGGCGAAGGCGTTGGCCCCGACATCCCGGGTGCGCACGATGAGCCTTCCGTGCTCGCCGACGAGGACCTCGCGGGTGGCCTCGTCTGCCTCTCTGAAGATGCGCTCGACGAAGGCCTGGTCACCGGGGATCGCCGGCGGACCTCCGAAGAGCACGCTGGCGCCCATCACCACGCTGGCCGGGCTCTCTACGGCGCGGACCTCTGGCAGGGTGCGCACGTCCTTGGCGACCTCGGAGAGGGCTTCGAGGCCGTCCGGGCTGCGGAGGTCGCCTTCCAGGGCGTACTCGACGGCGATGATGCCCGCGAGCTGCTCGTCGAGCACGCCGTTGGCGAGGGTCACCGGGTTCTCGGGAGGCAGGATGCCCGTGAGCCAGTTGTCGACCTCGACCTGCGTTCCGAAGCCGGTGAAGACGGCGACCACCACGGCGGTGATCCCCAGGGTCAGCTTCGGTCGAGAGGTGGCGAAGCGCGCGCACGCGGAGAGCCCCAGATCGATGCGGCCGGCTCCGTGCTCCTGGCGGACCGGGCTCTTCACCAGGCTCAGGCACAGGGGCACGATGAGCAGCACCGTGAAGTAGGCGAAGCCGATGCCTGCTGCGGCGTAGAGGCCGAAGTTCTTCAGGATTCGCATCGACGCGAGGTTCAGGCTCAGGAAGCCGACCGCGGTCGTCAGCGAGGTCAAGAGGCAGGCCGCGCCGATGGCGCCCATGGCCCTGATGACCGCCTGCTTGCGCTGGGCCTTCGTCAGCCCCTGGCCGGGGGTGGCCAGCTTCCGCCTCTCCTCGTGGAAGCGGGTCACCATGTGGATCGCGTCAGCGACCGCGATGACGGGCAGGAGCGTGGCGAAGGCGTTGTTGATGAGCCCCACCGGCTCGTCTGTCCAGCCCATCAGGCCGAAGAGCATCATCGCCGGCACGATGGCGGCGACGAGCGGGATGGTCAGGCCGTGGGCGCTGCGGAAGAGCAGGATCAGGATGATGGCGATCAGCACCATGCTGACGGTGACGAAGAAGACCTGGTCGCGGATGATGACGTCCATCAGGCCGCCCCGGACCGCTGGGATGCCGGCTGTCTGGAAGCTGAGGCCCGCCCTGCCTTCGTGGGCCTCGACGGTCTCGTCGAGCTCGACGACGGCGCTGCGCACGCCGTCGATGTCGTCGCCGTCGACAGAGAGCTCCACGAGCATCGCCGTGTGGACTCCGTCTTCGCTGATCAGCCTCGGGGTGAGGCTCACGTCGCTGGCGATCTCGGCCCGCCAGGCCTCGGCGCGGCCCTCGTCCTTTGGGATGGCGTTGATCATCGGGACCGGGAGCACGATGCCGGGGGCTGGTCTCGACACCCGCGTGAGGTCGGCCAGCGAGCGCACCTCTGTGGTCAGGGGGCTCTGGCCGAGATCCTCGCCGAGAGCCGCGAGGGCCGCGATGCGCTCTCGGGTGAGCACGGTCTCTCCGCCGCCGTCCACCAGGACCAACAGGGTGTTCTCCTGGGACCCGAAGCGGCCCTGGTGCTCCTCCATCAGGTCCAGCTCGGGGCTGTCCGTGCCGTAGAAGGCCTTCGCGGAGAAGTCGACGGTCAGCCCGACCGCGCCCACGGCGAAGACCGCGATGACGGCGGCCAGCACCAACGTCGAGAGGACGCGGTGACCGAGGACCAGGCGGGCGAGCGCGCGGAACACGCGATCGACTCAGAGATCGGAGGGGAGGTAGTCCCCGGTCCAGGTCTGGGCGGTGAGCATCTGCGGGTATTGGAATTCCCCGTAGTAGTAGTAGCCTGGGTCGCCGTCCCAGATGACGCCGGACAGCTTGCTACGGTACTGCTCCTGCCAGCTGCCGCTGACGTCGTTCCAGAAGGAGCGCTCCCCTTGGAAGAAGGCCCACTGGCTGGTGGGCAGGACGCTGACCGGGCAGTCGCCGATGAAGTTCGTCATGCCCAGCGCGGGATCGAGGTTCAGCATCGCGTCGCAGCCGGCGCAGTAGCCCGTGTCCTCCGACAGCCCGGCATACCCGCTGTAGTACCCGGAGTCGTAGCCGATGCCATCCGATATGACTCGTAGGGTCCCACGACAGGAGAAGCTGTAGCTCTCGTCCGCGGTGTCCGCCGTGTCCGGGTCTGGTGACGTGCCCTGGATCTTGAAGGTCCCGTAGCCGAGGCCGATCGTGTACTCGTCGTAGTAGTAGGGCACCAGCGGGCCCCAGACCGCGACCACGCGCTCGAGGTCGTAGCGCAGCGTGACGTCGAAGGCGCGGTAGTCGCAGGCCTCGTCACCGACGCACTCGTCGTCGTCGCAGTCGATGTCTCCGTCTCCGTCGTCGTCGATCTCGTTGTCGCAGTCTTCGATGCAGACATCGACACAGTCGTCGTCCTCGCAGTCGAGCAGACCGTCGGCGTCGTTGTCGACCTCGTCGAAGCAGTCGGTCTCGTGGAAGGGCCCGGTGTCCGTGTCGGTGTCCGAGTCCGTGTCGGCGTCCGAGTCCGCGTCGGCGTCCGAGTCCGTGTCGGTGTCCGTGTCGGCGTCGGTGTCCGCGTCGGCCTCGACGGCTGAGTCCTGGGAGTCGTCAGGCTTGGGAGAGGGGCAGGCGAAGAGGAGCAGCAGCATGCCGGGGGTCTAACCGAAGAGGAGTCGGCAGGCGCGGCTGTGTTCCTCCCACGCGGGCCAGCCCGCAGCCTCGGCCCAGCCCTCGGCCTCTTCGGGCTTCCGGGTCGGCTGGCAGATGCGCTTGGCGACGAGCACCTCCGCGGCGTCGCCGAGCCGCTCGGTGAGGCTCTTGAGCTCCTGGCGATGGGAGAGGCCCTCGAGCCCCCAGCCGGTGAGCCTGGTGAGCCCCTCGACCACCCGGAGGACGCAGGCGTCGCCGTGCAGATCGAGGACCGTGAGGCGCCTCTCCGAGCTCGGCGAGAGCTCCTTGTTCCCGCGCTTGTCTCGCTTGATCCGGAAGCGCTTGATCACGACCTCGCCGCTGACGAGCAGGCGCACCTCGAAGGGTTCGATGTCACGGGGGCGCTTGGGGCCCTCCGGGTCCAGCCACAGGGCTCCCCCAGAGGCCGTCCAGGGACCCTCCGCCGGTAGCTCCAGCGCCGTGCGAGCCATCGGTTGGGCCCTCAGGGTCTCCTCGTCGAAGACCAGCGCGGCGCGGGCGAGTCCGGCTCTCCAGCGCTCGGCGAAGCGCTCCAGCTCGGCGCGGCAGTTTCCTCTCCTGGCGACCCGCGGGTGCTTGGAGAGCGCCACCATGCGCGCGGTCGGGAGATCCAGCTCCAGGGCGTCCGCCACGGCTCCCTGTTCGCCCTGTTCGCCGGAGGTCTCGACCAGGAGCGCGAAGGCCTGGCGGAAGGGGGGCAGGAGCACCTCTGGAGGCCTTGGCGTGGCCTCCAGGATCTTCGCGAGGCGCTGGAGCGCCGTGCGGGCGGCGTTGACACGCTGGAGGGCGCCGCCGGGGTCCTCCTCCCAGTCGCCGAGCTCAAAACGGGCGCTGTCGACGAGCTCCTCTGGGGTCGTCTCGTGCTCCGGCGTCGCCTCCTTCTGCACCAGCGCGCCAGGCGGGTCCGTCGGCGCGTCGTCGGGGCTCGGGGCGGCGACTTCGACCTCCTCGATGTCCTCCAGGACCTGCTTCAGCTCGGAGGTGCTGCCCCGATTCATCGCTCGCCGAAAGATCGCGTCGAGGTTCTTCGGGACGTCCCGCCGCTTCGCAGACGGCGGCGCGGTCGGGTTGGGCATCACGTGCCCGCAGTACAGGCAGGTCCGCCGATGCGGTGCGTTCGGTCGCTTGCAGCCGGGGCAGGGTCTCGGGTCCGCCATCGTCGGGATCCTACTCGGGGCAGGCCGGATGGCCTGCGCAGGCCAGGAGGTGCTCCTTGGCGAGGCCGGCTCGACCCATTTCCAGGTAGGCGCTGGCGGTCATGGCCTGCCACACGGGCTCCTCTGGCTGCAGCGCGACGAGCGGTCGCAGGGCCTTCACCACGTCGACGAGCCGGCCCTGTTCCTGGTAGAGGCGCACGAGGTCGAGGCGAGCGGCGACGTTCCCAGGCTGCATCCGCAGCTCCTGCTCGAATGCCTGCTCGGCCTCCTCGGGGTGACCCGCGCGGAGGTGTAGCGAGCCCAGCACGTGGTTCAGCCGGGCCTGGGTCGGCCGGCGGGCGACGATGTCCTCGACCGCCTCGATCCAGTCCTCTTCGCCTTGGTGCGTGGCGAGAGCGAGGACAGCTCCGGCGAGCAGCAGGTCGGCGTGGTCCGGGGTCTCGGCGAGGCCCTCGTCGATCACGGCCTGAGCCGCGTCGAGCTGTCCCGACATGGCCAGGCACTGTGCCTGGCCCGCTCGAGCGGTCGCCGAGCGAGGATCGATGGTGAGGGCCTCGAGGAACCAGCCGAGGGCCTCGGCGGGGTCCCCCTGCCGCAGCCAGAGCTCCCCGATGGTGACGGCGGTCGTGCTGCCCGGGCCGTCCCGGTAGGCGTCTGTGAGCTCGGCCAGGGCCTCGTCGGTCCTGCCCAGTCGGGCGAGCGACAAGCCGCGGCGCATGCGCAGGTCACGCCAGCCGGGGTTCTCCGCAAGCAGGACCGCCATCGCCTCGAGGGCTTCTGCAGGGGGGAGCTCCCGGAGCGCGGCGAGCTTGGCGATCTGCTCGATGCCGTCGCGCGGATCGATGCCCGAGTGAGCGCCGGAGCCGCCCTCCGAGAGGTAGCCCAGGGCTTGGAGCTGCTCGACGGTGCTCGGGTCCAGGGTCGCCTCGGCCGCGGCAAAGGCCGGCGGCAGCGACGAGAGGCGGTCGAGCTCTGCCAGCAGGGTCTCGTCACCCTCCAGGCGGGCGCCGCGCACCAGCTTCGAGCTGTCTGCCGTCAAGCGCTCCAGCGGGGTCCAGCCGAAGTGGTGGTGGCCATAGCGGGTCTCGCTGTAGACGCCGATCCGCTCGCTCTCGTCGAAGAGATCGCGGCCATCGAGGTCGCCAGGCGCCGGCAGCCCGGCGAGGCGGAGGATCGTCGGGCTGATGTCGGCGAGGGAGACCGGTCGCTCGACGACGCCGACGGGCACGCCCGGCCCCGCGACGATGAGGGGGACGCGCAGGACCCCGTCCTCCAACAGCAGGCCGTGGGCGTCCTCTCCGCCTTCGCCGAAGCCCTCTCCGTGGTCACCGACCACCACGACGGTGGCGTCCGCCGGCAGGGTCGACAACAGGACACCGAGGGCGACATCGAGGCGGTGGATCTCGGCGTCGTAGGGGTCCTCGAAGGCCGGATCGGGGAGGTAGGGGGCGTGGGCGTCGAAGAGGTGCACCCAGAGGAAGTCGGCGCTGGTGTCGGCCGCGGCCACGACCTCGTTGGCTGGGCGCTCGACGTGCCAGCTCAGGGACTCGGAGGCCACGTGGAGGGACTCGTCGTAGACATCGAAGCCCTGGCCGAAGCCCCAGTGTGACTGGGTCACGAAGGCGCCCACGCTCGCGGCGGTGCGCCTGCCGTCGGCGGCGAAGTGCTCGGCGAGGGTCGTGGCGTCCTCGCTGAGCCGGTGGTCGCCGTTGTCCCGGACGCCGTGGCGTGGAGGGAGCAGGCCCGTGAGGATCGTCGAGTGGCTGGGGATCGTCAGCGGTACGGGCGCCCAGGCCGAGGAGAAGCGCGTCCCCCTGGCGGCCAGCGCGTCGAGGTTCGGGGTCCGAGCCGCCACATGGCCATAGGCGCCGATCCGGTCCGCGCGGGTCGTGTCCAGGGTGACGAGCACGATCGGGGCGTGCTCGATGGGCACCTCGGTCAACGCCACGGGTGGCGGATCGGAAGCGCACGCGGCAAGGAGCGTCAGCACGAGGCTCTCTACACCGTGGACCTGGTCCTCTCCAGTGGCTTCCTCGCCTTTGCCCGTCAGTGTGGCTTCCTCCTCGCCGTCGAGGAGGCGGGCATCGAGGTCGACGGTGTCGTCGGAACCAGCTCCGGGGCGCTCGCCGGCAGCCTGTGGACGGCGGGGCTGAGCGCCGCGGAGCTCGCGCGGGAGCTGTCCTCTCGCCGGCCGCTGTCGTTGTGTTCGCCCCACCTCGCGCTGTGGCGCGGGCTCTTCACGATGGACTCGGTGATCGAGCACATCAGCGAGCTGTTGCCTGCCCGCTTCGAGGATCTGCCCCGTCCCTTCGGCGTGGGTGTGATGACCGCGGCGGGGGAGCACCGACTGGTCACCTCGGGGCCGCTGCCCCGGGCGGTGGCGGCGTCGATGGCGATCCCGAGGCTCTTCGCGCCGGTCAGCCTCGACGGCGTGCCTTGCGCGGACGGGGCCTTCGTCTCGCGCACGGCCTTCGAGGCCTGGCAGACCCACCGGGGGGCCCACAAGAGCCTCGTCCACCTCGTCGAGGCCACCAGCGGCTCCGACGTGGAGCCCGACTTCGGAGACAGCTGGGTGGTCCGCACACCTCGCTCGGGAGCGAAGCTCTGGAGCCTCGGTGATTTCCGCGCGCAGCTCGAAGAGGCCCGCGACCGGACCACCAGTGTGATAGCTGCCGCGACGTGATCCTCCTTGTCTCTGCCGTCCGCGAAGAGCTCGGCTACCTCGACGGAGCGGCCCTTGGCGTCGGTCCGGTGGTCGTCGCCGCCCGCATGGCGACGCTGCTCGTCGAGCGCAGGCCGGACGCGGTGGTCCTGATAGGCACGGCGGGTGCCTACCCCGGAAGTGGGCTCGAGATCGGCCAGGCCGTGGCGGCCCGTCGCTGTGGGCTCTCTCACGGGGTCGCCGCGATGGGGCTCGGCTACGTACCGCGCCGCCCCGCCCCGGTGGAGTGCCACCCGGAGTTCCTCGAGCGCGTCGACCTTCCTCGCGCCGACGTGCTGACCGTCGGCGCCGTGACGACCGACACCGTCCTCGCCGGTCGGCTCTCGGACGGCTGGCAGGTGGAGCACATGGAGGCCTTCGGCGCCGCCTGTGCCTGCGCCCAGCGCGATGTTCCCTTCCTGGCCGTGCTCGGCATCTCCAATGTCGTCGGCCCCGACGCCCACGCAGAGTGGCTCGTCCACCGCAACGCTGCGCAGGACGCGGCGCGTGCCGCCGTGGAGACCTTGCTGTGAAGTGGAAGGAGCTGCGCATCGTCGCTTACGACACCGAGACGACGGGACTGAGACCCTTCGACGACGACCGCATCATGGAGTGGGCCGCCGTCGAGTTGACCATCGGCCGCGAGGGGCGGGTCGTCGGCGTCCAGCGTCACCACGCGCTCTTCAACCCGGAGCGACCGATCCCGCCCAAGGCGACCCAGGTCACGGGAATCACGGACGCTGACGTCGCCAACGCGCCGCTGTTCGCCGGGAAGATCGACGAGATCGCTCGCGTCATGCAGGGCGGTGTCTGTGTCGCCCACAACTACGCCTTCGACCGCGCTTTCTTGTCCATGGAGTTCGAGCGGGCCGGGCGCGTGTGGCCCGATCCCTTCGCCGAGATCGACACGTTGTTGTTGTCCAAGCGGGTGTTCCCCGACGCCCGGTCCCACAAGCTCCAGGACCTCTGCAGCCGGCTCGATGTGCGACTCGAAGGCGCCCATCGCGCCACCAACGACGCAGAGGCATGCGGCCGCGCCTTCGCGAAGATGGCACGTCGCCAGGGTGCCGACGAGGATCTCCAGGGCCTGCTCGACTGGGCGGATGCCCTCGGCCACCCTCCTGAGAACGACTGGATCGGCGTCGACTCCGACGGCCGAATCGCCTTCTCGAAGGTCCCAGCGGATCTCGAGGGCATGCCATGTCTCGGCGACCCGGTCGAGCACCACCCGATCACGCTCCACTGGATGATGATGGCGCGGGTGCGCCGCAAAGACCGGTGGGAGTGGCGCTTCCCGCTGTCGCTGCGCCGCTGGGCTGATCGCTTCCTGCGCTTCCGCGCCTCTGGCCAGGCGCGCCAGAACTCCAAGACATTCGGTCCCCAGGACTGGGTCATAGACAGCCTCGCGCTCCCCCTCAGCTGAGGACGATTCTCGGTGTAGGAGGTGGCGAATGCGCCAGCCGACCGTTCGCGAGTTCATGGACACGGTGGTCCCGAGCCTGACCGCGGACGTCGACATCTACGAGGCGGTGGCGTTCCCGCTGGACTCGAAGGTCACCGGGGCTCCTGTCCTCGACGAGGTCGGACGTGTCATCGGCATCGTCACGGAGAAGGACATGCTGCGCTTGTTGACCATCGGCGGAGTCGGCGGACCGCGCGCCGCGGGAACGGTCGCGGACTTCATGACCAGGGACCCGGTCACGGTCACTCCGCAGATGAACGTCTACTACGCCGCGGGCCTCTTTCTGCACCATGACTTCCGCCGCTTGCCGGTGGTCTCGGGGGACCGGGACCTCGTGGGAGCCATCACGCGTTTCGACATCCTGCGCGCTATCCGCGCCAGGGCCCTGACTTCGTAGCTATTCTCTGGCCAGATGGGCGCCGACACCGATCGACGAGCATTCCTGGCGGGAGCGAGCCTCGCTCTCGTGGCGGGCTGCGTCCCGCGCCACGTTCGGGGCGAGACCGACCTGGTCCAGAAGCTCGACCGCGAGGTCATCGCGCTCAAGCAGGAGAACGCCCGCCTGAGCGAGCAGCTGAAGACCTGCGACAGCGGGACCCTTCCCCCTCCGGTCATCTACACCGAGCTGCGCCAGGTCTTCGCGGGTCAGGAGGTCGGCATCGAGCGGGGGCTGCACCAGACCATCGTCACCCTCCCGGGAGCGACGATGTTCGCCCCGGGCTCGACCCGGCTGCGGTCGGAGTCCGAGATGGTGATGGACCTCTTGAGCACCGCGCTCAACCTGCACCTGGAGACCCACGTGCTGGTCATCGGCCACACGGACGACACCCCCATCAGCGGGCGGCTCAAGCGTCAGTACCCGTCGAACCTGGAGCTCTCCGCTGCTCGAGCCGCCGCGGTCGTGCGCTCCTTCGTCTCCGACTGGGGGGTCTCTCCCCATCGCTTCACCGCCGCAGGTCGTGGCGAGTGGCGCCCCATCGTCGACAACGCGACCGCCGAAGGGCGCGAGATAAACCGCCGAGTCGAGGTCGTCATCACCGAGGAAGAAGACTCATGAACACGCCATCCCTGATCCTGCTGCTCGTTTCGCTCGTGGCCTGTCGCGGAAACAACGACGACTCGGGCGCCGAAGACAGCACCTCTGTCTGCGGAGACATCGACGGCCCCGGAGGGGACACGGGCAACGTGCCCAACGTGCTCGGGAACTGGACCTCGGACGTAGGCAAGAACCTGTTCACGGAGAGCTGCGGCCTCGACGGCTTCAAGGCAGGCTCGGACCTGCCCTTCGACGGTGCCATGGAGGTAGGTGGGCGCTGGCCCGACCAGCTCTACGCGACCTGGGACGACCCGGACCTCGAGGACGTGAAGTTCTGGGGCATCGAGTCCTCGACCGGGGGCGTCACCTTCTCGGGCCAATACCAGGACAGCCGCTACGGCATGATCCACGTCGCCATGGGGGGGCTGGCCTATGACGACGTGTATCGAGGCCGCGTGTACATCGAGGGCTTCGCCTGGTACGGCATCTCGACCGACGACGACGACACCAGCATCGAGTGCACCGCTCGGGGCGAGTGGACGGCGAGCAAGTCCGGCGCATGAGCGAGCTCGCGCGGCTGGTCGACGCCTACGACGCGAGCTTCCGCGCCGAGATGCCCGTAGGCATCGACGAGATCGATGACCCCTCCTCGGTCCTGCGACGCGCGGAGGCACTCGGCGGGGACGACCGGGACCTCCTCGACACCCTGCTGTTGGCCGGGGACGCCGGGGATCCCATCGACCCGCGCTTCGCCGGGAGGATCGAGACCCACGAGATGCTCTGGCTCGGAGGCTTCGTGCTGCCCCGGGCGCGTCCCTCCAGCGGGGCGACGATCGACCCGCGGTTCTACGCTGCGGCTTCGCGTCTGAGCCCGCACCTGCGTGGTCGCCATCCCTTCGCCGGTGCCCTTCCGGCCGCCCCCGGTGCCCCGAGCTTCCCGCCGGGGGATGCTCGCTTCGACAGGGTCGTGGCCGCTGCGGCCCTGGAGGCCAGGCCTCCGTCGCTGACCCGTGATGGCTCTCCGCGAAAGGACCAGATCGACCGGCTGCTCGGCTCCCTGGGGGATCCGGCGCGCTGGCGTCTGGCCCTTCGCCTGGCCCGGGCCTGCGGCATGGCCCGTCCAGCCGCGGGTCGCCTCTATGGCTTCCCCGAGTCCCGGCCTCGCAGGCTGGTCGATCCTGCGGTGGTCCTCGACAGCGACGAGCACGCCGCTGGTCGCCTGCTGTTGCGCCTCGTCGGAGAGCACTGGGCCAGGATCGATGACGTGCTCGCCCTGCTGGGCGACAGGGCCGCGGGCGCCTTGCCCGGCAACCCGGACGCCGCCCTGCGTCTCGCGGCAGAGGTCTTCCATCGCATCGGCGTGCTGGAGGGCTCTCGAGACGCGGAGGGGCTCGTCTCCGTGCGCAAGCCCGGCGAGCAGCCACGCCTCCCCACGGGTTTCCTGCTCACTCCGGACATGGACATAATCGTCGGCGCCGGAGAGCTCTCCTCCAGCGACTACGGGCGTCTCTGCCGGCTCGCCCCATACGTCGATGGAGACCGGGTCCACCGCCACAAGCTCACCCGAGGCGGCGTCGCCGCGGACATGGCGGTGGGGAACCTCGATGTCCTGGACTTCCTGGCCGAGCACAGCCGGACCGGAGTCCCGCTCACGGTGCAGCAGTCCATCGTGGAGTGGGCGCGCTCCGCGGAGCGCATCACCCTGTTCTCGGGCGTGACCGTCGTGGAGGACGAGGAGGGGAGGCTCCGTCGGGGGCCGGGGGCCGGTCGCGTCATCGACTACACGGAGCCGCCTCCGGCCGCCTTCCACATGGAGGGGGATCGCATCGTCGTTCCGGTTGGTCGCGACGCGCTCACCGTCCGCGCGGCGCTGGCGCGAGTGGGCTCGTTGGCGGGCCGTGATCGCCGCCACTGGTACTTCGACGTCGCCCCCCGACCTGTCGATGACGTCAACGGCTTGCTCGAGACCCTCCGGCGTCTGCACGTCGACTCCACCTTGCCCGGGGAGCTCGAGGTCCGGGTCCGGGCCGCCAGCGGCGTCGAGCCCGCCCGCACCGAGGCGGCGCTGGTGATCCACCTCCCCGCCAGCGTGACAGACGCCATCCGGCGGGACCACATCGCCGGGCCGCTGCTGGCCCGAGAGGTCGTGCGCGGTCAGTGCCTGGTGCGCGAGGGAGACATGGAGGCGCTGAGGGAGCGCCTGGAAGAGCTGGGCATCACCATCGCTCGTTGACGAAGCTGACGGGCCGGGCGTTCTACCTGCTACGTTCTCGCTCTTCGGAGGTCTCTCCGTGCTCCTCTTCGTGCTTGCTTGCAATGGCCCTGACGACACCAGGCCCGACCCGGATCCCGAGCCCGAGAGCGGTCTGGACAGCGTTGACAGCGCCCCAGAGGGATGCGGCACGGCGCTCGGTGACATCGACCCGAGCTGGGTGGAGCTCTCCTGGGACGACGGTGTGGGCGTCTACGACATCACCGGGCAGACCTGGACGGCGGACGGCGTCGAGCTGCGCGACACAGTGCTCAACGAGTCCGTGCGCTTCGAGCTGGACCGTCCGACGCGCATCCACGCCTTTGCGATCGCCTACACCAACCTGCCTGCCGACTGGCCCGAGGGCACAGAGGTCGAGGCGGGCGTGTACCCGGACTTCGGTCACAACGGCTTCGACTTCTGGCACGAGGACCCGCTGTGGACGGGCACCCGCTGCATAGAGGACATCGAGGACGGCGGCTGGACCACCTACGTCCTCGACACGCCGGTCGACACGGAGCAGCCGGGTCTGGTCCACGCCGCCCACCAGCGGGCCGACAACACCGACCTCGCCGTGCTGTTCGACGCTGGCGCCAACAACACCGAGTGCGGCTCCTGGGGTGACTGCCACTCGGCGCTCAACACGCCGGAGCTCGGCACGCCGACCTACTACCCGGGCTATTCCTTCCCCTTCCAGTACGACTACCTCATCCGCATCTACGTCGAGTACCTGGAGGACCCGCCAGAGGACAAGGTCTTCGTCGACGCCACCGGCGAGCTCTCGGTCGGCTCCCGCCAGTCCTGGGGCGACTTCGACAACGACGGCTGGGACGATCTCAACACCAACTCCCGCATCTACCGGAACCTCGGCGACGGCACCTTCGAGCTCACGCAGGACCTGTCGGACTCGGTGTCGGCATCTGGCGCTGTCTGGGGCGACTACGACAACGACGGCTGCCTCGATCTCTTCGTCTTCGCCGAGTCCACCACCGCCGGCGAGAGCCTCTGGAAGGGTGACTGCTCCGGGACCTTCATCGACATGACCGAGTCCGCGGGGGTCACGGACATCCAGGACTACAACCTCTGCGCCTCCGATGAGACGCAGAACCACCAGCCCTCACCAGCCGCGGCGTGGTGGGACCTCGACAACGACGGCGACCTCGACGTCTACGTGCCGGACATGATCTGCTGGACCGACTGGGACTTCTACAAGGACCAGGTCTGGCTGAACAACGGCGACGGCACCTTCACCGAGATCACCGGGGAGTACGGCTTCTCCGACTGGCCCTACTCCGGCCGTGGCGCTGCGCCCATCGACGCTGATCAGGATGGCTGGGTCGACATCTTCATCAACGACTACACGCTCCACAAGAACCTGTTCTACTGGAACATCGTGGGCGAGGGCGGCGAGGACTGGGTCCAGGAGGCCGGCGTGGCGACCGAGCTCGCCGGAGTGAAGGAGTTCGGCTCGTCCTACTACGGCCACAGCATCGGCGCGGCCTGGGGCGATCTGGACAACGACGGGAGCTTCGACCTCATCGAGGCCAACCTCGCCCATCCGCGCTTCTGGACCTTCTCTGACAAGACCCGCGTGATGATCAACGCTGGCGACGGGACCTGGGT
This sequence comes from Myxococcota bacterium, assembly GCA_036012755.1. Lineage (GTDB taxonomy): Bacteria > Myxococcota_A > UBA796 > UBA796 > CAJQPC01 > JAAESX01. The sequence goes on along the minus strand of DASCPX010000193.1, from coordinate 55,108 downwards.
CGACAAGCAGGGCGACTGGGACACGCCCTACTCCAACGAGTCGGGGCTGCGCTATTCTGAGACCCACTCGGTCCCCGTGCTCGCCGACTTCGACCAGGACGGCGCCCTCGATCTCGTGATCTCGGCGACCTACAGCGGCCGCCCGACGGACTTCTACTGGGGCAACGGTGACGGCACCTTCGAGCTCGACGTGCTCTCGGCCGGGCTCCAGGACATCACGGGCGCCTGGGGCGTCGCGGTCTCGGACTTCGACCAGGACGGCGACCAGGACCTGACCATCACCAGCTACCTGCTGGAGAACACGGCGGGGACAGGCCACTGGGTGCAGGTCCGAGCCATCGGCGGCGTCGACTCGAACTGGGGCGCCTACGGGGCCACGGTGCGGGTCGGCAGCGGTGACACCACGGTCGTCCGTCACGTCACGGGCGGCACGGGACAGGGCGACCAGGACAGCGCCTATCTCCACTTCGGGCTCGGCGAGCTCGACACCGTCGACGTCATCAGTGTGGACTTCCCCGGTGGTGGCACCGTCGAGTACACCGGTCCCTGGGATGCAGACCAGCGCATCTGGGTCTTCGAGGACGGAACCACCGCCACGGGCTGGGAGTTCCCGAGCTGATCAGCGCTCGCCGAGGCGCTCCTGGAGGAACCCATCGAGGCCAGCGCGGAAGCGCTCCGGAGCGGCCACGGCCCCGAGCTCGTGTCCGACCCCCTCGAGCACGACGAGCTCACCACCCAGCGCGCGGGCTGTCTCCAGCGTGACGCGGAGGTCCTCGTCCCCTTGCACGACGAGCAGCGGGGCCTGCACGTTCGCGGCGTACTCGACCGGGTTGTGCGCTCCGGCGTCGATGTCGGCGAGGACGCCGCCCCAGAAGAGGAGGAGCTCCGTGCCCGGGCTCGACGGCAGCCCCATCGCGTCGAAGCGGACGCGCACCGTGTCCTCCATGCGCCCGAAGCAGGCCTCGCTCACCAGGAAGTCGACTCCCTCCAGGTCCTGGGCCGCTCGGTGCATCGCTGCGGCGCCCATCGAAAAGCCGTAGAGCCCGATGGGTCGGGCGTCCTGGGCCTCGAAGACCGCTCGGACGTCCTCTGCCTCGCGCCAGCCCAGGGTCGTGGTGTTGCCCGGGGAGTGGCCGTGGCCGCGGAAGTCCACCGTGATCGTCGCCCATCCGAGCTGGCGAAAGACGGCCGCGACGGGCTCGACCTGGTCTCGGCTGGCCGAGTAGCCGTGGAACAGCAGCACCACGCCCTCGGCAGTCTAGCCAGGCAGCGCCTCCGTGATCGCGAGCTCGCCGATTTTGCCGGTGGGTTCGGCCGAGGTCGGCTTGGGGACGCGAACCCCGGTCAAGAGCGTCGCGAGGACCTCCAACGAGCCGAGGTTCTCTGGGTTTTGCGTGCGCTCGCCCTCCTCGACGAAGGTCAGCGTCGCGCGGGCGTGCAGGGCCGCGGCGACGTTGGGCACGAGCATGAGCATGAACGCGGCAGCGAGCGCCCAACGCCCGCGCTTCACTTCTTCTTCTTCTTGTGCATGCGCTCGCGCACCACCGTGCCGTCGTCGGCAGAGAGCACGAAGGCCTCTGACTCCAGCGAGTCCAGCCTGCGTGAGACGGATGAGGCCTTGGCCTCTTCCTCGACGACCTTGGCTTCGCGGGCCTCTCGTACGAAGGTGGCGGCTTCTGTGGCGGTGGGGGGATTGGTGCGCTTCTCGAAGAGATCGCGCCCCAGGGCCTCTCGGGCGTAGGAGTCGACCAGGCCGACCTGCGCCTTGTCGAAGAGGTTCGGGTGGGCGTAGAGCTCGGCGCTGTCGACCTCGCCGTCGAGAGCGAGCACCAGGCCGACCACTCCGTCGATCTCGTCGAGCTCGGTGTCGATGACCTTTCGCGCGGCCGTGATCTGCTCGTCGACCGCCTCGTTCTCGAGGCTGGCCCGGTAGGTCCCGCTGGCGGGTGCGAGTCCCGGCGCCCCGGTCGCGACGGCCTTCTGGGCGTTGAGCTCGGCGACCTTCGACCAGGTGGTGCCTTGGTTCTTTTCTCCCAGCGCGCGAATCAGGTCGGCTTCGGCCTTTCCGCCGTAGCCGAAATGGATGCCGGTGGCGCCGCTCCAGCGACCCTGTTCCACACAGTTGACGGCGACGCTGACGGGCTCTTCCGTGGGCTCCAGGACGAGGTCTTCTGTGATCACGCGGTCCTGTTTTCCGCCGGTGACCACGTCACCTACGAAGAGGAGTACCGGGTGCTTGCCCTTGTTGTGGACCAGGAGCGTCGGCACGCTGCCGGACTCGTCGACCTCTTTGACTTCGAGGATCTCGGTCTGGAGGGCCTCGTCCAGGGTCAGGTACTTGCCCTTGGGGCGCTTGGTGGCCTTCGTGTCGACGATGGGGAAGACGGCGAAGCCGCCGTGCTGGATGACGGTGGGGATGACGAGACGATCGTCGATCTGTGCAGTGTTCACGGGCTCCTTCGGCTCGCTGAGCGCTGTCGGGGACGGGGTTCCGCAGCACAGCAGCACGGCGAGCAGGGACAGGATGAGTGCATGTATGGTGATCTCCGGTGGAGATCGACCGCGCGAGGTGCTCGCCGTTCGTGCAGATTTGGTGCCGCCGGGAGCCAGCGGCAAGTCCTGACACGGAATCGGCAATCTCGGGGTGGGGTCCTCTGGTAGGGTTCCTCGCCGGCACCGGCGGAGGAGACGTGCTCCTGCCCCTGTGTCTTGCGTTCGCGAACGCGGAGACCGTCGTCATCGACGACGAAGACGGCGCCCCTGGGTTCACCACGACCGGCGATGACTGGACCACTTGGAGCAGCAACGGCTACGGCTACGACGGCGGCGACTCGAGCTACCACTACACCTCGCACACCGTCGGCGGCAGCGACCGCCGCGGCACCGCGACCTGGACGCCGAGCATCTCCACCGCGGGCACCTACCGCATCGACACGTGGTTCCGTCGGACCGAGAACCGGACCTACGACGCGGACCACTACCTCTACAGCGCTGATGGCAGCGTGGGTCACGTGGTCGTCGACCAGCGTGGAGAGGGCGCCTCTGACTGGCTCGAGCTGGGCGAGGTCCAGTGCGACGCGGGCTTCGGCTCCTGCTACGTCACCCTCGACGGCGACGATGACGACCAGTCCGACGAGGCCAACGCGGTCCGCTTCGTGCTGCTCGAGCCTGGGGATGTCGAGGTCCCGGAGCTGGACTGCTCGACGGACGTCGGCGCTCACAGCATCGACTTGTGGGCGACGGTGGCCGATGGCAGCGGCTGGTCGAGCGCCTCCTACGCCACCGGCGAGGCCGATGATCTGGAGGCCCACTCAGAGAACGTCGACTCCGGCGAGTACCTCAAGGCATGGGGCTTCGGCGGCTGCAGCGAGGGCACGATCACCGGCGTCGAGCTGGGTGTGCGCAGCAGGACCCAGTACGACTCGGGGACATACGAGCTGGACCTGTCGCTCGACGGCGGCGGATCGGCGAGCACGGTCTTCGGCAGCACCTCCACGGGCTGGACGACGCTGGATCTGAGCGACGAGCGCGCCTGGGGCTGGGCAGATGTCTCGGCGGTCGAGGCCACCGTGAAGCTCTACGACCACCCCGGCGGCGCCAGGGACTCCGATGCCTGGGTGGACGCCTTCCGGCTCCGCGTGACCTACGAGATCCCGGACGACTCGACCCCAGAGGACACCGACTCCGAGATCGAAGACCCGGTCGACGACACGGGTCTCGAGGATCCGGGCGACGACGGCGATGACGGGGACGACGACGGCGACCGTGAGCCGAAGGACCTCTCCGACGTCGACGAAGAGCACGTCGGCGGGTGTGTCACCACCCCCATCTCGGCGGGCTGGCTGCTGGCTCTGCTGGCGGTCCTGGTCACACGGCGATCTCCTCGATGAGGGCGAGCACGTCCTTGGCCGGGACGACCTCCTTGAACGACACCACCTGACCCGCGAACCGGCCGAGGCCCTGCTTGGCGCCCTCCAGCCGGGTGCTCACCGCCAGGACGAGCGTGCCCGGGCCGTGTCGCTCCAGCAGCTCGAGGCGGCGCTGCAGCCAGGCCTTGCGCCAGAAGCCGACGATCTCCAGGTGGGCTCGCCGGCGCCCCTTGCGGAAGGTGAAGCTGGGGCAGACCACACCCTGGCCACCGAGATCGAGCACGGTGCCGTCCTCGATGGTCCAGCCGGAGTCGAGACTCTGGAAGCGCTGCAGGAACCACTCCTCGGTCCGGGAGCGCCACGCCCCCTTGTCCTGGTAGTGGCTCACCAGGCCCTGCTCCGAGCTGAGCACCAGCTTCTTGCGCAGCCGCCGCCTCGTCCAGCGCACCTCCGCCTCCAGCTCCCAGGCCCCGTCCTGCAGCAGGAGGGCGGGGAACCAGTTCGCCAGGGCCATGCCGTAGCGAGTGTTGAGGCGGAGCAGGCTGGCGGGGCCGTCGAGCTCCAACCGCACGCCGTCTGCGATCGGCTGGACCCTGTACATCAGCCGGTGGAAGGCGATGCCTCTGAATAGCTGGCGCAGGCGCTCGCTCTTCGGCGCCTTCAGCGTCACGGTGAGGCTGGTGGCCTTGAGCAGGACGCTCTGGACGAGGGCGACGTTGTAGCGATGCACGAGCCAGCTCGCGTCGTCGACCGGCAGCGCCTGGATCTGCTGCTCCTCCTTCCGGTCCGCGAAGAGCAGTCGGCGGAGCACCGCCGGGGTGGAGCCCAGCTCCTCGGCGACTCGCGCGTAGGTCTCGATCGCCCTGGCCCTCGAAGGACCAGCGCCGACCTCGCCGAAGAGCCTGGCGCGGAGCTCGACGGGGGGGAGCGGGGCCTCCGTCACGAACTCGGCCTTGTCGGAGAGCAGCTTGGCCATGCCTCGCCAGATCTTGTGGTCGGTGCCGTCTCCGACGAGCTCCAGCACGCCGTCGGTGAGCTCCTGGCGGGTCCGGGACTCCTCGACGCCCTCGTGGAAGAGCTGGAGGACTTCTTCCGCTCGCTCCAGCGTGCGTTGTTCGACCTTCACGAAGCTGGGCCGCACCCCTTCGCGCGTGCTCCGGACACGCACCAGGTCACCGGTAAGCATCGTGCTCGTTCCTGCGCTCGGAGTGACGGACCTCTGTGGTGCCCTCTGTGACCAGTTCGTAGAGCACTGCCTCCTTGCCCTCGAAGGGCCGGAGGATGCGGCCGAGTCTCTGGACGTGTTCCCGCACGGTGGCGCTGCCCGAGAGCACCACGCCAACCTGGGCTTCGGGGATGTCGACGCCTTCGTTGAGGACCCGGCTCGTCGCTATGACCGTGTACTCGCCGGCGGAGAAGGCCTCCAGCACCCGCCGCCGCTCGTCGGTGCCCGTGCGGTGGGTGATGCAGGGGACGAGGAAGTCCCGGCTGATGCGGTAGACCGTGGCGTTGTCGTTGGTGAAGACGATGACCCGCTGTCCCCGGTGCTGCTCGAGGATCTGATCGAGGGCGTCGAGCTTGGCGGGGGTGGCGTGCATGAGCCGCCGGGTCTCCCGGTGGGAGCGCAGGGCGGCCCGGCCCTGCTTGCTGCGGGCTGCCTCCATGAGGAATCGCTGCCAGCCGTTGCGCCCCCCTAGTCGAATCCCGCGCGAGGCGATGAAGCCCCGATAGCGAGCCATGTTCTCGTCGTACTCCGCCTGCCGGTCCGGTCCCATCTCGACCGTCACGCGCTGTACCCGGTAGTCCGCGAGCACGTGGCCTGAGAGCTCCTTGATGCCCTTCTCGTAGATCGTGGGGCCGACCAGCGACGCGAGGTCGAGGTGGGCCCCGTCCTGACGCTCGACGGTGGCGCTGAGCCCCAGGCGGTAGGGCGCCAGCATCATCTCTGCGATCTGGGCGTATGCCTGTGCCGGGAGGTGGTGGACCTCGTCGAAGACCACCAGGCCGAAGCGGTCGCCGTAGCGCTCCATGTGGATGTAGGCCGAGTCGTAGGTCGACACGGTGATGTCCTCGAGTGCGTGCTGGCCGCCGCCGAGGCCGCCGATCGGGTCCCCGAAGGCGGCGGCGAGGTTCCGCTGCCACTGGGTGCAGAGGTCGATGGTCGGCGCCACCACGAGGGTCGGTCGCTTCGTGTCCGCGATGCAGAGCTCCGCGACGAAGCTCTTCCCGGAGCCGGTGGGGAGGGACACGACGCCGCGACGCCCGGCCTCCCGCCACGCCTCGAAGGCTTCTGACTGGTAGCTCCTCGCCGTCTTGGGGGTGGTGTGTGGGCGCTCCAGGGTCGCCCAGCCCCGGGCCTCGTCGCGGTAGGGCGTGCCGGCGCGGTGAAGGGCCAGGACCGTGTCGTGGTAGAGCCGGGCCTCTCCCCGTGGCCTGCGCACGCGGTCGTCCCACACGAAGCCCGGGGGCATGGCTTGGGGGGAGACTCCCTCCAAGACCAGGGTGCCTCGGTTCCAGCGGACGATGACCATGCAGGCTTCTTATCGAGACGGGTGGAGCGTGAGGTGGGAATCGGAGGGGGGGAGGTCAGAATCTGGCAGGGGCGTGGTCCCCGTCCGGCTCGGAACGGAATACGTCGGCCGGCGATGACGATGACCCCCGCCCGCCTCTTCACGACCGGCAACTCGATGTCCGCTCGTGCCGCCGTCGATGCCGGCTGCCGCTTCTTCGCGGGCTACCCGATCACGCCCGCTTCGGAGATCTTCGCGGAGATGACCCGCGCCCTGCCTGCGCTTGGCGGAGTGGGCATGTCCGCCCCGGACGAGATCTCCGCCATCGCCTACTGCATCGGCGCCTCCATAGCCGGCGCACGCGCGATGACCGCGACCTCGGGTCCGGGCTGGTGCCTGATGATCGAGTCCGTGGGCTACGCGGTGATGACCGAGACACCCCTCGTCGTCGCCGTCGTCCAGCGGCTCGGCCCCTGCACCGGGGCGGCGACCCTGGGCGCCCAGGGAGACATCGGGCTGGTGTCGATGGCTACCAGCGGTGGCTACACCTTCCCCATCTTCGCGCCCTCCAGCGCGCAGGAGTGCTACGAAGACACGCTGAGGGCCTTCGAGTGGTCCGAGCGCCTCCGGACCCCCGTGGTCGTGCTCAGCGACAAGGAGGTCTCGAGCACGCAGGAGGTGGTGGACGTGGCCGGGCTTCCGTCGGTTCCGGACTTCGACCGCCCGCGTTGGAGCGGAGACGGCCCCTTCGACACCTACGCCTTCTTGCGGGAAGAGGACGTGCCCGCCTTCGTCCCGGTGGGCTCCTCGCCAGCGGTGACGGTCACGGGATCCGCTCACGACAAGGCCGGGCGCTTGCGCAAGGACGACCCTGAGACCCTCTCGGTGCTCCGCCACCTCCAGCGGAAGATCGACGCCGCGGAGCCCGAGCTGGCCACGGTGGACTGGGACCCTGATCCGGGCGCCCGGACGCTGCTCATCTCCTACGGCGTGTCGGCCCGGGCCTGCCGGGACGCGCTCGCCATCGCCCGCTCGAGAGGGGTCGCGGTGTCCATGGTCAACGCGCGGACCCTCTTCCCCCTGCCGCGGACTGCCCTGGCCAGAGCCCTCGAGGGCATCGAGCGGGTGGTGGTCGTCGAGGAGAACCTCGGCGGTCAGTACCGCATGGCCCTCGGTGATGTGCTCAGGGGCAAGACCGTCGTGGGCGTCAACAGGATGGGCGCGATGATCCGGCCACAGGAGGTCGTCGATGCACTGTGAGGAGAAGGGCGGCGTCCTCGGGTCCGTGCCGTTCCCCTACTGCGCGGGCTGCGGCCACACCCTGATCACCAGGGCCCTAGCGACCGCCCTGGAGCGCACGGGGCTGCCCCACACCGACCTCTGCGTGGTGAGCGACATCGGCTGCGTGGGCCTCGTCGATCGTCTGCTCCCAAGCGTCCACACGGTCCACACCACCCACGGACGCTCGACCGCCTTCGCGACCGGGATCAGCGTCACCGACGGCGTGCTCAACGACGGCCGACTCCGGACAGTGGTCGTGATCGGAGACGGCGGCGCTACGATCGGGCTCCTCCACCTGCTCGCAGCTGCCCAGCTCAACGTCGACGTCACGGTGGTGCTGCACAACAACCATCTGTATGGGATGACGGGGGGCCAGGCCTCCGGGCTGTCTCCGGACGACTGGGTCAGCCCGACGACGCCCGCAGGCAACCCGCTCCCTCCGATGGACATCCTCGGCATGCTCCGGGCCGCTGGCGCAACCTTCCTGGCACGGGAGATCGCCACGGACAAGGCGCTCCCCGACCGCATCCTCGAGGCCATCGAGCATCCGGGCTTCGCCGTGGTCGAGGTGTTGGAGCTGTGCACGGCGTTCAGCGTGAAGTGGAACGCCATGAACGCGAGGAAGCTGCGCGAGATCGCCGCCGCCACTGGCGAGCCTCTCGGGATCGGCACCCACCGGACGGACCGCACGACCTACCGCCGAGCGCTGCAGGGCAGGGCCCAGGGTGCGCCGAAGTCCGGACCTGCGTCCGCGGCCAGTCCGCCGGAGCACGATCTGGTCGGGTCGCTCAGCCTCGTCATCGCGGGCACCGCCGGCGAGCGGGTCCAGACCACGGTCAGGACCACCGCCACCCTGGCCGTCGAAGCCGGGTTGTATGCGACACAGAAGAACGACAACCTCGTGACCCAGGGCACAGGGCACTCCATCTCGGAGCTCATCCTGTCCGCCGACCCCATCCACTACACGGGCATCGTCTCGCCGGACTGCGTCATCGCGGTCTCAGTGGACGGCATCGCGAAGCTCGCCGGGCGCGGAACCCTGGCCTCCCTGCGCCCGGACTCCCTGCTCGTGGTCGATACGACCCTCGAGGTGCCAGATGGCATCAGGGCCGCCGTTGTCAGACTTCCCTTCCGGAAGACGGCCGGAGCCAAGAACGCTGCCACGGCGGCGATGGCCTGGGCGCTGACCAGGCTCGGTGTGCTGGACGCCAACCTCATCGGCGAGCGACTGGCCGCCACCTTCGGGTCGAAGGCGAAGCGCAGCCTGACCGCGATCGCCTGGGGAATCGAGGAGGCACGACGGCACGACGACTGACGTGAGGGGTCCGCGCGGTAGCCTGCGGGGGTGTCGGTGCTCCTCCCTGCGCTGTTGTCCTCTTGTACCGCCGGAAACAGCCTGCCCGTGATCGGGGAGACCGGTGACTCGGACGCCGGTGTCGAGTCGGTGCCCGGTTCCGACCCGGTCTTCGACCCCCACCTGGTCCACGAGGTCACCATCGTCCTCGAGGACGAGGCGGTGGCGGCGCTGCGCGCTCAGCCCACGGTCTGGGTGGAGGGGAGCCTGGTCTTCGGGGGGAGCGCCTGGGAGCACGTGGGCGTCCGGCTGAAGGGCAGCGCCAGCTTCCAGACCGTCGATCAGAAGCCCGCCTGGAAGATCAAGCTCGACGAGTACGTCGAGGGACAGCGGCTGCATGGGCTCGAGCGCCTGACGATGAACAACGAGGTCTGGGACCCGACGATGATGGCGGAGACCATGGCCTACTGGACCTTTCGGGCCAACGGCAGTCCGGCCCCTCGCACTGGCTACGCTGCCGTGACCCTGAACGATCGATACCTGGGTCTGTACGCGATCCTCGAGTCGATGGACGATGCCTTCATCGACCACACCTGGCCCGACAGCAACGGCGGACTGTGGGAGATGACCCGGAACTGCGACTTCACCAGCGACTGCAGCTGCTTCGATCTGCAGGAGACCGGAGACGACTTCGACGAAGACGGACTCGTGCGCGGTTGCGAGGCGGTCGCCGAGGGCACCGCGGAGGCGCTGATGGGGGCCTTCGACTGGGAGGCATTGATAGCCTTCCTGGCTGTCGAGCGAGCGGTGAACCACCCCGACAGCTACAGCTTCAACCTCAACAACTTCTTCGTCTACCACGACCCGGCCGAGGACCGACTGAGCCTGTCTCCCTGGGGTGCGGACTCCACGTTCATCTACGCCTACCCGCCCTCGGCGGCCAACCCCGACTGCGAGCCGCTGTACCGGGACGTCGACACATCCAGTTCGGTGGGCTGGCTGGGCTCGTTCTGCATGTCCGACGAGGGCTGCCGAGAGGACCTTGGAGCGGCGATGCTCGGGGTCGCGGACTGGATGGAGTCAGCCGACCTCGTAGATGCCATGGAGCGCAACCGGGACATGCTCGAGGACTACCCGCCGCTCGAGACATCGGTCAACTGGACCGTAGAGGACCGGGACGCGCGGGTCGCCTGTTTCCTCGAGTGGACCGCCGAGCGCCCGAGCGAGATCCGGACCTGGGTGGGGGGATTGTAGGGCCGTAGGCCCGGGGGGCAGGGCCCCCCTGGACGGGCACTAGTCGTCGCCGCAGTCGACCTCGGTTCCCAAGGTGCACTCGACGGGGGCGCCGTCTTCCCAGCAGAAGGTCTTGCAGTGCTCGAAGCCATCGCCCCATGAGTTGATCTGCCAGACCTCGATCGGCGCCGTCGTCTCTTCCGTGTCCGGGTCGTAGTCCAGCACGCCAGAGGCCCCCTGCACGTCGATACCCTGGGACAGGGAGAACCGCGCCTTGACGTCGTTCCAGTAGGTCGGACGGATGAGGATCTCCGTGCCGTTGGAGATCCGCCGCAGGCCCTGGCCGATGCCGCGGCCGTCGATCACCCCCGCTTCGCCGTCTCGGTAGTACGACCAGGCTGTGCCGTAGATCACGAGCCAGGTCGCGTCGAAGGCGTAGGCCGTGTAGACCGAGTCGTCCGCCTTGTCTCCCGGATAGGCCGCCGCATAGGCCGAGGCGAAGGTCTCGTAGACGAGACCGCTGGGTACCGATGGTCGGGTCCCGCGGATGCTGTCGTAGAGGTCCGAGTCCGTCTGCTCGAAGAGCTGGTCATCCGCGGCGCCGTCCGCGAGGAAGATGCCGGCGCCATCGCTGGTGAAGGCGCTGAGTTCTCCAGCGGCGTTGATGAAGGCCGTGATGTCCGTGAGCTCGCTGGAGATGAAGAAGACCTCCTCTAGCCCCGGTTCGTCAACGAACAGATCGCTTGTGCCCTCCGTGATCTCGGTGGTCGTCTCGAACTCCAGCGCGACGGCGTCGTGCGAGTCGTCCTGGAAGCTCTCCAGGAAGACCTCCGCGAGGCCCTCGCCGTAGGGGCCGGTCTGGTACATGACGGCCACGTCCCGCAGGCCACGGCTCTTCATGTCCTCTGCGACGGCCACCCCCTGGAGCGAGTCGGGCGGGGCGGTCCGCCAGAGCATGCCGGGGTCCTCGTCGGTCTTCTCGAGACCATCGATGTTGATCAAGGTCGGCGAGGTCGCCGAGGGGCTCATGATGAGCACCCCTCGGTCCGCGGTCGCGTTGTAGGCCTCCTGGGTCTGGGAGGACGTCGCCGGACCGACGATTCCCTGGATGCCGAGCACGTCCACCATCCACTGCGAGGTCTCCCTCGCGGAGCTCGGATAGTCGAGTTCGTCCAGGGAGGAGTCGGTCTCGTAGGAGCACTCCACCATGGCGTATTCGGTGTCCTCTACGCCGCCCTCGTCGGAGACCTGCATGACTGGCAGCCGAGAAGCCTGGACCTCGGCTGCGTCGGAGGAGTGGTCGAACATCGAGCCGATCAGGATGTGGTCGCCGTAGTTCTCGGGTCGGATGAAGAGGTCGTCCGGCCAGGTCGAGAGGCACCGTGGGTGGGGCTCGGACTCGGCACACAAGCCCTCTTCGCCGCACACCCAGAGCAGCCCGAAGGTCTCCCGGCACTCGCCGTGGTCCACGCAGTCGACCTGCTCATAGCGGGCGAGGGTGCAGCCGAGGACGAGCAGGATCACCAGCGGCCCTCCAGGACCAACCCGCCCGGCACCGGCGCGACCGTGGCTCGCCCGTCGATCACCAGCACCACGACCCCCGTCGCGGCTGCGGCCGTGCCGACCGCGAAGCCCACGTCGGCGATGATCGCCGATCGCCGGTTCCTGTCGAGCAGCGACTGGGCGCTGTCCGGGCACATCCCCTCGACGCAGGCGACCTCCAGCTCGACGCCGGCGGACTGCGAGCGGATGGCCATCGCCGTGCCCGTGCCCAGGGCCAGCGCGCCGACGCTCAGGAGCCCGACTGGCAGGGCCTGGATGGTCGAGCCTTCGACCGGCCTGGGTGTGGGATCCACCGGCGTGACCGTAGAGGTCGACGAGCCCTGTTCCTCCAGCATGCGGCGCTCGATGTTCCTCAGGCGGCGGTCGAGGACCTCGCGCTCGGTGGCCGGGGCGTAGGCCCGGTAGCGACCCAGCGCGACGATGGCCTCCTCGTACTGGCCCAGCCGCTCGTAGGCGTTGGCGATGTTGTAGAGCAGCGCGTGGCGGTCGGAGAGGCGATAGGCCTCCTCCCAGGCGACGATCGCGTCCTCGTAGCGCCCCTCCTCGTAGAGGATGGCGCCGTTTTCATAGAGCTCCCTGGCGCGCGCGTCGGAGTCCTGCGCGAGGGCGCTCCCGGTGAGGAGCATCAGCAGTGCGAGGGTCAATCTGCCCAGGGATCCTTGAGGTCGGAGGCGGGCTTCACGCTACCCCAGTCGTCAGGGTCCTGCTCCGGGTCCTGGCCCTCGCCGGCCTCGTCAGGGGGTTCGACGGGCGGATCTTCGCTCGTCGTGGAGGTGCCGGTGGTCCCGGTCGTCGGACTCCGCTTCGTAGTGGTCCCACGACCCCTGTTCGAGGTCGTCTTCCTGGTGGTCTTCGGGGTGGCCTTCTTCGTCTCGGTGAGCTCCACGGGGGCCTCTGAGCCCACGTCCTCCGAGGCCTCCGAGCCCACGTCCTCCGAGGCCTCCGAGGTCTCCGAGGGCTCGAAACCCAGCTCCGCGGCGATGTCGACTGGAGGCTCCGCCACGACCTCGACCTCTGCGGGGACCGGCTCGGTGGGCTCCAGCGGCTCGGGCTGGAGAGCGACGAAGAAGCCGACCGCCAGGGCCAACATCGCCCCGAAGCCCAGGAGCAGCACGATGACCGCGGCGAGCACGAACTTCTTCACCGGCCGGCCGGAGTCCGGCTGCGTGTTCAGCGTCGGGCTGCTCGGCGCATCCTGGACGGCCGTGGAAGGCGTCGGCGAAGGTCGCGGGGTGCGTTCGATCCCCGAGTCTTCGATCCCGGGGGGCAGGTCCAGGCGCCCGTCGGTCAGCTGCCAGTCGAAGCCCTCCAGGGATCCGTGCAGCTCCATGTCCACGAGCTTCAAGGCTCGCTCGAGCTCCGCCATCGAGGCGAGGCGGTCCTCTGGCTTCTTCTCGAGGCAGCGCATGACGACCCACTCCAGCGAGCAGGGGATGTCGAGGTCAGGTGCGGTCTTCGAAAAAGGTGGGGGCTCGGCGTGGGCCTGAGCGTTGAGCACGGCCAGCGGATTGTCCCGCTTGAAGGGCAGGTTGCGGGTCACGCAGGCGTAGAGGATGACTCCCAGCGCGTAGACGTCGGCTCGCCCGGTCACAGGCGTGCCGAGGACCTGCTCCGGGCTCATGTAGGCGGGAGAGCCGAGGATGTTCCCGGTCTGGGTGACATGCGACTTCGAGTCGACCGCCTTCACGAGCCCGAAGTCCAGGACCTTCACGAACTCGTCCGGCCCGTGCGCAGCGAGGAAGACGTTGGCCGGTTTCAGATCCCGATGGATCACCCCCTGGCCGTGGGCCTGCTCGAGCGAGCGGCAGATCTGGCGCGCGATGGTGATCGTGCGGTCGATGCTCAGCGGCCCTTCCTTGCGGATGAGGTCGTTCAGTGTCCGCCCCTCCAGGTACTCCATCGCGATGAAGTAGACCCCGTTGTCGGTCCCGTAGTCGAAGATGCGGACCGTGTTCGGGTGGGTCAGGCGGGCGCAGACCGAGGCCTCGCGGAAGAAGCGCTCGCGGAAGTTGCCGTCATCCTGGTTGCGAGCGTCGAGGTGAAGGACCTTCACCGCCACCGTGCGGCCCAGCGGGGCCTGCTCTGCGCGGTAGATGCGCCCCATGCCGCCTTGGGCGATGCACTCGAGGATCCGGAACCGGCCCGCGAGCACCCGGCCGATCAAGGGATCGACGAGTCCAGAGGTGTTCTCGTGCTCGAGTGGAGTGTCCGGCATTCGGTGGGCCCAAGGATCGCCCAGCGATGGCCACCTTTCAAGCCGGCGATCCCCGAGGCCGCCGATGGTGTATGAAATCCCCAACACAAGATCGGTGTACGGAGTCCCCATCTGCGACGTTCGGGTCGCAGGGCCCTTTTTTCGAAGCAGGCCGAATCACTGCACTTTTTCTGTTGGCACGCCCCTTGCTTTAGAAGTGTGTGCCAGGCGGCGGAAGCCGGTAGGCGCCAGGGATTCCTGGTGAACCCGTTGAGAGAATTCCCTCTCGGCGGCAGTGTTTCGGTGCCCACTGGACCTGGAGACGGGTCCCTACTGACATCCGCTGTTCATTATGCCCCGCTCGGGATGGTCCCGAGCGGGGCATTACCTTCTGGGTGTCGTGGTTTCCCTACAAGGGCTCGATGAGGCCTCGCGACTCTGCGCTCATGCGGTGGAGGAGCGCCTCCAGCGCTGCCACGCCGTTGTCGACGTGTTCGGTCTTGTCCACCGGGTTGTACCAGCGGAAGTAGTCCCGCCAGGTCGAAGGAGCTAGCGTGATTCCGCTCCTGGTCAGCTCGATGAGGAAGGCGTCCGCGCCGTAGACCCCGTAGAAGTGGTCGACCTCGCAGCCGAGCGCGCGAAAGGTGCGCACCCAGTGGTTGATCTGGATGACCCGGTAGGGTCGGTGCGGCATGGCCTCGGCCATCTCGTAGGCAGTGGCCTTCAGTCGCTCGTCGTCGGGCGGGGGCTCGTAGACGCCGCCCCAGGGTGTCTCGACGTAGCCGCCGAAGGCATGGAGGCTCACGAAGGCGTCGGGCGGCGATTCAGCGGCGAGCCGGTCGACCGCCTGGGTTTCGGGCTGGGACAGCGGCGCAGGTGAGCTGTAATAGTGGCGCCGCGTCCAGGGCAGCTTCGACCAGATGACGTCGCTGTCGCGGTGCATGGACCAGTCGCGGTTGAGGTCCACGCCGTTGGCGTTGGCTCGACGGTAGCTGCGCACCTCGTCGTTGAGCAGGTCCTGCTCCGAGCGCCACCGGCCGTCGGGGTTCACGATGGGTACGACCGTGACGACGACCCCCGGAGGCGGGGCTGACGCGATGCCTTCCAGGAACGCGACGGCCACCTCCGGGCCGATCCACTCGAGGCTGTGGAGCTGGGCGATGACCAGGAGCTCCTGCTCTGGCTCGACCCCGGGATCCTGGACCCGGAAGCCCCAGATCGGGCGCTTCTCGACCGAACGTCCCACCAACAACGTAGAGGTGGTCTCGTTGTCTTCCACCACGCGCGCTAGCCGCGCGAACAGCTCCGCCGCGAAGTCCCAGCCCTCGGCGCGCTCGGGGTGGTCCTCTGGCGGGGTCTGTCGCGTGGCCCACTCGGCGAAATCCGGGGGTTCCGAGCCGAGCGCGAGTCCGCAGAGGAGGGCGAGCACGCTTCCTGTCTATCGGAACAACCCCGCCATGGCGGCCCCGTTTTCCTGGCCGAGGATCAGCGCTCGGCGAACTCGCTCCTCTGCGGCGGCGCCGCAGCGGTCGCGGGCCAGGTCCATCACGCGGTCCATGCCGAAGCGTGGATCCTCGTGGATGAGCCCGACCAGCTGGATCGGCAAGGGGCTGTCGCAGCCGCCGTGGTGGCCGACGATCGAGTCTCCGAGGACCGCCGGGAACTCCCAGTCGGAGGCGAGCCAGCCGGCGACCTCTGCGTGGTCCCAGCCGTACTCATGGCGCTCGGCCGCCTCCAACTCGACGTCACCGCAGTGCCAGGCCCGCAGGACGCGGCCATAGCCGGAGGCGCGGTGGGCGAGCAGGGGCACGGCCATGTCCTGGAGCAGCCCGGCGGTGAAGCTGAGCATGCGGTGCTTCGGGTCCAGGGCGTCGGCGAGCGCCTTCGCGGTTGCAGCGCGGACAGCCGCGGCCCGCCAGAACATGATGGGGTCGTAGCCATCGGCGCCGTCCATCGGGAGGGCGTTCTTGACCGCGACTCCGAGCACGATGCCCTCCACGCCGCCGCGCCCGAGGAGGTTGATGGCGTGGCCGACATCGGTGGCCGGCCTGCGCAGACCGAAGGCCGCCGAGTTCACGGTCGAGAGGACCTTGACGGACAGCCCCGGGTCGCTGGCCACGAGCTTGGCGATCTCCTGGGACGAGGCCTCCGGATCCCGCAGCTTGCGGAGGGTCTGCATCGTGACGGCCTTGAAGCTCGGCAGGGCCGAGTCGCCGAGGGTCTCGCGGAGCTTCTGCTTCGGATCGAACATGCTCTTCAGGGCAGCGAACATCTCACTCTCCTCGGGACGCCATCTTGTTCGCGAAGATGCTGAGCAGACCTCCGAGCATCACGTAGCCGAGGACCACCTCCACCATCACCACCACCTGGCTCAGGACGTTGGTCGGCAGGGCGTCGCCGTAGCCGAGGGTCGTCAGCGTCACGACCGAGAAGTAGAGCGGCGACAGCCAGGTCTCGTCGCCTCCGAAGTCGATCGGGACGAAGCAGTAGGCTCCGGCGAACAACAAGGCGATGAAGCCGGTGAGCGTCGCCCAGCGCGCGACGCTGCGACCGCAGTCCGAGGTGGCCTTCCAGGCCATGTAGAGCATCGCGTTGGTGCGGCTGTGGCGTCGGAACTCCCAGAGGAAGTTCTGGTCGATGGCCTCGCGGCGGAGCAGGTAGGCGCCGCAGAAGTCGGCGTCGCGAAGGTCCGCGCCCACCCAGTTCGCGGTCGGGTAGCCGCGCACTCCCCTGAAGCTGGCGCCGCGGAGGTCCGCCCGCTGGAAGAACGCGCCGTCCACCCTGGCATCCTGGAGATCGGTCTCGCAGAGCCGCGCGCGAGTGAAGTCGCTCCCCTGGACGGAGGCCTCGGTCAGGCGGGCCTTCGAGAAGTCGGCCGTGCGGGCGTCGACGTCGTCGAGTGTCGCCTGGGTGAAGCTGGCCCCCTCGAAGGAGGCACCGACGAGCTCGGCGCCGGTGAAGTCGGCCCGCCCAAAGCCAGCCTCGGGGGCCTTGCAGTGGCTCAGGTGAGCCTTTCGGAAGCAAGCACCGGTCGCCTCGACTCCGCTGAGATCCGCCTCGAAGAGCGTCGCTTCCGAGAGGTCCGCCAGCATCAGCGTGGCTCCGGCGAGCTTCGCCCGGGACAGGTCCGCGCCGGACAGGTCCGCGCCGGTCAGATCGACACCGGTGAGATCGGCGTCGACGAGCCAGGCTCCGCGAAGGTCCTCGACCTCGCCTGCTCGAATCAAGCTCACGAGGTCGGGCTGGGGACAAGCGGCCGCCATTGGGTGGACCCTCCTGCCGGACCCAACGGATCAGTCGGGGTTGCCTTGAAGGAACTCCCTCACCGCCGCGGCCCACTGAAGCGGTCGATCCCAGGGCAACGTGTGTCGTCCGCCCTCGATGAGCTGCCACCGTGCCCCGATGGCAGCTGCGGTCCGGCGGCCCATCCACGCTGGGAAGAGCGGATCCTCCGAGCCCCAGATGCAGGTCGTCGGGATCTGTCGCAGGGGCTCTGGATCGACGCCTCGGATCGCAAGCGCCGTGCGACGCATGCGCCCCACAAGGTCCGGGTCGGACTCGATGCGACCCACGTGCAGGGCCGTCAGCACCTGCCCGCGCTCTGCACGGGCGAGGTAGGCGCGCCCGCCAAAGAGGCTGTAGAAGAGCCGGTCGAAGGGTGGGAGCGCCGCCAGGACAGAGGGCGCCCAGCCCCATGAAAGCGCCGTCGAGGTCAGCACCAGAGCCTCCACCCTGCCGCGTCCCGCCAGCCCGGCGCCGAGGTAGGCCCCGAAGTCCTGCCCGGCGACGGTGACAGAGTCGAGCCCGAGCATGGACAGGAAGGCCTCGAGCCAGTCGACGTAGGCCCCGAGGTCCACGGCCCGCAGCGGTGCGCTGTCCCCGTAGCCCGGGAGGTCCGGGGCGATGACGCGCCCTGGCAGGTGGTCCATCACGTCTCGGAACAACAGGGACGAGGTCGGCACACCGTGCAGCAGCAAGAGCGGGGGGCCCGAGCCGCTCTCCCGCCAGAGAGTGTCCCCACCGAGCACCTCGGCGTGGCGGCCCGGGATCAGAAGCTGTCCTTGAGCGCCCGCACTGCGCCAAGGACCTCGGCAGGCTGGGATGGGCTCAGACCCACCGCCGCAGCGACGTCAGGGTGGTCGGCGCGTACGAAGGGGTTGGTCTCCAGCTCCCGCGCGAGGCGGTCCGGCACCGTCGGCTCGCCAACCTCACGCAGTCGCCGGACCTCCTCGGCTCGCGCGACCAGCGATGCGTTCTCGGGCTCGATGGTCAGCGCGAAGCGCAGGTTGGACGCCGTGTACTCGTGGGCGCAGTGGACCCAGGTGTCCCCTGGTAGATCGCGGATCCTCGAGAGGCTGGTCCACATCTGCCCCGGCGTGCCCTCGAAGAGCCTGCCGCAGCCGCCGAGGAAGAGTGTGTCGCCGCAGAACAGCCTCCCGGCCGCAGCGAAGTAGTAGGCGACGTGGCCCCTGGTGTGACCGGGGACGAAGAGCACCTCGGCTTCGTCGTCCCCGAAGCTCCAGCGGTCAGCGTCCCGGAGTTCCACGTCGATGCCCGGGATGCGGTCCCGGTCGTGTCCAGAGCCGACGACGCGGCAGCCGGTCGCCTCCTTCAAGGCCAGGTTCGCCCCCGTGTGATCCCAGTGGTGGTGGGTGGTGATGATCCAGTCCAGGCTCCAGCCGCGCTCGGCCAGCGCGTCGAGCACGGGTTCGCGCAGGGGCGGGTCGACGACGCCCACCGCCTCGCCCGAGCGGATCAGCCAGACGTAGTTGTCCTGCAGGACAGGGATGCGGATCACCTCCACTGGGGGCTCCCATGGTCGGTCTCGATGTCCGACAGGTTCATGGACGAGGACTCGCCTACTGGAAGTAGAGGTTCTCCACCGCGCCGTAGACCACGAAGATCCGCCGGTTGTTGCTGAAGGGATCGCTGGGGATCATGAAGAAGCCCTCGCCCCTGCGCTCTCTCTCGTGGGTGTAGCCGCGCAGGATCTCGCCGTCTCGGAACCTCACCGTGACGCGAATCGTGCCGACCGGGCGGCCCATCTCGTCGAACTCGTTGTCTTCGTCGTAGTAGCGGTCACCCGCCAGCTCGCGGACGAAGAAGACCGCTTTCAGCATGCGCACGTCGACGACGGTCTGGGTGTACGCGTTGCAGGTCGGCTCTACGTGAAAACGCAGGGCGGCGCGGTCGAAGTCCGTCGTCATGCCCTTCACGAGGTCCCCAGACCGGTAGCGCGCGACGACACGGTTCAGACGCATGGTGACCTCCTACCGAAGACTGTCTCAGGATGCCACGAGATGTCATCCAGCCGAAGACTGAAGACCTGTAAGCCTTACTCTTGGGCGACGTCCCACTTGACTCGCTCCCAGGATGTCGCGAAGGCCTCTTCGTCGGCGACGACGACATCCTGCTCTCGCTCCCGCGCGTCGTAGAACCAGATGAAGTCGAGCTGCTGGTCGTCGGTGCCCCTCTCCCGGGCGAACTGCTCGACCATCACGTTCGCAGGGAGCGTTCGCCGACCGGCGACCTCGACGATGTCGAAGTCGAGCCCCTCCTTCCCCTCGGCGGGCCGGTACATGCGCCAGACGAGCTCTGTGCAGACCAGCGCGTGGTCGGTGGCGAAGTCGAAGTCGAAGTCGTAGGGCTTGTCGAGGTGCTCGAAGCCCTCGACGATTGCCTGGGCCTTCGCCACCTTGTCCAGCCGCGGGCGCATCGCGGCGAGGTAGTCGCCAGAGGCGTGCTCCAGGGTGTTGAAGACCACGCCCTCGCTGATCGCCTCCAGGACGCGGTGCGGGTGACCGTCGTCGCCCAGCACGTAGCGGCTCCAGTGCTGGGGCCAGCGCTCGGAGAGGTACTGATCCAGGCGCTGGTCTTCGCCGGTCTCCTCGAGGAGCCAGGCGCGGACCTCTGGCTCGTCGAAGTAGTCCTGGAACTTCTCCGAGTCGCCGATGTAGACGAGCCCATGCGGCCAGAAGCCGGGAAGGCCGATGTTGCTGAGGTACCAGTTCTTGCGCGACAACAGGATGTCCCCAGGCTCGAGCGCCGGGTCCATCTCGGCGACATCTTCTTCGCCTATGAGGTACCAGCCGATGCGCCTGGTCCGCGTGTCGCCGAACCACTCCGCGACGGTCTTCTGTGTCGGGTACCAGGTGTGGCGAACGGCTCGCTTCAAGAGCTGCAGGTCGCCGCGCACAGAGGTCTCGCCGCGCTCCAGCGGGTTCACCGAGTTGATCACGCTGCGGTGCTGCTCGACCGCGGCCCAGAGGTTGCCCGCGCCGTAGCTGCGAGCCTCGTTCTCGCCGTCCATCGCCGTGCCGAAGAAGCTGCGGTAGCGCTGGGCCGCCAGCAGTCGTCCGGCCTCGTCAGAGGAGTGGAGCTGCTGTCGGAAGAGGGAGAAGCTGTCCTCTTGCAGTCCGAGCTGGGGGTGAGGGGTGTTCAGGAGCTTCTCGGCGTCGGCGTTCTGCGTGACCAGGGTCGCGAAGCGGGTGGACTTCTCGTAGATGGCGAGCTCGGACAGGTGCAGCAGCAAGAAGCTGCGCAGGTGGTAGCTGCGCTCCGCTCGGGAGGGGTCGAAGCGGTACCAGTCCTCGTAGAAGACGCGGATCTGGTCCAGCGCGAAGCAGAGGTCGTACATCGAGCGCCAGGCGACCAGGAGCTCGGCCTCCTCGTCGGCGGTCAGCAGCCGGTCTCCCTCCTGGAACATCGGGGAGATCTCCAGGCGCACCAGCAGCAGCTCGGCGCTGGCGTTCAGATCCTCGTAGTTCTGGGCGTCGATCGCCCAGGCGGCCTCGAAGTCCTTGCGCGGGAGCTCCGTCAAGGGCGCGGGCTTCTCCAGCCAGAAGACGACCAGCCAGCCGCTCAGGCCGACGGCGAAGAGCGCGACGGCCACGGTCAGGCGCCGGCTGAGCTTGAGGCCGTGCTCGGTCATCGTGTAGAGCCGGCCTCGTAGCCAGCGGCCGACGATGATCAGCATCAGGGCCGACAGGCAGCCCCCGAGCACCCAGCCGATGGTGTCCGGCAGCCAGCGCACGCCCTGGTCCGCGGCATAGAAGCCGACGACCGAGCCGAGGCTGAAGGGAAACAGCCCTACCCCGAGGAAGTACAGCACATCGCCGACCCGCCCGATGGCGGTGTCGATTCCCTTTGTCTGATCTGGCATCGCCGGAGTGTAAGTCTCTCGGCACCGACTGGGTCTAAGGTGGATCTCTTGCCCTCTGGAGATCCGCATGCTCTTGGTCCTCGCAACCCTTGGCTGCCGCAACAAGGACTACATCGCCGACACCGCCGTCGTGCACGACAGCGCGGGTCTGACGCTCCCGGACGACCTCGACGGAGACGGCTTCGACGAGACCGAAGACTGCGACGACCAGGACCCGGCGGTGTTCCCGGACGCCGAGGAGCTCTGTAACGACATCGACGACGACTGCGATGGGGAGATCGACGAGGACGACGCCACCGACGCGGGAACCTGGTACCGAGACGCCGACGAAGACGGCTTCGGCGACTCCTCAGTCGCTTCGAGCTCCTGCGAGCAGCCTTCCGGGACCGCCGACAACGGCGCCGACTGCGACGACCTCGACCCGAACACCTATCCAGAGGCCGCCGAGCGCTGCGACGAGGTCGACAACGACTGCGACGGCGAGGTCGACGAAGACGTCACCGAGCTCTGGTACGAGGACAGCGACAACGACGGCTGGGGTGGGGAGGCCACCCTCGATGCCTGTGACCCGCCCGAGGGCTACAGCGCGCGGACCGGGGACTGCGACGACACCTCCGCCTCGGTGAACCCCGACGGCACAGAGGTCTGCAACGACGTCGACGACGACTGCGACGGTGACACGGACGAGGACGCCGTGGACTTCTCCACCTGGTACGAGGACGGCGACAGCGACGGCTTTGGATCCGAGAACAGCGTCGAGGCCTGCGACGCACCCAGCGGCTACGTCGACGACGACACCGACTGCGACGACGGCGATCCGGCGGTGAACCCGGACGCGGCAGAGGTCTGCAACGACATCGACGACGACTGCAACGACTGGATCGACGACGAGGACCCGGGGCTCACCGACGGGGAGACCTGGTACATCGACTACGACAGCGACGGCTACGGCGATGGCAGCTTCAGCGCAGAGGCCTGCGACGCCCCCAGCGGCTACGTCGACAACACGGACGACTGCGACGACACCGACGCGGACGTCTGGCCCGGGGCCGACGAGTACTGCAACGGCATCGACGACGACTGTGACGGGGACACGGACGAGGACTCGGCGCTGGACGTGACGACCTGGTACGAGGACGCCGACAGCGACGGCTACGGCAACGCGTCGGTCAGCGACGACGAGTGCGACCAGCCGAGGGGCTTCGTCGAGGACGACACGGACTGTGACGACACGGACGCGGACACCTACCCGGGCGCGCGCGAGCGCTACGACGGGGTCGACAACGACTGCGACGGGGACGTGGACGACGCCCACTGGACCGGCTCCGGCAGCGACGGGGCGCTGAGCGTCTCATCCGACACGAACCTGCACGACTCCGGCGACATCGTCAGCTGGCCGGTGAGCGCCATCAGCGGCTCCGACGTGACGGTGGACGGCACCCTGAGCGGGCTCGCGGCGGGCGACGAGGTGCTCTTGATCAACCTCCACGGCTCCGACAGCTCCTACACCAACGTCGGCGCCTACGAGTTCGGCGAGGTCGACTCGGTGACCACCACGACCATCACCCTGACCTCTGCGGTCTCCAGCACCTACGGCGAGTCATCCAACGCCGATCTGACCGACCAGACGGTCTTGGTGCAGCGCGTGCCGAACTACACGGACGTCACGATCACGGGCTCGTCGAGTCTGTCGGTGGACGCGTGGGACGGCGAGTCAGGGGGCATCCTGGCCCTGCGCGCGACCGGCACCGTCAGCGTCGAGAGCGGCTCGAGCGTCTCCGTCAGCGAGCTCGGCTACGAGGCTGGCGCGACCGGGACCTCGTACAACTGCGACAGCTACCAGGGCGAGTCCTACGCTGGAGAAGGGGACGGTGACGGTGACGGCGCCTGCTCCGCCTACAACGAGAGCTACGGCCACTGGATCAACAACTATGGCGGTGGCGGCGCCCACATCACCGGTGCGGGCGGCGAGTACGCCGGGGGCGCTACCGACGGCGACTCCTGGACCGGCGGCTCGGCGACGGCGCCATACGCTGGGGACACCTACGGCTCGGCGGATCTGTCGACCCTGTTCTTCGGCTCTGGCGGCGGCGGCGTCTGGCGAGGCACCACCACGCCGAGCGGGGGCACGCCCGGACCGGGGGGTGACGGCGCGGGCATGGTCTACATCGCGGCCTTCGAGATCGAGGTGGACGACGCGGACGGGCTGTTGGCTGACGGCGGATCCACCGACAACGCGGCTCAGGGCACCTGGACATACGGCGCCGGCGGCGGGGCCGGGGGCTCGATCTTCCTGGTCGCGGACGCCATGACCCTGGCCACCGACGCGCTGTCCGCCGCGGGCGGCGACGGAGAGACCACCCACACTCGCCTCGGCGGCGACGGCGGGGTCGGTCGGATCCGGCTGGACTACAACGAGCTCAACACCTACGCAGAGGGCAGCAGCGACGCTTCTACGGCCGAAGCGGACGCCTGCGATCCGGACCCCGGGTACTCGACGACGCCGTAGATCCGCGGTGGGCTCCGCCCCCGACGGCGCCTCGATGATCATGCGCATCAGCGAGTGATCAGTAGAGATCCCCGGTCCAGCTGGACCAGATGAGCCGGCGGATCTCGTGGTGACCTTCGTCGGTTGGATGGGCGCAGTCGTCGCTCATCCAGCCGTCGCTGGTGTTGAGGCCATGGTCCAGGAACCAGTCGTTGTAGTCCACGAGCTCCGCTCCCTGGGTGGCGGTCTCCTCGGCGATCGCGGCGTTCATGATGCCCAGGTTCTCGACCACCGTCGGTCCGATGTAGGCGCCCCACTGGTCGACGAAGCTGCAGAAGCCCTCGTCCAGGCCCGCGGGTACGGTTCCGGTTCCGCCAGTCGGATCCTGGATGTTCATCACGTAGATCCGGGCCTCCGGGTAGTGGTCCCTGAGCTCGTCGATCATCGCCGCGAGGTTCTCTCGAACCCCGGCTGCCGCGGCCTCGGTGTAGGCCGAGAACACCATCGTGGTGATCTCGTCGTTGAAGTCGTTGCCGCCGGCGCTGATGGTCACGACCACCTCGCCTGAGACGCTCGGGAGCGAGGCCGAGCGCAGGTTCTCGAGGATCTCGGCGCTGGTCGCTCCGGAGTCGGCGATGTGCTTCACCTGGGCGGCGGAGCGCGTGGAGAGGTCCTGGCCCTCGTAGCTCGACCAGCCCCGGTTCTCGTCCAGCAGCCAGGCGTAGCCGTACTCGCCGCCGGCGCGTAGCCGGCCGCGACCGAGTCTCCGAGGTTGATGTAGAGGCCGACCTCGTCGATCCAGCCCTCTGGGTCTGGCGGGTCGCTGTCCTCTTGCGGGTCGTCCTCTCCGGTGTCGGTCGGTGGGTCGCTGTCCCGCGGTTCGGCGCTGTCGGCCTCTTCGAGCTCCTCTTCGAGCTCCTCTTCGAGCTCTTGGGTGGACAGGTCGTAGCCCTCTGGGGCCGGTGTACAAGCTAGGATCGAGGCGAACATCGGCGCATGTATACACACTGTTTACTGCGCCTGTCATGGGCGCGGCCGCTTTTTTCTCTCGCGGCCTCAGCGCAGCGGACGGGGCTGCGGGCTGGGGCCTTGGCCCGGGGCGAAGCGCTGCTCCAGCTCGGGGGTCCAGGCGCTCAGCGGAAGGGCGCTCCAGCCGCCGCAGGTCGTCGCGGCGAGCCCCTCCTCGGGCACGAGGACCCAGCGCACGCCTCGCTCCTCGAGGGAGCGGGCGTCCGCCTCGTCGACTCGGGTCCACCCCCCTACGCCCACGTGGGTCCCGGGCTGGCCGTGCACGAGCTGAAGCAGCAGGGCGGCGCCGTTGGCCGATGCCGTGGGTCCGGTCGGCGTCAGGGTGTGGACCGGCCCCTCGAGCGCAGCCAGGCACTCGGTGCCGCGGGTGTCGATCACGGGGATCCGGATCGAGGGGCCGCCGAGGGTGAAGCCCTCGACGACCAGGAGCGCGAGCAACAGGGGCGCGACCCACGGCCTCGAGGGCAGCCGGGCCGCGCCCACCCCCGCGGCCACCGCGAGCGCGCCGGTCCCGAAGGCCAGGAAGCGCAGGGGTTGTGTGAGGGCCGGCAGGACCTGCACGATCACCGAGTTCGCCAGCAGGAAGAGCCCGGGCGGTCCCGAGTCGCCGAGGGGCGTCGAGCCCAGGCCCAGGAGGAAGAAGAGGAGCGCCAGCCCGAGCCAGGGCAGGGCCCTCCGCCACTGGAGGACACCACCGCCCAGGGCCAGGCAGAGGGCGACCAGGCCGACGAAGGCGAAGCCGCCGTTTTCGTAGAGCTCGAGCGTCATCTCGGGGAACTGCATGCGCGGCCAGGGCCAGAGGAGCTGCCAGCCGGCCAGGCTCCAGTCCGGATCCCAGACCGTCCACGTGAAGCCCAGCCAGTCGAAGGGCGCGGCGTGGCGCATGAAGTTGCCGCCGAGGCCCTCGCCGACCTGCCAGAGCCGGAGGCCGGGGAGGATCGGACCAGCGACCGCCGCGAGGGCGAGCTGCCGCCAGCGACCGGGGCCGGCGACCAGCCGCCGCAGCGCCAGCGCCGGGGCCACGATGGCGAGGATCGGGAGGCTGTAGGGGTTCTCGATTACCGCGACGCCGCAGAGCAGGCCGACGACGGCGCCGAGGCGGTTCTCTCCGCGGGCCCAGGGGAGGCCGACCCAGGCCACCAGCGCCACCCAGCCGATGGCGGCGCCCTCCGTGTTGCCGAGGGCGACGTGTGCGATCACGGGCCGGGCGACGACCATCGCGAGAGCCGCCACGACCCCGGCGAGGTCGCTCCGGGCCACCCGCCGGGCCAGGAGCCCCACCGCGAGGGCGTCGAAGAGCAGGTAGAGCACCGACAGCAGGTTGTAGGCGAGCACGGCGCCGCCGAGCCACTCGACGGGGCGGACGAGCAGGTTCCCCAGGGGGCAGAGGACCGAGCCGTACTCGCCGCTCGGGTAGCTGGTCCAGGTGCTGAGGCCTCCCTCGGCGCCCGACTGAGCCATCCACCACTGGCCCCACACGTGATGGATCGTGTCCGGGCGGTCCCCCAGGATGAGCCCGGCGGGATCGAGGAGCACGCCCCGAGCGGACCAGAGGACCAGCACCAGGACTGCGGCCGCCCCGGCCAGCAGCAAGCGCTTGTCGGCGGCGGGCGGGCTCATCGAGGCATCCTTGCACGGTAGGCTCGGGCGTGGCCTTCACGCTCCTGGCGCTGATGATGGGGATGGACGTCGTGGAGATCCCCGCCGGGAGCTTCGAGCAAGGAGGCGCCCAGGAGCCGGACGCGCCGCCGCGCACGGTCGCCCTGTCCGACTACCGGATCGACCGCGCGGAGGTGAGCGTCACCCAGTTCGAGAGCTGGGCGAAGGAGGGCTACCAGACAGTGGCCCACTGGAGCGAGGCGGGCTGGGCCTGGGCCCAGGAGCATCCGAACGGCGCGGGCGCCGAGCTGCGCGCCGCCGGGCGCTCCGGAGACCACCCTGTGGTCGCCGTCACCTGGTTCGAGGCCGAGGCCTTTTGCCGGGCCCGGGGCGGTCACCTGCCCACCGAGGCCCAGTGGGAGCACGCGGCCTGCGGGGACGGTCAGCGGCGCTTCCCCTGGGGAGACAGCGAGGAGGTCAGCCCGGCCTGGTCCAACTACGGCAAGCACGGACTCGCCCAGTCGGTGGGCACGCAGCCCGTGTCCTCCCAGGCGACGGACCTGCGCTCCCCGCACGGGCTGCTCCACGCCTCTGGCAATGTCTGGGAGTGGACCGCGGACTGGTACCACCGCGAGGGCACCACTGGGGACGCCACCGACCCGAGCGGGCCCGAGGAGGGCACCTGGAGGGTGCTCAAGGGCGGCTCCTTCACCTCGCTCCCCAGCTACTGCGCCTGCGCCCACCGAGAGCCGGCCGAGCCCTCGCGGGTGGCCTTCACGACTGGCTTCCGCTGCGCCTACGCCCCGGAGCCGAGCCCGTGATCGAGCTCTTGGCATGCACCTCCGGAGGGGCTGGTCACCCCGCTGCGGTCGAGGTCGTCCAGGGCATGGTGCCGGTCGCGGAGGGGGTGGTGACGCTGGGCCCGAAGTGGCTCGAGCCCGTCGAGGGCACGCCGAGCTTCCTGGAGGCCCGCGACGCGGACGAGGTCCCCTCGAAGGAGGGCGGGCCGGGCCCGCACGGCGCGCCCCCCGGCCCCGGGCCACCCGGGCCCGGAGGCGCCGCCGGTCCTCCTCCAGGCGCCGGCCCGCCGCCAGGTCCCGGCGGTCTTCCGGGCCGGATCGGTCCCGCCGATCGCAGCTTCGAGCGCTGGGAGATGCGCGACGGCATGCAGCTCGAGCCACGACTGGCCCGGGTCGAGGCCTTCTGGATCGACCGGACGGAGGTCACGCGCGAGGCCTACAAGGTGTTCCTCGACGAGACGGGCTACCGGCCGCCCCAGGTCGGCGAGATCGACTCCGACGAGGACTGGAACTGGTCCGGCGGCGACTACGCGCCGGGGACCGGGGACCACCCGGTGGTGCTCGTGAGCTGGTACGACTCCCAGGCCTACTGCCGCTGGGCGAGCAAGCGCCTGCCTACAGAGGCCGAGTGGCAGCTGGCAGCGCTGGGGCCCGGCGACGGCGTCTATCCGTGGGGCGACGACTACGACGGGGCGCGCTTCAACCACGGCACCATCGAGTCCGAGGGCTTCGACGACAGCGACGGCCACCGCTCCACCTCCCCGGTGGGTTCCTTCCCTGGAGGCCGCAGCCACGTCGGCGCAGAGGACCTCTTCGGCAATGTCTGGGAGTGGACGTCGGACGGCCGCGTCGAGACCTGGGAGGCCGCGGAGGGCCGCCTCGTCGGGGAGACCTGGGAGGGGCTCCGCGTCGAGGCCCCGACGATCTACGTGGCCGTGCGCGGCGGCAGCTACTTCACCGACCTCCGGCCCAACCCGGCGGGGGAGCGGCACCAGTTCCAGGCTGAGGTCCGGCGCAAGACCAGCGGCTTCCGCTGCGCCACCAGCAACCGCCCGGGCTGAAGCTCAGCGGGCGGGGCAGCGCGTCCAGTCGGGTCGGAGGTCGCCGACGCGGAGGGGACGACCGGCGAGCCCCTGCTGGACGAGCTCCATGCTGGAGCGGGACAGCGCGGGGCCGGCGTGGGTGGTCTCCCCAGGCACGGGCCCGAGATCGAAGACCGCGACGACGCCATCGTCCGCGACCACCGACGCCGCGCGGGACAGCCCGTCGATGGCCTCTGCGGCGGCGCTCTGTCCGCTGAAGTGGTCCCGGTGGACGACGAGGTAGCGGTAGCCCGCGCCGTTGAGGCAGGCCGCGGCCTCGCCCCAGTCCCGAGCAACCCCGCGGGCCAGGGGCGCGTAGCTGTCCCATGGGCTCGCGCCGATGTTGATCGTGTGTGGGACCGGCCGCTCGTGCGCGGTCTGGCTGATGAAGAGCGAGCCGTGTGCGGTGGTGAGGTCCCGGTAGATGCGCGGAACCTCGGCGACGGCGCCCTCTTCGACGATCGCGGCGTAGGGCTCGGCGACCTCGGCGGCGGTGACGGGCAGGGGGAAGGCCACCGGCAGGGTGGCGGCGCGCTCCGCGACGATGGCCACCCAAGCGAGGCCCGCGAGCGCCCAGGAGCCTCGCGGCGCGCGCTCGATCGCGGCGGCGATCCCCGGGGCCAGCAAGGGGGCGACCGCGAGCACGTTCTGCCAGACCGGGGGGTTGCTGCCGTAGTGGGGGATCACCGCCGCCATCGCCACGAACAGCGGGTTCACGAAGTGCTGGGCGCCGACCTGGAAGTGGGGGCCAAGGCTCTGGAGCGCCATCAAGAGCGCCAGCGCGGTCAGGCCGCGCACGTCCCAGCGTCTGCCTCCGCGGGCGAGCGCGGCGCCCACCAGCGCCAGGCCGAGCCCCATCCAGCCCAGGTAGGTGAGCACGTAGAGCTCGTCACCGCCTAGGGTCGGCTGGACCGAGGCGGCGACGCGGGGGTCCAGCAGTCCGCCCACGGTGGCCGCGTCCAGGATCAGCTTCGGACCCTCACCGAGGCGACCGGGCTGCGGGACCAGGCTCTCCGGATCGGTGGTGAGGGTGTAGGAGACCGCGTAGACCGCGCCCATCACCAGGAGCAGGGCGAGGCCCACCGGGGCGAGTCGCTTCAGCCGCGGCAGCCAGTCGCGGGGGTGGCCGAGCCACAGGGGCAGGCCCATGAGCAGGAGGCCCCCGGCGTAGAGCCCGTAGGCCTGGCAGCCCAGGGCGACGAAGCCCAGCCCGCCCGCGGCCACGGCGACCTCCCAGATCCCCCCCCGGTCGCGGATGCGGAGCAGCATGAGCACCACCAGCGGAAAGACCCAGACCCCCAGGCGCTCGTGCACGCCGCTGAGCATCGGGTAGCCGAGGAGCGGGGTGGCGGTTTGGGCGGCGAGCCCGCCGAGCAGCGCCCCGGCCCCGTCGCCGACGAGCTCCCGCGCGAGCCACCAGGTGCAGGCGCCGACCAGCCACAGCGACAGCCACATCCACAGGTTGGCCGAGAGCACGGCGCCGCCCACCGCCGTGACGGGGAGCATCAAGAGCGCCGGCGCCCACATCATGTCCAGGAAGAGGCCGCCGTCGGGGTGGTTCAGCGCCGTCGTGCGGGGCCAGCCGAGGGTCTCGGTGACGTGCCAGAAGGCCCAGGCGTGCTTGTAGACATCGCTCAGCTCGGTGCCGACGAGCAGGCTGCGGGGGCCCGCCAGGACCCTGGCCATCGGCAGCAGCGCGCCCAGGGCCAAGACCAGCAGGGGCCAGCAGCGACGGGCCAGGGCCATGGGCGGATGATGGCATGGAGTTGAGGCGGGGTATGGTCCGCCGGTGAGCTCGCCGGAACGCCCCCCCAGGATCGAGGCCCTGGTCTGGCTCGCGCTGGCGCTCGCGGCGACCGCCCTGATGTCCTGGCCGCTCGCGTCCCAGGTCGGGACCCACAGCCTCGTTGGGCTGCACAACCCGGACGTCATCACGAGCATCTGGTGGTACGACCGGGTCGCGGACTCGGTGGCGACGCTGTCGAACCCCTTCTGGGCCGAGGACCTCCTCTGGCCGATGGGGGCCCAGATCGGCGCCTCGATCTGGAACCTCGGTGCGCCGCTGGCGGCGGTGCCGTTGACCTGGGCGGTCGGGCCGGTCGGAGCGCTCAGCGCCGCCGCCATCGTCTTCACCGCGCTGACCGGCGTCATCGCCGGCGTGGCGACGCGGCGGCTGGGGGGGGACCGGGTCTCCGCGGCGCTGGCGGTCCTGGTCGGGGCCTCTCTCTGCTTCGGCGTGGTCGAGTGCGCCTCCGGGCGCGGGGAACAGGCCCTGCTGGCACCAATCCTCGCCTTTCTCGTCGGCTACGCCCGCCTCCGAGAGCGCCCGGGGTCGCGGGGCCTCGCGGTGGCCACCGGCGTCGCCCTGGGCCTCTCGGGCGCGGTGTACTGGATGGGCGCCTACATGCTGCTGGTGGTGCTGGGCCTGGACGTCCTGGCCCGGGCTGCGCGGCGCCGCCTGGACCGAGCAGCCCTGGTGGACCTGCTCATCGTCGGGGTTGCCTCCTTCCTTGTGGCGCTGCCCTTCCTGGCCCCGGTCGTCATCGGCTCGGTGCAGGGCTCGGACCACGGCCTGCTCAACGCCCAGGAGGCGGGCGGGATCGACGGCGCGATGGCGCTGCCCTGGGCCCTGGAGGGGCCCTTCGCGCCCAGCCACCGCGACGCCTCCAGGCGGTGGCCGCTGCTCGCCCTGCCGGTCCTGGCGCTAGGCGCCTGGCGGCTCCGCGGCCCCGCGCGCTTCCTGGCTGGCGTGGGGCTGGTGGCCGCCGTCTTCTCCCTGGGGCGCTACCTCTGGCTGCCCTGGATGGTCGGGGGCGAGCCCGTGGCCGTGCCGATGCCACACCGCGCGCTGGACCTGCTGCCGGGCTTCTCGCGCTTCTGGTGGCCCTACCGCTGGTCGATGCTGCTGCTGCCGTGCTTCGCGGTGGTCGCCGGCGCCCTCGCGGCCACCCGTCGGCCCCTGTGGCAGCGTGGGCTGGCCCTCGCGCTGGTGGCGCCGTGGTCCATCTACGAGGGCGCGGCGATGCTGCGCCTCTCCCCGGCCCTGCCTCCGGTGCCGACCGAGGCCGTCGAGGTGCCAGAGGTCTTCCGGCGCCTGGGCGCCGAGCCCGGGCAGCACCCGATGCTGCAGCTCCCCGCCAGGAACGTGAAGGCGGGCATGCTGCACTGGCAGGTCTGGCACCAGCAGCCGATCGACACGGCGGTGGGCTGGCAGCTCCCAGGTGCGATCCCCGGCGCCTGGGACGACAACGTGGCCCAGTCCGAGCTCTTGTCCGCCCTGATCTCGGACCCGGGCCAGGCCGCTCGGCGCGACTGGAGCGCCGAGGACGCCGGGGGCTTCCACTACGTCGTGCTCTTCAGCGGGCAGCCGCCCAAGCCCGGCGAGCGGCCCATCGGCTTCGAGGAGCGCCGCAGCTGGATCTCGGAGCTGCTCGGCCAGCCCGCCTACAACGACGGGAACCTGGCCCTCTGGCTCATGCCGGGGGCGCCGCCCCTGCCACGCTGAGCTCAGGGACTCCGGGCCTCCCAACACGCCGCGAGGGTCTCCGCGACGACCCGGTGGCCCTCGACGGTCCAGTGGCCGTCGTACTCCAGGTAGGTCTGCACCCCCTGGCTCTCCGCCTGCCTCAAGGGAGGGCCGAGGTTGCAGGCGGAGATGCGCTCGCTCTCCAGGATCTCCATGAGCGCCTCTTCTGGGGCCTCGACCCGGGCCTGCCCGGCGTCGAGGCCGACGAGCTCGAAGGTCGGCGCGACACGGCCCTGGTCGACCGCGAAGGCCGGGGGCGCCACCGCCACGAGGAGCCCGTCGCCGTTGCGTCGCGCTTTGTCCCGCAGGTCGCGCAGCTCCTGCTGCGTGGTCCGGCCCATGTCGCGGAGGCGATGGGCCCCGTCCTCGTGGAAGAGCTCGAGCTCCATGCGCCAGCGGAGCTGGTTGGGGGAGTTGCCGCTGGCCAGCTCCTCGGCGGCCCGGCGCACCTGGAGCCGGCCGTAGAGGTAGGAGTGGCGAGACAGCCACGCGGTCAGGGGGTCCCGCTGCAGCCGGTCCAGCGGCTCCCCCTCGACGAAGTTCTCCGCGATGCGGCGCGTGTTCGGCCAGTGGTCGTTGTCGGTCAGGTCGTTGCCGACGAAGAAGGTCAGCAGCGCCCCGTCCAGGTCCAGCTCCTGGGCGAGGAGCTCGTAGCGGCGCGTTGCCTGCCACGTGCCGTAGCCGTCGACCCCGGCGTTGAGGACCTCGAGGCCGAGCGCCCCCGAGGAGAGCACGGTGAAGCTGTCCTCTTCGGCGACCTGGGCGGCGAAGGTGAAGGAGTCCCCGATCGCCAGCCAGCGGGGCTGGCTCTTCGCGCCGAGCTCGGGGCCGCGGAGGGCGTGGCTGTTGATGCGCAGGTCGACCGAGTACCCCAGGGAGGTCTGGGTCGCGGTGAAGCCCGGCGTAGGCAGGGAGAAGAGCTCGCGGCTCCCCGAGTAGAGCCCTTGGGGGCTGTTGTCCGGTGCGTTGAAGAGCAGGTCCGAGGCGCCTCGGGGCTGGAGCATGCGCGCACCGAGCTCCGCGGCCACGGCGCCCACGAGCAGGCCGCCGACCACCAGGCCGACGCGTCCGAGCCAGCGGCGGCGGTTCAGGGGGCGCCTCCCTGCAGCGGGGGACCCTTGGGGCCGGGTCCTCCGGGGTGCTCGGGCGGTGGGCCGACGTCCTGCGGCCCGGTGTCGGGGGCTTCGGCCAGGCCCAGGCCGATGAGGAGGTTCTTGATCCAGCCCACGCGGTGGGGAGGCTGGGGCGGGTTGTCGGGTCGGATCGAGGCGGTCGGCCGGACGCCCCGCAGGCCCCAGAGCACCTCGCCGAGGGGGCGGCCGGCGGCGTCGATGGCGGCGAAGAAGTCGTCCTGCCCGGAGGCGGCGTAGGCGCCCTCGGTGTAGGGGCCCACGAGCGCGGTGGACATCGGCATCGGCCGATCGTCGCTGCTGGGACGGCCGCGGGCGAGGTGGGCCTCGAGGGCGTCGCGATCGAGCACCAGGTAGCCCTCGACCCGGGAGCGGTAGGCCTCTCCGTAGGTCCCGATCAGCGCCGACTCCGCGGCGAGGAAGGCCTCCCGATCCGGGGTGGACTGGAAGCCCACGAGCACCGGCATCGGCCCGTGGCTGTCGACCAGCAGGACCTGGTCGAAGACCTCCAGCACGGTGGCCAGGAAGCGCTCCTGGCCCTCGGCCTCCAGGGTGTCGGTGTGGACCTTGAGCACGAACATGCCACCGGGGGCGAGGCGATCCCGGCAGAGCTCGAAGAACTCGACCGTGCCGAGCTCGACGTACTGCGCGTAGGTGGCGACGTCGCTGTAGACGATGTCGAAGCGCTCCGTGCTCGCCCGCAGGTAGTGGCGGCCGTCGTCGTTGACGAAGCGGCTGCGCACCCCGTCGAAGAGCCCGCCGCCGACGCCGGGGATGTGCTCGGCGAGGGGCGGCAGGGAGCGGTCGATGTCGACGACGGTGAGCTCGGTGACGCGAGGGTCCGCCAGCATCAGCGGCGTGTTGACGCCGGTGCCGAAGGCGATGAGCACGACCCGCTCGGGCGAGGGGTGCAGCGCCAGGGGGATCTCCAGGCTCAAGGCGAAGCCCGGGACGCGCTCGCCGTGGGTGTAGATCCAGCGCAGCCCCTGGGCCTGGTCGGGGGCGTGCACCGTGGCCGGTCGGTTGGCGTTCTCGTTGGGGCCCTGGGGCGCCTGGATGTCCGAGCCCTCCTGCAAGGTCACGGCGCTGGGCCCGGCGGCGGTCTCGAGGAAGGCCAGCACCTCCTCGCCGTGGGGGATCTGCAGGCCCGCCCACGGGGGGACCAGGAGCACCAGCGCGGAGGCCACCGCGATGGCGATGCGCCACTTCGAGCGCTGCAGCAGGAGCCCGGCGACGAGCACGGCGATGCCGGCCAGGGCCATGCTGCGCACGGTGCCGGGCCCCCAGCTGGGCAGGAAGCCCATCCAGAGGCTGGCGCCCACCGCCGCCAGGGTGCCGAAGGACCAGACCACGCCGACCCCGGTGCCGAGCCCCTTGCGCGCTCGGGCCAGGGCGGAGGCGGCGATGGGGTAGCCCGCGCCGCTGGCCACGCCCGCCAGGCCCGAGGAGCCGAGGTAGACCAGGAGCCGATCGATGGAGACCTGGAGGCCCGTGACCTGGAAGACCTGCTTGTTCAGGAGGCCCTCGCCCACGGCGTGGCCCATGATCTGTTCGGGGGGGATCAGGGGCAGCAGGAGCACCCCGCCGAGGGTCGCGAAGCCGCTGATCAGAACGCAGATGCCCAGCGCCTTGCGCTCTCCGAAGACCCGGAGTCGTGGCTCGAGCGCGGCGCCGCCCAGGCCCAGGCCGAGGAGGTAGGCCGCGAGCACCAGGGGAAAGGTCAGCGCTCCCGGGTTGGGGCCGGTCTGCTCCAGGAGGCGGGTCCAGCCGATCTCGGCGGCCATGCCCGTCGCGCCGAGGGCGGCGTAGATCACCGCGGTTCGCTGCCAGGGCAGGGGGTCCTTGGGCTCGGCGAGGGGCTCGTAGGTCTCCGGGGCCTGGCCCCGCGAGATGCCGAGCATCAGGAGCCCCGCGACGGCGCTCAGGCCGCCGGCCATCCAGAGGGTGCCGGTGTAGCCGAGCAGCGAGGGCAGCCAGAGTCCGGCCAGCAGGGCCCCCAGGGCGGCGCCGGCGGAGTTGGCGCCGATCAGCCGGCGGAGGTGTCCCTCGTCGGCGACCAGGCGGGTCAGCGCTGGGAACGTGACGCCGCTGGCCACGGCGGGGGGGCCGACGAGCACGATGGCGCCGATGCCTGCCGCCAGCATCGTCGAGCTGGAGTCCAGCCGGGCCATCATCGCGCTGAGCGCGTCGGCGAAGGGCAGGAACAAGAGCGCCCAGACCAGGGCGAAGCCCTCCGCCGCGGCGTAGAGGAGCCCGGCGCGCGACGCCAGTCGGTCCGCGTAGCGCCCGCCCCAGGCCGAGCCCAGGGCCATGCCCGCCATGTACACCGCCACCACCGTCGCGGCGGCGGGGGCGGTGACCCCGAACATGAGCGCGAGCCGCCGGGTGAAGACCACCTCCGCCCCGACCGCGGCCATGCCGCCGAGGGCAGCGGCGACGAGCGCGATGCGGGCGGTCCGGCTCATCCGGGGGCCTCCTCCGAGAGCCCGCCCAGGGTACCGGAAGGGTCCCCCCAGCGCTGCGCGGGGGCCGCTGCGCGTATCCTCTGCCGCATGTCGGGACGGCGCCAGCGCAGCGGGCGAGCTCCAGCGTGAGGCACGCCTGGCGGGCGCTCGGGGCCCTCTGCGGCGCCGCGTGGGGGCTGAGCCTGTGGTGGGCGCTCTCCGGTGCGATGGGCCAGGCGGATCCAAGCTCCTGGGATGAGCGTGAGAGCTCGGTCCCGATCGAGACGGCGTGGATGGCCGGACCGCTGGCCGAGCGCCCGGGGACGGTGGACCTGTGGTTCTACCGGGCCCTGTCTCCGGTCGGCCTGCGCTTCGACGAGGGCGACATCCGCGTCCGGGCCCGCGTCCCCGATGGCGGCCAGCTGCGCGTCCAGTTTGGCGTGGACCTCGAGGCCGCGGGTCCCCAGGCGCCTGCGGGCCCGCGGCCTGGCGGTCCTCCGCCCGGACCTGCCGGTGCTCGAGGCCCGGGCGCCGCTCCCGGCGGCGACTCCGGCGGCGGTCCTCCGCCGGTCTTCGGCCAGAAGCCCGGGCTCTCGATCCAGAACCTCCAGGAGGGCGCGAGCGTGCTCGTGGACCGCACCCGCGGGACCTACCTCGGGCTCAACGGCCTGAGCTGCACCAGCGACGTGGCGCCGCCGGAGGAGCTCGACCTTGTGCTGCGCGTGCGCGAGGGGGGCGTGGAGCTCCTCGAGTCCGGCCAGGCCGTGGGCCGCTGCACTGGTGGGCACGACGCCGGGCCGCTGGTGCTGAGCGGCGGCATCCGACGCATCCAGCTCCGCTCGGTGGAGATCGAGGGCTGGGGAGGAGGGTCCTTCGCTGCTGGCCTGCGCAGCGGCTGGCTGGCCTTGCCGCTGGCCCTGCTCTTCGCCGCGCTGGGTGGCCTCCTCGGCCGGGACCGCCGGGCCCTGGCGCTCCTTCCGCTGTGCGCAGGGCCCCTGCTCTTCGCGCTGGACATGCGGGTGGTGCTCGACCGCATGCGGCTGTTGGAGGTGGCCAGCCTCACCGGTCCTTTGCTGCTGAGCACCCTGCCCGCGGCGCTCGCGGCGTTGATCGCCTGGGCTCGGGGGCCCCTGTGGCGCACCGGGGCCCTCTGCGCCGGCCTGGCCGCGCTCCTGGTCTGCGTGCCCTGGATCGGCTCCCGTGCAGGGCTCGTGGACTGGCTCGCCGTGGGCCTTCCCCTGCTCCCGTGGGCCGGGCTGGCCTGGGTGAACAAGAACCCCTTCCCTCGCCGCGTCCTGGCCAGCTACGGGCTGCTTGCCCTCGTCCTGGTCTGCGGCGAGATCGCCATCCGGACCAGCGCCCTGTCCCGGGGTTGGACCGTGAGCGAGGGCTGGCAGCGAGCCGGGCTCGAGTTCCAGGAGCTCATGGAGCTGCGCCAGTACCGTCGCTACCCCAGCGACGGCTTCCCCGTGCGCCCCCCTCCGCCCAGCGACACGCCGCGCATCGTGGCGCTCGGGGGCAGCAGCACCGGCGGGGCCTTCCAGATGGACGACATCGAGCTGTTCTGGCCCGCCGAGCTCGAACAGCGTCTCGAGGGCTGGGAGGTGGTCAACCAGGGCGTCGGCGGCTGGAACACCCTGCACGTGCGGCTCTACGCCGAGTCCCAGATGGAGACCCTCGAGCCCGACATCCTGGCGGTGTACGTGGCCCACAACGACCTGCTCACCGAGTCGGCGGTGCCCTACTCGACGCTCTACGCGCGCTACCGGCCCGGGCAGGATCTGGGCACGCCGCTGATGGAGCGCAGCAGCCTGTACTTCGGGTTCAAGACGACGGTGCTCGCCCTGGCCCGGCGGGACACCGGCGTCGCCGTGCCGGTGGACGACGCCCGCGACAACCTCCGCGCCGTGCTCGCCTCCGCCGAAGGGGTGGGCGCCCGGGTGCTGCTCATGACCGAGGGCCTCAACCCGGACCCCGGGCCCCTCGCCGAGTACGCCGAGATGCAGCGCGAGCTGGCCGAGGAGCACGGTGGGCTCTTCTTCGACGCCGCGGCGTACCTCCACGAGCAAGAGGACCCCAACATCTTCCTGGACGACTGCCACCTCAGCCGGCGAGGCCACCAGGTGCTGGCCTCGGAGATCGCTCGGGTGCTGGAGCAGGAGGGGTGGCTGACGCCGCAGTGATGTCCCCCTTCACCCTGAGCTCGGGAGAGGGGCTCGCCGCCCTGCTTCAGGCGGGCTGAGGCTGCTTCCCGGCGAAGCGGACCGTGAGCACGCAAGCCGCCAGCCCGAGGGGGATGACGATCCACAGGGGGACGCCGAAACCAACGGGGAGCGTGCCGAGCACGATGCTGATGGCGCCGCAGGCCATCGCGTAGGGCAGCTGGGTCTTCACGTGGGCCGTCACGTCACAGTCGCTGCCGACGCAGGAGAGGATGGTCGTGTCCGAGATCGGCGAGCAGTGGTCACCCCAGCAGGCCCCCGAGAGCACCGCGCCGCTGGCGGCCAGCGCGATCACCGGATCGTGTGGCGCCAGCGCGAATGACAGCGGAATGACGATCGGCATCACGATGCCCATCGTGCCGAAGCTCGTGCCGGTCGCGAAGGCGATGCCGGCGGCCACAACGAAGACGACGGTCGGCACCAGCGCCGGGTGGAGCGAGTCCTGAAGGACCGAGACGAGGTAGTCTGCGGCGTGCAGGTCGGCCATGCCGGAGCCGAGCGCCCAGGCGAGCATGAGCACGACCAGGGCCGGGAACAGCGTCGTCATGCCCTTGATGCAGGCCTCGAAGGTGTCCGTCAGCGACAGCGCCCGCAGCACTACGGCGAGGATCATCGCCACGACCATTCCAGCCAGCGAGCCCTGCAGCATCGCGTCGTAGCCGTCGGCGCCGCCGATGATCTCGAACAGCGCCGGGTTGGCCAGCCCCTCCTCGGCCGCGGCTGCGCTGCCGACGACGTAGAGGTGGCCGAAGGTGACTCCGACCAGCGTCAGGATGGGGAGGATTGCCAAGAGCGGCAGGGCCGGGCTCGTGTCCTTCTGGGCGAGCTCCCCTTCCGCCTCGGGGGCCCTCATCGCCCGCTCCTCGGCCGCTCTCATCGGTCCGAAGTCGCGGCCGAAGAACGCCACCGCACCCACGAAGACGATGGTGAAGATGGAGTAGAAGCGGTAGCCGATGCCCTCGATGAAGAAGGCGTAGGCGTCTTTTTCGATACCTGCCATCTCGAGCCCGTCGCCCATCAGCCCGACCTCGTAGCCGATCCAGGTGGACACCAGCGCGATGCTCGCGATCGGCGCCGCGGTGGAGTCGACGAGGTAGGCGAGCTTCTCGCGCGAGATCTTCAGCTTGTCGCACAGTGGGCGCATCGACGCGCCCACGACGAGGCAGTTCGCGTAGTCGTCGAAGAAGACGAGCATGCCGGAGAGCCAGGTCACCAGCATGCCGCTTCGGCGGCTCCGAGCGTGCTTCACGATGCGCTCGACCAGGGCGGCGGTCCCACCGCCCTTGGCCATCACACCGACCGCGCCGCCCACGAAGAGCGAGAAGATCGTGACCTTCATGCTGTCGCGGTCCGCGGCGGCGTCCACGATGTAGGGGTCGACCGAGTGGTAGAGGCCGGCCAGGGGGTTCCACGCCGAGACCGTGTACTCGACGACCGGCAGCGAGAAGGAGACCGGATGCATCATCGTGCCCGCGGTCCAGACCGCGGCGAAGAGCGACAGGATGACGTTCCGGGTCGTCAGCGCCAGCACCACCGCGATGAGCGCGGGGAGCAGCGACAGGATGGACGGATCCACCGGCTACTTTCGGACCTTCATCTGGCCCGATTTGAGCCGACCCCAGTAGTCGTCGAGGGCCGCCCTGACCTTGTTGCTCAAGAGCACGACGCCGAGGATGTTCGGGAAAGCCATGCCGAGCACCATCAGGTCGGAGAAGTCGAGCACCGAGCCCAGGTTGAAGACCGCGCCGAAGAAGACTGCGGCGAGGAAGACGACCTTGTAGATCATGCCTACCAGCGGCTTGTCGCCGAAGAGGTAGCTCCAGCACCGCTCGCCGTAGTAGCTCCAGCTGATCATCGTGGAGAAGGCGAACAGCACGACCGCCAGCGACAGCACCAGGGGGAACCAGCTCAGCACGGAGCCGAAGGCCTCTGACGTCATGACGACACCCTGGGCCTCGCCCTTGTAGGCGCCGGTGATGACGACCACCAACCCGGTCATCGTGCAGACGATGATCGTGTCGATGAAGGGGCCGAGGAGGGCGACGATACCCTCGCGGACCGGCTCGTCCGTGCTCGCCGCGGAGTGGGCGATGGCGGCGGAGCCGATGCCGGCCTCGTTCGAGAAGGCCGCGCGCTGGAAGCCGATGATGAGGACGCCGATGAGGCCACCCTTGCCGGCTTCGGGGGTGAAGGCCTCGCCGATGATCTGCGAGAAGGCAGCTGGCAGCTCGGCGGCGTGGGAGCCGACGATCCAGAGGCTTGCGAGCACGTAGATGCCGCACATCACGGGCACGATGATGCCGGCGACCTTGCCGATGGACTTGATGCCGCCGATGATCACCAGCGCGACGATGCCGGCGAGCACGAGGCCGTAGAGCCAGGCGTAGTCGGCGAAGATCGGCACGACCTCTGCCACCGCCGCGTAGCTCTGGTTGGCCTGGAACATGTTCCCGCCGCCGAGGCTCCCGCCGATGCACATGATGGCGAAGACCACGGCCAGGACCTTGCCCATGGCGCCCATGCCGAGCTCCTTGAGCCCGGCCTCGAGGTAGCGCACGGGACCGCCCATGACCTTGCCGTCGGGACCGATGGTCCGGTACATCTGGCCCAGGGTGCACTCGGCGAACTTCGAGCTCATGCCGAGGAAGCCGGCGCAGATCATCCAGAAGACCGCGCCGGGGCCGCCGACGCCGACAGCCACGGCGACACCGGCGATGTTGCCGAGCCCGACCGTGGCGGACAGCGCCGAGGACAGCGCCTGGAAGTGGCTGATCTCGCCAGGGTCGTCCGGGTTGTCGTACTTGCCCGCCGTGACCTGCAGCGAGTGCACGAAGCCGCGGATGTTGATGAAGTTCATGCGCAGGGTGAAGAAGATCGCGCCCAGCACCAGCCACACCACGACGATGGGCAGCTTCATGTCCTGGGGGTTGTCCAGGACCAGGTCTTCACTGCGCGACGCGCCCATGAGCACGGCCTCGTCGCCGTCGATGGCGTCCACGACGTACTCGACGCCGTCGAGGGCCACGATGCCGTTGCGCTCGACGCTCACATGGGACCCGATGTCATAGCCATCGGGGAGCGGGATCTCCTTCGCCTCGACGACGGTGACGGCGCCTGTCTCTTCGTCGACGGTGACCTCGATCGGAAAGGGCGCGAAGCCCTCGATGACGTAGTTCCCGTCCTCGTTCGGCTCCGACTCCTCGTCGATCATGTTGGTCGGCTGGGCGAGCACGCTGCCGACGTTGATGCCCTCTTCGTTCCGCGAGAGGTACCAGGTGACCTCGTCGGTGACCTCGATCTCGCCTGTGACGCGGGCCTCGAGCTCCGCCACCGGCGCCCTGAGCACCTGCTGGAAGACGTAGCCGTCGTCTTCGCTCCAGTCGACGACGCGCTCGTCGCCGACGGTCTCGCCAAGGCCGTCTCCCTTCGTGAGCGAGTTGTCCCAGAAGGCGATGTCGAAGAACAGGACCGACGCGAGCGGTCCGACCACGTGTTCTGCGAAGGCCGCGTCCGTCTTGTCGAAGAAGCTCGGCTCCTCCGTGGGCTCCTCCGCCTGAGCGGTGGACGAGCACAACAGCAGCGCAGCGAAGAGGAGGCGGAGCATGGGGGACCTCTGGAAGGCCGCGGAGTATCCCCTTTTGCGGCGCCTTTCACCGCATGGCTTTGAACCGGGAGGTCACGATGACGCGGAGGGCTCGAACGCCGTCCTTCCAGGTGATCTTCTTGCCTTCCTCGTAGTCTCGCCCGGAGTAGCTGATCGGCACCTCGTAGACCCTGAAGCCGTGGGCCGCGACCTGTGCCGTGAACTCGGGCTCGAAGCCGAAGCGGTCTTCGGTGATCGAGATGCTGTCGAGGACCTCGTGGCGGAAGGCCTTGTAGCAGGTCTCCATGTCCGTGAGGTTCAGGTTGGTGAAGACGTTGCTCAGGTTCGTCAGCGTCCGGTTGGCCAGGTAGTGGTGGTAGTTCAGGACCCGGTGGGGACCGCCGAGGAAGCGGCTGCCGAAACAGACATGGGCTCGACCGTCGAGGATGGGCTCGAGCAGCGCCGCGTAGTCACCCGGGTCGTACTCGAGGTCGGCGTCCTGGATCACCACGATGTCGCCTCGCGCCTGGGAGAAGCCCTCTCGTAGTGCCGCGCCTTTTCCGCTGTTCTTCGGCATCGAGAACACGCGCAGGTCGTCGTACTCGTCCTCGAGGCGGCGCAGGATCTCCAGGCTGCGGTCGGTGCTCCCGTCGTCTACCGCGAGGATCTCCATGCGCCAGGGCTGGGCATCCACCCGCCTGATGATCTCGTCGAGGGTGGCCTCCTCGTCGTAGACGGGGATCACGATGCTGAGGAGGGGATCGGGCAGCGGTTTCAGCATGGCGGCGTAGTATCCCGCCCCATGAGCGAGCGCGTCTGGCGGACAGGCATCGTCGGGACCGGGCTGCTCGCCGTCGCCGTCCGCCTGTCCAGACCCACCACGCACTTCCGGGACGGCCAGCTGATCCCCAGCGATGGGGACTCCGCCTACCACCTTCGCCGCGCGATGAGCTTCTTCGAGCACCCTCCCTGGCCGAGCGTGTGGGACCCCTTCCTCGGCTACCCGGAGGGGGCCACCGTGCCCTGGGCGCCGGGCTGGGACGGGTGGCTCGCGCTCTTCGCCTGGATCTGCGGCGGCTTCTCCACGGAGAGCCTCGGTTTCCAGGCCGGGCTCGGCTTCGCGGGCCTGCTCGTCGGTGTGATCACCGTCCTGCTCTCGGCGGATCTGGCCAGGCGGCTGTTCGGCGTGTGGGCCGGCCTGGCGGCTGGGGTCTTCGTCGCCATCGTCCCCATGCACGTCGCAGCGACCCAGTTCGCGCGCCTCGACCACAACCCGGCAGAGGGGCTCTTCCTGGTCGCCATGGCCGCCGAGGCGACGCGGGACAAGCCGCGCTGGTGGATGGTGGGCTTGCTGCCTGCCTGCGCCTGCCTCGCCTGGGTCGGCGGCCTCATGTACGCGGCCCTGGGCATGGGGGCGTTCTGCCTCGCCGGCCTGATGAGCAAGGAGACGCCTTGGTCTTCGATCGCGGGCATGGCCTTCGGCGTGCTCGTCCTCGCGCCTCCGGCCATCGCCATGGGGGTCGCTGGCGGCACGCCCTTCACCTACGCCTACCTCTCGGGCTTCCACCCCGCGATGATGTTGGTGCTCACGGTCGGGGCCGCCTGGCTCTTCGCCCTCAAGGCCTTTCCGGAGCGCCGGTTGGTGGTCGGTGGCGTCGGGCTCGTGTGCCTCGTCGTCGCCGGGATCGCGATGGCCCCCTTCGTCATGACCGGGCTGAGACAGTGGCTCCTGACAGAGGACCCCTGGCTCGACACGGTGCAGGAGATGCACCCGCTGTTCGACAACGGCTTGTTCGCC
The DNA here is from genome assembly GCA_036012755.1 of Myxococcota bacterium. Taxonomy (GTDB): domain Bacteria; phylum Myxococcota_A; class UBA796; order UBA796; family CAJQPC01; genus JAAESX01. The sequence continues at coordinate 12,301 of DASCPX010000193.1, read as the reverse complement.
TTTCGGAGCTGGGAGCGCATCGTCATCATCCTCAGCTGGCTCTCTCCGGCCCTGCCGTTGGTGCTGGGCTGGCTCGGCTGGAAGGCGTGGCGGGGTCGGGACGGAGGCCTCATGGCGGTGGTCGCAGTGACCACCGGTGCCTTCGTCTTCCTGCTGCTCCAGGCTCGCTTCGGCTGGACGCTGGCGCCGCTCTTGGGCGTCGTGCTGGCCGGGGCGCTGGTGTCCATCCCGCGTGTGCCTGCGTACTTCGCTGTGTTGGCGGTGGTGATCGGCAACCTGCACTCGGTAGAGGTGATGGAGAGCGCCTGGGTCAACCCCAAGGCCCGGCAGTACCAGCGTCCCTGGCGCTTCGAGGCCTACTTCTGGATCCGCGACAACACTCCAGAGGTCTCGGCGACAGCCCCGGAGTATGGCGTCGCCGGCACCTGGGACCACGGCCACTGGCTCTCCGGGATCGCTGAGCGTCCGGAGCACATCGGCCACTTCGGGACCTACGCCGGCGGGGTGCAGCGCTACCTCGACACCCAGCGGATGTACGAAGAGGAGCCCGAGTTCATCTACTCCATGATGGAGCGGGACCGGCTGCGCTACCTCGTCTTCGAGACCACCGAGTTCGACGACGTCGAGGGCCCGATGAAGGCGCTGACGGTCGGCGGTGACCTCTACGTCGACCGCCTCCGGGCCGTCTTCGCGGCGAGCATGCACCCCCGCCTCGAGTCCCCCGGCGCCTGGGTCTACGAGCTCGTCGAGGGTGCCGTGGTGACCGGTGTGGCCAGCCCCGGGGCCGAGGTCCGTGTCCGGATTCCGCTCCACGTCGCCGAGCTCACCAGGCCCTGGCGCATGGCCCAGACCGCCGATGAACAGGGCCACTTCGCGATCCGGGTGCCCTACTGGACCTCTGACGATGGGGTCGTGGGCACCGGTGACGCGGCAATCCTGTACGTGGACGAGGTCGTCGTCGGGCGCCTGCGGATTACGGAGGCGGACGTGCGCGAGGGCCGGCTCGTCGAGGTCGTTGTCCCCGAGCCGGATCTGGAGGAGAACTGATGCTGGTCCTGGACTTCGACGGCACTATGACCGACGCAGAGGCCGAAGGCGGGCCCTACCGAGAGGGCTACCTCGGTGACCTCGCTGTGCTCTGCGGAGTGTCGGTCGAGGACCTCGAGCCCCTGGCGCTGCGCTTCGAGGCAGAGGTCCAGGCCGACCCGGACCGCTACGGCTGGGTCTTCGGCGGCCACATCGTCGCTCCGGCGGTGGTCGACCCCTACCTGCGGGTCATGCCGGTGGCCCGCAAGATCCTCGATCACTACGGCGCCTTCTCGGTGATCGAGGAGAGGGACCGGCTCCTGGACGGCATCCTCTACAAGTACAACTACCCCAAGACAGACAACGTCTTCCGGGATGGCGCCGAGGCGGTCCTGGACGGCTTCGAGGGCAAGCCGGTCTATGTCGTCACGAACTCCCACACCGACGCCGTGCAGGCAAAGCTCAGCGCGCTGGGCCAGGACTGGCTGGTCCCCAGGGTCTTTGGTCGGGCCCGGAAGTACGTGCTGGATCCCGAGTTCTCGGCCCTGCCGGAGTCGATGAGCCTGCCAGGCCTGTCCCGCCCCGTGCTGCTGCGCCGTCGGCTCTACCACGACGTGCTGGCGATGCTGCTCGAGCGCGAGGGCGCAACCTGGGCCGACCTCGTCGTTGTCGGCGACATCTTCGAGCTCGACCTCTGCGTGCCCTACGCGATGGGCGCTCGGGTCGGCCTCGTCGTGAACCGCTTCACGCCTGCCTACGAGCTGGATTTCCTGGCCGCCGCCGATCGGGGCTTCATCGTCGAGGACATCCGCGCTCTGCGCTCTGTGATCTGATGCTCGTCGAGATCCCCCTGTCCCCCCGATCCGTGCTGATCCTCCGGCGTGGGGACATCACCGCCCTAGAGGTCGACGCCATCGTCAACGCCGCGAACTCGCGCATGCTCGGTGGGGGCGGGGTCGACGGAGCCATCCACCGGGCGGCCGGCCACGAGCTGCTGGAGGCCTGTCGCGCCATCCCGGCACCGGGTGGTCTGCGCTGCCCCCCGGGCGAGGCCCGCGTCACGCCTGGCTTCGAACTGCCAGCTCGGCACGTCATCCACACGGTAGGGCCGATCTTCCGATCCGATCCCGACCCCCCCGGGACGCTGGCTTCGGCCTACCGGGCCTCGCTGGAGCTGGCGAACTCCATGTCGCTGTCCAGCGTCGCCTTTCCGGCCATCTCCTGCGGTGTCTACGGCTACCCCCTCGCAGAGGCCGCGGACATAGCCCTCAGCGCTGTGCGCGAGCACCACGGGGCCCTCGATCAGGTGCACTTCGTGCTCTTCGGAGAGGACACCTTCACGGCCTGGGCGACAGCGGCCGGCGTTGCCGAGACTGTGCCTGGTGCCTAGCTTTTCGCCAGGAGGCACCTTGGCCTACACGGACAACGGCGAACCTCTGGAGTGCCCGGCTTGTGGGCGGCAGTTCGGGCTCGGCGCGGTCTGTGTCGACTGCGACCTCGAGCTGGTCCCGGCTGGCAGCGAGGATCTCTCCGCCCCCCGCCCCGGGGCGTCGCCTTTTTCGAAACGCCTCGCGGGTTTCTTCTGTAAGGGGGAGTAGGAATCGGCACCCCGGAACCGGATGGTCCCGGGCCTGGTCTTGCCGTGCCATCTCACTGCTGTCCGGTCGACGAGTCGTGACAGAGAAGTGAGAGAAAGCGACTGAAAGTACAGGAAGGGCAGGACGTTTCACCAACAGGAGGTATCAAACGATGATGCTCTTTATTGCCGCAGCTTTCGCTGGAATGTCCAGCTCTACCCTCACCGGTGTGATGGACGTGTCCGTCTCGGATGTCATACAGAACAGCCCTGACGAATACGAAATCGCCACCATGGATGGGCGCGATCTCGGGGACGTCACCGTCTTCTGCAAGGCCACTCCGCGTGGTGACCTGCGCTGCCGCGTGGAGTCGGACGCACGCGTGGGCTTCGAGATCGGTCCCATCGGGCTCACCCGCGAAGGCGGCATCGAGTTCGACTACGTCGCAGGCCGCGACACGGGCACGATCTCGATCGAGCCCACCCCGACCCCCATCGGCATCGCTCCGATTCCCTCGCCATAGGCGTTACCAGTAGGGCATGAGCCCCGAGAAGTACACGCCCCGTCACCGTGTGCGCGTCGTCACGGCCGCGTCGTTGTTCGATGGACACGACGCGGCCATCAACGTGATGCGGCGGCTGATCCAGGCCCACGGCTGCGAGGTCGTGCACCTCGGACACAACCGCTCGGTCCAGCAGGTCGTGAAGGCTGCCTTGGACGAAGACGCCCAGGCCATCGCGATCTCGTCCTACCAGGGTGGCCACCTCGAGTACTTCAAGTACGCCCGGGACCTTCTCGTCGAAGCCGGGGCCGAGCACATCCGCATCTTCGGAGGCGGGGGCGGCGTCATCGTGCCGCGAGAGGTCCGCGAGCTCCACGACTACGGCATCACCCGGATCTACTCCCCAGAGGACGGCCGGCGCATGGGCCTCGTCGGCATGATCTCGGACCTGGTTCGACGGGCCGACTTCGACGTCAGCGAGCATGGTCCGGTCGGGCTCCCGCGGACGATCACGCTCTGCGAGCGCGAGGTCGACAGCGCCGGCTCGATGCCGGGTGACCTGCGGATTCGCCTCGACGCCGCGGCAGCGCTGCCCCTTCCGGTCGTCGGCATCACGGGCACCGGCGGGGCCGGGAAGTCGAGCTTCACCGACGAGCTCGTCCTGCGCTACCTGCGCGACGATCCCGTGCGTCGGGTCGCGATCCTGTCGATCGATCCGACCCGCAAGCGGACCGGTGGGGCGCTGCTTGGCGACCGCATCCGCATGAACAACATCCACGGCGGTCGCTGCTTCATGCGCAGCCTCGCCACGCGCTCCGCCGGCGGGGCGCTGTCCGCGGCCACAGTCGATGCCGTCGCCGCCTGCAAGGACGCCGGCTACGACCTCGTCATCGTCGAGACCAGCGGCATCGGGCAGGGCGACAGCGCGGTCATGGACCTCGTCGACATCGGCATCTACGTGATGACCCCGGAGTACGGCGCCGCAACCCAGCTCGAGAAGATCGACATGCTCGACTTCGCCGACGTGGTCGTGGTCAACAAGTTCGATCGCCGGGGGGCCGAGGACGCCTTCCGCGACGTGCGCAAGCAGTTCTCGCGCAACCGCGAGCTCTTCCACGCGGACCTGGATGAGCTCCCGGTCTTCGGCACCATCTCCTCCCAGTTCAACGACCCCGGCGTCAACGCCGCCTACCGCCACCTGCTCGGGCTGCTCGAGGCCCACACCGGCGAACCCCACCGGACTCTCGTCCCGGACGGCCCGAAGGCCAGCCCCCAGCGCCACGGGCTCATCCCCGGTGGACGCCAGGACTACCTCGGCCGCATCCAGCAGACCGTGGCCGACTACCACGCCTGGAGCGAGCAGCAGGTCGCGCTGGCCGGGGATCGCGCCGCCCTGCGACGAGCCGCTGAGCTCCTCCCAGAGCTCCACATCGATCCCAGCGTCGTGGTCCTCGACGAGCGGGCCGATGCCCTGCTGTCGGACTGGGAGGCGATCAAGGAGCAGTACGCCGGCGACGAGCTCGTCTACACCGTGAGGGGGCGCGAGGTCCGCCAGACGCTGGTCCACGAGTCGCTCTCGCACCAGCAGATCCGCCGGGTGGCGCTGCCGAAGTTCAGCTCGGACGCCGAGATCCTGCGCTGGCGGCTGTGCGAGAACCTGCCCGGGCACTTCCCCTTCACCTCGGGTGTCTTCCCGCTCAAGCGCCTCGGCGAGCTGCCCAAGCGCATGTTCGCGGGCGAGGGCGGCCCTGCTCGCACCAACGCGCGCTTCCACTACCTCTGCGAGGGCGAGCCGGTCCATCGACTCTCCACCGCCTTCGACAGCGCCACGCTCTACGGCGAAGACCCCGATGTCCGACCCGACATCTACGGCAAGGTCGGCGAGGCGGGCGTGTCGGTGCCTCACCTCGACGACATGAGGGTGCTCTACGGGGGCTTCGACCTCTGCGCGCCGACGACGTCGGTCTCGATGACCATCAACGGGCCCGCCCCCATCCTGCTGGCGATGTACCTGAACACCGCCATCGACCAGGCGGCCGAGTCCGGGATGACCCGCGAAGAGGCCCTACGAAGGGTGCGCGGCACGGTACAGGCCGACATCCTCAAGGAGGATCAGGCACAGAACACCTGCATCTTCTCGACCGAGTTCGCCCTGCGCATGCAGGGAGACATTCAGCAGTGGTTCATCGAAAACGGAGTCAGGAACTACTACTCGGTGAGCATCAGCGGCTACCACATCGCAGAGGCCGGAGCGAACCCCGTCAGCCAGCTGGCCTTCACGCTGGCCAACGGCTTCACCTTCGTCGAGGCCTTCCTCGCCCGCGGCATGGACATCGACGACTTCGCGCCGAACCTGTCCTTCTTCTTCAGCAACGGCATGGACCCCGAGTACACGGTCATCGGCCGTGTGGCTCGCCGCATCTGGGCCGTCGCGATGCGCGAGCGCTACGGCGCCTCCGAGCGCAGCCAGAAGCTGAAGTACCACATCCAGACCAGCGGCCGATCCCTCCACGCTCGCGAGATCCAGTTCAACGACGTGCGAACCACGTTGCAGGCGCTGCTCGCGCTCTACGACAACTGCAACAGCCTCCACACCAACGCTTACGACGAGGCCATCACCACCCCGACAGAGGACTCGGTCCGCCGAGCCATGGCGATCCAGCTGATCCTGGCGAAGGAGTTCGGCCTGCTCGCGAACGAGAACGCCCTGCAGGGCAGCTTCATCGTCGAGGAGCTCACGGACCTCGTCGAGGAGGCGGTGCTCGCCGAGTTCGGGCGCCTCGACGAGCGCGGTGGCGTGCTCGGCGCGATGGAGCGCCAGTACCAGCGGGGGCGGATCCAGGAGGAGTCGCTCCACTACGAGCAGCTCAAGCACTCCGGTGAGCTGCCGCTGGTGGGCATCAACACCTTCGAGGACCCGGCCACCCTCGCGGACGACTGGGAGCCTCCGGAGCCGGAGCTCCGACGCGCCACCTATGCAGAGAAGGACGCGCAGATCGAGTCGGTGCGGTCCTTCCAGGCAGAGCACGCCGACCAGTGCGAGGCCGCTCTCCGCAAGCTCGCAGAGGTGGCGCTCTCCGGGGGCAACCTCTTCGACGAGCTGATGGACACCGTGCGCGTCGCCAGCCTCGGGCAGATCACCAGGGCGCTCTACGAGGTCGGCGGCGAGTATCGTCGGAATCTCTGAGTCTGGAGAGTCGTGGCGGCGATCGGCGAGCGCATCGGTCCCTTCGAGCTGGTCGGACGTCTGTCCGAGGGCGGCGGGTTGGAGCACTGGGAGGCTCGCCGGGACGACGGCACCCTGAAGGAGCCTCAGCACGTCGATGTGCGCCTGGTCGCCGACGTGGACGACCTCGACGCCGCCCACTCACTCCGTGGCGAGTACGAGGCGCTCCGCCGGGTCGACGACCCACGGATCCCCACGGTCGTGGGCTTCTTCGCCGGCCAGGGGGCCCTTGTCCTCCAGCACATCGAAGGCGTCACGCTGGAGCAGATCCTGGAGGCCGCCCGCCGGGGCTTCGTGCCGCTGTCGCCCTCTACGGCGCTGGACCTCGTCCTCGAGATCGCCCACGCCCTGCGGGCCGCCCACAGCATCCTGCTGGATGGCGGTGGTCGCATCGCCCACGGCTGGCTTGACCCGACCAGGGTCCTCATCGACGCAGAGGGCGACCTGTACGTCCTCGGTCTGGGCGGGCCATGGGACCAGGCGGATCCGCGTTATTTGCCCCCAGAGCGTCGCGGGGGCGGCATCGCCGAGTTGGCCGGTGACCAGTGGATGGTCGGCGCGATCCTCTACGAGCTGCTCGCGGGCATGCCCTTGCAGGACCTCGGCACCGACGGCACGCCGCTGTTGTTGGAGTCGGTCGAGGGGCCACTGGGGGACCTCGACGTCCGCTTCCCGTCGGCGGCGCGGCTGCTGCGCAAGGTCCTCGCCTACGACCCGCGCGATCGCTACCGGGTCGACCGCGAGCTCCTCCGCGCGCTCCATGGCCTGCACCGCGAGCACGGAGGCCCCAGCGCCCGGCACGAGCTCCACGCCAGGGTGCACGCACGCCTCTCCGAGCTGGTCGATCCCGTCGATGTGCCCACCGGCTTCCACCGGGTGGGCGAGGGGGAGCGGCAGGTCAGCCGGGACGTGCGAGAGCAGCTCCGCCGCGAGCTCGACACGGCCGAGCCCCCGGTGCTGCTGGGCAACCCCAAGGCGCTCCCACTGCTCGACGAGGACAGCCGGGACATCGACACCGAGACCGACGTGCTCCCCGAGCTTCCTCCGATCAGTCCTGCGCTGCCGGAGGAGCGTCGCCACCCGATCTTCGGCGAGTGGACCGTCCTGTTGGTCTGCCTGCTGTTCTTGATGGCGCTGCTGTTCTTCATGAGCCAGAAGGTCCTGTGAGCGTCGAGGTCCTTGCCCTCCGCACGCCGACGCTGCCGCCGGCGACGCACACCAACTGCTACCTGCTCGATGGCCGGACCGTCGTCGAGCCCGCCTCGCCCTGGCCAGAGGAGCAGGAGCGCCTGGAGCAGTGGCTCGCGGATCGCGCCCCCGAACGCATCCTGCTGACCCACCACCACCCGGATCACATCGGCGGTGTGCGGCGGCTCCGCGCGGCCCTGGCCCTGCCGGTGTTGGCCCATGCCTGGACGGCAGAGGCCCTCCCCTTCGAGGTCGACCAGACCCTCGACGATGGCGACGATCTGCATGGCTGGGAGGTGCTCCTCACCCCTGGCCACACCCCTGGTCACCTCTGTCTCCATCGGGATGGAGAGGTGGTCTGTGGCGACATGATCGCCTCGGACGGCACCATCGTCCTCGACCCGCCGGAGGGAGACCTCGCCCTCTACCTGGCGTCACTGGAGCGGCTCAAGGCGCTCTCCCCCCGAGTGCTCCACCCGGCTCATGGCGCGCCCATCACCGACGCCGTGGCCAAGCTCGACGAGTACATCGACCATCGCAATCACCGCACGGAGCAGATCCGCAATGCCCTCGCGGCGGGCGCCGTAGATCCCCTCGGAGTCGTAGAGATCGTCTACGGCGACACCATTCCGCGCTTTGTCTACCCTCTCGCCGCCCGTCAAGCCGTGTGCCACCTGCAGTGGCTCGAAGCCAGAGGCGAGGTCGTGCGCGAGAGAGATCACTGGAGGACCACATGAGCACCGACGACACCCCCATCGAGAACGACGATGCTTCAGAGGAGCAGGAGAAACCGGCCGACAAGCTCGTCCAGGACCTCTCCGATGGGCTCCACGATCTCGGCAAGTTCGCCACCGGAGTAGCGGGCAAGGTGCTCGGACCGCGGGCGGACGTCGCCGAGGGCGAGCCTGACCGCACGGTCGTCACCCCGGAGATCGACGGCGCCATCGAGAAGGCCGGCGAGGCCGTCGGCCACTGGCTTCGCTCCGCGGGCGAGGGAATGACCGAACACCCGACCGAGCCTGGCGACGCCGTCGACGCCACCCGGGAGAAGGGACGAGAGTCCGAGCGGGTGGACTCGGCGGACGATGACGGCTGGTCGCCCCTGGTGCAGGGCGCGAGGGTCTTCAGCGAGGGTGTGGGTGCCGTCGCTGGCGAGCTCTTCGATACCCTCGCCGACGAGGTCAGCCGCAAGCCGAAGCCCACCACCTACGCTCAGGCATCAGAGGAATGATCCCCCAGCGGCTCTTCGTCACGGGCACCGACACTGACGTCGGGAAGACCGTCGTGTCCGCTGCGATCCGTGCCGCGGATCCCGGGCGTGTGGCCTTGAAGCCGGTCGCCACCGGAGGCGACGGGGACGCCGAGCTGCTCGGCTCGCCCATCGGGGTCTCCTTGGAGAACCCCCTGTCGCCGCACCGCGCCGCGGAGCTGGAAGGCCGCCGCATCGCGCTCACAGAGGTGGTCGCCTGGATCCGCAAGCACCAGGCCGAGCGCTGCATCGTCGAGGGTGTCGGTGGCTGGAAGGTGCCCCTGGACTGGTGGCACGACGTGGCCGATCTCGCGGCGGTGCTCGGCTGGCCGGTGCTCGTGGTCGCGGCGGATCGGATCGGCGTGATCTCCCACACTCGACTCACGGTCGACGCCATCCGCGCTCGCGGACTCTCCTGCTGCGGGGTCGTGCTCAACCGGCGCTGCCCGGACCACAGCTCGACCCACAACTTCGATGACCTCGGGCGCCTGCTCGACGTGCCGGTCAAGGTCTTCCCCCACCTCGACTCCCTGCTGGAGCCGGCGCTGGCAGAGGCGGGTCGGACCTTGTGGGACTGAGCGAGCTGCACCGCCACCTCGACGGCTCGCTGCGCCCGGGCACGGTGCGCTACCTCGCCGACGTGCTCAGCCTGGACGTACCACAGAAGCTCGCGTTTTCACCGGGCATGGGCCTCGACGCCGCCCTGTCGCGCTTCGCCTTCACCCTGTCCCTGCTCCGCAGCCCTGCCGCGGTCACCCGGATCGCCGACGAGATGTGCGAGGACGCCGCGGTAGAGGGCATCACCACCCTCGAGATCCGCTTCGCGCCCCAGCTCCACGGTGATCCGCTCGAGGCCTACATCGACGCCGCCCTGGAGGGCATCGACGGGCGCGCAGGCCTGATCCTCTGCGGTCTCTATGGCGAGGACCCGGCGGTGCTCGATCGGCTCGTCGCGGCCGCGATCCCTCGTGAGGGGGTTGTCGGCATCGACCTCGCAGGCGGACCCACGCCGCTTCACCGCTTCGGGATGGAGGCCTACAGCTCGGCATTCCAGCGTGCTGCGGCCTACGGCATCGGACGCACGGTGCACGCTGGAGAGGGTCGCCCGGCTGAGGAGATCGCTGTCGCGATCAGGGAGCTGAAGGCTCAGCGCATCGGCCACGGGACGACCCTTCTGGACTCGGGCGAGGTGCTCGACCTCGTGCTCGGAGAGGAGGTGACGATCGAGGCCTGTCCAAGCTCGAACTGGCACACGGGGGTGATCTCGCGGATCGAGGACCACCCCTTGGCCCGGTGGCTGCGCCGGGGGGTGCGGGTCTGCGTGAACACCGACAACACCTTGCTCTCCGGCGTGACGCTGCCCGCGGAGCTCGAGCGTGTGCAGCGGATCGAGGGCATCGGCGCGGTCCAGGTCGAGGCCTTCACCGCCTTCGGTCACGAGGCCGCGTTCGTTCGATGAGGGGTCTCGGCGAGCTGCTCCAGGCGGTCGTCGCCGCAGAGGACGCAGAGGACTCCGTCAGGCACGAGACCGCGCTCGGTCAGCTCCACCGGGCTCTTCGCGAGGCTCTGCCCGAGGATCCCCTGATGGCCGCGAGCCTCTTGCCCCACGTCCTGGACGAAGGCATCAGGGAGGAGCTGGAGAGGCGCGCGCTCCAGGCCACGCCGCTGAGGGCACGGGCCATCGCCCTGGTCGTCGACCGTCGGGGCGAGGGTCACCAGGTCGAGGTCGTCGTGGATCTCTCCGCTGGGGGGCGCGGGGTCTGGACGACCCAGGGCGCGGCCCAGGAGACCCTGCTCGGGGCCCAGGTGGCGGTCGCTGCTGCGCTCGGGGACGAGGCCCGACGCTTCGGTGTGCGCTGGCAGCTCTCAGAGGCGCAGAGGGTCCGCGGCGCTTCGCTGGGACTGGCCATCGCGGCTGCTACGCGAGCGGCTCGCGAGGGGGTACGCATTCCTCGGGATGTCGGCTTCACCGGCGCGGTCGAGCTGGACGGTCGAGTCGCCAAGGTAGCGGGCATCCCGGCCAAGCTGAGGGCAGCGGAGGGGCTGCGCCAGGTCGTCTTGCCTCGAGAGGGGGCGCCGGAGCACGAGCTGGCTCGACCGGTGGCCACACTCGAGGCGGCTCTGGCGCCGCTGTTTCCCCGCGCGGCTCCCCCTCGTCGCCTGCCCTGGCAGTGGGTGCTGGTGCTCGTGGCGCCGCTGTTGGCGCTGAGCTCGGCGCTGGACTTCCTGGAGCTGGCCCTGCGGCCGGCGGTCGTCTCCTTGCTGCACGGCACCCTGGAGGCCGAGGAGACTGTGCTGATTGCGCTGCCCGCCGACGTCGATCGTCGGGAGCTGCGCGCGGAGTATCCACAGCTGCTGTCGGAGCTCCAGGAGGCTGGGGCCACGGCGGTCGTGCTCGATGTGCTGTTGCTCGCGGAGACGGAGCACGACGCGGCGCTGTCAGAGGCGCTGACCGGGCTGGAAGTACCTGTCATCGCTCCGCTTCGTGTGGATGGCGAGACCGTGTCCAGGCCGGTCATCGATGGTCTCGTCGTCGGCGTCGCGGAGTTCGAGCGGGATGTGCTCTTTGGCAAGGTCCGGCGGGCTCCGGTAGAGATGTCCGTCGAGGAAGGATCCGCCTGGCATCTCGCGGTGCTGGGGCTTGGCGCCCACCTCAACGCCGAGCCGGTCGTGCGCGAGGGGCAGCTGGAGGTCGGGGTCACACGGAACCCGCTGTCCGGAGGGCGGCTCCACCTGCCGCCAGTGGGTCCGAGCCCGGAGTTGAACTGGAGCGGGCCCTATGGTGGAGCAGCAGGGAAGGTGGTGTTCATCGGGGATCTGTCTGGGCGAGGGGATCGGCTGCGAACATCCCTTGGGTCGAGGCAGGGAGTAGAGCTGCACGCGGCGCTCTTGGAGTCATTGGCTCGGCAGCGGGCCTTGCGGCTGGGAAGGCCACTGTGGGACGCGCTGGCAGCGTTGATCGCGGGGTTGGGGACAGCGCTGGTGGCGAGACGGTTGCCCGGGTGGGCTCGGCCGCTGGGGGGATTGGTGGGGATCGCGGTCCTGGCGGTCCTGGTGGGCGTAGCAGCAGCAGGGACAGTGCCGGCTTTTCTCCCGACGGTGATCGCGACAGGGATTGGGTTGCTGGTGGCGCGGATGTTGCGCTGAGAGATGTCTGACGGTGACGGTGACGGTGACGGTGACGGTGACGGTGACGGTGACGGTGACGGTGACGGTGACGGTGACGGTGACGGGTGACGGTGACGGTGACGGGGGACGACGACGAGGACCTGTCGCACGAGGACCTGATCGGTCTCCAAGGACCGCAGGACGGTCCTTGAGCACTGATCTGGCAGCCGTGCAGTTTTGGGGACCCTGCGCGTCAGCCTCGCCCAGATTGCACACGGGCGTGCATTTTTGGGGACCCGGCGCGTCAGCCTCGCCCAGATCGCACATCGGTTTGCCGCCGGACGTCACATCGGTCACGGTCGTCGACCGCACTCGCACCGACCCCGAAGGCCGGGATGCCATTCGTCGGTTCGGAGAGGACTTCG
>DASCPX010000192.1:0-9218 GCA_036012755.1 Myxococcota bacterium | reverse complement strand
TCATCTCGAGCTCGACCTGGTAGCCCTGCACAAGGTTGTCCCCCAGGTCGGTCGGCTCGGCCGCGGCGGCCATCGCGATGACGGCCATCATCGCGGCACCGCCAGCGTCAGCTTCGCCCCGAGCTGGCTCTGCATGAGCTCGGCGGAGGGGCTCCCGAACCCGCCGTTCATCTCCAGTCGGACGAGCTCGGTGGACTGGAAGTCACCCCCGTTGGGGCGGTGCAGGATCAGGAGATCGTGATCGCCGTCGTCGTCCAGATCGACCGCTCGCAAGGTGCCCTGGCCGGCGTTGTTCGTGCCGGACTCATACGACGGCTGGATGTCCAGGAGCTCCTCCGGCTCATCGAGGCCGTCAGCCGTGCCCCACGCCACGTACACCTGACCGGCGTCGCCGTCGTCGTCCAGGCCGACCACCAGGTCCACGCGACCGTCGCCGTCGACGTCCCACAGATCCGCGCCGTTGCTGGGCTCGTCGACGCCGGCCATCGGGATCATGATGCCCAGGGTGCCGTCGCCGTTGCCCGGCACGATGGACAGCCGGGTGGGGTCGCTGGCGTACCCGTCGTAGCTGGCGACGACCAGGTCGGCGTGGCCGTCGCCGGTCACGTCCTCCATCCGGTAGGCGGCGTTCGAGACGTAGGACGACAGCGCGTCCGCCACGTCGACGTTGATCCATGTGAAGCCCGACGACGAGCCCAGCCCGACGACCCCCTGACCCGCGTCGGTCCAGCCCAGGACGTCCGCGACGCCGTCGCCGTCGAGATCACCGACGGCCTGTGGAGGGAACGCCCGCCCCAGCGTCGACGCGCCCATCGTCTCGCCGACACAGGGGTCGCCGTCCAACTGGACCAGGCGGTCGGCGCTCCACGCCAGCACTTCGAGGTACCCATCGGCGTCCACATCGGCGATGACCGGGTGGGTCGCTTCGACGCCCAGCGACACCGGGCTCTCGAGGCCGCCCGAGGCCAGGACCGAGGCCTGGAGCACGCCGGCGGGGTCTGAGGTGACGACGAAGTCGCAGCGCGTCGTCGGCTCACCGGTGTCGATGGTCTCCTCGGCGGAGTCGCGAGGGACCGGGGTCTCATCGTCCAGCGGGGTGTTGACGTAATCGATGGCGCAGGCGGCCAGGAGAAGGAGTGTCATGGGGACCTCTAGTTGCAGGTGGGGGGGGTGGCGACAGTCGAGGGGCACGGCGAGCCCGCGCCGAGGGTAACGTTACGGTAGACGACCCAGTCCATGCGGGCCCAGGTGGCGGACACGTCGTCGCCGACCGGGCCGCTCGGGAGCAACGTCTCGTCCAGGTCGTCGACCCAGCAGGAGGAGATCTCCATGTCCTTGTCATGGGAGAACTGTGTGTCGGCGGACGCCTGCAGGATGAGGCCGTTCGTCCCCTCGATGGTGACGACGCTCTTCTCGCGCGAGGCCGAGTACCCACCCTCGATGACCGACCAGACCTCGACCAGCTGGCCGTAGCCGTTCCGAGGGTTCCCGCACTCGTCGAAGAACCCGGACTGCCCCTCGCTCCCGATGTCCATCAGCTTCCAGAGGTAGACCGCGTCGATGTCCCGCTCGTGCAGGAAGAACAGGAGCTCGGCCAGCTCGTAGGTGAGCCACGAGCTGTCCTCGAGCGCGATCTTCCAGGGCGACTCGATGGCCTCCCCGTCGGCGTCCTTCTCGGTGTTCCGCCCGAAGACGTCGAACGCGCTCAGCACGACGTGGTCCGCGTCGGTCGTCGGCCAGCGGTGACCGTTCAGGTCGTCCCAGGTCTTCTCGAACTGCCCGCCGTCGTAGGCCCCGAAGCCCGGGTTGCGGAACAGGTGGAAGCTGAAGCTCTCGTCGGGTGTGTCGTCCAGCGTCGCCCGGAAGTCGTCCCAGCTGGTCCAGCCGTTCGAGACCTTGCCCGTGTCGAAGACCGTGCTGCTTCCGAAGCCGCCGTAGGTGACGGTCGCGTCCTTGTCGGCGGCGCGGATACCGGCGTAGGCCGCGTCAGCCTTGGCGTCGTATGAGGTGGCATTGCCCCAGAAGAAGTACAGACCGTCCGGCTCGTTGCCGGTCTCGTAGGAGATGTCACCCTTGGCCTTGGACAGGTCGCCGGCCAGCTCCTCGACCCACGCGGCGTAGTCGCCGTGGTCGAAGCTGTCCGGGCACATCGCGGTGGTGAACTCGGGGGCGAACCCCACCCGATGCTGGGTGCCGTCGTTCCGCTGGCTCAGCAGGAGGTCGAGGGGGCCGTACGCGCCGTACTCGTCGGCGGGCAGGGTGTTCGGGAGGGCCGTGCAGCTGGCTTCGGCGGGGCTGAACGGGATGTCCGCCAAGCCCACCATCAGGTTCGAGCTGTCCGCGATGCTGGCCAGGGGGCCGCTGACCGTGCTGACCGGCAGGAGCTCGGCGCCCTGGGCCCAGCCCGTCGCCGAGACCTGGTTGATCGTCAGGTTGGGCAGCCCGTTCGACGCCTTGGGCGCGGTGGCGGTCAGCTCTCTCATGACGTCGGAGAACAGCGTCGCGTTCTGTGTCAGGTCCGCCAGGCTGTCGACGCCGAAGCCCACGTCGACTCGATGGGCGACGTCGACCTCCTGGTAGGACCAGCACTCGGTTGTCCGTGCGCCGTGCTCGGCCGACTCGACGTACAGATGGAGCTCGTCGCGGTGGTCGAGATCGTCGGGCAGCGTCCAGCTGTGGTGCCCGTCGTTCGAGGTGACGGTCGAGAGGTGGTAGGCCTGGCCCCAGTTGGTGTGAGCGGACAGGTAGACCTCGGCGTGTGCGCCGGCCCCCGTCCACGTGACGTCGATGGTGTCCCCGGGCAGGACGTGGTGCGACCCGGTGAGCTCGAGCGAGCAGGCCGCGTGGCCAGGGTCCAGGAGGGCGAGGAGGAGGGACATCGAAGCCTCGGGTGTGCGTTCGATGCCAGGGGTTGCAGAGGGCGTGCCAGGGGCCTCCGATCACCGTGATCGCGCCCGGATGGCGGATCGGGCTTCACGACGGTGCCGCGCCCAGGTGTGCGCATCGGCGGGACTGGCGCAACCCTGTGTCAGCGATCTGTGCCAGCGATCTGTGTCAGCGGTGGTCTGCAGGATCGACGCCGAGCTCGTCCAGGCGTCGATACAGGGTCCGGCGCGAGATCCCCAGCGCCTTCGCGGCTTGTGACGCGTTGCCCCCGCTGGCTCGCAGGGCGTCGATCACCGCTTGGCGGGGGTCCACCTCGACGTGGCGCGACAGGATGCGCTCGGCGAGGGCTTCCGGCAGGTCGTCGAAGGCGACGGGCGTGCCCGCCGGGACGACGACCGCGAGCCGTCGACAGAGCTGGCGCAGGCCGCGGACGTTGAACGGCCAGTCGTGCAGGAGCAGGGCCTCGGCGGCGTCGCCGTAGAGCGGCCGTTCGCCCAGGAACGAGCGGGCCAACAGCGGCACGTCGACCCGGCGGTCCCGGAGGGGCGGCAGTCGGACGGGCCACTCCTCCAAGCGGGCCAACAAGTCCGCTCGGAAGGTGCCCGCGGCGACCGCGGCGTGCAGGTCCAGGTTCGTCGCGGCCACGACGCGGACCTCGACGGTGCGCGCGGTCCGGCCGCCCACGGGCGTGACCCGGCGGTCTTCGAGCACGCGGAGGAGCTTGGCCTGGATCGCCAGGGACAGCTCGCCGACCTCGTCCAAGAACAGCGTGCCGCCGTTGGCCTGGGCGAACAACCCGGGGGCGCTGTCGGTGGCGCCGGTGAAGGCGCCCTTTCGGTGGCCGAAGAGCTTGGCCTCGGCCAGCTCGGTGGGGATGGCGGCGCAGTTCACCGGGACGAGCGGACCCCTCCTCTCGCTGCGCGCGTGGACGCGCTCGGCCGCCAGCTCCTTTCCGGTCCCGGTCTCGCCCAGGAGCAGCACCGTCAGCGCGGTCCCCGCCACCTTGTCCAGTTCGGCGCGCAGCCCGGTCGCTGCGGCCGAGATTCCCCGCAGCACCGGGTCGTCCAGGGTCCCGCCGTCGTCCACGACCGCGCAGGTGTCGCCCAGGCGCACCACGCTCCCCGAGGTCAGCGGCGCCGACTTCAACGTCGCCCCGTCCACGAACAGCCCGTTTCGGCTGCCCAGGTCGGCGATCGACGGCGGCCGATCGCCGCGAGCCGGCCGCAGAGCTGCGTGGAGGCCGCTGGTTCGCGGGTCGTCGATGCGCACGGAGGCCCGGTCGGTGCGTCCTAGCGTCGTCGGCGGTCCGGCCAGCGGCAGGCGGATGTCCAGAGCGGACGGATCCGGGCTCGCAACGACCACCAGCGCCAGCGGCCGCGTACGAGGCCCCCGATCGAGCGGGGCGGCGGTGACGGTCGTGGACACGAGCCGGACTCTACTCCTGGCTGTCCGCGACCAGCTCGATCCCGTCGAGCCGGACCCCGGCGGCGCGCTCAGCGTCGGCCAGCGAGGGGACGCTGGCAGGGCGGGCGTCGACGTGCCGCACGACGCGCCCCCCTTCGACCAGGATCAGCGCCGTGTCGTCGAACCGGGCGCCGTCGACGTCGCCTTGTGCCCGGATCACCCGGAGCAGGGTCCCGTCCTGGTCCCAGATCGCGGCCGTCCCGTCGTCCGAGCCGCTGACGAGGGTCTGGCTGTCGTCGGACCAGGCCAGCGCGTTGACCCACCCGGTGTGGTGCTCGAGCACGCGGGGAGGGTCGGTCCAGATGCGAACGGTCCCGTCGCCCTGACCGCTGGCCAGGAGCCCGTCCGGGGCGAACGCCGCGGCCGAGACCAGGCCCTCGTGGCCGATGAGATCGGTGCGGTCCCCGTCGAGCGTCCAGACCGCCAGCTGTCCACCGAAGCCGTGGGCGGCGAGGCGCCCGTCGGGTGAGAACACCACGCCGTAGAGCTGCTCGTCGTGCGCACCCAGGCTGGTCCACTCGCCGCCCGGCTCCATCAACGCGATGTCCTGGTCGAAGCCGGGCACGGCCAGGAACGCGCCGTCGGGTGAGAACGATGGTGCCCATCGACCGAAGGGTGTGCCGCGGTCGTCTGGGACCTGGCGGTTCGTCCGGTCGGCCACGTCCACCCGCCCGTGGGGCCCGCTGACGGCCCAGACTTCGCCCTGTGCGGCGACCGACGCGCCGCCGTAGCGCCGGCGCTGCGTCTCCTCGAGCGTCGCGGGGTCGAGCCAGATGAGCTCGTCGGCCGAGACGGCCAGCAGCGGTCCGTTCGGGCTGATCCCGCGGACGCCGGCCGTCGCGGCCACCCGCAGCCCTGCCTCGCTCACGCGCCAGACCCGCACCGTGTCGGTGGTGCCCCCTGCGGCCAGGCGCCCACGCCCTACCGCCAGACGAGAGGCGCCCCCCGGGGACGCGACCAGCTGCTGGCGCACCGCCAGCGTGTCGGGGTCGAGCAGCGTCGTCGTGCCGTCCTCGCCGCCGACCGCGAGCAGATCGTCCGACACCACGACGTCCATCGCGGCGTGGTCCAGGGACACAGCGTCCAGCAAGGCGCCGGTCTCGAGGTCGAGGCGCCACAGGGTGGGGAGCGAGCGGCTGACCACCAGCACGTGGTCGTGGGTCACCGCCAGCGCTGACGCGCCAACCGGCAGCTCCGCGGTCCAAATCCCCGGCCGCTGCACCGTGGAGCCGCCCTGCAGCAGGACCAGGTCGCCGCCTCGGGTCAGGGCCAGGTCCTCGATGAACCCGCCCTCCGGGAACGTCCACTCGCCGTCGAGGATCACCGCAGGTCGCCTGTCGACGCGGCCAGCCAGGGCCAGGTGCGCGCCGTCTGCGGCGACGGACGTCACGAACCCTGGAGCGGGCTCGATCGCGCCCTCGGTGGAACCGACCTCTCCGCCGGCGACCCAGATGATGGCGGTCCCGTAGCGAGCCAGATCGCCCCGCGTGCGGCCCATCGGGGGCACCGGGAACACCTCGTCACCGACCCACAGGTGCCCGTCGGAGCCCAGGACAGCCAGCTCGTCGTCGGCCCAGGCCACCGCGCGCCCGCCGCCCAGCCCCCCGGCAGGCGCGGGGACCGGGATGGTGCCCTCGAATCGGGCCGCCTGGAGCTCCTGGGCGGCCCAGATCGTGGAGAGGGCGGGGACCGGGTCCTGCGGCTCCAGCTCGAGCGCGCCCGCCGCGAAGACCGCCGCGCCCAGCTGGTCCCCGGCGTCGTTGGCGCGGATGGCCTTTTCGACGAGCGCGATAGCCAGGGCCTGCCGGGCGTCCCTGGCCTGGGCGTCGGCCTCGCGCGAGGCGCTCCACAGGGCGGCGCCTCCCCCCAGCGTGATCACCATC
This sequence comes from Myxococcota bacterium, assembly GCA_036012755.1. GTDB lineage: Bacteria > Myxococcota_A > UBA796 > UBA796 > CAJQPC01 > JAAESX01. The sequence continues at coordinate 2,985 of DASCPX010000192.1, read as the reverse complement.
AGCGCGACGCTGGCGGTGAAGAGAAACGGCTGGGTCCGGGCGAAGTGCACCGCGCGCTCGGCCGGCCCATAGCGGTAGGAGCGCAGCCGCCGGCCGTCGCGCCAGCTCGTCAGCTCGTCCAGGAGCTCCGCAGCGTCGGGTCGAGCGGCCAGGGGCTCCAGACAGCGCTCGCACAGGGCGGCGAGGTCGGCCGGCTCGATCGCGGGACGCGCCCGGTCCCCTGTCAGCAGCTCCCGCAGCACGACGCCGAGCGCGTACGTGTCCGCGCGGGAGTCGACGCGACCGGCCGCCTGCTCCGGGCTCATGTAGCCGGGGGTGCCGACCCGCTCGCCCTCATCGCTCGCCTGCGCGGCGACCCCCCAGTCGACCAGCAGCGTCTCGCCGAGAGGCCCGATCATGATGTTGTCGGGCTTCACGTCGCGGTGGACGACACCTCGTGAGTGGGCGTAGGTGAGGATTCGAGCCGTCTCGAGCACGTGCCCGAAGAGGGCCATCCGCTCGTCCGGGTCGTGGCAGGCCGTCAGGGCTTCGCGGAGGGTCCGGCCTGCGATCCGACGCATCGTGTACCAGGGCGTGCCGTCGGCGCTCGCACCGACCTCGTAGACCGGCACGATGCCTGGGTGTTCGAGCTGTCCGGTGACGCGGGCCTCGGCCAGGAACCGCTCGCGAGAGGCCCCGGCAAGCAGGCTCTTCCGAGCGACGACGCGCTCCAGCGAGCGGTCCAGGACGGCCTCGACGCGGCCCATCCCGCCCAGGCCCAGGAGCTCATCGGTGGGCTCGTACCGAGGCCGCTCGACGGGCGGGGCCACGGGGCCGAGGTTCAGGTCGACGGTGTCCTCGGCCAAGGGGGCGGAGCGCGCCTCGGCCTGGTCGACGAGCGCCTGGACCTCGGCCGAAGACAACCCCAGCTCGTCCGTCCAGCGCGCGAGGAGATCGCCGCCGCCGGCGAGCGCGTCCAGGGCCTCAGTGGCGTCGACCAGCCCGAGATCGACCGCCGCCCGGGCGAGGTCCGCGTCGCTCACGCCTTGAGCTGCTCTCCCACCAGCACGCTCCGAATGCGCGTGCCGGTGAGCTTCAGGTGTTCGCGGACCGCCCACAGCAGCGGGGTGTCGGGCGCGACGTCCAGCGCGTGGGTCGTCCCGTTGACGGTGATCTCGATCACGGCGCGCTCCTGACGAAGTCCCGGATGGTAGCGCTCAGCTCCACGGCGTGGGTCTTTTGAACGTTGTGACCGCCCGTGGGCCACGCCAGGCGAGGGCCGTCCGGCAGCGTGGACCGGCGCGCCCACCTGGTCGGGCGGTATCCTGGCGGGGTGCTTGATGTTTCCTACCCACGCCGTGCTTCGTGGAGACGTGGACGAGGCGGAGGGCAGTGACTTCCACGACCGCTACGTGCGCCGGGCCTACACCCGCTTCGTGGTGACCGTCGCCGGCTTCTACGGCCAGATCCGAGGGACGATCCCCGAAGGCCCCGAGTCCCTCGGTGTGCAGTCCTTCCAGGACGCCTTTCACCGGCTGCTCCCGGTGCTGACCGGCCAGGCGGACCTGGGCGACAGCCTCGATCCCCAGGTCCTCCAGCAGGCACTGCGCCACAGCACGGACATGATGCTGGAGGTGCTCCAGATCCCGACCGGCAATCCGGTTGGCCGCCTGATGTCCCGCACCTTCCTGGAGCAGGAGCTCGCCCACCCGTCGGACGGGGTGGACGGTCGCTTCATCCGTTGGAAGCGGGGAGAGTTGGGCCTGGCGTCCGCGCGGTGGGCTCGAACGGGGAGTTCACTCCGTCGGAATCAACGCTAAATAGATACTTATTATCGTTTAGCACCAATAATTGGTTGACGAACGCATCTTTCGTTCATAGCCTCTCCCTGTCACCGACCGGGAGTCAGCCATGGAGAACGACCAGATCCTCCAGAAGAACCTGAAGACCATTGAACATGGAGCATCCGGGCTCCGGATCTTCTCGGCCGTCTTCAAGGTGCTCGCCGTGGTGTGCGCGATCACACTGGGACTTTTCTTTTTCGGACCCGGACAGGTTGAGGACCAGACTCTGGGCGCATTTGCACAGGAATACCAGCCATTCATCTCGCACCTGGTCGAGTGCGTCTTGCTCGCCGTGGTGTGCGAACTCGCCAGCAACGCCTTCGGCTCCATCGCGGCGTTGACCCGAGAGAACCAGGGCCTGGTGTAGCCATGCCGATCGTGGTTCGACTGGACGTGGTGATGGCCCGCAACAAGGTCCGTGGCAATGACCTCTCCCAGACCATCGGCCTGAGCCAGGCCAACCTCAGCAAGCTCAAGACCGGGCGGGTCAAGGCGATTCGCTTCTCGACCCTGGAGGCCCTCTGCCGGGAGTTGGACTGCCAGCCGGGCGACCTGCTGGAGTTCGTTCCCGACGAATCGCCTGGGGGGTAGCCCCTCGCCTGTCGTGCCTGGAGGAACCTCCCCGCCCTCCTGGCCACCTTCTGAAACCTGCTCGGCCTGTCGGCTCCAGGTTCCCACCACAGGAGGAACCATGAGCCTGGATTCCGCAACCGCCCTTCTCGACCAGCTGGACACGTGGCGACACTTCCCGAACTACCAGCTGGAACGCCGGGCAGACATCCTGTTTGCCCACTACCTGCCCGGTGCCCTCGCAGCGTTCCTGGACACCCCGCTCCTCCCGGAACTGGTTCCCGAGTTTCCCATCAAGCGGGATCTCATCTGGCCCGAGCACCCGACAAGCAAGTCCCTCAAGGTCGACTACCTGGCCCTGAGCGCCGACCACTCGACAGCCTGGCTCATCGAACGCAAGACCGACGCCGGGAGCCGTCGTGACGCCCAGGATCACTACCTCAATCGGGCCTCTGAGGTTGCCCCGCTTCAGTGGACAGGTTGATGGTTAGCTCATCGTCGTCATCACGGTGAGGCTACGCCCCTCCACCAGAGGATCCGGGGAGGGATACGAGGGGGGTCTGGGGGGAGACTCACAAGTTGTTGATACCCT
>DASCPX010000191.1:0-2943 GCA_036012755.1 Myxococcota bacterium | reverse complement strand
CACCCTGGGAGGTGACCCCCGACGATCTGTCCGGGAGCCTGTTCGGCATCGCCGCAGCGCCCTGGACGGAGGGGATGCCCCTGTTCCTCGGCCTCGCCACGCCCGGCCCGGACCACGCGTTCGTGGTGTCCCGAGCCCCCTTTCGCGACGCGGGCGGTCGGACCTGCCTGGCGGGCACCGGAGAGTGCGACGACCAAGGCAGCACGATGCTCGTGGCGCAGGGACTCGAGCCGGATGACTGGCACGGTGCGCCGGTGACAAACGTCGGGTGGTTCCGCGTAGGGGTCCCCCAGGCCGCCCGCTGGGTGATCTCGGTCGATCCGACCGACGCCGTGGGGCTGAATCCAGAACTCCTGACCTACCCCTGTGCCTTCGTGACAGTCGGGACGCCCGCGACGGCGTAGCGTAGGCGCAGTGTGGTGCCTGGGAAGCAAGTGTCGGTTGCGTTGAGCATGTCGCAGAGGGCTGCGATGGCCCGGCTTCGGTGGGGGCTGCTCTGGGGTGCCAGCGTGAGCCGCAGCTCGTCGTCGTCGACCTCGATGTCCGCGGCGCCCTGCATCGCGGCCCGCAGCAGGGGCCGGCCCTCGTCGAGGCTGCGTGCGTAGGACGGGGCGACCGCCCGGAGCAGGTCGGTCTCCACCTGGTAGGCGAGCATCTTGAGCCCGTCCGACAGCCGCTTCCTCTCCCGCGGCAGGCGGACGACCTCCTCCCGGACCTCGCCCACTGGGGCCCGGGCGGGGACCTTGCTCCGCTCCTCGAGAAGCTGTTCCAGGCGGGCGCGGGCCTGCCGCAGAGGGATCCCGATCTCCGTGCCGTGGGCGATCTTGAAGCCGCGCATCGTGCGCCGCTTCCGCTCGGCATTGTCGAGCGCGGCGGCCCCGTACTCCGCCTCGAGGCGCTCCACCTCCCGCTTCGCCTTGCGGACCTCCTTGTCCATGGCGGTGCGGGCGGGGTTGGGGACGGTCCGGGACGGGTCGTCGGGCTCCGTGCCGTGCTGTACGAGCGCGTCGATGGCGAACTCCTGGCGCATGTACTTGAAGAAGTTCTCCTGCCGCCACCGGTCGAACATCCGCACGGCCACCTCCACGACGTCGAGGTCCCGCCGGGTCGTGACGATCTTCGTCTGGTGGTCGCCCTGCCGGCGGACGACCTGCCGCATCGAAAAGGTCCCCGACAGCAGCGACACCTCCGTGTCGGCCAGCTCGTAGCGCACCTGTCCGCCTGGCCGGGACACGACGTGCTCGACGAACTGGTCGCCGGGCACGGGATCGGACCTGCCCTTGCGGTAGGTCAGCACGTCGAAGCCCGCCTGGTCCATCCGCTGGAACAGCTTGGGGCTCCACCCTCCGCGGTCGAAGACCACCGTGACCCGCCGGTCGGGGCCCACCAGCCTGCGGACCTCCTGCAGGATCGGCGGCAGCGCGCTCACGAGCTGGGGGTGGGCCTGCTGGGTCACGAAGAACAGCGGTGCGCCGTCGGCGTCGTTGACCCAGACGTCCTGGGTCGCCGGCAGGCAGATCCGCATCCGGGCCACGTGGGTCTTGGGCAGGTCCGCCCGGCCCGAGTACACCCGCACGTGCCCGTCGACGTACAAGAAGCCCAGCGCCTCGCTGCGAGACTCCACCCGGCGTTCGAGCAGGTCCCGCAGGAACGTCTCGGCCCGGCCGTCGTCGGAAAGGCGCGCCAGCTTGCGGCGGATCGTCTTGACCTCCGGCGCCCGGTCGAGCCCGAGCACCCGGCCCAGCTCTGCAGGCGAGTACTCCTTGACGTTCTCGGGACGCCTCACCCGGAGCAGCGCCAGCAGCAGCAGGGTCAGCAGCGTGGTCCGCAGGCCGTAGAAGGCCGGGCCGATGTGGCCGTACGTCCGCTGGGCGGCCTCGAAGACCCCGCTGGCGACGAGGAGCGGGACGGCCAGCAGCACGCCGGCCCGGGGGACGGCCTCGCCCGACGAAAACAGCGGGGCGGCGTCGAACAGCTGACCCCGGGCGGCGAGCATCCGGTCGATCGACCGGTTGGCGGGGTCGGTGTCCAGGGTCGTGGGCAGGCCAGCGGGCGGCGGAGGCGGTGGCGCCGGGGCGGGGGCCGTCGCTCCCACGGTGTCCGACCCGGGGTCGCCGTCGCGTGGGTGTGGATCGGTCACCGTCTCGGTCCCGGCGGCTGCGGCCGTCAGCTCGGTCTGCTCGGCGGGACGCCTCCGCTTGGGCAGCCCCAGGCGATCGAGGGCCTGTCCCACGGTGGAGGGGCTGATCCCCAGACGACGGGCCATCTCCCGCCCGGTGACGCCCCGGGCGTGCCACTTGGCGATGGCCGCCTCCCTCGCCGCACCCAGCCGCGGACCCTTGGGACCGGGCTTGTCGGGGGTGAGAGCGACGACGCCCCCGTCCACGTACTTCTTCCTGTCGCGATGGACGGTGCGCAGGCTGATCGACAGGGCGGCCGCCAGCTCTCCGGGCTTGGCGAACCCGGCCTCGATGGCTTGGGCCACGAGCAGCTTCTCGGCGACGGCGTCGGCCCGGTGATAGCGGTAGACAGGCTCGCCGCAGACGAACACCACACGCTCGTCGCCCTGCTCGAAGATGACGCACCGGGCGTTGACCACCACGTCCGGCGTGGGCGGCGGAGGCAGCAGCTCGTGCCGTGCGGCGGCGTCTGTCGAAGTCATGCCGGAGAGTATCACCCCGACCGCTCCCGTAAAGACGAAATGAGCCACGGTTTATCGATCGACCCGGACAGCCCCTACGCACTCAACCCCGCACCACGGCTGCATCCACAAGGGGGCGTGTCAGGAGTTCTGGACTCGGACGGGGTGGGCTGCCGCTCGGCAGCCAGGGAACCGGCCCTGCGAGACAAGCGCTCTCGCCGCATCGGCTTCCGCCTCGTGAAGAGCCAGCCGGCGCCGTTCGAGTTCTGGGTGCAGGATTAGTACCGCCAACCCGAAGTCCC
>DASCPX010000190.1:0-153893 GCA_036012755.1 Myxococcota bacterium | reverse complement strand
AAGCCACCTACCGAGACTGGTTCGACGCCGAAATCGAGTTCCGACCGCGACGAGCGGCCGAGGACGTGGAAGGAGTTGGGGAACCCGCTGCAACCGGACGGGAGCCTTCGGTACGAGACGCCGCGCCCGATGTCGAAGGAGGAGGCCATCGAGGGGTGGCGGAAGTGGCGGGCGTCCAAAGGGACTTCGCAGGACGCGTAACGGAACCGCTTGGCCTGTCCTTCGAGAAGGGCAGCGGAGAGGGCGGCGGCTGGAACGTGGTCAGCCTGTTCGACCACGTGAAGCACCACCGGGTCACGCTCAAGCCCGGTCAGCGCGAAGCGAGCTGGGGCGAGATCATGGACTCCGACCTCACCGTCACGAACCTGAAGGTGCTCTGGGAGAAGTCGAGCGGGCGCCCGGCCTACCTCGTCGAGGACCACGAGTAGGCGCGATCAGGGCTCCACGACCGTAGGCGTCCCGTCGGCATAGGCCGTGCCGAGGAAGTGGGTTGCCTGTCGCTCGGCGTCGTCGCGGGTGAAGAGCACGAAGTGGGCGTCCTTGTCCCCCTCCGCCGTGTAGAGGGCGAGGACCCCGGTGGTGCCCTGGCGGTTGCCGGTCACCGGAGGGCTGGTCTCGGTGATGCCTTCGACGGGCGTGTAGCCGTTGGTGACCTGGTGGACCCCGATGGCCCGGGCCAGGGGCTCCTGGGCTTCGTCCGGGGTGTAGGTGTCACCGATGCCCATGAGCTGCAGCACGTGCTGGGGGTCGCTGAAGTCGTCCTCGCTGTGCAGGTACCGGGCGTGGTTGATGCCGTCGGACCGCTCCGCGCCCATCTGGACGATGTTGAGCAGGGGGTGGCTCCGGTCGACGTCCGGGTCGGCGAGGCCCACCTGGATCATCGTGGGGATGTCGTAGTCGCTGGTCTTGTGGAGCAGCGTCTCGATGAGCAGGCCACCGGCTGCGCTCAGGAGCGCCGAGCGGAAGGCCGGCTCGTAGGCCACGGTCATCGGCCCGGTCGTGGCTCCCTGGCTGTGACCCATGTAGTGGAGCTCGGAGGTGTCGAGGACGACGGCCTCGCCTGTGGGGGAGTCGTCGGCGTCCAGCTCCCAGGCCTCGAGCATCTGGACGATCTGCCAGTGATCAGCGGCACTCTGGAGCGCGTTGTCCCGCGCGGCCCGTGGGTTGAGCGGGTTGTAGAAGAGCACATCGGCGCTGTAGGCGTCGGGGTCTACCTCGAGCCAGCTGTCCTTCCAGTTGTCCTCGCCCCGGCGCGGCCCGTGCAGCACGGCGTCGATCGTGAGGACCGCCAGCTGGACCTCCGTGCCGTCGTCGAGGACGACGCTGGCGAGGTCCGCGGCGGTACCGTCGGTGACCCCGGCCCGGTAGTTGCCGCCGGTGCCGTGGGCGTAGACCACGACTGGCCAGCCGTCCTCTGGCATCTCGCCGATGGGGACGGTGAGGGAGAAGGTGACGTCCTCGTAGCGCACGGGCACGGCGAGGCCGTCGGCGTAGTCGATGGCGCCGCCGTCGTCGGCCTCCTTGAAGGGCACCGTGCCGCGCTGGAACTGGACGAGGCTCACCCGGCCCTGCAGCTCGTGGAAGAGCGGGTCCTCTCCGTGGCAGCCGCGGTCGAAGTCCTCGTCGTCGCCGAAGGCGTAGGGTCCCTCCCCGGTGTCGTTCTCGCAGAGGTGGAGGCCCAGCGGGAGCGGCGCGTCGAGCTCGTCGACGGCAGCGCGCAGGGCCTGGAGCGGCTCTGTGGGGTCCTGGACCGTGAAGACGCTGACGGCGGCGTAGTCGCTGCCCGGGTTGGCCGTCGCGGCGAGCCAGTCGCGGAAGGGTGCGTAGTCGTCGTAGGCGCGAGCGAGCCGGTTCTGGCTCGGAGGCTGCTCCGCGAGCATGGCGGCGAAGTCGTCGTCCTGGGTGGTGGCCCCCGAGCCGTCGGCGGCGGTGATGGAGCTCCTCAGGTAGACCGCGTAGGTGTGCCCTGGCGACAGCGGGTACCCGCTGCTCGGGCGCACCGCGATCCAGTTGTTGCAGATGTACAGGCCCCGGGCGCTGTCGGCCCGGAAGGCGGGCGCGTGCAGCTCGCCGTACTCGTCGGCGCCCTCTGTGATGTCCATGATGCCGACGTTTCCGGGCTGGGACCCGTACTCGAGCGTCAGCGTTGTGAACTCCGGTCGGGCCGAGAAGCGGAAGAAGACCGCGCTGTTGGTGCCCCAGCCGTCGAAGTCTTCTGCCGTGGCGGCCAGGGTGTCCCCGACCACGTCCCCGAGCTCCTCGATGAGCACGCCGGGGCTCGGGTGATCCGAGAGGTCGATGCCGCCGTCGGGCAGGACCCGGGCCGCGTTGGGGAAGGGCAGGCGGTAGAAGTCGGACAGCGGCTCGTCGCCGGGGATCTCGAAGAGCACCCTGAAGTCGCCGCCCTCCTCCTCCGGACACTCCTCGCCCAGCCAGATGGGGATGTCGAAGCCGTAGCAGACCTCTTCGATGCAGGTGTAGCCGAGCTGGCAGTCGTCGCTGGTCTCGCAAGCCTCGCCGCGACCGGCGGTCCCGGGGGCACCGTCTTCGGCACAGGTGCCGCTGGAGTCGCAGACGAGTCCAGCCTGGCAGAAGGTGGTGGAGACGCACTCGTCCCCCGCCGCCGCCGTTCCGGGCTCGCCCGGGTAGTGGCAGAGGCCGTCGCCGCCGCAGACGAGCCCTGCCATGCAGTCGTCCTGGACGAGGCACTCCTCGAGATAGTCGGCGAAGCCCGGGCCGGTACCGGTGGGCTCGCGACAGGAGGGGATGCAGGACAGCAGCAGGAGGAGCATTGGGTGAGGTTAGTCCTCCCGCATGGACATCGACACCCTGCGGGCGAAGTGGGACGAGTTCGCCCCTGCCTTCGAGCGTCGCTTCGAGGCCAGCACGCTCCAGCTGTCTCGGACCCTGGCCGCCAACAGCCGACTCCAAGAGGCCTCCGCCGTGCTCGAGGTGGGCTGCGGCGCTGGCGGAGGAGCGCTCGAGGCCTTGCGTTTCCTGTCGGTGGTCGCATCTGGCGAGCTCAGCTCCCCCTCCAGCCCACAACCCAGGGCTGCGTCGTCGCAGTCGTTGTCGATGCCGTCGTCGCAGACCTCTTCCGCGTCCGGGTTCACCGCCTCGTCGTCGCAGTCGCTGTCGCTGTCGTCGTCGACGTAGCCCTCTGGCGGGGCGCATGCCTAGGTCGTGCGGCGCGGGTTTCCGAAGCCGTCTTCGTCGCTGTCCTCGAAGAAGATCTCGCGGGTGTCGCGGTCCAGGGAGTCGTCCTCGTCGTCCGTCGCCCCGTCGCAGTCGTCGTCGATCCCCTCGTTGCACACCTCGTCTGCGTCGGGATTCACCGCCTCGTCCTGGTCGTTGCAGTCCCCTCCCTGGGCGATCAATCCCACCGGCGTAGTGCAGTAGGGGTCGCCGAGCGCCTCGTCTCCAAAGCCGTCACGGTCGGCGTCGGGGTAGCGAAGCTCGCCATCGACAGGGTCCTCGTCCACGACGTCATCGCAGTCCTCGTCGCAGTGCTCGGGCGCGCCGGGGTAGATGTCGTCGTCGTCGTCGTTGCAGTCTTCTGTGTCGTCGAAGCCGTCACCGTCGAGGTCGGAGGCGCCAGAAGGCATGTCGTCTTGCCCCGACGTGCAAGCCAGGGTGAGGATCAAGGGGAGTATGAGCGCAGCATACGAGCACCCGGCCGGCTTCTCACCTTGCGATGAGTGTGGCTACGCCGTCGAGAGCTCCCTGTCCTGGTGTCCCAACTGCGGTCTCTACAAGGAGGTCGAGAAGACCTTCATCGACAACCTGCTCAAGCGCGAGGTGCAGCGCCGCCGGCATCCGGAGAACCTCCTGTCCCTCGAGGTCGCCGTGAAGGCCGAGATCAAGCGTCTCGAGGGCAGCCTGGTCCACCTGCAGAAGACCCGCGAGCCGCTCATGCGGAGACTCGAGGACGCCCGGCATGCCGGGCGGGAGCCCAAGGCCCTGGTCGAGGCCAGCCAGCAGATCGAGGTCGCCGTGGAGGAGGCCAAGGTGCTGTTGGAGCGCCACCAGGCGGTGCTCGAGGGTGTGAGCATGGAGCGGCGCCAGAACGATCTCCGGGTCGCCCTCAAGGAGCTCGAGGCCGCCGAGCTCCCCCCGCTCACGGCCGAGCCGGAGCCAGAGGCCGTCTTCTCCCTGCCGGTGGGCATGGACGTGCGCCAGCTCGCCTTCGACGAGGACGGCACGGTCTGGACCCTGTGCAGCGAGCACCTCGTGCGCTGGCACCCGGGAGAGGATCGCCTGGCAGAGGAGCACCGCATCCCCCACGGCGAGGGCCACGCCTTCGATCGCATCGGCGACCACGTCGTCGTCGGGGCGACCGGCGGGCTGCACGTGCTCAAGCGCGGGAGCGGGTGGATCCACTCGGTGCTCTGCTCCCGCGGATCCTGGGGCTCCGGGCCGACCCTGGTGGGAGTGGCCCTGTCGCCCGAGATGGACTGGATCCTCGCCGGCGCTCGGGAAGGCGGCCTCTACCGCTTCAGCGTCCCGGCCAACCTCGACGAGTTCGGCCCGGCAGAGGTCGAGCGGCTGAGCCAGGCCCACGGCTTCGGGGTGGTCGGCGTCGCGATCCCGGCGAAGGCCCGGGCGCTCTCGGCGGGCACCGGGCGGGTCAAGTCCTGGTGGGTCGCCGGCCGCTCGATGACAGGCTTCTCCGAGATCGAGTCAGAGCAGATCAGCCAGCTCTCACTTGGTCGAGGTCGGGTCCTGGCCGCGCGGGGCGCGAAGGTGACGGTCTACGACGACAACCTCTCTTCGACCCTCGGCGAGTTCGGCATCATGGGCCAGATCCTCGGCGTGGCCGAGGCCCCGGACCGGGTGAGGGTCCTCGCCTGGGAGACCGGGGGGCTGTGGATCGGTTCTCCTGGCACCAAGAACGTCTTTCCCCTCATCCGACCGGCGGGGCGCATCCTGGCGGCGGCGGTGGACGGACCGCGGCTCGTCGTCGCGACGGACAGCGCGGTGACCGGCCCGCGGCTCAGCGTCTACGACGTCGAGCAGTGCGGGCTCGTCGGCTTCACGCTGTCCGCCCTGGCGCGGCTGACGAAGTACACGGCGCTGGCGGAGCGCACCTTCCCGAAGGACGCCCACAAGCGCGCCGCATTCGCGGGGGCCCTGAGGGACCCGATCCGCGACCTCCTCGACGACGCCGGCAGCTACGTGCTCACCGCCTTGACCCGCAGGGCAGAGCTCGTCGAGCGGGCCTCTCGAGAGGTGCCCGTGCCGCCCTCGGTGATGGACCACCTCGCGACCTTGTTCACGGAGCTCGAGGACGTCTCGATCGCCATGGAGCACGCCGCAGAGCTGAGCCCCCGGCTGAGGCCACGGATCGAGCGCCTCCACCGCCTGCCCACCGCCTTGCTGCTCGCCCAGGTCGACACGCTCCTTTCCCGGGTCGAGGCCCTCTTCCGCGGCGTCGGGCGAGCCAGCGAGGAGCAGCTGGACGCCGCCCTGGTGGAGCTCGAGGAGCTGGAGGGCTGGGCCGCCCAGCTCGAGCGCCTCGGCAATGGCCTCCGCGGGCCCTTCTGGGGCACCCCTGACCGCGCCCGGCTCATCGAGGCCATCGAGCACCTCCGCGACGACTTCCCGAGCTTCATCGACGGCATCCACGCCCGGATCGCGGCGGCCGCGCTCGGACACCTCGACACGCTCGCCGAGGGCGCCCAGCTCGACGCCCTGGCTGACCAGCGACGGCGCATCGAGCGCATCTCCGGCGGCAAGCCGAAGGACGCCGCCCTGGTGCTGGAGGACAAGGTGGAGGGCGGCCCCCTCGGCCAGGAGGCCAACCAGGAGGCCCGCAGGGCGCGCCTCGAGCAGCTGGACCGAGCGCGTCGCGAGCTCGGCGCCGAGACGGAGGCCTACCTGGAGACGCAGAAGCTCTAGAAGGTTCTCGCTTCGATGACCGAGAGCCGCGTCGCCCGGCGGCGTTTCTCTATGCAGCCGCCGTGGTAGCCGTTCTTCTCGAGCGCCTTGCGGGTCCGGTACAAGAGCACGTTCAGCGTGTTCGAGCTGTTGTCTACGTCACGTCCCCAGATGCCGACGCGGATGTCGTCGTCCGAGCACCAGCCCGCGACGCTGGCGCGGACGCCGTCTTCGATGTCCCTCTCCAGCTTTCGCGCGAGGATGTAGAGCAGGACGGCGGGGGTGGCCGAGACCAGGTGGGGTTCGCCGCCGGTCAGGCGCTCGACCTGCACCTCGGCTCCGCTGGCGCCGTTGAGCGTCGCGGCGACCTTGTAGGCGAAGGCGTTGCTCGTCTCGTCGCTGATCGGGCCCGTGTCCTCGATCGGGTCGGGGCGCTCGATGCGGTAGGTCCGCTCGCCGAGCTCGAAGTCGACCTCGCTCTCGAGGCTGCGCTCGCGCTTCCCGATGTGGAGGATCGGGTTCGAGCCGGAGGCGTCGACCTCCAGGGTGGCGCGTCCGTCCAGCATGTTCGTGCCGACACGCAGGCTGCGGCGGACACCGCTGGCCACGTCGAGCAGCACGAGCCCGGTGTCGACGCCCAGGTCGCCCACTTCCTCCTGGAGCTGCTTGATCTTGAGCTGGGTCCCGTTGCCGAGCCGGATCGTGTCGCGCTCGGTGACCTCGACGGCGCCCTTGACGGCGTGGTCGTTGACGAAGGTCCCGTTGGTGGAGCCGTGATCGGCGAGCCAGACCTTGTCGCCCCGCGTCCAGATGCTGGCGTGGCGACGCGACAGGCTCGGGTCGCCCAGGACGAGGTCGTTGGCGTGTGCGCGCCCGATCTGGACCGGATGCTCGCCCACGCTGACAGCGTGGACTGGCTTGTTCTCCTGTACCAGCAACAGCAGGGTCCGCATCGTCTTGCCTGACATCCTCGGATCAGGGTGATGAAAGAATTACACCACCCTTACGGACAATTGTCATGTACCTGTAGCTTGGGTCACGCCCGCCACCGCCCTGCCATCAGGTCTCGCAGTCGGCTGTGACCACGCTGGACGACCCGCCGGGGGCGAGAGCGGAGATCGACCCCGAAGGCCCCCTCGAAGTCGCCCGTGCACTGGCGGACGACCTCGTCCTCGACCTCGGCGAGTCCCTGCAGGACCGCGGGGTTCGCCAGGGCCTTCTTCTTCGCGCGCTCGATGGCCGAGGACGTCCGGGCTCCGCGGATATGCGGCGCGAGGACCGCCAGACGCATGCGTGTCCGCAGTCCGTGCGTGGTCGAGAGCACGATGCGGCGGGCGAGCTCGACCTTCTGGACCAGGTCACTGCGGCTGGTCGAGGCGGCGAGTGGGGCCGCCACCATGGCGTCGAAGCGCCCCATGTCGAGGTGGGCGTGGCGCTGGTAGCCGGCGAGGACGACGCGGGCGGCTGACACGGCGATGGCGTGGTCTGCGTCCTTTGCCAGCCCTCGAGCCGCTCGACCGTCGAAGGCCAAGAGCGAGAAGTAGGCCTTGTTGGGCAGGGCGAACTGCTCCTCGCGCTCCAGGAAGGATGCGAGCAGGCCGTCCTCTCGACCGGTGCGCGACAGCTCGTAGGGCAGGAGCATCGCGGGGGTGTCGAAGCCGTGGGTGGCCACGAAGAGGCGGGTCCACTCCTCTGTGTCCGAGAACTCCAGGCGGGGCAGGTGCTTCTTGACGTCGATCACCAGCTGCCGCGTGCGGCCGATGACGTTGGGCGGGCCAGGGCTGCAGAGCACTGGCCACCAGCCCTCGCAGACAAAGGGGTGCGGGCCCTCCTGGATCCAGATCATCTCCCGGCCCATGAAGAGGCCGTACTCGGCCTTCAGCATCGCGCGCTGCTTCTCGGTCCGCCAGAAGCGGTCGAAGACGAAGAGCTTCCGGTGCCGGATCAGGGCCCTCCACAGGGCGTCGTCCCTCGGCACGACCAGGCCGCTCTTCAGCCGGATGGGCTCTTCGCGATCCGCCTTCTCTCCCAGGACGGAGAGCTCGATCTGCACGATCTCGTCGAGGTGGGGTTCCAGGTTCATGGCTGCACCAGCGCTCGCCGTTGGAAGCCCTCGTCCTCGTCCTCTCCGGCGGCGACGAGGTCTCCGAGGAGGCCGTCGAAGCAGGCGGAGCCAGCGAAGTAGACCTCGACCCCACCACGCTCGAGCTCGTCCAGGGCCACCTTCCAGCGCTCCTGGCGGAAGGGGTCCGGGACCGACCATGGCCAGCCCAGGACGATGAGTCTCTGGGGACAGGCGAGCCTGCCGGAGAGCATGCCCTCCAGGACCGTCGCGAGGGGGAAGCCTCCGTCGCAGCCGGTGGCCAGCATGCGGCGGAGGTCGACCCCGCTCTCCACGCGCCAGATCCGGTCCCTGATCTCTGCCCTGTGGTTCGCGGCCTCTGCGACACAGCGAGCGACGAGGACCTCGCCCCCCCGGTAGCGGGCCCTGAAGGCTCCGATGGCCTCGACGTAGGCCTCTGCGAGCAGGGCCGCCTCTGTCCCGCCGTCGATCAGGAGCGTGATGGCGTCGTCCGGGACCACCTCGAAGAGGGTCTGGCTGGCGAGGCTGCTGGCGAGCATCGAGGGGCGCAGGGCGCCGTGGGGCGAGGCTCGGTAGGCGTAGCCCGGCTCGAGGCGGTCGAAGGAGCTCGCGGCGAAGCCTCCCAGGGCCTGCAGCGGGACCTCGGCGCGGGCCTCGTGGCCGATGCGCAGGGGGATGGGCCTGGCGTCCTGCTCCGGTGAGTCCCAGCCCCCGTCCTGCCCCGGCTTGTCGCTGTCCGAGCACTCGTCCTCTGGCGGGGCCTCGGGGAGCATGCCGGGCTCGGTGAGCAGCTCCAGGAGCTCCTCCCGGCTCAGGTGGTGTTGCAGCAGGTTGGCGCACCAGGCGCGGTGGTCGCCGCCTCCGTAGCAGGAGGCGATGCCCTCTCCGAAGGCCACGACCCAGCGAGGAACCCCCTCGGCCTCTGCTGGGGGCCGACCCAGGGCGCTGAGCACCGCCGGTGTCAGGGCCCAGCGTGCCTGTCCGGCTGGGGCTCGGGTCTTCAGCGGACGCCTGTAGGCCGCGTCGATGTCGACCCCCGGGAGCCTTGCCTGGACCTCGGCCTCCACCGCCACTTCGATGATCCAGAGCTCCACCACCTCCAGGGCCAGCTCCTGCTTGGAGGACCCCTCGAGGTCGAGCTCGCGGCGCTGGTCTCTCCGGCGCAGGTGGGTGAGCTCGTGGGCGATGTCGTGGAGGAGCTCCGCCTCCCCCCCGGGTGCTCGATCACGCAGGCGGATCCTGTACTCGCGGAGGCTCGCCGAGGGGCGCGTCTCGTGGTCGCCGAGCTCGACCTCTGGCGCCTCGATGCCCAGCGCTCCTGCGATCAGCCAGGTGACGCGTTCGAGGTCCATCAGTCCGGCCAGACGGCCTGCAGCGCGGTCAGGAAGGGCTCGCGGTGATCGCAGTGGCTGAGCATTCCCAGCTCGGCTGCCTGTGTCGCGCCGAGCCCCACCGCCCGGAGCCGGCAATAGGCGGACAGCCCGCGGACGGAGATCAGCTTGTTGCCGCCCGTGCGGGCCTCTGAGTCGTTGTGGCTGGCCACGAGGCGGGCGATCGCCGCGGCCTCTGGGTCCCCGAGGCCCTGGGTCTGCATCCAGGCCTCGATCGCCTCCACTGGCCAGGGCCTGAGCTCGACGCGCTGCAGCCGGTCCAGCATGAAGTCCGGGATCCGCGCCGGGGGGTTGGCCTCCAGGATCACCGTGAGTCGGGAGCCCGTGTGGATGGTGCGCCCACCGGGGAGGTGCAGGGCCTGGTTGCCGCTGAGAGAGGCCAGGTGCTGGTGGCAGACCGTCGGCATGTTCTGGGCCTCGGCGATGCGAAGGAGCACGCGGCCCCCTGCCTCGGCTCGCTCGGCCGCGCGGGCCCAGGGTCCCAGCTCGTAGGGGGTCTCCGTGCCGGCGAGGACCCGTCCGGCGATGAGCGTGGCCTCGTCGGTGCCCGGCCAGACCGTGGTGTTGACGACCTCGTCGAAGCGCCGGGCCAGGTCCCCGGACAGGGTGGTCTTGCCCCACCCGGGCGGACCCCAGAGGAGCACGTGCAGCCCCGCGTCGATCAGCACGCCGACGCGGTCACGGAGGCCGTGGAGGTGGAGCGCGAGGGGAGGGGCGGAGACCGTGTGGACCATGGAGACGTCTGGTGTTCTGGGTAGACAGCGAGCGGGGTCGGCGAGTTCGACCAGGCACTACGGAGCAATGGAGCGCTGCCTGCCCCTGTGACGTCCCCGCCCCCGGCCCTATTGCAGCTGTCAGTCGGTCCCCAGGGCTTCGAGGGTCGCCACGTCGCGCCGCTCGACCGTCCCGCGGAAGACGCTCGCGACCCACAGCTCGTCACCGACGCAGGCCACCCGGATGGGGCCGTGCTGGCCGTCTCGGGTGTAGGGAGGCTCCCTGAGGTCGTCCAGGGACAGCCGGGCCGTCGCCGTCACCAGCTCGCTCCCCTCGAGGGCGACCCCGGGGGCCAGCACGGTGCCCTCGGTCGTGCCCACGGCGACGAGGTCCTCGTCGTAGGCGGTGCTGCCGGCCCAGACGACCTCTCCATCCAGCACCAGCGGCCACTCCCCGAGGCCGTCGAGCTCCACCGAGGCGACGACCTGGCCATCCCGGATGGAGACGAGGCGTCCGTCCCGGGGTTCGTAGACGACCACGGCGTCGCCGAGCTCCACCACCCCCATGTGCTGGACGGACGGAGCGCTCGCGGCCTCGACCTCGAGCTCCACCCAGTCATCGCCGATGAGCACGCGGCCCTCTCGGGGGTCGCCCACCAGCAGCCCCTGAGAGGACCAGCCCGCGCCGATCAGCGCGTCGTGGCCGGTGCAGAGGCCGTCCTCGCAGCGGCGGTGGAAGGTCTCGGCGAGGCTGGAGCGCGAGGTCTCCTGGCGGCTGGCGAGGTCCACGACCTGCAGCTCGCCGGACTCCTGGCACACGACGTGGCCCTTCCCCTCGAAGGGCACCACCTGGAAGGGCCAGCCGCAGGAGGCCACGGTCTCTCCGGTCTGCACCACCCACAGCTCGTCTGTCAGGTGGGAGCCCGCCCAGAGCTCCCCCTCGCTCGCGGCGAGGTGGTCGATGGTCATGCCCAGGCGAGCTCCGCGCAGGGTCTCGACCCCCTCGGACGTGAATGACGACAGCCGCAGGGCGTCCTCGTTGGCGGTCCACCACTTGGAGCCGTCCCAGGCCAGGGAGTGGATCGTCTTGTCGAGGTCCAGCGTCCACACGATCTGCAGCTCGGTCGTGAGCCGGGTGACCCTCCCCGGGGCGCCCTCGTAGGAACCCGAGTCCGGCAAGGCGGCGCCTTGGCGATTGGTGACCAGCAGGTCGTCCTCGACCCCCTCCAGCGCGAAGGTGTCGGAGCCCGTGACGAGGCTGTCCTCGACGCCTTCCGAGCCCACGCGCAGCACCTCGCCGCTGAGCCGGTCCGTGACGAAGACGACCTCGCCCAGGAGCAGGACGTCGGACAGCTCGCTGTGCTCGGTGTCGACGGACCACTCACCGAGGACCTCGACCGCGCGGCCGTTGGTGGCGGCCATGCGCTGTCCCTCCACGTCCAGCGCCGAGGGGGTCAGGGTCCAGCCCTCGAGCTCCGCCCACTCCCCGTCGTAGCGCCAGACCCCCTCTGCGGAGGTGGCGTAGAGGCCCCCGTCGTCGGCGTGCAGGAGCGGCCCCGGGAGCGACTCGGTGGTGAGCTCGCCGGTGTCGAGGTCGAAGCCCAGCATGCGCTGCTCGTTCACGGCGCTCACCCACAGTCTCCCGTCCCAGATCTCCAGGGTTGGGAACAGCGCGTGGTCGATCTCGCCATCTCGAAGGTCGAAGGCCCCCATCCGCTCGCCGGTGGCCGGATCCGCGATGGTCACGAAGGGCACGTGCAGGTTCGAGACGTAGACCGCATCCGGCGTCGCCTCGACGTCGTAGATGCCCACCGACGGCGTCTCCGGGCCGAGGTGGTAGACCCCGGGGGCTTCGCTCTCCGCGGCGGGCCGGCAGGCGAGCAGGGCTGTGATCATCGGCGTTGTCATAGCCACTCAGCTGCACAGGTAGCAGCGCGAGGGCTTCGGCGCGGGTGGCCGTGGCGGCGATCAGTAGTAGCCGAGGAAGGCCCACGCGGTCTGCTGCTCGAGGTCCTGCAGCGTGCCGCCGCTGGAGTCCCAGCTCTGGGCGCCCGCGACGTACTGGGCGGGCCAGGTCCCGTCGAAGTCCCGCGTGATCGTGCCGCTGTTGGAGGTCACGCCGACGTTGGAGACCGGCAGGGGCGTGGCCACCGGGCAGCCACCCACCCAGAAGGGGGACATCGCCAGGGCGAACTTCCAGTCGCAGCCGTCGCAGAGGCCCGAGCCGTAGGTGGAGCCAGCGCCGGGGTCGACCACCAGCATGCCGGAGCAGTCGAAGGCCGAGCCCTCGCCGTAGGGGGTGGCGGACAGGTAGACCGCGCCGGTTCCGCGCAGGATGGCCTCGTAGCCGTAGGTGGAGGACACACCGGTCTCGATGGTGACGTCGTCGAGCTTCACCTCGACCGAGACGCGGTAGCCGGTCAGGCAGATGGCCTCTCCGGCGCACTCGTCGTCGTCGCAGTCGACCAGGCCGTCGCCGTCGTCGTCCTCGCCGTTGTCGCAGTCCTCGAGGCACACATCCACGCAGTCCGGATCCTCGCAGTCGGCGAGCCCGTCGCCGTCCTCGTCGCCCTCCTCCGAGCAGTCCTCTTCGAGGTCCGTGTCGGTGTCGGAGTCGGTGTCAGCGTCGGCCTCGGGTGAACCCGAGTCGTCAGGGCCCTCGCCGTTGCAGGTGAGCGCCACCCAGAGGAGCGTCATGCGCTGAGACTACCGCTACTCGGGAACGCCGTAGGCCTCGCAGACCTTGATGCTGTCGAAGTCGCCGTACATGTTCAGCGTGCTCATGCCCGTGACGCCCGCGTCGGCGAAGTAGTCCGCCGTCGCAGAGGCCTTGACCTCGACCGTGCCGTCGGTGGCGTAGCAGTAGAGGTCGTCCTCGAAGGTGTAGAAGCGGATCGTGGCGTCGCTGCCGGTGGCGAGGTCCATCGACTCGTCGTGGTCGGTGCGCGCCAGCTGGTCGAAGCTCGGGTTGATGCAGCTGCCTTCGCACTCGCTGTTGATGTCGTCCTCTTCGACGTCGAGGAAGGCGGCGATCTGCAGGAAGTGACCCGCGTCCCAGCAGTCGAGCACGGAGTTGCTGGCCAGGGCGCAGCGGTAGCCGTGGTAGCCCTCGTCCTGGTCGTCGTCCGTGGCTGCCCGAGACAGGAAGCCGGCGCGCCAGCGCTCGGTCTCTCCGCAGAGGATGTCGCCGTCGCTGTTCCAGTCGTAGTCGAAGGCAGCGGCGTTCATCGAGCTGCTGGTCTCGTCGTCGTCGCCGTCGTTGTAGTCGGCGGTCGCCTGAGGCAGCTCGACGAAGTTGAGGTCGGCGTTGAGGTTGTAGCGGATCTCGCAGGTGATCACGTGCTCGTCGATGGTGCTGCAGCTGTCGGTGCAGCCGTCGAGCGCCACGCTCCAGGTCAGCTCGACCTGCTCGTCGCTGTTGGTGCCCTCGCTGTCGGGGGTGTCGTCGCACGAATCGAGGCTCCAGAAGGCCGGCAGGGTGTCGGTGACCGTGGCGGTGGTCGCCGTGGCGCCGCGGTTCTGGACGGTCAAGGTGACCTCGACCGTGCCGCTCGATGTGCTCTCGGCGAGCTTGCCGATGGCCACCGCCGCGTGGCTGTTCTGGTAGGTCCAGATGTTGGCCTGGGCCTGGACGCCGCTGGCGCCGGCCCAGTCGACGTGGTCCTCGACGCCGTCACCGTCTTCGTCGGTATCGTCCGTGATCGGGGCCTGTATGTCCTCTGGTAGCCACGCGCCGATGGAGTCGTAGCTGTCGCCCACCGCCAGCGTAGTCCCGTACTGGTAGCACCAGAAGGAGGGCTCATCGAGGTAGGGCGAGTACACGCCGTTGTCCGTCGTCCAGGACGCGTAGTACATGTCGAGGCTGCTGCCCGCGGGGATGCGGTAGGTCGAGCCGAGGAGCACTTCCTCGCCAACCACCAGGCTCTGGGAGCCGGGGTTGTCCCACATCGCGAAGCCCTCGAGGCAGATGTCGTAGTCGGGGTCGCTGTTGGTGAGCGTGGCCACGCCGACACCGGTGATCTCGAAGGAGAGGATGCCCAGGGCCAGGGCCTGGTAGTCGGTCCAGCAGTCGTCGTCCGGCGTGTAGTCGCCGCACTCGGAGAGGCAGTCGAAGCCGCAGCCGGGCTCCGTGCCCTGCGAGGAGAGCTCGCCGATGACGACCGTGTCGGTCCAGGCCTCTGAGCCGAGCATGACCTCCTGGCCGCCGTCGGTGGCGTAGACCGAGTTCCCGTCCCACTCCCAGCTCTCGCCGAGGTGCTCCGTCGGGTTGAACTCGCCGTCGTCAGAGGACAGATCGGACTCGTAGAGCAGCGTGCCGACCAGGGGGTCGAGGTCGTCGCAGTCGTCGCTCTCGCCGACACCGTCGTTGTCGATGTCGGTGTCGTCGATGAGGTACCAGCTGTAGTTGCAGCCGCCGAAGCCCGAGTTGAACTGGGTGAGGGCGTAGCGCAGGTCCTCGTCGTCGCCAGAGGCTGTCGCGTCGAGGGCCTCTCCGGCGGTGATGCCGGTGAGCTCGCCGTCGAGCAGCGTGGCGTCCGCGAGCCTGGAGTAGATGCCGAAGACCTCTGCGCGCTCGAGGCTCAGGGTCGCAGCGAGCGCTGCCCACTGGCGGTGGAAGTCGTCGCTGTCGTCGAGGTAGGTCTGGAAGTCGTCTGGCGATCTCAGCGTGGCGTCACCGATCTGCAGGCTGTCGATCAGCTCCCAGCGGTCGTGCACGAGGAGACCAGCGTTGGTCTGGTAGTCCTCTGGCGTCCAGGCGCAGCCCACCCCCGAGACCGTGTCAGAGGTCGGATCCATGAAGGAGGGAGCGGGGGTGGTGTCCTCGACGTCTGGGACGTCTTGCGTGTCGCAGCTGAGAAAGCTGGTGACAAGAAACAGCACGAGCCGCTCCTCTTCAGAGTAGTGATCAAGAGTATCGGGCATGATCCAGGCCGCTGGTTACGGATCTCTTACCGGGACCGGCACTTCGCGCGGTCGTGCTAGGCTCGGGGGGTGGTGCTCGCGCTCTCGTTGGCCTGCTCAGATGGCCCCTGGAAAGGACTCCCGGAGTCCGAGATCGCCGCGTGGGAGGCCCTGAGGGGCAGCACCATCACCCTCGAGGGGCGCGTCGTGGACGCTGGCGGAGAGCCGCTGTCCGGGGCCCGCGTCGGCCTTCGGGACAGCTCGGTCCGAACCGGGGACGATGGCTCCTTCGAGCTCGGCGGGCTCACGCGCGAAAACGCGCTGGTCAGCCTGTCGCTGGAGGGCTTCCACGACGAGGAGGCCCCGGTCCACCTCGTCCGCGAGCTCGCCGTGTCCCGGGTGGACCTCGGGGACGTGCCCATGTCAGAGGACGACCCGGACGTGGTCCGCATGCTCTTCACCGGCGACGTCATCTTCGGGCGTCGCTTCGTGGACCTCGATGAGAGCTCCGCCTTCGACGAGGTCCCGCCTGACGATCCTGCGGCGCTGATCTCTGCCAGCGATCCCTACCCGGGCACGCTCCGCGTCTTCACCTGGGTCGAGCCCTGGCTCGACGGCTACGACTACGTGAGCGTGAACCTCGAGTCGGTGGTGACGGACGACCCCGCCACACCCCACCCGACCAAGCCCTACGTCTTCTTCACCTTCCCCGAGTCCCTGGACGCGCTCGCCGAGCACGCCGACTTCGCGAACCTCGGCAACAACCACGTCTACGACTACCTGGAGCCGGGCATCCAGGACACGATCGACCACGTCGCCGCCAGCGGCATGGACTACGCTGGGCTCGGCGCGGACGCGGACGAGGCCTTCGTCGCCTCGGACTTCGACCTGGGCTCCCAGCGCTTCGCGATGCTGTCGATGACATCTGTGACGGGCTCGCAGTACGAGATCGGCTTCGTCGCCAGCGACACCCGGGGCGGGGCGGCCGATCTCACCGACGACGAGAGGGTCCTGGGCGCCATCGAGGACGCGTGGACCGTCGGTCGAGCGCCGATCGTCCAGGCACACTTCGGCAAGGAGTACTCGGACGCCCCGTCGGACTACACGGTGGGTCGACTCGAGCTGTTGGGCGAGGCCCAGCCCGCGCTCGTCGTGGGCCACCACCCCCACACGCCGCATGGCTTCGGCTGGCACGAGGGCGTGCTCGCGGCCCACTCCCTGGGCAACTTCATCTTCGACCAGGACCGGGTGGAGACGATGCTGGGCCTGCTCTTCGAGGTGGAGCTCGAGGACACCCTGCCCGTCGCGGCGCGCGTGCGGCCGATCTACCTCGAGGACTACCGCCCCCGGCCGCTGACGGGGCGGCTGTCGGATTGGCTCCTGCGCAAGGTCGGCCAGGTCTCGTTGCCCTTCGGCGGCGTGCTCACCCAGGCCGCAGGCAGCGCTCACGTCGACTTCGGAGCCGGGGCCGTCGAGGAGCGCCGCAACCTCCAGCTGGACCTTCACGTCGGCGCAACCGGGGTCGCCATCGTCGATCTGCGGAGCGAGCTCGAGCCCGGCGAGTCGGTCGTGTACCTGCACAGTGACGGCGTTGGTGTGGTCGGCCGCATGGGCCTCGATCAGCTGATGTTCGGCAGCTTCGAGGACTACGACGTCGACGAAGACTGCCTGGAGCTGTCGCGCTGGGACCTGGCCGGGGACTCCCAGTTCGTCTGTGTGGAGCAGCCCTACCGCGGCGTGGCGGCCGTGTGTTCCCTGCGGGACCGCTACAACAGCGAGGACAGCCGGGTCTGGTTCCGCAACCGGGTGCGGGTGGTCGGCGACGCCATCGGCGAGCCCAACAAGGACATGACGCTCTTCGGCTACCGGCGTGGAGCGGAGGCTGGCCCCACCTTCTTCGAGGCCGAGTACCAGGCCAGCGAGGGGGACCGCAGCTTCGGCACGGACGTCCTCGCTCGTCGGGAGGCGGGGACCTACGACTGGGAGCCCTTCTGGGACGACCTCGACATCCCTGCAGACGAGGCCGACCCGGACGACCCGGAGAACAACGCTCGGGCCGTGCGCATCGTCTTCTCCCACAGCCCTCCGGACCGCGGTCGGGCCCTGGCATCGATCGACGAGTTGGCACTCGTGAACTGGTTCGAGCGACGGGATCTGTCGGGCGGCTTCTCCCTGGAGGCACCCCACGCAGAGGACTTCCTCCGCGTCCACGCTCCTGCCGGCGACTACGTGCTCGACGTCACGGTGGTCCGCACCTCGCTCTACTGACGCCAGGTCATGGCGGGAGCGACGGCGTCCTCTGCGAAGACCCCCGCGCGCAGCTTGGAGAAGTACGGCGAGGCGTGGACGTACTCGAAGAGCACCGTGCCCTGGGCGCCCTGCTCCCTCGCGCTCTCGATGCAGGCGACGACCTCGTCGTAGCTGAGCTTCTCTGCGGAGATGCCGGCGTAGACGTGACGTCCGTGGCTGTTGTCGACGTGGTCCTCGAGGAGGGTGTGGAAGTCGAGGCGCTGGCCGGGGGGATCCGTGCGGGGCCAGTAGATCATCGGCAAGGTGGCGTCCAGGAGCCCCTCCTGCAGCATGCCGTGGCTGTCCTGGGCGTAGTCCGAGTGGCCCTCGCTGACCTTCCAGCCCCAGCGGTCCGTGTGGATGCCCCAGACCGCGGCCGTGACCGGGACCTCGACGGCGTCGCGCACGGCGGCGACGGTCATCTCGACGTGCAGCTCGCGGGGACCGCTCCCGGCCTTCGCGGAGGGGTAGCGCACGTAGTCGAGGTGAACGCCGTCGACGTCGTAGCGGCGGTCGAGATCCGCGGCGACCTTCTGGACGTGCTCGCGGACCTTCGAGGGGTCGGCGAAGACGTAGTGGTCGGACAGCTTCGAGCCGGGCAGCACCCAGTCCGGGTGGGCCTCCATCGCATGGGGGATGCCCGCGGAGGCAGCCGGGGTGGTGCCCTTCCACATGCTGAAGGTGTTCAGCCAGGCGTGGACCTGCAGGCCGCGCTCGTGGCCTTCGCGCACGGCGACCTCCAGCGGGTCCCAGCCCGGGTCCTGACCCAGCGTGCCGGAGAGGCGCTGCGCCCATGGCTCGTGAGAGCTTTCGTAGTAGGCGTCGAACTGGCCCCGGACCTGGAAGAACACGGCGTTGAAGCCGGCATCGTCGAGCTCCGCCATGATGCGCTCGACCTCGTCTTCGGACTCGAAGGTCCACCGCGTGACCCAGACGCCGCGCAGCTCCTGGGTGTTATCGGTGGCGGCCCCCGTCTCGGGGAGCGCGAGGCAGCCGAGCATCGACATCAGCATGGTCATGAGTCTCCTTCTACTGGCGTGCTCCGACTCGAGCGAGCCCGTTGTTCATGTCGACCGGCCTGGTTCTTCCATCGTCTTCATCACCCTCGACACGACTCGTGCGGATGCACTCGGGGCCTACGGAGCGGAGTTCGGGAGCTCCCCACACTTCGACGCCCTTTCGGCCCGCGGGGTTCGCTTCGATTGGTGCCTGTCGCACGTGGCCTCCACCCTGTCCGCTCACGGCTCGATGATGACCGGGCTCGATCCGCACCAGCACGGCATCCCGCGCAACGGCTTCTCCCTGGACGAGGAGCACGCGACGGTCGCGGAGCTTCTGTCGGCGGCGGGCTACGACACGATCGGGGTGGTCTCGGCTTCGGTCATCGGCTCGGAGACCGGCATGGCTCGTGGCTTCCGGCTCTTCGACGACGAGCTCTCCATGGACAAGCGCAAGCGCTTCGAGGCGCCGGGGGACGAGGCCACCGACCGGGCGCTGGCGCTGGTGGACCAGGCAGCCGTCGACAAGCCCCTGTTCATCTGGGTCCACTACTACGACGCCCACAGCCCCTACGAGCCTCCAGAGGACTACGTCGAGCGCCTCGTGACCGAGCGCATGACCCGATGGGGCAAGCCCAAGCGGGCGATGAAGAACATCTCGGACGGCATCCGGGACGACCGCCTGACCGACGCGGATCGGCGCTGGTTTCGCGAGATGTACCAGGCCGAGGTCGCCTTCGCCGACGCCCAGATGGGGCGCCTGCTCGAGGGGCTGCAGGTCCGCGGGGTGCTCGATGACGCCAGCATCGTCGTCACCGCGGATCACGGCGAGGCCTTCTTCGAGGACCCCATGGGCCCGGTCGGTCACGGCCCCGAGATCGACCTTCCCCTGACTCGCGTGCCGCTGGTCGTGGTCCCGAGCACCGGTGAGACCGGGGTGGTCACCGACCTGGTGCGTGTCTCCGACATCGGGCCCACGCTGCTCGGACTCGCAGGTCAGGACCCGGTGCTGGGGGGCGGACGGGATCTGGGTCCAGCCCTGGGAGGGGGCCCGGTGCCCCTGACGACCGTCTACCTGGAGGCCACCAAGCCTGCGAAGAAGAAGCTGGACGACTCCTGGAACAACAGCCACACGGAGCACGGCATCGCGCGCGGGGAGCACCTCCTCGTCCGCAGCCGAGGAAACCGCGTCGACCGCCTCTACCTGCTCGACGACGCTCAGACCCCGACCTCGCACGACGGGATGCTCGAGGCCATGGGGCGGGATCTGACGGCGTGGGAGGGCACGGCGCCTTCATACCTGGAGACCGAGATGAGCTCGGACGTCGTCGATGCCCTCAAGGCCCTGGGCTACCTCGAGGAGTAGCCCAGCCCAAGCTGCAAGGGCACGATGATCAGCGCCGGCTCGGGGTTGAAGCGGCTCCACGGCACGTCGATGGTCGGGCCGACGCCCACTCGCGAGGCGACGACGAACCAGAGAGGTCCCACGTCATAGGTTCACGCGAGCTCGACCGAGCCGTTCACGATGACGGCGATGACGCTCGGAGCCCGTCCCATCCACAGGTCGGGTCCGACCCCCGAAGAAGTTGGCCGCATCGACAGCGTGGAGCCCCTCGACACGGTCGACACGGGGACCCCGGTTGTCTGCGGTGAGATCCCCACGATCGAGGACGGCAGGACCCCGAGCCGCGTCCTCACGGTCGAGCCTGGCGAGGACATCGCGGCCATCGCGGCGACGGCGGAGCCCGGGGACAGCATCCTGCTCTCTGCTGGTACTCACGACAACGCCTACGTCGTGGACCTCCACGGCACGGCCGAGGCGCCCATCTGGCTCGGTGGCGAGGGCGCCGTGTTCGAGGGAGGATGGGAAGGGCTCCATCTCGTGAGAGCTCGCTTTGTCATCGTGCACGATCTCCAGATCAGCGGCTCAGAGGACAACGGGCTCAACGCGGACGACGGCGGCGACTACGACGACGAAGAAGCCAGTCATCACCTGCTCTTTCGCGACCTGCACTTCTCGGATGTCGGCAGCGGCGGCAACCAGGACTGCCTCAAGCTCTCCGGCCTCCGCGACTACGCCGTCATCGACTCGACCTTCGAGCGCTGCAGCTCCAGCGGCATCGACCACGTCGGCTGCCACCGCGGCGTCATCGCCCGCAACCACTTCGAGGACAACGGCGGCGGCGTCCAGTCCAAGGGTGGCAGCGCTGACATCGAGATCCGCCAGAACACCTTCGTGGACTCCGGCGATCGGGCGTTGAACCTGGGGGGCGGCACGGGCAAGGAGTACTTTCGGCCGCCGCTGTCGGACACGGAAGACAACGTCGAGGCCCGCGATCTCGAGGTCTACGCCAACCACTTCGTCGGCTCAGAGGCCCCCATCGCGTACGTGGGCAGTGTCGACTGCGTGGTCGCCAACAACACGCTGATCGAGCCGGGCAAGTGGGTCTTCCGGATCCTGCAGGAGAGCGTCTCCGACGAGGAGCACGACTTCGCGAACAACCTCTGGTACGCCCAGGACGATCCGGGCGCCTCCGAGCCCGAGCTCCCGGCAGAGGAGTCCGGGGCGGTCATCGGGGTCGATCCGGAGCTCGATGGCATCGCGCCCACCGCCGAGTCCCCGGCGCTCGGAGCAGGGACCGCGGCGCGGACCGACGGGGACCTGGAGGCGAGGTGCTACCTCGACCCGCCGGCCATCGGAGCCATGGAGTGGAGCGGCGATTGACGGCGGGATAGGACCGCGCCATGTCGACCTACGCCGCCTTCGTCCGCAAAAACAGGCTTCCTTCGACCTCTGTGATCAAGAGGGCCCTGTCCTCGCGCGGTTGGGCGGTCGAGATCGACACCGAGCACACCCTCGACGAGCTCTCGGGCAAGTTGCCGCTGCGCGTCGACGACGAGCCGATCGAGGTCGCGATCGAATGCAGCACGGACTTTGGTCGTGACACAGACTCGGATGTCTGGGCGGCAGTGCACAAGCTCACGGACGTGCGCATCCGCTTCACTGGCGATGGACAAGGCGCGCGTTGGGCTCGGGACATCGCCCGCGGCGTCGCTCTGCTGGCCTGTGGCGCCTACCTCGCCGACGGGGCCGAGGAGCCGATCCACTACGGGCGCTGAGGGCGCGCGAGGGCGCAGGGATCATTCCCCTCTGAGCTGATCCTCGAGGTCCGCGCAGGTCGCGCCGTCGGCGATGCGCGTCATCGTGAACGACGAGCGCTCCTGGTTCACCCTCAGGTTCGTCTTGCGTATGAACAGCACGTTCTCGGCTCCGATGATCTCCTGCTCGAGGAGCTGGACGTCGGCCTTGCCTTCGATGAGATCAGCGGTCTCCACCACGCCTCTGAGCCAGGTGTGGGCCAGCTGGGTGATGTAGACATCGACCTCGCCGAAGAGGGGGGCGCGCACACCGACGGTGACCCCGGGATGGCCGTCCTCGTCGTGGTCGAAGACCCGCGGGTCGGCCGCGTCGATGGGGATCGGCAAGGGCTCGCTGCCGTCGTAGCCGCTGACCTCGATCTGCAGGTCGGCCGCGTAGCGCAGCTGGCCGTCGACCTCTTCGATCTGCAGGACGTAGGTCTTGTCGGGCAGCGTCTTCACGAACGAGTCGGGGATGATCGGCACTGCGATGGCCCGCTCGGTGATCGCGGTCACGTCGCAGGTCGTGTGGTGCTGGAGCCAGCGCCCGTCCAGACGCCTGATGGTCGCGATGTTCGTGCGATGGGAGAGCACCGCGCTGTCCCCGAGGACCGGCACGGTCGCGTCCGTGACGATGTCGAGCTCGAGCATCCACGTCCCGGTCGGGTCGAAGTCCTTTGGCGGAGCCGCGGCGAGCAGCGCCAGGGCCAGCAGTGGCAGCCACCGTCTCACGCGCTCCTCGGGACCACCATCGGGATGCGCTGCAGCGCCTTGTACCAGCGCACGAAGCCCGGCGCGAGCAGGGCCTTGCCGGTGTTCATGAAGGCGACGGCCAGGTGGCGGCGAGGGTCCGCGTAGACCACCAGCGTCGCCAGTCCGAGGTGTCCGAAGGCGCCGCGGGTCCCGAAGCCGAAGAGGCTCAGGCGATCCCCGCCGAGCATCGGACCCAGGCCGTAGCGCATCGGGATGCCGAAGGTCCCGTCGGGGCTGGCTGGGGTGCGCTCGTGGACCATGTGGCGGATCGTGCGTTCCTTCAGCACTCGCACGCCCCCCATCGTTCCGCCATCGAGCAGCATCTGGAGGAAGCGCGTGGCCCCGCGTCCCGTGCACATCGCGTTGGCGCTGGGAAGGACCGCCTGCTTGAAGGCGGTGGAGTTGGAGAAGGCGACGGCCTCTTCGAGGGGCCACCCCACGGTGTCCTCGAAGATCCTGGCCATCGGTGCCAGCGGAGGCGCGGTGACGAGGTGCTCGGCGACGTCGTCAGGGCGACTGCTGCCGTAGTTGAGCCCCGAGTCGGGGAGGAGGTCTCGGGCCAGCTCGCGCAGATCGCAGCCTTGTGTGGCCCGGACCAGCTGGCCGAGGAGCACTCCGGAGAGCATCGGTGAGTAGGCCGTCCACCCCGGGCGGTTCGGCCGCGCGTGCCGGAGCGCTTCGATCTGGACGTCGTCGTCGAGGCACTGCTCCAGGGTGAGTCCGAGTCGGGGCATGCGGTGGAGGCCGGCCCGGTGGGTGAGGACTTCTCGCAGGGTCGCGCCCGAGTGCTCCAGGGTGGGCAGGTAGGTCCTCAGCGGGATGTCCAGACCCAGCTCGCGGCGCTCGACGAGCGCCATCACCAGCACGGCACTGAGGAGCTTGCTGGCAGAGAAGAGGTTGAACTCGGTCTCTCCGTCGACGACCCGGGTCTGGGCGGCGTCGACGTGCCCGCATGCACGATCGAGCACGACCTCGCCGCGATGCCGGATCGTCAGGGCGACCGCGGGGTGGAGGCCGGTCCGGTAGAGGGCCTCTACGTCCCGCCAGATGGTCTCGATGCCCTCTGTGGAGAGCCCGGTGCGAGCAGGATCGACCTCGGCGCCGGTCCAGCGCACACGCTGGGGATCGGGTACCTCCAGCGCTCTGTGCAGTGCCACCATTGGGTGGGAGTATCCCTCGTGGTGCTCGGGGATGACGTCGTGAGGGGGGACGGTGACGGGTGACGGTGACGATGACGTTCGACGAATCGGACGAGGAACGGGGTTCCTTGACCCAGCGGGGTCAAATGGGGTAGCCGTGGAGTGCGAGTCACCCTCTCCGGGTCACACTGAAGATCCTCCCGGCCAGCATCCTGACCCTCTTCTGCCTGGCCATGGCCGCGTGTAGCGGCAAGGAGACATGGGTGCCGCCGGCCGAGGGGATGCCTGCCGGGGCAGTGGTCGTGCTCGGCGTGGACGGGCTCGACCGGGTGCTCCTCGAGCGCATGGCCCGGGATGGTGATCTCCCCAACTTTGCTCAGGTGATGAACGAAGGGGTCGTCACCGACATGCACGTGTCTCAGCCGCTCCTCTCCCCCAGGATCTGGACCACGCTGGCCAGCGGGTACGCCCCCGAAGTGCATGGGGTGCTGGACTGGGTCAAGCCCCAGAACCAGCAGCAGACGCGCCAGCCCTACCGAGCCACGGACGTGGCCGTGGAGCGGGTCTGGGATGCGGCGAGCCAGGCGGGCAAGCAGGTGCTGGTCTCGGGCTGGCTGATGACCACGCCCGTCTCCGAGGTCAGCGGGGTCATGCTCAGCGACGATGTGGTGCTCCGCGGCAGCCTCGACATGGATCCGAAGAACCGCCCGCGGCGGGACCCTGCCGTCAAGGACGGCTGGCTCGCGTACCCGGAAGCGCGCCTGGAAGACGTGGATGACTGGATGCCCGGGAAGGCGTGGCTGGGCGACCACCCGCTCGCGTACCAGGTCTCCGAGTACGGGACGCTCCTGCATCCGCTCATACGAGACGAGACCCACGTTCGCAGCCTGGAGATGCTCGGTCCTGCGCTGGGTGCCGAGCTCAGCATGGTCTACCTCTCGGGCGTGGACCAGCTCTCACACCAGTACTGGCCTTTTGCAGATCCGATGGGCGTGGCGGCCATGAGCGCGGATCCAGGTCTGCGCCAGCAGAGCGGCGCCGGGCTGATGGAGATGTACCCGGGCAAGCGCAAGCTCCCCCTCAGCGATGGGCCCACGACCCAGGCTCGGCTGGACGAGGGCGCGCGCTGGGTCCCCGACTACTACCGGTACCTCGACAGCGTGCTCGCGCGGGTGATGGCCACCCTGAGCGTCAACGGAGGCACGCTGATCGTCTGCTCCGACCACGGGTTTCGCGTGGGGCAGCGACCCGTGCCGGTGTTCGCAGACCACAAGGAGCCAGCCCTTCTCATCGGCTGGGGCTCCCGGGTCCGTCCGGATGCGAAGCCCCGCGCCGAGGTGAGCATGGGAGACCTCGCTCCCACGCTCTATGCGCTGCTCGGTATGCCCGCGGCCGAAGACATGGAGGGCAGGGTGCTCGATGATCTCTTCGAGGTCGAAGCGCTGCCGGTGGGACCGTCGAGAGTGCGAAAGGTCGCCGGAGCCATCCCGGGAGCGCCCACGGATCATCCACGGCAAGAGCAGCTCGAGGCGCTGGGGTACATCGACAAGGAGGGGGCGCCGATTCCCCAGCCGGCTCCTCGCTGAACGAGCAGGGACCTACAGCTCGTAGGCCCCGATGTCCCAGCCGTCTCCGCCCGGTCGGGCGTTGTCCTCCAGGTCCGAGGTGACCTCCTCCAGCTCCAGCCCGGCGTCGATGAGCGGCGACTCCGGTGCGGGTCGTCCCTCCTCGTCGACCAGCGGATCCACCAGCAGGTCGCTGCTGCCCTCGATGCCGTCGTAGTCACCGGAGCCGTTGTCCCAGAGGGCGTTGTGGCTCCACTCGACGGAGTTCGGACCCGTGGCCTTGGCCCCGTAGTAGACAGAGCCGACGATGAGGTTGTTGACGATCTCGGTGGTCGGTCCGGAGGAGCAGTTCGGGCAGTGGATGCGCAGGCCCTGCCGGGCGCTGGAGAGGATCGTGTTGTGTGCCACGAGCCCGCCGTCTTCGTAGGACACGGTGATGGCGTCGGGATGGCAGTCCACCAGGAGGTTGTTGGTGATCACCGGCTCGGCGTCAGCGCTGCGGATGCAACCGCCGGTGCCCTCGGCCCGGTTCGAGGAGAAGCGGTTCCGATCGAAGCTCGGTGAGCCCCGCCGGATCATCACGGCTCCCCCCGAGCCGCTGTCGGGGGCGTGGCTGTTGTCCTCGAAGGAGTTGCCGGTGAAGCTGCCCTCGCAGCGGTAGCAGTAGAGCCCGCCGCCGCCCCAGGAGGTGTCTCCGACGCTCTCGTTGTCGCGGAGGAGGTTGCCCTCGAAGACCCCGTCGAACTCGTAGAGGTAGGCGCCCCCTCCCTGGTAGGCGCGGTTGCCCTCGATGACGTTGTCCCTGATGGTCGGAGCGGCCTTGTAGACGAAGAGCCCTCCGCCGTAGGTCTCGCCCTCAGCGAGGTGGCCGTAGTCGCCGGAGAGGCCCCCGCCGTCGGCGAGCCGGAAGCCCTCGACGGTGGCGTCGCCGGTGATCAGCAGCGAACCCGAGAGCGTGGCATCCGAGCCCCGAAAGACGATGGCCCCCTCCAGCTCGATCGCTTCGTCCCAGGTGCCGTCGAAGACCAGCACCTCCTCGCAGCCGCCGCGATTGGCGAGGGCCTCTACGATCGAGTCCCCCGGGTAGACCATGATCGGACAGTCGCCGACTTCGCCCGTGTCGTCGGGTCCCCCGGTGTCGCCTCCGGTGTCGTCGGGGCTCGAGGTGTCTTCGAGGCGCGACGGTGGTGTGGGTGGCTGGGCAGTCCCGGGTAGTGGACCCTGCTCACGAGCGGGTGGGCCTCGAGCAGCTCGGCGAGGGCCTGGGCGGTGCCTGCCTGGTAGCGCACTCGAAGTGGAAGGGTCTTGAGACCGCGCTCCAAGAGGAAGCAGGCGCCGGGGTCCAGGCAGCCCCCCAGGTGGTTGGCGACGGAGCGGACGCGGCGGAGGGTCTCCTCCGGCCCGATCACCACCCCGGCGACGAGGTCGCTGTGGCCGTTGAGGTACTTCGTCGCCGAGTGCAGGACGAGGTCGTAGCCGAGCTCCAGCGGGCGGAAGAACACGGGGGTGGCGAAGGTGTTGTCCACCACCGTGGTCAGCCCTCGGGCCCGCGCGAAGGTCACGAGGCGCTCGTGGTCGATGACGCGCAGGGTCGGGTTCGCGATGGCCTCTGCGTAGACGACCTTCGTGTTGTCGCGCACAGGCCAGTCCTGGCTGGGGGTGTCGGCGTCGAAGAAGTCGACCTCGATGCCCATGCGCGGCAGGGTGTGGCGGGCCAGCGCGTCGGTGCCGCCGTAGCAACCCCGCTCGATGAGCAGGTGGTCCCCCTCGCCGAGGAGGGTGCAGAGGGTCGCGGTGATGGCGGACATGCCGCTGGCGGCGACGTAGCTGTCCTCGCCGCCCTCCAGCGCCGCGATGCGCGCGCCGACCACGCGCTGGTTCGGCGTGTTGTTGAGCCGCACGTAGCGAATGTCGTCGTAGGCGACCTCGCCGCTGAGCTCGTAGGTCGAGGACTGGAAGATCGGCGTGTTGACCGCTCCGTGGTGGAGTCCCTTGTCGGACGCCGCGTGGATGGCCTGGGTCTGGATGCATGACCCAGGCTATCCGGCTGCACGCAGACGACGGGCCAAGGTCTGCTCTTGTCATCCGAGCCAAAGGACCTAGGCTTGGCGCCATGTTCGAGACCTTCCATGTCGACGGCGGCCGAGCCATCAAGGCCTGGATCCGTGGCGTGCCCATCGAGGACGCCGCGCGCCGCCAGCTCGAGAACATCGCCCGCCTGCCGGTCGTGCACCGTCACGTCGCGGTCATGCCCGACGTGCACCTCGGCAAGGGAGCCACGATCGGCTCGGTGATTCCCACCAAGCACGCCATCATCCCGGCGGCGGTGGGGGTCGACATCGGCTGCGGCATGATGGCGGTGCGGACGAAGATGTCAGCAGGCCGCCTGCCGGACAACCTGGCTCAGCTGCGTCGGGCCATCGAAAGGGCCGTGCCACACGGGCGCACCAAGGGCGGGCGCAAGCACGACAAGGGCGCCTGGGGCCGCCTCCCCGAGCAGGTCGAGCGCGCCTGGGCACAGCTCGCCCCCACCTTCGAGATCATCTGCGACAAGCACCGGCCCATCCGCCGCACGAACAACGTGGTGCACCTGGGCACCCTCGGCACGGGCAACCACTTCATCGAGGTCTGCCTCGACACAGAAGACCGCGTCTGGTTCATGCTCCATTCCGGCTCGCGCGGGGTGGGCAACCGGATCGGCTCGTACTTCATCGCCCAGGCCAAGGACGACATGGGCGTCCACCTGAAGAACCTGCCGGATTCGGACCTGGCCTACCTGCGCGAGGGCACCCAGCACTTCGACGACTACGTGGAGGCGGTGGGCTGGGCCCAGCGGTACGCGCGCCTCAACCGCGAGCTGATGATGGCGGCGGTGCTGAAGGCCGCGAACAAGGTCCTCGGCTTCTCCTTTTCGGCCAACGAGTGCCTCGTGAACTGCCACCACAACTACGTGCAGAAGGAAGAGCACTTCGGGACACGACTCTGGCTCACCCGCAAGGGCGCCGTGAGCGCACGGAAGGGCGAGCTGGGCATCATCCCGGGATCGATGGGCGCCCGCAGCTACATCGTGCGGGGTCGCGGCAACGTCGAGAGCTTCCACTCCTGCAGCCACGGCGCCGGTCGGGCGATGTCCCGTGGGCAGGCCCGCCGGACCTTCACCCTGAAGGACCACCGGCGCATGACCGCCCACGTCGAGTGCCGAAAGGACAAGGACGTCATCGACGAGACCCCAGCCGCCTACAAGGACATCGAGGCCGTCATGAAGGCGCAGGAGGACCTCGTCGAGGTCGTCTACGCCTTGCGGCAGGTGGTCTGCGTGAAGGGATGATCCGCATCGACGGCCGAACCGGTGGGGGTCAGGTCCTGCGCAGCAGCCTGACGCTGTCCCTGATCACGCAGAAGCCCTTCCTCATCACCGACATCCGGGCCAACCGCTCCCGGGACGGCTTGCTGCGTCAGCACCTCACCGCTGCGCAGGCCGCAGCCGAGGTCGGAGAGGCCGAGACGGAGGGGCTTCGGCAAAAGAGCAGGAGCCTGTTCTTCCGGCCGCACGGGATCGCGCCGGGGGACTACGCCTGGGACATCGGGAGCGCGGGCAGCACCTCGCTGGTCCTGCAGACGGTGCTTCCGGCGCTGCGCTTCGCCGACGGGCGCTCGACGGTGAGCGTGACCGGCGGCACCCACAACCCCTCTGCGCCGCCCTTCGAGATCCTCTCCGAGTGCTGGGCTCCGCTGCTGGGTGCCAGCGTCGAGCTGGAGCGCCGGGGCTTCGTGCCAGAGGGTGGCGGCCGGGTACGCGCACACATCGAGCCAGGCGCCATCGGGCCGATCTCGGCGATCGAGCGTGGCGGAATCAAGCGGATCCGGGCAAAGGCGCTGGTCTGCGGGCTGCCGAAGAAGATCGGCGAGAGGGAGCTCCGGACCCTGGGCCAGGAGTTGGATTTGCGCGGCGCAGAGGTCGAGCTCCACGACGAGCCGACCGGCAACGCGCTCTTCGTCGAGGTGGAGTGCAGGCGCGCGCGGCTGTTGTTCTGCGGCTTCGGCGAGCTGCACAAGAGGGCAGAGGACGTCGCACAAGAGCTGGCGCGGGTGGTGCGCCGGACCCTGGACGCGGACGTGCCCGTCGACGGCCATCTCGCCGATCAGCTCGTCCTGCTCGGGGCGATCGGCGAGGGTGCTCGCTTCCGGACGCTGAAGCCCACCGAGCACCTGCGCGCGAACATCGAGATCATCCGCGCCTTCCTCGATGTCGAGGTCGAGGTCGATCGAGTCAACGACCGGGCGTGGGAGGTCCGCGTCAGTCCTCGAGGTGGTCGGTCAGCCACTCCTCGATGAGCATGTCGCGGTTGGCTTCGCGCTCCTCCAGCTCCGTCTTGGCCAGCTCGAGCCGCTCCTCGACCTTGGCGACCCTGTGGGCGTGGATCTTGGTGCGGTGGTCGAAGATCGCGCCCGCGAGATCCTCGATGTCGCCGCGGATGCGCTGCTTCTCGAGCTTCCCGTCGGCCTGCTCGTAGTCGATCATCAAGACTCGCATCTGGGCGGTGAGCGCCTCCTCCTCCGCCTTGAGCCTCCGGGTCACCGGGTCCGCCTCCATCTCGGCGCGGTGGGCCTCAATGCGGTCACGCTCCGCATCCATGCGGCCGCGCTCCGCCTCCATGCGGTCGCGCTCGTGGGCTCGGTCCTCGTCGGGGTCTCCGGCGAGGCCTGGGTCGGACGCCAATGTGGCGAGCAAGAGAATCACAGCTCCTCCAGGTCGATCTCGAGGTCGTCGAGCTCCGCCGACAGGGCGTCGAGCTCGATCTCCAGTGGTTCTTCCCAGCTGACGTCGGGTTCGACGACGACCGGGGCTTCGAAGGGTCGGACCGCCACCATCACCGCGGCGGCCAGTCCAAGGACAGCCGCGACCAACAGCGGCCAGTTCGCGGCCCCCTTTCGCGCGACGACGTCCGGGATCTTGTCGGTCTCGACGAGGTCCTTCGGGTGGAAGGCGGGGGCGATGGCGTCGACGGACTCCGCGGCGTCTGCCAGGGCTTCCTGGCAGGCCTCGCAGCCGGCGAGGTGGTCGGCGAAGCCGTCCTGCTCCTCTCCGAAGAGGTAGGCGACGACTTGTTCGTTACGGGGACAGCTCATCCTGCCTCCAGTGGAATCGAGTGTTCCGACAGCGCGCCGCGCAGGCGCCTGAGACCGCGGTGCATTCGCGAGAGCACCGTGTTGAGACGAGCGTCCTGATGCGCCGCGATCTCCTTGAACGAGAGGTTCTCTCCGAGCCTCATTCGCACCACCTCGGCGGTGGGCGGATCGAGCTCCGACAGCGCGATCTCGACAGCCTCGAGCAGCTCCCGGTGTGCCAGGTCGCTGGCGGGAGACGCTCGCCCGGCCCGCTCGACCTCCAGGGAGACCAGCTTGGGTCGAGCCTCGCCGCGCCGGTGATGGTCGATGACCAGCCGTCGCGCGGAGGTGAAGAGATAGGCACGGAATCGCCCGGTGTCGACGTAGCGTTCGAGGCTCCTGCTGACCCGAGTCCACAGCTCCTGGTGGAGGTCCTGGGCGCTCTGTTCACCGACGCGGGACCGCAGGAAGCCCATCAGCGGCCCCCTGTGGCGGGCGATCAGCGTCTCCAGCGCGCCGGGGTTGCCGGCGAGGTGATCCGCGATGAGCAAGGCGTCTGTCATGTGTCCACCACAACGCAGCCCCCTCGTTCATATTGCCCGGATCGTAGAATCGCCCGGTTGTGCGCTACTTCCCCGAGAACCCGCTGATCGTCCAGTCGGACCACACGCTCCTCTTGGAGACGATGGGCCCTCACTTCAAGGAGGTGCGGGACGCCCTCGTCCGCTTCGCGGAGCTCGTGAAGAGCCCGGAGTACGTGCACAGCTACCGGCTCACGCCCCTGTCGCTCTGGAACGCGGCCGCCGCAGGTGTGCCTGTCGACGATGTCGTCGAGGTCCTCGAGACCTGGTCCAAGTACGAGGTGCCCCCGAACGTCCCGGTCTGGATCCGGGAGACGATGGGGCGCTACGGGAGGCTGCAGCTGTTGCCGCACGACCGGGGCCTGGTCCTCGAGGCCCTCGACCACCTCCTGATGACCGAGATCCGCCACACGAAGACGGTCCGGGATCTGCTCGGTCCGGAGCTCGACGAGCTCCGCAGCCTCGTGGCGGTCGACGACCGCGGCCTGCTCAAGCAGGTGCTCCTCAGGATCGGCCACCCCGTCCAGGATCGGGTGGGCTACGTCGATGGAGAGGCCCTCGTCATGGGCCTCCGCGACATCGGGCTCTCCGGCGAGCGCTTCGGTCTTCGCGACTACCAGGTCCACGCGGTGGATGCCTTCTACGGGGACGGAATCGAGGGCGGGAGCGGCGTCGTCGTGCTGCCTTGCGGGGCCGGCAAGACCATGGTCGGGCTGGCTGCGATGGCCAGGCTCGGCATGCGCACGCTGGTCCTCTGCACCAACGTCACGGCGCTCCGCCAGTGGCGGACCGAGCTCCTCGACAAGACCACCCTGACCGAGGACGACATCGGCGAGTACTCGGGGGCTACCAAGCAGATCCGCCCGGTGACGCTCTCGACCTACCAGATCCTCACCTACCGCCGCTCCAAGACCGACGACTTCGTCCACTTCGGCCTCTTCGACGACGCTCGCTGGGGCCTCGTCATCTACGACGAGGTCCACCTGCTGCCGGCGCCTGTGTTCCGCACCGTCGCGCTGTTGCAGGCGAGGCGGCGAATGGGCCTCACCGCGACGCTGGTCCGAGAGGACGGGAAGCAGGGCGATGTCTTCGCGCTCATCGGCCCCAAGCGCTTCGACATGCCCTGGAAGGACCTCGAGCACCAGGGCTGGATCGCCTCGGCCAGCTGCACCGAGATCCGCATCGGCTTCTCCGACGAGGACCGCCTGCGCTACGCCACCTCGGACGACAGGGAGAAGTTCCGCATCGCGGCCACCAACGCCAGGAAGGGAGCGATGGTCGAGAAGCTCCTGGCAAAGCACCAGGAGGACAAGGTCCTCATCCTGGGCATGTACCTCGACCAGCTGGAGTGGATCGCGCGGCGCTGGAAGCTGCCCCTGGTGACCGGCAAGACTCCGCAGAAGCGGCGTGACGAGCTCTTCGAGTCCTTCCGAAGGGGGGGCGAGCCCGTGATGGTGGTGTCCAAGGTCGGCAACTTCTCGGTCGACCTGCCAGATGCCAGCGTCGCGATCCAGGTCTCCGGCACCTGGGGATCACGCCAGGAGGAGGCCCAGCGCCTGGGGCGCATCCTGCGGCCGAAGCCCGGCGACAACCGGGCCCACTTCTACACGCTCGTGACGCGGGACTCCACCGAGCAGATCTTCGCGGAGAAGCGGCAGCTCTTCCTCACCGAGCAAGGCTACGCCTACGTGATCGAGCTCCCCCAGTGAAGGGGCGCGGAGAGATCGTGCACAGGAACGTCGCTGTGCTCAGGGTGAGCGACCCGAAGGTGCTGGACGAGATCCGCGCGGTCGTGCCGCTGGACGACTACGTGCTCGGGGTCCTGTCGGAGACCGAGCTCGTCGTGGACCCGGCGCGCATGAAGGAGCTGCTGTCCCGGCTCGACGCGAAGGGCCTCCAGCCCTTGGTGAAGCGGGAGGGATAGGTCTACTCGTCTTCTCCGACCTGGTAGCCCATGGCCCTGAGGGCCTCTTCGAGCTCCGCGTCCACGCCTACGAGCTGCATGCCCTCCGATGGGACGGGGGCCACCGCGTAGCCCACCTTGAAGCTGCGCTTGCCGACCTTTTCGTTCACGAATGCGCGCCCGGTGCCGTTGTCCTCTGGCGCCGCAGCGTCTTCGGCGACGACGAACTCGGCGTCTGCATAGGCGATGCGGAAGCCCGCCTGACCGGGCTCGTTCGGCACCAGGTAGATCTCCCTCGCGTTGGACTTCCCCGGGTGGAAGGTGACGTGGACGACGCCCTCCTCGAGCGCTAGCGTCATCTTCGAGGCCTTCAGCGGATCCTGCCCCAGCCAGGCCTCACCGAAGCCCGCCGGGTGGTGGAAGTGCACCGTCGTGGGCTCCTTCACGGAGGTCTTGCCGGCCTCTACGCGCCAACTCAGCGGTGCGGGCTGGCCGAGGCCCTCGGCGAAGGCGGCCCGCAGGGGCTCCGTCGGTGCTCGATCGGAGAGGTCGTCCTTCTCGAGGGGGTCCGTCGCGAGGTCGTAGAGTTCTTCGTCTCCGCGGTGGGTCATCCACTTGAGGTTCTGGGCGATGACGCCCCAGCGCTCCTTGCCGTAGAGAGGCCGGCCTGCGCTGTGGGGGCGCTCGCGCAGTGCGGCGAGGGCCTCTGCGTCACCCTCCGCAGCTGGCACCAGCGAGGTGCCGGTGACGCCTGGATGGATCGGCAGGTCGAGCAGGTCGAGCACCGTCGGGGTGATGTCCTGGATGCTCACGGGCTCGGCCACCCGGCCGCTCGGGAGCTCGTCGTCCTTCACCATCAGCGGGATGTGGAGCAGCTCCTCGTAGAGGGCGTGGCCGTGCTCGAACTCGCCGTGATCCCAGAACTCCTCGCCGTGGTCCGCGAAGATCACGACGGTGTCGGCCTCGATCCACTCGAGGAAGTCCGAGAGAGCGTCGTCCGTGTAGGCGATGTTCTGGTCGTAGCGCCCGATGACCCAGTCCCGGACCGCTTCCTTGTCCTTCTTCACGGCCGAGGTGATCGAGCGGCGCTGGCTGTCCTCGTCGAGGCCGGCGGGGGGCTCCTTCGCCCATCGCTGCCGGTACGAGCGAGGCTCTGTGTAGGGCAGGTGCATGTCCATCGTGTGGAGCATGATCGCCACGTCTCGGGTCGGGTAGCGCTCGACGAAGGCCTTCGCCCGCTTGATCTGGTCGTCGATGATCGGCCAGTTCACGCAGCCGTATTCGCTCCAGCCGCGGCTCATGTCGAAGTTCGAGCTGAGGTAGATGTTGCCCACGTAGGCGGCGGTGGCCCAGCCGTGTGCGGCGAGGACCTCTGGAAGGGCGGGGCCGAACTCGGCGGGCCAGAACTCCGGCTGACGACCGGTGAGCGCCGAGCGGGCGGAGGGCAGGGTCCACGGGGCGACGCTCCTCGCCTGCTCGAAGACCACGGCGTCCTCTGCCCAGGCGTCGAGTCGTGGCGAGGTGTCCCTGTCGTAGCCGTAGACCCCGAGGTGGTCCGCGCGCAGGGTGTCGAGGAAGACCAGGAGCAGCCGCTCGGGATCCTGCTTCGGCGTGAACACGGTCGGCTCGGCGAGGAAGACGAAGTCCAGGTCCGCGGTCTCGTCCTCTGTCGAGAAGCGGACCGTGGCGATCCGGCCGGCGTGGTCGGAGAGATCGACGGACAGGGGCTCCCACTGCCCGACCTCGAGCCTGGTGCGGAGGACCTCGTCAGTGGTCTCGCCCACGATCACCTCTACGACGAGCGTGGCGCCGTCCGAGCGGTGGACTCCGTCGAAGGCCTCTGGAGGCAGCACGACGCCGTCGAGCTGGAGCGTCGCGTTCGGGGGGAGCTCCACCGACCAACCGGCGGTCGACGGGGTCGGTAGGAGCAGGCCGGTCCGCGTGTCCCTGCCCAGCTGCAGGCTGCGCTGGACGAAGCCCAGGTGGTCGCCGTCGGGGTTGTCGCCCTTCCACGTGTCCCAGTGAAGCCCTCGCTCGCGCTTGGTGGCCTTGGGGTAGCGAAGGACGTACTCCCCCGGCTCGGGCTCGCCGTCGTCGGTGCGGATCACGATGCGCTCTTCGTAGTAGCGCCACGTACCGGGCTTCGTGGAGGATATGGAGCGGTCGTAGGAGAGCCGCAGCTTGCCGCGGCGGACCTTCATCTCCGGCGCGGGCTTGCTGAAGAACAGCGCCCGGGGGCGGATCGGCAGCGGCGCCTCCCAGTGGGTCACGCCCTCGACCGTGCGGATGGCCTCGAAGGGACCCATCAGCGGGAGCTCGGCCGGCACCTTGGGCCCCGGCCGCGTGTTGGTCGGGACGGTCAAGTCAGCCGGGTTGCCAGCCACCCGTGCGAAGGCGATGGGTTCCCCGGCCTGCTCCGAAGGCAGCGGAGGCGCACCCTCGGGCACGCCTCCGGTACAGGCCAGCAAAAGCCAGGTCAATCGCGGCGGCGGAAGACCAGCGCCAGGGCCATCAGCATGGCGCCGAAGCCAGCCACACCGCCGGTCGCGGTGGAGCAGCTGCGGCCCGTGACGTCACCCTTGAGGTCCTCTGCGGTGACCTTGACCTCGTGGACCTCTTCACCGGCGGGGCCCTGTGCGGTGAGCACGATCGTGTACTCGCCCTCTCCAGGGAACTCGATCTTCGGGGACCAGGCCTCGAGGCTCTGGAGTGGCTCTCCGTCCGCTCCGCCCTTGTAGATCTGCCACTGGACGCCGTCGACGCAGCCGTAGGTGGTGACCTCTGTCTGGTTCACGATCTGGTAGACGAGGCCGTCGTAGTGCTGGACCTCGAAGCCGGGGCGGGGCAGCTCGCAGACGAGGAACTCTGCGCGCTTCTTCTGGGCGACCGTCCACTCGCCGCAGTCCGGATCATCGCCGGTCGCGTTCATGGTCACGGTGAACTGGCCTTCGCTCTCGTAGGTGTGGCAGGGAGTCTCTCCGGTCTCGCTCGCGGTTCCGTCTCCGAAGTCCCACTCGATGTCGGTGATGGTCACCAACGTGTCTTCGTCGGCGGTCACCTCGACGCATGCCTCGAGCGGCTTCGGACCGTAGCGGACCGTGTCCTCGGTCGTGTCCCAGCTCACGTAGGGGCCGTAGAGCGCCTGGATGCCGGCGATGTCGTCGTCGTTGATGCCGGAGCGGTCGGTGTTGCAGCCGCCCCCCGACCAGAACATCGTCGCCTCGAGGAAGTCGCTGTCGACGCAGAGCTCGCCCTGCTCACAGGAGTGCCCCATGCCGAGGAGGTGGCCGATCTCGTGGGTGCCGGTGGACTCGACGGAGCGCTCGTCACCCTGGCAGCCGTCAGCGATCTCCCAGTCGGGACTCCAGTCGATGTTGTCGTTGAAGACGATGTCGCTGTTCTGCACGCCTTTGATGGACTGGCCGAGGACGATCTTCACGGTCGAGCCATCCGACACCGTGTAGGTGACCGCGTTCGTCCCGACGTCCATGTTGTCCTTCGGATCGTCCCAGTAGATCTTCGGGCGCGGATCGTCGGCGTTGGCGCCCTCGTTTCCGGGGCTGATGCCGCCGTACTCGATCGGGATGTCGGCACAGGTGGCGTCGGGGTGCACGATGAAGCGGGCATCGAGGCCGTTGTCCGCGCCTGGGGCGACGCTCTCGCAGTAGGGGCCGAAGTGCCAGTTGCAGAAGCCCTTGACGATGACCTCTTCCTGGTACATCCAGCCCGTCTCCGGGTTCGGCGTCTGGGGGAGCGAGTCCTCCAGGTAGTCCGTGACGTAGAAGACGATCGGGAGCTGGTCGGGGCCCCACATCCAGCCCGTGTGGTTGAAGGCCTGGGCCTCGCCGGAGAACAGCAGCAGAAGCGCGGTCATCACTCGACCCCGGGCTGAAGGTTGTTGATGCGGCGGAGCTTCACAGGATCCGCACCGGGGATCGGTACTCCATCCCAACCCTCTGCGACCCGCTCGAGGATCTCGTCCTCGAGGTCGTCGACATAGAGCCGGTCACCCACGGGGGGGTGGGGGAGGAAGCGGTGGTCGTACCAGGCGTCCTGGGAGAGCAGGAAGCGCACACCCATCTCGCGCCCGCTGTCGGGGTCGATCCGGACCGTGTACTTGCCCTGCCACATGCCGGCGGGCGAGAGGCGGGTGCCGGCCTTGTCGGAGACGAGGAAGAAGATCCCCTCCTCGCCGATCGAGAAGCGCGAGGCGCCCTCGATCAGCGCCGAGGTGTTCATGTAGACGCCGCCGAGCTGGCTCACGACCACCTCCGAGGTGGCGGTGTCGCCCTTGAGGACCGCCGAGACCTCGAGCTGCGCATGGGTCCAGATCCAGCCGTCGGAGTCCTTGGCCGTCCAGATGTCCGTGACGGTGCCCCGAACCACGAGGTCGGAGGCGTCCGT
Source organism: Myxococcota bacterium (assembly GCA_036012755.1). GTDB lineage: Bacteria > Myxococcota_A > UBA796 > UBA796 > CAJQPC01 > JAAESX01. The sequence continues at coordinate 117,048 of DASCPX010000190.1, read as the reverse complement.
CATCTGGTCGACGCTGAGCTTCGAGAGGGTCGTGGCTTGTGCCTCTCCGGCGGCGACGCCAAGCGCAAGAACGAGCGCGCCGGCGGACAGGAGAGTTCGGATCATGGGGGGCCTCGCTTGTCGGGAGCACGGATGGATAGTCGGCGGCTCTCGCGCGCGTCAAGGTATAGGTGCACGAGGCTGTCGTTTTTCTTTCAGGGCCATGAGTGTGTCCGCACCTCGCGGATGTGAACGGGCGGGGGCGTCAGGGACACTTCAAAGCACCCGCTTGGAGTTGACGGGTTGCCCCCCGTCGCGTATTCCAGTCCCGCTCACCGGTTCCCACCCAGGAGGGCTCATGCCCTGGGCCAAGCTCTCGCGCCTGATCCTGCTGTTCGTCCTGCCCATCGCGCTGCTCTTCTCGGGCACCGCGAACGCGCAGCAGACGGGCACCATCAAGGGCGTGACGCTCGACGACGGCGGCCTCGAGATTCCCGGCGTCACCATCACGATCAGCTCCGACAACCTGATCGGCGGCGCTCAGCAGAAGATCACGGACGACCAGGGTCGGTTCTTCTTCACGAAGCTCCCAGCCGGGATCTACCTCGTGCGGGCGGAGATGCCCGGCTTCGCGACGAAGGAGTACCCGAACATCCAGGTCCTCATCGGAAAGACGGTGCCGCTGACGATCGAGATGGTCGTGCAGTCTGCCGAGTTGGAGATCATCGTCGAGGAGGAACGGCCAGCGATCGACACCGAGCAGGTCGCTCGGTCGACGGTCCTGACGAAGGACTTCCTGGAGCGGGTTCCGACGGGGCGTGACTACCTGCAGGCCCTCCAGGCGGCCCCGGGAGTCATCGGGACCGGCAACGCCAACATGGCGGGCGCGGCCTACAACGAGAACACCTACATGATCGACGGGATCAACGTCACCGACCCCGTCACCGGCACGTTCTCGCTGAACTTCAACTTCGACGCCATCGAGCAGCTCGAGGTCATCACCGGCGCCTTCGACGCCGAGTACCCGACCAACCTCGGCGGCATCGTCAACATCGTCACGGAGACCGGCGGCAACACCCTCGAGTTCCAGACGAACATCTACTACTCCAACGGCAACTGGTCGCCCAAGATGGACGCCCGCTTTGCCGCCGACGGCGTGCAGCTCGCCCCCACCGGCTTCGACAGCCAGTCCCAGAGCTACCGGATCGGCGCGAAGGTCTCTGGCCCGATCGTGCGCGACAAGGCCTGGTTCATCATCAGCTACAGCGGCGTCCGCTCACTGCTCTCCAACGTCGGCATCGATCTGCCGCGGGACTACGAGGGCCACTACGTGCTCGGCAAGCTCACGATGCAGCCCAGCGCGTCGCACCGCTTCCAGGTCTTCATGCAGACCGACCCGACCACGGTCGACAACCTGCAGCAGGGCGACCGCTTCGTCGATCCGTCCGCGCAGTCGCGGCAGGCCCAGGGGGGCGTGGTCGCCTCGCTCCAGTGGGACTGGTTCATCACCCCGGACGCCATCCTCGACACCAAGCTCACCTGGTCGAAGAGCTACATCGAGACCTCTGGCGTGCCTTGCACCCACGACCAGGACCTCGGCTACCACCCCTGTGATCCGGACGAGCTCGAGAACACCATCGACCTCGAGACCCCTGGTCGACTAGGCCTGTCCAACGCCTTCAACTCGCAGAACTACTACTTCTACCAGTTCGACGATCGCTTCCGGCGCCAGGTCCAGACCAAGCTCTCCCTCGTGCAGCGCACATTGCCCTTCCTGCCCGGAAGCCACGACTTCAAGGTCGGCGTGTCCGCAGCCAGCGACGAGCACAACCGGATCCTCGGCTACATCGGCAACGTCTACTACGTCGACCTCAACGTGGTGTCCTACGCTCCCGACACCTTCGAGAACTACTACTGGGTCGAGACCTCGGACACCCTGAGGTACACGACCACCGCGGAGAACTACGGTGTCTTCGCCCAGGATGTCTACAAGCCGATCGACAACCTGACCTTCCGCTACGGCGTTCGCTACGACCGCTCGATCTCGCGGAACGATGTCTACGAGGCCTTCCTCAACTACGGCGTCTTCGGTCCTCGCTTCTACGCGGCCTGGGATCCCTGGGGCGACGAGCAGACCAAGATCACTGGCGGCTACGGGCGCTTCAACAGCATCGGCTCGATGGGCACCGGCTTCTACCAGGGCCAGTGGGACATCGGCTCCAAGCTCTTCCTCGGCGAGTACTTCGACGTCTACGGCAACAAGGCCGGCGACTCATACAGCGTCTCTCCGGTCGACCCGGGCAACTTCAGCGTCTGGGACGAGACCACAGCGCCCCACTCGGACGAGTTCACCGTCGGCGGTGAGCGCATCGTCGTCAACGAGATCGTGCTCGGCACCAGCTTCATCGCCAAGTTCACCCGCAACGTGCACGTCTACGACGAGACCAACTGGTACTGGGACGAGGACGGCTTTGGTGACATCGGCCACGGCAACGGCACCTACGACACCTTCTACCGGATGCGGACGCCCTCGGTCTCCCGGCGGGACTACTACCAGACGGACGTCTACCTGAGGAAGTACTTCGCCGACCGCTGGCTCTTCTATGGGACGTACTCCTACGTCGTGTCCCGCGGAACGGTGCTCAGCGGTGGTGGTATGAACATCGCCGTGCCCCCGCAGCTCGAGTACGCCTACGGCAACCTCGGCACCGACCGGCGCCACCAGGTGAAGCTCCAGGCTGCCTGGGAGATCCCGCGCACCGACCCCTGGACCACGACCCTCGGCATCGCGGGCTTCTACTTCAGCGGGTACCCGGTGTCCCGGTACTACTACGGCTCCGGCTACGGCAGCTCCTCCATCCTCAAGCAGGACCTCGGCACCTACACCCGGACCGAGCCGTACTACTGGCTCAATCTCCAGGTCCAGCAGGCCATCGACGTCCGCAAGGGCGAGCTGACTGCATCAGCAGAGCTCTCCAACGTGTTCAACGCCCGTCAGCCCGCGGTGATGAGTGGCGGGTACGTCTACACGCAGAACCGGTGGGTGACCGTGTACCGCCAGGACCCGATCGAGTTCGTGGTCGGGCTCACCTACGACTTCTAGAGGCGACCATGCTCCTTCTCCTCAGCATCGGCTGCAGCTTCGACGAGCACCTGAACTCGGCGGACATCAGCGGCACAGTCACCATCCCCAGGGCGGCAGCGGCTCGGAACGTGACCGACCCGGCGACGGGCGAGACCACAGAGGTCGTCGACCGCCGGAACATCGGTCCGGTGATCATCGGCGCCTACCCCTTGGTCACGATCCCGGCCGAGTACGGCTTCCCCCACCCAGAGGTCGGCCCCGTCATCGACTCGGACCTGCCTCCTGACACCTACCCCTACGGTGGCGGCACCGCCGGTCGCTTCGACTACGCCTGCTACCAGGCGGTGGTCTGCCGCGTCGTCACCGGTCGCTTCGTCGACTACGACGACCTGCTGGACTGGTTCGAGAACTACGTGCACGACCCGGTCGTGGACGACAACGGGAACACCGTGCAGAGCGGCGACTACATGCGCCAGAGCTGCTACGAGCTCTTCGAGATCACGGCCGACTACGAGATGGCCTGGATCTCCGGAGAGGACGGCCTGGACTTCGTGGAGAACTCCAACGGCGACTTCGAGGCGGACTTCAACCTCTGGCATGCCAACTACAAGCCAGGCATGTCCATCTGGGGCTGGGTCGACGTGCCGAGCGCCAACGACGGCAACTTCCAGTTCTCTACCTGCGACGAGACCATTGGTCAGTCCAACGCCGAGTACACCAACGACTACCGCTACGGCACCGGTCGCTGGACGCTCCTGAACACCCCGGGCGAGTTCATCGGCGGCGGCGACTACGTGGTCGATGTCGACGACGCTCCCACCATCGACTTCGAGGACGCCGACGCCTTCCGCGAGTCCGGTCACGAGGTCGATCTCGAGATCAACTACCTTGTCGGTTCCGAGCTGGAGGACTGATGCGCTCACTCATTTCCACGGGCCGTATTCCCATCCTGGTCGTCGCCCTCGGCGCGCTCAGCGCCTGCGATCGCTCCGGTCTCCAGTACGTGCCGGACAGCATCGACGGCTTCCCTGGCATCGTGCACCTCGGCGAGCTCGAGGTGGTGCCTGTGGACGACCGCGACAACCACATCGAGCAGTACGCCCGCTACGAGACCGTCGGTCCGGCGCCCACGGGCACTCGCGGCGGGGTCACCGCGACGGTCACCGCCACCGGCTCGGACCTGTGCATCATTGTCGACCCGGAGTCGGTCTTCTGGAACCAGTCGGTCGCGACGAACGGCGCGAACAACGCCTTCACCTGGCCGGACAACGCGACGGACGACGGAGACCTTGACATCCAGGTGGGCCTCGCCGGCTACTACACGGGCACACCGGGCTTCGAGATCGGCGACTTCGAGCAGATCTACGAGGACTCCCTCGGGACCGAGACGGCCATCGAGTACAACGAGTGCACGATGCTCGACATCAACGGCAGACCTGGCGCCGCCGCTGGTCGTGGCGCACCGGAGTACTGCACGATCGAGACGGCGCTGCACCCCGACCGCAGCTACATGATCCTCCTGAACACCTTCAGCGTTCCGCTGGACGACTTCAAGCTCGACTACGCCATCAACGTCTACGACGTCGGCGAGGGTGGCGCTTGCAGCGACATCTTCGACGAGTTGCTGTCGAGCAAGTTCGGCGACAACAAGGTCGAGCACCTGCTGCCGATGGAGACCGACGCACCTGGCTTCGAGGTCTTCGAGACAGTCTTCGCGATGGACCACCACTCCGTGTGGTGCGAGTGCACGTCAGACCTGAACCCGGACAACACCGGCTGCGCCCGTCTCGAAGGGAACAACTACGGCTGGACCATCGACTACGAAGCAGGCACGGCCAAGAACGGCAACTTCGATATCGCCGACATGAGCTTCCCGTCGCAGTGCGGCGAGTTCGACCCGGACGCCTTCGCCGACGACGATCTCGAGGAAGAAGAGGGCTGAGCTACCTTACGGCGTGGAGCACGTAGGGCCCTCCGGGCTCCAGCGTGCGCACGAGGACCTGGTCGCCGTTGGTGAGCAGGCCGCCATCAGTGGCCGTGGCGACGGCGATCGGAGTCTCGCCAGGTGAGAGCGCGGTGAGCACGCCCTCCGCGCTGCGCACCAGCAGCACGTAGTCGTCGCGCGAGATGGGCAGCAGGTCGACCAGCTCCGCCCCGGTGGGGACGACCAGGGGGACCATGGTCCCGCGAGGCTCGCCGCCCAGGCCCACCCAGCGGCCCACCAGGCCTGCCTCGGTCGAGAACAGCACGAAGGCCGCCAGCCCGCCGCCCTCTTCCGTGTCGTCGAGGTAGCCGAACTCGGCCATCACAGGGGTGCCAGCTCTCTGGCCCTCGTCATCGGGCGCGTTCTTCACGAGGCGCTTGCCGATCGCGGGCAGGTCAGAGGCGCCGGCCAGGGTGTAGAGGTCCAGGTTTCCGTCGACCTCGAGCAGCATGCGCAGGTTGCCCGCGCTGTCGATCTCCGTGGCGAGCCAGGGGGGCGGGGCCTCGAGGCGGGTGACCAGCCGGAAGCGAGGCTCGCTCGTGACCGACACGACGCGCAGCTCGCCAGCGCCGCCGCCTGGCCCGGGTATCCAGACCGGCATGTGGAGCCCTCCCGCGGCGTCCGTGGCGCCTCGTCCAAGAGCCTCGATGCGGGGGTAGGGGAGCGTCACCGTGCGCGGCGGTGCGCTGGCCTCGTTGCCCTCCAGGTGGACCCAGGTGAGGGCCTTGTCTCCGTCCTGCCAGTAGATGTGGCGGTCCCACCGCTCGGTCGGTCGGGCCAGCGACAAGGTCGGCTCCACGGGCCCGTCGAGCTGGAGCAGGTGGTAGTCGGCGATCGTGCGCCCGGCGTTGGCTCCGTCGGCGTGGTGCAGGTAGAGGTCGTAGCCCACGCGGTTCCGCTGGACCCAGGCCTGCTGGTGTCCCACGCGCTCCAGCCCGAGCTCGTCGTGGACGAGGGTCCCGGAGAGCGGGTCAGCGGGCGCGAGCTCGATGCTGTGGGGATCGAGCACGACCTCGCCGGACTCGTCCAGGATCCGGATCGTCAGGGTGTAGCGACCCGGCTTCAGGCGTTGGCTGGAGGGGATCTGGAGCAGCACCTTGCGCTGGCCGCGGGACACGATCTCCCAGCGCTGGCCTGTGTCCTCGGGAGGGGGCGTGTTGAACCAGGTCTGCTTCTTGCCGCCCGGTCCGACGAGGTCGAAGCGGACCAGGTGCGGCCGGTTGGCGAGGTCGGCGAAGCTCGCCTTGTCGCCGGTGGGGTTGCTGATGGTGAAGCGCACGAGCACCGGCTCACCGGCCACGTACGAGTCGCGGACGTCCGTGTGGACCTCGAGGCCGACCGGGGCTTCTTCGGCGAAGGCGACCGGGGTCAGAGCGAGTCCCGTCAGTGCGATCCAGCGAAGCATGCGCGGCACCTTAGCAGGGCTCGTCGCCAGCTGCGATCCAGCCGCGGACCAGCTCCTTCGCCTCCTCGACGTCATCGACGACACCTTCGTGCTGGGCCCCTCGGAGGCGCCGTTGGAGCGCACCCATGCGGGGTCCCGGGACCACGCCCAGGGCACGCAGGTCGTGTCCACGGAGGAGCACGGGGAGGGGACCCTCGAGCACGCCCGCGGCTTCCGCTTCGGCCCGTAGCTCGTCGAGGTCCTCTGCCAGGATCGCCGCCCGCAGCTGAGCCGCCAGAGCGGCGGGCGTGGTGTCGGCGAGGCGGCGCCACGCACTGGCGGTGCGCTCGGAGCGCGTGAACGCGAGGCCAGCTGCCAGCCGGCCACGCGGAGCGGAGCGCTCGAAGAGCCGAAGGCGCTGGAGGCTGTCTTCCCACGCCGCGGGGCCCAGCCGATGCAGCAGCGCGCCGTACATCAACTGCGGCGAGCGCTCCATCGACGCCGCGCGGTCCAGCACCTCGCCCAGGGCCTCGTCGGGGGCGAGCGCTGGGAGCACCTTCGCCGCCAGGCCGAGCTCTCCGAACCAGCGGAGACCGACGCTGGGCCTGGGGGAGACCGACAGCAGCTTGTCGAGCTCGCCACGGATGCGCTCGGGTGGCAGCTCGTCGAGCTGGGCGTCCCGGCAGATCCGCTGCAGTGAGGGGGCGACATCGAAGCCGAAGCGCGCGGCGAACTGCACAACCCGCAGGGCGCGCAGCGGGTCCTCTGCGAAGCTCGCCGCGTCCACCTCTCGAAGGACCTTGGCGTCGAGGTCAGACAACCCGCCTGCGAGGTCGATGATCTCGTCAGTGAGTGGATCGTAGAGCAGCGAGTTGATGCTCAGATCGCGCCGTCGGACCGCAGCCTCGAGGCCCATGTGCGGATCCCCTCGCACCTCGATGCCGCGGTGGCCCGGGCCGACCTTCGAGTCCCGGCGCGGAATGGCGACGTCCAGCTCCAGGTCACCACGCGTCAGCTTGAAGACCCCGAAGCTCCGGCCCACCTCGTTGACGGTGCCGAGCGGCTGCAACAGGGCGTACAGGTCGTCGAGGCCGTGGACCTCGATGTCGATGTCCTTTGGTGGCAGGCCCAGGAGGTGGTCCCGGACGCAGCCGCCGACGAGGTAGGCTCGACCTCCGGCCTCGGCGACCTTCCGGGCGATCTCCATGGCGAGCGGCGGGACGTGCATCGGATAGACCCTAACCCCATGTTCGCCCTACTCAATACCGCCGCCTGGGCTGCGCCGCTGTTGGTCCGAGCGGCGGTCGTGGTCTCCGCGGACGAGGAGGTCGCGCTCTCATCCGTCGCTCGCACGGAGACGGATCTGCGAGCGCTTCTTCAGGACTCGGGGCGCTACCAGGTGCTCTCTCCCGAGCTGACCGAGGGGCGCCTGGGCCACCCTCCAGCTGATCTCGTCGAGCAGTGCGGTCAGCGATCCAGCTGCTGGATCGAGACCGGGAGGCGGCTCGGGGTCGACCAGGTCGTCGTGGCCCGGCTGGAACCGGACTGGGTCGGGCCGCGGGTCCACCTGCTCATCGTGGATGTCGGAGCGCCCGCTCTTCGGACCGTCACCACGCACCTGCCTCGGACCGGGGGGGCACCCCTGGACCTCGCAGAGGACCTCTTCTTCGGCCACGGCAGCCTGGTCTTGGAGGTCTCTCCCAGTCCCTACGTGCTGGAGCTGGACGGGACCGACTACGGGCTGGTGAGCGGGCCCTGGACCGCCGATCCGATCGCCGCCGGGAAGCACGTCCTGCGCATCGAGCGCGAGGGCAGGCTGCCCTTCTTCGCCGCGGTGATGATCTACCCGGGCAGCGAGACCCTCGTAGAGGTCGAGCTGTCGGAGCCTCCGCCGCCACCCTACGAGCGCCTCCGCTGGGGCCCGTGGGCAGCCAGCGCGCTGGTCGTCGGCGGGGTCGCGGCCCTGTGGGTGTACCGGGACGCCCCCGGCAGCGCCTACTGATCAGGCCCCCCGACAGGGCTCAGTCGATGCCCACGATCATCAGGGTCACGTTGTCCTTTCCGCCGCCGTGGTGGGCGGCACGGACCAGCTCCCGTGCGCAGATCCGAGGGTCGTCGTACTGGGTGAGGAGCTCCTCGATGGCGCTGTCCTCGACCTCGCCCCAGAGGCCATCGGAGTTCATGAGGATGCGGTCGCCCTGGTCGAGGTCCATCTTGAAGACGTCGATCTCGACGTTGCGCTCCGTGCCGACCGTGCGCAGCAGGATGTTGCTGTGCGGGTGCGTGCGTGCCTCTTCGGCGGTGATCTTGCCTGCCTCGACCATCTTCGCCACCAGGCTGTGGTCCTTGCTGATCTGGTGGAGCTCGCCGCTGCGGTAGAGGTAGCCGCGGCTGTCGCCGACGTTGGCCATGAGCGCCGTCTTGCCGGCGACCAGCAGGGCGACCAGCGTCGTGCCCATGTCGTTTCCGCGAGCCTCGGCTGTGGACTTGACGGTGTTGTTGGCTTCCTGGAAGGCCTCGTCGAGGATGTTCTCCATCTTCTCCGGCGACAGGCTCTCCATCTTCGCGAAGCGCTCCCGTGCGACGCGGCAGATCGTACGCGTGGCGACGTCGCTGGCGACCTCGCCGGAGTCGTGGCCGCCCATGCCATCGGCGACAACGTAGAGGTAGACCCCTTCGCGGAGCTGCACCCAGCCCCAGTTGTCCTCGTTGAGGATGCGGGCGAGGCCGACATCCGTCATCGCCGCGATCCCGGGCATCGTTTGGAACTCGCCGACCTCGTCGAAGAGCTCCTCGATGCCGCGGCCGAGCTCGAGCGGGTTGGCGAAGGCTCCCTCCTCGGCCATCGCGAAGAAGTCCCGCAGGCGGTTCACGTTCACCGGTGTGAACCGGCGGAGCATCTCTCCCAGGTCGCGGAGCTCGGCTCCACGCATCGTGTCCGGTACCGGCCCCTCGTAGACAGCGGCCACGTCGGGATCGAAGAGCAAGAGCCGCCCCTCCTCCCGCCGGATCAGCATGTTGGCGTGGGTGAGTCGGGCCAGGCTGACGCCGTTGTGGTGGAGGTAGGCGAGCAGGCCAGCAAAGCGCTGGCCCATGTTGAGCACCTTCTCCGGGTTCAGCGGGCTGGCTTCGTCGAGCAGGAGCGCCTCGCCCCGGTATCGCACGACGCTGCAGAGCACGTTCTGGTGCACGAAGACGTCGTCGGGGTGGAGGATGCCGGGGTGCTTGAAGCGCTTCTCGAAGAACCTCGCGTAGGCCTCGAAGCCGGCCGGATCCCAGCGCACCGACATCAGGAACTGCGTGCGGCTGTCGAAGGCGTGGCCGCAGCCGGTGCAGACGGCGGAGCTGCGTGGGGTCTCGGCAATCCCGCACTCCCAGCACTTGCGCGTCGGCTGATCGCTCCGGTCGTCGCTGACCAGGTAGAACATCCGCCCTTCTGAGAGGCGCACGAGCGCCTCTACACGGAAGTGCTTCGCGAGCTCCATTCCTGGTGGGAAAGGGGGCGGTCGCGAGGGAGTCGGCGATCCCATTTGTTCCGGTCGTCCTCGGGGCCTGTGCCTAGGCTCGGGAATACTACCCCGGCGGGTTAGTCGGGCCCATGACCTGCCCCGTGAAGTTCGAAGTCGAGGCCTGTCTCGGGCAGGCGCGAGCGGGTCGTTTGAGCCTGGCGCGCGGGGAGATCGAGACCCCGGTCTTCATGCCGGTGGGCACCCAGGGGGCGATTCGCACGCTCTCTCCGCAGCACCTCGCCAGCACTCCGGCGCAGATCATCCTCGCGAACACCTACCACCTGCACCAGCGGCCGGGCGAGGACCTCGTCGCGAAGCACGGCGGGCTTCACGGGATGATGGGCGTCGAACTACCGATCTTGACGGACTCGGGAGGCTTCCAGGTCTTCTCCCTCGACAAGAAGACGGTCACAGAGGATGGCGTGACCTTCGGCTACGCGGTCGACGGCAAGCGCACCTTCCTGTCCCCGGAGATCGCGATGGACATCCAGCAGAAGCTGGGCGCCGACATCGCGATGGTCTTCGACGAATGCCTCGCCTTCGGCACGGATCGCACATACGCCGAGCGGAGCGTGGAGCGGACCACGCGCTGGGAGTGCCGGAGCAAGGAGGCTCACAGCCGGCAGGACCAGTCGCTCTTCGGCATCGTGCAGGGCGGGTTCTGGCCCGACCTCCGCAAGCAGTCCTGTGAGCAGATCCGCGAGATCGACTTCGACGGCTACGCCATCGGCGGCCTGTCCGTGGGCGAGGGCCACGACAAGATGTGCGAGGTCCTCGAGTACACGACCTGCCACATGAGCGAGGCGCATCCTCGCTACCTCATGGGGGTGGGCAGGCCGCTCGACCTCGTCGAGGGCGTCGCCCGAGGTATCGACATGTTCGACTGCGTCATCCAGACGCGGCACGCCCGCAGCGGCATGTTCTACACCTCGCGCGGGCGGATGCGGGTCACCGACAGCCGCTACAAGCGCGACATGTACCCGCCGGACTCGAGCTGCGGTTGCTACACCTGCCAGAACTTCACGCGCGCCTACCTCCACCACCTCTTCAAGGTCGGCGAGGTCCTCGGCGCGACCCTGGCCACGCTCCACAACATCCACTGGTTCTGCGACTTCATGGGGCGCATGCGCGGCTCCATCGTCGAGGGCAGCTTCGAGGCCTTCCGGGCCGAGGTCCGCGAGGTCTACCCGCCTAGGTCCCCAGAATCCAAGCGAGCACGATCGCCACGGCGACGAGGGCGGCGATGAGCAAGACGGCGACGACCCGAAGTGCGGTCTCGCTGACCTCTTCGGCGATGGCGGTCGGACGGGTCGGTTCGTCCGTGTTGTCTTCTGGAAGGGGGGCGGGGAGCGGGCGTCTCCGGGTCGCGCTCGGCAGCGGCAGGGGCTCCAGGGGCTCGTTGGCGACCAGGGCCTTGATCTCCTCGCTGGGCTGACCCTCGACCGCAGCGAAGCGTCGCGGATCCGGGGGGCGCTCGGGGGGTGAAACGAGCCGCGTCAGCAGGGCTGCGGAGCTCTCCGTCTGCTCCTCGTGCTCATCACCCGGGCGGGTCCACTCGATGGCGCCGGTGTGGGCTCCGCTGAGGCTGTGTCCGGTCGCCCAGCGGTCCAGCAGGCCGCGGCCATAGCGGTCGGGGCCAAGGTCCAGGCGGACCTCGTCGAAGGCGCCCGCGGTCCGGAAGGGGATCGTCTCGGTGTTCGCAGGGAGCTCCGCGGTGCCGGCGCGACTGCGAGCTCCGAGGGAGGCAGCCGTCGCCTCGCCAGGCACGGGCGGCGGCGCGGCCGAGGGGGAGCTCAGCTCGACCCGGAGCAGGCCCAGGGCGCGCTTGTCGGCCACTCTGGAGCCCTTTCGCTGGCCGAGGCCGATGAGCACGGCGCGTCCACGATGGGACACCACGACGTGCTCCACGTCCACCGAGCCATGGTGCTGTCCGGCCTCGTGCAGCGCCGCCAGCGCGCCCGCCAGGTGCTGGAGCACCAGCTCCACCTCTGCTGGGGCCAGCTGGTCTCTGAGCTCCCCGAGCCGTGCGCCCTGGGGGCGGTGTTCGAGCCATACCCCTTGTTCGTGGAGCCAGCCCTCCTCGATCGGCCAGGCGAGACCGGGGTGTTCTGGAGGCCGCCCCGGCGCCTTGCCTGGCCACAGCGTGACCCGAGCGCCTTCGCGGAGCGCCTCGACTCCGCCTCCCGGCTGTTCGCGGACGCGGCGCAGGCTCAATCGAGCTTCCCCGAGTCCAGGCGCCGCTCGGCGGCCAGGTCCTCTGCGAAGGGCGGGGTCTCCGGCGGCGCATCCAGCGGGAGATCGAAGGAGGTCAGGACCTGCTCCCAGGCCAGCGAGGAGTCCTCCGAGTTCGCGTGCAGCGTCAGGAAGACCACCACCTTCTCTCCGCGCAGCCCGACCGTGCTCGCCGTGCGCGTGTGGGGACCGACCCGCCTCTCCACGGTGGTCGCCCAGGCTGAGCGCTCGGCCACCTCGAGCTGGTGTTGGGCGTGGTGGTCGCTCTCGATGCCCCTGCCACGCCCGAGCTCGACAGCGTAGGTGTCGACCACGACCGACAGGGGCAGCTCCCGGCTTCGGGCGTCCTCGCGGAGGAGGTCGATGGTGATGCTGCTCCCATCTGGGCCGTGCAGCGCCAGGTGCTGTCCGAGTGGACCGCGGACGTTGCGGACCAGCTCCCAGCCGGCAGGGACCGCGACCTCGAGGCGACCGGTCCAGGTCTCGGGGTGGCTCTCTGGGATGTGCTGGACCGCGCGGAGACAGCCCAGCGCGAGCCAGATCATTGCTCGACGAAGTCCAGCTGGAGGCTGTGGGTCAGTGTCAGGTAGTACTTGGGCACGAGCTTGTCCTCGCTGTGGGAGGCGGCGGCGCCGGCGTATTCGGCCTCCATCTCGGAGATCCACCAGTCAGCGGTCTTGGTGTCGTCGCCTTCGTACTCGGAGTTGCAGGACAGCAGGAGGAGGAGCACGTCGAGAGCTTACACTTCTGCCTTCCTCCCAGCCGTAGCTCAGTCGAGCCGCGTTATCCTGGCGAGGTGCCCCTCTACGAATACCGGTGCCGTCACTGCGGCGAGCGCTTCGAGGAGCTGGTCCGCATGGGCACGGCCGACTCGGAGATCGCCTGTCCCAAGTGCGGAAAGGCAGAGGCGGACAAGGAGCTCTCGGCCTTCGCGACCTTGAGCGCCAGGCCGAGCCAGGGCTGCAGCCCCGCCAAGCGGGAGCAGTGCGAGTCCTCGGGCTTCAGCTGAGCGAGCTGAGGCGGCAGGTCTGCCGTCAGCCCACCCGGGTTCGCGCCCTCCAGGCGATGGTGATCAGGCCCAGCGCGAGGGAGCTCAGCACCGCCCGCAGGACGAAGTAGGCGAAGAGCTCACCCGCGAGCGCCGCGGCGCAGAGCAGGAAGATGTGTGTCGAGGGCCCAAGCCACGCAGAGGCCCGGGCGAGGGAGACGACCCGGGCGGGATCCCCGGTCTCCCTCGGCTGTGGCCGCACCCCTTGGACCCGCAAGAAGGTCACATAGGCGCGTAGGGCCGCGACCTCGACGAAGCTGGTCGCATCGGCCAACTCCGCCCTGGCCTCTTCGAGGTCCTCGCCCTCCTGAACCGAGGCCCCGGACAGGCGCAGGTAGCGGTTCTTGAAGCCGTCGTAGGCCACCGCCTGGATGGCGAAGGCGAACATGCCGACCAGCACCGCCAGCAGGCTCCAGGTCCCTTCGAGGACCCACAGGTGCCAGCCGAGGGTGGCTGTGCTGAGCAGTCCCACGACGTAGTCGCTGGAGCCGTCCAGGATGCGCCCGAGCCGCGACGAGGTGCCCCGTGCCCGAGCCAGCTACCCATCGGCGCAGTCGAGCACGGCGTAGGACATCATCAGGCCGATCCCAGCGAGCACCCAGGGCCGCTCGGTCGAGAGGAAGCAGAGGGCCGCCGCGGCGCCGGTGATGAGGCTCAGGCCAGTGAGCTGGTTCGCCGTGATCGGTGTCGGCCAGGCCAGGCGGACCACCCCGTAGGCCAGGGGACGGAAGAACCAGAGGTCCAGCCAGGTCTCCACCTCCCTCGGCTTCAGCGTCGCCTCGAAGCTCAGAGGCGGGGCCAGATCGCCTCCCTCGCGCGCTCGAGATCCGCAGTGTTGTCGATCTCGGTCCAGGGATCTTCTTCGGTCGACACCGGTCGCACCTCCACCTCGCTGAAGGTCCGGTTCATCGCGTCCTCGTACTCGAGGTGTCCGAGTCCGGCCTCGTCCATCAGCTTCATGGTCTGCACTAGGAGTCGCCCCCAAGTAGGCGAGATTTATTAGAACCCAGGTCCTCGACCCACAGCCTCGTAGTCTGCCGCCTCCAGCCTCTTCGACAGGTGGTGGACCCTCCCGTCCACCAGCGCGATCTTCATCTCATCGTCCATGAAGGCCTCGTCGTAGAGCACGTCCGCGTCCATCACGATCGAGGTGCCGGCGCAGAGCGTCCCCTCCGCGGAGGCCAGCGAGATCATCGAGCCCTCCGAGAAGCGAGGATTGACCACGACCTCGATGGGCAGCGAGCTTTCAAGGGCAGCTCGGACCTGGTCCGCTTCGTAGCCCACCACCACGGTGACGCCGTCGAGCCCCACCTGCTCGAAGGTCCGGAGGTGCCTGGAGAGGAGCGTCACGCCGGGCACCACCTCCAGCAGGACCTTGGGGAGGTCTCCGAGCGCCCCGTCGAAGCGTCGACCGCGTCCAGCACAGAGCAGCAGGGCCCTCATCGGTGAGCCGAGCAGGCGCCGCAGAGGGCGCAGCCGCTGAGGGTCTCTGCGCCGTCCAGGGCGGTCCCTCGCAGCAGCTCTTCGGTGAACTCGAAGACCTCGATCACCTGCTCCACCTCAGGCTCGGGGTGGTCCTCGAGGGGGGTGCCCGGCAGCGGGCGGAAGACCACCGGCAGCGGGATCGCCCCTGCGTCGGCGAGGGCGGCGATGCCCTCGAGCGTGTCGGTGTGGGGCTCCAACCCGACGATGATCTGGCTGGAGACCTGGCTGGAACCGAAGACGCCGGCCGCATGGCGACAGGCCGCGAGGTAGCGCTCGCGGGTGATCTCGGACTTGCCGGGCATCAGCTGCTTGCGGAGCTGGGGGTTCCACAGCTCGAGGTTCATCAAGACCGAGTCGCATCCGGCGTCCGCGAGGCGATCCAGCCACTGGTCCGTGTCCGGAGGGGCGATCTCCACGCAGACCGGGAGGTCGACTTCGCGCTTCAGCGATGAAATGGCGTCAGCCTTGTGCTTCGTGCTCCGGTCGGAGCTCCGCGTGGTCCCGCCACCGAAGGACAGCTCAGCGCCGGGGTTCTCCTCCAGGGCCACGGCGACCACCTCGATGATGGGCTCGATCCGCCGCCACTGCGAGCTCGCGTCGATCTTCATGGCGCAGAAGGCGCACTTGTCGGACTCGGTCCACCAGCTGCAGCCGTTCTGGAAGATGGCCGTGTAGAGGCTGGTATCGCAGTGGGCCGAGCCCACCGAGCACATCGGTTGAGCGCTGGACGTGGAGCGTTCGTACCAGCGTGGCCAGGGGAAGGGTTGGACCGGCGCGAGGACCTCGTCGCCCTCGCAGATCTCGTAGCCACGCGGGCTCCGTCGCAGCTCCAGCGAGGAGCTCCGGACGAATGGCTCCAGCACGGGGACGTTCACCGAGGTCTCCTCGTTGTCGTCGGTCAGTCGGAAGAAGCGTCCCTGGCTCAGCCCCGCTCGCTTGTGGCGGTAGTGGTCCCTGTGGCCCAGCTCGGCCCAGAGCGCCGGGCAGGGCCGAGAGCCTCTCGAGCTGGTCCTCGCCCATGTCGACCCAGCCGTTGCCGTGTCGCGCGCAGGTGGCGCGGTAGAGCTCGGCGATGCTGGCGCGGTCCTCTGTGGGCAGCGAGCTCAGCGGCACGGTCTCCACGCACGCGTCGACCTTGCGCTCGCGCCGGACCATGTTGCGTGCCCGGCCTGGCAGGCGCGAGAGGTAGCCGCTCTCGAAGTCCCCCTCGCCGAGCTCGAGCCTGTACTCGTCGAGGAGCAGCACCGGTTGGAAGCCGGCCTCTTCCAGGACGCCGTCCAGCTCAGCAGAGGCGGTGTCCGCCGGGTCCAGCGCTGCGAGGGCCAGGTGCTGCTCGCGGGCCGTGGCCTTGAGCCCCTCGACCAGGTCCGAGAAGGCAGCTCGCCGGTCGATGCCCTGGGCGAAGAAGGGCGAGCACTCATAGGACAGGGGGGTGGTCAGCAACATGACCTCGTCCAGCCGGATCCCAGCCGCTCGCAGCGCAGGGAGGAAGACCAGGTCCACGACCGGGCCGAGGCCAGCGCCGCCCAGCTGTCTCCACTGTCGGAACAACAGCTGCTCGAGGTTCACAGCGGCGACAGCGGACTGGCTGCGGGAACGCATCAGGGGCACGGCGGCTCTCTCGGTCCGGGCCACGAGCGCCTCGACCGGGCCCCCCAGGGTGGCTTCGAGATCGAGCTCGAGGCTGGCCTCCACGTAGGGTCGCTGACCCATCGGCCAGGCAGAGGCTGGGACCAGGCCCGCCAGGAGCGCCGGGTCCCGTCCCAGGGCGATCACTCGTTGATGCGGGTGCCCTCGGTCTCCACCTTCGTGGTGTCGCCGGTGGTGAGACCCTCGCTGCGGTCGTTGGCCGTGTCCGAGAGTCGGTAGCTGCCGAGGAGCCAGGACACCAACAGCGGCTCCAGCGCCGGCGCCTTGTTCAGCATGCGGGTGCCGTGCCCCGCCGTCTCGTAGATCTCGAGCTTGTGGTAGCCCCGAGCCTGGGCCTCGACGAAGAGCCCTGTCTTGGCGGAGTAGCGGTCGTCCTGGCTCACGACGCAGAGCAGCGGGCGCTCGCCGTACTCCCCCAGGGCCTGGGCGAGCTCGACCCCCTTGTACTCCATGCCCGGCGACAGGAGCACGACGTTCGTGATGCCCTCGTCCTCCGCCGCAACATTGAGCGCGAGGTTCGCCCCGATCGAGGCGCCGACGATGGCGATGTCGTCCACGCCCTGGGCACGCAGGTAGGCCACCCCAGCGGCGACATCCTGCTTCATGTAGCTCCACTCGATGTCCTCGATGACGACTTCCTCGCCCTCGTCCACGTTGTCGCCATGCTTGCGGAGGTCGACGGCGACCGCGCTGATCCCCTGGGCCTGCAGCTTGTCCGCCAGGAAGCGGTAGTCGCTGGCGCTGCGGCTGACCATGTGGACCAACACGACGCCGGAGACGGGCTCGCGGGCCTCTGTGTAGACCGCGTGGATCCTGGTCCCGTCCTCTGCCTTGAGCGTGACGTCTCCAGCGAGCGCGGGGGAGGAGAAGAGGGAGCAGAAGAGCGCCAGGACCATGGGGTGCCTCGGGATGTGCCGGATCCGGAGGGTATCAACCCCGGAGGAGCACTTGCAGTTCCGATAGAAGCCGATCGATGGGGATCTCGTACCCCTCGGCTGCTTCGGCGAGGGTCTCATCGGCGCCGACCGGACAGCTACGGCAGTCTGGGAGCCCGTAGCCAGCGAAGACCTCGGCGACTCCGGGGTGACGGTTCCAGGCGACGTGCACGCTCATCTCTGCGTGGAAGTCCCCGGCCGAGATGGCCTCCAGCTCCGCCACGCGATCGCGGAGCGTGGCCATCATCCGTCGTCGTCGTTCAAGCGCCTTCTCGAGGCCGGAGGCTGCCTCGTTCAGCGGCCGCAACTCGTCCTCCACTGTCGCTCTCAGGCGCGCTCGGAGGGCTGTTCGGAGGATTGACAGCAAAGGGGCCGGAGCATACGTTCCGGGCGCTCCAGCCACAAGGCTCGGAGCTTGGTCTTTGACGGTCGGAAGATGTCTGGTCCTGACTCGCACCACGGATTCATGAGCGTGGCGCTGGCGCAGGCGCGGGCCGCTGCGGCTCGGGGCGAGGTCCCGGTCGGAGCGGTGGTGGTCAAGAACGGTGTCATCCTGGCGGTCGCGCACAACGTGCGTGAGTGCGAGGACGACCCGACCGGGCACGCGGAGCTCTCGGCTATTCGGCGAGCGGCGCGTGCCCTGGGCGACTGGAGGCTCGAAGGCTGCACGGTCTACGTGACGCTGGAGCCTTGCGCGATGTGCGCCGGGGCGATGGTGCTGTCCCGGATCGAGCGTGTCGTCTTCGCCACGCGCGACCCGAAGGGAGGCTTCCTCGGGAGCCTCTGTGACCTCTCGAGCTTCGCTGGCCTGAACCACGCCTTCGAGGTCGTCGAGGGGGTCGAACAAGAAGCCGCGAGCGAGATCTTGCGTGACTTCTTCAAGGAGCTGCGGGCCAGGAAGACGTAGAGATTTCGGAGAGGTGGCCGAGTGGACGAAGGCGGTAGACTCGAAATCTATTGTAGGGACCTCCCTACCGTGGGTTCGAATCCCACCCTCTCCGCTCTCATTCCACAGCGTCTTCCAGCGACCATGACGAGCTCAGGATGGACCCAGGAGGGGTGACCGAGTGGACGAAGGTGCGCGACTGGAAATCGCGTGTGCGGCAACGTACCGTGGGTTCGAATCCCACCCTCTCCGCCATCTTGAGGCTCGTAGCTGTTGGTGATGGTCGGGCCCCGGCGACCGGGACCCGTGAACCCCGCCAGGCCTGGAAGGGAGCAACGGTAGTCGGTACTCCCGGGGCGCTGGACCGCCCGGCCATCACCTGCAGCGGCGACTGATCAGAGGAGCGGCCAGCAACGGCCCTTGGACGTCGTGCCGCCCTAGCGTCGATCAGCCGTCGAGCTCGGCCAACATCTCCTGGATCTGCTCCGGCGTCATCATCGTGGTCTTCGCTTCGACCAGGCCCAGGGCCTGGGCCTTCTTCCTGGGAGGAGGCGCAGGCACGGGCAGGTCCTCTTCCATGATGCGGACCCGCCGGCGCCTGAGTCCCCGGAGTCTCATGATGTCGTCGTAGCGGTCCTCGAGCTCCTCGATGCGGTCGTTGAGCACCGGGACTCTCTCTCGCACGGTCGCGAGCCGGTCGGTCAGGGCCGTCACCTCTTCGCGAGCCTTGCGCAGGGCGGTGGTCGCCTCCAGCACACGGCTGCGGTCGGGCTCCTCTCCGAGCCGCGCGAGCTCTCGGCAGAGCTGGAGCCTGTCTCCCCGAGCGGCCACGCGGTCGACGCTCAGGTCGCGGAGGGCGAGGTTGATCTCGCGAGCACCGCGGCTGCGCTGGCGCAGGTCTCGCAGGGCCTCCAGCTTCGCCTCGAGGGCTGTCCGGCGGCCCTTGCGAGCCATCAGCCGCGGGCTCTCGTCGAGGGTCGGGGCGTCGATCTCCACCGCGGTGGCCTCTGCGAGGCGGTCCTCGGCGGCCTGGAGTCGGCTGTGGTCGGCCGGGCGCTGCGTGACCTCGATCAGCTCGATGCCGCCTCGCTCCTCGCCTAGCCGGCCGAGCTCCTGCGTGAGGGCTGCGGCGCGCTCGGGGACCATCTTCGCGATCGCCCACCGCGTGTGGACGATGGCGAGCTCCGCGTTCACCGCGGCGTGCCGGGCCCAGAGCTTGCCTTGGAGCTTCCGGCCCCGGATGGACCTGGCCCCCTCGAGGTCGCTGGTGTCCAGCTTCTGCGGCTCGGGCAGGGCCTCGTAGAGCTTGTAGCCCTCCTCGATGCTGGCCTCGGCAGCCTCGAGGCGCTCGGTCGAGACTGGGCGCTCGTCGACCTCGACGGAGCCGATGCCCTTCTTGACACGGCGCAGCCTCGCCGCCTGGCTCTTCAGGCTCCCGGCGCGGCGGACGACGGCGAGGCGTGCCCGAGCCAGCTCCTGGCATACCTTCCCCCGCTCTGCGCGGGCTGAGCTCACCTCGCTGTCGGCCTCCGTTCTCCGGGCTACCGCGGCCTCCAGCGCGCTGGTGTCGACGGGCTCCGGGCGGGGGTGCTTGCCGGCTTCGTTCTCGGCCTCGTAGAGCTTCGCTTCGGCCTGGTCCAGCGGCCACTGGTCGACATCGAGGGCGCCGATGACGATGTAGGGGAGATCCTCCTTCTGCTTCGAGCAGGTCCGAATCTCCGGGGGGATCGCGCGAACGCGGGCCTCGATCGGCGTGGTGTCGACCTCGGCCCGCTCGGCGCGCACGCGCATCTGGACGGCGCGGGCCTCCATGAGCCGGGCCTCGACCAGGACCTTCGACTTCGCGCGGTTGGCGCTGCGCTTCCGCCGCAAGCGGTCGAGGTCAGCCTGGGTCGATGCGATCGCCGCCTCCGCCGTCTGCACCGCTCGTCGAGCCTGGTTGCGAGCCTCCAGCGAGCCTCGAGCGGCCTCGCGGGCTCGGTCGAGCACGCCCAGGTCCATCTCGAAGCTGCCCTGGTCTCCTCGGGCCTCGGCTGCGGCGAGCGCCTCTTCGGCGAGGACGAGGGCCGAGCGGTCGACAGCCAGCTCTGGGACCTCTGGGACCTCTACCTCGCGGGCTCGCAGGGCTGGGAGGACGTGGAGGATGGCCGCGAGCCGGAAGACCCTTGGATCCGGCCCCTTCTTTTCGGCCTTCTTCGGAGCCTTCGGAGCCTGTCTCGGTGGTCGTGGCTTGACGGGTTCGTCGAGGGTGCTCTCGGCATCAGCAGCGCCGCGCTCGGCCACCAGGCGGGCGGCGAGGACCTCGTAGACCGGTGCTTCGCGAGCCTCTGCAGTGAGCGCGTCGATGTCGGACCGAACGTCCCCGAGGGTGCTGCGCATGTTCTCGGCGAGGCGGACCACGGAGCCCGCGGCGTCTGTGACTCGTTCGTCGATCACCGGCCCGAGGGCCTCGAGCACTTCTCTTCCGAGCTCTGCCCGGTCCTCCAGCGCCTCTGGGAGATCCACGTCGTCGAGGTGGCCCAACAGGCGCGTCAGCGGCTCCTCTTCGGGTGGCTCGTCCTCTGTCCCCTGGCTGAGCACGAGATCCGCGACGAGCCAGTCGACCAGGGCCTCGCCGTGGTCCAGCTCCAGCAGCTCGCCGACGGGGTCGTCCGGCCACAGGGCCCCGGCGATGGCCGCGATCCCGAGGGCTCGCAGCGCGGAGTCGCGAGCCTGGTCGTCCTCCAGATCCTCGATGCCGGCCTCCCAGTCGACGTGGGCGTCGTAGAGCGACAAGGCCGAGCGCAGGGCGATGGCCACCCCCGCGAAGTGGGCCCCCGAGTCGAGCTCGGCCGCGATGGCCAGCGCCGCGGCGGCGCCCGGGTCGAGGGGGACGGGCTTCTCCGTGGTCCAGATGAGCTCCGGCAGCGCCGCGCAGGCCAGGCGAGCCGGGCGGGTCCCGGGGCCGTAGCGAAGGAGGACATCCAGGGTCCGCATCAGGCGTCCAGGTCGACGAGCTCCTGCTCGAGAGCCGCGATCTCGGAGGCGAGGCGCTCGTCCTCTGTATCCAGGCGGTCGATCTCGGCGTCGGCGTCGATGAGCTGTTTCTCCAGGTCGGCCTGCTCGGCTTCGAGCTTCTTGATCTCCGCGTCCAGCTCGCTGCGCTTCTGCTCCGCGGCCTCGGCTCTCGTTGTGAGCTCGTCGATGCGCTTCTGCTCCTCCACCTCTTCTGCTTCGATCTCCGCCTTGATGCGGTCTCGCTCGGCGCGGCGGCGCTCGACCTCTTTCTGGGCCTCTTCCGCGGCCTTCTCGAGCTCCTCGCCTTCTTTCTTGCGCTTGTCGAGCTCGAGCTCGGCGCGGGCCACCTCTTCGTCGGCGAGCCCGAGCTGCTCCTCGGCGACGGCGAGCTTGTCGCGGGCCTTCTCGAGGTCGGCGAGCTGCTGCTTCAAGGTCTCCTGCAGCTGCGCGTTCTGCTGATCCAGGGATTCGGAGCTCATGTCCCGATTGTCTCACAGAGGCCCGGGACCTCCAGCAACGGCGGCAGTCCAGGCAGCTCCAACGCCAGGCGGACGGCCCGCAGGGCGATGCCGTCTTTCCAGCTGATCTCGCTGCCATAGAGCGCGTCGCCGTGAATGGGATGGCCCGCGGTCATGGCGTGGACGCGCAGCTGGTGACGCCTCCCTGTCCTGGGCCGCAGTCGCCAGAGCTGCCCGCGCTCGTCCCGTCGCAGGGCGACCGCGCAGGTATTGGAGGCCTTGCCGTGATCGGCCACGAAGACCCGCTTCTTGCCCTGGGCCAGCGGCCACTCCCAGGTCGCGGAGCTCCCAGTGCCTGCGGTCAGGGCCTCGTAGGTCTTCTCTACGGCGCGGGCCTCGAAGGCCCGGTTCGCTTCGCGGTGGGCGTCTCGGGTGCGAGCAAAGAGGATCAGCCCGGAGACCGGAGCGTCGAGGCGGTGCACGACCCAGATCCGACCGCACTCGGCTTCGAGCGCCTCTCGGAGCACCGGGTGGGAGCCTCGACCGGGCACCACGACCCACCCTGGCGGCTTGTCCACGACCAGCCAGCGCTCGCAGAGATGGACGAGCTTCAAGGTGCCCGGTTCTGGTTCCGGAGGCCCCCGCGGCTGCGAGCCCAGGCGTCCTCCGCGAGGGGCGCGGCGCCGCTGTAGGCGATCAGCCCGGCGTCCAGGCGGAAGATGACGAGGTCTTCCCACAACAGCGGAGAGGCGAGCTGGGTCTCCCCCGCCCACTCCGCCGGGTCCCCGATGCGGACCTTCTCGCGCAGGTCGATGACGATGGTGCGCCCCGGGTCGTTCGGCATCGCGCAGGCGGCGTAGATGCGTCCCTCGACGTCCACGGCCGTGTGGCCGCAGGTGAGGTTCGGGAACTCGATGGCCGCCTCGTCGCGGTTCTCGATCTCGAGCTGCGCTTCTGAGCGGATGATGGCCCCCTCGTCGTCGAAGGTGACGTAGACGCCCTCGTCGTCGTCGAGGACCTCGCCGGTGGCTGGGTCGAGCTCCTGCAGGACGCCGCCCGAGACCAGCCAGAGTCCGGCGTACGGGATGATCTCGGCGCTGCCGTCGATGCCCTCGGCGAGCTCCACCTCCCAGCGCAGCTCTCCCTCCGCGTCGAGGGAGACCAGCGTGAAGACCGTGCCGTCGGTGGTGAGCACGACGTAGATGTTGCCCTCGCTGTCGATGGCGGGCTGGGTGAGGGGGTGACCTTCGGCGAACTCGACCTGGGAGACCACGCCGCTGTCGGTCGTCATCTTCGTGAGCACCGCCGCGTCCTTGTCGAGGTTCTCGCCCATCACGAGGATGGTGCCGTCGGCGGTGACCGCCGGGTCGACCTCGACGAACATCTCCGCGTTGCGAGAGAAGACGACCTCGCCGGTGGTGTCGAAGCCGAAGATCCCGATCTCGCTCCACAGGAGGATCTCGTCGTCGTCGGTCACGACCGGAGCGCCGCCGACCCCCTCGGGCAACTCGGCGCTCCACAGGGTGCCCCCGCTGGCCGCGTCCATGCCGCGCATGGTCATCTCGGAGACCGTGATGATGAGGCCCTCGTCGGCGAGGATGGCCGGGTCCTCCAGCTCGAGGCCCTCCTGCCAGGCGAGCTCGAGTGAGGTCTTGTTGCAGGCGAGGAGCAGCACGAGCATGAGCAGAAGTTAGCCCGGCTCTGGTCGACCCGCGCCGTTGCGGCGAGGCGGTGATTGGCACGCTACGTGGGACGGGCCGTCTTGCCCCTTTTTCCTGGAGTCACCATGGCCGAGGACCCCCAGAAGTCCACCCAGGGCTTCGCCAGCGTCGCCGCGATGCTGGCCCATCGCGTTCGCGAGTCCGCGAACGTCGACGCCTTCTACTTCCCCGACGCCAACGAAGCCTGGCGCACGATGAAGTGGGCCGACGTCGGCGAGCGCGTCCGTTCGATCGCCTCCGGTCTGAAGGCCCTCGGGGTGAAGCCAGAACAACGGTGCGCGATCCTCTGTACGACCAGGATCGACTGGATCCTGTGCGATCTCGGTATCTTGAGCGCGGGCGCAGCGACCACGACCATCTATCCGAGCAACACGCCAGAGGAGTGCGCCTTCATCATCAACGACTCCGGCACGGTCCTGGTGATTGCAGAGGACGACGAGCAGGTCGAGAAGCTGCTGCAGAAGCGCGAGGAGATGCCGCAGGTCCAACACGTGTTGACACTGGACGGCACCGCGAGCGATGACGGCTGGGTCCTGCGCATGGAGGACGTCGAGGTCCGCGGCCGCGAGTACGACGCGAACGATCCCGAGGACTTCGACCGGGTGATCGACGCCATCGAACCCCAGCACCTGGCGACGCTGATCTACACGTCCGGGACCACTGGCACGCCGAAGGGCGTCGAGCTCCTGCACGACTGCTGGGTCTACACGGGCGAGGCGCTCAAGCAGATGGACCTGTTCCAGGAGGACGAGAAGCAGTTTCTGTGGCTGCCGATGAGCCACAGCTTCGGCAAGGTCCTGGAGGTCGCGATCATCGCCGGCCCCATCCCCACCGCCATCGACGGGCGGATCCCCAGGATCATCGACAACCTCGCCATCGTGCGGCCGACCTTCATGGCTGCGGCCCCGCGCATCTTCGAGAAGGTCTACAACAAGGTCGTCACGGGGGCCGAAGACGCCGGCGGCGCCAAGCTGCGCATCTTCCGGTGGGCCCTTGCCGTGGGCAAGGAGGTCTCGGCGATCCAGCAGAAGGGGGGAGAGCCGGGTCCCTGGCTGGAGTTCAAGCGCCGCATCGCGGACAGGCTCGTCTTCTCCAAGCTGCGCGAGCGCTTCGGCGGTCGCATTCGCTACTTCATCTCCGGCTCCGCGCCCCTGTCCCGCGACATGGCTGAGTTCTTCCACGCCGCGGGCATCCTCATCTGCGAGGGCTACGGGCTCACCGAGTCCAGCGCGGCCAGCGTGGTGAACCGCCCCGACGAGTTCCGCTTCGGCACCGTCGGAAAGGGGGTCGGGGGCACCGAGATCAAGATCGCCGACGACGGCGAGATCCTGCTCAGGAGCCGCGGCATCATGCGCGGCTACTACGGCCTCGCCGAGAAGACCGCCGAGACGCTCACGGACGACGGCTGGCTGCTCACCGGCGACATCGGCGAGATCGACCCGGACGGCTTCCTCAAGATCACCGATCGCAAGAAGGACCTCATCAAGACCTCTGGCGGCAAGTACGTCGCGCCGCAGGCCCTCGAGTCCAAGCTCAAGGCCCTCTGCCCCTACCTCGGCAACGTGCTGGTGCATGGCAACACCCGCAACTTCTGCAGCGCGCTGGTGACCCTCGACGCCGAGTCCATTCCCGGTTGGGCAGAGGACAACGACCTGGGCGGACGTCCCGTCGCTCAGCTGTCGAAGGAGCCAAAGGTCATCGCGTTGGTCCAGAAGGCCGTCGACAAGCTGAACGCTGGCCTCGCCAGGTACGAGACCATCAAGAAGTTCGCCATCCTCGAGGCAGACTGGACAATCGAGACCGGCGAGCTCACGCCGAGCCTGAAGGTCAAGCGCAAGGTCATCGAGTCCCGCTTCGGGGAGGTCCTCGACGGCTTCTACACCGGGACCATCAAGAGCGTCTGAGGTTCACATGATCCTGCTGCTGAGCACGGCCTTCGCGGCGCCGCTGCATGTCGTCGAGACCACCTTCGATCCGACCTGGATCCTCCACTGGGAAGGGGACCACATCGCGGCGCTCGGCTCCTCTGGCCTGGTCCGTGTCTATGACGAAGAGTTGAACGAGATCAGCAGCTTCGACGTTGGCTTCAACACCAGCAACATCACGCTGTCCGCGGACGGGGCGTTGCTTTCCACCCAGTCCTGGCGAGGGCGCCCTGGCCTCTACGACGTGACAGACGGGAAGCGGCTGGCCAAGGTGCCCAAGCCCGACCGCTGGTCCGTCCCCGTGGTCGTCGCGGGAGAGGGCGGGCGCTACCTGGTCTCCGCGGGTGGGCTCCTGGAGCGCAACGTGGACGGGGCCGAGCGCGTCGTGGCCACGGATCTCTGGGCCAACGGCCCTGACGCCTTCGGGTACCTCGACGGCACTCCGTATTTCTGGGAGAACGGACGGCTCCACATCTATGCACTCAGCGGCGAGACGGTGCTCCACACCAACGCCGCGGGCTGGGCGGTGAAGCCCGCCGGCGACGGCTTCGTGCTCTTCGACTACGGTCGGGCCAGCGAGTATGTCGGCCTGGATGGGAGCCGCCGGACCCTGGGCTTTGGCAACGGCTCCAGCGCCACCTTCGCGACCAGCGCGGACCTGGTCGCGGTCGTCGACGCCAGCGGCTCCGGCGTCGAGCTCTGGGAACACCAGACCGGCCAGCTTCGAGCCACGCTTCGAGGTGGCACGGGCATGGTCCAGTCCATGGCCTTCAGCCCCGAAGAGGACCGCATCGCCGTCGCGATGATGGACGGCATCGTCCAGGTCCACGAGGTCCCGGTTCGGCCTCCGCTGGAGCTCGGCGCAGCGCCTGGCAGCCCGGCCCTCGTCCTCGCGGTGGATGTCCCCGGAGACCGGGGGCTCGCTGTCTGGAGCGATGGCGACGCCGTCGTCTGGGACCTCGACACGGGGGCCATTCGACGTCGGCACCACCTGCCCGTGCAGGCCGGCTGGGGAACCCAGCGAGTGGCGGTCTCACCGGAGCTGTCCTGGGTGCTGGTCGCCGACGACAAGGGGGCCGCTCAGCGCATCGACCTCTCTACCGGCGAGCGCATCGGGGGCCTGGTTCCGGGCTCGACGTCCCAGACGGTTGTCGCGGTGGGCCCTGACGCCAGCTATGCGGTCGCCTCCGACTCCTGGCTGCGGACCTGGAGCAGTGACGGCGAGCTCGTCGCGGAGCTCCCCATGACGCCTCCGGGTCTCCTCGCGGTCGGCCACGGAGGGACCCGCCTCGTGACCGCTGACTGGAGCGGCAACATCACCTTCTGGGACGCTGAGAGCGGCGTTGTCCTGGCCACGCGCCATCCCGTCGAGGTGTGGGGCAGCATTCCGACCGCGCTGCGCGTGGTCGATGACGGTGTCGTGGTCGTCGACTCGACCGGTGCACACCTCTGGCGGCCAGAGGGTGACGACGCGGACACGGCCTACGAGAGCCCGGTGCTCGGCGCCATCTCCGGAGATGGCCGCGCCGTCGCGCTGATGAACTGGGAGGGACAGGCCGAGGCACGCGACCTCGACGGCACCTCGCTTGGCGAGGTCACCTGGGGTGGTGGAACGATGGGGAGCTCCGTGACGAGCCTGGCCGTCGACGGCGGGGGCGGCCTGCTGCTGGCCAACACGCTCGGACAGGTCGTGTGGTCCAACGGCGACAGCCTCGATGTGCTCACCGGTGCCTTGCCCGAGGTCTGGGGCATCGATGAGCACCAGGGCAGCATCGCCGTCTCCCATGCCTTCGGGGTGCGGGTCTTCGATCCACAGACCGGGGCCACCCGCGTGCTCTCCGACGAGGGCGTGCTGGAGCTCGCCTTCCTGCCAGACGGCAGCCTCGCAGGGGTGGGCGCCGAGTCTGGCGAGGCACCGCGCTACGCCTGGGATCTCTCGACCGGGGAGAGGCAGGAGGGCCCCCCAGCGTGGGACGTCGACGAGTCCCGCTCGCTCGGGTGGGAGATGGACGTGCCCGGCGCGAAGCTGAAGCGGCGCCAGAGGAGGGCGCTCAGCGGTCCGATCGTCGACTGTCCGGACGGCTCGCGCGTCCTCGCCGCCGAGTACGGGTGGGGTTCCGAGTCCACGCTCTTCATCGTCGATCCGGCCGGCAGGGTCTTCGAGTCCGACCTGAGCACGCTCGGCCAGGTGGCCCATCGCTGCGCGCAGATCCCCGGCCTCACCAGCGCTCCTGGTGGCAACGTCGCGGCGGTCGGTACCTCCAGCGGCTTTGTCTTCCTCGTCGACGTCAGGACAGGTGAGGTGCTCGCTGGACTGGCCGGAGATGGCTCCCAAGTCAGTGATATCGTTCAGCGTGGCGATGGATCAACCGTCGTCGGCTATGGCAGCGGCGCCCTGCGCTTCTTCGCTCCGGACGGCTCCTTCGTCGAAGAGCGGCTCTTCTACGAAGACGGCACGACCTTGGCCCACGACGGTGGGAGTCTGCGGTGATCCTGCTCTTCGCCTGTGTGGCCTCGGACGACACGACGACCCGGCCTCCACGCCAGGGGCCGCCGGGACCCGACGACACGGAGGAGATCGAAGACCAGCGCGAGCCTCCAGAGGACACCGGTCCAGGAGACACGGGCGACACGGGAGAGCCCATCGAGCCGGATCCCTCCGGGCAGGAGGCCTGCTTCCCCGGGGCGGACGAGAGCTGGACCACCTGTCTCGAGGTCGTCGACTGGGACGACGCGTGGGGCTCGGACTACGACTACCCGGACCCCTACAACGGCTCCTCGCAGTACCTGAAGCCGCTTCGGTTCATCGATCTGAGCGCCGCCGATCCTGACCTCGCGCTCGCGCCGAACTTCGTGGTGGACGAGTTCATGCAGGAGTGGAAGGGCCGCTTCGCCATCTACCAACCCCACGCGGTGGCCAGGATGCAGCAGATCCGCGACCGGGTGGGCGGGGCCGTCACGGTCAACTCGGGCTACCGCAACGTCAGCTACAACGCCTCGGTGGGGGGCGCGGAGTACAGCCGCCACATGTACGGGGACGCCTGTGACATGAAGTCCTCGAGCGCAAGCCTCGGCGACCTCGGCGAGATCTGCGAGGACCTCGGCGCTGGCTACGTCGGCTACTACGATTCCCACGTCCACTGTGACTGGCGGGACGATCCGCTCGAGGCCGCGTTCTTCGAGCCCGGACGCAGCGCCGCTGTCCATCCGACCACCGAGTTCCGCGCGGAGCTCCAGCTCGGAGAGGTGTTCAGGGCGCCAGCAGAGGGCTGGGACGAGGGTGAGCCCCTGCGCGAGTGGTCCGCCTTCGACGAGGACGGACGGCTCTTGGCGGAGGCTACGGCGCGCGAGTTCAGGCCGCCGACAGAGGCCGTCACCATCGAGGTCGTGGTCGGCAGGGAGCTGGTGCTAAACCACCGCCTGCGGTGATCCGATGTGTCTCCCCAACAGGGAGGCGAGATGCACTTGCTGCAGGCCGGAGTGTCGCTCCACGGGCTCCTCCGAGGTTCCTGGCAAGAGTCCGACCTCGCGGACCTGTCTCACTCGATGCCGACTCTCAGCCGGCGCATCGAGAGCGTCGCCGGCTCGACTCGATTCGGCACCGGGCGGCCCACCACCGGCGTCGCACAGGCCGCGATGCTGCTGGGCCAGGACCGCGTGAAGCACGTGGCGCTCTGGCACATGGTGCTCGATCAGCTCGACGAGGACGGCATCTCAGAGGCCCTCGCCCTCGGCGGACACGGCCTGATCGCGGCAGAGGCCCATCGCTTCGATGTGTGGAGCGGGCTCAGCGTGGGACTCTCTGCCCGCCTCGGACAGCGCCTGCTGCTCCAACGGAGGACACCCGTCGCTGCGGTGCTGCGCCTGTTCGAGGCCAGCGGCGGTGGCGCCCTGTTGGAGGAGGTCGTCTTCGGTGACACGCGGGACTCAGCTCTGCACCACTGGACCCAGGAGCTGTCGATACCAAACGATCTCAGCGCCTTGCTGCGCCCAGTCCCGGGTTCGGCCGCTCACGCCCTGGTCGAGGCCGTGCTCGCGCAGGCTGGGGGCGACGAGACCTGGAGCATCCCCCGGGTGGCCCACGAGCTCGCCAGGATGCTGGGTGTTCGCGTCCGTCCGGTTCCAGCGGTGCGTGGAGCGGACGCGGGTGCCGTCGTCGCCGCAGTCGCAGAGGTCCTTGCCGAGCGAGAGCAGCTCGACGAACGCATCGAGACGCTGCGCTCCGATGTGGCGGCGCTCAAGGAGGAGCTGGAGGCTGCCAGCGGCAGCTCGGCCAGTGGCCTGCTGGGTCCTGGCGAGGTCCTCGAGCGCGTCCACATGGAGGTCGCCCGGGCACGCCGGTACAAGCGCCACCTGTCGCTGGTGGCCGTGGCTGTGGAGCCGTCCGACTACCCGATCGACGCCCGGTTCGTCCTCGAGCACCTCGCAGAGCGGTTCCAGGCGGGCTTCCGCAGCTCGGACGCGGCGGGGATCTTCGACCAGGGCCGCCTCATCGTGATCCTGCCGGAGACCCCGGTCACCGGCGCCCGGCTCTTCAGCGAGCGCACCGAGTACGCCCTGCGCAAGACGCCCATGGAGCACGACGGCGTGGTGATTCCCTTGAGGCCGCGACTCTTCGGGAGTTCTCTGGAGCAGCAGGGTGAGCAGGACGCCGACGGCATGTTGTTCTCGGTGCTCGACGGTGTCGAGGCGATGACTCCTGGCGAGCGAGTGCGGTGGAACACGCACGGCCAGAGCGTCTGGCGCGTCAACGGCTGAGGCGCAGGGTCTCCACGGCCTCGCGCTCGACGTCCTCGTCCCAGAACCAGAGCGGGTGTGAGTCCCCCTCGACGTAGGGGGCGAAGAGGTCGTCGTAGTGCGGATGGTGGGGCATGCCGCTCTGGCCGCCCGGGTAGGTGAAGGTGGCGCGGCCGACGTCCGAGAGCGGAGTGACGACGCGGATGCTCGCGATCCAGGTCGCGTCGAGCTCGTCGTTGAACCAGCTGTAGCCTGCCTGGTTCACCGTGTTGTGAGAGCCCCCCCAGGGTGCCGCTGGCATGCTCCAGTCTTCGAGGATCGCCGCCTGGTCGGAGAACAGGTGGCGGATGTGCAGGCGGTGGCTCGCTCCCCACGTGTCCTCCAGGTGCACCCGCTCACAGGTCCGCTCCAGGGCGGCCTCCACAGCGGCAGGTTGGTCGTCGACCCAGGCGGAGACGTCCACATCGAGGACCGAGCGCCCGCTGATCGCCGCCGCCGAGTAGAGCCGGAAGCCGCCGGGACCGAGGTCGTCCAGCAACGCCTCCTCGATGAGCTCGCCCTGGAAGACGGCCCACAACAGGGGCTCGATGCGGTCCTTGTCGGAGTCTCCGTCCCAGTCCCGCAGGAGCTCCCCGCAGCGGTTCAGCTCGGCGCCGTCGAGCAGGATTGGGATGAGGAAGGGCGCGTGGGTGTCGAGCTCGTCGCGCTGGAGCTCCTCCATCGTCGCCACCGTGTGGTCGTCTCGAGACAGCAGGACCTCGGCGATGCGGTCACTTCGCCAGTCCGGGATGAAGGACGTCGAGATGGCCCATGCGTCGGGATGGTCCGGGCGCGAGTTCGCCGTGCGGAGGATGCCCTCCGCGGGATCGACGGCGCCTGGCAGATCCTCGATCCAGCCCTCCCAGCCACTGTCCGGATCCGACGCCGGGTAGGGGACCCGTCCCGTGTGGTTCTTGCGGCGCGGCACCCCACCGAAGGCCTGCCAGGCAATGTGGCCCTCGACGTCCGCCGCTACCAGGTTCTGGGCCATCATCGAGGGCCGCTTCGCAGCCTCGACGACGTCCTGTACCGACCTGGATTTCTGGATCTCCAGCCACATCGGGGCCGTCTGGTCTGGCACCTCGAAGAGGCTCCAGCGCAGCACGACGAGATGCGAGCCCTCCAGGGTGGAGATGACCGGTCCGATCTCGGTCCAATGGACGAGACCGTCCACTGGCTCGCCGTCCTTCACCTCGACCTGTACGGAGACGGGCCGCAGGGTCTTCTCCACCCCTTCGAGCACGTAGCGGTCCTCTCCGATCCTCTCGACGATGGCCAGGTCCACGTAGTCGGCCATCACGTTGGTCACGCCCCAGGCGACGCGCTCGTTGTGCCCGGTCGCCAGGAAGGGTGTGCCTGCCAGCGACGCACCGGCGATGTGCACGTCTCCGCCCGAGCCCTCCAGGACGTACCAGACGCTCGGCACCATCTGCGGCAGGTGGGGATCGTTGGCGAGGATCGGCTCGCCGTCCGCCGTCCGCGACCCGGACACGGCCCAGTTGTTCGACGCGGTGGGGTCGTGTACCCCCCACAGGAACTCGACGAGGCCGCCGAAGGGGGCATCCAGCGGCGCGATGTCCCAGGTGCGGAGCTCGTCCCAGTAGGCGTCGACCTCTGGGCTCTCGGGATCCCAGCGCCACAGGGCGTCGAGACGCTCGGCGTCGAGCCTGTCCTTCAAGAGCAGGGTGATCAGCTCCTTTGGAGCGTTCTCGGAGAGCGTCCACGAGTTGATGACGCTCGCCGACATCGCGTCGGTCCTCGCCCAGGGCTCGAAGTCGACGCCCAGGATGCGGTATTCGACCGGCAGGGCAGGCAGCGAGGCCGCACCAGCGTTCACGCCAGCGGCGTAGGCGTCTCCGATGGCGATGATCTCCGGATCGACCGCCGGCGTTCGCCTCTGGTAGCGCTCCTCCAGCTCCAGCGAGCGCATGAAGATGTCGAACTCCACTGCGTCCTCGCCCAGCCACTCGCTCACGCGTCCGGCCCCGAGCCGCCGCACGAGGTCCATCTGCCACAGCCGGTCCTGGGCGTGCACGAAGCCGACGGCGAACCAGAGGTCGTGCTCGGTCTCGGCGCGGATGTGGGGCACACCGAATCGATCGCGATGGATGGTCACCGGCGCGTCCAGACCCTCGACCTTGATGTCTGCGTCGTTGTCGGGGTGGGAGGCTTGCGGAGTGAGGAGGGCGAGCAGCGCGAGCATGGGGATCTGTAGTCGTGTGACTACGCTTCGTCAACTCCACCCACGGGGTCGGAACAGGGCGAAGCTGCTCGTGTAGCCATGGAGCCAGGTCCGCCCATGGACCGGGCCGATCTCGCCGTTGCAGAAGAAGCCGCCGAGGGGGACGTCGCCGAGGTGCTCGCGCATCAGGTTCGAGTCGTGATCGTGCTCGCCGTAGAAGCCCTCGCCGCGGCCGAGGCAGGAGAACAGCAGCGCCCCCTGAGCTTGTGGGCGCTGTGCCTGTCGCCGGAGCAGGTCGGACAGGTCGACCGTAGAGGCGTGGCGGTCTCGGAGATGGAACTGGAGCACCTGCCCGGTCTCGACCCTGCCGCCGACGGCGATGACCCCGCGGTCGCGGTCGAGCCCGGCGAGGTGGCGGATCAGGAAGTCACCGGGGCGGTAGGCCTCTCGGTCAGCGTCGACCGAGAGCCCGACCATCGGGGAGCTGGCGAAGAGCGTGCGCTCCAAGATGTCGAGATCGGTGAACAACTCGTCCAGGACATTGACCGCTGGCTTGCCGTCCAGCTCGGCCACGAGGCTGCCCTGCCCGCGAGTGATGCGGTGGGGTTCACCCAGGGCTCGGCATCCCTGTGCCACCAGCGAGTCCACCACGACGTCGCCATGGAGCGCGACCCCGACGCAGCCTTCGTCGACGACGCTGTCCTCGAACAACAGGACGTGCTCTCCGGGTCCCCTGCCGCCGCTTGCGAGCCCGCCGACCGTCACGGCGCGCGGGTACGCGGCGTCCAGGCTCGCGGACAGCGCCATGGGATCCATCGAAAAGGGGTCTGGCAGGAGCAGAAAGGCGGGCTCGTGCTCTGGCTCCACCCCGAGGCGCTCGTACCAGTCGCTTGGGTTCGGCACGTCGGTGAGCAGGAAGGGACGGCACGCCACGTCTGGAAGGCAGGCAGCGATGACGGACAGCGCCGGGGCCTTCTCCACCTCGCGTCCGCCTCCGATGATGCCGCCGCCGGAGCAGCCGATGAGCGTCGCGCTCCCGCAGCACTCGCTGAGCACCTCTGCGATGACGGCTGCGCTCTCGACGTGGTGGGGAGAGAGGAAGACGATCAAGAGGGTCGGGTCGGGGAGCCCCTTCAGGCCCCGCACGAGCTCCTCCAGCGCCGCGGCGGTGTCGGTCCTGGTCGACAGCAGCGACAGCCAGCGCATCAGGCTCCGCAGAGACGCCCGACGGCGTTCCGGTAGTACTGCCAGGCGCCGAGGGTCCGGTCCATCGCGGCGAGGACCGAGATGTGCTCTTGCTCCGGGGTGTGGTCCAGCACGATCTTCCAGGCGGCGACGCGGTGTTCGCCCTCTACGCTGCGGTGGGCCCGGGCCAGGGCCTCGAGCGGCAGGCCGTAGTGGAGCACCAGCGGGTGTTGATCCAGGGGCGGTGTGGGTCGAGCCGGAGCGCTCTGTTCGAGGACGTGTCTGTCGTAGGGGGTGCCCTCGACGAAGATCGTGACGACCGCGGCCGCGACGGCCCAGCCTCGATTCTGGGACATCTCGTCGAGCACGTCCCTGTAGGCCCGCGCGTCCGGGACCAGCTCGACCTCCTCGAAGCGGGAGAGGTCCATGCCCAGGCCTCTCGGGTACTCGAGGAAGAGCTCCGGGTGGGGCTTGCCCGAGACGATCCCGCCGGTGTCCTCCTCGTAGAGGTTCGCAGCCAGGGCCTGTCGCACCTCGGGGATGGGGCACTGCTCGTAGGCCCTGCCGACGAGGACCGGGAAGTCGCGGACGTAGACCCCCCACTCCTGCTCGAGGTGGTGGTGCAGGAGCTCCGCGGGGACCTCGCCGGAGGTGAACTTCTCCCAACGGGGGTCGTGCTTGCGCTCCATGACCGTGAGCAGCGAGTTCCTGAAGTCGAAGCGATCCACGAAAGCACGATACCGTTGTCGCGTGAGGACGGTCCTGAGCTGGACGCTGTGCTTGTCGGTGACTGCCCTCGCCTCGTGCGCCCTCGTGGTCGGGACGGTGCTCACGCTGGGCCTTCGGCGCCACCAGCTGGCCTCGTGGTTGGGGCCGATCTGGGGGCGTGCCTGCTTTCGGCTCTGCGGCCTCGAGCTCGTCGTGGACGGTGCGGAGCGGCTGCAGTCCGATGGTCCCCGGCTCCTGGTCATCAACCACACATCCACCCTCGACATGCCGCTCGTCGCCGCCCTGGGGGCCTCGCGGATCTGTCCCGTCGCCAAGGCGGAGCTTCGCTGGATATTCCCGATCAACCTCGCCTTCTGGGCAGCCGGCAGCATCTTCATCCATCGCGGGGATCGTCAGAGGGCCGTCGCCTCCCTCGACGCCGCGGCGGACCGAATCCGGGAGCAGGCCCTCACCGTGCTCATCAGCCCGGAGGGTACGCGCTCTCCCGATGGCCGGCTTCAGCCCTTCAAGCGCGGGCCCTTTCACCTCGCGCGGGCGGCGGGGGCCGAGATCCTGCCGGTGGTGGTGCGCGGCGCCGCCGACAGCTTGCCCAAGGGGAGCTGGACGATCCGGCCCGGACGGATCCTGGTCGACATCAAGGCCCCCCTCCCGCCTCCGGACGATCCGTCCAGCGCCGCGGATGAGCTCCACGCGATGTACGTGGGCTGGCTCGCTCGGTAGTCGATGGTGCAGCCAGCCCGGCTGTTCTATGGTTCGGGGCCCGAGGCTGTCCGCCTGTCCGTGTTCGCCGTGATGCTCCTCTCCACAGGAGTCGCCTGGTCGTGTGAATACGACGAGCGCCACTCCAGCGGTGCGGTCTCCCTGCCCTCTGGGTGGGACGTGCGTCTTCCCTTCGAGGAGGGGGAGAAGGAGCGGGTGATCGCCGGCTACGGACCCTCAGCGGGCTCGTCCCTCCACTGTCGGGCCCAGGACTCCACCTGCGCCAACGACTACTACGCCTTGGATCTCAACCTCCCCGACCACTCGGACTCCGGCCGCGGCCAGCCTGTGTTGGCGGTCGCCGACGGCACGGTGCTCGAGGCGGACTGGGCCACAGAGGGCTGGGCCAACTACGGACCGCGCGTCTACATCCGCCACGAGCCGGGTGATGGGCATGTCTACACGACGATGTACGCCCACCTCGACAGCATCGGGGTCTCCGAAGGGGCCAGCGTGAAGCAGGGCGACGAGATCGGCACCCTCGGTCGGTCGTGCATGGAGTCCGACGAGTGCTCCTCGTTCTCTACGCCGCACGTCCACTTCTCCATGCACCGAGACGCGGGCTTCGGCGGGAGCGGGGCGGGCGGTTCCTACGGGGGACGGGCGGTCATCGCCGAGCCGATCGACGGGGAGTCCGACATCTCGCTCGGAGACGACTTCGTGTCCAGCAACGGCGGAGAGGTCGAGGACCCTGACCCCGACCCGGAGCTCTGCCAGGTGGTTGCTGGCTCGATCCTGCAGGAGGACGGGGACTGCGTGACGCTCACCGGCGAGGACTACCGGGACATCGACGGCCAACCCGGGCATGCCTGGTGGAGCGAGATCGACGTGCCGTCGCCGGACTACGCCGATGGCGTCATCTGGACCTTCGAGGCCAGCGACACCTTCGATGTCTGGGTCTTCGTGCCCGAGGGGCTGTCGGCCCCCACCCGCGACGCCATCTACAAGGTGAGCCACGCCTCCGGCTCCGAAAAGGCCCACCTCGACCACGGCGTGGAGTCCTGGAACTTCCTGGGATCGTTCACCTTCTCCGGCGAGTCCTGGGTCCGGGTCGGCGACACCTACGAGCAGGAAGGCGAGCTCGGGCGGCAGCTGGCCTTCGACGCTCTGCGCTTCGAGCTTCCGGGCACCGTGGTCGATCCCCTCGACTCCGGCGATCCGGAGCCGACGGACTCGGACACCTCGGAGGGTGATGACGACCGTCAGCCAAAGGACCTGTCCGACACCTCAGAGGGTCGCTGCGGCTGCGGAGGCGGTCCCCACGGAGTGTTCCTGGCGCTGTTGGCGCTGCTCGGACTCTGGCGGAGGCAGACCCGATGACCCTCTTGTTGCTCGTCTGCACCGGACGCCCGTCACCAGCACGCCCGCCCTGACGGAGGTGCCCCCGGAGGTTGCCCCGATCCGCAGCCTGCTGATGGCCCACCCCGACCCGGCGGGCGCCTTGACCTGGCTGGCCGAAAACGACGAGCTGGCGGTCGTCCGCACCCGCGCCACCGAGCTGTTGGCGCTCTTCGACGAGCCGGTGGAGCCACCCGTCGAGTAGCGCGACCTCCGCGTTTCTTGCGCGTCGTCGCCGTCGAGCGGCGCACCCCCCCTCTGGCCTCAAGGATCCAAAACGTATCGTTGAGCCTCGAGAACCCCGGGGTTCTCGGTTGCCAAGGATACGCTTTGGCTCCTTGGGCCCCGAGATGGGGCCGGAGGGGGGTGCGCCTCAGGGTCCACGATTCTGCACGCCCGCGAGCGCGGTGCGATCTGCGGCCATGACGCCGTCGTCCCCCTCAGCGCCCCCCGATCGGTCAGCTGGCTTGGCTCTCCTCGAAGTCCAGCCGCACGTACTCACGCTGGTAGCCCTCGTCCTCGGGCAGGGTGCCGTCGTCGTCCAGCGGCAGGGGCTTGTGGAAGACCTGGCTCCACTGCCCGGCTCCTCTCTGGCGCAGCCGCTCGCGGTCCACGCCGGAGAGGCCGGTGGCCGCGTTCTGAAGGGTCTTCAAGTCGCCGATCGACAGATCTTCCAGCTTCATGCTGCCTCCAACACAACAATGCCCAGGCGGGCCTTGGCATGTCAAGATGCGCACTCGAATCAAGGTGAAAGGAATGACGTTCTTCATGCTGCTGGCTTGCGGAGACAAGGACACGGACAGCGACTGGGCTGCGGCGGATCACGAGCACGAGAGTGCTCCTGACCACGATCACGACGACGTCCCCGACCACGAGGTGCCAGACCACGATCACGACACCGTCCCGGACCACGAACATGATGGCGACGCGTCGCTCCCGGTCGGAGTGGTCCTGATGTGGTCGGGCGAGCTCGACGAGATCCCGGACGGGTGGGCGCTGTGCGACGGCGAGGACGACACGCCGGATCTGACCGGTCGCTTCGTGGTCGGGGCGGACGAGGACGCCCTCGTCGGCTCTTCGGGGGAGGGGGGCGCGACCGTCAGCGTGGAGACCACCTCGGTGCTGCGCTGCAACGGCTGCACCTCGGAGGAGAACCCGCTGGAGGCGGTGGAGATCACCGATGTCGCCCCGCCCTGGTACGCCCTGGCCTACATCGTCCGGGTGGAGTGAGTCACCGGCAGGTCAGCAGGCCGTGGTCGAACATCAGGGGGCTGGTGCCCGCGTCGACGAAGACGACGGTGCAGTCGCCGTAGGGCAGGGCGTGGCGCGTGGCGACCACGTCGAGGTCCTGGTCCAGGAGCCGCGCCGTGGGCCCGTCGTCTTCGAGGCGGATCATGCCGGCAGCGTCCAGGAGCTGGGCGAAGGCAGCGCTGTCCTCTCGATCCACGCTCGGGTCGTGGTTCACGTCTCCGCCGAGGATCAGGACGTCGTCGAGGCCCACGAGGTGTTCCTCGATGTCGGCGAACTCCTCGACGCGGCAGTCGACGTCGTCCTGGCCGAAGCCGGCGTTGGTGTGGACGACCACCAGCGTCGTGGGCACCTCGTCCAGCAGCCCGGTGAACAAGGCCGTGCGGCCAGGGCCGCTGCAGTCCGCGCCCAGGTCGGTCCAGGTGTCGGCGTCGAAGCGGTCGCTCGTGGCGATGCAGTTGTCCGGGTAGGCGGGGGAACACTGCCAGGTCATGCCGGGTGGCAGGACCCGGTCCAGCGGGTGCCCCTCTCCGGCGCAAGCGAAGGGCTCGACCATCGCGTCTGCGTCGAGTCCCTCGCACCACTCGGGGTGCCAGATCTCCTGGAGGAAGAGGACATCCGGCGGATCGTCGGCGAGGGCATCCGCGAGCGCCATCTCCGCCGGCAGGGTGCAGAGGTTGTTCTCGTAGGAGTCCTCGCAGGTCTTTCGCAGCGAGGACTCCTCGACGAGGTCCAGATAGGGCGTGGTCCCAGCGTTCTGGGTGGCCACCACCAGCTCGGGCGGAGGTTCGTCGGTGCAGGCGATCAGGACCAGAAAGGGAGCCATGTTCCTGCCTCGATCATGCCCCGAGCCCGCGCGGCCCTCAGTGTTCGTTCCACCAGCTCTCGATCTCGCTCATCCGCCGGTCCCCTTGAAGCTGTCCCCTGCCTCGCGGAAGAGGAAGTTGAAGGTCGTCAGCGAGCCATATGAGCGCGTGATGTAGGCCTGGAGATCGGCCTTGTCGGCGGCGCTCAAGCTGCTGTTGTTGTTGATCTTCTGCTCGAGCACGCGGAGCTTCTCGCGGACACCGGTGACCTTCTTGAAGAGCGCCTCTGCCTGCACCTCCTTGACGACCCGACCATCGCCATCTTCGAAGATGACACGGCCCTCGAGCATGCGCCGCGAGATGCGAGTGTCGTTTCCGCCGGCTTCCTCTCGGATGCCCTGGCGAACCGCGTCGACCACCAGGTCGTAGATCTCGTCTGTTTCCATGGCTGTGACCTATCTCAGCGGCGGGGCGCGAACATCCGGATCCTGCATCAAGGCGTCTCCGGGCTCCCCTCGCTGGTGGTCACACCTTCCACGAGACCGAAGAGCTCGTCCTGGCTGGAGGTGAAGGCGCCGCTGTGGGGCATCACCACCATGACCGGGTGGTCGATGAGCACCGAGCCGCTCGCGGCCGTCGTGGAGCCTCCGCTGGAGCTGCTGTAGTCGTTTCCGATCGAGATGATGTAGGGGTCGTAGTTGGACAGCTCGATGCTGTAGGCGGGCTCGATCACGTAGGCGAAGGAGACCCCCAGGGTGGCCCCGCTGTTGGTCACGTCAGCGTACAACCCGCTCGTATCGCTCGTGAATGTCGCGCCCGAGCTGATGTTGTCCTGCCGGCTCTCCCAGGGACGGACGCCGCTGGTCCAGGAGGTCGCGTGGTCCATCGAGAGGCTGCCGGTGGCCTCGTGGACGGTCTTCACCCAGAGCTCCGGACGGGCCGCCCACATCCAGTACCAGTAGGTGTAGTCGTAGTCGGTGAGCGACCCCGTCGCGCTCACAAGCGACAGCAGGTCCCCGGAAGCATCGACGGCGTTGGTGCCCGTGGCGTACATCGGCGTGTTGGTCCACGTCGCGTTGGAGTAGATGCCGTTGCCGCAGCAGCTGTTGGTCTGGCTCGTCACCGACGTGCCGCCATACGTGAGGGTGTCGACCAGGCCACCTTCAGAAGACGAAAAGGCCACCGATGTCAGTGAGTTGGACAGTGTCGTCGTGGAGGCGGAGAGGCTGGTGGAGTAGCTCGTAGCGGAGCCGCGAGTGCCGAAGTAGAGCGCGACGTCGAAGGAGTCACCACCCGCCAGGGTCTCCAGGGAGCTGAGGTCACCGTCCTCGTCATAGAGGAACGCGACCGTCCCGTAGCCGTCGCTGGAGGCGTCGGAGTGATCGCTGGCGTCCTCCAAGCCTGCGATATCGTCGAGGAACTGGCTCGGCAGCTCCGGCAGGCCGAGGCTGCAGTCCTGCAGCACGACGCGCAAGGAGTCCTCTGAGAAGGTGCCGCTGTCGCCCAGGGTGGAGAGGTGGGCGGCGAAGTCGACCTCGACCAGGACAGGGGGCCCGTCCACGTCGTAGCTCGACGCCGTGACGGTCACCGGGACCCGGTAGTCCCAGGACTCGTCCCACCAGCTGTCGTCGGGGTCGGTGTCCCCGTCGCAGTCGTTGTCGATCCCGTCGCAGAGCTCGATGGCGTCGGGGTTCACGTCCGCGTCGGTGTCGTCGCAGTCGGTGTCGTCCTCGACGTAGCCGGAGGGTGTACTGCAGTCGTCGGCGGTGGTCGAGGCGTCCCCGAAGCCATCGCTGTCGCTGTCGGCGTAGTAGGTGGTCTCCACCCCCTCGTCGATGCTGGCGTCGCAGTCGTCGTCCTTGTCGTTGCAGGTCTCGGTCGCGCCGGGGTTGACGTCCGCGTCGGTGTCGTCGCAGTCCGTGTCGTCCTCGACCATCCCGGTGGGCTGATCGCAGGTGACGGTGGAGGTGCTCGCGTCGCCGAAGCCATCGGAGTCGCTGTCGGCGTACCAGGTGTTGGCGTCGAGGGCGTCGTCCTCGTCGAGGGTGCCGTCGCAGTCGGTGTCGACGCCGTCGCAGTATTCATCGGCGCCAGGGTGGGTGTCGGCGCTGGTGTCGTCGCAGTCGGTGGAGTCCTCGACGGTGCTCTCGGGCTGGTCGCAAGCCACCGTGGTGGCGTCGGGGTCGCCGTAGCCGTCCCCGTCTTCGTCGGCGTAGAAGGTGGACGCGTCCGCGGCGTCGTCCTCGTCCCACTCCCCGTCGCAGTCGTTGTCGATGTCGTCGCAGACCTCTGTGGCGTCCGGGTTCACGGCAGCGTCGCCGTCGTCGCAGTCTTCACAAGCCGCCCAGCCGTCGCCGTCGGCATCTGCGTAGCCGACCGAGCCGTCGCAGTTGTAGTCGTTGGGGTCGCTGCAGTCGTCCTCGTCGGCGCCGGGGTGCCAGGCCGCGTCCTCGTCGTCGCAGTCCCCGTCTTGATCGACGTGGCCGTCGGGAGCCTCGCAGGCCAGGGTGGGGTCCCCGGCGCCCCAGCCGTCGGAGTCCGCGTCGCCATACCAGCTCGTGGCGTCGGTGGCGTCCTCGTCGATGTCATCGTCACAGTCGTCGTCGATGCCGTTGCAGACCTCGTCCGCGTCAGGGTGGACGGCGGGGTTGGAGTCGTCGCAGTCGTCGTCGACGAGGAAGCCGTCGCCGTCGTCGTCGATCTCTGCCTCCTCGAGGGGGGCGCTGTCGACGATGTAGTCCTTGTTCCTGCAGGCGAGCAGGGCGACGAGGATCATTGTCCGGACTCCTTCCAGCAGGCGTAGCTGTGCAGCATGACACCGAGGAAGTGAGGCTCCTCGGCAAGCGCGGCCTCGATGGCCTCTGCTTCCTGGATCATCGCCGCTGCGCCCTCTTTATGGAAGTCCACGCTGTCGCCCTCGCCGGAGTCGCAGATCTCCAGACCGAGCCAGGCTGATCCGTTCTGCAGCTCCGCCGAGGCGATGTCGAGCACCTCCTCGTGATCGTCCCGGTAGGACATCACGCCGGTGGCGGTGACGTTGAAGGCGATCCAGGCATTCAGGGTCAGCTCCTCTGTGCCGTCGTTCAGCGAGAAGGGCTCGAGGTCGTCGTACCAGGCGGGCATGGAGTGGTAGACGGGCAGATCACCGACGCGGGTGCGTATGCCCTGGAGGTAGCGCACGGTCCAGCGGCCGCGCTGTGGGAAGAAGTTCTCCCAGTGGTTGGGGGCGATGCTGTAGGGCTGGGAGGCGTCCATGA
This sequence comes from Myxococcota bacterium, assembly GCA_036012755.1. Lineage (GTDB taxonomy): Bacteria > Myxococcota_A > UBA796 > UBA796 > CAJQPC01 > JAAESX01. Next base: position 75,490 of record DASCPX010000190.1, on the reverse strand, counting down.
CGCCGTCGAAGCCGATCCCCGAGCTCGTGCAGGCCTCGTAGACGCTCCACCCGTCCTCCCAGCAGGCTTGCTGTCCGAGCAGATCGGCTCCGCAGGCGACCGTGAACCATCCATGGCTGCTCATGGCGAGGACCTCGAGACCCGCTGCGTGCGCGGAGCCGACGAAGCTCGAGTAGGCCTCCACCGAACCTGGCTTGCTGTTGCCGACCGGGTCGCAGGGCACGATCAGGGTCGTGACGTGGTGCTCCGCAGCGAAGTCGAGGAGCTCGGTCGTCGGTGTGTCGTCGCCTGGAATCGAGGTGTCCCAGACCCACAGCGCCCGCGCCGGAGTCTCGATCGAAGCGGAGTCGTCCCCCTCGAGGGGCTCGGGATCGGGGGTGCAGGCGAGCAGGGCGACGAACATGCGAAGAAGGGGCCACGTGAAAGGTACGGCAGCGCTTGTTCGCCGCCAAGCTCGATCGCTCACACGCCGAGAACTTTCGATGACCGACACCCGCCCCTACGAGCAGGCCAGCGGCGCTGCCCTGCCCATGCTGCGGGCGTCGTGTGCCCTGATGGAGGAGATGGCCACGCTCGAGGAAGTGCTCGCCGGAGCCTGATCCGGCCCCAGGGACGACAGCGGCCGCAAGGGATAAGCCTCCAGCCCCCCCCCTCAGGCACAGGTGCCCGCATGGCCATTGGAACAGCTGCCCTTCCTCTGAATCCCCTCCTCATCGAGCCCTCCCGGCCCCTGCCCAAGCGGGTCGCCATCGTGGGTGCAGGGACCATCGGCCCTGACATCGGGTACTACCTCAAGAGCGCCATCCCGGGCCTCGAGCTCGTGCTCGTGGACATCAACGAGCAGGCCCTGCAGGCCGCCGTCGGCCGCTATGGCAAGTACGCCGCGAAGGGGGTGGCCCGCCGCAAGATGAGCCCCGAGCAGGCAGAGGAGGTCCAGCAGAACATCACGACGACCACCGACTACGCCGACATGGCAGGTTGCGACTGGGTCATCGAGGCCGCGACGGAGGATCTCCCGCTCAAGCGCAAGATCTTCTCGATGATCGAGGCTGTGGTGGATCAGGACTGCGTCATCACCTCCAACACCAGCTCGCTGCCGGCCTCCGAGCTCTTCTGCGAGCTGCAGCACCCCGGCCGCACGACGGTCACCCACTTCTTCGCTCCGGCCTGGCGCAACCCGGCGGTCGAGGTCATCGCCTGGGACAAGGGCGACGAGGAGGTCGTCTCCTGGCTGCGCTGGCTCTTCGCCACCACCGGAAAGGTGCCGCTGATCACGGACGACGCCCTCTGCTTCATGCTCGACCGGGTCTTCGACAACTGGTGCAACGAGGCGGTGCTCTGCCTCGACGAGGGCGCCACCACGCTGGAGGTCGACAGCGTCGCCCACGACTACGTGCACGCCGGGCCCTTCTTCGTCCTGAACCTGGCCCGGGGCAACCCGATCATCTGGCACACCAACACCCTGCAGATGCAGGAGGGCGAGCACTACCGTCCGGCCTCCCTCTTCCGCTCCGTCGACACCTGGGTGACCCTGAAGCCGGGGCAGCGGATCGAGGTCAGCGACGAGACGACCTCGATGGTGCGCACCCGCATCCTGGGCTCGCTGTTCTCCCAGAGCTACGACATCCTCGACCGGGGCATCGGCTCCCAGGCCGACCTCGAGCTGGGCTGCACCCTGGCGTTGGGCTTCAAGCAGGGCCCCCTCGGCCTGATGGCTCGCCTGGGCGACGAAGACGTGGCCGCGATCAACGCCGGCTTCGCCGAGCAGCGCCCCGGTGGTCCGGGGCCCGAAAAAGCGCTGGCCGAGTACACCGAGTTCTCCCAGCACGTGCTGGTGGATGATCTCGGCGACGTGAAGGTGCTGACCATGCGTCGGCCCCAGGCCATGAACGCCCTGGACGACACAGTCACCAACGAGCTCCTGGCCGCCATCAAGACCCACGAGAACGACCCCGCGGTGAAGGGCTTCGTCATCGTCGGCTACGGCGAAAAGGCCTTCTGCGCTGGTGCGGACATCGGGCGCTTCCCGAAGTGCCTCGGCGACAAGGAGCTCTCCGTCCAGTACGCCCGGGACTGCAGCCACCTGCTGCGCCACCTCGACGGCATGGACAAGCCCGTCGTCGCCGCGCTCAACGGCATGGCCCTGGGAGGAGGACTCGAGCTCGCGCTGCGCTGCCACGGCATCGTCGCCTCCAAGAGGGCCTTCCTCCAGTTCCCCGAGATCACCCTCGGCATCGCCCCCGGCATCGGCGGCATGGTGGTGCCCTACCGTCGCTGGCCGCAGGCAGCCTCCGTCTTCAACGAGATGCTGCGCACCGCGACGAGGCTGAAGGCCAACAACGCCCTGGAGCTGGGCATCCTCGACGGCATCGCTGACGACTACCTCGGGCTGGTCCAGCTGGCCGCGGCCCGGGTCGGTGAGCTGGCCTCTGACCTGCCGCGCATCCAGGAAGGCCCGGTCGAGCTCGGCGAGCTGCCCGCCGTCGAGCCCATGGCCGGCAAGCAGCTGTTGAGCGTAGAGGTCATCGGCATCATCGGCAGGGCGATCAGCGCCGCCGCCGCCGCGCCCACCCTCGATGAGGCCCTGGAGCTGGGCTACGCCGCCTTCGGTGACAGCGCCTGCACCGCCGCCGCGACAGAGGGCGTGACCTGCTTCCTGGGCCGCAAGCGCCCCGACTTCTCCAAGACCGGCTGAGCACACCTTCGACACGGAGTCCCAAGTGGCACTCGAGAACGTCTACCTCGCAGCGGGGACCTGGTGGTCCTCCCCCTTCTGTCGCTGGCAGGGAAGCCTGGCCAACGAGCACTCGATCAAGCTGGCGGCCCGGGTCGCAAAGGGTGTCGTCGGCGAGCTCCCCGAGGGTGCCTTCGACTCGCTCGTCCTGGGCTACTCGGTGGCACAGAAGAGCTGCTTCTATGGTGCTCCCTGGGTCGCCGGAATGCTGGGCCTCGAGGGGGTCACGGGCCCCACGATCGCCCAGGCATGCGCTACCTCCGCTCGCATGCTGGCTTCGGCCGCCCTGGAGGTGGAGACCGGCTACCGCGAGAGCGTCCTGGCCATCGCCTGCGACCGCACGAGCAACGGGCCCCACGTCTACTACCCGAACCCCTCCGGACCGGGCGGGCTGGGCTCGCACGAAGACCCGGTGATGGACAGCTTCAACTTCGATCCGCACGCCAAGAACGCGATGATCCAGACGGCCGAGAACGTCGCGACGCGCGAGGGCATCAGCCGCGAGGAGCAGGACGACATGACCCTGTTCCGCGCCTCCCAGTACGAGGACGCGCTGGCCGACGACCGGGCCTTCCAGAAGCGCTACATGGTGCCGGTCACCATCGGGCGTGGCCGCCGGGCCAAGAGCATCGACGCCGACGAGGGTGTCTTCCCCACCACCGTAGAGGGCCTCGCGAAGCTCCGGCCCGTGACCGACGGCGGCACGGTCACCTTCGGGACCCAGACCCACCCCGCTGACGCAAACGCCGGCCTGGTCGTGTGCTCGAAGGGTCGCGCCGCCGAGCTGTCCAAGAGCACCGACTTCTCGGTCCAGCTCCTGAGCTACGGCGAGGCCCGCGTGGAGAAGGGCTTCATGCCCACCGCGGTCGTGCCCGCGGCCGAGGACGCCCTGGCGCGCGCTGGCCTGGGCTGGTCGGACATAGACGCGGTGAAGACCCACAACCCCTTCGCGGTGAACGACGTCTTCTTCTGCCGGGCCACGGGGCTCAACCCGAAGATCGTGAACAACTACGGCTCCCCGCTCATCTACGGACACCCCCAGGGTCCGATGGGCATCCGCGTCGTGATCGAGCTCTGCGAGGAGCTTGCCTTGCGCGGCGGCGGTGTCGGCCTCTTCACCGGCTGCGCTGCCGGAGACTCCGCCATGGCGGTCGTCCTCAGGGTGAGCTAGCACCAGGGAGTGCCTCACCCGCTGCTCCGAGACTCGCCTGGCTCCACCCCGCTGTTGTTGGGAAACGAGGCCATCGTGCGGGGGGCGCTGGAGTCCGGCGTCGGCTTCGCGACCGGCTATCCGGGGACCCCGTCCTCAGAGGTGACCGACGCCTTCGCCCGGCTCGCCGGGGACTACGGCATTCCCTTCGAGTACGCGGTGAACGAGAAGATCGCGGTGGAGCTCTGCTACGCCGCTTCGCTGGCGGGTGCTCGCTCCATCTGCGCCATGAAGCACCTGGGGCTGATGGTCGCCGGGGACCCGATGTCCACCATCCCCTACATGGGGGTAGAGGCGGGCATGGTGGTGGTCTCCGCCGGGGATCCCTCCTGTCTCACGAGCCCCAACGAGCAGGACCAGCGCCACCTGGGCCGGATGCTGCACGTGCCGGTGCTGGATCCCTCCACCCCGGCGGAGGCCCTGGAGCTCAGCCGGCTGGCCTTCGAGCTCTCCGAGCGCAGCAAGCTCCCGGTGCTGCTGCGCATCACGACCCGGGTGGCCCACTGCCGGGCCCCGGTCGAGCTGGGCTCGCTGCGCCGCCCGAAGGTCCGAGGTTTCCGTCGCGACCCCTCCCGCTTCATCCCGATCCCCGCTCACGCCAGGCGGCTGCGCGTGGAGGTCAGAGAGCGCCTGGAGGTGGCACGGGCCATCTCCGAGCAGCTCTTCTGCCGCGAGGGTGAGGGGCGCGATGCGGTCCTGTCGGCGGGGGTGCCCTCTGCCACGACGGCGGATCTGCTGGCGGAGCAGGACATCGGGGATGTCGTCCATGCCCGCCTGCCCTGCGTGTTCCCCCTGCCGGAGCAGGCTCTGCTGCAGCTGGCTCGGGATGTGGACCGGGTCCTGGTGGTCGAGGAGCTCTCTCCCTTCGTCGAGGACGCGCTGTTGGCGCTGGTCTCCCTGCACGGCGTCGAGGTGGAGATCCTCGGAAAGCGCAGCGGACACCTGCCCGAGGAGTTCGAGTACGTCCCCGCCGTCATCCAGGGTGGGCTGCACGCGGCTCTGGGTCGAGGAGAGCCCCCCAAAGACCCGGTCACCCCGGAGCCCGTCCCGCTCCGTCCGCCCGTGCTCTGCGCGGCCTGTCCTCATCGCTCGACCTTCTTGGCGGCTCGGTCCGTCTTCGGTGACGACCACCTCGCCTTCAACGACATCGGCTGCTACACGCTGGGCGCCGCGCCTCCCCTCGGCGCCGGGGACGCGCTGATCTGCATGGGCGCGGGCTTCAGCCTGGCGGCGGGTGTGGCTCGCGTGGAGAACAAGCGCACCATCGGCTTCATGGGGGACGGCACCTTCTTCCACGCCGGCATGCCGCCCTTGCTCGACGCCATCAAGGAGGACGCGGACGTCGTCGCGGTCATCCTCGACAACCAGGTCACGGCCATGACGGGCTTCCAAGAGAGCCCGGGCATCGATCCGCTGGTCCCGGAAGATCGCAAGGTGGACATCGCCGGGGTGGCCCGTGCCCTCGGGGCCCGGCACGTCGAGACCTTCGACCCCATGGACCTCCAGCAGGCCATGGCTGCCTTCCAGCGGGCCAAGGACGCCAGCGGGACGAGCGTGCTGGTGGCTGAGAGCCCCTGCCCGGTCCACATGGAGCGCGCGACGGGCCAGCCCGTGCACGGCGGCACCTTCGCCATCGATCCGGCTCGCTGCAGCAGCTGCGGGCGCTCGGGCTGTGGCATGGAGTGTGGCCACGGGCCCAGGCAGTCCACCCAGCGCAACATGGTGCGAAACCGCAGCCTGGAGCTGGAGCGCAACATCGACGCCCTGGGGGTGTCTCCATGCGCGGAGCTGTGTCCGCTGGGGCTCTGCATCCAGGGCTACGCCAGCTACATCGCCTCTGGGGACTACGACCTGGCGCTGGAGTTGGTCATGAGCCGCACGGCGCTGCCGGACTCGGTCTGTCGCATCTGTGATCGACCCTGCGAGGCCGCTTGTCTGCGGGGTGACGATCCCGTCGCGGTGAACGATCTCAAGCACTTCCTGATGGACTGGGCTCAGGGGCAGCCCGACTACCAGCCCTCGGTCGAGGACCCCCACGGCGCGGCGGTGGCGGTGGTCGGAGCCGGGCCGGCGGGTCTGTCGGCGGCTCACGAGCTGCGTCTCCGCGGCTACGAGGTCACCTTGTTCGACCGGGAAGCAGAGCCCGGCGGCCTGCTGCGGACGGGCATTCCTCGCTTCCGCCTGCCGCTGGAGGCCCTCGAGCGAGACATCCAGCGCGTGCTGGCCCTCGGCGTGCGCTTCGAGGGTGGGCGCGAGCTTGGGGTGGACCTGTCCCTGTCCGACCTGCTCGGCGAGCACGACGCGGTCTTCATCGCCCTGGGTGCCTACCGGCCGGTGGAGCTGGAGCTGCCCGGCTCGGGTCCGGAGCGGGCTGAGAGCCTCGCGTTCTTGCGAGGGGGCGGCGAGATCGAGGGCGAGGTGGTCGTCATCGGCGGGGGCAACGCCGGCATGGACGTCGCTCGCACGGCTCTGCGCCGAGGGGCCGACAAGGTCACGGTCGTAGAGCTCCAGCCCGAGCTCACCGCGCGCTTCCACGAGGTGGAGGCTGCCCGTGAGGAGGGCGTGGTGATGATGCCGGGCCGGCGCTCGGTGGGGCTCTGTCCCGAGGGGCTGGTGCTGGAGGGTGGCCAGGTCCTGCCTTGCAGCCTGGTCGTCACCGCTGTCGGACAACAGCTCCAGGACTTCGGCCAGGACCTGGTGATGGACGACGGCTGCGTGTCGGTGGACCCGAACACGGGCCGGACCAGCCACCCGCATCTCTTCGCTGCTGGCGACATGGTGCCCGGTCCGCGCACGGTCACCCAGGCCATGGCCGAGGGCCAGCGGGCCGCCTGGGGCATCGACGTCCAGCTGCGCGGCAAGGAGGCTGCCGACCGTCGAGCGCCGCCGCCGCTGTCAGGAGCATGGACCCGGCTCAGCGAACTGCAGCTCTCGGGGGCAGAGGCCCTGCCCCGGGGGAAGGTGGTGGACGAAGCCAGCGCCAGGGCCGAGGCCCAGCGCTGCATGCTCTGCGGGAGCTGTGGGATCTGCCGGGCCTGCGTCGACACCTTCGGCTGCCCCGCCTTCGTCGTCGAGGCAGGGGTCATCGCCATCGACCCGGCCATCTGCGTGGGCTGCGGTGTCTGCGCGGACTTCTGCCCCAACGGCGCCATCTTCCGCGTCGAGGACGGCGCCTCGTGATCGGCGTGCTCCTGGTGGGTGTCGGGGGCCAGGGCACCCTGACCGCTGCGCGCATCCTCGGCGAGGCCGCCCACGCCGCGGGCCTGCCGGTGCGCCTGGGCCAGCTCCACGGCATGTCCCAGCGAGGCGGGAGCGTGCGGGGAACCGTGCTCCTCGGGCCGGGGCAGGGGGCTTTCCTGCCCGGTCGCGGGGCGGACGTCGTCATCGCCCTGGAGCCCCTGGAGCTGATGCGCTGCCGCGACAGCCTGCACGCCGGGAGCCGGGTGGTGGTGAGCTCGGGCCGCATCGCGCCCAGCTCCCTGGCCCAGAGCGGCAGGGACTATCCGGACATCGAGGGCTTCTTCGAAGAGCTCCGCCCACAGATCGCGGAGCTCGTCGTGGTCGACGGCCCGGCCTTGGCCGGCGGCTCTCGCGGCCTGAACGTGGCGTTGTTGGGCGTCCTGGCGGATCGGGGCTGGCTCCCATTCGGGGCCGAGGCCATCGTGGGCGCTCTCGAGGCCTTCGGCGCGCACCGGGAGTCGAACCGGCGGGTCTTCGAGGCGGGACGGAAGACGACCCAGCGGTGAGGTCTCCACGGTGACCGCAGGATTGGTGACGGCGACGAGTGGTCGAGAAGATCGCGGTAGCTTGCATTCACCAAGCAAGGGGGGTTGCCATTGGGGGTGGCCACAGGAGGCTCGGGTGGGGGGCAGCATGCCCGGAGAAGAACAGTCAGCGGCGGAGCCCGTGGTCCTCGAACCCATCGACATCGAGCGCCTCGGCCGACTTCGCGCCGAGTGGGAGCTGGCGGCAGCCCGCGCCCAGATCGCGCAGCAAGCCTTCCAGACCGACCTGACCGCGACCTGTCGTCGGCTCGGCGTCACCGGGACCTTCGAGCTCGATCTCGCCCGAGGCCTCATCCTGCCCGAGTCGGGAGACCATCATGTCGACCATTGATGGGGCCCCGAGCTTCCACATCAAGCTGAACTCAGGCAGCACTACCAGCGGCCAGTTCACTGTGCAGGACGACAACGGCGGCTCGCCGATCAACCGCTTCCGGATCACGGAGACTGGCGAGGTGATGCTCAGCGCGCCGGCTGCCAGCGACGACATGAAGCTGTTGGCCGACAAGCTCACGCTGAGGTCCAGGCTCAGCTCCGGCACTGCCGTGGAGTTCGACTTCAACGGCGGCGCGGACGTCACCTGGGAGTACGACCCCGGCCAGGTGAAGGTCACCACGAGCTCCAGCGACGCCTACCGCGTCGACTGCGAGGTCATGAAGATCGAGGTCCCGTCGCCAGTCGGCGCGGTAGATCGGGAGCTGCTGCGCTTCATCAGCGCCGGCGTTCTCCAGGGCGTCATCCGCGCGCCGAAGGGCTTCACGGAGTCGAGAGAGACACTGGAGCTCTGGGCCAGCCCGACCCTGGGCCTGAACGCGGCGAACGGCCGAGTCCGAATCCGCAACCACAAGCCGACGGCGGACGACATCCTCGTCCTGGCCCTCGGAGCGGGTGACCGGCTCACCCTCGACTGCGACCCCACCGCCGGTTGGATGCGCATGTATCCCACAGGCACCGATCTCATCCTGCGCACGGCGCTCGGGGGAGACCGTCGGGTCTGGGTCGATCTCGAACAGTCAGGACACGCCTTCGGCATCCGTGACTCCGGGGGCGGGCTCACCTACCGGGCGGACGAGGCAGGCACGCACACCTGGTTCACCGGGGGCAACGAGCTGCTCCTGCTGAACTTCACTCCCGACAGCGCCACGCTGACGGTAGGCGACGTGGGTGTCAATCGGCGCGGCGTGGTCCAGGCGGTGAGCCCCACCGCGGCGCTGCGCGGCTGCCTCCAGCTCCAGGACGAGTCGGGCACCGATCACTACTTCTTCGTCGACGACGACGGACGGCTGCGCTTTGGCAGCAGCCTTCCCGGGTCTGGCGACGGGAACCCGGTGGGAAACACCCTCGCGCGGGTCGAGGACGTCGGCGGCAGCTCGCCCTACTCCATCGGCACGGGCGACCTGGGCAAGGTGCTCACCAACGGGATCGCTACCGGCGCCTTGACGATCAACCTGCCAGCGGCGTCCATCGGGACCACGTACACCTTCCTGCGCGTGGTGGCCGAGAACCTGAAGGTCCAGTGCGCCTCCGGCGACACGATCCAGGTCGGGGACGATGTCTCCGGCGGTGCCGGGTACGCAGAGTGCACCGAGAGCACGAAGGGGCAGGTCCTCGGCGTCGTCGGGACGAGCGGGAGCAGCTGGGTCGCGCTCAACTCGAGCGGCACCTGGACGACCGTCTGATGGCGCTCACATCACTCACAATGGGTTGCTTGCTCGTCGCGGGCCTGGGGTGCTCGAAGGGCGACACGACACCGACACCGACACCGACACCGACGTGCTGCGCTTCGTCGACGTCGGGGCGAACGACGCCTTCGCCTGCGCGCTCGACACCGAGGGCCAGGCCCACTGCTGGGGCTACGCCTACGACGAGGACTACACCCCTCCGGAGGTGAGGTTCATGGCCATCGCCGTGGGTGGCGGCCACGCCTGCGGCCTCCAGTCCGACGGCACGCCCGCCTGCTGGGGCCTGGACTATCAGGGCAGCGTGAGCGACACGCCCGACATCGAGCTCACGTCCATCAGCGCCGGACGCCACCACGCCTGTGGGCTCACGCCTGCCGGCGGGTTGGTCTGCTGGGGCGACAACAACCAAAACCTCGTCGCCGGCCATCCGACCGGAACCTACGAGCTGGTGAGCTGCGGTGAGACGGTCTGCTGCGTGCTCGACGCGAGCGGCGCTCCGACCTGCTGGGGGCAACAGAATGGCTCGTCCAGCGACTATGGCCAGGTGACGGACATGCCGGCGGGACCCTTCGTGAATGTCGCCGCCGGCTGGCGCCACGCCTGCGGGATGTCGGCGGACGGCAGCCTCGAGTGCTGGGGGAGGAACGACTACGGCCAGTCAGAACCCCCCGACGCCCGGTTCCAGCAGGTGGCCTTGGCCACCGCGCACTCCTGTGGCGTGACGACAGACGCCGAGCTCCGCTGTTGGGGCTACGACCGCGCTGACGACAGCGACTACGGGCAGGTTACGGACACCCCCACCACTGGCTCATGGCTCGACGTCCATCCAGGGGTATGGTTCGGCTGCGCGCTCGACTCGGAGGGTCAGATCGAGTGCTGGGGTGACAACGGTATGGGCCAGCTCGATCACCCTTGAGCGTCGGCGTTTCCTTGCCGCGCGGACTTGTACGACCGCGCTCCTGCAAGATCGAAGGCCGTGTTGATCCACCGACGCCCGTGGGGTCGGACAGTCCCTGACCGGTGCACGGCGTGCCCGCGCCCGCGCCCGCCATGCCGATGAGGCGTCTCGTGCTCGAGTTCAACCTCAGGATCCTGGTCGAAGAGAGGCCCCCAGCCTGATACGGGGCCTGCGCGTCCTGGCTCCCCCTCGGGCACTGGCTGCGTCTCCAGGCCGAGCGCGGGTCGCCTGAGCGACGGTCGAACCCGAGGGCAACAGCGTGAGTTTTCGAATCGGCATCGATGTCGGCGGCACCTTCACCGACCTCTTCCTGTGGTCGCCCGAGGACGGCGCCGAGACCTTCAAGGTGCTCTCCACCCCGCGGGATCCCTCTCGTGGCGTGCTCGAGGGCATCCGCACCATGGCGGAGTCGAAGGGGCTGAGCACCGAGGAGTTCGTCGGTCGCGCCAGCCAGGTCGTCCACGGCACGACCGTGACCACCAACGCCACCCTCACCCGTGGAGGCGCTCGCACGGGGCTGCTCACCACCCGGGGGGTGCGTGACGCCCTGGAGATGCGGCGCGGCATCCGAGAGCGCCAGTACGACAACCGCACCACCAACGTCGTGCCGCTGGTTCCTCGCAGGCGGCGCCTGGCCGTCGATGGCCGCCTGGACTTCCGCGGCGAGGAGATCGAGGCCGTCTCGCTCGAGCAGGTGAGGGAGGCCGCCGCCACCTTCCGGGACCAGGGCGTGGACGCCATCGCCATCTGCTTCATGCACGCCTACGCCAGCGACGCTCACGAGCGCGCGGTGGCCGAGCTCCTGAGAGAGGAGCTGCCCGATGTGTGGCTCAGCGTGTCCTCGGAGATCCTGCCGACGATCCGCTTCTACGAGCGCGTCTCCACCACCGCCCTGAACGCCTACATCGGCCCGGTCCTGCGGGACTACCTCGAGAACCTCTCGGCCCGCCTCCAGGAGACCGGCTTCGGCGGCGTGCTCTTGATCATGCAGTCCAACGGGGGCGTCGCCCTGCCAGAGGTCGTGCGCTCCCGCCCAGCCACCACCTTGCTGAGCGGCCCTGCCGCCGGCCCCCGAGCCGCCGCCGCGTACGCCTCGGCCCTGGGACACGACGACTGCCTGCTGGTGGACATGGGCGGCACGAGCTTCGACGCCTCGCTGGTGCGCGACGGCGCCGCCTCCCTGAGCAGCGAAGGTCAGATCGACCGCCTGCGCATCGCCCTGCCGATGCTCGAGATCGCCACCATCGGCGCTGGTGGAGGCTCTGTCGGCTGGATCGACGCCGGCGGCCTCATGCGCATGGGCCCGGAGTCTGCCGGAGCCCTGCCAGGACCGGCCTGCTACGGCCGCGGTGGCACGCGCCCCGCCTGCACCGACGCCGACCTCGTGCTCGGCTACCTCGACCCCGCCTGGTTCGCCGGCGGCAAGCTGCCCCTGGACGTGGACAAAGCCCGCGCCGCCATCGCCGAGCACGTGGCCGACCCCCTCGGCCTCGACGTCGAGCAGGCCGCCGCCGGCATGTACGCCGTCATCAACTCGAACATGGCCCACGGCGTGCGCGAGATCACCATCAAGCGCGGCCTCGACCCCCGGGAGTTCCCGATGGTCGTGGCTGGCGGGGCCGGCGCGCTCCACGCCTGCGCCATCGCCGCCGAGCTCGAGATCCCCACCCTCATCGTGCCGCGCACGGCCTCGACGTTGTGCGCCACCGGCATGTTGCTGTCCGACCTGCAGCACGACTTCGTGCGCTCCTGCGTGGGCCCCCTCGAGGGCTTCGAGCCGGGCGTGCTCGCCGGCATGGTCGAGGAGCTCGCCGCAGAAGGAGAGGCCCAGCTCCGGCTCGAAGGCGCCGAGCAGATCGAGCACCAGGTGAGCCTGGACGTGCGCTACCTCAAGCAGTACCACGAGGTCTCCGTCGGCATCGCTCGGCAGGCGCTCGCGGCGGGGGACACTGCGGCGATGGCCGGGGCCTTCCATGCCGCCCACGACCGCCTCTACGGCTACGACCTCGCCGACGCCGGCACGCCGCTGGAGCTCATCAACCTGCGCGTGCGCTGCATCGGTCGCACCCAGCGAATCGACCTGCCTCGGCTGTCACGAGGGGGCCCGGACGCCAGCTCGGCCCTGAAGACCCGCCGCCGAGCCTGGGTGCCCGAGCGCTCTGCCTTCGAGCCAGTGCCGGTCTACGACGGTCACGCCCTGAAGGCAGGCAACGCCCTGGAAGGGCCGGCTCTCATCGAGCGGGTCGACACCACCATCTTCGTCAGCGCCGCCTACGACGCCCGGGTCGATACCCTCGGCAGCGTGGTGCTCACACTCCGGGAGGCGGACCATGCCTGAGCCCGTCATCGACAAGATCCTCGTCGCCATCCTGGGTCGAGCCCTGAAGGCCATCACCGACGAGATGAGCCTGACGATGCAGAAGACGACCCGCTCGCCGATCCTCTGCGAAGCAAAGGACTTCGTGACCGGGCTCTACGACGCCGAAGGCCGCATGCTGGAGCAGACCGAGAACCTGCCCATCCTGAGCTTCTCCCTGTCCCCGGTCTGCCAGTTCATCGCGAAGAAGTTCGCCGGCCGCATCTACCCGGGAGACGTCTTCTTCCACAACGACGTCTTCACGCTGGGCAACCAGAACAACGACGTCGCCTGCTTCAAGCCCATATTCCGCGGCGACACCCTGGTGGGCTGGTCGGCGGCGAAGGGCCACATGGCCGACATCGGCGGCAACGTGCGTGGGGGCTACAACCCCAACGCCACAGAGGTCTGGCAGGAGGCTCTGCGCATCCCCGCGGTGAAGGTCTACGAGCGCGGAGAGCTGCGCGAGGACGTCTGGGACCTCATCTTCGCCAACATCCGCCTGGACATCGTGCAAGAGGACATGCGGGCCGAGATCGGTGCCTGCACGGTCGGCGAGCGACGCCTGATCTCGCTGATCGACAAGTACGGGCTCGAGGTCTTCGAGTCCCACAAGCTGGCGCTGTTCACTGCGGCTCGCAAGATGATGCAGGCCGAGATCCGGAGCATCCCCAACGGCAGCTACCGGGGCGAGGGCAAGGTCTACTTCGACGGCAAGAACCCTGGCTCCGAGTACACGATCCGGGTCGAGGTGCGGGTCGAGGACGAGCGCATCACCTTCGACTACAGCGACACGGACGGCCAGACCAACGGCTTCGTCAACGGCACCTTCACCTCGTCGGCCTCCGCGACGATCCTGACCTTTCTCCAGATGGTGAACCCGGACATCCCCCACAACGACGGCATGGTCCAGCCCATCGAGATGATCATCCCGGAGGGCACCATCCTCAACGCCGCCTACCCGGCCGCGACGACCTTCGGGAACCACCTCTGTCCGCCCAACGCCGACGCCATCATCCGAGCGCTGGCGCCGGTCATCCCCCACCGGGTCACCGCCGGGTGGAACAACCTGCTCTGCTCGCTCTCCACGGGTCACCACCCCCACCGAGACGACGCCTACGTCGACATCCTCTTCATGGGGCTCAAGGGTGGCAGCGGCGCCACCGACGACACCGACGGCTACGACCACATCGGCATGATCGACGCCTCCGGCGGCATCTTGGACCAGGACTACGAGATGTTCGAGCAGATGACGCCCCACCGGCTGCTCGAGCACGAGTACCTGCAGGACTCGGCGGGCCCGGGCCAGTTCCGGGGCGGCCTCGGGGTCAAGACCCGCTACCTCGTGGGCAGCGACGACACCCAGATCGTCACCTTCGGAGACGGGGACGTCGAGCCGGCCTTCGGGCTCTACGGGGGTGGGGAGGGCACGCTGAATTCGATCGAGCTCCACCTGCCCGACGGCAGCCTGCTCGTGCCCACCAGCAAGGATCTGCTGACCGGCATCCCGAAGGACACGCTGTACGTGCAGGAGGCCGGAGGCGGAGGCGGCTACGGGGACCCGCGACTGCGGCCCGCTGCCCGTGTCCACCAGGAGGTGCTCGACGGCATCATCTCGGTGGAGGCTGCCCGCGAGCACTACGGCGTGGTCATCGACCCGGAGTCGCTGTCGCTCGACGACGCCGAGACTCATGAGCTGAGGTCGCGATGAACTTCGAGCTGAGCGAGATCCAGCAGGCCGTCCAGGAGACCTTCGCCGGGTTCTCTGATGCCCGCATCGCCCCCATCGCCGAGGAGCTGGACAAGAAGGCCGACTTCCCCCGGGATCTGATGCGCGAGGTCGGCGAGCTGGGCTACTTCGGCATGCGCTACCCGGAGCCGGATGGCACCGGCATGGACGTGCTGTCCTATGCCCTGGCGACCGAGGAGCTCGCTCGGGGCAGCCTGGCCGTGGCCGCTGCATGCGCGATGCAGTCGCTGATGGGCACCACCTTCGTCCATCGCTTCACCACCGGCGAGCTGCGCGAGCGGCTCGTTCCGGGCTGCGTGGCGGGGGATCTCCTCGGCACCGTCTGCATGACCGAGCCGGACTCGGGCAGCGATCTCTTCTCGATGAAGACCTCGGCCGAGCTGCGAGGCGACACCTGGGTGCTCGACGGTCAGAAGACGTGGATCACCTCGGCCCCGGTCGCTGACCTCTTCACCGTCTTCGCGCGCACTGGGGAGCGCTCGCTGAGCATCTTCCTCGTCGAGAAGGGGGCCCCCGGACTCCAGGTCGGGCGCAGCATCGACAAGATGGGTGTGCGCGCGTCGGTCACCTCAGAGGTCTGCTTCTCCGAGACCCCCGCCACCTGCATGCTCGGAGAGCAGGACAAGGGCACGACCTACCTGCGGGATCTGCTCGCCGAGGTCCGCGTGATGACCGCTGCTCTGGCCCTGGGCTGTGGGCAGGCCGCCTTCGACGCGGCGCGCCGCTATGCCTCCGAGCGCCAGCAGTTCGGGCGCCCAATCAACCGCTTCCAGGCGGTGCAGGCTCACCTCGCGGACATGGCCGTCGACCTCGCGGCCGCTCGCCAGATGGTGCGCTGGGCCGCGTGGCGCAGCGACCAGGGCCTGCAAAACGCCCAGGAGGCCTCCATGGCCAAGCTCTTCGTCTCCGAGGCCGCCCTGCGGGTCTGCGACAAGGCCGCGCGGGTCATGGCCTCCTACGGCTACGCGACGGAATACCCGGTTGAGCGCTACCTGCGGGACATCCGCTTCACCCTCATCGGGGGCGGCACCTCCGAGATCCTTCGGGTCAACATCGCCAAGGGACTGGGAAAATGAGCGAGTCCATCCGCGTCCTCATCGCCAAGCCTGGCCTCGACGGCCACGACGTTGGCGCGAAGGTGCTCTGCCGGGCCCTGATGGACGCCGGCATGGAGGTCACCTACAGCGGTCTCCGCCAGTCCCCCCAGGACATCGCGGCTGCGGCCGCACAGCAGAGGGTGCACGTGCTCGGGCTGTCGGTGCTGTCGGGGGCTCACCTGCCGCTCTGCGAGGGGGTGCGCCAGGAGCTCCAGGCCAGGGGACTGTTGGGCGAGCTGGTCTGGATCGTCGGCGGCAACGTGCCCCGCCGGGACTTCGCGGCGCTGGAGGCGCTGGGTGTCGCAGGGGTCTTCCCGACCGGCTCCGACTTCGAGCAGATAGTGGCCTTCATCCTCGAGGAGGTGGCCTCGTGAGCAAGAAGATCGAGCCCCTGAAGTGGGAGTGCGGCCTGGAGATCCAGCCCATCTACGACGCCTCGGATGTCGAGGACAGCGGCGGCTTCGAGGGTGTCGGCGAACCTGGCGAGTACCCCTTCACCCGCGGCATCCACCGCCACATGTACCGGGCCCGTCCCTGGACCATCCGCCAGTACTCCGGCTTCGGCACCGCCGCAGAGACCCACGAGCGCTTCCTCTACCTGCTCGAGCACGGCAACACGGGCCTCAACGTCGCCTTCGACCTGCCCACCCAGTGCGGGTTGGACTCGGATCACCCCATGGCTCGGGGCGAGGTCGGCCGCGTAGGCATGGCGGTGGACACCCTCGCCGACATGGAAGAGGCCTTCGCCGGCATCGATCTGGACGCGATCACGGTGTCGTTGACCATCAACGGCTCGGCCAGCGCCATCATGGCGATGTACTTCGCGATGGCCCGCAAGCGCGGCTACGACCTCGCCAGGCTGCGCGGCACCGCCCAGAACGACATCCTCAAGGAGTTCATCGGCCGCGGGACCTGGATCTTCCCTGTCGAGGACTCGGTCCGGCTGGTGGTCGACACCATGGAGTTCTGCGCGGACAACGCCCCCAAGTACAGCCCGGTCAGCGTCTGCGGCTACCACATCCGTGAGTCCGGGGCGAACGCCGCCCAGGAGATGGCCTACGGCCTGTCGATCGCTTGCGCCTACCTCCAGCGAGCGCTCGACCGGGGGCTGGACGCGAACCGCTGCGCTGGCGGCCTGACCTTCAACTTCGACATCTTCGGCAACCTCTGGGAGCAGGTGGCGAAGTTCCGCGCGGGTCGTCGCCTCTGGGCCCGGCTCTTGCGCGAGCGCTACGGCGTCACGGATCCGAAGGCCATGCGGCTGCGCATGATCGCTGGCGGTGGCGGCGGTGGCCTGACCATCCAGCAGCCTCACAACAACATCGTCCGCGGCGCCTACTACGCCATGACCAGCGCCCTGTCCGGCACCCAGACCATGGCCCTGTGCAGCTACGACGAGGCCTACACCATCCCCTCCGAACAGGCCGCCCGGCTGTCCCTGCGCACCCAGCAGATCCTGATCAACGAGATCGGCCTCTGCGACACGGTCGATCCCCTCGCTGGATCCTGGTTCGTCGAGACCACCACGAACCAGATGGAGGCGCTGATCCTGCGCCACATCGACGAGCTCGAGGCCGCTGGCGGCATCGTCGCCGGCGTGGCCAGCGGCGAGGTCCAGGCCGCCGTCAACGCCAGCGCCTACCAGCGCGAGCTCCAGTTCGGCACCGGCGAGCTCAAGAAGGTCGGCGTCAACTGCCACCAGGAGGTCGAGGACGAGCCAGAGGTCGAGTTCCACCCCTACCGCGAGGAAGAGGCCGACAAGCAGCGGTCCCGGCTGGCCAAGGTCCGCAGCGAGCGAGACGACGAGGCCGTGGCGCGCAGGCTCGCCGCCGTGGAAGAGGCCGCCTCCTCCGGAGCCAACACCATGCCCGCCATCATCGACGCGGTCGAGGCCTACGCCACCGTGGGCGAGGTCTGCGGAGCGCTCCAGTCGGTCTTCGGCAAGTACCGAGAACCGGTCAGGTTTTGATGAGCGAGCGCCCCGTCGTCCTGAGCCTCGAGCAGGCCCTGTCGATGTCCTACGCCACCCTGCGCATGGTGCACATGGGCTGGCGGGTCATCCGGGTCGAGCCCACCCCGGTCCCAGGACGTCGCTCGATGGGCGACCCCAACCGCTCCATCGGCCGGCCGGTCGCCGGGGCTGACCGCCACAGCTACTTCGTCGCCCCCAACGCCGGGAAGGAGGCCATCGCCATCGATCTCAAGAGCGCAGAGGGCCAGGCTGTGCTGCAGCGGCTGATCACCGAGCTCGGCGTCGACGTCTTCTGCACCAACACGATGCCCTCGCGCCACCAGAAGCTGGGCATCGACTACGCGACCCTGCGCCAGGCGCGCGAGGACCTCGTCTGGTGCTGCATCTCTGCGATGGGGCTCGCGGAGCCCGACACGCCTGGCTACGACCCCGTGCTCCAGGCCCTCTGCGGCTACATGGACCTCACGGGGCCCGCGGACGGGCCGCCGACTCAGTGCGGGCCGCCGCTGATCGACCTGAAGGCCGGGGACGAGGCCTTCACCCAGGTGGCGCTGGCCCTCTGGCAGCGTGAGCGCACCGGCGAGGGGGCCTGCATCGACGTGTCCATGGGCCGGGCGGCCGTGTCCTGGCTCCACACCTTCCTGCCCATGCTCGACATGGACAGCCCGCCCGAGGAGCTGCGTCGCTCGGGCAACGAGCACCGCCAGTTCATCCCGGTGAACGCCTACCCGACCGCTGACGGCCACATCTACATGGCCATCGGCAGCGACGCCCAGTGGGCTCGCCTGGTGGCGGAGCCGCTGTTCTCTTCGCTGGACCAGGGACGCTTCTCCAGCAACGAGGGCCGTCGGGCGGACAAGGCCGAGCTCCACGCCCTCATCGGCGGGCTGACCCGGTCCCACCCCGCCGGGCGCGTCGCCGAGTCCTTGCGCCGGGCGGCGGTCCCCCATGCCCCGATCACTCCGGTGGACCGGGTCATGGACCTGCCCTTCGTCGCTCGGGACGGTCTCCGCACCGTCGCCCCCGACGGCCGCGTCGTGCGCCTTCCTCCAGCCGCGGTCGACACCGAGCACCTCAGCTCGATCTCGGGCAACCTGCCCTTCTGTCCGGCATACGGGGAGCACAGCGACGCGCTCCTCGCAGAGGCCGGCCTCGGGCCCGAAGAGACCGCAGCCCTGCGCAGCTCGGGCGTCGTCGCATGAGGCCTCCGTGACCCCGATCCCCTACCACCGCCCCTCCAGCCTCGAGGGCGCGCTGCGGCTGGTCCAGCGGCTCGGCGGTGCTCGCTACATCGCTGGCGGCACGGATCTGCTCGTGCAGATGAAGGACCACCGCCACGAGCCAGATGCGCTCATCTCCTTGCGCGCGGTCCCCGAGCTCCGGGTCCTGGAGCTGGATCAGGGCGCTCGCATCGGCGCCGCGGTGCCTGTCTCGGAGCTCCTGGAGAGCCCCGAGCTGGTCGGCCGCTGGCCTGCGCTGGCCGATGCCCTCCGAGAGATCGGCTCGGTGCAGATCCAGAACAGCGCCACGCTCGGAGGCAACCTCTGCAACGCCTCCCCAGCCGCGGACTCGACGCCCATCCTGCTGAGCCTGGGAGCGCGGGTGCGGCTGGCCGGACCTGGCGGAAGGCGCACGATGGATCTCGACGCCTTCCTCGTCGGACCAGGTCGGACCGCGCTCACAGAGGGCGAGATCCTCGTCGCCATCGAGCTGGACGAGCCAGGACCTGGCGAGCGCAGCGTCTTTTTCAAGAAGACCCGGGTGGCGATGGACCTGGCCATCGTCAACCTCGGCGCCACCCTTCGGATGGAGGCGGGCGTCATCGCAGAGGTGCGGCTGGCGGCTGGCTCGGTGGGCCCTCGCGCCATGCGCCTTCGGGAGGCGGAGGCCTTGCTGCTCGGCCAGGGTGCGAGCCCAGAGCTCATCGCCCGAGCGGCCGCCGCGGCCCAGGCAGAGGTGAGACCGATCAGCGACGTCAGGGGCAGCGCCGAGTACCGGCGGGCCATCGTGGGCGTCTTCGTGAAGCGAGCTCTGGCCTCGCTCGTTCGGGAGGCCTGATGGAGCTGTCCTTCGAACTCAACGGCTTCGAGGTCGCCTGCACCCTGCGGGGCTCCGAGCTCCTGCTGGACGTGCTGAGGGGACCGCTCCAGGAGCTCGGGACCAAGGAAGGCTGCGGCAAGGGCGAGTGCGGCGCCTGCACCGTGCTGGTTGATGGCCGAGCTGTGAACGCCTGTCTCACCCCCGCCGCCGAGGTGGCCGGCTGCAAGGTCACGACCATCGAGGGGCTCGCCTCTTCCCAGGGGGAGCTCTCGGCCGTGCAGCAGGCCTTCGTGGACAAGGGGGGCATCCAGTGCGGCTTCTGCACGCCGGGCATGATCATGGCGAGCACGGCGCTCTTGGACCGAGAGCCCGAGCCGACAGACCGCCAGATCCGTCGGGCGCTGGTGGGCAACCTCTGCCGCTGCACCGGCTACGCCCAGATCGTCGAGAGCGTGCGGCGAGCCTCTGAGCTTCGAGGTGGGTCATGAGCCTGCTCGGCAAGGACAGCGTTCGCCCCGACGTGGCAGCAAAGGCCACCGGGAAGACCCGCTACATCCACGACCTGTCCCGTCCGGGCATGCTCTATGGGGCTGTCGTCCACAGCGAGCACGCCCACGCGCGCATCCTGAGCATCGACACCTCCGCGGCCGAGCGCATCCCGGGGGTCCGCGCCGTCATCACTGCAGACAACACGCCAGAGGTGCGCATCGGCTTCTTGCGCGACAACTTCGCGCTCAAGGGCGGGAAGGTGCGGCAGTTCCGGGACGAGGTCGCCGCGGTGGCCGCCATCGACCCCGACATCGCCGCCCGAGCCGCCGCCGCCGTCGTCGTCGAGTACGAGCCCCTGCCGGGTGTCTTCGATCCCATCGAGGCCCTGCGCGAGGACGCCCCCCTGGTCCACGAGGTCGACCCCCGCGGCCGGCCCCTGAGCGGCAACCGCCTGCCCCTGACCTTCCGCCACATCTCTGGCGACCTCGACGCTGCGCGGGCGGCCTCGGCGTTCACCGTGTCCGGCGACTTCTCGACCCCGCTCATCCAGCAGAGCTGCATGGGCACCGCGGGCGCCATCGCCGAGTTCGACGACTCCATGAACCTGAGGATCTGGGCGAAGACTCAGATCCCTTTCTTGGCCCAGAAGGACTTCAACTCGGCGCTCGCACAGATGGGGCTCGCCGGCCGCAACGCGCGGGTGACCGTTCCGGCCCTTGGCGGCGGTTTCGGGACCGGGCTCGACACCCACTGCTACGAGTACATCGCCATCCTGCTGGCCTGGAAGACCGGGCGCCCGGTGAAGGTGCTCTACGACCGGGACCAGGAGTTCGCCTACCTCTCGCCTCGGCAGTCGTCTCGGGTGCACATCGAGCAGGGCTGTGACGGGGACGGTCGCCTGACCTTCCGAAAGCTGCACGTCGTGCAGGACAACGGGGCCTACGCCTCCTGGGGCGCGACCTACCCGAGCGTGATGCTGCTGCCGGCCACCTCGCTCTACCGCGTCCCCGCCGTTCACTTCGACTGCGACCTGGTCTACACGAACAACACCTACTGCCAGGCCATGCGTGGCTACGGCAACCCGGAGCTCACCTGGGCGCTCGAGAGCAACCTGGACGAGCTCGCAGAGGCCGCCGGCATCGACGCTGCCGAGCTGCGGCTGTTGAACTGCAACGAGCCTGGCGAGACCACGCCCATGGCCCTGAAGATCACGACCTGCGGCCTGCGGGAGTGTCTCGAGTCGACCAGGCGCCGGCTGGACTGGAAGGACAAGCGCGGTCAGGGCGTGGCCCGTGGAGTGGGCATGGCCTCGCTGATCCACGTCGGCGGCTCGGGGCGCATCTACAAGAGCGACGCCAGCGGCATCATCTTGCGGCTGGACGACTTCGGGAACCTCTACGTCTACTCGGGCGGGGTCGAGATGGGCCAGGGCCTGCACTCCAGCTTGCAGATCGTCGGCTCTGACGCCGTCGGCATCCCGCCGGAGCGCATCTTCATCAACCAGACCGACACGGCCACCTGCCCCTGGGATGTGGGCACCCACGCGAGCCGGGGGGCCTTCACCGCCTGCAACGCCATGCTGATGGCCGCGGACAAGCTGCGCGCCCGGATCTTCGAGGCCGCCGAGCAGCTCTACGCCGGCCAGGTCGAGCGCAACCTGCGCAAGACCGAGCTCACCGAGCCCAGCGACTGGAGGGGAGCCATCGGGCCAGGGGCCTTCGAGCTCCGGGACGGCTTCGTGTTCCTGAAGGACCGCACCGAGCCTTGGCTGCGGGTGGACCTCGGGCGGCTGGTGCGCGCGGCCCACTTCCGGGACGGCGGCGGCGAGATGTTCACGGTCGAGGCCTTCTACGACCCGCCCAGCGAGCTCCCCGACTGGACCCGCGGCATCGGCAACATGTCGGCCTGCTACTCCTACGCCACCCAGGGCGCCGAGGTCGAGGTCGACACCGAGACCGGCGACGTGCGCATCTTGAAGCTGGTGGCGGTCACCGACGTGGGCAAGGTCATCAACCAGCAGACCCTGCGCGGCCAGACCTACGGCGCCCTCGCCCAGGGGGTCGGCTACGCCCTCTACGAGCAGGTGCAGACCCGAGGCGGCCGCATCCTGAACCCCAACTTCACCGACTACAAGATCCCCACCGCGGTGGAGATGGACTTCCCCATCGAGCTCGAGTTCATCGAGACCGACGAGCCCACCGGCCCCTACGGCGTGAAGGGTGTCGGCGAGCCCGGCCTGACCCCCACGGCCCCGGCCATCGCCAACGCCATCTACGACGCCATCGGAGTGCGCATCCGCGACCTGCCGATCACCCCCGAGAAGGTGCTCGCGGCGCTGCGCTCCTCGTAGGGGGCGGTGTCTCCGAGGGGGGCACCCCTTGGAAGCACGTCTTGTTGCACATCTCCGAGGGTTCCGGAGAACCGAGGCCGATACGCAACATCCCGTCGCTCACGGCAAGCGAGCGAGCTCGAGTGACACCAGCAGGTTGGTGGTACCCGTGCATTCTGGTCGAGGGTGCGCGTCAGGGTCGGGGAATCTGCACGCTTGTGTGCCATCTGGTCGAGGGTGCGCGGCAGGGTCCCGGTTTCTGCAGCCGCTCGGGGCTCCGGCGGTGATTCACCGATTCACCGATTCACTACTCCACCCAGAAGCGTCGCAGGCAGCAGGAGTCGCCGTCTGGGAGGGCCTCGAGGGTCTCGCAGCGGAGCTTTGTGCCCAGCTCGCGGTTGACCACGGCGACCGTGGACTGGAACCAGGCGTCGCAGCCGGGGCGATCCTCTTCGAGCACGCCCAGGCGCTTGTGCCAGTCGAACCATGGGCAGGCGGCGTGGCGGACGAAGGCCTCGTCGCCCTCGCCGGGCTCGACCTCGGCGTCCTCGCCCATGCACTTGGACGACCACACGATGCTCTGGGCGATCTGCGCGGACAGGGGCTCCGCCACATCCAGCCTCCGCGCATAGGCGGCGCCGGTGCTCTCGCCGGTGATCTCCCACATGACGTCCGTGACCTTGGCGGGGTCGGCGTCCGGGCAGCAGCGGACCACCGCCTGGCGCCACGCAAAGTGCTGCGCTCGGGTGATCTGGCAGAGGATCCGGAAGCGATGTTGTAGATCGGCCATGGCTCACTCGATAGCACGTCCCATGGCCCCCTCCGAGTTGCCCGAGTTCCGCTTCGCTGACCGCATGCAGAACCTGCGGGCATCTGCCATCCGTGAGCTCTTCGATGAAGGGCGCCGGCGCCCCCACTGCGTGGACCTGTCCATCGGCCAGGCCGACTTCGAGGTGCCGGAGCCCATCAGGGAAGCCAGCATCCGCGGGATCCGCGAAGGCTGCGGGCGCTACAGCTCCTCTCAGGGCTACCCGGAGCTCGTCGAGGCCACCCACCGCCACCTCGTGGAGCACTTCGACCTCCCCGAGGGCGATCGGGTGATGCTCACCAGCGGCGCCAGCGGCGCTCTCACCCTGGCGCTGCTGGCGCTGACGGGCCCCGGAGACGAGGTCCTCATGCCGGACCCCTTCTTCGTCATCTACCGAAACCTGGCCCACATCACCGGCGCGACGCCCACCTTCTACGACCTCTACCCGGACTTCAGGCTGCACCCGGAGCGCATCGAGGCGGCCATCACCGATCGCACCCGCGTCCTGATCCTGAACTCCCCGGCCAACCCCACCGGTGTCTGTTTTCGGGACGACGAGGTCGCCGCGGTGGCCGAGATCTGCAGAGAGCGAGGCATCGTCGTGGTCAGCGACGAGCTCTACGGACTCTTCCTCTACGAGGGCGAGCACGCCGGCATCAAGCGCCACATGGGAGCCCACGCTCTTCTGGTCGGAGGCGTGTCCAAGACCTACGGCATGGCGGGCTGGCGCCTGGGCTGGGTGGCCGGCGACCCAGCGCTCATCGAGAAGCTGCTCGTGCTTCAGCAGTTCACCTTCACCTGCGCTTCGACCCCCGCTCAGCACGGAGCGCTGCAGGCCTTCGGCGTGGACATGAGCCACCAGGTGGAGCGCTATCGCCGCAAGCGAGACCTGCTCTACGAAGGCCTGATCGACGCCGGCTACCGCGTCTCGAAGCCCACGGGTTCCTTCTACATCTTTCCAGAGGTCCCCTTCGGCGACGATCTCTCCTTCACGAGGGCCGCCCTCGAGCGGGATCTGCTGGTCGTCCCCGGGCGTGCCTTCTCCCAGCACACGACCCACTTCCGCCTGAGCTTCGCCGCGAAGGACGAAGACCTTCGACGCGCACTGGAGATCCTCGGCCGCCTGACGCGCTGACGTAAGCTCCGCCTTCGCCGCCCGTTTCGAACGGGGGCGGACGCGTCGTGGCACCCAGTCTCCAGGATCACCGACATGCTCCTTCTCGTTGCTCTCTCCTGCCAGAACAGGGTCGAGCCCGACAGCCCGATCGTCACGCCCGAGCCGGTGCCGCAGATCGACTTCCACCCCGCGGCAGAGGATCTCGTCGGCCTGGAGATGCGGCTGTCCGAGGCGGAACGCCCGACGGCTCCGCGAGCCATGGAGAGCGGCCCCGAACCAGAGGTGGAGGCCCTCACAGCTGCCGAGGTCGAGGCCCTGCTGGCCCGCGCCGAGCGGCTCGAAGAGCCAGAGGGCGATCGGCGCGCCTTCGCTCGACGAGAGGAGACGGTCCCTCCTCCGCGCACGGGCGCCACCGAGCTGTTGGGCTGGCCGCCACCGCCCACGGACCTCGAAGCCGTCGAGGTCGATCCCGGCCCGGTGAAGGTGGTTCGAACCTCGCCAGAGGGTGACGTGGGCCTGGCGCCGTCGATGAGCGTCACCTTCAACCAGCCGATGGTGGCCGTGACCACCCAGGACGAAGCCGCCCAGACCATCCCCGTGACGCTGAGCCCCGAGCCGGACGGCCAGTGGCGCTGGCTGGGTACGCGCACCATCGTCTTCGATCCCGATCCTCGCTTCCCGATGGCCACGGACTACGAGGTCACCATTCCGGAGACCGGAGACTCCTTCAGCTTCTCCACGCCCCCGGTGAGCGTCACCGAGTGGTACCCCCAGCAGTACTCCCAGGTGGGCCTCACCCCCGTCCTCCTGGTCGCCTTCGATCAGCGGGTGGACGACGGCGTGCTTTCGCACCTCACCCTCGAGGGTGACGGCGCCGTCGTGCCCCTGCGAAAGGCCAGACAAGAGGAGATCGCAGCAGATCCCTACCTGGAGAACCGCCAGTTCGAGGAGGGCCGAGCCTTCCTCCTGCGCCCGATGACGCCGCTGAAGGCAGCCACCGACTACAGCTGGGTCCTGGACAAGGGGGCCCCCTCGGCGGAGGGGCCGCGCACCACCACCGAGCGCCAGGTCAGCGGCTTCCGCACCTATGACCCGCTGAAGCTCGAGAGCCAGGACTGCAGCGAGGGACCCAAGCACTGCTCCCCCGACTCCCCCTTCTGGCTGTACTTCAACAATGAGCTCGATCAGCCGCTGGACCCTTCCATGGTCAGCGTCGAGCCCGCCATCGAGCACATGCAGGTCACGGCCAGCTGGAGCACCCTGACCATCTACGGTGAGACGGTCTCGGACACGACCTACACCGTGACGGTCGAGGCGGGGCTCCCGGACGCCTTCGGCCAGAGGCTGGCCAAGGAGCAGACCCGCAAGTTCAAGGTCGGCCCCGCATGGCCGAAGCTCCAGGGCCCGAACACCGCCGTGCTCGCGCTGGACCCCGCGGCGCCGCCCGCGTTCTCTGTCTGGAGCACGAACTACGAGAGGCTCCGCGTGCGCGTCACCAGGGTCGAGGTCTCCGACTACGAGGCGGTGAGCGACTGGATGCGGGACGTCGTCTACGACGGCTACCTCCGCGGCATGCCCCCGGGGGAGAAGGTCTTCGACGGCAGCGTCGAGGTAGAGGACTACGTCGAGAACGAACTCGTCGAGACCTCCATCGACCTGGGCCCCTACCTCGAGGGCGGCAAGGGCCACCTCTTCGTGTGGGTCGAGCCGACCGTGCGCGAGGAGTACCCCACTCGGGTCATGGCATGGGTCCAGGCGACCGACATCGGCCTGACCGCCTTCGCCGACCAGCCGTCTGTGATGGGCTGGGCCACGGACCTCGGCAGCGGCGAGCCCCTCGCCGGTGTGAAGCTGAGCCTCCTCGGCGGCGACTCCAGCGGCGAGACCGACGCCGACGGAGTGGCGGTGCTGAAGGGCTACGACAGCTCGACTGGCCCCCACGCCCTGGTCGCCGAGCTCGGCGACGACGTGGCCCTGTTGCCCGAGTACCCCCACTGGTGGAACGAGTACGGCGGCTGGACCCACAGCGGACCGATCGACAGCCTGGTCTGGTACGTCATCGACGACCGCAAGATGTATCGGCCCGGCGAGACCGTCTACGTCAAGGGCTGGGTGCGCCCCTTCGTCATCGAGCCTGGCAGCGCCTTGCAGTCCTTCGCAGGAGCACCCGAGGAGGTGACCTGGGTCGCGCGGGATGCCTACGGCAACGAGATGAGCAAGGGCAAGACCGACCTCAGCGAGCACGGTGGCTTCGACCTCGAGCTGGAGCTGCCCGACACCCCCGCGCTGGGCTACGCGAGCCTGGAGCTGAACTCCAGCCGAGGCAGTCACTACCACTCCTTCCAGGTGCAGGAGTTCCGCCGCCCCGAGTTCGAGGTCACGACCAGCCTGGACCCCCAGAGCTACGTGCTGGGCGAGAGCGCCGTGGTCTCGGTCAACGCCGCCTACTACTCCGGCGGCGCGCTCCCGGACGCACCGGTCACCTGGACGGTCTCTGCCAGCGAGGGCAGCTTCCAGCCCCAGGGTTGGAGCGACTGGCGCTTCGGGAGCTGGACTCCCTGGTGGAGCTGGTACCACTGGGGCGGGAGCTGGGGGCAGTCCAGCGTGGAGTCCCTCGAGGGGAGCACGGACGCCGCGGGCAACCACTACCTGCAGATCGACTTCCTCGCGGTGAACCCGGCTCGTCCGATGACCGTCAGCGCACAGGCCACGGTCGTGGACGTCAACCGCCAGCGCTGGAGCCGCCAGGAGACCTTCCTGGTCCACCCCTCCAGCCTCTATGTCGGAGTGAAGCCCGACAAGCCCTTCTATGAGAAGGACGAGCCCATCCGGGCAGAGGTCATCGTCGTCGACATCGACGGTGAGCCGGTCGCCGCCGAGGCGACCCTGACGCTGTCCCGCCTGAGGTGGGGCAATCTCGACGGAGCCTGGGCCGAGATCGAGGAGGACCCGGTCGACTGCACCCTCGAGCTGAAGGACAAGGCGGACACCTGCGTCTTCGAGCCGGAGCAGGGTGGAAACCACCGCATCAGCGCGACGGTCGTGGACGAGGAGGGGAGGCCGAACACAACCAGCTTCACCGTGTGGATCACCGGTGGTGAGCAGGCCCCCGACCGGTCCGTCGCCATGGAAGAGGTGACCCTGGTCCCGAACGCCGAGATCTACGCCCCTGGCGACGTGGCCGAGGTCCTCGTGCTCTCGCCCTTCGCCCCCGCACATGGGCTGTTGACCCTGCGGCGGGATGGCCTGGTCGAGACCCGGGCCTTCTCCATGGACTCTGCCTCGAAGGTGCTGGAGGTCCCGATCACAGAGGCCTCTGTGCCGAACATCGTGGTCGAGGTCGACCTCGTCGGCTCGCGGGAACGAACCGACGACGAGGGCAACCCCATGCCCGACCGGTCGAACCGGGTCGCCTATGCCAGCGGCATGCTGGACTTGAAGGTGCCGCCGCTTTCCCGCGCTCTGTCCGTCGAGCCGGTCCCCGCCGAGACCCACCTCGGCCCAGGGGGGTCGACCACCGTGACCGTCCAGGTCAACGACAGCGAAGGCAAGCCCGTTGAAGGCGCCGAGGTCGCCCTGATCGCCGTGGACGAGGCAGTGCTCGCGCTGAGCGCCTACCAGCTGCCCGATCCCCTCGAGATCTTCTACATGAGCCGCGCGGCGGGAGTGGCCGAGACCCACCTCCGCGGACTGGTCGTGTTGGGTGATCCGAACGCCGTGGTCGCCCAACCGACCGGGAGCGCCGGAGAGAGCGACGACTTCGACATGCTCGATGGGATCGGGTACGCCATGGAGGAGGAGGAGATCAGGACGAGCTCGAAGATCGCCTCGCCACCGATGGAACCCATGTCGGCGGCCAAGCCCGAGAAGAAGTCGCGAAGCAAGGACAAGGCCTCGGGCCACAGCCAGGCCTCGCCCATCACCGTGCGAGAGGACTTCAGCGCGATCGCGCTGTTCGCCCCGCGGGAGCAGACCGAAGCCGACGGAACGGCCACCCTCACCCTGGAGCTGCCCGACAGCCTCACCCGCTACCGCATCATGGCGGTGGCTGCCGACGACATCTCCTTCGGCCACGGAGAGGCCACTGTCGTGGCACGCAAGCCGCTGATGCTGCGGCCCTCGCCCCCGCGCTTCCTCAACTTCGGCGACCACGTCGAGCTGCCGCTGGTCGTCCAGAACCAGACGGACGAGGACATGGTGGTGGAGCTCGCCGTGGAGACCACGAACATCGTGATCTCGGCCGACAACCGCGGACGCCGCTTCACGGTGCCTGCAAACGACCGTCGCGAGGTCCGCCTTCCCCTCGACGCAGACGCCGCGGGCACCGCTCGCTTCCAGGTGGTCGCACAGAGCGGTGGGATGAGCGACGCCGCGCGCTTCACCCTCCCGGTCTGGACCCCAGCGACCAGCGAGGCCTTCGCCACCTACGGCGAGATCGACGAGGGGGCCATCCTTCAGCCGGTGGCACGTCCGGATGACGTCTGGGAGCAGTTCGGCGGGCTGGAGATCACGACCTCGAGCACCGCTCTGTCGGCGCTCACCGACGCTGTGATCTACCTGGCCAACTACCCCTACGACTGCAGCGAGCAGATCGGCTCGAGGGTCATGGCGGTGGCAGCCCTGCGCGATGTCCTCGAGGCCTTCGAGGCAGAAGAGCTGCCCTCGCAGGCGGAGCTGGAGTCGGCCGTGAGCCGGGACCTCCAGCGTCTGGAGAAGCGTCAGAAGGGCAACGGCGGCTGGTCCTTCTGGTCCGACATGTCAGACGAGCCCTACCTGACCGTGCACGTCACCCACAGCCTGGTGAGGGCGAAGGAGGCCGGGTACCCGGTCAGCGACAGCACCCTCGATGCGGCGATGGGCTACCTCCGCAAGATCGAGAGCCACATCCCGCACTACTACAGCGAGCGCGCCAGGCGGAACATCATCGCCTACAGCGTCTATGTCCGGCACCTCGATGGCGACGACGACGCAGGCCGCGCCAGGAAGCTGGCGAAGGTCCCGCTGTCCGAGCTCAGCCTGGAGGCCCAGGCCTGGATCCTCCCGACGCTAGAGGCCAAGGGCCAGACCGAGTCCGTCGCGCTCATCATCCGCAACCTGGAGAACAAGGTCTCCGAGACCGCTGGGGCGGCCCACTTCGTCACCTCCTACGGCGACACCAACGACTACGTGCTCCTGCACTCCAGCCGCCGCACCGACGCGGTGGTGCTGGAGTCCCTCATCGAGGTGCGACCCGAGCACGATCTGGTGCCGAAGGTGGTTCGCAGCCTGCTCGGGCACCGCGTAGCCGGGCGCTGGTCCACCACGCAGGAGAACTCCTTCGTGCTCTTGGCGATGAACCGCTACTTCCGCACCTACGAGTCCACCGAGCCGGACTTCGTGGCTCGGGCCTGGCTGGGCGAGGACTACGCCGGATCACGCCAGTTCGAGGGCTACAGCCCCGATCGAGCGCGGATCGACATCCCCATGTCCGAGCTCCGCGACGACGACCTCGTCCTGCAGAAGGACGGCGAGGGGCGGCTCTACTACCGCATCGGCATGCGCTACGCGCCAAAGGACCTCGACCTCGAGCCCGCTGACCGTGGCTTCGTCGTGACCCGGGTGTACGAGCCCATCGACGACGAGGGTGACGTGACCCTGGACGACGACGGTGTCTGGCACATCGCCGCTGGTGCGCGTGTGAGGGTCCGGGTGAGCATGGTCAGCGAGGGCCGACGGACCTACGTGGCCTTGGTGGATCCGCTCCCTGCAGGCCTCGAGGCTCAGAACCCGGAGCTGGCCGTGACCGGCACGCTGCCAGAGGACCCCAGCGCCGAGAGCGGCAACTGGTGGTGGTGGGGCACCTGGTACCAGCACCAGAACCTTCGGGACGAGCGGGCCGAGGCCTTCACGACGCTCTTGTACGCCGGGGTCTACGACTACAGCTACGTGGCCGTCGCCACCACGCCGGGCGAGTTCGTCGTGCCTCCCGCGAAGGCGGAGGAGATGTACCACCCGGAGACCTTCGGCCGCAGCGGGACCGACAGGGTGGTTGTGGACTGAAGGGGGTGACAACGCCCGCAGAATGCGCCTCTCAGGCGCTATACTGCTCTCTTCCTTGGAGGGAGCATGCCCGGTTTCTTGTTGTCCTTGTTGGTCGTTGGCTGCGGCTGGACCCCACCCGCTGACGACAGCGAGGCGAGCCCGGACTCCGAGCCCGACTCCGAGCAGGGCGGCGACGACTCCGAGTCGGGTCCCATCGAAGCCACCGTGGAGGGAACGGTGTCGGTGGTGGTCACCCGCACGGGCGCCGACGGCACCAGGGAGAGCGTGGAGTGGGCGGACTCGACCTGCGGGGACGAGTACCCCTTCGGCTGGATCTTCGTCACCGCCTACGAAGAGGACGAGAGCCCTGATGGCAAGCACCACCTGGCCGAGCAGGTCATCCGCGAGCCCACCACCGGCGAGAACGACTTCTCCCTCGCGCTCTCCATGGAGCACGCGGGGCCGGTGCAGGTCTACGCGGTCGTGGACTACTGGGGAGACCGGGTCATCGGGACCGACGACTACGTGGGGGCATACCCTCAGACCATCGAGGTCGTAGCGGACGGCGAGCACGAGGGCGCCGACATCACGATCTTCGTACCGGAGTGCTACACGCCCGGGGGCTGCCCCGGCGACGTCATGACCATCTCGGGGGACGTGATCATCACCGCCAGCTACGCCGGGGGCGAGGCGATGGCGATGCTGCGCGACCAGGAAGGGCTGGGCCCCTACCACGAGGTCTGGATCGATCCCGTCTCCACCGGCGGGGGCGCAGAGGCGGCTTACACGCTGTCCAGCTGCGTGGACTGGGGCCCGATGGCGCTCATCGCCGCGTGGGACAGCAACGGCAACGAGATGGCCGACCCCCTCGACAGGTGGGGGGCCTACGTCTCCGAGCCTGACGTGGACGGCAACCCCATCACCGTCGGTGATGCGGATCTCACGGGCATGGACATCCAGGTCCCGCTGGGCGACGAGTCCGGCATCAACATCGTGCCCTTCGTCAGCTGGAGTGGCGAGGTGAGCGTCTACGACGGTGTCTTCGACGACCTCCCCACCGGCTCCGAGGTCTACGTCATGGCCCTGAAGTACCGGCCCAGCGGTGACGTGGCGATCTCTACCCTGGAGGACAACTCCTACGACGTGCAGACCTTCTCCTGGGCGGATCTCAGCGGTCAGTCCTCGGTGAGCTACAGCCTGCGGGTGCCAGGGAACAGCATCGCGTACCTGTGGGCCTACGCCGACGAGGACGGCGACGGCGTCGTCAACGAGTCGGAGGAGCACGTCTCCAGCGGTGGCACCCACCAGGACGGCAAGCTCCCGACGGGCACGACCAGCACCGCCAACCTGAACGTCGTGCTGGCCGTACCCGCGGACTGAGCTCAGGGAGTGAGCCAGATCTCCATGCCGTAGCGCGTGCCGTCTCCCGGCTCCGCTCCCACCACGTCGAGGCCGTAGCGCTTCAGGGAGCGCGTGACGACGAGGGCCGCCTCGGCTGGGCAGTCGATGACCTCGATGGCGGCTGGTCGGGAGCGTGAGTCGACCTCCAGCTCCAGCGTGCAGCGCACCCCCGAGCGATCCGTCGCCAGGAGCTCATCGCGCAGCATCCCGCGGAGCTGGGGTTCCCTCGGCCAGCCCGGCATGGCCACCGGAGCGACGAAGACGTCGACCTCGGGGGAGATGGTCTCGACGACCCCGACCTGCGAGGCGTAGACGAAGTGCAGGTCCATGCGCCCGGTGGTCGCCCGGTCCTCGACGATCGGCGGGTGGAAGCCCCAGCGCCAGGCGGCCTCTGCCGCAGAGGACCGCAGCTCCACAGGGCAGTCGATGGGCTCCGCATCCAGGATGCTGCCGTAGGGGTCCACGAGCACGCTGACGATGCAGTCGTGGGGGCCCGGGTCCGCCGCCAGCAACACCTCCGCCGCCGCATCTGGGACGGGGGTGACTCGGTGGTAGGGCAGGACGAGGGGGGCGAGGGCCATGAGGGTAGACATCGGTGCTCCTTTTGCAGACAGGAGCGACCGCGCCCACAGATGTCACCGACCGAAGCCCTCCAGCTCCGCGGCCAGCGCCGGCCAGTGACCGCTCAGGACCCGGTCAGCCATCGGGTAGAGGATCTGCTCCTCCTTCATGTTGTGCTGCTGGATGAGCATCAGCAGCGTGTCGCCGAGGTTCAGCACCGCTTCGGTGTCCCCCTGGGCGGCCGCCTCCTTCATGCCCCCGAGCAGGCCGCGCATCTGCTCGTGCTCCATGCGCATCACCGCTGTCGGTCCCCCCCCCACCATGCCCGTGGCCTGCTCGAAGGCCGGGAACATCACCTCCTCCTCCATGGCGAGGTGCCGGAGCATCGTCCCGCTGAAGGCCTCGAAGGTGCTGGCCACGTCTGCGTCCTCTGCCGACTCGACCGCCACCCAGAGCGCGTCGCAGCGCTCGTGGTCCCGCTTGAAGTAGTCGAACAGATCAGCCATGGGATCTCCGCGTCGAAGGATGTTATCAACTGATAACAAGAGGAGCGCGACCTGGCCCGTCTTCCCCACGCAGAGCGGCGAGAGCAGATCGTCCTCGCAGCCCTGGAGCTCCTGGCGGACGTCCCCGTCGAGGAGCTCACGACCCGGCTGATCGCGAAGCGGGTGGGCATCTCGCAGCCCGGTCTCTTCCGCCACTTCCGGAGCAGGGACGCCATCCTCCTGGCGGTCGTCGAGCACCTCCGCACAGCCCTGGCCACCTCCGCCGCGGAGCTCCTCGAGGGCTGCGGGCTGGAGCGGGTGCTCGTCCTCGCCCAGGCCCTCTGCCGGCAGGTCGAGGACACGCCGGGCCTGCTCCGCCTGCTTCTCTACGCAATGCACCGCCCCGATGAGCGCTACCACGCCGGCGTCTCAGCCATGGTCGCCAGCCAACTCGCGCTCGTCGGTGAGCTCGTGCGAGAGGCACAGGCGGCTGGCGACGTGCCCCCGACCGTCGATCCCCGAGCGGCGGGCCGGGCCTTCGTGGCGCTGGTACAGGGCAGCCTGCTGCAGTGGCAGATGGGGGGCCGCTCCGAGCCTCCGGACCTGGACCCGGCGATCGCGCTCTGGCTCGCCGGGGTTCGAGCCGGGCAGCCCGAGGGCGCTGACTCTGGGCGGGGGGGCTCGGACCCGAAGCGGCCGCTGGTGGCCCTGGACGTTCGGCCCATCCTGGCCGCGGGCAGGGACCCGCTGGAGGCCATCCTTCGAGCGCTCGGGACGCTCGATCCGGACGGGCTCCTGCGGCTCACCGCCCCCTTCGAGCCCAGGCCCTTGTTGGTGCTGCTGGGCGGCCGTGGCTACCAGCTGCGCTGCGAGGGCCAGGGGAGACGGTGGGAGGTGGAGATCCGCGGGCCGGAAGCGCCCGAGATCCTGGACCTCCGGGACCTCGAGGCGCCCGAGCCGATGGAGCGGGTCCTCGAGCTGTCGGCTGGGCTCGCGCCGGGTGAGGCGCTGCTCGCGCGGGTGCCTCGCATGCCGGTCGTGCTCATTCCCCACCTTCGGGAACGCGGTCTGGCCTTCGCCGTGCACGTCGAGGCTGACGACGGCGCCCTGTTGCACCTACGCAGGCCCGCGTGAACACCCGGGGTCTGTCCCTCGACCAGGCGCCGCCGATCACGGTGCCGGCGGGGTTCTTCGCCCTCGTCCCTGCTGGCTTCGCCGCGGCTGGGATCGTGCTCCTCGCCCTGGGAGAGGCCGCTCTCGCTACCGGCTGGTCGACCCAGACCCTCGGACTGGCCCATCTCGGCACCCTCGGAGTGCTGGGTGCGGCCATGCTCGGGGCCCTCTACCAGATGATCCCTGTGGTGGCTGGCGCTCCGGTCCCACGGGCGCGGCTCGCTCACGTGGTCCAGATCTCCTGGGCCCTTGGTGTCGCGGCCCTGGTCTTCGGTCTCATGGGCTCGCCGCTGGCGACCCGGGTCGGCATGGGGCTCTTGGGGGCGGCGCTGGCGCTGTTCGTCCCGCCGGTGGGCCTGGCACTCCTCCGAGCGCCGGGGACCGGCCCGACCGTCCAGGGCATGCGCGTGGCGCTGTTGGCCCTGCTCGGCGTGGCCGGGCTGGGACTCGTGATGGCCGCCGGACACGCGGGCCTCGGCTGGGTGGGAGAGCGCCCGGTCACCTTGCGCATCCACGTCGCCCTCGGGCTCCTGGGCTGGGTCGGCGGCCTGCTCACCGCCGTGTCCTGGCAGGTGGTGCCGATGTTCTACCTCGCCGAGCCGGTCCCGAAGCTCGGCCAGCGCCTGGTGCTCGCTGGGGTGATCGCTGGGGTCCTGGCTCCGTGGGTTGGCCTCTGGAGCGGCTCCGTGCACCACGTCGCCCTGGGCGCTGCTCCGGCGGCCCTCGCCGTCTTCGTCCTTCACCCGGTCCTGGCTCTGCGCTCGATCCATCGGCGTCGCCGTCGCCGCTCGGACGCCAGCCTGAGAGCCTGGCAGGGTGGGCTCGTCGTGGCCTTGGTCTGCGCGGCCTTGTGCTGGCCCGCCCACGCCCTGGCGGATCCTCGCTGGGCCCTGCTGCTGGGCTGGCTCTCAATCGCCGGCTGGGGCGGTCTCATCGTGCACGGCATGCTCTCGCGGGTCGTGCCTTTCCTGGTCTGGTTCCACCGCTTCTCGGCGCTGGCAGGGCTGGCTCCGGTGCCCTCGATGAAGGACCTCCTGCCGGACCGCCGGGTGCTGATCGGACTGGCCCTCCACGCGGGTGCAGTCGTGGTCGGGGCCGCGGCGATCGGGACCGGGAGCGGCCTGCTCGCTCGCGTCGCCGGCGGCCTGCTGGTCCTGACGGGAGCGTGGATCGGGCTGTGGCTGATCGCGGTGCTGTCCCGTCGGCCCGCGGACTGACCCCGCGAGGAGGCTCAGCCCCGTCGATCCAGCCATGCGGCGAGGTCGTCGCTGCCTCCGATGTGCGGCACCTGGTTCAGGAGCTTCCGTCGCCGCAGGTCCAGACGAAGGTGCTCGTGTAGGTCTCGTCGGCTCGGACCTCTGCGATGACCACGAAGGCGCGCGGTCGCTGATCTCAGAGGAAGGCGAAGGCCCTCCGCAGCGCCTCCTTCGCGTCCTGGTCCACGAGCCTCCCGTGGGCCAGGACGATGCGATCGAAGGGCCAGGCCAGGACTCGGTCGATCGCTGCGCGCATGACCGCGGGGTCCTCGATGGTCCACTTCCAGTCCGTGGGCGGGGTCGGCCGACCAGCCATTCCGCCCAGGCCGAGCATCGTGCGCAACGCCAGCGAGGTCTCCGGCGCGTGGCCGAGGTTCTCCAGCAGATCGCACAACAACAGGGTCTTGGAGGTCTGGTGGAAGAGCGCCACCTCGACGTGCATCGCGTGGCCGTGGGCAACCGCGACGTCGAGCTCTCCGCGGTCCCAGGTGGCCTGCTCGGGTTCGCTCAGGGTCCCGGTCCAGGCGATGTCCGGGCGGCGCTCGGCCAGCTTCGGCGCGGCCCACACCTCGGCCTCCGGGAAGGCCTCTGTCCACTCGGCCACGTAGAGGTGATGGAGCATGTTCGGGGCCAGGATCCAGCGAACCGTGCCGAGCTCCTCGACCGCTTCTCGGAGCGAGTCCGACAGGCCGATCGGCGAGTAGACGAAGAGGTCGTCCCCCATGCGGACCAGGGCCATGCGGGCGCCGAAGGGCAGGCCCATGAACTGCAGCGGCTCCTGGGCCACCCACAGCTCTAGGCTGTGCTGGAGCAGGCCGGTGGTGCGGTCATAGGGCGAAAAGGGTGAGTCCTCCGCCTGACACCCGGGGCACGGCGGAGGCGGTCGGGTCGCGCTGACCGCGGCCGCGAGAACGAGCTGGGCTCCGGTGATGAAGGCAACGAATGCCGCCAGGAGTCCCAGGCCGAGGGCGTACCAGCCCCCCAGCATCACCGCGCCCACCACCGACCCGATCGTCGCGGCGAGCCCAAGGGTCAAGAAGGGCAGCCAGGCGCCCATCGTCGAGTCCAGCCTGGGGGCGCCGAACCAGCTGCGAGCAGACCGGAGCGCCCCGGCGAAGGCTGCGCTCTCGTACTCCGACAGGTCTGGACCGACCCGGTTGTCTGCAGCTGGCGCGGCTCCTCGGTGATCGACGTCGGGCATGCCTTCCTCCGGGCAATCTGTAGTCGTTTAGGTCCTGAGGCCACGAAGGAGGACCGGAATCGGGTACTTATTCGGTTTCGTAGCGATGCAGGGCCCGGATGTGGGCACCTTGTGGGCAGGAGGTATCGATGAGGTACGAAGACATCATCCTGGTGCTCAAGGGAGTGCTCAAGTCCCGCGGGTGGACATACTCACGGCTCGCCGAGGAGCTCGGCATGTCCGAGTCCGGGGTCAAGAAGGTCTTCCGGGGTCCTGACGGCTCCTTCGACCGCGTGGTCCGGATCTGCGAGGTGCTCGGACTCGATCTCGAGGACGTGCTGGCGCTGGTGGACGCCAGCCCACCTTGGAGACTGACCGAGGCGCAAGAGGCCCTGTTCGTGGGCGAGCCCAGGTGCTGGTGGTTCCTGAGGGTGCTCGCAAAGGAGCGCTGGGATCCGGCCGCGGTGATGCGCAGGCACCCCTTGTCCGAGGAGCAGGTCGAGACCTGGCTGGTGAAGCTCGAGAGGCGCGAGGTCATCCGCCGCACGCCCGGAGGCAGGGTCCAGCCCCTGGCCGCCTCGGGGAGGTCCTGGCAGACCGGTCCGGCCATGGGTGATGCGGTGGTCGCCCCCCTTCAGGACGCCCTGCTCGAGCACGCCCGCGACCGGATCCGCCGCAAGGATGACCACGACCTGCCCGGTGCCACCGAGTGTGGCTTCGGCCAGATGGACCTGGCGCCGGAGACCGTGCGGGAGTTCAAGCAGGCTCTGCGCGACGTGGTCTCCCAGTTCGCTCAGCGCTCTCGCCGCGAGGAGGTGGCCAGAGGCCGGGACGCCCTGGTCCCCGTGGGCGTGCTCACGGTGATGGCGCCCTTTTCCCTCTCAGAGACAGTAGCCAGCGAGCTCGACGTAGGCGCGACCTGAGAGATCGCCGCTCACCACCGAGGCCCCCTCCCAGTAGGTGTTCATGACGTTGTCCACCTCCTGGTCGGCCAGCTCGGGGGTGACGGTCAGATCCTTGCCGAGGACCTCGAGCCTCCATCCCTGTGGGTAGGTGCAGTCCGTGGCTGGGCTGGTCCACTCGCCGAGGGCCTCTACCTGGAAGTCCTCTGGCCCCAGCTCGGTGGTGTTGCAGCCAGAGTCCGTGAAGGACCCGCCGACCAGGGTGTCCGAGCCCCGCGTGAGGAAGAGCATCACCTCGCTGCCATCGTCGAGCTGCAGCGCGAACCAGTCCCAGCCCGACGTGGAGATGTCCCCGAGGTCCCCCCACTGGTGGTCCATCCAGGCCAGCCCCTCCACGGCGCGGCTCTCTTCCCCCACCAGCAGCGTGCCGGTCGTGTCGATGCGCTCGCGGCTGTAGTACCAGGTGTAGCCGCCGACTTCGTAGTCGTGGTAGCCGTCGCCGTGCTGGAAGACGGGGGGCTTCGAAGCGCTCAGCTCGAGGTCCAGGGTGTAGCCATCGATCTCGCCGTGGAGGGTCTCCTGGCCGTCGCTGCCGGTGGCGGTCTGCTGCTCCGAGACGAGGTCGAAGCCATCGGTGGTGCTCTCCTGGCCCTCCATGACGAAGTTCACGTCGTAGGTGAAGGTGCCCGCCGAGATGTCCGCCACGGCCACGTGCGCGCTGGTGGCGGTGTAGGTGCCCATCTGCATGAGGAAGAAGGTCTCCTCGATGCCGTACCAGCGGCCCTCTTCGTCCTGGACGTGGGCGGTCCAGTACCACCACTCGACGTCCTCGCCGTGAGGGGCCTCGTCCGCGGGCAGGCTGACCTCGCCCGTGGGCTGCAGGTCGCAGTTGTCCGGGATCGAGGCGACAGAGTCGTCGGTCGCCGGGTCCGAGTCCGGGGTCGCGCTCGGTGTACAGGCCAGGAGGATGGTCAGCATTGTCCGCCGATAACCGCAGCGGCCGCTCGCCGGGCCTGGAGCGTCTGGGAGACGCTGCACTCGACGGGTCCCTCCGCACAGCGGCTGGACATCGTGCTCGTCGGCGACGGCTACACGGAGGATCAGCAAGAGGACTGGAAGCTCGACGCGGAGGAGCTGGCGGCGGCGCTGTTGTCCGAGGAGCCTCGCTGGGCTCCTTCTATGTCGAGGCCTTCAGCCTCAACGCCATCGCCGAAGCCAAGCTGCCGAAGAGCCTCTACACCGGTGGTGACGCGGTCCTGACCAGCGGCTCGATCGACAACGGCGGCGTCGAGTC
Source organism: Myxococcota bacterium (assembly GCA_036012755.1). Lineage (GTDB taxonomy): Bacteria > Myxococcota_A > UBA796 > UBA796 > CAJQPC01 > JAAESX01. Next base: position 36,893 of record DASCPX010000190.1, on the reverse strand, counting down.
CGGCGGGCACGTGTCCATCAGCTCGGGCTACGTCGGCGGGGACATCGACAGCGGCAGCTCCCTCGAGGGCACCTACGGCACGGTGGACGGCGACGTCGCCCTCGTCGGCGTCGACAACTCGATGCTCTCGATCATCGGCAGCCTGTCCGAGGGCGCGGCCTTCGAGCCCACCTTGGATCTCGAGGACCTGGGCGTTCACTTCGAGCTCGTCTCGGCCACTGCTGCCGCCCTGGCGCCCACGGCGTCTTCGAACATCGTCTACGGCGAGATCCAGATCGAGCTCTCCTCGGGGGAAAACGTCGTCGAGCTCTCCGGTGACGACCTTCGGGACTCCTGGGGCCTTCACATCGACGGCCCGGCCGACGCCGAGCTGATCATCAACGTCGCCGATACGTACGTGGAGTCCGACTCGCTGGTCTGGACCTATTCCGGCGGCACCTCGGCGAAGACGACGCTCTTGAACCTCCACGCCGCAGAGACCCTCGAGCTCTCGGGCGGCAACCACCACGTCTCCATCCTGGCCCCCTTTGCCGACACCACCTTCACCCCTGGCCTGGTCACCGGCGCGCTCGTCGTCGGCAGTCTCCTGGGCGGGGGACAGGTGAACACGGAGCCCTACGAGGGCGGCGCGGACTGCGGCAAGGGTCCCGGCTCGGGCCCCCTGTAGGCCCTCAGCGTGTGCGGATCACCAGGCTGCTGAGGCCGATCGCGGCGAGCTCCACGCTGGGGCTGGAGATGCGGGTCTCCACCACCGCGACCCGGCGTCCGGCCTGGAGTACGCGGCTTCGGCCCACCAGCGGCTCCTTCTCCACGGAGCGCAAGAGGTTGATCTTGTACTCCTGGGTCAGGGGCAGCTGGCTCAGCGACGCCTAGGCGCTCAGGGCCGCGTAGTAGCTGGAGGCGTGGAGCAAGGCCGCGTAGACGCCGCCATGCAGCCTGCCCATGGCCTGGTCCAGATCCTCGAACCAGGGGATCTCGACCTCGACGAGACCCGGCTCGAGGACGCGGAGTTCGGCGCGGAGGTAGCGGTGGAAGGGGCAGGCCTGGAAGGTCTGCTGGAGGACGTCGTCCGTGTTCATCACAGTCCCTGGGCGTGGAGGCGCCGGGTCTCGTCGGTGTAGAAGGCGAGGTGGTCGAAGGCGTCGGTGGCCTCGTCCTCGAAGATGCCGGCCAAATCAGCGTGATCCGCGTTCAGCTCTCCCAGGAAGGTGCCCCAGGTCGCCGAGTCGATGGGCACCATGCCGTCGCTGTCCTGGCCGTCGAGCCAGAGGATCAGCCAGGTGGGAGCTAGGAGGGGATCGACGATCTCTCCGTCGCGAGCTTGCTGGCAGTCGAACTCGAGGGCGCCGCAGGTCCCGCCGGCCCAGGACCACAGCGGGATCTCGGGGTCGTCGGGCACGGTCTCGTTGAATTCGGCCATCGCCTCGGTCGTGAGCCCTTCCATGGCCTCGACGAGGCTGTTGTCGTCGCCCTCGAGGCCGAACAAGGCCGCAAAGACCTCTGCCCCGACGTCCACCCAGGCGGCATCGACCGTGCCGTCCTCGACCACGCCGTAGATCAAGTCCGCGGTGCGGGTTCCCTGGTGTGGGGAGCCGACCGTGGTGATCGAGGCGACGAGATCGGCGCGACCGAGGCCGCCGACGAGGTAGCGAGCGTCCAGCCCGCCCTGTGAGTGGCCGAGCAGGTTGAACTTGCGGCCGACTCCCTCTGCTCGGAGCAGCTCGAGGTGCACTTCCCACTCTGGAGCGCGCTGGGCGGCGGTGGCGAAGGGCGTGACTGGAGGTGCCTGGATCTCGAAGCCGAGCTCTTCCAGGGTCTCCTCGACCCGGAAGAAGTAGGGCACGCCGCCGAAGGCGTCCGAGCCGCCCATGCCGTGCATGAGGACCACGGGGTAGCGCGTGTACTCGGCCTCGCAGCCCTCCAGGCAGGTGACGCTCAGCCAGTAGGTGTCCGTGGCGTCGACGTGGACGAGGACCTCGCCGCTGCGCTGCAGGACGACGGGGTTGGACAGGGACCCGCCGGCGAGATCCTCGATGCGGAGCTCGGCGTCGGACTCGATGAGCAGCGTGCTGTCCCGGGCCCCCGCGGTGGCGTGGAAGGGGGCGGTGCAGGGCTCCGGGCTGGCCGTGAGCTCGCTCCCCTGCGGGACGAAGGCGCCCTCGACCACGCTGACCGCATTGCAGCCGGGCAGTGCCAGCAGGGGGAGCACCGCGTCGGGGGCCCACTGTGTGTTCGTACAGGACAACAGCAGGATCACCGGGCCTCCTGGACGAAGGGCTCGACCAGCGCCTTGAAGAGCGCCAGGGCTTCGGTCGCCGCCTGCTCGTCACCGTGGAGCAGGTGGTGAAAGGCCAGCCCGTCGAGCTGGGCCAGGACCATGCGGATGCCGGGTCGGGCGGGCACGCTGCTCGACAGGCCGAAGAGCCGGCTCAGGGTGTCTTCGGCGCGCTCTTCGAGGCGAAGGCTGACCTCCTGGAGCCGGGCCCGGAGCTCCGGATCCGAGCGGGCGGCGATGACCAACTCCATCCAGGCGACGCTGGTGGGGCCTGCGTAGATCGCCCAGAGACGACGAAAGGCCTCGTCGACCCGCTGGCTCGGGGGGACCTCTTCATCGAGCCGCCTCAGCTCCGCGTGGCGGAGCTCGAAGAGGTGCTCGACAGCCGCCGTGAAGAGCTCTGCCTTGGTCGCGTAGTGGTGGAGCAGGGCTCCCCTCGAGACCCGGGCCCGCCTGCAGATCTCGGCGTTGGTGGCCCCCCGGTGACCGCTGTGCACGAGGGTCTCCACGGTCGCCTTCAACAGGGCCGACCGTGTGGTCGCGCTGCGCTCTGCCTGGGTGCGGCGGGGGAGGGTCATAAAAGAAACCGGCTGGCCGGCATGTTTTATGACAGAGGTCGAAGAAGGTCAAGGGCTCAGCCCATGTACTTGGCGGTCATCAACCAGACGGTGGCGATCGCTGCCAGGAAGGAGGGGAAGCCCAGGGCCATCCAGATCCGGCGGTCGCGGTGAAAGGCCGCTGGCAGCTCCGTCCCGGCGGACAGCGCCTCTTCTGCGAGGCGGCGCATGCGGAGTTGGAGGAATGCCGCGGGCAGCCAGGTCAGCCCGGCGATGGCGAAGAGGACGATGCCGAGGCTGACCCAGGGCATCCCGTAGGTCCAGGGTCCGATCTCCACCAGGGCGATGCCGGTCAGCGGAAGCAGGACGCCCGAGGGCACGGTGAAGATCCAGTCGGCCCGGACGATCTCGCGCTGGCACCAGACGACGACGGCGACGTCACCGGAGCGGTCCGCGCGGAACTTGTACCAGGCCGAGCCCGCCCCGGTGCCGAGGAAGACCACGACAGAGAGGACGTGCAGGGACTTCAGCGCGAGGTAGAGCAACGACTCGCCAGGACGAGGGTCCCCACCAGGATGGGGATGTTCTTGGTCAGCGGCCCGAAGGGATGGAGCCAGACAGAGGGATCCTGCCAGGTCACCATCAAGGGGAGGAGGACCAGGGCGGCTGCCTGGAGGAGGAGCAGGAGCTTCAGCGCCCGGCCCCTCAGCAGCAGCACGCCGAGGCCGGAGGCGATCTGTGCCAGGCCCATCGCGACCAGGAAGTGGCTGGGTTCCACGGGCAGACCGACCGCAGGGGCGGCGGCGGCCACCATCTCCAGCTCCAGGGGCTGCTGGAAGAGGATCTTCGGGAAGAGCCCCTCTGTCAGCCAGATGACGGCGACGCCGATCCGGAGCAGCCAGTGGGCGCGGGGGCTCCAGCCCTCCTGCCACAGGAACCAGGCGCAGCCGACCACCGCGAGCAGGGGCAGGTTCTTGGTGAGCACTCCGAAGGGGTGGACCAGGAGCCACGGGTCGAGCACCCCCAGGATGACGGTGAACGCGACGACCATCGCCACCTGGAGTCCGGCCAGCCAGGTGTGCATGCGGCCGATGAGGAGCCGCAGCCCGAGCAGCAGCTCGGCGAAGCAGACCGGGTACATCAGCCAGCCCGGCAGGGACAAGGGCTCCAGCCAGCTCTCGCCGATGTCGCGGTAGGTGGGATGGAGCACCAACAGCGCCGTGGCCAGCCAGACGCAGGCGACAGAGGCGGCGAGGACGCGCTCGTGGGGCTGTTCGGGTAGCCGCGCGGTGTCCTCGCGCCGACTCCAGTACCAGCGCGCCCAGAGAGGCCTGACCTCTGGGGGCGCGACGAGCTCCTCGAGCCACCTGGACAACAGGCCCTCGGCCTCTGCGAAGGCTGCCTCCGTCTCCGGTGGCTCGGCCAGCCAGCGCGCCTCGACCTCGTCTCGCTCGGCTAGGAAGGCGAGGTCCCCAGGGTCTCGGAGTGCTGCCCGGTGGAGGCGCTCGTGTCGCCACCACAAGCTCTGGCCGTCGTCTGTTTCGGTGGCGTCGGGGCCGGTGTCGACCGGACAGAGGACCTCGACGGGCTTGAACAGGCCGAGGCAGGGGGAGGAGGTCCCGGTCGCCCAGTGGCGGATGCCTTCGGGGCTCAACTCGGCCACCCAGGAGGCGGTCGTCACCGAGTTGGCGACGATGCCGCCGCCGTGCATGCAGGGGGCATGCAGGGTGCCGTTGAAGCAGGAGTACCGGGGACGTGATCCCTGCTCTCCGTGGTCCCTGAGCAGGGCCATCATGTCCCCGGCGGTGCGTGCCTCGGAGGCCAGCGTCTCTGTCCGGTGCCGTCGAGTCCGGCAGTCGCTGGCCCAGGTCTCCAGCTTCTTGGAGTGCTGCTCCGCGAAGCCCTCGATGGTCAGCCCGTTGGAGATGCTCCGGGCGCCCTCGACTCGCTCGACGGCGGTCTTTCGGCCTGCTGTCTCCAGGACGAAGGCGCCGGTCGGGTCCGCGACGAGGAAGCTGTTGTGGTAGGTGAAGCCGGCGTGCTCCAGCCCGCAGCGTCCCCCCTGCCCGTGGCGCTCCAGCAGGCTCACGATGACCTCGACGGCCTGCTGTGCGCTGGCCGCTCGCTCCAGGGCCAAACGCAGCAGGTCCATGCCCAGAAGCCCGGTCTTCTCCATGGGTTGGGTGGTCCAGACCGCCTCGTTTCCGATCACGACGCCGTGCTCGTTGGCTCCGATCTCGGCCCCCCAGATCCAGAAGGGCCGACTCAGCAGGACGGCGTTGGTCTGCTCGACCTGGGGGATCTCTATGTGTGTGCAGGCCAAGACAGCCCCCGGCTCGTGGGAGCGTCGCGGGTGCCACTGCAGCAGCTGGGCCTCGTTTGCGTCCCGGTCCGAGTTCTTCGCGAAGAGCACCCGGTCCGAGAGGACGACGACGGCGGTGTCACACATGGCGGCTCATCGAGTCCCGGTCCGGAAAGAGCAGCTCGAGCATGTCTGGCGATAACCGCGCAACTACCCTGGAGGTGTTGCTCCTGCTCGCCCCCACGCCACCCTCCTGGCCCGAGCTTGTGAGACCACCCACCGGGAGATAGCGGTCCGCCGATGGAGAGCGTGAACGAGGCCATCGCCAGCGGCCTGCTGCCCGGGCGGCTCTGGCTCTACGCCAACTTCGACTGCAACCTCGCCTGCGGCTACTGCCTGACGGGCTCCTCGCCCTCCGCGGCTCCCCGGCGGCTCGGCAGGGAGGTCATGCTGGAGCTCGCCCGGCAGGCCAGGGAGCTCGGCTTCGAGGCCCTCGGTGTCACCGGCGGCGAGCCCTTCCTCATCGACGGCATGCCCGCGCTGTTGTCCGAGCTCTCCGAGCTGCTCCCGCTGGTTGTCCTGAGCAACGGCAGCCTGCTGGTCGGCGCGGTCCTCGACGAGCTCGAGGTGCTGAGGGGACGCCCTGTGAGGCTGCAGCTCTCCATCGACTCCGCGGTGCCCGCCGAGAACGACCGCCTCAGAGGTCCCGGGGCCTTTCGAGCCACGGTCGAAGCCATCGAGGGGCTGCGGTCTCGCGGGCTCGCGGTGCGCGTCGCGACCACCTCTTCGTCGATCGGCGAGCAGGACCTCGAGTGCCTCCGCGCCCTGCTGTCCGAGCTCGGAGTCCCCCCAGACGAGCACGTCGTCCGGCCAGTGGTCCGCCGGGGTCGCGCGCGAGATCACCAGGCTGGGCTCGAGGTCACCCGCGGCGAGGTCCCACCCGAGCTCACCATCACCGCGGACGGTGCCTTCTGGGGGCCCTTTGGTCCGACCGTGAGCGGCGGGCAGCTGGCCACGGATCTGCTGGTCACGCCGACCATCCTGCCCCTGTCGGTGCCAGCGGAGGCGCTCTTGGAGCTGGTCCAGGGGCGGCTTCCGGGGGAGGACGCCCGCAAGGGGATCCGCTGAGCGTGAGCTGTCGCCCGGGTCGGGCGGCCTACTCGAAGCTGGCACCCACCTGGGCGATGCCTGCGAGGTGCCGCTGGACCGGCACCAGCTCCTCTCCGATGATCCCGTAGAAGTCGTCGTAGTGGGTGACGCGGAAGTCCAGCGCCAGGTGCGGAGTGAGGCGCTCTCCATGGTGGGTCAGGACCAGGCCACTGGTGCTCGTCCACTGCTCACCCAGGCGCCGATCCCGGGTGATGTAGTCGCGGTTCACCGTGTAGACGGAGCGGTAGAAGCTGACAGAGGACTGCCAGTAGAAGCGCTCGTGCACCTCCAGGATGACGTCCCTGCCCAGGTCCGCCGAGACGCCGAGCTCGCCCGTGTTGGCGCGCATGGCCCAGGAGTCCAGGTAGCCGACGTAGACGGCGTGCAGGAACATGCGCTCGGTCAGGGCCTGGCGACCCTCCAGGGTCAGGGCATAGCGCAGGCGCGTGTCGGGGTGGCGCTCGTGGACCCACTGGGCGTGGCGGCGGGTCCACAGTGTCTCGTCGGCCGGGAAGATCGGGACGTCGAGGTAGGGGCTGTCGAGCTCTCCGGCGAGGCGCTGGAAGGTGAAGCCGCCCAGCACCACGGTCGAGGGGCTCAGGAGCTGGGAGGCGCTGAGATCGATCTGGTCGATCCCCTTGCGGTCCCAGAGCTCCGAGGGCTCCTCGACCTCGCCCTGGCGGTACTCGGCGTGGCCGTAGCTCAGCCCGAGGGTGAGGTTCTCCTGGAAGAGATCCAGCTCTCCGCCGAGGCTGCCCGTGATGCTGCGCGTGTCGCTCTCCGTGGCGCCGTAGATGCCCGCGTTCAGGCGCGAGGACTCGCCCTCCCAGCCCCCGTCCAGGTCCAGCTCGTACCGGTTCTCGCGGAAGCCGGGCGTCGCCCCGCTGATCGCGTCGATGGTCGCCCCGCTGATCGCGTCCATCTCCCCACCGACTCCGCCGCTCCACGGTCCGCTCACCAGGTCCACCCCCGCGGAGGGGGCGATCACCCGGAGATCGTCGTCGTTGACGTAGACGCCTAGGCCTACCTGCTCCGTCAGCTCGACCTGCTGCCGGGTGGCGCAGGAGAGACACAGCAGCAGGATCGCGTACCCGCCCCGGATACTCAGAGCCCCTCCTCGATCCAGTCGCGCAGGGCGCGGTAGTCGGGGTCGTCGACCGAGTCGAAGACCACCTCGTCCTCTGCGTGGCGGATTCCCCCCAGCTCGGGATCCAGGCACTTGAGCAACAGGAAGCTCGTGTCCGCGTCGACCTCGTCAGCCAGCCGCATCCGCATCCCGTCGTAGTTCCAGGCCAGCTCGGCCTCGGTCAGGCGGTCCTCGAGGGGAGTCCCGGTCACGGCCGCCTCGCCCCGGAGGTAGTCCTCTGCGAAGAGGGTCAGGCGGCGATCGTAGGTGCCGTGGCAGCCCAGCGAAGCGCAGCTCTCGGACACGATGGGCTGCACCGAAACGACGTAGGTGTCGAAGCCAGGCTCCGGGTAGGGGCGATAGGAGTTGTCGAGCTCGCAGCCCGACACGAACACTGTCGCGGCTCCCAGGAGCAGGCTGCAGTGGCGCTGGCGGCCCATCCACATCGGCCCACTCTAACGTCACCGGGGTTACCCTGGATTTGTCGACAGGCAGGCCGTGTGAGCTCCAGATGATGACGTCTTGGCGATTGTCTCCGTTGTTCGTCGTGATGCTCGGTCTCGGCTGTTGGGAACCCGAAGGGGCACACGTCAGCGAGTTCAACGGGGGCTGCGTCACCTCCGAGTGCCACGATGCCGTCGAGCAGATCCACTACGGCGGGCCTGCCCTGACCTGCGTCGATTGCCACCTGGGTGACGCCACGAGCCTGGACAAGGAGGAGGCCCACGTCACGGTGGACATCTCCTTCAACCCCTCCACCCCGGGCGAGACCTACCTCGATCGACCATCGCTCCAGGAGCTGGACGAGCTGCCGCTCGATGTCATCCAGTTCTTGAACCCCTCTGACTACCGGGTCGCCGCGACCAGCTGTGGCGAGGGCCCGCTGGGCGGAGCGAGCTGCCACGGTCCGATCGTCGAGAGCAGCCTGTTGATGACCCGCGCGACCCTCGCCGGACAGCTCGCAGGCGGGGCCTTCCTGGTGGGCCTCCAGGACAAGGACGCCCACTACGGCTCGGTCCAGCGCCAGGACGACTACGTGCCAGCGGAGCTGCCGGAGGGCTACATCAGCGAGGTCGAGCTCTGGCCGGAGAGCCCCGCAGATGACGCGGATCCGCTGGCAGCCGCCTTCCATCCTGTGGTCGAGCAGCTCTGCTTGAGCTGTCATCTCGGCCAGGACGGTCACCGCCAGCCGGGGCTCTACTACTCCTCCGGCTGCAACGCCTGCCACCTCCCGACCAGCGACTCCTCTCGCGCCGAGACCGCCGACGAGACCCAGGATCTGGAGGAGCTCGGCCACGTCCAGACCCACCGCTTCACCAACCGCGTCCCCGACAGCCAGTGCGCCCGCTGTCACATCTCGCACCTGGGGCGCTCGCTGCTCGCCCAGGGCGTGCGGGAGCGCTCCGAGCCAGATGGGGACGAGGCCCTTGGCGGGCCCAACCGTGGGGTCGAGGACCCGGAGCACATGCTGCCCTGGTCAGAGGACAACTACGTGCCCTTCCAGGGGCTGTCCGAGATCTACGGCAAGCCCTACCCCTACTTCATCGAGGACGAGGACGACACCAACGAGGTCGACGAGACCCCTCCGGACGTGCACACGGCGGCTGGGCTCGGCTGCATCGACTGCCACAACATCCGCGAGTCCCACGGCAGCGACGCCATGCCGGGCCGGATGGACCTGGAGCTCGACGTCCGCTGCCAGAGCTGCCATGGCCGCCCGGGAGACGAGGGACCCCTGCGCTCGGAGAGCGAGCTGGCCTTCACGATCTCCGAGACGACGCCTGGTGACTTTGGGACCAACACCCAGGTCTTCGAGACCAGGGACGACGGCTCGGTGCTCCAGCTGGGCCGCTTCACCGGCGCGCTCCACCCGGTCACGCAGATCACCGAGCGTACCGACGCCGAGGACGACGACTACAACCCCCGGACCCGAGCAGGCTGCGAGCTTCACGCTGGCTCCGCCGAGCGCCGGGCCGAGCTGAAGGCAGAGGCCAACGCCCTCGCCGCCAGCGATCCAGAGGCCGAGGCCTTCCCGGGTCTCCCTCCAGGCTTCACCTTCACGATCCCGGAAGAGGAGAGCGCCGGCCGCGTCGAGTGCTTCACCTGCCACAACGCCTGGACGGTGAACTGCTATGGATGCCACATGGTGCGCGATGACCGGGAGAGCTACGTCAGCCCGCTCTCCGGCGAGACGCGGCAGGGCAAGGCCTCGACCTACGGCATGAGCGTCGTCGCGGACTCGCTGTCCATGGGCATCAACGGGCGAGGCAAGATCTCGCCGATGGTCGGGACGGCGATCTTCTTCACCCACATCGACGACGCTGGTGACCGGGTCATCGACGCTGCGCCTGTGACCGACGGCGACGGGGTCACGGGCGAGGGCAACGTGCACAACCCGGTCCACCACCACACCATTCGCCAGGAGCCCCGGGACTGCGACGGCTGTCACCCGGCGGTCGACGACACCCACGAGGACTCGGTCGTCCTGACGGCCACGGGGCTTGGTTCTGGCCGTTACACTTTCGAAGACGGTGAGGGCAACATCCACCAGCTCGACCGCCTGGTCGCGGTGGACACGGACGGCGACGGCGAAGAGGATGATCCGACCCTTGGCGACCTGCCCACCCTCGTCTACGAGGCCTGGCCCGTGGTGAGCACGACCCACATCGACGAATCCCAGACTCCCGGACCCCTGGACGCCGAGGCCATCAACCTCGTCCTCGGCAGCCCGGTGGTGCCGCAGCGCGCAGAGGAGACCGAATGAACCTGATCCTGCTCCTTGGGGGTCTCTGCAACCCCAACCCCGACGACAGCCGGGATTCCCAGCCCGCCGATCCGGAGTACCTCGACGACGAGCCCGCTGGGGCTCCGACGGGCGCGGCGGAGGGTCGCCTGAGCTGTGTCGGCAGCAACCGTCAGGACGACCCGTCAGGATCCAGCGTCGAGCTCACCGGCTACGTGCGGACCCTCGCCGATCCCACGGCCTCTGACCTGCCCCCGGCCGCCGAGGTCCAGGTCTTCGACGCTGGCGGGACCGAGATCGGAACGGGGTTTGCCGACGCCGGAAAGTCCGGCCGGGTCGCGGTCACCGTGCCCGTGACCAGCGATGGCTTCCGGGGCCACGCCCGCGTCTCCTACGACGGCTACCTGGACACCACCCTGTGGGTGAGCCGCCGGGTCACCGCGGCCTCCGTGAACGGGTGGGCCTGGCTCGTCACGCCCGAGGAGCAGGAGACCTGGGCCAGCGCCCTGTCCCTGACCGTCGAGCCTGGGACCGGGCTGTTGGTCGGCTCCGTGCACGACTGCGACTCATTCGGTGTCTCCAACGCCATCGTGAGGATCGACGGCTCCACCGACGGCGTCTACTACACCGAAGGCTGGGAGCCCGTGGACAGCCGCACCTACACGGGCAGCTCGGGCCGCTTCGTGGTGCCGAACCTGCCCGCGGGGATCGTCACGGTGGACACCTTCGGCCGCCTGGAGTCCGGTGGCCGGCTCCAGCTGCTGTCGCGGACAGAGGTAGAGGTCGAGTCCGACATCGTCGTCGGCGTCTCCCTGGAGCCGATCGAGCACTACTGATCCGGGACGAAACGGATGGCAAGAGTCGTGGTCTCGCTGCTTGCCCTGGCCCTGTTGGGCGGGCTGTCGCTGTGGCTCTACGTCCTGGGCCCCGACGCTCTGGCCGGACCGGCGACGCAGGTGCTCCCGCTCCTGAGCCTGCCGCTGTTCGCCCTCTACCTGCTGTCGGCCCTGCTCGTCTGGCGCCGCCCGCGGGGCATGCTCGTTCCGGTCCTGGCGCTGGCCGTGGTCTTCCGCGTCGTCTCCGTCGGGGAGCCGCCTCTGCTCTCGAGCGACTGCCACCGCTACGCCTGGGATGGCCTCGTCCAGCGAGCCGGACACAGCCCCTACGCCTTCCCGCCACAGGATCCGGCGCTGGAGTCGCTCCGCGACGAGCTCATCCACCCGCGCATCAATCGCCCCTCGGCTCGGACGATCTACCCGCCGGGAGCGCAGCTCCTCTACAGGTTCATCCCCTACGACATCGACCTGCTCCGGCTGGTGATGGTGCTGTTCGACTTGCTGACCATGGGGCTGATCGCGCTCTTGCTGCGGCGGTTGGGCAAGGAACCGGCCAAGGTCGTGCTCTACGCCTGGTCACCCCTGGTGGTCCTCGAGGTAGGCAACGGCGGTCACATGGAGGCGGCGATGCTGCCGCTTCTGGTCGGGGCGGTGCTGGCGCTCCACGCGAGCCGACATCGCCTCGTCGGCTTGCTGCTCGGCCAGGCGGTGGCGATGAAGCTCTACCCGGCGCTGGCGCTCGCGGCGCTCGCGCGGGGCAAGCCCTGGCGGGTGCTGGGTTGTTGTGCCCTCGTCGTGGTGGGGCTCTACGGGCTCTATGGCTACGAGGCCGGGCTCGACGTCCTGGGCTTCTTGCCGGACTACGTGCGCACGGCAGAGGACCACAACGTCGGCCTGCGGCGCCTGTTGGAGTCGGCCCTGAGCCCCGTGTTCGAGCGGCCCCGCACCCCCGCTTTCCTGCTCTGTCTCGCAGTGCTCGGTTTCGCGACCGTGTGGATCCGCCGGCGGGGCGGCCCGGTGGTCCACCAGCTGGGCGCCCTCGTCGGTGTCTACCTCCTCACGCTGCCCACCGCCTTCCACCCCTGGTACGCCCTGTGGTGGCTGCCCTGGATCTGTTTCCGCCCCCGCGCGAGTGCCCTCTGGTTGAGCGCCACGCTACCTCTCAGCTACCTGAAGTACGCGAGCCCCGACGGGGTGATGCCAACCTGGGTCCCGCTCATCGAGTTCATCCCGGCGGGGCTCTTCTTCCTCGCAGAGGAGCGCCCGTGGAGACGCTGATCACCGCCGCGCTGGTGCTCTACGCCTTCCTGCTCGCGTTGATGCTGGTCTATGGGACCAACACGCTGCTGCTGGTCCTCGCGGACGCTGTCCACCGGCGCCGCCGAGCCCCTGCGCCCCCCCTGCCCGAGGAGCTCCCCTTCGTGACGGTCCAGCTCCCCGTCTACGATGAGGAGAACGTCATCGAGCGTCTGCTCGAGGCCGCCGGGGCCTTGCGCTGGCCGAGGGACCGGCTCGAGATCCAGCTCCTCGACGACTCCACCGACGGCACCACCGCCATCGCCGTCGAGGTCCTCGCGCGGTTGCGCCAGCGGGGCCTCCAGGTCGCGCACCTGCGCCGTGAGCGCCGCGTGGACTTCAAGGCCGGGGCGCTGCAGGAGAGCCTCGCCAGTTGCCGTGGGGACTTCCTGGCGCTCTTCGACGCGGACTTCGTGCCGCCACCCGAGTTCCTGGAGCAGGCGATGGGCTACTTCTCGGACCCCGAGATCGCCGCCATCCAGGGTCGCTGGACCCACCTCAACAGGGGCTGGTCTCGCCTGACAGAGGCCCAGGCCCTGGGCATCGACGGGCACTTCGGCGTCGAGCAGGGGGCTCGGATGGGCGCCGGCTGGTTCCTCAACTTCAACGGCAGCGCGGGGATCTGGCGCAAGGAGGCCATTCTCGACGCGGGCGGCTGGTCCGGCGACACCCTGACAGAGGACCTCGATCTCTCCTACCGGGTCCAGCTCCAGGGCTGGCGCATCGCCTACGACCCCGACATCGTCTGTCCCGCCGAGCTGCCCACTCAGCTGGGCGCCTTCAAGGTCCAGCAGCGGCGCTGGGCCACCGGCAGCATGCAGACCGCGCGGAAGCTGCTCCCGGCGATCTGGCGATCCGGGGACAAGTCCCTCGTCGCTCGGATCCAGGCGACGCTTCACCTCACCCACTACGCGATCCACCCCCTCATCGTGCTGAGCGCGCTGCTCTCGATTCCATGCCTGCTGTTGCCCGGCATGGCCTCTGGGGCCCGCAGCCCGTGGACCCTCGCCGTGCCCTTCGCCCTGGCGATGACCGGACCGGTGCTGCTGCACGTCTACTCCCAGTGGGTCCTGCATCGCCGCCTGCTCAGGCCGCGTGAGCTCGGCATGATGACGCTCCTGGGTGTGGGCATCGCCGTGAGCAACTCGATCGCGGTCCTCGCCGCGTGGGTGGGTCCGCGGGGAGACTTCGTCCGCACCCCGAAGCTGGGAGTCGTGGGCTCGGAAGACCGCCCCAGGCGGCGCTACCGGCTCTCTGGCGATGGCCGCGTCCAGCACCTCGAGCTGATGCTGTTCGCGTATTGCCTGCTGGCCTTCGGAGCGCTGGTCTACGCCGGCGTCTACGAGATCGCGCCCTTCCTGCTGCTCGACGCCGTGGGCCTCTGCTGGGTGATCTGCCGGAGCCGCGAGGAGCTGGCCGCGTGAAGGTCGTCGTCGTCATCCCGGCCCTGGAGGAGGAGGCCACCATCGGCGAGGTCGTCCGGGCGATCCGGGCGCAGGGCCTCGACGAGGTCGTCGTCGTGGACGGGGGCTCCCGTGACCGCACGGCGGAGCGGGCCGAGGAAGCCGGCGGGCGGGTCGTGGTGGAGGAGGCCAGGGGCTACGGGGCGGCCTGCATGGCGGGGGTGGAGGAGGCGAGGCGGCTCGGGGCCGAAGCGGTCGCCTTCATCGACGGGGCCGGCGCAGAGGACCCCGCGGATCTGCCTGGCTTGCTGGCTCCCTTGCGCGAGGGGCGCGCGGAGCTGGTCCTCGGCTCGCGGGTCCTCGGGGTGCGCGAGGAGGGAGCGTTGCGCCGCCGGCAGCGCGCCGGGAACTGGCTGGCGACGTCGCTGATCACCCTGCGCTTCGGCCACCGGTACAGCGACCTGGGCTCGCTCAGGGCCATCCGCCTGGAGGCCCTCGAGCGCCTCCGGATGCGAGAGCGACTGCACGGCTGGCCGGTCGAGATGCAGGTCGCCGCTTTGCGAGAGGGCCTGCGCGTCGAGGAGCTGCCGATCCGCTACCGCCGGAGACGTGGGGGCAGCTCCAAGGTCTCCAGCTCGCTGCGGGGCTCCCTCCGAGCGGGGGCCGCCATCCTTCGAGTCGTGTTGTCTTGATCGCTGTTGCCGTCATCAGCAAGCTGCCGCGCCTCGGTCACAGCAAGACCCGCCTCGCTCGCGTGCTGGGCCAGGAGGCTGCCCTGGCGCTCCACCGGGCCTTCCTTCGCGACGAGCTGGAGCAGCTCCGTGCCCCCGGGCGCTGGCGGCTCCACCTGGTCCACGACGCTGGCTCGATGGAGTACGCGGGAGTCCAGGGCCTCGTCCCGGGAGCATCCGGGCTCGCCGAGGAGCTCCTGGCGGCCTTCCAGATCCTGCTTCGAGAGCACGAGCGCGTCGTGATCGTCAGCGGCGACGTCCCCCAGCTCACACAGGACCGCGTCGCGGAAGCGCTGGCAGCGCTCGATGACAACGACCTCGTCCTCGGGCCGGGTCCTGACGGTGGCTACTACCTCGTCGGCCTGAAGGCCCCCCACGACGTCTTCACCCCGATCGAGATGGGTCGGAGCACCGTGGTCGCGGCCACCTGCGCGCTGGCGCGTGAGCTGGAGTTGACGACAGCGCTGATGAGCTCCCTGGTCGACATCGACGAGGCCCAGGACCTGCTCGCCCTGGAGGGGCTCTCCGATGGGGTCGCGAGGCACACCCGAGAGGTGGTCCGGGACCTCGGGCGCGGCGTCATCGCCCCGCGGCTCCCCACCGAGCTGCAGATCGAGCTCACCAGCCGCTGCAACCTGGCCTGCTCGGCCTGCCTTCGGAGCCACGAGGAGTTGGCCCCAGACGCGGACCTCGACCTGGCTGGGGTGTTGGCCATCATCGATCCCCTCCCGGATCTCCAGCGCCTGTCCTTGCAGCTCAACGGTGAGTCGATGCTCGCACCAGGGCTCTTCGACGTCCTCTCAGAGGCCTCCTCTCGGGGCATCACGACCGTGCTCAACACAAACGGCACGCTGCTGACCGCCGAGCGGAGGGCGCGCTTGTTGAGCTGCGGCCTGGACGAGCTGCGGGTCTCGCTGGACGGAGCCCGAGCCTCGACCGTCGCTCGCATGGCTGGCGCGGACATCCTCGAGCGCGTGGTCGAGGGGGTCTCTGCCCTGATGCGCGAGCGGCCAGAGGGGCACCGCCTGGCGGTCAGCTTGTGGATGGTCGCGAACCGCTGGAACATCGACGAGCTGCCAGAGCTGGTCGAGCTCGCCGCTTTGATGGGCGTCTCAGAGGTCTACCTCCAGCGCCTCGTGTTGAACGGCCACGGCGTCGCGGTCGAGGAGAACTCGCTCCACGGTCGCGCTGGAGAGATCGAGCCGGTCTTCACCCGTGCCCGTGCCCTGGCCGAGGAGCTCGGCATTGCCTTGCGCGCCTCTGGTCGGCGCCCCCTCGAGGAGAGCCTCACTCCCGAAGCTGGGGATCGACCACAGCTCGGCTGCTATCGCCCGTGGAGGAGCGCGGTCGTCACGGCCAGCCGGAAGGTGCTGCCCTGCTGCATCTCCAGCTTCACGGCCCCCTACTCCGAGCTGGAGCGTGGAGACCTCGAGCGGCAGGGGTGGTCGGAGATCTGGAACGCCGAGCCCTACCAGGCGCTCCGGGCCGGGATCCTGAGCGGCGAGCCGCTGGAGTTCTGCGCGGGCTGCGGGGTGGATTGGAGCCTCTGAGTGATCAGCGCGCGCCGTCCTCGAGGTGGAAGACAAGGCCGCGACCATCGCCCTCGACGTGGCCGATGGCGTAGCGGGCCGGCTGACCATCTGGTCCGAGCCCCTCGCTCTCGCTGCCCTCCAGCCAGGCGAGGCTGGCGAGCTCCTCGCCCACGCGGAGGGACCAGCTCAGGGGGTCGGTGTCGCCAGGCTCGACCTGGAAGTCGGCCATGCTGGAGTCGCCGCTGGGGTCGACGACGAGGGCGCGTCCGGGCTCCGGCAGGGAGGCTCTGCCGAGCACCAGGCCGCCCCCTGGTGGACGGAGGACCCACAGCTCGAAGCGGCCGAAGCTCGGGATCGCCGTCTGGCCATCGAGGAGCTCGTGGATCGCGACGCCCTCGAAGGAGCGATCGTCCAGTGTCGCGCTGCCTCGTCCTGCTCGCCAGCGAAGCGGCCCGTGGGGGTCCTCGCCTTCACCCGCCGCCTCCAGCTCCGGGAGATCGAGTCGGAGCAGTCCGGCAGCGCTTCGGAGCTCGGCACGCAGGCCGACCCCCTCCTCCCAGCTCAGCCTCAGCGGTGGACCCGGGCGCTCCTCTGCCCATGCCTCCAGAGCGGCGCCAGCCCCGGACCCGGGCCAGCGCTCCAGCTGGACGGTCTCGTAGAGGGGAGACTGCCAGCTGCGGTCGAGGACCGCGAAGGTCTTGACCTCGATCAGGGCCTTGGCATCTCGTTTCTCACGCTGGACGACCAGGGTCAGGACCAGCGACCCGTCGTCACTGGCGAAGAAGACCTGGTCGCGCAGCAGCACGCCCGTCGGTTCCGGTGGTGGAGGGTCCTTGTCCATCCACAGCAGCAAGAGGCCGGCCGCTGCCACGAAGACCAGGACGAGGCCGAGGTCTCGGCGGCTCAAGGCTCAGTCCTCTCGGACGTAGAGCGTCCCCTCCGAGAGGTGCATGAAGTTGCCGCCGGCCAGCCAGAGACGTCCGGTGTCGTCGATCCAGGCCCCGTGCCAGTCGGCGATGAGCCTTGGACCCTGGACGGCGGACCAGGTCCCGTCGAGCCGCTCGACCACCTGCCCGCGCATGCCGGAGGCCACGCCGCGCTGGGAGTCCTCGAGGAAGACCCCCATCAGCGGCTGGGTGCCGGTGGGCTCGACCTCAGCCCAGGCGGCCCCGTCCCTGCGCTCGAAGATCACCCCCTGGGAGCTGCCTCCGACGATGACGAGGTCGTCCTCGCTCGAGCCGTGGACCGTGACGAGTCGTGGCTCGTCGGGGAGCAGGGTGCGGCTCCACTCGCTGCCGTCGAAGTGGAGCACGGTTCCGCTCTGGCTGATGACCCAGACGTCGTCCTCCGCGCTGCCCCAGACCTTGAAGAAGACCTCGTCGTCTCCTATGCCCGAGGGCAGCCCCTCGACCTCCGAGACAGTGTCGCCCTCGATGGCGAGCAGGACCGGGCCGCCGTCGCCGTCGACGAAGCCGCCGACGGAGTAGATCAGGTCCTCTGAGGCCCCCCAGGCGCCGTAGAGCGTGGCCTGACTCGGGCTCACCAGGGACGTGTAGGTCCCGCTGGAGTCGCGTCGCAGGACCCTGCCCGCCTCGCCGACGAACCAGATCTGGTCCCCCGTCCCGAAGACCCACCACAGGTGTCCCGTGTCCCCGGTCTCCTCGCGGATCCAGTCCGTGCCGTCGAAGTGGTGGACCTCTGGTCCGTCGCCACCGTCGGCGCCGGTCACCCAGATGTTGGAGGAGGAGGTCCCCCACACCGACAGCAGGACACCGTCGAGATCCTCGAGCTGGGCCTCCCAGGGGGAAGCGCCGTCGCTGTCGCTGTGTTGCGACTCTGGACCAGGTCCTTGGCAGTTGCAGGCGAAGAGGGCTACGAGCATGCCCTGTTGTAGCCTGTCGGAGGCACGATGCATCGACGACACTCACTCACCCTCGCGGCGGGGATCGTGATCGGCTTTGGCTTCCTCGTCAGCGGGGACGCGGACTCGGCCGGGGGCCAGACCGTCGCCGGCGGTGTCGTCCACGCCGACGCCCCTGCTCCGACCCCCCTCGTCGTCGACGAAGACGTCGACTTCTGCGGGAACAAGGGCCTCTTGAGCGAGCAGTACCAGGTCTCATCCAGCGGCGGACTCGGCAACGTCATCGTCTACATCGAGGGTCTCAGCGGGACGCCGGAGTCCAAGACCTACTCCCTGTCCAACGACGGCTGCCGCTACGAGCCCCACGTGCTCGCCGTGGGTGTCGGCTCGACGCTGAAGGTGGACAACGCCGATCCCATCCTCCACAACACCCACGCTCGCTACCGCAGCCAGGACGCCTTCAACCTGGCGCTCCCGATGCAGGACCAGGTGATCGACGTCACCATCAGCGAGGCGGGCATCATGAAGGTGGGCTGCGACGCAGGACACAGCTGGATGTCCGGCTGGATCGCCGCCTTCGACCACCCCTGGTTCGCGGTCACCGACGCAGACGGTCGCTTCTCGATCTCCGATGTCCCGGCCGGGGAGCACACGCTGGTGTGGTGGCACGAGAAGCTGGGCAAGCGCACCCGCACCATCACCGTCGCGGACGCCGCTCTCGACCTGGATCTCGGATTCGAGTAGCCCTTGTACGTCCCTGACGAGCGGCGCTCCTATCGCCGGCTGTTCACCGGATTGAGCCTTGCTCTGGCGGCGGCCACGCTCTGGGCGCTGGTCGACGAGACCTGGACCCGCAGGCCCTGGAAGGAGCACCAGGCTGCCTATGTCGAGCTGCGACCGGAGGAGGCGCCAGCGGCGGTTCGCCAGCTGGTCATCCCGGGTCTGGACAACATCGACCGTTGCACCACCTGCCACGCGGGCATCGACGACCCGGAGCTCGTCGGCGACGAGGTCCCCGGTGTGCTCCGGACCCATCCGCGGCACGAGGAGCTCCTGGGTCCCCACCCGCCCGAGCGCTTCGGCTGCACTTCATGCCACCAGGGTCAAGGACCGGCGCTCACAGCCGAGAGCGCCCACGGTGACGAGCTGTGGCCCTGGCCGCTGTTGACCGGGGCCATGGCCGAGTCCTCCTGCCTGGCCTGCCACCCGGAGGAGGAGAGCCTCGCCGGCGCTCCCACGCTGAGCCTGGGCCGCCAGGGCTTCCGCGAGCTGGGCTGCTCCGGCTGTCACCTCACGGGCCTCGACGATCCCGAGCCCTCGGCGCCTCCCTCCCTCCGCCACGTCGGCAGCAAGCTGCACGAGGGCTCCCTGCTGGCCTGGATCCGGGACCCCCGACCCCACCGCCCGGGCGCTCACATGCCGCTGTTCTGGCCCGGGGCAGACGAGGACCCGGCGCTGGCGGCCCTGCGTGACGAGGAGTCCCTGGCCATCGCCGCCTACCTCGTCGAGGTGTCGGAGCCCCTGGCGGATCCTGGGCTCGAGCCGGATCCCGTGCTGGCTGCAGAGGGACGCGAGATCTTCGAGGCCGTCGGCTGCCGCGGCTGCCACCTGCTCGGCGACGAGGAGGGTCCAGAGGCCGCTCCGGTCGAGGACGCCTGGGCGGACTTCGACGAGCCTGGCTCAGACGAGGTCGTCGACCCCTGGTTGGACTTCGCCGAGGAGATCGACCCGGCGGCGCCCTGGGCTCCCGAGCGCGGGACGACGGTGGACCAGCCCCTCGGTTTCGGACCCGTGCTCGGCGCGGAGGGGGCCCGGGCTCGCTTCGACTTCCTGGCCGTGTGGCTGCGCGATCCTGCCGCCTACTGGCCAGAGGCCCGCATGCCGGACATGCGGCTCGATGACGAGCAGGTCCTGGCGCTGGCGAGCTGGCTGTCCACCGAGGGCGCCGAGCATCGGCCCGAGACCCCGCCCGAGCTGGTGGACCCCGAGGACACGCTGGTCCAGCGCGGCGGCGAGCTGATCGATCTCTACGGCTGTCAGGGTTGCCACGACATCCCCGGCTTCGAAGAGGCCCGCAGGCCGGGTCCGGAGCTGGGGGGCTTCGGCGACAAGGGCGTCGCCGAGCTCTTCTTCGGAGATCTTCCGCAGCAAGAGCGGAGCTGGGAGACCTTCGTCCACACCAAGCTCACCTCTCCGCGGGTCTTCTCCGACGACGACATCCACCCGGTGATGCCGGACTACGAGCTCGATGACGACACGGCCCTGGCGCTCGCCGTGTTCCTCCGCGGTCTTCGAGGCCAGGCCCCGCCGGCCGAGTACCTCCAGACCGACGTGGTGGACCCCCAGCTGCGGCTGGCCGAGGGCCTGATCGAGGAGCGGAACTGCCGCGGCTGCCACGACCTCGACGGGACCCCCGGGCGCATCTCGCGCTACTACGACGAGGACTGGATGGCGCCCCCGACGCTCGTCGGGGAGGGGGCCCGTGTCCAGCCCCAGTGGCTCTTCGGCTTCCTGCGCGAGCCCTCTTCGCTGCGCGCCTGGCTGCAGCTGCGCATGCCCGACTTCCGACTCTCCGAGGAGGAGGCCGCGGCGCTCGTCGCCTGGTTCGGCCAGGGGAGCACCAGCCCCTACCGCGACCTCCCGACCCACGAGCCCTCTCCCGAGCGCGTGGAGATGGCCGCCGCGATGTTCGTCGATCTCAAGTGCGTCGCCTGCCACCAGTACAGCGCCGGAGAGCGGGCAAGCGCCGATCGCGCCCCGGACCTGGCGCTGGCGCCGCAGCGCCTGGACCCGGCCTGGATCGCTCACTTCCTCGTCGACCCGGATAGGCTCATCCCAGGTACCCGCATGCCCCAGTTCTTCCCGGACGGCCAGACCCCCTTCCCGGACCTCCTGGAGGGCGACACAGACGCCCAGATCGAGCTCCTGACCGAGCACGTCATGAGCGGGAGTCCACATTGAGCAAGGACTCGCGCGAGCCCGAGGACCTCTGGCGGCGGCGTGACTTCGTCTCCCGCGTCGGCTGGTGGGCCCTTGGTGCCAGCGGCCTGGGCTTCGCGGGCAGCTTCTTCAGGTTGCTCTACCGGCGCGCGCCCATCGAGCCTCCCACCGTCTTCAAGGCTGGCCGGATCGAGGACTACGCCGTCGGTGTCAGCGAGCGCTGGGTCAAGAGCTGGCGGGTCTTCATCGTCCGCGACGAGGAGCGCCTCTACGCGGTCTACGCCAAGTGCTCCCACCTCGGCTGTACGCCGCGCTGGTACCGCCACCGGCTTCGCTTCAAGTGCCCCTGCCACGGCTCCGGCTTCACCACAGAGGGCATCAACGTCGAGGGCCCCGCGCCCAGACCCCTGGATCGAGTGGAGGTCTGGGTCCACCGGGACGGGGAGCTCCGGGTGGATGTCGGTCGGGTGTTCCCAGAGGACAGCTGGCACCTCTCAGGGGCCAGCGTGCTCCTGGACGAGGGCCAGGCGTGAGCGACAAGCAGACCCCGGAGCGCTCGGACTCGATCGGAGAGCAGGTCCACCGCTCGATCTTCCGCCACGACGACCTCGACACGCCGCGGAACCGGATCCTGCAGGTCACGAGCAACATCTTCCTGCACATCCACCCGGCCCAGGTCCGCCGTCACGGCCTGCGGTTGCGCTTCACCTGGGGCATGGGCGGGCTCTCCGCGCTGACCTTCGCCGTGACCATCGTCACCGGCGTGGTGCTGATGTTCTACTACCGGCCCACAGCCGCTGCGGCCTATCTCGACATGCTCAACCTGGAGCACGAGATCCCCTTCGGCATGTTCCAGCGGAACATGCACCGGTGGGCGGCCCACGCCATGGTCATCCTGGTGTGGTTCCACATGCTGCGGGTCTTCCTCTCCGGCTCCTACAAGCCCCCGCGCGAGTTCAACTGGGGTGTGGGCGTGGTCTGTCTCGTGCTGACGATGCTGCTGTCCTTCACGGGCTACCTGCTGCCCTGGGACCAGCTCTCGATGTGGGCTGTCACGGTGGGAACGAACATGGCCGCGGCGGCGCCGCTCGTCGGTCACGAGGGTCCGGGAGCGGGGCTCACCGGAGTCACGGTCGACAACGATCTCCGAGCTCTGCTGCTGGGGGGACGCGAGGTCGGCGATCCGGCGATCCTCCGCTTCTACGTCCTCCACTGCGTGCTCTTGCCCATCTTCCTGACGCTCCTGCTGGCCGTCCACTTCTGGCGTGTCCGCAAGGACGGGGGCATCTCGGGCCCCCCCGAGCCCGTGGTGGATCGCTGATGGAGACCTTCCTCCACATCCTGACCCAGCCGGACAACCTCCCCATCGCGGGCATGGTCCTGGCCCTGGTCCTCCTCCTCGGGGTCTGGCTGAAGCAGGCGCTGAAGCACGACCGCCTGCTCGAGGAGGGAGGCGAGGACGCCGTCGGCGAGGAGATGCGGCGATGAGCCAGCAGGACCCGACCCTCCCGGATCGTGTGGCGGTCTGGCCGAACCTCGTCCGGGTGGAGCTGCTGGTCGCGCTGGTGGCGACCATCGTGCTGGTCGTCTGGTCCATCACCATCGACGCCCCGCTGGAGGGCCCCGCAGACCCCAACCTCACCCCCGACCCTTCGAAGGCTCCGTGGTACTTCCTCGGGCTGCAGGAGCTGCTGGTCTACTTCGACCCCTGGATCGCCGGCGTCATGCTCCCCGGGCTGATCATCGTGGGGCTCATCGCCATCCCGTATTTGGACGACAACCCGCGGGGCAACGGCTTCTTCACCCTCCGCGAGCGGCCCTTCGCCATCGGCGGCTTCCTCTTCGGCTTCCTGGGCCTGTGGGTGCTCCCCATCCTCGTCGGGGTCTTCTGTAGAGGGCCGGGCTGGAACTGGTACTGGCCCTGGGAGTCCTGGAGCACCCCCAAGCACGTCGATCTGAGCACCCGCGACCTCACGGACCTGCTCGGCATCGAGCCCGGCCCCGTCGCCATGGTGGTCGGGGGCCTCTTCGTCCTCGCCTGGTACGGGCAGGCCCTGGCCTTCTGGCGCTGGCGCCGCGCCAAGCTGACCATCGACGGCTGGCGCTACGCCGTCGCCTCCTTCCTCTTCCTCAGCATGGCGGCGATTCCGGTCAAGATCGCCCTGCGGCTGTTGCTGGACGTGAAGTACGTCTGGGTGACCCCCTGGTTCAACATCTGATGTCGGGCGCCTGATGGCCCACACCATCCTGCCCACCTGCAGCGGCTGCACCGCCTGCCAGCGCCAGTGCCCGACCGGGGCCATCTTCGGCGAGCGCGACGAGCTGCACGTCATCGATCCGCGGCGCTGCATCGACTGTGGGGTCTGTGGCTGGAACTGTCCGACCGAGACCGTGATCGACCCCCACGGGACCCTCGTGGAGCGGCTCCCACGAAAGAACCGCCCGCATCCACGCATCGACGCCGTGCTCTGCAACGGCTGCGCGCTCTGCTCGGAGATCTGTCCCTTCGACTGCATCGCCGTCATCGGCCCGCGCTTCCAGGGCATCGCGATCCTGGATGCCCCCGAGCGCTGCGTGAGCTGCGGCGAGTGCGAGGAC
Organism: Myxococcota bacterium; assembly: GCA_036012755.1. GTDB lineage: Bacteria > Myxococcota_A > UBA796 > UBA796 > CAJQPC01 > JAAESX01. Next base: position 13,544 of record DASCPX010000190.1, on the reverse strand, counting down.
ATCTGCATCAAGCGCGCAGTGAGGATGGGTCGGCTGCCTCTGCGGGACTACGATCGGGAGCGGGAGCGGGAGCGGGTCGAGGTCATCCTCGGGTGCGATCCAGGGCTGCCTGGAGGACGGCGATGATGGTCATGCTGTCGACGATCTCGCCGGCCTCGACCATCGAGAGGACCTCGTCGAAGGCGAAGACCCGGGTGTCGATGAACTCCGTGTCGTCCCCCTCGGCGACTGCGGGCTCGAGGGCCTCGCCCAGGTAGAGGTGGGCGGTCTCGTCGATGCTGCTCTTCGAGGTGTGGAAGGTGCTGAGATGTCGGAGCGAGCCGGCCCGGTATCCGGCCTCTTCGGCGAGCTCGCGCTGGGCTGCCTGCTCGGGGTTCTCTCCCGGGTCGACTCCGCCCGTGGGCATCTCCCAGGTCGCTCGGCCGGCGATGTAGCGGTACTGGCGGACCAGCACCACCGAGCCGTCGGGCAAGATCGGGAGCACCCCGACGCAGTGGCCGCACTCCACGACGCCGTAGTCGATCTGTTGACCGTCCGGTCGCAGGACCCGGTCGCGGTGGACCTCGAAGAAGCCAGTTCGGTACATGGTCTCGCGGCTCAGCCGCTCCCACTTGTCCATCACCACTCCGGGATCTCATCCTCGACTGGCGTCTCGACGGCGAGTCCGACCCTGGTGGCGTAGGGCCCGAGCGGGTCCCGCCAGGTCACGCGGTTGCCGAGGTAGAAGCCGAGCCCGCGCGGGCGGGTGAGCGAGCGGACGTAGTGCACCAGCGCCCACCGGTCCGTCTCGTCGGGGATGGAGGCTGCGTAGGAGGGCATCGGCGTGCCGTTGAGGCCGGTCATGAAGGTCCGGTAGACATCCTCTGGGGTGTTTCCGCCCTTGTAGACCCCGAAGGTGAAGTCGAAGACCGGGCTCGGCTCGCCCTCGTCGGCCAGGCCCGCGGCTGCCTTGCCGTCGCCTCGCCCTTCTGGACCGTGGCAGACCCCGCACTTCAGCTCGACGTAGATCTCGGAGCCACGGGCGAGCAGCTCCGGCGTCACCTCCGGGGGGACTCCGGGCACGATCGTCGCTGTCTGTGGTCCCTGCTCGAAGCGGGGCGAGAGGGTCTCGAGGTAGAGCACCACCGAGCGCAGCTCGACGGGATCCAGCAGGCGTCCCCAGGCCGGCATCTCCGTGCCTGGAAGCCCGAGCTCCAGGGTGCGGAGCAGGTCGTCGCGGGTGGGCAGGGCACCGGTCGGAGTGCTGCGGAAGCGGTACTCGGCGGCGGTGAGATCCCGCGGCGCTGGGAACATCGTGTCGGCGGCTGGACCCTGGCCGTCGCCCTCGTCCCCGTGACAGCCGACGCAGTTCGCTCGGTAGACGATGCGGCCACGCTCGGCGGTCGCCTGGCCCCAGAAGGGATCCTCTGCTGCCCAGGCTCCAGCGGCGAGGACCGAGGTCGCCCCGAGCAGCACCGCCGTGGTCTTCGCGTGCTTCATAGGAATGCGTGGAGCTCGATGACGAGCTCGTTGGCGTTTTCGTCGACGCGTTGGGGGATGTCGCGGTTGATCCGGTAGTCGATGCGGAGCTCCCGGTACTGCCTCGGGAACCAGCTCATTCCAAGCACGAAGCGGTCTCGCTCGTTCTCCTCGAGGGCGACCATGGGGTCGAAGGCTCCGAAGGCGAAGCGCAGGTACAGGCCCTTGAGCACCTCGAAGTCGGTCTCGGTGTAGATCGCCCACTGGTCGTAGGTCTCGGTGGTGCTGATGCCGTGGATCCAGTCCACCTCGGCCAGCTGCACGAAGCGGCCGAGCCTCAGCCCGCCGTGGACGCCCCCGGTGGCGGTCTTGAACTCCATGTCCTTTGTGGAGGTGTTGTTCCAGGCGGCCGACATGCCGATCCGTCCCCAGCTGTTCACGGCGGCCACGCTTCCGGTGAGCTGCTTGGGCAGGTTCGAGTCGCCGCCCCCACCGCTGCCGTTGCTGAGCGCCGCCGCGGCGAAGATGTGGCGCCGGTCCAGTCCCAGCTCCAGGGCCATGTCCTGGTTGGCGTAGGTGAAGCCGGTCTGCTGGCGGATGTAGGCCTGGTCGTCGGGGATGCGCAGGCCGTAGGGAAGGAGCATGCGCCCGGCCTTTACGTAGAGGCCGGAGGTGTCCTCGAACATCATCCAGGCCTCTCTCGCAGAGGCCCCCTCTGGAGCGACGGTCTCGTCGAAGTAGACGTACAGGCGATCTGGGATGGCCTCGAGCTGCAGGAAGAGGTTGCCGACGGGCATCTCGAAGGAGCTGCTGGCGTCGACGTGGCGCTCGATGCCGTCGAGCTCGGTGTCAGCGGCGAAGCTGGTCATCGCGCCGACGCGCATGTCGGTCCCCACCCGCACGCGCTCTCCCAGCCAGGGATCGAAGCTGCCGTCCACGGTCCAGGTCGGCAGGTTCGTCGCGGAGAAGGAGTTGCCGTAGTCCGTGCGCATCCCACCGCCGGTGTTGTTCACGTGGCAGGTCCCGCACTGCACACCCTGCCGGACGGCCATGCGGGGTTCGGCTTCTGCGGTCCCGAGCAAGAGCAGCCAGCTCATTCGCTGTCTCCCGGGCCGGTGTCTTCCGGCTCGTCCGTGTCTTCCGGCTCGTCGTCGCCGGCGACCCAGTCCTCTGCGGCGCCGGCGTCGATCCACTGACCCAGAGCACGGATCTGGGGGTTGGAGAGGTAGGGGGGGCCGGTGCGGGGCATCCGGGAGCCTACCCGTCGGCTGTCGTAGGCCTCGAGCTTGATGATCAGGTAGCTGTTGTAGGCGTCTCCCCGGGCGACGCGCATGGTCTCGGGCAGCTCGACCGAGGGCACCTCGACCAGGCTGTCCAGCGAGCGGCCCTGCTCGAGGTTCAGGCCCTTGGAGGCGGCCCCTCCGCTGTGGCACTGCGGGGCGCAGGTCGTGTCGAAGATCTGCGTCTGGATCTCCAGGAAGGTCGTCGGACCCTGCGCTTCGTCGACGAGCACATTCGGCAGGCCCTGGCCAGTGCCGACGCAGCCGGTCGAAAACAGCATTGCCAGGACCCTCGGCGCAGGCATAGACCGCAGTATGCCGTCTCCGCGGGCGGGGCCCGCCGGTGATAACATGGGGGTCTGCGAGGTGACCGCGTGCTCCCAGCTCTGCTGCTTCTCGGGTGTCCTCCCATCGAGCCGACGGTCGAGGAGGATCTCGGGCGCATCGAGCAGACCGTGGACGAGGTCGCCCAGACCGTGTGGCCCGGGAACGTGCTGGAAAACGGCGACCGGCACGTCCGGCTCCTCAACGGTTTCTTCGCCGGGGATCCTTCGGCCTACTGGTTCGCCGGCTTCGCGTCTCGCATCGCTGCGGACATCTTCTGGTTCTGCCGCGAGGGCGACGACGCCTGTCCCCTCGACTCCACCGGAGCCATCGACCGCGACCGGGCTGTCGGGAACCCCGTGCTGTCCACCATCCCGGGGGAGATGGACTACTCACCCTTCTGGCTGATCTGGCGGGTGGTCGTGCCACACGACTACGAGCCCAACGCCCTGAAGTCCGTCCACGGCATCGAGCAGGCGGAGGCCGGGGGCGATCTCCGGGTCGAGCTCGTCGTCTTCGACCACGGCGGTTCGGTCGGCCCGGACGCCGCGATCATGCACTGCCTCCTGGCGCTCGACGGCACGGAGCTCCAGGGCAACGGCGAACCCACGGTCGAGGACCCGGGGACCTCGGCGCTGGATGTGCCGCTCCAGGAGGGCTGGCACAAGCAGTACCAGCTCACCTTCTTCGACTTCACCGAGACCGACGGCGTCTTCCCTCCGGCCGAAGACAGCGAGACCCGCCCGCTGATGCCCTTCGCCGACATCTTCGTGTTCTTCCGGGACTGCGAAGGCGGCTCCACCTACGACGTCTGCAACAGCACCAGCGCAGAGGCGGGGGCGGTCAGCGAGCGGGGAGTGGAGCTCGACCTGACGGCCGACGGCGACAAGGCCGACAACAACAACATCATCTCCGGCTTCCCCCGGACCGAGTCCGAGAGCCCCGACGACCGCATCTACTCCCCGCTGTGGCGCGTCCAGCGCGTGCTCATCGACCCCGCCCACGACGACGACGTGGTGCTCATCGACAGCACGGTCGACCAGGACGAGAGCATCGCCAAGGCACCCTCGGACGTCTACGAGCTGGTCGAGCTGGGGTGGGTGGGCGAGCCGGAGTCGCTCTCGGAAGAGCTCGCGGGCAACGCCATCCCCGGAAACGACAACACGCTCTTCTTCAACTGCCCCTCCCAGGCCGCCGAGTGAGGCTGCTCCTGGCTGCGCTCGGCCTGGCCGTGCTCTGCTCCTGTCGGCCGACGCCGGATGTGGAGCCGCTGCCCTGCCGCGATCCGGAGCCTGGAGAGGCGGTGGTCGGCTCGGGGAACCTGGGCTCTGGGTTCCAGGAGCTGACTGACGGTGACGATCTGTTGGTGTCGTTTGGCCCCCAGGGCCAGCACATGGTCACCATCAGCCTCCAGGTGTGGGGCATGGAGGAGCCCCTCGCGGGCGGCTTCGGCAGCGATCTGAGCGTCGCGATGCTGGACGACGGCGAGATCTTCGGTGGCACCGTGGTCACGATGGTCCCCTCGGTCGAGGAAGAGGACTACGTCGAGTTCCTGGGCCTGCGCTCGATCATCACCGCGGCCGAGATCGGAGTGATGACAGATCGGCCGATCGAGATCGTCGGCGTTGTGGTCGACGGCTGCGGGCGCGAGCTGGAGTCCTCTGTGGAGCTGGTCCTGGTCGAGTAGCTCAGGGCAGGATCCAGATGTCCGTGTCGTTGCACATGTTGTCGGACACGACGAAGTACCAGGGGCCGTCCCCCAGCTCGCTGTCCTCGATCGCGAGGGTGCTGTAGGTGCCGTCGGGGTAGTTGCCCTTGGTGTCCGGGGCCTCTGGCGGGTTCAGCGCGTAGCCGGTCCCCGTAGCGCTGTCGTAGGCGAGGACCATGCGAGAGAGGTCCTCGTCCGGGTCCCAGACATCGGCCGTGAGCTCCAGGTAGCCGTCGCCGGCGTCCTCGACCGAGACCTCGTCCATGACCGGGTTGTCGTCGATGGTCTCGTCCACCGGCATGCGGACCAGCGTCGCGTCGGTGGGCTGGGTGGGCCAGGAGGGCTCGCCGGTGAGGTCCATCCAGACCCCCCAGGAGATCATCATGCTCGTGAGGATGACCTGCTGGTGGTCCTCGATGGTGATCTCGGCGGGCAGGTACTGGTAGCCGTCGGTGAAGAGGTGGAGGCCCCAGGTCCCGCCGCTGGGCAGATCCACCGTGAAGCGACCGTCATCGTCGATCAGGGCTCCCAGCTGGTAGGCACCGTCGTGGACCGGTCCGAACTCGATCATGACGAGCCCAGGGCCGAGGGGGGCTTCGTACTCGTCGACGATCTGGCCGCTGACCCGGGCAGGGATCTCACCGCTGCCGACGCAGCCAGACAGCAGCAGAGCCAGCATCAGTCCTCCAACAACGGCAGGAGCTGGGCGAGGACCTGCTGCTGTTCTCCCTCTGCGAAGCCCACGTGGTAGCCGGCCAGCTTGCCTTCGCGGTCCAGCAGGAAGGCTGTCGGCATGCCGGGGAGATCCAGCTTCGTCGCCGCGGTGCCCTCCGGGTCGCGCAGGACCAGGAGGTTGGGGGCGTGGTCCTCGGCGAAGGGGGCCACCGGCGCGTTCGCGGTGTCCACGCTCACGGCCAGGATCTGCAGGCCGGCGTCGCCGTACTGTTGCTGCCAGCCGTCGTAGATCGGCAGGGACAGCGCGCAGGGTGCGCACCACGTCGCCCAGAAGTCGACCAGGAGCACCTCGCCCTCGAACTCGGCCAGCGAGCGCGGTCGTCCCTCGAGATCGTGCAGCTCGAGCGTCGGCAGGACCTCGCCCGGCGCCACTTGGGGGGACCCCTCTGTCGTGGCGGGGCCGTGGCTCCCGGCGGTGCAGGCGAGGGCGATCAGGGCTGTCATGCCGGGACCTCCGAGTCCTGATAGTCTGACCTCATGAGCACGTCGAGCGCCACTGTCCTCCGCCTGCTCGCCTTGGGTCTCATCCTCGGCGGGCTCACTGGCTGCGCTGCGGTCAAGCCCTGGGAGCGTGGAGTCCTGAGCCACCCGGCAATGGACATGACCCCCACGATGGACGAGGCCTTCCGTGGCCACGTCATGGATGTCCGAGAGGGCTCGCTCGGAGGGGTCGGCGGCCTTGGGGGCGGCTGCGGCTGCGGCTAGTGCCCCTCGGCAGAAGTCGCGACGCGCCTTCCACCGGCGCCTTCGGCGCGCGCCGCGGCGCGGTGCTGGGGCACTCGTTTCCCTCCAGGGGGGCCCTGCCCCCCGGGCCTACGGCCCTCCCCCCGGCGGCCCGCTGCGCGTGCCGTCGTTCACCCCGACGCAGCCCCGACTGTGTCGGAACTCGCGCCGGAGAGAACGATATGTCCGTGAAGCTGCCCGTGCCGAGCCTTCCTCGCCACGTCCTGACCATCCTGGCGGTGAGAGACCTCGCTCGCAGCGTCGAGTTCTACCGGGCCGGTCTGGGCTGGCCTGCGCGGGTGGAGACTCCTGTCTACGTCGAGCTCGGCCTCCCGGATGGCAGGGGTCTGGGGCTCTAACAGCGAGAGGGCTTCGCGAAGAACACCGGTAGGCCTTCCGCGGAGTCGACGGCGGGGGCAACAACCGCCACGGAGGTCTACCTCCACTGCAGCGACCTCGACGGGGCCATCGCCCGGATCGAGGCGGCGGGGGCGACGCTCCTGGCGGCGCGGTGCGTGAAGCCCTGGGGAGACGAGGCGACCCTCGAGTGGGCGGACCTTCCGCTCAATCCCATGGGTCGGGTCCCGGTGCTGGTGCACGGCGATGTTGTCCTCACCGAGTCCTTCGCCATCTGCACCTGGCTGGCGGATCGCGAGCGCCGCCTGATCCCCGCCCCGGGCAGCCCCGAGCGAGGAGTCCACGACCGCTGGATGTTCTTCTGCGCCACAGAGCTGGACGCGCCCCTGTGGCGGATCCGGAGGAACAAGCTGCTGCTGCCGGAGGAGCAGCGCGTCGAAGAGGACATCCCCAGGGCGATGGCCGACTTCCGGGAGGCCGCTGGGATCCTCCAGGCCGGGCTGGGGGAGTTCGTAGTCGGCGGGGCCTTCACGGTGGCAGACATCGTGATCGCCCACACCCTGTTCTGGTCGACCTGGAACGACCTGCTGGAGGGCTTCCCCAGGCTCCAGGAGTACCTCGAGCGACAGCTGCGTCGGCCGGGGTGCCCGGAGGTGATGAGGCGCTAGATGAGCCCGACCCCCCACCGTGGTCGGACCCACGACCACTGCCCTGTCCGGCCAGGACCACACCATCACGTCCTCGACGTGCATCACCGTCCGCGGCGAACGACCCCACGCTATGAGCGCGGTCTCTGGGCGGGTTTGTTGCACATCGCCGAGGGTTCCTGAGAACCCAGGCAGATACGCAACGTCTTGTTGCACATCGTCGAGGGTTCCTGAGAACCCAGGCAGATACGCAACGTCTTGTTGCACATCGCCGAGGGTTCCTGAGAACCCAGGCAGATACGCAACATCCTGTCGCTCACGGCGAGCCGGAGCGGTCGCAGCACCGAGCCGGTTCCTCGACGCCGCGCCGCTTCGAAGGACGGTACCGATTCACTACCCCCCTTCGAGGCGGATGTCGCCGGAGTCGGTTCGGGTCGTGATCACCTTGTCGGAGGCGGAGTCGTCCGTGAGATCTCCGGCGTCGATGTCCACATCACCCGTCTCGCTTTCGGCGTGGATGCTGTAGGCGCCAGGTGGCACGCGCAGCTCGATGTCGCCCTTGGTCGTGGTGAGCTCGATCCGCTCGGGGTCGCCGGTGAGCTCGAGGTCGATCTCGATCTGGACGCGATCGAAGGGCTCGTTCTCCTCGAAGGTGGAGACCTCGGTCTCGGATCTGAGCGATCGGCAGCCTGTGGTGAGCGTGAGCACGATGAGCATTCGTTCCTCCGGACATGGAGGAGCGACAGGCGCGGTGCTTGTCACGGCCTTTCTTCTCACGGGCGTGCAGTCTCAGCGAGGCGGCGCCTCGGCCCCCTCGCACGCGGGCCTGTCCGGGAGGATCCAGGCGCTGACCACCGGGTCGAGCTGGATCATCTCGAGGTCACAGGTCTCGAGGTTCGCGGAGGCCATCGGGAGCTGGCGGAAGGTCTCGGGTGGCATCGGTATGCCCAGGCCCATGCACTGGCTCACGACGAACCCGTCGAGCACTACCAGACCCACTCCGTCCTCGACCAGGGTCATCAGCTGCGCTTCCAACTCGCCGGGCCAGAGTCTTCGCTGCACGAGGGGCAGCTTCGCGGGGATGTACAGCGGTCGCCCGTGGGTCAGGAGCTGAAGCGCGATGTGATAGCGGGAGCCCTCCGTCAGGGTGTGGCGCGACTTGCGGTTCATGGGGAGGGGCAGGTGCAGGATGCCGGGTCGCTCGGTCTCGGGGAGCCGGTCGGGCCAGTCTCCCGACAGCACCTCGGCGCTCTTCACGAGGGCGATCTCCGGCGTCGCCCAGACCCGCTCCGCCAGGGCCCCGGCGGTCAGCAAGAACACCAGGCCAGCCTGGACCCAGGCGGGTGTGCGGGTCAGCTCCGCTAGCTTCGCGGCGCCCGATCCACCGAGCACGGCGATGGTGATGAAGCCCAGGATGACGAAGCGGTAGGGGTGCATCATGCGGTCCATCACGGGACCGATGGCCGTGAGCACGCCGCCGGGAAGGGGGATCACCTCCAGGGGGCCCAGCCCGACGGTCTGGCCGTCCCAGAGCACGTAGGCGCCACATGCCAGGACGAAGCCGGTGGCGCCGACGAGGAGCAGGCCGCCTCTCCGGGCCTTCTGTACGAAGAGCCCCAGCGCGGCGAGCCCCAGAGCCGCGAGCCCCACGTAGAGGTAGCCCTCGTAGATGAGAGCCTCTCCGCCGGGCGGGCGGTGCGGTGGCCAGAAGAAGCCCCCGAGGTCCAGCGAGCTGGTCGGCTCGTAGAGGGGGCTCTGGTGGAGGAGGTCCTCTACGCTGAAGATGACCTGGGCGGTGGTCTCCACCGTACCCATGCGGGTCGGACGGACCCCCACGAGCAGACGAGGGAGATAGGCCAACGCCGCGACCAGGCCGTAGACGCCGCCAAAGCGCAGCCAGGCCCTTGGCTCGGCGCGGGCTCTTCGGAGGCAGGTCAGGCCGACCACCAGGGTGCTGGTAGCCGCGAAGACCAGGTAGTAGCTGTTGAAGTAGCCGACGGCGGCGATCGCCAGCGCCGGTGCCACCGCAGAGCGCGGCGGCCCGTCCTCGCCCAGGGCGTGGAACAACACCGCCAGGTAGGCGGGCAGGAGCCACATCGCCACGACGTCGTCTTCGCCCCAGTTGAGCGCGAACCAGATCGGCGAGGCCGCCGCGAAGAGCGCCCCCGCGGCGAGTGACGGGACGTGGCGTCGTGTCAGGACGAAGGACAGGGAGTAGGTTGCCAGCCCAGCCGCCGCTACCTTGATGACCTGGACGATGTCGAAGGCCTGAAGCGGCCCGACGAGCGCCACCAGCGGAACAGCGAGGGTCTGGTTCCCGATGTCCGGGATCGCCCCCAGCACGTCGAAGGGCTCCGGCTGGAGGATCAACTGAGTCTGGTACGAGGGAGGCCAGGTGGTGAGGGCCTCGTGCACCGCGGCGTGGAACCAGGCGGCCTCGAAGGCGTGGTGCTTGAGGTCACCGACGATGACGTCGGGACCTCCGAGCAGCCCTCCGCTGACGGTCACGATGCCGATCACGACGTAGACCGCGACCGCGAGCAGGTGGATGGCGCGACTGCGGCTCACTCGAGACACTCCGCGACGGCGCGAGCCCGCCATCGGCGTCGGCCATCAGCAGGCCACCTGCGAGGGGGGGCGGAGTCTGCTGCGGCGAGCACCACGAGGGCTGGCCCCGTGCGTTCAGCGAGCAGGGTGCAGGCGGCATGGAGGGTGAAGACGGGCTTGTGCTCGGGATTGGCCAGGGCGGTGAGAGCGCGTCCCATGGTGTAGCGCAGCAGCCAGGCCTGGGGGCTGCCGGGCTTGCCGTCACAGGCTTGGCGCATCAGCCGGAAGCCGGGACTGCGGCGGAGTGTGCGGCTGCGCTCCAGGCCCTCGATTTCGGCGCAAAGTGTCTGTGCTCCAGCGGGCTCGAGACCCTCGGCAGTGAGTGCGGCCAGGGCCTGAAGCCAGGCGATGTTGCTGCTGGACATGGGTCACCTCCGAGGCTTCCATCCTATGGGGGTGATTGGTCAGTCTCTGACCAGTCGTTCGGGTGGCGTCGGAGGGACTCTGGTCACACCTTCCGTTTGAACCTCCGTCGCTGCTCGGCCAGCACCGTCACCAACGTCTCCGCACGCTCCGGCTCGGGCCCCGCGTAGCCCTCGAGCCAGGCCAGCAGCCGATCCGCCGAACCCAGGAGGCTCGGGATGAGCATGTAGGTCATGGGAGGCCAGATCCTCCGTTGGAGCGCCGGTAGCAGCACCTCGAGGCGCTTCTCGGCCTCATCCAGGTCGGCGGGTGGGAATCCCGGTCGCGTCTTCCACGTGTCGCCGCTCATGCGATCCGCTCGGCCGGGCGATACCACTCGTGGTCTACGGGGGCGGGGCGCAGCGGTGTGACCATGAAGCCCAGCCCCTTCAGGGATTCGGTCAGGATCTCCTGCACTCGGGCACCGCCCTCGTCGTCGGTGAAGCGGAGGCGGATCTCGGTGCAGCGCCCGGCGCGGCCCTCTGGGCCCCGCCACAGCAGTGACCAGCCCCGCTTCCGCCGGCGTTCCCGGAACAGGAGCTTCCACAAGGCCTTCTCGATCCCCTGCTCGCCGTTGTGTGGGGTGAGATCCTCGCGGGTCACCGGGCCGAAGGCCTTCAAGCCGAGGATCGGCTTCCGGCCTTTTTCCTCCCAGCGGAGGTCGTAGGGGAAGGGCTCGAAGGGGTCTCGGTACACGCCTTCCTCGTCGTAGGGGTCTTCGTATCGTTGGTCGTTCAGGCACATGGGTCCTCCTCGCCGCAGGCGCGGCGTCGTGGTCGTGCGGGGTTTCTCTCCCTGCAACCCATTGGTAAAACGGGTTTTCGCCTGACTACCAAACTTTCTGATTGAGCTCGCTCATTCGTCGCCCCGCTCCCACCCACAGAAGCTGACGATGTCCGCCGCTGCGCACCACATCGCCCCCATCAGCACACGCTCACTCGCTCGCGGCCGCACCTCCAACACTTCGTTCGCTTTGCGCCCCAGGCACTCGAAGAAGCTGTACTTGTCGGTCTGCAGCCCCCGCCGGGGATAGGAAGGACTAACAGCCCGTGAGCCGTACAAGCGGGTCCCGCGTGTACAGGCAGCCCGCCCTCAGTGGCCGTACGAGGTCGAGAAACACCGAGAAGCGCTCGAAGAGGGCGGTCACGGCGAATGGGTCGATGCTCATGCCACCTCCTCAGCCATAGAGGAAGACCGGCTTCCCGGCCCGCAAGTGCGCGAAGAGCGCTCCAGAATCGACCCCTTCATCCGGGTCACAGACCTCGGGCACCAGCAACGCCGCGATCTCGTCTGCGACGTCGGCTCCATACTCGTCGCTCTCGAAATGATGGTCGGCCTCTACGGACGCTTCGACCAGGTGATCGTCCTCGATGACCAGCCGAGCCCGAATCGTCCCGCCTCCCAGCGTACCGTCGTTGTAGTGCCCGTAGACCACCTCGGCGGTGAGGGTGCCGTGGACGTGGAAATCACCACAGGTCCACACGGCGCGCGCACCGAGGTCGCCGGTGACGATGACGTGGGAGTCTCCGGGACCGGCGTCGGCCACACAGCCCTCGACCGTGACCGATCCGATCACCACGAAGGTGGAGTGGATGTCGAGGTGCCCCTTGACCACGAGGTCGCCGTGGTGGAAGAAGGGGGCTTTGATGACCTGGTCCCCGTCGAGCCGGCGGGGTGTGCCCGCGTCGATGCTGTCGATGCAGACCTGCACCAGGCTCTCGACACCCCAGGGGTCGAGATTGCCCTCGACGAAGTGGAACACCTCCTTCCAGGTCTCTGGGACGGGGTTCAGCAGACCGCCGACAGCCGAGTCGGGGGTGATGGTGTTCTCTTTGAGCGCGGCGGCCAGGCGAGCGGGGTCGACCGGTGTGCTCTCGGACTCCGCCGCCTCGCCTTCTGCGGGTCTGCACTCCGCGTAGCCCTTCTTCACCTTCCCGGCGATCTGCTTTGCTGTGTGCTTCTCGGCGGCTTCGGCACTTCCAAGATCCTTGGTCTTGGACTGTCCGGCCGTGTCGATGCGACCCCAGTGTGTGGTCACCGCGCTGCCAGACGCGCCGATCTCCCAAAACTTCGACGCGCCCCCATCGGTGAACTCGAAGCGACGGGTGGCACCCGCGACTGCTGGGGCCGATTCGGAGGGGGCGGCACTCGGTTCTGGCGCCTTCTTCACTTTGGCTTTCTTCGCCGTGAGGGGTTTGAGCAGGTCGCGGACCTTCTTGCTCTTCTTCGCTCTCGCGGTGTCGAGAGCGGTCTTGTCCTCGTTGTCCCGGGCGTTCGGATCGACGCCCAGGTCCAGAAAGAACTGGGCCGACACCACGTGGTCGCTCATGGCTGCCCAGTGGAGTGCGGTGTACCCTCTCTCATCGGTGGCCATGGGATCGATGCCCGCCGCAATCAAGGCCTGGAGCATCCTGGGCCCCGCCTGGAAGGCGGCACACAGGATCAGAGGACGACCGCGATGGCGGTGCGAGGGGCCACGCTCGGCGCCTGCCGCGACCAGGGTTTCGAAGAGCTCGGCTTGCGACTCGTCGAATGTGGACCTGGCCGTGGTCACGAGCAGCTGCAGCACCCCGTCCCCAGACTCGTTGACGGCACGGACATCGGCGCCGCGCTCGAGGAGGAAGCGAGCGGACGCCAGGTCTGCCGGCTCCGAGGACAGCTTCATGATCGAGAGCAGCGGGGTGTGGTCCTGGTAGCCGCGACCCTGTATGTCGGCGCCCGCCTCGACCAGGTCTCGGATCGCCTGACATCGATCCCGCCCTGGAGACTGGCTGATGTGCAGGTCACAGATCCGGAGCATCTGCTTGGTCGTGTCAGACGGTTTCTTTGGCTCTTCGGGAGGCGATGGCTTCGTGGGTTCGGCGGCGGCAGAGGGCGCTGTCGGTTTGGCCTGTGCGATCTCGGCATAGCCCTTTTTCACCTTTCCCGCGATCTGCTTTGCCGCGGCCTTCTCGGCGGCAGCCGTGTCGGCGAACGCCTTCGATTTCGTCTGGCCGTCCGTGCCGATCCGACCCCAGCGGGTGGTGATCGTGGTTCCGTCGACCTCGATGGCCCAGAACTTGGCCGAAGACCCATCACGAAATTCGAAACGGCGCATGTCGATTCCCCTGTTGTGACCCGATGGGTCCAGCATTCAATCACACGCCGCATATCGCGCCGCGCGCGAGAGTTGATCGAGTGGGCTGAGCGTGTGATCGGAAGGGAGGAGGTGGATGTGCCGAGAGCCCTACCTGTTGAGCTTCGAGAGCGCGTGGTGAAGGCGTACAACGACGGCGAGGGGACGTACGCGGAGCTCGCAGAGCG
>DASCPX010000189.1:0-132373 GCA_036012755.1 Myxococcota bacterium | reverse complement strand
ATGTACCTCCGCGGCGACGACCTCGAGCTCCTGTGGAAGCTCCCGAGGCCGGTCCAAGCCGTGCTCGCCATCGCCCTGTTCACGGCCATCGTGGTGCTGGGCTCGACCTACGGCCAGCAGTTCATCTACTTCCAGTTCTGAGCCGACCCACAAGGGCAACGGACGGTCGACGCTTGGAGCTGAGCTCCACCGCCGATGACGAGGTCGTGTTGTTCCTGGTCGATGAAGACCAGGAGTGGAACTACTAGGAGCCTGGTGCACGTTGATCCCGGCCTCTCCCGCTGAGCCTTCTGAACGGGAAGCGCCACGAACCGTGGCGTTTCGGCCCGAGAAGCCTGTCTTGTCCGTCCCATCCGCCACACTTTGTGACGATCGACAAGGAAGTGCCGACTTTGGAACATCAAGGAAGTCGGGGATCGATGGTCGATGGTCGATGGTCGATGGTCGATTCTCGTTCCCGTCTTGCTCCTCCGCAGCACGCGAGGCGGGCATCACCCGGTACCATCTCCCCGTGAGCAAACCCCTGCCCGTCCTCGTCACCTTGGGCCTGGTGCTCGCCACCGGGGTCGCGCTCGAACTCGGCGTCAGCCAGCTCTACGAGGCGCCGACGCCGATGCTCGACAAGAGCATCGAGTACAACAGCCTCCCCCACACCGAGCCCGAGGTGGTCATCTTCGGCACCTGCTTGCCGGAGCAGATCCTCCAGCTATACCTGCTCGAGCAGGAGCTGGGCATGACCTCCTACAACCTGGCGACCCCCGCGGGGACCTCGCGGCTGATGTACCTGGTGCTCAAGAACCACATCCCCGAGGACAGCAACGTCCAGGCCATCGTCGTGCCCTACGGCAAGCGGGACCTGACGAAGCTGATGGCACCCTACGAGTCGCAGGTGATGGAGATCGCCGCCTGGGACGACATCCCCCAGCTCATCGACTGGGCATGCAAGGACCCCGAGTGCGAGACCGAGATGTGGGCGCGCAAGAGCTCGAGGGCCTACCGCTACCGGGGCTACCTCGCGAACCGGTTCTGGCAGGGCATCGGCAGCAAGCCCCCGATCCCCGGCTACGTGCTCTCCCCCGGGGCCGTGATGCCCGAGGGGGTCGGCAAGGAGCCCCCTCCCAACCAGACCGGCGGAGGCGCAGGCGGCCGCCAGGCTGGGGACTCGGACACGGATCTGCGCTACCTCGCGGCCTTCCTGGAGCTGGCCCGAGACCGCGGGATCCCGGTCGTGCTCACGCCGCTGCCGGAGCGCTCCCATGTCGGCAAGGGCTCGCCACCAGAGAGCAAGGAGATGCGCGCCCTCTTCGACGAGACAGGCGCCATCTACCTGAACGTCGGCGCCGTCGATGGTCTGTCCGCCGGCCACTTCGAGGACGACGTGCACCTCAACAGCCAGGGCCGGGTCCTGGTCACGAAAGCGATCGGCGAGGCCGTCCGAGAGCACCTGGCACACCCCTAGGAAGCAGTGGCCCGAGACCCCTACAACCCGCCGTTTCCGCTCGGCTCTCCCTTCCAGCAGGTCTTCTACTGGTTCGCGTGGGCCCTGATGGCCACCCCGTGGACCCTGATGTTCCGCTGGCGACGCGGAGACGCGCGGAGGGTCCCGCGGGACGGCCCGACGCTGCTCGTGTCGAACCACACCTCCGCCGCGGATCCGCTCTGGATCGCCTTCTGGATCCGTCGCCGCGCCAGCTTCATGGCGAGCGTGGCGCTCTTCCGCGTCCCCGTGCTCGGCTCGCTCCTGCCACTGTGCGGCTGCTTCCCGAAGGCCAAGTTCGTGAGCGACCGCGCCTCGATGAGCACCCTCGCGGAGCGCTACGCGGCCGGCGACGTCATCGTCCTCTTCCCAGAGGGCACCCGGACCTTCGACGGTCGCACCCAGCCGGTGCTCCCCGGCCTGGGCCGCCTCGTCAAGAGGCTCGACGCCCGCGTGGTCTGCGCCCGTGTCGGCAACGGCCACCTCTACCAGCCGCGCTGGGCACGCTATCCACGCTGGATTCCCATCAGGGTCAGCTACGACGAGCCCCGCACCTGGGGCGAGGACGCGACGGTCGAGGACATCAACCGGGAGATCTCGGAGGCGATCCGCATCGACCTCGACGACGCGAAGACCGATGGCTTCTGCTGGGGCTTTCGCCTCGCCGAGGGCCTGCCCGACTACCTTTGGGCCTGCCCGCAGTGCTTCGAGCCAGAGGGCCTCGCGGTCACCTCAGAGGACCGGGACTGCGTGCGCTGCGCCGCCTGCGGCGCTCATTGGCGCCTCGACATCGAAAACCGCATGCACGGCGAGCACCCGTTGCGGGTCCACGAGGCCCACGACCGCATCATCGAGCACGTCGGAAGCCCACCGATCATGGACCCGGCGCGTCACGAAGAGGACAAGATCGTGCTCCGCGGGCCCGGCGCGCTGCACCGCCTCGCGCGGGGCGGGGGCTCCGAGCGGCTCCACGCGGGCGAGGTCGAGCTCGACGCCGCAGAGCTGCGGATCCGGGTCGAGGGTGAGGTCGTGTGGCGGCACCAGCTCTCGGAGCTCAGGGCCGTCAGCGTCGAGATGGAAAACCGCCTCACCCTTCGAGACCAGGAGGGGCTGCTGGAGCTCGAGCCCCAGGGGCAGTCGAGCCTGAAGTGGGGCCACTTCCTGAAGGTCTGGGTCACTCGGGCCGCCTAGCCCTCAGCGCTCCACGACCAGGTCCAAGGACGCGTCGAAGGTGATGTCCGAGCTGCTCGCCTGGACCTGGTGGACCTCTCCAGAGAGCACGTTCTCTCCCTCGAGCAACAGGGTCGGGTCGACGGTTCGCGTGTGCCACTCGGTCTCGGCGGACCCACTGGCGGTGACGTCGGCGTAGGTGTCCGAGCTCAGATCGCCATCCGGGAGACCCCACCGAAGGACCTCCTCACCGTTGAGCCGCACGAGGCAGCCGTCGTCACAGACGAGCCCCAGCTGGGCCGAGATCGCCGAGCCCGTGTGCTCGAAGGAGTGACGGAACCAGGTGGTCGGGTGCTTGTCGTTGGCGTCGTCGCCATAGCTCACGACCGTGGTCTGGGAGTCCCCGTAGCCGAGGGGAGCCGGCCCGGAGCTCCAGCTCTCTGCGTCGAAACCAGGCAGATCCCAGCCCTCCTCGGGGTCCTCGCCGCCATCCAGGTAGGACCACTCGGACCCCGCGGGCACCGCAGCGATCTCCTCGATCTCAACCAATCGGTTCGACTCGCCGGGGGTGCCGCGGACCATCGTCGTCCAGTCTTCTCCCCCGTCGGGCAGCCGAGCGTAGACCTCGTCCGCCTGCAGCGCCGGGAACACGACCCAGTCCAGGGGCTCCGAGCCGTCGAAGATGCCGACCGCCTCGCCCTCCGAGGCCAGCCTGAACACGACCAGATCGACGACGAGGTAGCCCTCCAGGGTGCCCGAGAGCGTCTGCCGGTCCGGCTCGAGGTAGTCGTCGCTGAGCGTGAGACCCTCCAGCGAGACAGACGCCTCCTCGCTGTAGAGCTCGACCCAGTCGTCTCCGGAGGAGAGCTCGTTGACGTAGACGACAGGTCCGGGTGCCACGCTGTCGTCGGGAGAGGTGCTCTCCGGCAGGGCCGACTCGTGCTGCACGTCCGGGACCGCGACGGGGTCACAGGCCAGGAGGATGAACAGCACCTCGCGACGCTATCATCCAACCGTGATCTGGCTTGCCCTCAGTTGCACCGCGGACCCGGCCCCGACGCCAGTGTCCGACTCGGAGGGCGTCGAGGAGATCTCGGGTGACTACGGCGACCTCGTCATCACCGAGCTCATGGCCAGCTCCGAGAGCTGGACCCACGCAGGAGACAAGGCCTCCGACTGGGTGGAGCTCCACAACCCGGGGGACGACCCGGTCCTCCTCGATGACTGGTCCGTCCACAGCGGCGACGAGCTCCACGTCCTCGAAGACCTCGTCGTCGCGGCCGGCGACCACCTGGTCCTCTGGGCCGACGGCGACCCCAGCCTCGGACCAGACCACCTCGCCCTGGAGCTGGCGGTCGAGGGCGGCTCGCTTGCTCTGATCAACCCCGACGGGAGCCTCGTCGAAGAGCTGGAGTGGCCTCGCCAGGTGACCGACGTCGCGGCGGTGCGGTCAGCAGCAGGCTGGTACCTCTCGACGGAGGCGACCCCTGGAGAGCCGAACCCCGAGGTCGATCTCCCCGAGCCGACAGGGGTCAGCGGTGAGTGTTGGCTCGAGGCGGAGTACGAGGCGAACCTGCTGGAGGGCGACACTGTTTCGTTGACGCCCATCTGCAGCGAGACCACAGCCGCCATCGAGCTCGTCGCGGCACCTGACGAGGCCGACTACGACGGCACGCTGAGCTGGACCACGGGCGCGGCGGACGGCGGGGTCTACGACCTCGTCTTCAGCGCCAACGTGAGCAGCGAACGCATCCCCGAGGGCACGGCCTTCCGCATCTGGGTTGCAGACGACCCCGACCTCGGCGTCGGTGTCGACCCGCTCACGTACACGGAGGAGTGGGGCCTGCCGGTCTTCCACCTCGACGTCGGCACCGCCATCACGCAGAGCTACCAGGACGCGACGCTCACCTACATGGGCGCCCTCTGGGAGCACCAGGTCAAGATCCGCGGCGCCACCAGCGCCAGCTTCGCGAAGCCCAGCTACACCCTCGAGTTCCCCGACGAGGAGTTCCAGCTCGAGGGCTGGGAGAAGAGCCGGAACCACCTCGTGCTGCTGTCGACCTTCGACGACAACGCCTATGTCCGCCAGAAGTTCATCTACGACACCTGGTTGGCGATGGCCGAACACCAGGGCGTGCATCGCCTCACGCCGCGCACCTTCTTCGCCGTGGTCTACCTCGAGGGCGAGTACCACGGCCTCTACGTGGGCCTCGACAAGGTCGACGACGAGTTCGTGGACCACGCCGGGCTCGACCGGGACGGCAACCTCTACAAGGCCATCAGCCACGACGCGAACTTCAGCCGCGTGAGCGCCTACGGGGGCAACAAGTCCGATCTCGCAGCCGGCTACGAGCAGAAGGAGGGCCCCAGCGCGTTCGACGACCTGCGCCAGCTCGTCGCCTTCACCGGAGACTCCGACGCCGACACGATGATGGCGGAGGCCGAGGGCTGGATCGACGTCGAGGAGTTCATGGACTGGTTCCTGCTCGTCTACGTCTCGGTCTCCGAGGACAGCGCCGGAAAGAACAGCTACCTCTACAACGACCCCGCCGACTGGACCTTCCGCTACGTCCCCTGGGACTTCAACCACAGCTGGGGCCAGAACTGGTACACGGCCCGGGTCAGCGCCCAGAATGAAAACGCCTACACCTCGACCAACCGGGTGTTCTGGGCAATCCAACAGTCACGCCCCGACGATCTCCTCGAGCGCTGGGTCCAGCTGCGCGAAGGTCCACTGAGCCTCGAGGCGCAGCTGTCCACGGTCGAGTCCTACTGGGAGCTGGTCGATCCCAGCGCAGAGAGGGACTGGATTAAGTGGGAGAGCGCCCACAAGAGCCACTGGTGGGGCGCCTACCGGAGCGACTGGACCTCCTACGAGGAAGAAAAGGACTACCTGCGCCAGTGGCTGACCGATCGCGAGGACCACCTCGTGGGGCTCCACGGTCTATAGTCCCAGACTCCCTGGAGCCGCCTGTGGACCCTGAAAAGCTCATCCGCGAAGCCTTCGACAAGGCAACCCGCGACACCGCCGACCGCACCTTCTTCTCCTTCGCTGACGACGCCTGGCAGAAGCGCGTCCGGAACCTGACGAGCCAGGCGCTCTCGGAACTCCGCATGCTCCAGTCGGACCTCGCGGATCCCCTGGTCATCTTCAACGACAAGAAGATGATGTTCATGGACGGCGACGGCTTCCTGGCCCTGACCCGCTGCTACCTGGTCGCCGTTGGACTGAAGGACTCAGAGGACGTCGCGATCATGGGCATCCTCCCTCTCGACGCACTCTCCGAAGTCGTGGTCGAGGGCGATGTCCTCCGAGTCCGCTCGTCGAGGACCTTCGTCCCGACCAAGACCTGCAGTGACCCGGCCCGGGGCGAGGACACGCGCATCACCGGCGGCGACGAGAGCCTGTCGATCCGATTCGCCGACGCCCCCCTGTGGGAGGAGCTGCTGAACAAGGCGCGCTTCTGGATCTCGGCCCGGGAGTGGGACGCCACCACGCCGCCGGAGTTCAGCCCGGACCAGCGCAAGGCGTCCGAGAACTGCCTCCACCCCGGCTGCGGCAAGTCGCTCCGCGGCATCTTCGCCAGCCAGAACATGTGCCCCGGCTGCGAGGGCGGCTTCTGCAACGACCACTTCGGTCGCTCGGCGGTCACCGCGACGATGATCCGCCAGCGCAGCTACGAGTCGGCCAAGACCTGCCACGCCTGCGCCGACAAGGCACAGATCGAGCTCGAGGCAGAGGGCCTGGTGCCCTTGCTCGAGGCCTACAGAGAGGCGCGGGACAGCGCCGCGGAGTCAGGCCACGCCTTGAAGATCAACGTGAACGCGCTGATCGAGGCCGCGACGAAGGGGGAGCCGACGCTCCGGCAAGCCCGGGTCGACGGCCTCACCATCGGCTGGCAGCGGGGGGCGAAGAAGCGCGTCGAGGAAGAGAAGAAGAAGGCGGAGAAGAAGGGCTACGACCGCGGAAAAGCCGTCGGCAAGCTCAGCTCGCGCTGACTGGTTAGAAGGCCCGGTCCCCAACACCTCCTTTCGCGAGAATGGCGGAATTGGTAGACGCGCTGGCCTTAGGAGCCAGTGGGGCAACCCGTGGGGGTTCGAGCCCCCCTTCTCGCACATCTCAAACGCGGCCTCGAGGAAAGAATGGACGTCGAAACCGTCAGCCCGATCCAGAAGCGCCTCAGCTTCACCGTCCCCGCAAACATGGTCACCAGCGAGCTGGACAAGGCCTACCGCAACCTCGCGAAGAGCGTCCGTCTCCGCGGCTTCCGTCCGGGCAAGGCCCCCCGTCGGGTGCTCGAGCAGCGCTTCGGCAAGAGCATCGAGCAGGAGGTCGCAGCCACCCTCATCAACCAGAGCTTCCGGGACGGCGCAAAGGACCTCGAGTTCTTCGGCCAGCCCACCGTCGACAAGGGAGACCTCCGCCGCGGCCACGACTTCGAGTTCTCCATCACCATCGAGGTGAAGCCGGAGCTGGAGCTCACCCAGTACAAGGGTGTGGAGGTCTACTACCCCTCCAGCACGGTCTCGGACGAGGTCGTGGATGCCAACGTCGACTCCAAGCTCCAGGGCCAGAAGGTGCTCGCGGAGGTCGACCGGGCAGAGGTCGAAGCCGGCGACCTCGTCCTCGTGGAGCTGGAGGCCAAGGACGGCAAGGAAGCCGTGCACGCCCACCCCGGCGCGATGATCAACACCGCTGGCGACAGCACCTACAAGGGCCTCGAAGAGAGCCTGGTGGGTCTGAAGAAGGGCGGCCGCGCCAAGACCCTGAAGGGCATCACCTTTGCCGACGACTGCATCCTCGAGGAGCTCGCCGGCAAGACCCTCGACGTGAAGGTCAAGATCGGCGCCATCAACGCCTACACGACCCCGGAGCTCACCGACGAGCTGGCAGAGGAGATGGGCTTCGAGGGCGGCGCTGTGGGCATGCGAGAGGCCATCCGCATGCAGCTGCAGAGCCGGATCGACGACAACGCGAAGAACCAGGCCCGGGCGAACCTGCTGCAGGCGCTGATCGACGCCAACGACTTCGACGCACCGGCTGGGCTCGTCGAGCAGCAGCTCAAAGCCCTGCTCCAGGAGATCAAGGTCCAGCGTGCCTACCGGGGCGAGGATCCCAAGAGCATCCAGTTCACCGACGCCGAGATGGCCGACTACCGGAGCCGGGCACGCTTCGCTGCCAGGTCGAGCCTGATCCTCGACCACGTCAGCACGGTGGAGGGCATCGAGGTGACCGACGCGGACCTCGAGTTCAAGTACGAGGAGATCGCCAACCTCCGCGGCCAGCGGGTCGAGGCCATCAAGGGCTACTTCCTCAAGGAGAACGCGGTGGAGGATCTCCGCGAGCGCCTCGCCGAGGAGAAGACGCTGGACTGGCTGCTGGAGCACTCCGAGCTCGTCGACACCCCGCCCGTGGCGGCCGAGCCCGTGGCGGCCGAGCCCGTGGCGACCGAGCCCGTGGCGACCGAGCCCGTGGCGGCCGCAGAGACCAGCGTCAGCGACGAGGCTCCGGACTACGGCGCCATGTCCGCGGCGGCGCTCAAGGCCCTCGCGAAGGAGCGTGGTCTCAAGGGCTACAGCAAGCTGAAGAAGGCAGAGCTGGTCGAATTGCTCCAAGGCTGAAACAGAACTCCGGCTTCAGCCGATACAAAGGGCGCCGACAGGTTGTGTCGGCGCCCTTTTCTTTTCGATCACGGGTGTTAGCCCTTTTCAGCACCTCAGCTCCGGAGCCCCTCCGCCTCATGGCCTACGACTTCGACCGCCCCCGCAGCATCTGGGAGCGCCTCTACGACGACCGCATCATCTTCCTCGGCACGGCCATCGACGACGCGGTCGCGAACACCGTCGTCGCGCACCTGCTCTACATGGAGAGCCAGGACCCGGAGAAGGACATCTTCCTCTACATCAACAGCCCGGGCGGCGCCGTCACCGCGGGGATGGCCATCTACGACACGATGCAGTTCATCCGCGCGAACGTCTCGACCATCTGCATCGGCCAGGCGGCGTCCATGGCCGCGGTGCTGCTGGCGGCTGGCACCCCGGGCAAGCGCCGGATCCTGCCCAACGCACGGGTGATGATCCACCAGCCCCTCGGCGGCGCTCGCGGCCAGGCATCGGACATCGAGATCACGGCGAAGGAGATCCTCCGCTGGAAGCGGGTCCTCAACGAGATCCTCGCCCACCACACGGGCCAGGACTTCGACAAGGTCAAGGCCGACAGCGACCGTGACTTCTTCCTCGGCGCCCACGACGCAAAGGACTACGGCATCGTCGATGATGTCCTCGACAAGGACGCGCAGGAGACCGAAGGTTGATCGGCGTGGGTCGATCGACTCAAGAGGTCGCCTCGTGCGACCGTTGTCGAAGACGGTAGGAGAAGTCGATGCGTCGGCGTGGTTCAGATGGCAAGGAGCTCTGCTGCTCATTCTGCGGCAAGTCCCAGAAAGAGGTCCGCAAGCTCATCGCCGGTCCCTCGGTCTACATCTGCGACGAGTGCGTCGAGCTGTGCAACGAGATCATCACAGAGGAGTACGAGCGCGAGGACTACTACGCGTCTCGCGCCCTGGTGCCCAAGCCAAAGGACATCAAGGCCCACCTCGACCAGTACATCATCGGTCAGGACCGGGCGAAGAAGATCCTCGCGGTCGCCGTGCACAACCACTACAAGCGCATCGACGCCCGCGGCAGCCACGACGAGGTCGAGCTCCAGAAGAGCAACATCCTGCTGATCGGCCCGACCGGCACGGGAAAGACCCTGCTGGCCCAGACGCTGGCTCGCTTCCTCAACGTGCCCTTCACCATCTGCGACGCGACCAGCCTGACAGAGGCCGGCTACGTCGGAGAGGACGTCGAGAACGTCATCTTGAGCCTCTTCCAGTCCGCCGAGTACAACGTCGAGCGGACGACGAAGGGCATCATCTACATCGATGAGATCGACAAGGTCAGCCGCAAGTCCGAGAACCCCTCCATCACGCGAGATGTCTCGGGCGAGGGAGTCCAGCAGGCCCTGCTGAAGCTGATCGAGGGCACCGTCGCGAACGTCCCGCCGAAGGGGGGGCGCAAGCACCCCCAGCAGGAGTTCCTGCAGATCGACACGACCAACATCCTCTTCGTCTGCGGTGGCGCCTTCGTGGGCCTCGACAAGATCATCGAGCGTCGGGTGAACAAGTCGGCCATCGGCTTCGGCGCCAACGTCAAGGTGCAGAAGGAGCACCGCCTGGGCGAACTCCTCAAGAGGTGCGAGACAGAGGACCTCTTGAAGTTCGGCATGATCCCCGAGTTCATCGGCCGTGTCCCGGTGCTCGCGACCCTGGAGGAACTCGACGAGGACGTGCTCGTCCTCATCCTGACCCAGCCGCGCAACTCGCTGGTGAAGCAGTACAAGAAGCTCTTCGAGATGGAGGGCGTCGAGCTCAAGTTCACGGAGGACGCCCTGCGCGCCATCGCCAAGGAGGCGCTCAAGCGCAAGACCGGTGCCCGCGGTCTCCGCTCCATCATGGAGGAGATCATGCTCGACGTGATGTACGACATCCCTTCGAAGTCGAACATCAAGGAGTGCGTGATCAGCGACGACGTGGTCACAGGGAACAAGCCGCCCGTGCTCGTGTACGAGCGGGACGCCGACTGGGCCTGAGGCGAGTTAGACTGGCCTCTGGATGTTCTTCAAGGACAAGCGCCAGGCTGGCCAGGGCACGACGCTGCCCCTCCTCCCGCTGCGCGATCTCGTCGTGTTTCCGAACATGGTGGTTCCGCTCATCGTGGGGCGGGAGAAGTCCATCGCCACGCTGAACGCCGCGAAGGCTGGCGACAAGACGCTTTTTCTCGCCGCCCAGCGAGAGGCCAGGACGAACAACCCACAGCCCGGCGACATCTACGAGGTGGGGTGCGTCGCCAGCATCATCCAGCTCTTGAAGCTGCCGGACGGCACGGTCAAGGTGCTGGTCGAAGGACGCTCGCGCGCCAAGATCGTCCGCTACGTCGACGTCGGGGACTTCTTTCGCGTCGAGCTCGCGCCGGTCGAAGAGCCGGAGATCACCGACGTCGAGATCTCAGCGCTGATGCGCTCGGTCCGCACCGCCTTCGAGCAGTACGTCAAGCTGGCCCAGGGCATCCCCCCCGAGATGATGCTCACGGTCCAGCAGATAGAGAACGCCTCCAAGTTGGCCGACACGCTGGTCGCTCAGCTCAACTTCAAGCTCCCCGAGCGCCAGGAGCTGCTCGAGATCCCCGACCCGCGCAAGCGGCTCGAGCGCATCTACGAGCATCTCCAGGGCGAGATCGAGATCCTGCAGGTCGAGAAGAAGATCAAGAGCAGGGTCAAGAAGCAGATGGAGAAGAGCCAGAAGGAGTACTACCTCAACGAGCAGATGCAGGCGATCCAGAAGGAGCTCGGCGAAAAGGACGAGTTCAAGTCGGAGCTCTCCGAGCTCGAGAGCCGGATCCGCACCAAGCACCTCTCCACGGAGGCGCTCGCCAAGCTCGGCAAGGAGCTCCGCAAGCTCAAGCTCATGAGCCCGATGTCAGCCGAGGCCAACGTGGTCCGGACCTACATCGACGTCGTGCTCTCGCTCCCTTGGCGTGAATACACGGAAGACCGCCTCGACATTCTCCACGCGGCCCGCGTGCTCGACGAGGACCACTACGGGCTCCGCAAGATCAAGGAGCGCGTGCTCGAGTACCTCGCCGTCGCTTCGTTGGTCGAGCGGATGAAGGGCCCGATCCTGTGCCTGGTTGGTCCGCCTGGTGTCGGGAAGACCTCGCTCGCGCGCTCCATCGCCCGCTCGACCAGCCGGAACTTCGTGCGCATGGCGCTCGGCGGGGTCCGGGACGAGGCAGAGATTCGGGGCCATCGCCGCACCTACATCGGCGCCCTGCCCGGCAAGGTCATCCAGGCCCTTCGCAAGGCCGGCTCGTCGAACCCGGTCTTCCTCCTCGACGAGATCGACAAGATGTCGACCGATTTCCGAGGCGACCCCAGCTCCGCGCTGCTCGAGGTCCTCGATCCGGAGCAGAACGAGGCCTTCAACGACCACTACCTCGACCTCGACTACGATCTGTCCAAGGTCATGTTCGTGTGCACTGCGAACAGCCTCCACGGGATCCCAGCGCCGCTCCAGGACCGCCTCGAGATCATCCGACTTCCCGGCTATACCGAGCAGGAAAAGCTATCGATCTCGCGACGTTACTTGATACCGAAGCAGCTGGAGAACCACGGGATCGACAGCGGGAACCTCGTCATCACGCAGCAGGCGGTCATGCAGATCGTGCGCCGGTACACCAAGGAAGCCGGCGTCCGGAACCTCGAGCGCGAGATCGCCGCCGTGTGCCGAAAGGTCGCCAAACGCGTCGTGCGCGTGGGCCCCGACACCCGCGCGAAGGTCACGAGCAGGAACCTCGAGAAGCTCCTCGGCGTGCCGCGCTACAGGTACGGCAAGGTCAGCGAGCGCGACGAGATCGGGTTCGTCCAGGGCCTCGCCTGGACCAGCGCAGGCGGCGTCATGGTGCCCATCGAGGCGGCTGCTGTTCGCGGAAACGGCAAGACGACCCTGACGGGGCAGCTCGGCAACGTCTTCCAGGAGAGCTGCCAGGCCGCCATCACCTACATCCGGAGTCGATCCGCGAACCTGGGCCTGAAGCCGGACTTCTACCAGGAGCTCGACATCCACGTCCACGTGCCCGAGCTCTGGGGCGTCGACGGTCCTTCGGCTGGAATCACCATCGCGACTGCGGTCGTGAGCGCAGTGACCGGAATCGCCGTGCAGCGCGAGATCGCGATGACCGGCGAGATCACGCTGAGGGGCAAGGTCCGCCCCATCGGCGGCCTGAAAGAGAAGCTACTCGCTGCCCACCGCGCCGGAATCCGGCGAGTCCTCATCCCGAAAGACAACGAACCCGACCTCGCAGAGATCCCGCGGCTGATCAAGGAGAAGCTGGACATTCGGACGGTGGTCCACATGGACGAGGTGCTCGTGGAGGCCCTCGCCATCGCCAACCCGGACGACCTCTTCCGCCAGCCAACGCTGGCCGAAACTCCCGCTTCTAACTGAAATATCGGCTACTTGGCCCAGCCCCTTTAAGGGGAAGCCGAGGCCACCGGAGGGGACGGTGACGGCGGTCAGCGGGTCCTGATCGGCCGTCGATCGGCCCCCAATGCCGATTGACGGCGATCGAGAAAGTAGCCGAGACCTGTTGACACCATGGGATCGTATTGGTAGGACAAGCACGCCGACTGGCTCAAACCGTAGTTTCAAGGGAGATCAAGGCATGGCATCAGTTACAAAGGCACAGCTCGTCAACCAGATCGCTGACGCAGCAGGCATCACGAAGTCCAGCGCAGAGAAGGCACTCGCCGCTGCCATCGGCGGCATCCAGGGAGCCCTGGCAGGCGGGGACAAGGTCACCCTCGTCGGCTTCGGCACCTTCTCCGTGAGCGAGCGCGCGGCCCGCACCGGTCGGGACCCCCGCACCCGCCAGCCCATCCAGATCGCCGCCAGCAAGGGCGTGCGCTTCAAGCCGGGCAAGGCGCTCAAGGACGCGGTCCGCTAGGCGAACTCGAACCCACACCCCTCCGGAGCGGCACTCCGCCGCTCCGACCCACCCCACCAAACACAAAAAAGGAGCCACGATGGCTTCCACCACCAAGTCCGACCTCGTCAACCACATCGCCGCCTCGGCTGGCATCAAGAAGACGGAGGCAGAGAAGGCCCTCAACGCTCTGACCGAGGGCATCTCCAACGCGCTGGCAGGCGGCGACAAGGTCACCCTCGTCGGCTTCGGCACCTTCTCCGTGAGTGAGCGCGCAGCCCGCACGGGCCGCAACCCCCGCACGAAGGAGCCGCTGCACATCCCCGCCAGCAAGGGCGTCAAGTTCAAGAGCGGCAAGGCCCTCAAGGACGCCGTCCAGTAGCCCCCGAGGCGCTGTAGGATCGACACCCCGGAGGCCTCGCCTCCGGGGTGTTGACACTCTGACGGCCCATGATTAAATGCCCGAGGCTTCGCGAGGAGCGTCGTTCTTTGGGCGGGTAGCTCAGTGGGAGAGCGGGAGCCTTACACGCTCCGGTCGCGGGTTCAATCCCCGCTCCGCCTACTGTGGTCCCCCCAAAGGGGCCGACGCCCGAGCTGATCTGGAGTCGTAGTTAAGTTGGTTATAACGCCGGCCTGTCACGCCGGAGGCCGCGGGTTCGAGTCCCGTCGACTCCGCCATCGAAGCCCCGAGGGTCCGCCCTCGGGGCTCTCGACCTCTGGGTGACCAGCGCGATAACAGACGGAGACGATGCTGCTGCTGTTGCTCATCGCCGCCCAACCGGGGAAACGGCCTGCCGACCACGTGAAGGGTCGACAGGTCTACGATCGATCCTGCTGGCAGTGCCACGGCGACTCCATGGCAGGGGACGGTCCCGCCGCGGCGGCGCTGACCGGAGGCGTACCCGACCTGCGCGGCGAGCTGGACTACACCGACAAGGACCCGCTCATCGAGCTGATCCTCGACGGCCAGGGCGACATGCCCGCCTTCCGCGCCGAGTTCGACAAGCACGACGCCCGTCGCGTGCTCGTCTACATGGAACGCCTCGAAGACGGCCGGGACCAGCCGAGCACCGGCGGAGAGAAGCCAGACCCGAAAAAGAAGGACGACGACGACCAGAAGCCAGAGGAGCCAGAGGGCGGAATCTGAATGCCCGGTCGGGCGTCTCGTCCAAGCCAGCGCTACTGTTGTCCTCCCCAGCTTTGCTACTCGGAGCCCTTCCATGATCCTCCCCGTCCTCCTCGCACTCGGCACCGCCGAGGCCGCCGACGCCGACAAGGGCAAGGCCACCTACACGGCCAACTGCATGGCATGTCACGGAGCCAAGGCCGACGGCAACGGACCCGCTGCGATGGCGCTCGACCCGAAGCCCTCTGACTTCACCGCCAAGGCCTTCTGGGACGGGACCAACAAGGGGGAGCTGAAGAAGGTCATCAAGACCGGCAAGCCCGGCACGCCGATGGCGCCCTTCCCGCAGCTGTCCGACGCTGACATCGCCAACCTCATCGCCTACCTCGAGACCTTCAAGCCGGCCGAAGAGTAGTCGCGTTAAGCGCGGCCCATGCTCGCCGCGCTGATCCTGGGAGTCCTGCAAGGCCTCACCGAGTTCCTCCCGGTCTCCTCGTCCGGGCACCTGGTCCTGTTCCAGGAGTTCCTGCCCGCGCCAGGGGACGAGGTGCTCTTCGACCTGGTGGTCCACCTGGGCACGCTGGTGCCGGTGCTCTACTTCTACCGGGCGAACATCCTCGACATGCTGCGGGCCCCCTTCTCCGAGACCGGAGCCCTGTCCGAGAGGCCGAACACCCGCCTCATCCTGCTCGTGGTGCTGGCGACGATCCCGACGGGCCTCATCGGCGTCGGCCTGAAAGACCCGCTCGAGGCGCTGTTCGACCGGCCCTCCGTGCTCTCGCTCACCTTCGCCATCACCGGCGCCCTGCTCTTCGCCACGCGCTACGCCCGCACAAGAGACACCGACCAGAGCTCGATGCTCTGGTGGCACGCGCTGGTCATCGGTCTCGCCCAGGGCATCGCCATCGCGCCGGGCATCAGCCGCAGCGGCACCACCATCGCCGTGGCGCTGTTCCTCGGCATGAACCGCGAGTACGCCGCTCGCTTCAGCTTCCTGCTCGCGATCCCGGCCATCCTCGGCGCCTTCGTCTTGAAGGCCAGGGACGCCGCCTGGGACCAGGTCGAGGTCCTGCCCCTCCTCGTCGGAGCAGTGGCGGCGCTGCTCAGCGGCTACGTCGCCCTGGTGCTGCTCGTGAAGCTCGTGAAAGAGGGCGGCTTCGACAAGTTCGCCTTCTACGTCTGGGCGCTCGCGGCGCTCTGCCTCGTCGGAACGCTCCTGGGCTGGTTCGCCTGAGCTCGGTTGCCTCGCGCCCCGGGCATGGATAGCTTCGCGAAGCTGGAGGGGTATAGCTCAGTTGGTAGAGCAGCTGATTCCAAATCAGCAGGTCCTGGGTTCAAGTCCTAGTGCCCCTGCCATCCAGAAAGCGGGCCCATCGTCGTTTTCGGCGGTGGGTCTCTTGGTGAACGGCTACTCCGCGGCGGCCTCCGCGACCTCCAGCGCCCGCTCCAGGAGCTCGTCGCGTCCCTGGGCAACCCCCGCCAGGGTCGGCTCGACGGGGACCGTGGGGAGGACGCCGACTCCGTGGTGCTCGGAGCCGTCGTGCTTCACCACGCGCATACCGGTCCAGACCACGTTGACCCCCGGCAGGGGCTGAAAGAGGTTGATGTTGCCGTTGGTCCCCGCTGACGGCGCGCCCACGATCTCTCCGAGCTCGTAGTGCTCGATGATGCCCAGGCAGCTCTCCGCGTAGGAGATCGCCCGACCGTCGGTGATGAAGACCACGTTCTCGGTCAAGCGAGGACGCCGGGGTCTCAGCCTCCAGCGCCCGGACAGATCCCAGGTGACAGCCTCCTGATCGGGGAGCGTGTAGATCGGCGACTTCCAGATCGCGCTCCGCAGCCAATCGTCGGAGAGGTAGCCGAGGAGCTGCGATCCTGCTGATCCCGGGTAGCCACGGAGATCGAAGATCACGCCTCGAGCATCGGCGAGGGTCTTCAAGAACGGCTCGAGCTCCTCCATGTCGGCGCCGTCGAGATCGAAGTAGTAGATCCCGTCCCCGACCTCGGCTCCGTCGACCGGGCCGAGCTCGGTCTCCAGCACCTCCGCCGCCGCCTTCACGGTGAGGGGGGTGGCTTGGACCACCAGCTCTTCGCCCTCGCCGAACCGACGCACGCGGAGCTCGACGGGCGCGGAGCTGTCACGCTCAGCGAGCTCGTTCATCGCGCGGAAGTAGAGCCAGCCGTCGCCGGCCGCAGAGATCCCGGAGAGGGCCTCTGCAAGAGCCGCGTCGATCGGAGCACCGTCGATCTCCAAGAGGACATCACCGGGCGCCAACGCGCTGGCCTCGGACAGGGTCCGAAGCACGACGACCTCCCCCTCCACCCAGGCCAGCTCTACCGGGAGCTGGTGGCTGGCACCGCCCGTGTGGACAGCGCCGTGACCGTCGCGGGCCCGAGCGACCATCTGCGACAGGACCCAGTGGAATGTCTCGGCGTCGGGGGCCTCCGCGGCACCAGCGAGGCCCTCTCGGAGCGCCGCTGGCCAGTCGGCATCGACCACGTCCCAGTAGGGGTAGAAGTGCTGGAAGACGTTCCAGGTCCGCATCGTCGCGGCAAGGCGAACGGAGCGATCCGAGACCTCGGGTACCCACCAGTCGGGCCGCTCGACGAGGGGCGGTGGAGCCTCGAGCCGCGGCAAGGAGCCCGAGCGATCAGCGGGGAGGACGAGGGGGATCCGCGCCGAGACCCCGCCGCCCAGGGCGACCGTCGTCGCCGCGAGGCGATCCTCGGCTTGGACCGTTCGCCCGTTGCGGACCTCGGACTCGTAGATGTTGGACGGGAGGCCCACTCCCTGCCAGCTGCTCCCGATCCCGAGGTGCTCGACCCACATGGCACGCCGAGCGTCGGGAAGCTCCGCCGGGGGTGCCTCTTCGGGGGGGCCCGCCCAGACCTGGACCGTCGGGGCGATCGGGGCAAAGGCCGCCTGGAGCGCCGCCGCCAGCGCCTCGGCGTCAAGGGCAGCCTCCGAGGTGAGCGCCGCGTCGGCGACAAGGCGAGTCCAATCGGTCGCCCGCGCCTGATCGGTGGGGTGGAAACACTCCACGATCCCCGCCAGCCGCGCGAGCGCCACCAGGTTCTCCATCCCGCGGGCAGAGACCGCGGCGGTCTCTGTCTCCCCTACCAGCCCGAGGTCCTCGATCTGGAGGCCGTCGATCCAGGCGCGCCCGTCTCCGATGTAGAGGAGCCCGAAGTTGATGTCCTCTGCGTCTTCGTCGACGACACCGACGATCTTCAGCTCGGTCCAGTCGTCGCTGGTCACGGGGCGGTCATTGGAGTTGTCGAAGAAACCCATCTCGCCGTCGGGCAGATCGACGCGCATCCAGAGCTGCCCGCGTCCACCCTTGACCCTGATCTTGGCGCTGATCCCCACGCGATGTCCCCGCCAGGGCGCCGCGTCGACGGTCTGCATCAGGTTGCCGAAGCCCTCGGGGTCTCCCTCGCCGACGTATCGGAGCTCGGCCGCCATCACTCCGGACGCTGGCGAAGCGTCTGTGAGCGTCGCCTCGTAGCCGGCAGCGTGGACCGCCTCGGGGACCATCCATCCAATCGGCGCACCGCCGGGCACTCCCTCCTCGAAGTCGAGGTTCTCCTGCCCATGAGCGAGGGGGCAGGTCAGCGCGACCGCCAAGGCGACGAGGGCCATCTCGCACCTCCTGGCCGCACGATAGGCGCTCGCCCCGAGGACGATGGGCCGCTACGGTCCCTCCCCATGTTCGATCCCAGCACTCCCTCCCTCTTCGACCCGCTGATCGCAGAGGGCCTCACGACCCTCCAGCTCCGCCACGACTGGCGAAGCGGCGACACCTGCGCCCTCGCCGGCCGCCAGTGGGACTCCGGGCGACGCTTCGCGCGCTACGGGCGAGACTTCGACCACGAGACCCTGCCTGCGCGAGGTGTCCAACTCGACGCCGAGGCCACGCTCGAGCTGTACCGCCAGAGAGGGTGCCTCGAGCCTCTCGAGCGAGCCTTCGAGCTGTTGCGCCAGGGCCGCCACCAGGGCGTGGACTGCTGGCTTCACGGGGAGACGCGCGTGCTCTCCAACATGCACTCCAACGCCATGGGACTGGACAACGGCCGTCACGCCCTGAGGGCTGGCGGGATCCGACGTCACGACCCCTCCGACCCCGAGGAGGAGGTGCTCGTCGACGGCCTGAACCTCGCCCGGGCGATGAGCTTCAAGAACGTGGGCGCGAACATCCCCTACGGCGGCAGCAAGATCTGCGTGCACGCGGCGCCAGTGCCGCTGGACGACCTGGAGACCCTGGGCTTCCTCGCCTGGTGCATCACGCGCTCCCGCTGCTTCACCGGACCGGACATGGGCTTCTCTCCCGAGCACGCCGACGTCCTTCGCGAGCACTTCACTCGCCACATCGTCGGCGGACCCGGAGGGGCCCTCGGTCCCACGGGCGGTCCCACCGCCGAGGGGGTGCTCCTGGCTCTACGAGAGGCGGCCCGCCACCACCTGGGCCGACCACTGCGAGAGGCGAGCGTCGCCGTGCAGGGACTGGGCGCCGTCGGAGGACCCCTGGCCCGCCTGCTGCTGGCCGAGGGTGTCACCCGTCTGCTGGTCGCGGATGCCGACACAGAGCGCATCCGGAGCTTCGTGGAGACCCCGGCCGAGGTCCTGGAGCCCGGGCAGATCCTGTCGTCCGAGGTCGACATCGTCTCTCCGAACGCCGTCGGGAGCGTGCTCGGCCCCGAGGAGATCGACCGCTTGCGTTGCCGGATCGTGATGGGAGCCGCGAACAACCAGCTGCGTGCCAGCTCTCGCGAGGGGGAGCTGGAGCTCGCCGAGCGCCTGGCCGAGCGCGGCATCCTCTACCAGGTGGACTGGGTGCACAACGGGGCCGGCGTGCTGGCCGGGCGAGAGGAATGGGAGCACCGACAAGAGGCCAGCATGGACCGTGTGCGGGAGCAGCTCGCCCAGGTCTGCGGGCAGGGCGTTCGTCAGAACCTGGAGGCAGCCCGAGAGGCGGGCGTCACACCGACGGCTATGGCCTACCGCCGAGCCGAAGGGCTCATCTACCGGAGGGACGCGTGAAGGTCCTCGTCGAGGCCTACGGAGAGACACCGATGGCCGCCCTGGAGCGCCACGTCGTGCTCGTCGACCAGGTCCGTCCCGAGCCTGGAGAGGGCGAGGTGCTCGTCGAGGTGCGGAGCGCAGCGGTCGGCTGGGTCGACCTGCTGATGACCAGTGGCCAGTACCAGCACATGGCGCCGCCGCCCTACACGCCCGGCCTGGAGTACACGGGGGTCGTCGCCGAGCTGGGCCCCGGCGTCAGCGGCCTCGACGTCGGCGACCGGGTCATCGCGGACGGCTTCCGGACCGGGCCTCGCTCGTCCGGGGCCCACCGTCGCTGGGGGGGCTTCGCCACCTGGACCCTGGCGCCTGCCGAGGCGCTGCTTCCGCTGCCCGAGCAGCTGTCCTTCGATCAAGGCGCATGCCTGCTGGGGAACTACGAGACCGCCTACCACTGCCTCATCGCCCGCGGCCGCATCCAGCCCGGAGAGACCGTGCTCGTCCATGGCGCCTCCGGATCCACCGGACTGGCGGCCGTGCACGTCGCCAAGGCCGCCGGCGCCAGGGTCATCGCCACCGGTCGGTCACCGGAGAAGCTCGCGGTGGTGAAGGCCCAGGGAGCCGATCACGTCGTCCGGTCTGTCGGGCGCTTCAGGGAAGAGGTGAAGGCCATCTGCCCCCGCGGCGTGGATCTGGTCTACGACGGCGTCGGCGGGGAGATCTCGCTGGAGAGCCTGCGCTGCGTGCGCTTCGGCGCGCGCTTCCTCATCGTCGGCTGGGCCAGCACCCCCTTCGTGGCCCGAGGCAAGGGCCAGCGGGGCGCGCCCAACGCCAACGTGCTGCCCACGAACCTCTTGATGATGAAGGGCCTCGACGTGCTGGGCTGCCCGACGATCATCTCGACGGTCCAGGATCCGTCGATCAGAGGCCCTCGACTTGCATGGATCCTCGACAAGGTCGAGCTCGGCGACCTCGCTCCCTACATCGACGCCAGCTACCCCCTGCCCGAGGTCCATGAGGCCATGCGCGCCAAGTGGTCCAGCCTCCACGTCGGCGGATGCGTGCTTCGCTGCCGCTGACCGTTGGGCAATACTGACGGCCCGGAGGACAAGATGATCCTGTTCCTACTCTCGTGCGGCAAGTTCCAGGGCGGCGGAGACGACTCGGGCTCCGCTCAGGTCGAGGACTCCGACCCAGGCATCCACCCCAACGTGCCCGAGGGCTACGAGTACTGGGACGTCACGGCCTGCGAGGACGGGGAGACCCGCTACTACCGGCTGGCCGAGGGCCGGAGCGACGCCGACGGCAACCTCGATCTCACCGAGCGCATCTTCTACTTCTACGGCGGAGACTGGGAAGACGACGTCATCGACACCTACTCCTACGTCGGCACCCGCATGACGACGGCCGAGATGCTGGCCATCGAGAACACCGAGCACGAAGAGGGCTACGCCGTGCTCCGGACCGGGGTGGACATCCAGAGTGGTAGCTGGGGCAGCGACGACGAGGACATGCTGTTGACCTTCGACACCCTCACCCCCAGCGGGACGCTGAACTGGGAGAACGCGATGCTGGTCTACCGGTACCGGGAGAGCTCCTGGGGTGACGAGGAGGGGTGGCGAGGTGACTACGACTTCGCGCGGGGTGAGTTCTGGCCGGACGACGAGGACGACCCCGTGCCGCCCGCGACCTACACCTGGCAATCCAAGGACTGCGCCGGGAGCTGGTGAGACCCGGTTAAGCCCCGGGGTCGATGGACGAAAAGCAGCCCCTCGCGCTTCGCCGCCGCTCGACGGCGATCGCCCGCTCGGGCGAGGAAGACGCGCTGTCCGTCTACCTGGCGCAGGTGCGAGAGGCCCCCTTCCTGAGCGCCGAAGACGAGCTCGACCTCGCCCGACGCTGGTACGACGAGCACGACAGGATGGCTGGTCAGCGCCTGGTGACAGCGCACTTGCGGCTGGTCGTCAAGATGGCCTTCGAGTACCACCGTCAGTGGGCAAACGTGCTCGACCTCATCCAGGAGGGCAACCTCGGCCTGCTGGAGGCCCTCGAGCGCTTCGACCCCTACCGGCACAACCGCTTCTCGACCTACGCACGCTACTGGATCCGGGCGATGATCCTGCGGTTTTTGCTGGACAACTACCGCATGGTGCGCTTCAGCAGCACTCGAGCCGGACGCAAGCTCTTCTTCCAGCTCCAGAAGGAGCGGGAGCGCCTGATCTCCCTCGGGATCGACCCCTCGACCCCCCGACTCGCCGCAGCGCTCGAGGTCGCCGAGTCCGACATCATCGAGGTCGCCGCACACCTCGATCGCCCGGCGCTCGACCTGGACGGCCCGACCGGCTCCACCGTCACGCGCCCCTTGCACGAGACCATCCCGCAGGACCGTCTGCCCAACCCAGAGGAGGGGGTGGCCGAGCGAGACCTCGAGGTTCGTGTGCACGCGGCGATGGAGAAGTTCGCATCGACCCTGGAGGGCCGCGAGCTCGAGATCTGGCGCCTGAGGACGGTCGCAGAGGACCCCTTGTCCTACAGTCGCCTTGGCGAGCGGTTCGGAATCAGCAAGCAGCGGGTGAACGAGATCGAGCGGCGGCTGAAGGAGAGGCTGCGAAAGCGCATGATGGCAGAAGGCTTCAGCCTCGAGTGAGCATCGCGGAGGGCCTGTGAACATCGACCGGCGGCTGGCAGTGCTGCTCGCGCTGGTCCTCCTGTCCAGGCTCCTGTTCCTCGCCGAGTCCCCCTTCGAGGTGGACTCCGTGCTGCTCGGCATGGCCGTCGAGGACTTCGATCCGACCCAGATGCGGCCTCACCCACCCGGCTACGCGGGGGTGGTGGGTCTCGCACGCTTGTTGCCCTTCGGGCCGGGACTCAACCTGCGTCTCGTCGCCGCGCTGTCCTCTGTCCCGATGGTCCTGGCGACCTGGGCCATCGCGAAGCGCCTCGGCGGGAGCCCCCTTCTCGCCGCTGCCCTGGTCGCCGCCAACCCCGTGCTGTGGCTCTACGGACTCATCGAGAACGCCTACGCCGCCGGTGCCGCTGGCGCCGCCTGCACGGCATGGGCGGTGCTGGTGGCGCGAGACGAGGAAGGGCCGCGCCCCGCCTACATCGTCGGCCTGGCCCTCGGCATCACCGGAGCGCTGAGACCCAGCCTGCTCGTGTTCCTCGCACCGCTCGCAACCTACGGGGTCGGAAGGCGGCGGCTCCACCAGGCCTTCCTCGGCGCCGCCATCCCTACTGTGCTCTGGGTCGGAGCCTCCGCCATCGGCAGCGGGGGCCTCGGCGACTTCTTCGTCTCCGTCATCCTCCAGTTCACCTGGATCCGGGAGGGCCACCCGGACTTCTGGCGCCTCCACCAGGTGCACCACCTCGCCGTGTACACGCTCCAGGGGCTCGGAGGCGCCTTGCTGCTGTTGCCCTTCGTGCGCCGAGTACCGAGATGGAGGGTCCTGGCGCTGTGGGCAGGGGTGCCCTTTGCCTTCCACCTGGTCGTCTATGTCGCGAAGTCCGGCTACCTCGTGCCCTACATCCCGGCGGTCGCCGTGGTGGCCTGCTTCGCTTCCGTGCCGCGCGCGCTGAAGATCGCCGCCCCCCTGGCCAGCGCCCTCTTCTTCCTCGTGGCCCAGCCCCTCGATGTCGAGACCGACCGGACGCCGAAGCAGCCCTTCGACCAGAAGACCTGGCCGGAGCGTCTTCGCTCCGAGCTGTCCTTTCTCTCGACCGCGAGCCTGGCCCGCGTGCGCCAACAGGACCGCGTCAACGACGCCTACTCGGCGCTCGTGTCGAGCCAGATGAAGCCAGGCCGCACCACGGTGATCTGGGTGGACCGCTGGGACGCCGCCGTCTGCGGCCACCTGGTCCGCGGCGTCAAGGTCGTGGACCTGCGCACCCCGAAGATCGAGATCCCGGTGGAAGGCCGCCGCATCGTGGTCCTCGGCTGGGACGCCCCCGGCGAGGGCTTCGTCGAAGTAGCCGACCGCGAGGGCTACGCCGCCTGGGTCCGGGACCTGTCGCTGGAGGACCTCCCGACGACCATCGCGACCGTCAAGGCCGTCCCGGTCTACTGATCGCGGGGGCCCCGCCGGCGCCCGGGTGGCCCGCGGCGGCGACGGCGACGCCCGGGACCACGCCGTCCGCGGCCAGGACCTCCCCGCGGACCCCGAGGTGGACCTCCCCGCGGACCCCGAGGTGGGCCTCCGCGCGGACCCCGAGGCCCACCTGGACCGCGCCGGGCGGGGCGGTGCTGGCGATGCCAAGGCGCGAGCTCCGGGTCGGGGGCGTCGAGCTCCTCGTCCGGCTCGTCGACCTCGTCGAGGGCGTCCTCGATGCAGGCCCGCGCGACCGTCAACGTGCCCGTGTGGCGGTAGATCGCGGTGGTCGAGTCGATGGCCGCCGCGAGGTAGTCGGTGCCCTCGTCGAAGCCCTCCACGATGCTCATCAGCTTCTCGCTCACGCCCTCGGCGGTCAGTCCCTTCTCCGCCACCAGCCCAGCGACCCAGGCTTCGGCGGCGGCCAGCGCCTTCAGCATGAAGCCGTGCTTGTCCTCGTCGGTCTCGCCGGGCACGAGGTCCCCCAGCTTCGAGAACAGCGAGCTGTCACCCAGGCCCCCCGCGCCGAGCTCTGTGAGCTTGTCGCCGATGACCTTCACGAAGCTCGGGCCCAGCGGCAGCACACCGTCCACCACGACCCAGGCGGCGATGCGAACGCGGTCGTGGGAGACATACTCGGCGAGGTCCTCGCCCAGCTCGGAGAGCCCCTCGCGGGTGAGCTCCGGTCGACCCTCGAGCAAACCGAAGGCCACGATCTCGGCCACGAGCTTCAGCGCAGCATCGACGGCCTGGACCGTGTCCGGCTTCGGAGT
Source organism: Myxococcota bacterium (assembly GCA_036012755.1). GTDB lineage: Bacteria > Myxococcota_A > UBA796 > UBA796 > CAJQPC01 > JAAESX01. The sequence goes on along the minus strand of DASCPX010000189.1, from coordinate 108,198 downwards.
GAAGCGCTCCAGGAAGCTCAAGGCGGTGATGTGCCCGCCGACCTTGTTCGCCAGCACCGCGCCTGCCGCGACCTGGTCAGCCCGGTCTACGAGCTGGTAGATCCTCAGCGTCTTCTGGTAGGGCCGCTCCGGATCCATGAAGATCTCACGAGCCTTCGCGGCGACGGCGACGTCGGGCTCGCCGACGACGTCCTCGACCAGGGCATCCAGCGTGGAGATGTCCTCCCACTGTCCCGGGACGACAAAGTCCAGGGCCTGGAGGACGACGGGGGTCAGGCGGCTCTCGCGCAGCTCGGCGAAGGCCTCGTCCAAGGTCGTGCTCATTGTTCTCCTAGGCGAGATCCGCGAACTTCTTCCGGTGGTGGGCGAAGAAGCTGACGCCCGCGATGAAGAAGATCATCGCTGACAGCAGCACCATCGCCACCGAGATCTGGTGAGGAAGCCGCTGGTTCAGGATGAGCTCCTGGTAGATGCCCACGGTGTGGGCGAGGGGGTTCGTGACGAGCAGGATCTTGAACTGCTCGGGGTAGGCGCTCGGCGGGTAGAAGATGGGGGTCATGAACATCCACGCCAGGAGCACCGCGTTGACCCAGTGGGCCGTGTCGCGGAAGTAGACCTGGGCCGTCGCCAGGAAGAAGGCCAGCCCGAGCACGAAGAAGGTCTGGATGACCATGAAGGCGGGCACGAGCAGGAACCAGCCCGACAGCCCCTGACCGAGGAAGATGACGCCGACCGCCAGGATCAAGGTGCGCACAGCCTGGTTGAAGAGCGCGCTCATCACGACGTGACCGGGGAGGATCGCCGCAGGAAAGCGGGCCTTCTTGATGAGATGTGCGTTGTCGGTGATCGACGTGGTCGCGCGCGTGAGCGACTCGCTGACGGAGAACCAGGCGACCATCCCGCAGAACAGGAACAGCGAGTACTGCGCGACGCCGCCGCCCGCGGAGTAGCGCACGTTCATCAAGACGCCGAAGACGAAGGTGTAGGTCAAGAGCTCCACGATGGGGTTGATCACCATCCAGAACACGCCGATGGAGCTGCCGATGTAGCGGTGCTTCAGGTCGTTGAAGGCGAACTGCAAGAGCAGGTCCCGGTGCTCCCAGAGCGCGCGAAGCTCTGCGACCGTCGGGTTCCCCGTCTGCTGGGCGAGCGGGTCCGGGCCCAGGTCCGATGGGGCCGTCGGACGTAGCGAGGGCCCCTGGTGGTCCGGCGTCACCCCGGGAGTCTACTCCCTCACGCCCTTGCCCCAGAGACACTGCACCGCCAACGAGGCGATGTCGATGCGGCTCTCCATCGTGCCGTTGCCGATGACACGGCCGTCGCTGATGTCGCCGGAGATCGGATCCACCACGATCTGGCGGACCTCGCTGTCGGTGATCTCGTCCAGGAGCAGGAAGTTCTGGGTCCAGGCGGCGTCGACCGCCCAGCGCCGGTTGAGGTGCACCGTGGTGCCCAGGCCGTAGCCGACCTTGTTGCCGTCGACGAGGTTGACCCCCTGGGTCGCGGGCGGGATGGCCGAGGTCTCGAAGATGCCCCCGGCGCGCAGGCTCAGGCGATCGCCGGCGTCCCACTCGGCACCCAGGCGCGCCGACCAGGAGTTCCGGTAGCCGGCCGGGAGCACGACGTCGTCGGTGATCTCGACGGTGTCGGCGGTTCCGAAGATGTCGACGTCGATCTCCATGTCCACGTCGGTGATGACGACCTCGTCGACCACGTCCCACTTCTGGTAGACCCCTGCTGCCTCGATCTCCAGGGCGTCGGTCGGACGCACGAGCACCCCCGCCTTGATCTGCATGGGCATCTTGACGGTCAGCAGCATGTCGTCGTCCCTGGCCGACTCGCTGACGATCTGGCCGGACTCGTAGAAGGCGTGCTGGCTGAAGTCGGCGGCCAGGTAGCCGCGGGCTTCGTAGGTGACCGGCGGCACGAAGGCAGCGCCGATGGCGTAGCGCTGGTCCTTGGGGTCCTCCCACAACACCCCTGCGTTCCAGGAGAGGGTGAAGGGATCCCGCGCCTCCATCTCGAAGAGGATGTCGTTGGACGGGTCGTCCCCCTCGAGAGTGGTGATGGCAAGCTCCTGACCGGCCAGCATCCACTTGTACTGGAGACCGGCGCCGATGCTGAGGCCGGGGATGACCTCGAAGCCGGCGCTCGGGCCGGCGGTGATCTCGATGACGGTGGAGTCGACGAGATCGTAGCGCTGGGGTCCGTCCGCCGGGTACTCGATGAGCGGCGCATAGGGCGGGTACACGCTGAAGGCCAAGGCCCCGCGGCCGCCGGCGAAGCCCTGGGCGAGACCGATGGTGGGGACGGGGTAGGGACAGAGGCAGTTCTCGATGGGCTCGAAGACCTCGTCGCCGACATCAGCCCGGTCGAAGGTAATCCACTGCTGGACCCCCGCGAAGTCGAGCTTGAACTGCCCGCCGTCGATGCGGGTCAGGGCTGCGGGGTTGTAGTAGACCGCCGTGGTGTCGTCTGCACCGGCGATGAAGGCGCCTCCGCGGGCCATCGAGCGGGTGCCGACATCGGACACGTAGTAGGCAGAGGAGTTGGCGACGGAGATCAGGCCGAGCAGCATTCGGGCACCTCGGCGGCCTAATAGCCTGCGTCGGTCTCGTAGCCAGCGACCGCCTCGAAGTCCTCTGCCGTGAGCGATGTGAGCTCGGCAGAGAGCGACCAGTCGATGCTGCAGTCGGTCGAGATCGACAGCTGGCAGGGGTCGTCCGCGCAGTCGATCTCCTCGAAGAGGTTGGACACGGGCACCTCGGTCCCCGTGTCGTCCTCTTCGACGAGGTGGTCATCGGAGGGGATCTGGCCGGTGGTCCCGATCCCGATCTCCTCGCTCCAGCCGTCGCTCTCCTCGTAGTCCTCGATGGTGGAGTCGACGCTGGACCAGGTGCCCGACCAGCCCTCCTCGAGGTTTGCCGTGACGGTCATCTCGAGGCTCGCGGAGGCGCTCGAGGACCACTGGTAGCCGCTGGGGTGGATCCAGCTCTCGTCGTCCTCGCTGGCGCGCGAGTGGGTGAAGGTGGCGCCATCGGCGGAGGTGTAGATGCGCCCGTCGAGCAGGAGCGTGTAGCCCTCGGACAGAGCGCTCACGAGCCCGAACAGCGAGCTCTCCGACCACGTCGCGGTCTCGCTGATCTGCCACTCGCTCTCGTCGATGTCCTCTCCCGGGAGGCCGGCACCGACGAAGTCGTGGCTGACGGTGGTGGCGCAGTCCTCTGCGTCGGGGGTCTCGGCGAGGTGGAACAGCCAGACCCCGCTCGGGTCGGCCTTGCAGGCGAACAGGAGCAACACCATGGCGGCAGCCTACCCCGGCGCCGAGCCCTGGCGGAGCACCCTGTCGATGGCGAGGATGGGCTCGAGGACCTCGCGCAGGCCAGACAATGGGAGCTGGGTCGCGGCGTCGGAGCGCGCGGTGGGAGGGTCCTCGTGGACCTCCAGGAAGAGCGCGTCGATCCCCACCGCCACCGCCGCGCGGGCGATGGCCGGCGCCATCTCGCGCTGCCCCCCGGAGGCGATCCCGAAGGCCCCGGGCTCCTGGACGGCGTGAGTCGCGTCCATGCAGACCGGCACCCCCAGCGCCCGCATGTGGACGAGCGAGGTCATGTCCGTGACGAGCCGGTTGTAGCCGAAGCTGGATCCCCGCTCGGTGAGCATGACGGGCCCGCCGACCTTCTCGACGGCGCCGCGCATGTCCCAGGGCGCGACGAACTGGCCCTTCTTCACGTTCACCGGCTTGCCGGTGCGGCCGCAGGCCACGAGCAAATCCGTCTGGCGGCACAAGAAAGCCGGCACCTGGAGCAGATCGGCGACCTCCGCCACAGCCGCGGCCTGGTCCGGCAGGTGCACGTCCGTGGTCACCGGCAGCGGCACCTCCTCGAGGATGCGGAGGCCCTCCTCCAGGCCGGGTCCACGGAAGCTCTGGCCGGAGCTCCGGTTGGCCTTGTCGAAGCTGGCCTTGAAGATCAGCGGCAGGTCGAGCTCGGCGCAGAGCTCCGCGAGACCCTCGGCCAGGCGCAAGCAGGAGTCGCGGGATTCGATGACGCAGGGCCCGGCGATGAGGACGAGGTCTTCGCCCAGCTCGATGTTCCCGACTCGCATGCCCGCTATCTCCGCGATATCAAGATCTTGGTCGGCCCTCGCGACCGGCCCCATGGCCTGGATATCGTGTCCGCAAGCCCCAGGGGTAAGCGTGCAGAAGACGCAGAACGCGGCGATGAAGATGGCGGCTCGGGTGACCGATGCCGTGCTCATCACGATGACCTACCTGCTGGTGATGAAGGTCCGGGTCCTGGTGCGCGAGATCTGGCCCTGGGATCTCTTCGAGGGCGCAGAGAACACGCTGCAGGCCCTCCCGGTCGATGCACACCTGGAGATGCTGGTCCTCATCCTCCCCGCCTGGCTCATCGGCCTGCAGTGGGCCGGCACCTATGACAACCTGCGGCGCGTGCGCAGCGACGTGCTGCTCTTCCGCATGCTCCGGGGAGTCGCCGCGGGCGTGGTCATCGCGCTGGGCACGCTCTTCATACTCAAGCTCGTCCACCAGCTGAGCCGCACGCTCTTCATCGGGTTCTCGGTCGCTTCGCTCTTCGTCGTCGCCGCGAGTCGGCGCGCCCTCATCGCCTGGCTGCGCGCCCGCTTCCGAAAGGGAATCGACGTCCACAACGTCGTCATCGTCGGCAGCGCTGGCGAGGCCCTCCCCTTCATCACCTCCATCGAGAACCGCCCCGACTGGGGCCTCCGGGTCCTCGGCGTGATCCACCCCGACACGAGCGAGGACGAGGAGGTCACCGGGCTCGGCTACAAGGTGATCGGCCGCATCCGAGACGTCGCGAAGCTCCTCGAGTCGAACCCCGTCGACCAGGTCTACGTCACCGGTCACGCCTCGGACGTCGGCACCCTCCGCCACATCGCGGACGTCTGCGAGGAGATCGGGGTCGAGTTCACGATGGACGCGAACTTCCTCGGCCTGCGCGTGGCCCAGGCGGACCTCGCGGAGCTCGAAGGCAACTCGGTCCTCACCTTCTCGTCCACCCCTCGGAACGCAGAAGCCCTCGTCGTGAAGCGCGTCATGGACGTGGTGCTCAGCGCCTGCGCGCTGGCTGTCCTCGCCCCCGTCTTCCTCGTCACCGCCGTGCTGATCAAGCTCGAGGATCCCGCTGGCGGTGTCTTCTTCGGACAGGAGCGCAGCGGGCTCTATGGCCGCACCTTCACGATGTGGAAGTTCCGCTCGATGGTCGCCGACGCGGAGAAGCTCCGAGCCGCGCTCGAGGCAGACAACGAGATGGACGGGCCGGTCTTCAAGATCACGAAGGACCCGCGCATCACGAGGGTCGGGCACATCATCCGCAAGACCTCGATCGACGAGCTCCCCCAGTTCTGGAACGTGCTCGTCGGCGAGATGAGCCTGGTCGGCCCTCGGCCTCCGATCCCCTCAGAGGTCGAGCAGTACGAGCGCTGGCAGATGCGCCGGCTGTCGATGAAGCCAGGGATCACCTGCATCTGGCAGGTCTCCGGCCGCAACAACATCGACTTCTCGACCTGGATGAAGCTGGACCTCCAGTACATCGACAACTGGAGCCTCTTCCTCGACCTGAAGCTGCTGTTGAAGACGCCCCTGGCCGTCGTGTTGGGCACTGGGGCGAAATAGCGCGTGGGCATGGACCAGGAGGTGCTCGTGGGTCACCTTCGACAACTGCAGTAAGCTCTCACCATGCCTCGCCCTGCACCCGGCTCCCCGGAGGAGCTCGCGGCCTTCGAGGGGCTCAAGGCCCGTCTGCCCGGTCTGTTCCACAGCGTCTCGGTCGACGATCGCCTGCCGCACACGGTGGTAGTCGTTCCGAGCCTGTCTTTGGAGCAGTCCGAGCTGGCGAAGATCTCGGGGGTCCACCACTACGAAGAACGCCTGCTCTACATGCTGATGCTGCTGCGGAGACCCAGGACCCGCCTGGTCTTCGTGACGAGCCAGCCCCTGAACCCGAGCGTCGTCGACTACTACCTCCACCTGCTCTCCGGCGTGCCGACGAACCACGCGCGCCGCCGCCTGACGCTCCTGTCCTGCCTGGACGCCTCCGCCATCCCGCTGACGGCCAAGATCCTCGACCGCCCGATGCTCCAGCAGCGCATCCGAGATGCCGTGGGCGACCTGGACAGCTCCCACATCTCGGTCTTCAACAGCTCGCCCTTGGAGCGCAGCCTGAGCGTGGCGCTGGGCATTCCTCTCTACGCCAACGACCCGGCGCTGCAGTCCCTGGGCAGCAAGAGTGGCTGCCGGGAGCTCTTCCGCGACGCGGGCGTGACCTTTCCGGATGGCTTCGAGCGCCTGCGCGACGCCGGGGACATCACAGAAGCGCTCGATTCGCTGAAGGGTCGGCACCCGGAGATGCGCCGCGCGGTGGTCAAGCTCAACGAGGGCTTCTCCGGCGAGGGCAACGCGCTCTTCTACTTCGACGGTTGCCCCGAGAGCGGAGACCGGAAGGCCTGGATTCGCGAGAACCTGCCGCAGCTTCGCTTCGAAGCACCACGGGAGACCTGGGAGTCATTCGAGGCCAAGTACGAAGAGATGCAAGGCATCGTCGAGCTCTTCATCGAGGGCTCGCCCAAGGAGTCGCCCTCCTGCCAGGCGAGGGTGAACGCCGTCGGCGAGGCGATGACGATCTCGACCCACGACCAGGTTCTCGGGGGCCCCAGCGGCCAGGTCTTCATGGGCTGCACCTTCCCAGCGCGCGAGGACTACCGGGTCGACATCCAGGAAGCTGGCTTCCGGGTCGCCAAGGTGCTCGCCGGCAAGGGCGTCGTCGGACGCTTCGCGACGGACTTCGTGAGCGTCAAGGACAAGGACGACCGCTGGGTCCACTACGCCATCGAGGTCAACCTGCGAAAGGGCGGAACGACCCACCCCTTCCTGACGCTGAAGTTCCTGACCGACGGAACCTACGACCACACCACCGGGCTCTTCCACACGCCCCAAGGGCCCGCGAAGTACTACTACGCCAGCGACACGCTCCACTCTGATCTCTACCGCGGGCTCTCGCCGGACGACCTCGTCGAGTACGCCGTCTACCACGGACTCCACTTCCACGGAGCGAGCGAGCGAGGGGTGGTCTTCCACCTCATGGGAGCGCTCTCCGAGTTCGGCAAGTTGGGTGTCGTCTGCATCGGTGACAACCACCAACAGGCCCGCTTCCTCTACAACAAGACCGTCGGTGTACTCGACGCCGTGTCAAAGGACCTTCACGGGGACCGCTGAGACCACGAGCCGCCACCTTTTGAGGCTATGCTCCCTCCGCCATGATGCTCGTCTCCCTCCTCGCCTGCCAGCCCGACTACGGCGTCTACGAGCAGTCCCGTGAGCTCTACGTCCAGCCCCTCGCCGACGCAGGCGGTGTCACGGTCGGTGAACGCCTCACCGTTCGCGTGCCGCTGTACTCGGTGGGACGGGGCCGACTGACCGTCGACAACATCGGGATCCTCAACCAACAAGACGAGGAAGCCTTCGTCCTGCTGCCGAGCTGGGCCAACGCCGACCTCGACGACGACGGCTCCGACGACTACCTCGAGTTCGAGACCGGCGCCTCCGACGGCACGATCTTCGAAGAGATCGAGATCAACTTCCGACCCGAGACGGAGGGCTACTTCCGCGCCACCGTCTACGTCGACACCAACGACAACCGGGTGGTCCCGATCGACCCGATCGACGGACTCCACGACGGCGGGGGCGTCCACGTCTTCCAGGTGCGAGGTCTCGCACGCTACCCGAGCTCGTCCTACTACCCGCCCTTCATCGACTTCGGTCAGCGGGCGGTCGGCGGCGCCTTCTTCGAGACCGCATCGATCGTCAACACGGGCTCCGTGATCCTGACGGTCGCGGGCTTCGACTTCTCCAGCGGATCCAGCGCCAGCTACTACGTCTCGACCCCTTCGCCGGTCTACATCCTCCCTGGCGACACAGAGGAGATCGAGATCGGGTACATCCCCGGCAAGGACTCCAAGGAGCGCGCCGAGATCACCCTGGTGACCAGCGACCCGGACCAGGAGCCGCTCATCACGGTCATCGGCAACTCCTGCGAGGACTCGCTGCACGAGTCCTGGGACAAGGACGGCGACGGCTACTACGCCTGCGGCCTCGACTGTGACGACAACCTCGCGACGGTCTACCCGGACGCCCAGGAGTCGAACAACGGACGCGACGACGACTGCGACGGCCTGACCGACGAGGGCGCCGATCTCGTCAGCAATGACGACGACGGCGACGGCTACTCGGAGAACGAGGGCGACTGCTTCGACGACGACGCGACCGTGAGCCCCGACGCGGACGAGATCGCGAACGACTTCATCGACAACGACTGCGACGGCGAGGTCGACGAGGGCGGCAACCGCGCGGACGACGACGGCGACGGCTACAGCAATCGCGAGGGCGACTGCGAGGACAGGGACGCCACCATCGGCCCAGAGGCCGACGAAGTGGCGGACGAGATCGACAACGACTGCGACGGGCACATCGACGAGGGCACCTGGGCCTTCGACGACGACCAGGACGGCGCGACCGAGTCGGAGGGGGACTGCGACGACTACGACGCGTGGACCTACCCGGGCGCGGTCGAAGACTGCGACGGCATCGACAACGACTGCGACAACGTCGTCGACGAGTCGGATGACGGCGGCGACGCCTGCAGCTACCTGGCCGAGGCCCTCGTCGTCGAGCCACCGGACAAGGGCTGCGCGTCCACGCGAGGCACCGCCGACGGAGCGCTCGGCATCCTGGTGCTCCTCGGAATGCTGGGGCTGCGACGACGCCGGGACTGAGCGTACACTCCGGTCTCGCCGGAGGCTGACATGATCGCCCTCCTCGCCACCGTTGCCTGCCTGAAGGACCCCGGGCCGCTACCGAACGTCCACCGCGCTGGACGACTCGGAGGCCTCTGGCCCCGAAGACGCCGACCAGGACGGCTACACCACCGACAACGACTGTGACGACGAGGATCCGAGCGTCTTCCCAGGCGCCGACGAGGACTGCGACGGTGTGGACGAAGACTGCGACGGCAGGATCGACGAGGACTTCGACGGCGACGGCGACCGGGACATCGTCGTGACCTCTCTGGGCGACACCGAGGACGGCAGAGTCGAGAGCGCCGGCGGGGTCTGGATGTTCAGCGGGGTCGCGGCGGATCTGCTGGGCACGGGCCTGGACCCGACCGCGCTGGCGGATGGCTGGACCTTCGGCGACCAGGACGGCGCCGACCTGGGCTACGACCTGGTGGAGACGGGCGACGTCGACGGCGACGGCTGCGACGACTTCCTCGTGTCTGCGCCCGGCTACTACTTCTACTACGACAACGGAGTAGGCAGCTACCCGGATGAGCCTGGCACGATCACGCTCGTCAGTGGCTGCCTCTTCTCCGGCGAGGTCGCGGATCTCGAAGACGCAGCGCTGTTGAGCTGGCAGGGCGACCAGAGCCGCTACAACACCGGCGCCGCCTTGCTCGGCTCGGCGGACTTCGACGGTGACGGCGAGACGGACTTCGTCTTCGGCGAGTCGTCGTGGTCGAACGACTACATCAGCGGCACGACCTGGGCGACCGCTGGACGGGCATACATCTACCTCTCCAGCGAGCGCTGATCCGGCACGAGGTCAGACCCCCGGTCCGACCGACTCCCACTCCGCGGCGAGCTCTTCCGGGCTCAGCACCACGACCTCCATGCCCTCTGCTTCCAGCGCCTCGATCGTGCGCTCCAGGGCAGCCGGGTCGAGGACTCCGACGTTCGAGGGTCCATCTCGAACGAGGATCAGGCGGCGGCGACCTTCTGCCCGGGCGAGCTGCGAGGCTCCAGCCATTACTCCAGCGTGCAGGTCCGTGGCGCCCTCGGGCTCCGCGGCGGCGAGCAAGGTCTGGATCACCGGGTCCGGTGGGCCCAGCGGCAACAGCACCTGCGCCTGGTGGTTGAAGCCGACGAGGGCGATGCGGTCTCGTGGGCGAAGGTGCTCCGACAGCCCGGCCACACCGCGACGGACCTCGTCGATCCGACCCTCCAGGGCCATGGAGCCAGAGAGGTCGACGACGAGCGCGACACTCACGGGATCCGCAGTGGGAGACGGTTCGGCACGGGGAGCGGAGGCCAGGAGGAAGATCCAGAGGCCAATCGCGAGCAGGCTCGGAAGCTGTCGGAGCACGAACAGAGAGTCACAAACCGGCGTGCAGTCGGCGTGCAGAGACCAAGGCATGTCCGGGGACAGATCCTGGCGCTCACCGACCCCACGGCCGTCGCGCGGGCGCTCACTCGCCGGTGATGACGGTCCTCGCTGGCCAACCAAGGCTCTCGATGCGACTGCGGACGTCGTCGATCTCTTCCATGCTGCCGAGCATCCTGTACTGCCGAAGCGCAAGCTCCAGCACCTGGTGGGCCCGTTCGTCCTGGCCCTTGGCGAGGGCCAGGTCGCCGCTTGTCCAGGCGACGAAGGCCACGTCCGCGCTGATGTGCTCGGTCTCCATCAGGAGGGCGACGCCGAGGCCGTAGTGGGTGTCGAAGCCCTCCCAGTCCGCCGCGCGCACCATCGATGGCAGCATGTAGAGGTGGCAGGCCCCGAGGGGTCCACGCGCGTCGATGAGCTCGAAGCTCTTCAGCGCTTCGCGCAAGGCCGTGGCGGCATCATCGAACCTGCCCTGCAGCGTCAGGACCAGGCCGCGGTTCATCAGGGCGTGCGCTCCCAGCGCCGATCCGCTCGAGCGACAGATGCGAGTGCAGGACCGGTAGGAGCGCACCGCCTCGTCGAGATCGCCGTAGGCGCGCGACAGGTTGCCGAGGCTGTTGTAGCAGGAGGCTGCGCCCCACGGATGGCCCAGGGCCTCGAACTCCCGGCGAGCCTGGTTCAGCAGCACGGTCGCCAGCTCCAGGTCCCCACGAAGGACCGCGAGGTCTCCCAGGCCACGAATGCTCTCGGCCATGCCGATGCCGTCGTCGTGGCGCTGGCAGAAGGCCCGACAGTGGTTGTAGCGAGTGGTGGCGTCGTCGTAGGCGCCGAGATCTCCAAGGACACCAGCGCTGACCAGCCGGGCGCGAGCGAGCAGCCGATCGTCCTCGACGCCCTCGAAGAGCGCCTCGGCCTGGGTCAGGCAGGTGAGCGCGAGGCCGAGGTCTCCGATCTCCCTGGCCGCGAGCCCGAGCTCCAACAGCGCGCGGCCCAGCAGCATCGAGTCGTTGCACCAGCGCGCCCGCTGCTCCGCCCGCCGAGCGATCTCGATGGCGTCGGCGCAGCGCCCCTGGCCACGGCGGACGTTCGCGAGCAGGGTCCAGCCGATCGTGCGGCGGTTGTCGTCCAAGAAGGAATGCTGCTGGGCGAGCGTCGACTCCCAGATCTCGATGAGCCACTCGGCGTGCTCGAAGTCACCGAGCTGGATGCGCTCCTCCGCCGCCTGGATCAGGGGCTCGAGGGCAAACTCGACGTCACCCGAGCCGAGGTGGTGCAGCCCCAGGCGCTCGGCGTCGGTCGCGGACTCAGCCAGCGCGGAGGCACAAGCGCGATGGTGCGCCTCGAGGCGGCCCTCGCGTCGAGCCAGCTTCTCGAGCGAGCGCTGCAGGCTGACGTAGGCGAAGCGGAAGGCCGCCGCTCCGTCGAGGTCGACGAGCCCGCGATCCGCCAGGACGGCGATGAGGTCCTCTGATGGACGCACACCCCACTTTCCGCACACCTCGCGCCACTCGGCGATGTCGACCGACCGACCGAGCACCGCGGCGATCTCCATGGACAGCCAGTCGGAGCTGATGCGCGAAGGAATGGTCACGGAGAGACGGTCGAGCCACACCGCGTCCATGGCGTCCGGCAACTCAAGACGGCGATCGGAGAGCATCTCCAGACGCCCGTCGGCGTCCTTCCTGGCCAGGCCTCGCTCCAGCCATGCTTCGACGAGCTGGACCGCGTGCAAGGGGTTTCCGTGGGTTCGGAAGGCCAGGCGCTTGGCCAGCTCCTCGGGGACCCCGAGGCGGTCGCGCACGAGGCGGACCTGGTCCTCGACCGGGAGCTCGGAGAGCGCCACGAGCATGCCGCGGGTTCCAGCCGAGTCCATCAAGGCGCGAAGCTCCGCCTGGTCCTCTCCCTCGGCCTGCCGCGCGGTCAGCAGCACGAGGACAGGCAGCTCTCCCGAGCGGTCCAGCAGCGAGCGTGCGAAGCCGATGGACTCCAGGCCCAGCTGGACGTCCTCGAGACAGACCACGACCGGGCGACGAGGGCCGCCGGGCGGGTCGGAGCAGGCCTCCAGGAAGCGATGTACGAGGGCGTCGCGGAGGCTCCCATCAGAGCGCAGTGACCGCCGACGACAGCGCACGATCAGGTCGACGATCCCTCGCTGCTCGTAGACCGAGTCGATGCCCATGGTCGAGAGGCCGGCCAGCGTTCGCCACTGGAGCTGGTCACCTTCGAGCCCGCGGACGTCGAGGTAGTCCATGATCATCGCCGCCAGCCCGGCCTGGCGAGACCGGGACGGGCCGTACTCGCCGCGCAAGACCGTCGCGACGCCAGTCTCGTGGGCCCGACGACAGAGCCAGTCGACGACCGCGGTCTTGCCGACTCCAGAGGGCCCCTGGAGCAGCACCAGGCGGACCTGGCGGCTCTTCTGAACCTGGCCGAGCAGGTCCCAGAGCTCGCGACAGACCTGGTCGCGTCCCACCAGCTCGTTGCTGGAGGCCACGGGGGCGTCCCGCTTCGTCGAGAGCATCGGAGCGTAGACGTCAGCGCTGCGGCCCTCCAAAGACAACAGGACGCGCCGGGCATCAGCCGCACGGAGCAGGCGATTCCTGCGATCGAGGAGTCGATCGACCCAGGTGTGCACCACCGAGTTCTCCGCCACGGCCTTCGGTCCGAGCACGCTCTGGATGAGGCGCCCGAGGAGGTAGAGATCGGTCCACGGACCGACCTCGCGCCAGCGTCCCAGGACGATCTCGGGGGGCCGCCGATCCGGTTCGGAGCGGAGGTTCCTGATCCGTCCCTCGCGCATCGCCGCGAGTCGAATGCCGGGGTCTCTCAGGCGAACGCCGCCGCGGGCGCAGAGCTCGACACCGCCCGCGCCGAAGTCACCGTGGACGAGACCGCGGGCGTGGAGATGGGCCAGGATGTCGAGCAGCTCGAGCGCGACCTCCCGCAGCTCCCGCCAGCGGACCTCGTGCTCCTGGAGGCTCGGGCCCGTGGGCGCCGCGGTGATCGCGTAGAGCTGGCCCTCGGGGATGAGGCCGCCGCTCCCGCGAGCGTGCTCGGGTCCGGCGATGCCGAAGTCGAGCACGGGTGCGACACCGGGGTGGTCGATCCGCGCAGCGTTCCGGACCGCCTCTCGCACCACCGAGTAGGGTCCGGAGATCGACGGCGGGAAGACCCGAAAGAGGCACTCGCTCCCGCGGTACCTCCCTGCCCACAGCGGCCCCAGCGGGCCGTCGCGCAGGAGCACGGAGACGGCGTAGAGCGGCGCCGCGGATCGGCTCACAGGCGCCTCAGCACGGAGACGGCGTAGAGCGGCGCCGCGGATCGGCTCACAGGCGCCTCCGGATCAGGATCACACCGAGCAGCCCCAGCGCGAGCGGGGCCACCGGAATCGCACCGCAACCGCAGCCGCCCGTCGCGAGATCTCCGCCGCCGTCGTCATCAGGCGTGCCGGTGTCGGGGAGCTCGACCGAGTCGTCGCAGGCGTCACCGATCCCGTCGTCGTCGAGGTCTTCCTGGTCGGCGTTGTCGGTGTCCTCGCAGTTGTCGAGATCATCAGCCACACCGTCGCCGTCGTCGTCCTGCCAGAGCACCTCGATCCAGGTGGAGCCGCTGTAGTAGCCGCTCTCGCCGTAGCCCGAGTTGTAGGCATAGAGCCCCGCCTGCCCCGCGCCGAGGGGATCCGAGTCGCTGGCGCTGGCCTCTTCGCGCCCGTTCAGGGAGCAGCTGAGCTCGCCGTCGTTGACCTCGAGGCGCAGCTCGAAGTCGTAGTCGTCGCGCTCCCCGTGTCCAGCGTCGAGGAGCTCGGCCTCGCCGTCGGAGATCTTCATGATGAGGACCGTGCCTTCGTCCACACCCCAGATGGGCGGCGGCGCCGAGTCCTCTACGTAGATGCAGGCGTAGTAGTCATCGCCGTCGTGGTTGCTGACGATGCCGACCGCGTCATCGTCGTAGGCGAAGAGCTCGGCCTCGACCACGACATCCTCGAAGTCGTCACCACGGATGATCCAGTTGTCCTGCGGGGCATCGTCCCCGTAGTCCTCTGTCTCGGCGAAATCGTCCGTCGCCGAGGCGGCTGACCCGGTGCTCGTCACCCACCAGGGATCGTCGCGATATCCCCCTTCCCAGCCGTCGTTTCCGACGATCTCGTCTCCCGGGGAGCCGAAGTCGTCCATCGACCAACCATCGACCGTTTCAGCAGCAGCGAGCGAGCAGAGCAAGAGCATAGTGGACCACCTCTGAGTCAATGATGCCGCGAAGCTGGCTGGCTTGCAAAGGAACTCGGTTAGGCGGGCGCATGCCGCCACGAGATCTCCGCGTCTTCCTCGAGTTGCTGCGCGACAGCGGCGATGTGGTCGAGGTCGACGTGCCGGTCGACACCTACCTCGAAGCCGCCGAGATCCACCGCCGCGTCATCGCCGCCGGCGGGCCCGCGTTGATCTTCACGAAGCCTCATCACCAGGGCGTCGAGGCCCACTTTCCGCTGGTCACGAACCTCTTCGGGACAGCCCGGCGGGTGGAGCTCGCATTCGGCAGGAAGCCGGTCGAGTTCATCGAGCGCACAGCCAGGATCCCTCAGGACCTCCTCCCCCCCTCCTTGGGAACCATCTGGAAACAACGGGATTGGGTCGCCGATGCCCTCCGAGTGGGGCTTCGGAGTGTGGCCCGGGGGCCGGTCCTCGACGTCGTGGACCGACCGGCTGGCCTCGACCGGCTGCCGATGCTCCAGACCTGGCAGGAGGACGGCGGAGCCTTCATCACCCTGCCCCTGGTCTACACGGAGCACCCGGACGACGGCACGCACAACCTCGGCATGTACCGGATGCAGCGCTACGACGCGCAGACCACCGGCATGCACATCCAGATCGTCCGCGGCGGAGGGGCTCACCTGCACGTCGCCGAAGAGCGCGGCGAGGACCTGACGGCGACCGTGTTGTTGGGTGGCCCCCCGGCCCTCATGTTGAGCGCGATCGCGCCTTTGCCCGAGAACGTGCCGGAGCTGCTGCTCGCGTCGCTGCTCCTGGGCGAGAAGCTCGGCCGGACGTCGACGGACGGACACCCGCACGCGTTGGTGGCCGACGCCGAGTTCGCTCTCTGCGGCCACATCGCCGCGGGTCAACGGCGTCCGGAGGGCCCCTTCGGTGACCACTACGGCTACTACTCGCTGCAGCACGACTACCCGGTCTTCCACTGCACGGCGCTGGCCCGCCGCAAGGACGCGATCTTCCCCGCGACCGTGGTCGGCAAGCCGCGGCAGGAGGACTTCTACATCGGGGACTTCCTCCAGGAGCTGCTCTCTCCCCTGTTCCCGCTGGTCATGCCGACCGTGAAGCAGCTCTGGAGCTACGGCGAGACCGGCTACCACAGCCTGGCCGGCGCGGTCGTCCGCGAGCGCTTCGAGCGCGAGGCCCTCGTCTCCGCCTTCCGCATCCTCGGCGAGGGTCAGCTCAGCCTCCAGAAGTTCCTGCTGATCACGGATCAGGACGTCGATCTGAAGAACTTCACACAGACTCTCGAGACGGTCCTGGAGCGCTTCCGCCCCGAGACAGATCTGTATGTGTTCGCCAACCTCTCCATGGACTCGCTGGACTACACCGGGCCAGAGATCAACCAGGGTAGCAAGGGCGTGATGGTCGGCCTCGGCGACCCTGTCCGGGAGCTGTTGCGAGACTACCGGGAGGCGCTGCCGCGACCCCTGCGAACCGCGGAGGTCTTCTGCGGTGGCTGCCTCGTCGTCGACGGCCCAAGCTATGCGGAACAGCCTGATATCGCAGACGAACTGCTGGATCATCTCCAGGCCTGGCCGCTGGTGGTGTTGGTGGACGACGCGAAGAGGGCGACCCGGACACCCGAGCGCTTCCTGTGGACCACGTTCACCCGCTTCGAGCCCGCTGCCGACATTCACGCCCGGGGTCGGATCCATCGCAATCACATCGTCTATTCAGGGTGCGTACTCATCGACGCCCGCATGAAGCCCACATACCCGGACGAGCTGTTCTGCGATGAGGACACGGCGAAGACCGTGTCGGATCGGTGGAAGAAGTACTTCCCGGGCGGCGGCGTGGAGATGGGCGACTCGGACGTGGCCGACCTGGGCTGAGCTCGGGCCCCCCCTTCGGACTAAGGAAGAGGGACCGGCTCGCTGATCACCTGTACATGGACGCCCCAGGGCTCATCCTCGTCGTTGACGATGACGACGCGCACCGCCGCCTGACCGCCCGTTGGCTCGAGCGGGCCGGGCACCGGGTGATCGAGGCCTGCTCCGGCGGAGAGTGCCTCGCGCGGCTGGGACTACCTGGCCAAGCCGATGGGCCGCCCGAAGCTGACGGCGACGGTTCGCAACGCCGTCGCTCACCGGCGCATGCGATGCCGGCTCCACGACCTCGAGCGAGAGGCCTCCGAGACCGGCTTCGGCGAGCTGATCGGCAACTCGGAGCCCATGCGGCGCGTCTACCGCGAGATCACGCGACTGGCGCAGAGCGAGATCACCGTCCTGGTCTTCGGCGAGTCCGGAACCGGCAAGGAGCTCGTCGCCCGAGCGCTGCACGACCACAGCGGTCGCAGCCGGGCCCCCTTCGTGGCGCTGAACTGCGCAGCGGTCCCGGAGAACCTGCAGGAGTCCGAGTTCTTCGGGCACGAGAAGGGCGCCTTCACCGGTGCCGAGGAGCGACGCATCGGGCGCTTCGAGCAGGCGGATGGTGGCACGCTCTTCCTCGACGAGGTCGGCGAGCTCAGCCCGGGCCTACAGGCCAAGCTGCTCCGTGTCCTGCAGGAGCGCCGCATCACCAGGGTCGGTGGCAGCCGGGAGTTCGAGGTCGATGTCCGAGTGGTCGCAGCGACCCACATAGATCTGCTCGAGGCGGTCGAGGCCGGGAGCTTCAGGCAGGACCTCTACTTCCGACTCGCGGTCTACGAGATGCAGCTCCCCGCGCTGCGGGAGCGCGGCGAGGACATCATCGAGCTGGCGAAGGCCTTCGCCCAGGCGCTCACGCCCCCAGAGCGGCCTGTTCCGGAGCTCGCCCAGGAGCTGCAAGCGCTGCTGCGTGCCTACGGATGGCCCGGCAACGTTCGGGAGCTGAAGAACGCCATCCACCGCGCGCTCGTCGCCGCGGACGGCCAGGTCCTCACCGTCGATGGCCTCCCTCCGCGCATGCGCCGCCAGACCCCGCGCAGGCACCTCCACGCGCTGCCTCCGGTGGAGTCGCAGACCATCTATCGCAAGCTCAAGGCCTACGGGCTCCGCTAGGCTACTCCGCCAGCGCGCGCAGCAGTTCGCCGGAGACTTCGTAGGTCTCGCCGGCCCCTCCGAGCACGATGCCGTCCGGATCGACCTCGCTCTCCGCGAAGTCCTGCACCCTCTGGGAGAGGTCGTGTTCGACGGCTTTGAGGCCCATGAGTCCGTATGCGGTGGCCTGCTGGGGCCCGTCGTCGTCGGACCCGTTGGTGATCCGACCCTCCTCGTCGACGAGCACGACGAGCCGCTCGGTGAGCCCGTCGATGAGCTCGGCGTCCTGGCTCTCGGCGAGGACCCGCAGCGACCAGCCGATGGAGATGTCCCCCCACAAGAGACTCGGATCGGCGTCCCAAGCGGGCAGGAAGGTGTCCTCCAGCTCGGCGACGAGTACGGCCTCGGCGTCCGCGGCGTCCTCCGCGAACACAGGCGACAGCTCACTCATCTCGCGGGCCGCCTCGACGCACAGGGCGTCGTCCCAGGGGATGATCCCGGGGATGGCGGAGCGCCGCTCGGCGAGGTTCTCCAGGAAGCCCCGGGCGCGGTCGTCGTGGGCAGAGAGCATGGCCTCGAAGCCGGCGATGGTGCGAGCCTCGAGCACGGGATCCGGGTTGGACTCGAGCTCCCAGACCAGGACCGTGTAGTTTGGACAGGACAGTCCGCTGCCATCGGCGATGGCGGCGTCGAGCAGTCCATCGAAGTAGTCCGCCGCCCGAGCGGTGGCCTCCTGCCAGTCCTCACGCTCCCCCACGCGCTCCTGGGCGGCGTAGAAGCCCCACGCGCTGACGCCGGTGACGTTCTGGTAGCCCGTGAGCTCCGGGATGAGCTCCTCGTCCTCGGCTCGCTGCCAGTCGTAGCTCCCGTCGTCGTTCTGGACCTCCGCGAGGCGGTCCCCCAGCCGGGACAGGACGTCCTCGTCGATCTCGACGCTGAAGCGGTCCACGCCAGTCTCACCGGAGACCACGCCGTCGCCGCCGGTGTCGAGATCGATGGCACCAACACAGGCGAGGAGCGCGAACATGTCTGCCTCCGGCAAGGAGGCATCGTAGCCGGGCTAGGAGGCGTAGCGGACGCGAACTGTAGCCAGGTAGCCCTCGATCGCATCCACCGAGGCCGCGCAGTCCTCCATGTCCTCTCGCTGGCCGGCCTCCTCCAGCCGGGCGCCCAGGTCGGTGAGGCGCTGGAAGCCATAGGCGCCCCCGGTTCCCTTGAGGCTGTGGCCGATGCGGCGGCAGCGCTCGGCGTCGCCGTCATCCACCGCCCCTCGGAGGATCGGGATCTCCTCTCTACGCTCGGAGAGGTAGGCGGGGACGAGGTCTTCGATGTCCGGGTCTACCAGGACGACCTCGCCGGTGGCCTGGGCCCCCGCGATGAGGAGGCCGTCCACGCAGGCGACGAGCTCGTCTCGGCGGACCGGCTTGACCAGCACGTGATCGAAACCCGCGGCGATGCAGTCCTCTCGGGGCTCCTCCGTGTCGTGGCCGGTGAGCGCGACCAGCGGGATCCGGTCGAAGCGGGAGTCTCCTCGCAGGCGCTCGGCCATGTCGACGTCGTCGAGGACCGGCATCTCCAGTCGGCAACGACGAGGTCGACGCGACGCTCCCGCAGGACGTAGAGCGCTCGCAGGCCGTTCTCGGCCTCGAGGACGACCGGTCGAGGATCGACGAGTTCCTCGACCGCCTCGCGGATGCGGGCAGCGCCAGCGGGCTTGGCCAGGAACGGCGCCGGGATGTCGTCGATGGCCTCGATGAACTCCGGCACGTGGGACAAGCCGATCGGATCTGCGTCCCCGCAGCGGAGGGCGTGCAAGGTCGCGGCGAACCGCCAGAGCGGCAGAGCGGCGAGCAACAGGCCCGAGCCTTCCACCGCCGCGACCTCGGCGTGGAAGCCACGAGGCACGCTCTTCACCGGGCCCTCGACGAGCGCGAGGGTGAGCTCGCGGCGGCGCAAGCGCTCCACGATTCGAGGACTGTTGGGCTTGGCCGGGGTTGCCTGGAGCTTGTGGTGAAGGGAACCACCATGAGGACCTCCTGTCGGTCCTTGGGAGTTCAAGCCTCGTGCCAGCTCCAAGTGGCTGAGATCAGGTGTCTCGTCTCCGGGTGTTCCAGACCGGTTGGCCCGGACTGGAACAGGTGGTTCAGTCCCGGCGCCTCAACAGGGCGAGGCCCAGGAGCACGAGCGCCCCCGCGGCACCAGCCGGTCCGGTGCTCGAGGCGCAGCCGCAGCCGCCGCCGCCCTTGTACATCCTGTCGATGCCACCGCCGGTGTCCGTCCCGACACCGTCCTCGCCGTCCGGGTAGTCGTCGCTGGGATCGTGGGGATCGGTGCCCTGGTCGTTGACCTCGGTGCCATCGTCGACGCCGCCGTCGTCCGTGTCCGGGTCGTTTGGATCGGTGCCGTAGTCGTAGACCTCCTCGCCGTCGGAGAGGCCGTCGTCGTCGGTGTCGGGGTCGTACTTGTCGGTTCCGTAGGTGTTGTCCTCTGCGTAGTCGGTGAGACCGTCCCCGTCGGAGTCGAGCAGGTCGTCGGTGGGATCGAGCGGATCGGTGCCGTCGTAGAGCACCTCCTCGCCGTCGGTCCGCCCGCCGTCGTCGGTGTCGGCGTCGGTCGGGTCACAGTCGTACTCGTAGACCTCCTCCCCGTCGTCCAGACCGTCACCGTCGCTGTCCGTGTCCAGCGGGTCGCAGCCGTAGACGAGGACCTCCTCGCCGTCGCTCACCCGGTCGTCGTCCGTGTCTCGATCACTCGGATCGGTGCCGTAGACGGTGACCTCGTCGCCGTCGGAGAGCCCGTCGCCGTCGCTGTCCGGATTCAGCGGGTCGGTGCCGTAGACATCGACCTCTTCGCCGTCGGAGAGGCCGTCACCGTCGGTGTCGTAGACGGTGGGGTCGCAGCCGATGTCGGTCTCGGTGCCGTCGTCGAGTCCGTCCCCGTCCGTGTCCGAGTCGTTCGGATCGCAGCCGAGCGCACCTTCCTCTTCGTCCGTCAGCCCATCACCGTCGCTGTCGGTGCCCGGTTCGTCGTCGGTCGGGTCCAGCGGATCGGTGCCCTCTCCGACCTCAGTGCCATCCGGCGTGCCGCCGTTGTCGGTGTCGGTGTCGTTCGGGTCGCAGCCGTAGGTGTCGACCTCCTCGCCGTCTTCGAGCCCGTCGCCGTCAGTGTCCGGATCGAGGCAGTCGGTGTCGAAGGTGTCGACCTCTTCTCCGTCCTCGAGCCCGTCACCGTCGGTGTCCGGATCGTTCGGATCGCAGCCGTAGGTGTAGACCTCTTCGCCGTCGCTCAGCCCGTCGTCGTCACTGTCCGAGTCGTTCGGATCGGTGCCGTGGATGAGGACCTCCTCACCGTCGGTGAGCCCGTCGCCGTCGCTGTCGCAGTCCAGCGGGTCCGTGCCGGTGTCGTTGACCTCTTCGCCGTCGCTGAGCCCGTCGTCGTCGGTGTCGGAGTCCTGCGGGTCGGTGCCCTGATCGAGCTCGTCGCCGTCGTCGATGCCATCACCGTCGGTGTCCGAGTCGTTCGGATCGATGCCGCGCTTGACCTCGTTGATGTCGCTGATGCCGTCACCGTCAGTGTCGGTGGGATCGCAATCGGAGTCGTCGGAGCCGTCTGTCGGGTCCGTGCCGTTGGCGACCTCTTCGCCGTCGTCGGCGCCACCGTCGTCGCTGTCGGAGTCGTTCGGGTCGCAGCCGTAGTCGGCCTCCTCGCCGTCGGAGAGCCCGTCGTCGTCCGTGTCGGCGTCGGCGGGATCGGTGCCGCCGTCGACCTCGTCGCCGTCGGAGATCCCGTCCTCGTCGGTGTCGGAGTCGTTCGGATCACAGTCCGCTTCGACGTCCTCGCCGTCGGAGAGTCCGTCGTCGTCGCTGTCGGCGTCCGTCGGGTCGCACTCGTAGATGTAGACCTCGTCCCCATCGTCGAGCCCGTCGTCGTCGCTGTCGGCGTCGTTGGGATCGCAGCCGTAGTCATCCTCCTCGCCATCGTCGAGCCCGTCGTCGTCGCTGTCGGAGTCGCTCGGGTCGGTCCCGTCGTCGACCTCGTCGCCGTCCTCGATGCCGTCGTCGTCCGTGTCGGTGTCCTCTGGGTCGCAGCCGTAGACGTCCACCTCGTCGCAGTCACCGAGCCTGTCGTCGTCCGTGTCCTCGTCGTTGGGATCCGTGCCCAGCTCGTAGATCTCGCGGTAGTCGTCGCAGCCGTCGTCGTCGCTGTCGCTGTCGTTCGGGTCGCTGCCTACCTCGATCTCGTCGCAGTCGCCGATGCCGTCGTCGTCGGAGTCCGCGTCCAGCGGGTCGGTGCCGTAGTCGTTGACCTCGTCACCGTCGCTGCAGCCGTCGTCGTCCGTGTCGTCGTCAAGCGGATCAGTGCCGTGGTCGTTGACCTCGTCACCGTCGTTCAGGCCGTCGTCGTCCGTGTCGTCGTCGAGCGGATCGGTGCCGTAGACGTCGGTCTCGTCGCCGTCGATGAGCCCGTCGCCGTCTGTGTCTTCGTCGTTGGGGTCGGTGCCCCAGACGACGCACTCCCGGTAGTCGTTGAGGCCGTCGTCGTCCGTGTCGCGGTCGAGCGGGTCGGAGCCGCAGGTCTTCTCGTCGCCGTCGTTCAGCCCGTCGCCGTCTGTGTCTTCGTCGGTCGGGTCGGTGCCGTCGTCGACCTCATCCCCGTCGTCGACGCCGTCGCCGTCGGTGTCCGGGTCGTAGGGGTCGCAGCCGTAGTCGTCCTCGTCGCAGTCCTCGAGGCCATCACCGTCGGAGTCGAGGCCCGGGTACAGAGAGCTGTCGGTGTCGTCGCAGTCGTCACCGCCGCAGGTGCTGTTGTCGGCGTCGTAGCCGTCGCCGTCCGCGTCGCAGTCGTTGCCGTCACAGTCCTGGTCGATGCCGTCGTACCAGGCCTCTACAGCGTCTGGGCTGATGCTCGGGCTGGTGTCGTCACAGTCGTCGCCGCCGCAAGGGCTGCCGTCGTAGTCGTGGCCGTCACCGTCTGCGTCGCAGTCGTCGCCGTCGCAGTCCTGGTCGACGCCGTCGTACCAGACCTCTGTGGCGTCGGGAGACACCGAGGCGTCGGTGTCGTCGCAGTCGTCGCCACCGCAGGGGCTGCCGTCGTAGTCCTCGCCGTCGCCGTCGAAGTCACAGTCGTTGCCATCGCAGTCGTCGTCGGTGCCGTCGTACCAGACCTCTGTCTCGGCCGGGTTGATGGCGGAGTCCTCGTCGTCGCAGTCGTTTCCGCCACACGACTCGGCGGTGAACTCGTCACCGTCGTCGTCGCACTCGCCGCAGAAGTCGTCACCGGTGATCGTGCCCGCAGCAGACTCGACCGCGACGTACTGAGCATGGCCGTAGCTGGAGCCGCCACCAACGACGAAGCCGAAGGACGCCGCCTCGCCAGCGGCGATGGTGCCGACCTCGTAGGTGTAGTGCATCGTGCGGTCGGCGTCGGTGCCGTTGGGGTCGGTCCAGCTGCCGTCCGCGTCCGAGTCGAAGTTGGAGAAGCCGATGCTCGCGACGGAGGGCTCGCAGGGGCTGATGCCCATGCCGATGCCGCAGCTCGCGCCCCAGCTGCCAGCCCAGTCGGTGACGCCGTCTCCGTCGTAGTCCGCGTTGTCGTTGGCGGTGCTGCTGTAGCCGTAGGAGTCGTAGTCGAGGTCGGGGTTGACGCCCCACATCAGGCGGAAGTCGTCGACGTCGGTGGCGCCCGTGTTCCAGATCTCGAACCAGATCCGGATGCCGTTGTAGTGCTCGTAGATGATCCCGGTGCTCGAGTCGTAGGAGTAGCCCCAGACCAGGAGCTGCTCGTACTTCATGATCTCGAGGTTGCCGTCGCTCATCTGGTGCCAGGCCCAGGTCGCGTCGTAGTCCTCGTCGTCGACCGTCAGGTCACAGACACCGTCGCCCGAGTTGGCCTCGACGAAGTACGCCGTGCCGCCGATGTCGTATTCCATCGTGAGCTGCTGCCAGGGGTTCGCGGCATAGCTCACGTCGTTCCAGCCATAGGCCGGCGAGGCGGTGTGGGGATCGAGGATGTAGTAGCCCTCGCCCGCCGAGGCGTCGTTCCACGTCCCGCAGGAGCCGTAGTTGACCTCCCAATAGGTGCCGTTCATCGTCCCGGAAGCCAAAGCCTCTTCGGCGGTGAAGAAGGTCAGCGCAAAGGCGGACAGAGCAATCTGGAACGGGCGTCGCATGGGCCCTCGTGTCGGTGCCAACGGAGACGATTCTATCCAGATTCCTGGAGAATTTGGACTTCTTTAGTTGTCACGTTTGATCTCGCGCTGGATCGAGTCCCTCAAAGTGGTGGCGCCGCTGTGGGTTGGATTGGCCCGCAGGCACACCTCGACGTGGTTCCAGGCGCGGAC
Source organism: Myxococcota bacterium (assembly GCA_036012755.1). Classification (GTDB taxonomy): domain Bacteria; phylum Myxococcota_A; class UBA796; order UBA796; family CAJQPC01; genus JAAESX01. Next base: position 84,441 of record DASCPX010000189.1, on the reverse strand, counting down.
GAGGTCCTTGTCCTCGACGAGCAGCTTTGCCTGGACGAAGTTCGGATCCCCGTTGCCGGTACCCATCAGCAGGGCCTTCTCGATCAGCTTCCGGCCCTTGCGCTGGCGCTCGGCGAGATCGCGAGTGGGGTCGTGGAAGACGGCGTAGCCGAGCCAGGCCGTGTGGCGCGGCGCGTAGGGCTCGTACTGTTGAGCAAGACCGAAGGCCTTCACCGCCTCGTCGAAGCGACCCTGGGCGACGAGGCTGATGCCGTCGTCATAGGCGGTCGAGGGGTTCGCACCCCGGGCCTCTCGGCGGGCCTTGCCCTCCTGGATGCGGTCGGCCGAGGCCACGACGTGATCGAAGATGTCCCGAGCGAGCTCGCGGCAATCCGCCGTCTGGCTCCGGTCCTTGATGATCGCCGAGTAGCGGTCGATCATCCGCTGGCACTGAGCTGCGATCGCCCCCGGAGCCATGCTGGGGTTGCATCCCACCGCAGCCCAGTCGTCGAGTCCCTCGATTCTCTCCAGCTCGCGACTCAGGCGCCCCCCGAGCCTCGGGTCGCTGCGCGCGCCCGACCGACCGCCCCCCACACCTTCGGAGCTGGGCTTCCGCCGAGCCTCTCGACGGGTGTTCGCCAGACGCTCGTCAGCCTTCTCCAGGCGGATCACACCCAGCATCTTGAGTCGCGCGAGGTCTTCCAACACCTCCATCCGTGTCGGCTTGTCGAGGCGCACCGTGTCGCCGACGCGGACCCGCCCGGACTCGACCCGAGCGAGCAGGACCACCGTCTCGGGCTGCATCGGAAAGGCCGAGAGCCGGCGGAAGAGGCCGGCGGGGTGGATCGTGCAGCTGGCCGTCCCGCGCATCTGGGTCTTGCGCGCGATCCGGCTCACCGCCTTCCAGATCTCCAGTCCGAGGCGGTTCGTCACGCCCCTGGAGGGATGGTCGGTCTCGGAGAAGGCGGGCTTCCCGCCGCGGTAGAGCCCGTCGATGATCAGCTGGAGGTCGTCGATGTCGAGGGGCTCGCCACGAACGAGGGTCGCCGTCTCGCCTCCGATCTGCAGGAGGCCCGTGCGAGCGTCCATCCAGATGCGAGCCAGGCCGAGGAGTGTCTCTATCGATGCCTTGCCGGCCGGGTGGCGGACGGACTTCGGTGTGTGAGTCTCTCGCCGCATGAACCCTCCCAGCTTGGATCGTAACGTGCGTCCCGCACCTCGATCCCGTCATCGGGCGAACTGAGCCGTACTACCACAGGAGTCCGAACACTGCTCAAGGAGATGTGAGGCCCCGCTCCAGATCGAGCGCCGCCTGGGCGCGACGTGCGAGGCCTTGGACCTCGTCCTCCTCCGGCATCAGCCGCGCCAGCGGCGTGATCGCTCGGACCGCCTCTGCGTTGCGACCCACGTCCAGGAGGCACTCGACGAGGCGGACCCTGACCGGGACGTTGAACCGGTCGAGCGCCAGCGCCTCCTGGAGGGCCTCGATGGCCAGGTCCGCCCGACCTTGCTCCCAGCGCACCTGGGCGAGGGTCGCGTGAGCCCAAGGGGAGCGGGCCATGTACTGGATGGCCAACTCCACCTCGCGCTCGGCGGCGTCGAGGTCGCCGTCGCCGAGGTGGATCTCGGCGAGGACCAGCCGCAGCTCGGCGTGGTCGGGGTACAGACGCAGGGCTTCGTTGGCGAGCTCCCGAGCCCGCTCCGGCTCGCCGAGGGCTTGCGCGCAGTGGACTCGGCCCGCCATCGCCTCGGGGCTCGCCGGCTGCAGAGACAGCGCCTCGGCGTACCAGGACTCGGCCTCCCGCCAGTCCCCCCGGGCCGCATGCAGGGCGGCCAGCTGGAGGGAGACAGTGCTGGAGGGGCTGCGCAGGTACAGCGCGGCGAAGTGCTCGGCGGCCTCGCCCAGGTCTCCACGGGAGCGCAGCAGCTGGGCGCGCAGAAGGTCGACACCGTATGTTCCGGGCATGCCCTCCTCCAGCCTCGAGATGGCCGCTTCCGCCTCGTCGAGGCGACCTCTGCCCATCCACTGGCGAGCCTCCCAGGTCAGGGGCACGAGGTCGATGACGTCCCGTGGATCGACCTCTCCAGCCACGGCGTTGATGTCCCCTCCGAGGTAGCCGAGCGCCGCGAGCTGCGCGAAGGCCTGCTCGTCGAGGGCGGCGGTGGGCGCGACCACCTCGTCGAGCCTGCCTCGGAAGACCGCCAGAGCCGCCTGGTGTGGAGATGCCTCGATGTGCTCGCTGGGCACGGTGGAGACGCCAAAGGCCCGGTGTTCGTAGAAGGCTCCCCACGCACCCTCCGTGTACCGGCCTTGTTCGTCGGAGACTGCGAACAGAGGCGCCAGCCCCAGGTTGAACTGGCCGGTGAGGGCCTCGCTGTAGACCTCGTCGGAGCCACCGAGGCCCAGCTCCCAACCCTGGAGCCCGTCGTGCTTCTCCAGACCCACGTAGGACAACACCGTGGGCACGATGTCGGCGTGACCGACGACGTCGTCCTCGACAGCGCCGGCCTCGAAGCCCTCGCCGCGCACGATGAGCGGGACGTGGATCGTGCCGTCGTGCAGCAGGAAGCCGTGGGTGCGCTCCCCTCCGTCTCCGAAGCCCTCGCCGTGATCCGCGGTGAGGATCACCAGCCCGCCGGGCCTCTGCTGGTCCCACCAGGTCAGAAGCCGCCCGACCTGAGCGTCGGCGTATGCGATCTCACCGTCGTAGGGGCGCCCGGCGTGCTCGGAGAGGTAGGGCTCGGGAGGCTCGTAGGGCCAGTGGGCGTCGAAGAGATGGACCCAGACGAACAGGGGGCGATCCCCCAGGGTCGGCAAGGTGGCCAGCGCGTCGTCGATGACCTCTCGCGCTTCGCGACGATCCCGCCAGTCGAGCTGGGTGGGCCGGCGCTTCAGCGGGTCGTGGTAGACCTCGAAGCCCTGGTCGAAGCCCCAGCGCGCCTGTGTCGGAAAGGCAGCCGTGAACGCAGCGGTCGCGTAGCCGGCCTCCTGCAGGCGCTCGGCGAGGGTGAGCTGTTCGGCGCCGAGGATGAAGTCGCCGTTGTCGCGCACGCCGTGGGAAGGCGGATAGCGCCCGGTGAAGATCGTCGAGTGGCTCGGAATGGTCAGCGGGCAGCTGGAGTAGGCCCGCTGGAAGACGGTGCCGGCCTCGGCGAGGCGGTCGTAGGTCGGGGTGTTCGCCAGGGCGTGGCCGTATGGCCCGAGTCGGTCGGCGCGGGTCGTGTCGAGGGTGATGACCAACACCGACGGCGGCGGCGATCTCGAGCAGGCGAGCGCGAGGAGGAACACTCACATCAGCGTAGTCGGATTCCCCGGAGCCTACGCCGCGCGCAGCGCCCTGAGCCTGGTGTATGCACGGTCGGCGACGGTCAGGGCCTGGTCACCGTCGAAGCCCATGCCCCTGGCCTCGTGGACGATGTAGGTGCGGGCGGGGCTGGCCTGGCGCGCGTGCCGCGCCTCGACCCCGTGGGCCGCGACGTCCGCGAGATGGAGGTAGTGGCCCAGGCGCGCCTCGGAGCTGCTGTTGCGGCGCTCGCCGTGATGCAGCGCGATCGCGCCGCACTCCAGGTCCTCGAACTCCCATGCGCGGGCCACCAGGAAGCCGATCGACGCGTGGGTCTTGTCCATGATCTCGTCGAGCAGTCCCGGGCTCAGGGGGGCACCGAGGCCCCCGGCCTCGCGCAGCACGATGAGCTTGCCGACATCGTGCAGGAGCCCCGCGAGCCAGGCGCCGCCTCGCTCCTCTGCGTCACCGAGCATCCACGCGGCGACCTCGGCGGTCACGAGGCTGTGGACGCGGACGCGCTCGACCTGCTCCTGGTAGCCGGGCACGAAGAAGACCGTGGCCTCGAGCGCGAAGCGCATGGAGATGCGCCAGAGCGCGTTGTTGCCAATGCGCGTGACGGCGGCGTGCAGGCTCTCCGGAGGCCTCGACCAGCTGGGGCCGCGAGCCTGCCGCAGCACCTCCTCCACCAGGGCGTGGTCCTTCTCGACGATGTTCGCCAGGCGGAACGAAGGCACCTCGACCCCCCTCCCCAGCATGCGCTTGAGCTCCACCACCGTGCCGGGGAAGGGCGGCAGGCCGAGGTTCTCCATGGCGACGACCCCTTGGAGCCGCCTCAGGAGCGCCCGGTCGTCGAAGGTCCTGGCCTCTACCTCCATCTGGTGGAGCACGTCCATGACGTGGCGGCGCACCGCGCGGGCCTGCAAGCACGGTGCGTCTCGACCACGCTCCCACGGCGCCGTGGGGTCCGCTGGAGCCTCGGCTTCTGGAGCGGGGGCCTCGGCCCGCCTGGCGATCCGCTTGCGGCGGACCGGCTCGTCCCGGAAGGGGGCGGACAACCACGACAGCAGGCGGCGGAACAGTGCCATGACTCCCCCATCGGATCCTGAAGCGCCCTAGTCGAGCGATTCGGGGTTTGACTACTCGCTGAGCCCCTGAGTCTCCTGTTGTGGGTCGACGTCGAGGGTAAACCAGGTATCGCCGGAAGCCACGATAACCTCGCCGCTGAAAACGTCTCGGATGGGATCACCGAAGAGAAGCTCAGCTTGTGCGGCGTCGGTGGTGGGCACCATGTGGGTGAGCATCAGGGTGTCGATGCCGCCCTCGGCGGCGGTGTTGGCCAGCTCCAAGAGGTCGGTGTGATATGTGCGGATATCCCTGAACAATAGTTCGTTTCGGTCATCTCCAAGGCGCATGCGGTATCCAGGACCAAGGTCTTGTCCATCACCTCGCTGACCAGGAGGTCTGCGTTCGAGGCCAGGTTGCGCAGGCCATCGCTGTCGACGGTGTCACCCGAGATGCCGATGGCGCGTCCGCCGTACTCGATTCGGTAGCCCACGGCGGGTGAGACCGGCGAGTGGTCCACACCATAGGCCCAGACCCTGACCCCACCCTGCTCATAGATCACCACACCCGTGGCTGGGGCTTGTTCGAGCTGTACGGCTTCGGCGTGAAGCGAGGGCTCAGGGAACACTTCGCTAGCGTGGTGGGCATTCCGATAGGTGACGTCGGGACTATAGGCCGACCTGTAGCCTTGAACGACCCGGTCCACTGCTGGTCCGCCGTAGATGGGGAGCAGGTGCTGGCGTCCCAAGATCCAACTTCGGCTGATCACTTCACCCAGATCGGCCATGTGGTCCGAGTGGAAGTGGGTGAGGAAGACGGCGTCGATGTCCGCGATGGGAAGCTGTTGGGACTCCATGGAGCGTTGGGCGCCATCGCCCGCGTCGAAGAGGAGGAACTTGGCCACCGGCGAAGACCGCTGTGCAGGACTGCGCCCGGTCCGAGGGAATGGGGCTGCCTGTGCCACAGGTGATGACGGTGATGCGCTCGGGAGCGAACAGCTCAGCCTCGATGGCTGTGGCTTGCTTCGCTGCAGCACTGGCGACGGCCTCGGCCACGCTCGACATTGCGGAGGGAGGGTCGTCGCAGGCGTCTTCGGGTAGCTGTGGTGTGGGCTCAGATGGAACCGCCTCGCCGATCCAGCAGATGTCGGCTTCGTTGGCGTTGGGTGTCCCGCAGCTAACGATGAGGAGGCCAGCGCAGGCAAGACCGTGGCCGAGGAGAGTGGGTTGCATGGGTGGTTTTCTGCCAAGACTTGTGTGAAGTGGGCGAAGGATGGGCACGAGGTAGATCCTGGTTGGCCGGTGCGGGGACCCGATGTTGCCGTTTTACAGTCGAAGTGTTTGTGGCTCGTGGGAAGGCGCCGAAGAAGAACGTGGCTTTTGTGACAGAGTGTGAGTGGCCATCAGGGATGGTCTTATCTTTGGCCAGGCACAGCGCTACTTACCGCCCGAGATACTCAGGGAACCAATCCGGGCAGTAATGTGTCTGCATTCAGGTGAATCTGCACATCGGTGATGGGGGGGCCGTATAAACCTGTGGGATCGATCTCGGTGGTCCAGATTGGGACAGCGGTCCCTGCCGTACTTTTCTGTGTTTGATGTCGCTGAGCCCCTACGATGCTGCAGCGGTCGGAGGCATCGGGATCGGTTTGCCAGAGATCCAGCCAAAACCACTCCCCGTGGGGGTTGGAGGTGTAGGCTGCGATCCATTCAGGCCGCTGTGTTTTTTCGGGACCGGCGGTCAGCACGAAGTCGAAGTGTGACCAAGTTTCTATGGGCAGGGATAGACCGCAGAAAAAGTCCACGTAGGATGTGCCGGGGTTGTCGTTGTTCGGTACATACAGATCGAACATGTACACCTCTGGATAGAGGTCGGACGACGGACTCTTGTCATTGCCGGAGCCTCCGAGGCTGGCCATGACCAGTCGGTAGATCGCCCAGGTCTGCCCATCTATATCTCTGGACGCTTCAACTTGGAAAAACTCGGCGGCGTGGGGAAAATGAATGGGATATTCCGACGTCAGGGGGTCGTCGGGCAGCCTGATTAACTCAAGCTCAGGGAATGTTTCCTGCCAACCTTGGACCAGGGAGCTGTCGTCGAAGTGTGTGTCGTTGACAAAGAGGAAACGGGGTGCTTCGGGTCCTGAGTCCGTCAATGGGAAAGAGAGATAGAACGCTCGCTCCTTTTCGGTCATTTCCCGGTGATCGTTGGCGTAGGAAAGACTCATCCACTTGCGCATGTCGGATCCTGGAGGGCTCAGCGAGAGCGCGTTTCCGTACCTGTAGCGGGCTTCCGTGAGGTCAAAGGGAGAAAAGACTGGCTCGAGGTCTCCAACCAGCTCGCTGGTGTCTTGGTCGATTGTCAACCGAACCAAGGTGCTTCCCCAGCTGCCGTCACCGTTGCCCGCCGGTTCCCAGTTGAGGCCAAAGACCGTGGCGATTGTACTGTCGTGGGGGCTGGTTGGGTCGATCAGGCAGTTGTGGTGAAGCCAAGGTCTGTCGATTTTGGGTAGTGCTTTGTAGTCCGACTGGGTGTAGCTGAGGCCGCTGACGGTCTCGGTGGCATCGAGGGTGATGCTCACAGCTTGTTCTACATTGGGAAACGCCTGTGTGATGGCCAGTTCGGTGCCATCGTGCCAGACACTGCAGCTGAGCGTGGTACCGCCCGATGTCTCGTGCTGGGGATCCCAGACATCGAAAATACCAGGCCCGATTCGGGTGAATTGCAGGGGCGTTCCAGTCAGAGGGATCTGTGCCAGGACGTAGTTGTCCTTGTCTGGGCGGGAGCGATCATAGGTTTGGAGTGTCACCACATCGCTCATGGACTCTGTGACGGCATGAACGAGGGCGTCGGTTTCGATCACTGTGGGAAGGAACAAGTCGCTTGGCTGAACGCAGTTTTTGTTGCAGTCACGTTGATGCTCATCGACGTGACTCCACTGGCGAAAGGGAACGGTTGTTTCGGTTGTGCATTGTGGTCCACCGTTCCAGGTGGCCGAAACAGTGACCGTTGCCATCAAAAGGCCATCTTCGCGAAAATACTCTTGGAGGTATTGCTCGTCGCTTCGCTCGACGGGAACGGTCGGTACAACGTGTTCGAGCCGGGGCTCTCCGACTGGGTCGACCTGGTACGTGGCCACTAGGGTGACGGCTGGAGAGGTAGATCCGAAGAACGAGGTCGTGGCGGTGAGCTCGCTGGGTGCTGTGAAGGTGACAGACGGGTCTTCGGGGCCACTCCATGTCAGGACAAAGGAGGGCAGCCCCGTCTCATCGGGCTCCGTAATGATGAGCGCACAGTCCGTGGGTGCTGTGGTGTTCCCGGTTGGCGGTGTTCCGGAGTCTGTCGTGGTGGTTTGGGGAGCCTGGGTGGTGCCCCCTCCGTCATGGGGGGGCGGGTCTGTGGATGTGCAGCCGAGCCACAGGAGCAGACATGCCGGGGGAGGATACCTGCACTTCGTGGGCATATCCCCTCCTCACGAGTGTATAGCCGGTTTCCGGTTTCCGGTGTCAGGAGGTATCATACGTTGAAATTATATCCTGTCGATACTTAGGGGCTGGTTGCATCGGACAGACTCCGCGCGTCGCCTCGCGCCCCCCGACGGATCGGAGGGAGGCGGATGCGCCCCCCTTGGAGCCGCCTCAGGAGCGCCCGGTCGTCGAAGGTCCTGGCCTCTCTACCTCCATCTGGTGGAGCACGTCCATGACGTGGCGGCGCACCGCGCGGGCCTGCAAGCACGGTGCGGCTCGACCACGCTCCCACGGCGCCGTGGGGTCCGCTGGAGCCTCGGCTTCTGGAGCGGGGGCGTCGGCCCGCCTGGCGATCCGCTTGCGGCGGACCGGCTCGTCCCGGAAGGGGGCGGACAACCACGACAGCAGGCGGCGGAACAGTGCCATGACTCCCCCATCGGATCCTGAAGCGCCCTAGTCGAGCAAGGCCGCAAAAGAGCCAGGGAAGGCCTGGCTGAACTCGGCCCAGCGACCCTTGTCCCGGCGCGGACTCGCGCAGCTTCGCCAGCCATCGTCGAGGTAGCTGGTTTCGGCGGGATCGTGGCTGTGGATCGCGAAGTTCGTGGTGGGGTAGAAGGTGTCGTCGCGCCAGGTGTGACCCCAGCTGGCCCAGCGCTCGTAGCGCGGGAACTCCGCATCCAGGCTGGCGAGGTGGGCCCAGGAGCTGCGCACGCCAAAGTCGACGAGGCCCTCTGCGGTCCGACAAGCGGGGTGACTGCCGATTGGTCCCGGCTGGTGGTCCTTGGACTCGCAGTCCTCGCGCGTGGATGAGCGCGGCTGGTTCATCGGACCCGCCGCGGCCCGGACGAGCTCCTCGACGGTGCAGGCCCGACGGCCCCGCTCGTTCACGAGGGGCTCCCACGTCTGGAGCTGGGACAGGCTCAACCCGTCAGATGGCCAGTCGAGGCCCTCGCCGGGGAAGGGATGGGTCGCGATGCAGTAGTCCTCGATGACCATGGTGCGTCTCGTGATGACGAGACCCTCGTGCCCTTTGCCGGGACTGACCTCGCCGAGCTCGAAGGTGCCACCCTCGATGAGCAGCATGTCCGCAGGACACGGCGGGGCCCTGGTGCACGCCAACAACATCAGTTGACTCGTCAAGAGCACTGTTCATCTGGTAGATTCAACAAATGCTCCTGTTCATCGGCTGCGCCGTGATGGCCTCTGACGCCACCTACCACCCCGGCATGTGGGAGGCCCGGGCGCTCACCGTCGAAGCCGGCATCGACGAGGCGCTGGTGGCCTGGGACGCCGGAGACGACGCCGAGGCCGCCAAGACGGTGCAGATGGTCTACGAGGGCAGCTTCGAGCCGGAGCTGGAGCCGGCGCTGAGGGAGCTCGTCGGACCCCGGGAGTCGGTCGAGCTGGAGCTCCGCTTCGGCCTGCTCCGATGCGCGATGGAGGGGCGGGACCGGGCCAGGATCGTGGCGATCGGCGCAGAGATCGTCGAGCCCTTGAAGGTCCACGCCGCCGAGCTCGACGGAATGCGTGCCGTCATCCGCTGAAGCGGACGGAATCATCGGAGACCGCGCTCCGTATCGTGATGTATGGACTTCATGAACGATCTGGAGACAGGCCTGGGCCTTCGAATCGTCGCCGGCCTGGTGGGCGCGACGCTTGCCCTGGCGGGGGCTCGGTTCTACAAGCTCGCCGTCATGGCACCTGGGCTGCTCCTGGGGGTCGTGGTCGGCCTGGCGCTGCCCGACAGCGTCAACGATCCGATCAAGGCCATCGCCGCTGTCGCCGTCGCGGTCTTCGGTGCCCTGGTCTGTCGCTTCGTCGAGCGAGCAGCCGTGGCGAGCTTCGGCGCGGTGCTCAGCGGTGGCGCGGTCTACACGGCCTGGCCCTTCGTGATGTCCGGTGAGACCCCATGGTGGGTGGCGTTGGTCGGTGCGCTCGTGGGTGTCTTCCTGTTCCCACGGGCCTTCCGAGCGCTGCTCAAGCCCCTGACCGCCTGCCTCGGGGCCCTGTCGCTCGCGTGGGCACTGGCCATGCAGGACAACCTGCTCGTCGTGGGCGGGATCGCCGCGCTGGGCACGCTGGTCCAGTTCGGGCTCTCACGAAAAAGGAACAAGGAGAAGGCCTGAAGGTCCGATCCTTGCTGCAGGAGTCCAAGTGTTCCTTCTCGTCTGTGCCGCCTTCGCCCAGGAACCCGCGACGATCGTCATGCCGCCGACCGTGCTCGAGGTCCCACCCCCTGCCCCCCAGGTCACCGTGATCACGCCGCGCCAGTCGCCGGTGATCGAGGTCTGAGGTGGAGATCGTGGTGCCGGAGAACGTCGGAATCAGCGCCCTGCACTGACGCTCAGCCCACCTTGATGGCCCCGGGCTCGGCGTCGAACATCGCCTGCTCCGCCCGGTAGAGCAGGCCGGCCGTGCCGTCGCCGGCGTCGGCGACACCCACGGTGAACTCCGTGTCGGCCAGGGGCGATCCCGGGCGGAACCAGGCCGTGAAGCTCTCCTGGGCGTCCCGGATCAGGGTCCACGCCTTCTGCATGGTGCAGCCTGGCAAGAGGACACCCAGAGCGTCGCCGCCGATGCGCCCGACCAGGTCGGTCCGCCGGAGCTCCTCGACGAGCACCTCGGCCGCCAGGCGCAGCACCCGGTCGCCAGCGCTGAGGCCGTGGGTCGCGTTGATCCCGGTGGTCCCGACCACGTCGACGACGGCGGCGACCAGCGGCTCTTCGGTCCGCCGACAGCGGGCGATGCACTCGTCCGCGCGGTCCAGGAAGGCCGCCCGGTTGTAGGCCCCGGTCCGCGGATCGCGCTCGCCGTTGTCGAAGGCCGACCGGACCTCGCGAAGGGCCGCGAGGGCTCGACCGCGAAGCCCTGCGTCGGCGATGGGGAGGCGCACGAAGTGGCGGATGCCAGCCTGGTTGGCGTGAGCCGCCATCGCGCCCTTCGAGGAGATGCCGACGACCTCGACGGGGTGTAGACGCTCGTGTGTTCCGACCGCCTTCGCGAGGTTCAACCCCCGGCCACCGTGCTTGTCGAGGTCGACGACGAGGATCTCGCTCCCCTCGCGCTCCAGCGCATCGAGCACGCGGTCGTAGCTCTTCTCCCGGAAGACCTCGACGTCGCCGCCTTCCAGGACGTCGGCGACCTTGTCGACGCGACCGCCCTCCAGTAGCAGCGCCCGGAAGGGCAGGTCGCAGTCACCGGCGATCGGGGCGCGCATCCGGGCCAGTGCCGTGCAGAGCTGGAGCGGCCAGGGCACGAAGCCGGACGCGCCATTGCGCAACGCTCCACCCCGGGCCTCTGTGTCGATGGCGGCCCCTGGCTGGTACAGCCAGACGCTTCGGCGATAGTCGTCCGCGAAGCCCTCGACCTCCTGGAGCGCGTCACTGGGGAGCAGGACGCGGCTGGGCTCGAGGGTGGCCACGGCCTCGCGGAGCTGACTCACGTCGCTGACGACCGCGATGCGCTCCACGCAGCAGTCGGCCTCTTCGCGGATGCGGACACCGTGCGCAGGCACGGCCATCACGACGATCGGGGGCAGGGCGCCGCGGCGACCTCGGCGAGGTCCGGGAGCCCGTTGTCCTGTGCGGTCTTCTCGAGGCGGCCGAAACAAGCCAGCAGGATGCCGGTGAGGTGCGGATCCGACCCCTGGCGCGCGGCGAGTTCGCGGATCTCCAGGAGCTGCTCGTCGATCGCCTCCGCCACATCCGGAGCCATCTGATCACTCTTGGTGCGCCACCGGGACATCGTCGCCTTCCGCAAAAGCCAGAATACACTCCCGACGCGGAGACGATGTGGAGCGGAGCGAGCGCCTGGCAGAGCTGTTCGAAGAGCTCATCCCCTTCAACAAGACCCTAGGCATGAAGGTCGACGCCGTCGCGGACGGGACCTGCGTGATCCGCCTCCCCGCGCGTCCCGAGCACATCGGCAACTTCCTCCTGCCCGCCATCCACGGCGGGGTGATGAGCGCGATGGCAGACGCCGCAGGAGGCCTCGCTGTCTTCTCCCGCCTGCCTCCGGCACACAGCTGCGCGACTCTGGACCTGCGCATCGACTACCTCCGCCCGGCGAAGGCCGATCGGGATCTCGTCGCGCGGGCCCAGGTCGTGCGGCTCGGGAACCGCGTCGGTGTGGTCAACGTCGACCTCTTCCAAGACGGCGATCCTCGACCGCTGGCCCAGGTCCGCGCCGCCTACAACGTCGTGGCCCACCGGCTCTTGCCCGAATGAAGTGGCCGGCCCGGATCGGCCTGTTCCTGGGGCCGATACTCGCTACGGCCATCATGGTCGCGCCCACGCCAGAGGGCCTGACGGTCGAAGGCCAGCGGGGACTCGCCGTGCTCGCGCTCTGCGTCGTCTGGTGGCTGCTCACCCCGGTCGCGCTCCCGGTGACCGCGCTCGTCGGGCTCGCCCTGTTGCCCGTGCTCGGTGTACTCGAGCCCGCCGAGGCCTTCTCGCTCTTCGGAAACCAGGCCGTGTTCTTCGTGGTGGGCGTCTTCCTCGTCGCGGCGGCGATGCTGAGAACCGGGCTCTCGAAGCGCCTCGCACTCTGGTGCATGCGGCGGATGGCCCGCTCAGAGGACCAGTTGGCGGGGGCGGTGCTGCTGCTGAGCTGGGGCCTGTGCGCCGTGGTCGTCAGCCACGCGGTGGCGGCGCTCATGCTGCCGATCGTGCTGGGTCTGATCCAGGCGCTTGACCTCGGACCCCGCTCCCGGCTGGCTCGCCGACTCTTGCTGTCGATGGCGTGGGGGACGATCGTGGGCTCGAACCTGACGCTGTTCTCGTCGGCGAGGGCCTCGCTGGCGCTCTCCACCTACTCGACCTGGATGGCAGACAACAACCAGGACGCGGCACCGATCGGCTTCCTGGAGTTCAGCAGCGCGACCGCGCTCATCTGCACGGCGCTCTTGCCGCTGGTCTTCCTGTGGCTGCGGCGGGCCTTCCCCGAGGAGGGCGTCCCCCTGGCCCCGGCGGTGGCAAAGCTGGACGCCGAGGTGGCGGAGATGGGCGCCGTGTCCTCGCTCGAGATCCGCACCCTGTTCGTCCTCGCGTTGGTGATCCCGTGCCTCGTGATCTATGGGCCCACCTACGGCCTGGGCACCGTCGCCCTGCTCGGTGGTGCCTCGCTCTTTGCCCTGGGCGTGCTCCAGTGGAAGATCGCCGAGCGCTACGTGAACTGGGGCATCGTGCTGCTCTACGGCGGCGCCATCGCCATCGGCGCGGGGGTCGACAAGAGCGGCGCGATGGGCTGGGTCGTCGACTCGGTCCTGCCCCAGGGCTCGGCACCGGTCTTCGTCGCCGTCCTGGTCATCGCCGGTCTGGCCATGCTCATGACCGAGTTCGTCAGCAACGCCGCGGTCATCGCCCTGGCTCTCCCGGCGGTGCTCGCCATCTCCCCACACCTGGGCCTGGACGGGCGGACGGTCACCATCCTCATGTCGGTCGCCTGCGGTCTGGCGTTCTCGATGCCCACCTCTACCCCGGCGATGGCGATGGTCTTCGGTACCGGCTACGTCGGGATTCGTCGTGCGGTGGTGGTCGGCTCGGTCCTGTCCCTGGTGTCCCTCGGCGTCCTGGTGCTCGTCGTGATGTACGCCTGGCCCCTCCTCGGACTCGGGGTGCTGACGTGAAGCGCGTGCTCCTCATCCTGTCGACGACACGCTACGCGAAGGCATCACTGGACGGCGCGCTCTCCGAAGCGGCCAGCATCGCGAGCGTGGACGGCTCCGCGGGCCTTCACATCCTCTACATCAGAGAGACAGAGGAACTCGCCCGCGTGAAGTCGAGCGTCGATGACCGGGCCTTCCTCGGCATGAGCCCGCAGGACCACATCCTGGAGTCGCTGGAGAAGCAGCACCACGCCACCGCGATGCGTCGCCTCGAGCGCGCGAAGCGTGGCGCCAGCACGCTCGACGGCGTCGTCTTCAGCGCAGAGGAGATCCAGGGAGACTACGCCGAGCTGGCTGGAGAAGCCGCGGTGGACTTCGACGTGGTCTACCTCTGCCGCGCTGATCGCCCCTTCGTGAGTCGGCTGCTCTTCGGCAGCGACACCGACACCGTCGCCCGGCTGGTCCGCAGCGAGGGCGGCAAGGTCATCGTCAACGACGCCATGCCGCCCGCCTGGCAAGAGTGAGGTCCCTCGCCCGACTCAAGTTCTGGGCGGGCTTCTCGCTGCCGCTGTTGGCGATGCTCTGCTCCGGAGGCATCGCCGCCCTGCTCTCCGAGGACGCCCTCTGGTGGTCCGCGGCCCGCTCGGTCCTGCTCACCCTGCCCCGCTGGCTCGTGCTGGCATGGGTGCCGTGGGCACTCTACTGGGCATGGAGAGACCGCCGGAAGGTCTACGTCGCCTGGGCCGTCTTCGCGTTGTTGGCGGCCGGCGTACCGCCGCTGGGTCCCGATGACGAGGAAGCGCTGCTCGTCGTCGTCGCCAACGTCCAGGCCTACTCAGAGGCCGATAGACCCCTGGAAGATGCCCTGGGCGAGCTGAACGCCGACGTCGTCGTGACCGTGGAGAAGCGCGGCGAACGCGTGCCGGGCATGCAGCGGGTGGCCGACAACTACGATCGCGACTTGCCGCGCGACTCCCACGGATCCGCGGTCTTCTGCAGAAAGGAGCTCTTCTGTCAGGGCGAGATCACAGAGGAGTTCGGCGACCTGCCCGGCTGCGGCATGCCCATCGCCCTGGTCCGGGTCGAGGCCGCGATCTGCATCGTCGGCATGCACGCGCCGCCGCCGTTGCCGACCTGCAGCGAAGGGATCAGTCCGTATGTCTCAGAGGTCGTCGAACACGTGGACGAAGGCCGCATCGCCGGCGACTGGGGACCCTGTGTCGACCAGGATCCGGTGCTGGTGATGGGCGACATGAACTACGTGCCCGGCAGCCGCGTACACCGCAGCCTCACCGACACCGGCCTGGTCGACGAGACCCGCTGGTTCGGTATCTGGGGCTCGACGTGGCCCGCCGGTGGCGGCTGGCCCAACGCCCCGTTCTTCCGCCTCGACCAGGTCCTGGCTGGTGAGGTCGACATCAGCGCAATCCGCTACCTGCGACTTCCAGAGGCAGACCATCGCGCCGTTCGGGCCCGGGTCAAGCTGAACTGACGAAGGCGGCGAGCTCTGCAAGGCCTGCCTGGCGATAGCACCCGGCGAGCTCCTCGCGGGCTCCGTCCCAGTCACCCTGTTCCACCGCGAGGGCGTCCATGAGGTGCGCCGCCCGGTCCAAGGGCAGCTCCGCGTCGTCCACGAGTCGGCGATAGGGCGCGCTCGAGATCTGAGACCAGCCCGCCATCTCCGCGACCGGCGCGAAGGGACCGCCGAAGGTCCAGACCGGCTCCAAGAGAGCGACCTTTGCCGCCTCCTTCGCGGCCTCCTCACGGCCGAGCTGGGCCAGCAGCCGCATGCGGAAGACCAGCGGCTGCCCCCAACCGGCGATCGCGGTGGTCGCGCGGTCGGCGGTCACGAGCGCAGCCAGCTCGTCGCCCCCGTCGAGATGCGCCGCCGCGAGCTCCTCGTACAGATCCGGCTGCCCCCCCACCTTCAGGAGCACATAGGCCGTCAGGGGGAGCGAGGAGGCCTCGAGCATCCCCTGGACGTAGAGGTCCTCGCAGACCCGCCCGAGGCCACCGAGGGACAGCCCCGCGGCGTCGCGTCTGGCGAGCTGGCGGTGGAGCCACTGGTCCACTGACAGCGACAGCAGGCGGATGTGTTCGCCGCAGAGCACGAGCGGCATCGGCAGGCCCTTCGGTGGGGTCGGCCACCTCAACAAGGCCATCGTGCCCTCGTCGGAGCGCGCGAGCGGGACGAGCAGTGGGTGCAGCCCGGCCCGGGCCTGCGGTTCGACGATGGCCAGCTGCTCCTGACCTGCGAGCCAGACCATCATCGCGCGCAGATGCGCCGGAGCGGGCAAGCCGGCGACAGCCTCGATGTAGTCGGCGTGGCGCATGCGCTCGGGTAGCACAGAGCCGGCGGCGCTGCCTGCCATGAGACAATCTGGCGTGCCGCCGAAGATGACAGCAGGCGCCGACCTGGAGATCCTCGACCGCCTGCCTCTCGGGGTGGCCGTCCTGTGCGAGGGCGGCGTCCAGTACGCCAACCCCTACTCGGAGCGGCTCCTCGAGGTCGAGGCTGGAGCCCTCTCCGGTCTGCCCCTCCCGCTCGATCTCGGCGCGGACTACGGCATCGACCTCGAGGTCGGGGGGCCAGAGCCCCGCATCCTCAGCACACGAAGCTGTCCCGTGGAGTGGGGCGGCGCCAGGGCATGGCTCATCGTGTTCGAGGACGTCACGCAGCGCCGCACCCAGACCCACGAGCTGGAGCGAGAGCGAGAGGAGGCGCGCCGCGAGAGCGAGCTGAAGAGCGCCTTCCTCGCCAACATGAGCCACGAGGTCCGGACGCCGCTCAACGGCGTCATCGGCATGGCCGATCTGCTCCTGGACACGGAGCTCGACGAACAGCAGTCGGCCTACGCGGAGATGGTCCGGGACTCCGGCCAGAGCCTCCTGTCGCTGCTCAACGCCATCCTGGACTTCGCCAAGCTGGACGCGGGTCGAATGCAGGTCGAGCGCGTGCCGATGAGCCTGCGAGATGTCATCGACCGCGTGCTGGGTCCCTTCGAGCTCGCGGCGAAGGAGCGAGGTCTCGACTTCGCCATCCGCATCGACGAGGCCGTCCCGAACGCGCTGCGTGGCGACGCCATCCGGATCGGTCAGGTCCTGACCAACCTCGTCAGCAACGCGCTGAAGTTCACCGAAACAGGCTCCGTCGAGGTCAGCGTCGAGTTCCTTCGCGACAGCAACGACGGCGTGCTGCTGCGCTTCGAGGTCGAAGACACCGGCATCGGCATCTCTGATGCCGCCATGGCCCGCGTCTTCCAGCCATTCTCCCAGGCGGACCCCTCGACGACGCGGCGCTACGGCGGCACGGGTCTCGGGCTGGCCATCTCCCGGCAGCTCGTGGAGCTGATGGGCGGAAACCTGCAGGCCTCGTCCGCGCCCGGCCGAGGGACGCGCTTCTGGTTCACGCTGCCGATGGGACGGGCCGCGATCCGAGTTCCGGACCGACTGGCGAGGATGCCGGCCCAGGGTCCACGCGTCCTCGTCGTCGAGGACAACCCGGTGAACCAGATCGTCCTCGGGCGCCTGGTCGAGCGCCTCGGCTGCACCGTGAGCTACGCCCACAACGGCGCAGAGGCGGTCGAGACCCTCCACCGCCACACCTACGACCTCGTCCTGATGGACTGCCAGATGCCGGTGATGGACGGCTACGACGCCGCCCGAGCCATGCGTGCCGCCGGAGCTGAGCTGCCCATCATCGCCGTGACAGCCAGCAGCGTGGCGGACGAGCGGCCAGCAGCGCTGGCCTCTGGGATGAACGACATCCTCGGAAAGCCCATCGACGCAAACGAGCTGCGCAAGGTGCTCGTGCGGGTCTTGCGCTCGGGGTAGGTTGAGGGCGAGGAGGCCCCGTGTTCATCTGGCTCTGCGCGTGTATCGGCAGCGAGGACGACAGCACCGTCGAGTCTGGAGGAGAGGACAGCACCCCCGTCGAACACGACATCGTCTACCCCACCCAGAACAAGGTCCTCTTCTACGACGGCCACGGGGGGGAGCCCGGCGAGTCGAGCGGGCGCGGCGACAGCGACGACATGGAGGACTGGATCGGGGAGCACTACGGCTTCGCGGTCGAGGCTCGTGACACCCTCGGCACCCCCTCCAAGTTCCGCGCTGTGTTCCTCATGGACCCAGGCTCCCGTGAGCCCTACAGCTGGCAGGAGGACGACGTCGCGCTGTTGACCGACGCCATGGAGGCTGGCACCCGGATCATCGTGCTGGTGGACGTCGGCAACTGCGTGGGGAGCACGGTCAACCCGCTGCTGGAGCAGCTGGGAGCCAGCGCCCGGCTCGTCGGTGACAACTCCGAGACCACCGAGATCATCCCGGCCACGGCAGGCTCCCAGATCACTGAGGGTGTGGGCGATGTCTACCTGCAGGAGCCCTGCATCGTGGAGGTCAACGGCACGACGCCGTTGTTCACCTCCAGCCGCTACACCTACGGAACGGCAGAGCGTCCGGCCTGGGGCGGCGACGTGGTCGTCATCGGCGACTTCAGCTTCATCGACGACACGGGCAAGTACGACAACGGCGACAACCTGACGCTGATCGGCAACCTCGTCGAGGTCGACCCGGACTTCTAACGAAGCTCCTCCGCCAGCTCGAGCGGCACGCCCAGCTTGTCGGCGACAGCCTCTGCGAAGCTCGTGACCCAGTAGGTGTCGCGAACGAGAGAGTCTTCATCGTAGTCCGGGTCCCGCAGCACCGAGCGGTCGGTCTTGGCGACGAGCCCGACCGGGCCGTGTCTGGTCGTGGCCATGACGCGGACCGTGTCCCAGATCTCGCTCACCTCGACCTTCAGTCCCAGGATCGAGGCGCGCGGGATGGTGCGGGTGCCTGTGGCGCCTCGAAGCTCGACCCCCGAAGCCCGAGCGCCGACGCGCAGCTTCAGCTCGGACCAGAGCATGATGCTGTCGCCTTGCTCCGCCCAGACCCAGCGGGCGCTCTCCCCGGCCTTCGCGTCACAGGTGGCGATGGACGAGCCGAGGAGGATCTTGCGGATCTGGGGGGGATCTTGGCCTCGACGTGGCGATCGTCGAGCAGCTTCAAGCCGTGGCCGACGATCGAGTAGGAGACGATGCGGGCCGCGCCGTCCTTTGCGCTCCCGGCCGCTGCCAGGATCACTGGCCCGACGCTGCGCTTTCGCACCCGCTGCGCGTACTGGACTGCATTCAGGGTCTCGATCACTGCTGGCCCTCCCGGGCGGGCGCGCTCACTCCTCGGGCGGCGATGGAATCCTCGTGAAGGTGATCTTGCCATCCGGAGCCGTGTCGTCCTCGACGAGGTCCACGACGATCGTGTCCTTCGGCCCATAACCGCCGCCGACGATGGCCTTGCTCATCGGGTTCAGCATGTAGTTCTGGATGGCGCGTTTGAGCGGTCGCGCGCCGTATGCCGGGTCGAAACCAGCTTCCGAGAGCGCCGCCGCCGCCGCCGGTGTCACCTCGATGTTCAGATCCCGCTCGGCCAGCAGGGCCTGGACGCGCTTGAGCTGGATCCAGAAGATCTTGTCGATGTGCTCCCGCCGGAGGGCCTCGAAGACAACGATGTCGTCGATGCGGTTGAGGAACTCCGGCCGAAAGTGGGCCTGCAGCTCCTTCATCACCATGGCCTTGGCCGTGTCGTAGTCCGTCTGGTGCTCGAAGAGGTGCCGGGAGCCCACGTTGCTCGTCATGATGAGGACGCAGTTCTTGAAGTCGACGGTGCGCCCCTTCGAGTCCGTGAGGCGTCCATCGTCGAGGACCTGGAGCAGCGTGTTGAAGACATCGCCGTGGGCCTTCTCGACCTCGTCGAGGAGCACGACGCTGTAGGGGCGCCGTCGCACCGCCTCGGTGAGCTGCCCGCCCTCGTCGTAGCCGACGTAGCCAGGAGGAGCGCCGATCAAGCGCGCTACCGAGTGCTTCTCCATGTACTCGGACATGTCGATGCGAACCATCGCCGAGTCGTCGTCGAAGAGGAACTCGGCGAGCGCCCGCGCGAGCTCGGTCTTTCCGACACCGGTCGGGCCGAGGAACATGAAGCTGCCGATCGGCCGGTCCGGGTCCTGCAGCCCCGCGCGCGCTCGGCGCACTGCGTCACTGACGGCCACGATGGCCTCGTCCTGGCCGATGACCCGCTTGTGGAGGTTGTCCTCCATCCGCAGGAGCTTCTCCTGCTCGGACTGCTGGAGCTTCGTGACGGGGACACCGGTCCACTTCGACACGACATAGGCGATGTCGTCGTCCGTGACGTGCTCGCGCAGGACCGCGCCGTCCTTCTGCAGCTCGGCGAGGATCCCCCTGGCCTTCTCGATGTCCGCCTCGGCTTGGGGGATGTCACCGTACTGGAGCTTGCCGGCGGTCTCGAAGTCCCCGCCGCGAGTCGCTGCGTCGAGGCGGTGCTGGAGCTGCTCGAGCTTCTCCCGGCTGTCGGTGATGCGCTCCATCTGCTCCCGCTCCGCCTGCCACTTGCTGCGCTTGCCCTTGGTGTCCTCCTCGAGGTTGGCGATCTCCTCGCGCAGCTTGTTCGCGCGCTCGACCGCGGCCTTGTCCTTCTCGCGCGCGAGCGCCGCGAGCTCGATCTTCCGCCCGGTGATGGTGCGCTGGAGGATGTCGATCTCCTGCGGAACGGACTCGATCTCCATCTTCAGCCGCGAGGCTGCCTCGTCGACGAGGTCGATGGCCTTGTCGGGCAGGTGGCGGTCGGCGATGTAGCGGTGGGACAGCTGGGCCGCGGCGAGGATGGCGTCGTCTGTGATCTTGATGCCGTGGTGGACCTCGTAGCGGTCCTTGATCCCACGCAGGATCTGGATGGTGGACTGGACGCTGGGTTCCTCGACGAGCACCGGCTGGAAGCGCCGCTCCAGGGCCTTGTCCTTCTCGAGGTGCTTGCGGTACTCGTCCAGCGTCGTGGCGCCGATGCAGCGCAGCTCGCCCCGAGCCAGCGCCGGCTTGAGCATGTTGGCGGCGTCCATGCCGCCGGCGCCCTTTCCGGCGCCGACCATCATGTGGACCTCGTCGATGAACAGGATCACGGCGCCGTCGCTGTTCTCGATCTCGCTCAGGACGGTCTTGAGTCGCTCTTCGAACTCCCCCTGGAACTTGGCCCCGGCGACCAGCGCGGCGAGGTCCAGGGACAGGACCATCTTGTCCTTGAGGGACTCGGGCACGTCGTCCTTGGCGATGCGCTGGGCGATGCCCTCGACGATCGCCGTCTTTCCGACACCGGGCTCGCCGATGAGGATCGGGTTGTTCTTCGTCCGTCGAGAGAGCACCTGCAGAGTGCGACGGATCTCCTCGTCGCGCCCGATGATGGGATCGATCTTGCCGTCGGCAGCGTCCTGGGTGAGGTCGCGCGTGTACTTCTCGAGGGCCTCGTAGTTGCCCTCGGCCTCTCGGCCGTCGACGTTCTGGCCGCCGCGAAGCGCCTCGATCGCGCTGACGAGCCGATCCTCGCTGAGACCATGATCGTGCAGCAGCTGCCTGGTCTTGCTCTTGGCCTTCTCGAGGCCCAGCAGGAGCATCTCGCTGGCGACGTGGGTGTCCTTGTACCGGCGCGAGGTCTTCTCGGCGATCTCGAGCGCCTTCTGCAGCTCGCGAGACATGTCGGCCTTCGCGCCGCCGCTGACCTTCGACAGGGCGTCCACGATCTGGGCCGCGCCCTGTTCCACTGTCCGCGGGTCGGCGCCGACGCGGGAGATGATGTTCGGGACGACGCCCTTGTCCTGCTCCAGAAGAGCCAGGAGGAGGTGAGCGGGTCTGATCTCCGGATTGCCGAGGCGCCCAGCGATGCGCTGAGCCTCTGCGATGGCCTCTACGGCCTTGACGGTGAACTTCTCGTAGGCCACGGGGGCTCCAGACTTGGGATGGGCCGAGATTACCGAGTAGCCTTCCCTGCATGCTTCTGCTCCTCGTCGGCGGAGCCCTCGCGGGACTCCCGGAGACCAATCCCTACACGCTGACGTGCTCGGCCAGGGCGATCACAGAGTACGAGCAGGGCTACGTCGATGGGCGCCAGGACGCGGAGGGGCGCAGCGTGCTCAGGCCGGCCGTGCTGGGCGGCGCGGCGGGGCTGGTCATCGCCGGCACCGCCACCTTCAGCTGTGGGATCTGCGGATCGCCGCTGGCGGTCGCGGGGTGCATCGTCCCACCGGTCGCGGCCTCGTCCAACCCCCCGATCCCGGAACCAGGGCCCTGGGAACAGCGAGAGGAGCAGTACCGGGCCGGCTACCTCTACGGCTACCAGGAGACCGGCAAGCGACGCACGACCCGAGCCGCGCTCCTCGGGGGCATCGCCGGAAGCGCCACCGGTGTCGTCGGCGCCTACGCCCTCATCAAGGGCATCCAGATCCTGTTCTTCCCGGACACGGACCTGCCGCTGTAACGAACCGCGACGTCGAGGCGTTGTCGGAGAGTTCAACGGAGGGTCCGTCCATGCTCCTCGCCACGCTCCTCGCCGCCTACTCCATTCCCGAGACCTTCGTCCCGGAGCGCACATGGGAGGGCACCGTCACGATCGACGAGAGCACCTGCATCTCGGGTGACGTCACGCTGGTGCTCGAGGCCCCCGACGAGGACGGCGCGGTACGAGGAAACTACTTCTACGTCTCCACCGGCGATCGTCGGGGTGTCTACAGGGCGAACTACGTGGTCGAGGGCCGCTGGGACGAGGACGTCCTGAGCCTTCGCCAGGTCGGCATCGAGGTGGTCCACGAGACCGACACCACGACCTGGCGCCACGGGGACTTCGAGCTGGTGCAGCGCGGAGACAGCCTCAGCGGCCGCTGGGAGAGCTTCG
The DNA here is from genome assembly GCA_036012755.1 of Myxococcota bacterium. GTDB lineage: Bacteria > Myxococcota_A > UBA796 > UBA796 > CAJQPC01 > JAAESX01. The sequence goes on along the minus strand of DASCPX010000189.1, from coordinate 62,266 downwards.
ACTCCCCCTGCGCCGGCCAGATCGACCTCGTCGAGGACTAGAGCTCGAGGAACTCGTGGGCTCGCACCTTGACCGTGCCCTTCTGGAGCTCCGCTCGGCAGGCCAGCCGCATCGTCTTGGGGTGGCCGTGCCTCGCGAGGGTGCCCCGCTCCCGCCTGTCCTGACGAGCGAGGCTCTCCGCACCTTCGAGGACGTCGACGCGACAGGTGGAGCAGCCGCTGTCGTTGCAGCCGGTGCCGATGGGCTTCTTCATCTTGCCGCTGATGAACAGGAGGGTGTCCCCCGCGCCACCCTCCGCGGTCTGCTCGTTTCCGTCTCCATCGACCAGGATCAGGGTCACCTTCTCGCGGGGCGAGGGAGGCCCGGCGTCGGGTGACCTCCCGGTGGACTCCAGCCCGAGCAAGCGCTTGAGCCGGTCGCGGATCTTGAACGGGGTCATGCGGTCTCCTTCGCGGCCTGAGCCGAAACGCCGCGAAACGCGGAGTGTAGCCGCCGGGGCACTTGTCAATCTCGCCGTGGCGTGCCAGTAATGCGCGATGACACCGCTTGCGCTCCTGCTGCTGACGAGCCCTGAATCGCGCGCCCAGGACACCGGCGACGTCTTCGTGTCCCTGCCAAAGGACCAGGTCGGCGAGATCTTCGTGGACGGCCAGCCCTCCGGCGCGACCGCCCCGGGGACCGTGCAGGTCTCAGCAGGCACTCACATGATCCAGGTCAAGGGTGACTGTCTCTCCGACACGCGCTCCGCCGACGTCGGCGCCAACGGCGTGACCCGGCTGGACATGGAGCTCAAGCCCCTCGGCGGCTTCGCCCAGATCACGGCGACGCCGGCGGAGGCCGCCGTCCGTCTCGACGGGAGCCTCATCGAGACACCGGCGGCTATCGAGCTGTCCTGCGGCCGCCACACACTGGTCACCAAGGCCGACCGCTACCTCACGGACGAGCGCGAGTTCGTGGTCGAGATGGGTGGCGCCTACAGCGTCAACGTCGAGCTCGGCCTCGAGGGCTTTGGCAGCCTCAGCGTCATCGTGACGCCGATCGACGCAAAGGTCTTCCTCGACGGCAGCGAGGTCGCCACCGGGCCGACGACCATCCCAGAGGTCCCCAAGGGCAAGCACCTCGTCGGCGCCACGGCGGACGACCTCCCCCCGCGCGAGGCCGACGTCGTCGTCGAAGAGGGAAAGACCGCTCGCGTCGAGTTGGACCTGACCGGCGCCTCCGACGCGCCCACCGAGCTGGTCGTCACCGATCCCATCACCGACGCGCCCAAGCCCGAGAGAGAGCCCAGGGACGTGAACCTCGGCAAGATCGCCGGCGGCAGCGCGCTCATCGGCGTGGGTGTGGCCGCGCTGGGTGCCGGGACCGCCATCCGCCTCCAGGGCCTCGAGTTCCACGATCACTACTCAGCGCTCGACGGCGACGGAGACGGCTTCATCGACCCCGAGAACGAGGCCGAGGCGAAGCGCCTCTGGGAACAGGAGATCCGACCTCGGAAGGTCCAGTCAGCGGCGCTCTTCGGTGTCGGCGGACTGGCCATCGCCGGCGGCGCCGGCGTGTTCATCATCCTCGAAGACGACGGCGCCATGCTGGGCGTCACGGGCCGCTTCTAGTCCCATGGACGTCATCCGGGATCCGGCGATAATCGCCGGGTACCTCAGCGACGCCAGCAACACCAGGGGTCACGCAGAGGCCCTCGTTCGGCCTGGCAGCATGGACGAGGTCCGAGAAGTGCTGTCGCACTGCCAGGCAGAGTGCATCCCGATCACGGTGACCGCCCAGCGCACCTCGACGACCGGAGGGCCGGTGCCCGAGGGCGGCTGGTTGCTGTCGATGGAGGGGATGGACCGCGTCATCGAGATCGGCGAGGAGCACGTCCTGGCCGAAGGCGGCGTGATGCTCGGCGCGCTCCAGGACGACCTCGAGGCACGGGGCCGGCTCTACCCTCCTGATCCCACCTCGCGGCACGAGTGCACCCTCGGCGGCTCGATCGCGTGCAACGCCTCGGGGGCGCGCTCCTTCCTCTACGGGCCGACACGGCGGTGGGTCGAGGAGGTCGAGGCCGTGCTCGCCTCGGGCGAGGTCGTGAAGGCCTCGCGCCGGACCCCGATCCCACCGGACTGGCCGGTGCCGCGCTGGACCGAACCCTCGGTGAAGACAGCGGTGGGCTACGCGCCGGCGGACAACCTGCTCGATCTCCTCATCGGCAGCGAAGGCACTCTCTGCGTCGTGACTTCGGCGAGGCTACGCCTGTGCGATCGACCGGAGCGGGTCTTCTCCGTCCTGGCCTTCTTCGACTCCGCCGATGGGGCTCTGGACCTCGTCGAGAAGGCCAGGCCGCGGACCCGGGTCAGGCCACGCTGCATCGAGTGGTACGACGACAACAGCCTGGAGCTCATCCGACGGCGTATCGGGGCCATCCCCTCGCCTGCGGTCGCCGCCGTCTGGTGCGAGCAGGAGGCGAATGACCCCGACCAGGAGATGGAGGCCTGGTTCTCCCTGCTGGAGGAGACCGGGGCGCTGGTCGACGACACGCTCTTCGCCGATGACGACAGGGGTCGAAAGCGGCTGCGCGCTCTTCGCCACGCCGTGCCCGCCGGAGTCGCAGAGGTCGTCGTCGCCAACGGCATGCCGAAGGTGGGCACCGACTTCGCGGTGCCGGACGCAGCGCTGCGAGACATGATGGCCGCCTATGGAGCGGTCGAGCTGCCGCACGTTCTCTTCGGCCACGTCGGCGACAGCCACCTCCACCTGAACCTCCTCCCGCGCTCGGTGTCGGAGTTGGAGCAGGCCTGGGAGACCTGGCGTGCGCTGTACCGACTGGCGCTGTCGCTCGGAGGCACTCTCTCCGCCGAGCACGGGGTCGGCAAGCTGAAACGAGAGTACCTCGCCGAGATGGTGGGCCCCGACGCCTACGCCGCCTTCAAGACCTTGAAACGACACGTCGATCCAGCGTGGATCCTGGGCAGGGGCACCCTGATCGATCGAGACGTGTAAGGATCCCCCATCCTCCGCCGTTGTCGTGGTGGAGGTCCGATGAGGACGCTGAGACTTGCAGCCTTCCGCCCATGCGGATCGAGGACTCGCCCCGCTCGATGTCGAGCGTGCAGTGGTCCTCCGCATGAAGGACGGCGATCGCATGGCCTTGGCGACGCTCTACGACTGGTACGGGGACCGCCTGTTCCGCCAGGTGATCCTGCCTCGCTTGCCCATCACGGAGCTCGCGGAGGACGTCCTGAGGGACACCTTCCGCCTCACCGTGGAGCGCATCCACCAGTACGACCCAAAGGACCGCAGCATCTTCTTCTGGATGCGTCGCATCGCAATCAACCGGGCCATCGACGTCCACCGCGCCCACAAGCGACGGGAGCGACTCCAGGAGCAGGTCGAGCAGAACGTCGACCGCACCATGGGGGTCCCCCCTCCCTCGCCGGACCGCGGCCAGGAAGTCGAAGAGACCCGTGAACTCGTCGAGGAGGCTCTCGAGCTGATCAACCCACGCTATGCCCAGGCCCTGCGCCTGCGGCTCCTCGAGGACAAGGACCGCGAGGAGTGCGCCGCCATCCTGGGTGTGACCGTCGGCAACTTCGACGTCATCCTTCACCGCGCCACAAAGGCCTTTCGCACCAAGTACCCCCCAAGATGACTCCCGAGAAACAAGCATCGTTGCTTGCCGAGTGGCTCGAGAAGCCGCCGGGGACGCCTCCGCCAGTCGGAGTCGACGCCGACGCGATCGAGGCGGTCTACGCCCTGCGTCCGGAGCTGGCGCCTGCCCCCAGGGTGAGCATCGACGACATCCTCGCGGGTGTGTCGGAGGGTCCCTTCGCCCGCATCGCAGAGGTGCCGATCTCCGAGACGGACTCTGGGCCCGCTGCGCGAATCGCGGAGGTCCCGATCTCGGAAGACCAGGGGGAGATCCTCCAGGAAGCGGACCCGGAGACCGGTCGCGGTGAGGTCGTGGACCTCGCGACGGCACGCCGGCGCCGCCAGCGCATCTGGGGTGGAGTCGGAGTGGTCGCGGCGGCAGCCCTGGCGCTGTTCACGGTCTTCCCCCAGAGCGACGAGCTCGAGAACCTGGCCGTCGAGGAGATGCCAGCCGAGATGACGACAGAGAGGCCTCAGGAGGGCGCCGACCCGAACATGGACCTCGCAGATGCAGAGGCCGTCCTGGAGGAGTTCGCCCCGATGGCCGAGCCTCCCGCCGCACCAAACGCTGCACGCCAGCGCACCTCGTCCTCTTCGGAGTGGGACGAAGGCGCCCTGAGCAGCGGCCGCTACGACGTCGTCGACCTCGAGGCGGAGGAGCAGACCCAGGCCGAGCTCAAGGCAGCCCCCGAGGGCGGCGCCAGCTACGGTCCCGAGCCAGTGCAAGAGCACAACGCTGCGCCACAAGCGGTCGTGGCGAACACCGATTTCGAGGACGCCGACTCCGTCGACGAGCTGACCCAACAGTCCGCCAGCGGCGGTTTCTTCGACCGCAAGACCAAGGACGAGCGCTCGACACGCGGTGCGACCTCGAGCTCCAGCAAGACCTCCTCGATCGACGACTTCGACGAGCCGGCAAGCGAGCCGGAGCCGATCCCGACCGACCTCGACGGCCTCCGCGCCTCCGCGGTCCCCTCGGACTACAGCCCGAGCTGGTACCTGCGGGGACTGGACGACAACGAGCTCGATCGCTTCGACGCCGCCGTCACCAGCGGGGACCACGCCTCGCTCATTGACGACTCCAACGCCTTCATCGGCCAGGACATGGCCTTCCGCGCAGCCCAAGCGGCGCTCGCGAGCGGGGACGCCGGAGCGGCCCTCGGCTACGCCAGGCGAGGACAGGGCAGATCCTCGGCCAACACGGCCTTCCGCGCGAACCTCTACTACATCGAGGGGCTCGCCCTGGAACAGCGGGGCGACACCGAAGGCGCGAAGCGGGCCTACACGACGGCGGCGAATCTCAACCGAGCCAGGTAGATGCTGCTCTGGACGCTCGCCTGCTCGACCCCCGCCGAGGTCCCCGAGCCCGGTGGGTGCTGCAGCTACCGATGCGCGGACGGGCACGTCGTCGAGATGGGCGCCCAGCCTGAGAACGCCTGCGACCTCGAAGCCGACATGGTCTGCGAGGAGCGCAACGCAGAGGTCGCCGAGGTGGTCTTCGACCCGTCCTGCCAGGGAATCGTGGGCGGTCCCGACGGTTGAGCCGGACCGTGGGCTTCAGCAGCCGTCGGTGTCAGCCTGCTCGCCGTCGTCGCCGTCGTCGCCGTCGGAGTTCCCTCCGCCGCCGGCGTCGCCGATGTCGAAGGTGGTGTCGCTGTCCAAGGAGATCGACGAGCTGCTAGTACAGACGATGCCGACGCTGGGGCCGCCCCCGCCGCCCCCGCCTGCTCCGCCGTCGCCGCCGTCGCCGCCTGCTCCGCCGTTGCCGCCGGAGCCGCTGTCGTCCTCGCCGCTACCGCCGTCACCAGCGTCGCCGCCACCGCCACCGCTCCCAGCGTCGCCGCCGTCGCCGCCGTCACCGCCGCTGCCCGTGGCGATCGTCGACGAGTCGATCGTGATGCTGCTGTTCACCAGCAGGATCGCCACGCTCGTGCCGCCGCCAGTGCCCTTGTCGCCGCCGCCGCCAGCACAGGCCCCGCCGCCGCCACCACCGCCAGCGCCGCCGTAGCTGTCGCACCAGGAGGTGCCGCCGCCACCGCCGCCGCCGCCGCCACCACCAGCACCGGAGCTGCCGCTCGAGCCATCGGTGCCAGAGGACACGGCGTAGCCGCCACTGGAGAAGCTCCCGAGGGAGGACCCGCCGGTGCCGTCAGAGCCATCGGAGCCGTCCGAGCCCGCGGTGCCGCTGCCGCCGTTACTGGTGCTGGAGCCGCCGCTACCCCCCGAAGCGCCACCACCACCGCTGGAGCCGGTGGAGCCGGAGGAGCCCCCCTTCGCCGTGTTCCCCCCGTCGCCGCCGCTGGAGCAACCGGAGCCACCGGAGCCCTTCGACGGCTGCGAGCAGCTGTCGCAGAAGCCCGTGCTGTCCTCGCAGCCGTCGGACCCGTCGGACCCGTCGCTGGCGTTGCTGGCGTCGGATCCGTCCGAGCCGTTCTGTCCGTCCTGACCATTGCCAGAGGAGACGGTCACCGCGTTGAGGTAGAGCCCGCTCGAGTTCTCCATGACCACGGCGAACGAGCTCCCGCCCGCGCCGTTTCCATTGTCGGCGCTGAGTTCGAGCTGCTGCCACTCGGTCGAGTCCGACCAACCGGAGAGCCTGGTGCCGCTCGCCGGGACGCTGACGCTCGGCAGGATGTCGCCATAGCGAGCCCACCCGTCGTCGGCGTCGTAGCCCCCGGCGACGGACACGCCCTGCGCGAAGGCGCCGTTGAGCTCGACGTTGCCGTCGGCGACGAGGATCCAGCCTGCTCCGGCAGACAGGGCCCGGGAGTTCGCCGTGTCGAGGGTCTTCACCGCCTGGGTCTCGGACAGTCCGTTCTGCCCATCGTCGCCGCCGAAGGGGTCGAGGAAGACGACCCCACCCGCCGTGGCGCCGTCGATGCCGTCGCAGTCCTCGTCGACGTAGAGCATGTCGGGCGCATCGGACGCCGAGGGGTTCACCGCGGGATCGTCGTCGTCGCAGTCGTCGACAGGGTCCGAGCCCGTGTAGTCCGTGCAGTCCTCGTCGATGTGGCCATCGGCGTCGACGTCCTTGTCGTCGAGGACACCGCTGCAGTCGTTGTCCTTTCCGTCGCCGCAGGTCTCGACGTTGCCCTCGAAGACCGAGGCGTCGTAGTCGTCGCAGTCCCCCTCTCCCGGAGACACGCCGTCGCCGTCCTGGTCGAGCTCGTTGACGTCCGCGACGACGATGTAGACCTCGTCTTCGCTGGTGTTCTCCCACTCGTCCTCGGCGACGAGGGTGACCAGCCAGTTCCCTGGCTCGGAGCTCCAATCCGCGCTCACGGAGCCCGTCGAGCTGGGGCTGCCCGTGGCGAAGACGAGGGACTCGCCGCCCTCGTTGGGCTCGATGCGCCACTTCACGCCGAGGGTGTCGACCTCGACGTGGGCTGCGCTCACGATGCCTTCGAAGGCCACTGTCGAACCAGACAGGAACTCGGAGAAGGGCTCCGGCGACACGATCTCGGTCGTCATCACGCCGTCTCCGGTGATGGTGACCGTGATGCTGTCCTGGGCCTCGAGCCCCGCCTGGTCGGTGACGCTCAGGGTGATGGCGTGGGTCCCCGGGGTCAGCACGACGTCGACCTGGGTCCTGCCGTCGCTGTCGGGAGCGGACAGCGTGCTGTTGCCGAGCTCGCCGTCGACAGAGCTGTTCCACAGCACAGTCGCGAGATCGTCGAGACCGTTCGGATCGCCCACCGCGCCGACGAGCTCGAGGATCTGGCCGTCGCCGAAGATGGTGTCGCTGGTCGGGGACTGGATCGAAGCCTGGGGCGGTTCGTTGGCCTCTGGCGTGATGCTCACGTCCGGACCGCAGGACCACAGCAAGCTCGTGGGAATGAGGAGATTCATGCGGTGAAGCCTACGTGATAGATGGCGATGATGCCGATTCCTCCTTTGATGGCCCGGGCGATCGCGCAGGCCCGCCTCGACGAGGACACCCTGAAGCACATCGACTCACTCCCCCTGCCCGGGGACGCGGGCCATGGCTACGACCCCTTCGGACTGCACCGCGACTTCGTGAAGCTCGGCATGTGCATCGCGAAGCCGCTCTACGACCGCTACTGGCGGGTCCTGAGCTACGGCTCGGAGAACATCCCGAAGGATGGGCCGGGGGTCCTCGCCGCGAACCACTCCGGCACGGTGCCGACCGACGGGATGATGCTGTGGTGCGACGTCATCCTCAGCGCTGGCCGCATCCCGCGCCCCATCGCCGATCACTTCGTCCCCACCTTGCCCGTCATCGGCACCTTCTTCTCACGCGGAGGCATGGTCGGGGGCTCCCGCGGAAACGCCCGGGCGCTGTTGGGCGCCGGTGAGCTGTTGATGATCTTCCCAGAGGGAACCCCGGGAATCGGCAAGCACTTCCGGGATCGCTACAAGCTCGCCAGGTGGCGGGTCGGTCACGCGGAGCTCGCGATGCGGCACGGTGCGCCGGTGATCCCTGTGGCCTTTGTCGGTCCCGAGGAGCAGATGCCCCAGATCGCCCGCCTCGACGGTCTCGGCAAGGTCCTGGGCCTCCCGTACATGCCGATCCCCGCGACGCCGCTTCCGCTGCCGGTGCGCTACCGCATCTTCTACGGTGAGCCGATCCCGCTCGACAAGGACTACCGGCCCCAGGACGCCGACGATCCCGAGGCGGTGGCCGAGGCCGCTGCGAAGGTGGGCGACGCCGTGCAGGCCCTGATCGACGATGGACTCGCCCAGCGCGGAGGACGCCTGTTCACATGAGGGTGCACATCCAAGGCGTGCTCGTCACCGGCGCGACGACCCCAATCGGCGAGCGCCTGGTCCGCAGCCTCTGCGCTGACAGCGGCATCGACAACGTGCTCGCGGTCGCCAACGAGGACGAGCTCCCCCTGGAGCACCCCAAGCTCGTCTACAAGAAGGTCGACCTGGGGCGCACCCGCAGGGCCCACGAGCTGCTCTTCGGCATCGCAAAGGACCTCGAGGTCGAGGTCGTCGTCCACACCTCGATGCACCGGGACGCCCGTCACACCGGCGGCCGCGTACACGCCCAGAACGTCGACGCCCTGCGCACCCTGCTCGACCTCGGCGAGCGCCACCCGACCATCCGGCGCCTAGTCTTCAGGAGCCACGCCGAGGTATACCAGGTCCAAGCTGACCTCCCGATCCTCATCCAGGAGAACCACCCGCTGAACATGCAGGGGCACGCTCCCCAGTGGATCCGGGATCGGGTCGAAGCGGACCTGACGGCCTGCACCCGCATGGGGCTCTCCAGCCTGGAGATCGCTGTCTTGCGCTGCGCCGAGGTACTCGCCCCGGGGACCGGCTCTCAGATCTTCGACTGGCTCGACTCGGCGGTCTGCCTGCGGCCGTTGGGCTTCGATCCGATGATGAACCTGTTGTCGATCGATGACTGCGTGGTCGCCCTGGAGCTGGCGACGAAGGCCTTCGGCGTGCAGGGGGTCTTCAACATCCCCGGGGTGGACACGCTGCCGCTCACGGCCGCCGTGCGGCGCTGGGGTCGGGTCGGCGTGCCCATGCCCGGCGCCGTGGCGTCCTACTGGTACAAGGCCCGGCGCCGCCTCCGCGGGCACGACTTCAGCTTCGGCATGAACAGCCGCCGCTTCCACTACTGCTCGGTGCTGGACGGGACCCGGGCACGCCAGGTGCTCGGCTACTCCCCGGCCACGTCGGTCGACTGGCCCGCCGAGGCCGACCCAGCCGGATGAACAGCTCGGAGGCACCCACCAGGTTCGGGACCTTCACGGGTGTCTTCACGCCCACGCTGCTGACCATCCTCGGCGTCATCCTCTACGTGCGGACGGGCTGGGTGGTGGGCAACGGCGGCCTGGCCTGGACCTTCGCGATCTTCGGGCTGGCCATCGGGATCACCCTGTGCACCGGCCTGTCGCTGTCGTCGATCGCGACCAACACCCGCATCGGCCACGGCGGCCCCTACGCGATCCTCAACAAGTCCCTGGGGTTGGAGGTGGGCGGCTCCATCGGCATCCCGCTCTACCTCACGCGGCCGCTCGGCGTCGCGATGTACGTCTTCGGCTTCCGCGAGGGCTGGAACTGGATCTTCCCGAGCCACGACGCCCTGTTGATCGACCTGGTGGTGCTGGCGGTGCTCTTCGCCATCGCCTTCAAGAGCGCGGAGCTGGCCTTCAAGGCGCAGTACCTGATCATGGGCGTCATCGCCCTGTCCCTGGTCTCCATCTTCGCGAGCCCGGCGCCCTGGCAGGCCACCCACGACATCCAGTGGCTCGGCCACTTCCCGGGGGACGTGGACACCGGGTTCTCGGGAACCGGCTTCTGGGGTGTCTTCGCCGTCTTCTTCCCTGCCACGACCGGGATCCTGGCCGGGGCGAACATGTCGGGGGACCTGAAGGACCCGAGGCACGCGATCCCCCGCGGGACCCTGGCCGCGATCGCCATCTCCAGCGTCATCTACGTGGCCGTGGCGATCTGGTGCGAGCGCTCGGCCTCTCTCGACACGCTGGTAGAGAACTACAACCACGTCATCGACACCTCCCTGTTCCCCCCCCTGGTGCTGGCGGGCCTGCTCGGTGCGACAGCGAGCTCGGCCCTTGCCGGTCTCGTCGGCGGACCGCGCATCCTCATGGCGATGGGCCAGAACCGTATCGTGCCCATGTCGGAGCACCTGGCGGAGACCACCGACGGCGAGCCGCGCAAGGCCCTGATCCTGACCGGGGTGTTGACCCTGGCCTGCGTGATGTTCCGCGATCTCAACGCCATCGCGCCGATGGTCACGATGTTCTTCCTGATCACCTACTGCATGATCAACGTGGTCGTGCTGATCGAGGGGAGCCTTGGCCTGGTCAGCTTCCGGCCATCTCTGCGCGTGCCACTGATCGTGCCGCTGTTGGGCCTCTTGGGCTGCCTGTTCTCGATGTTCATCGTGAACCCCACCTTCGGCCTGGTCGCCATCGGCGTCGTCATCGCGCTGTACTTCAGCTTCCGGGCGAGGCGGCTCGAGGACTCCCACGAAGACGTGCGCAGCAGCATGTTCGTGGCCTTCGCCGAGTGGGCCGCCAGCAAGGTCACGGAAGAGGATCAGGACAACCAGCGGGCCTGGAAGCCCTCGCTGCTGGTGCCCGTCGAGGACGTCGAGGAGCTGCGCGGCGAGTTCGACCTGCTCACCGACCTCACGCGGCCGGAGGGCAGCGTGAAGCTCCTCGGACTGGCGACCCGCTTCGAGGGGGCTGTCCTGCGACCACGCCTTCGCAAGCTCGCCGGCGCGTTCAGGCGCCAGGGCATCGACTGCAGCTGGAGCGCCATCGCGCTGCCCGGCTACGTCCACGCGATCGGTGTCGGACTGATGGCCCTGCAAGGGGCGTTCTTCCGGCCCAACCTGCTCCTGGTGCAGCTCTCCCAGCAGCGCTTCGACGAGCACCTCGAGCTCATCCCCCTCGCCCAGGACTGCGAGGTCGGCGTCCTGCTCTACGCCAACCACCCCACGGCCGGTCTCGGACAGCGCCGCAACGTGAACCTCTGGGTGAGGCCAGGACGGGACGGCTGGACTGCGGAGCACGCCTTCGAGAGCGGGAACCTCAACCTCATCCTGCTCATGGGCTTCCGCCTGCAGCGGCTCTGGGGCGGTGAGCTGAACCTCGCGACGGTGATCGCCGATGAAGGGGATCGTGCTGCCGCCCAGGCATTCCTCGAGGAGCTGTGTGATCTCGCGCGGCTTCCGACCAGCGTGAGCCGTCGGGTGATGGTGGGCTCCTTCGACGAGGCCCTCGACCGAGCGCCCGTGGCGGATCTGTCGATCCTCGGCTTGCAGCGGGACACCCCGAACCTGGCGTGGTGCGCGGAGGTCCCCCTCAAGGCTCGTGGCAGCTGCCTCTACGTCCTCGACTCTGGTCGGGAGTCCGCCCGAGCCTGAGCCGAGGTAGACTGCATCGCCGTGGAGGCGTCGATGCTGCTGTTGGCCCTGGCCTGTACCAAGCTCCTGGACCGCGACCCGGGCGACGACAGCAGCAGCGACAGCGCGGACAGCGGTGAGCTGAGGCACCCCAACGTGCCGGACGACAAGTGGGGAATCTGGCAACACGAAGGCTGCAACGACGGCGCGGACACCATCGTCTACATCGTCGCGGAGGGGAACACCGACGCCGACGGCAACCTGCTGCTCGAAGAGAAGTGGTACTGGTTCTTCGACGACACCAGCTGGGACCTGGACTGCATCGACACCCTCGAGTACGCGGGCGAGCGGGTCAGCCAGAGCTACCACCAGACCTTCGAGGCCACCGAGTCGGAGGAGGGCTACGCCGGCGAGGTCGAGAAGACCGACGACCAGTGTCCCCACATGAACTACCTGGCGACCTTCAAGCACCCGGACGAGGACGACTTCGAGTACGGCGACACCATGAAGATGGACTTCGTCACCTTCTACGACACGCTCACGCCCTCCGGGAACCCGAACTTGGAGAACGCCATGCTGGTGTACATGTACTTCGGGAAGAGCCCCAGCTTCACCTGGGGCGCGTCTGACTATGGCCGAGGCACGATCACCCCAGAGGACGAGTCCGAGCATGGCCCGCCGGCCAACTATGTCTATGAGACCAGTATGTGTTTCGATGGCTGAGGAGGATCTGCAACCCCCGTAGAAGCTGATGACGACCGTGCTCCCGTTCTTGGCGATCGCTGCGATCGCCTACCTGCTGTTCCACTTCGTCGTCAAGTGGCTGCAGGACCGCTACCTCTTCACCACCGGCAGCGAATACATGCTGCTGGGGGTGCTGGTCGGACCGGTGGTTCTCCACCTGATCGACGAGCCCACCATCCGTCAGCTGAGCCCGCTCATGAGCCTGGCGATCGGCTGGGTCGGCCTGCTCTACGGGGCGCTGTTGAGCCCTCGCAAGCTGCTCGCCGAAGGCAGCGGCGGCGCCGTGATGCTGGCCTTCTTCGGCAGCCTCGTCACCTTCGCCCTGACCTTCGTGGTGGTCTGGTTCGCCCTCTTGCTGCCTGGGGTGCCAGAGGTCGAAGGAGGCGGCCGCCTGCTGGCCTCCCTGGTCCTCGCGAGCGCAGCGATGGCCACCTCGCCGGGCATCCTCGACCTCGTCAAGCGCCGCTTCGGAGCAGAGGGCAAGACGACGAAGACGCTCGCCCAGTCCATCCGTCTCGACGAGTTCCTCGCCATCGCCGTCTTCGGCGGACTCTTCTGCATCTTCCGCGAGGACTACCCCATCCCCTGGCGCGACACGCCCGTCACCCACCCCGAGTGGTACGGCGTCAGCGTCGGCCTCGGAGTCGTGCTCGGCGGTCTGTTCCGCTTCTTCATGAAGGACGAGGACGACGTCGACAAGCAGTTCCTGGCGCTCGTCGGCATCATCGTCTTCGCCTCCGGAGCCGCCCACTACCTCGAGCTCTCGCCGCTGTTGGTCAACCTCGTGCTCGGCTTCGTGATGCTGTTCAACGCCAAGGACGCCTCGAGCAAGGCGATCCTCGAGGTCCTCCAGCGCACCCGCGGCCCGATGTACATCCTCCTGCTCATCTTCGCGGGCGCGACCTGGACAGGTGTGGCCTGGCCGATCCTGCTCTTCGCGGTCGGCTACGCCATCGTGCGCGGAGGCTCCCGCATCACCAGCGGCTGGTTCTCGGCCCTCGCCAGCGGCGACATCCGCAGAGATGTCGGTCGAGGGCTGCTCGGTCAGGGCGAGGTCGCCGTCGCGATGGCGCTCAACTTCGGCATCGTCTACCCCCACGAGCCCCTGGCCGGACTCGTGGTCACCTGCGTGTTGGCCAGCGTCCTGCTCAACGAGCTCTGGTCCGCGCGACTCATGAAGGGCCTGCTCATCGACTCGGGTGACATCCGCGCCGAGACGCCCACAACGGAGGCCAGCTGATGTACGTAGTCGTCGTCGGAATGGGACAGGTCGGGCGTCACGTCGTCCGCGAGCTGGAGCATGACGGCCACGACGTGGTCGCCATCGACAACGACCCGCTGAACCTCGAGGCCGTCGAAGAGGCCGAAGACGTCGGCACGCTGCTGGGCTTCGGCTCCAGCCCGCGGGTCCTGCGAGAGGCGGAGACCAACAAGGCGGACCTGCTGGTCGCTGTCACCGACAACGACGAGGTCAACCTGGTGGCCGCGCGGGCGGCGAAGGACCTGGGGGCTCGCCGAGCCATCGCCCGGGTCCAGGGGGAGCAGTACTCCTCCTCGAAGCAGGGCATCCACTACGGACTGCTCGGCATCGATGTGGTGCTGAACCCCCGCATCCTCATCGCCCAGGAGATCGCCAAGATCGCCAGGAGCCGAGGAGCGATCGAGGTCCTCGGGCTCGCGGGCAACAGGGTCGAGATGATCCAGGTCGAGCTGCCAGCCAGCTCCAAGATGCTCCACAAGACCCTGGCGAACCTCTCCCTCCCCGACCAGACCCTGGTCGCCGCGGTGGTGCGCGAAGGCGAGCTCTTCGTGCCCGGCGGCGCTGACGTGCTGCTCGCCGGTGACCGGGTCTACCTGCTGGGTCACGCCGGGCGGATGGAGGCGGTCGAGGACCTCTTCGGCGGCGGGCGCCAGGCATCGCGGGTCTGCGTCGTCGGTGGCGGCGTGATCGGCGGAGCGCTGGCCCGCATCCTCGCGAAGTCGGACGTCGAGGTCATGCTCATGGAGCGAGACCGGAAGAAGGCCGAGCACCTCGCAGAAGAGCTCGCCGACGTCACGGTCATCCACGGCGACGGCACTGATCTCCGACTGTTGGAGGAGGAGGCCGCCGGCAGCTTCGACATCTTCGCCGCGGTGACCGGCGACGACGAGGTCAACCTCATGGCTGGCCTCCTGGCCAAGCGCGTGGGCGTCGGCCGCACCATCTCGACAGCGAAGCGGCCCGACTACGCAGAGATCTACCGGCAGCTCGGCATCGACACCGTCCTGTCCCCACGCACCGTCGCCAGCGAGAACGTGCTCCGCTACGTGCGACAGGCCGAGGTCCAGTCGCTGACGCTGCTCGAGCACGGCCAGGCAGAGGTCATCGAGCTCCTCGCCCGCACCGGGAGCCGCATCGTCGGCACGCCGCTGAGGCGGCTGAACCTGCCCAGGGGAGCGCTGCTCGGCTGCATCGTCTCCGGCAGCGAGGTGCGCGTTCCGTCCGGCACAGACCAGATCGAGCCGGGAGACATCGTCGTCGTCGTGGCGAGGGCCGCGGCCCGCCCGGCCCTCGAGCGCCTCTTCCGCAAGAAGGTCCTTTGAGTCGAACCGGCTGGCGCTTCGGCGAGCTGAAGGGAGACCTGCCCCAGGTCGCCCGCCCGGTCGGGCTCCTGATGATCGGCGTGGCCATCGCCATGGCGGCGAGCGGGCTGGTGGGCGTCGCGATGGGCAGCCGCGAGGGGGCGGTTCACATGGGTGTCTCCGCCCTCATCGTGGGGGTCCTCGCGGGGATCGCGCTCTGGCTCGGCCGAAACGCGCGACTCGACGACCTCTCGCGAAGAAACGCCCTGCTCGTAGTGACCGTGTCCTGGGCAACGCTCTGCGTCGTCGGCGGCCTCCCCTTCCTCATCGGGGCCGACTTCCGACCGAGCGAGGCGATCTTCGAGTCCACCAGCGGCTTCACGACGACCGGAGCCACCATCCTCCCAGAGATCGAGGGGCGCCTGAACCCGGCCCTCCACTTCTGGCGAATGCTCAGTCACTGGCTGGGCGGAATGGGCATCGTCGTGCTCTTCGTCGCTGTCTTCCCGGCCCTCGGCGTGGGGGGCAAGCACCTCTTCCGCAGCGAGGTCCCCGGCCCCAGGAGCAAGGGCCTGTCTCCCCGCATCCGCGAGTCGGCGAGCGTGTTGTGGAAGGTCTACGTGCTCTTCACCACGGTGGAGATCGTGTTGTTGTGGCTGGCCGGACTGCCCATCTTCGAGGCCGTCGTCCACGCCTTCTCGACGATGGGAACCGGGGGCTTCTCGACACAGAACGCGTCTGTCGGGGGCTTCGACAAGGTCCTGGTGGAGATGATCGTCCTCGTCTTCATGGTCGTCGCCGGGATGAACTTCGGCCTCTTCCACGAGGCGCTCCGAAAGGGCCCCTCCGTCATCTGGAAGGACATCCAGACCAGGGCCTACTTCGGCATCCTCGCGGCGGTCACGGTGCTCTGTGCGGTGGTGATCCTCCCAGAGGCGGGCAGCGTCGGGGACGCCTTCCGCTTCTCCAGCTTCCAGACCGCCTCGATCATGTCGACGACGGGCTTCGGCACCGCGGACTTCGAGCTCTGGCCCAGCGCGACGCGCATGCTGCTGCTCATCCTCTTCTTCACCGGCGGCTGCTCCGGCAGCACCGCCGGCGGCATGAAGCTGATCCGCGTGATCATCCTGGTGAAGGCGGCGGTCTCGGAGCTCAAGCGGAGCTTCAGACCCCACCTCATCGACCCGGTCCGCGTCGGGCGGGCGGTGGTGTCCAACCAGTCGCTCACGGGAATCCTCGCCTTCATGGGCGTCTACGTGATGACCGTCGGCCTCGGCGCCATCTGGGTTGCGCTGGTCGAGGACGTGGACGGGACGACCTCGATCATGGCCTCGTTGGCCTGCGTGGCGAACGTCGGTCCGGGCTTCGGGATGGTGGGCCCGACGGACAACTTCGGCTTCTTCTCGGGCCCGACCAAGCTGGTGCTCTCGGCGCTCATGCTCCTGGGTCGCCTCGAGTTCCTCACAGTCCTGGCGCTGTTGACGCCAGGGTTCTGGAGGCGCTGATGGTCGGCGACAGGCTCAGCCTCGGAGAGGGCCTCACGAAGGGCCTCATCGTCGTCTTGCTCTTCGTCCTGATGCTCTTCCTCCAGGCGGTGCACCAGCCCCACGAGGGCTTGCTGAACCCGGTCTCGATGGCGACCTTCGGGTTCATCATCCTGGCGGCCTTCACCCTCGGCGAGATCCTCGAGACCGTCAAGCTGCCGCACATCACGGCCTACCTCGTGACCGGCATCCTCTGCGGGCACCACGCCCACGAGGTGCTCCACACGCCCGACTGGATGGTCGTTCTCGACGAGCACACGATCCGGGACCTGAGTCTCTTCGACAACCTGGCTGTCGCCCTCATCGCCCTGAGCGCCGGGGGGGCCCTCGGGCTGCCGGCGCTGAAGCGAGGCGCCAAGCTGCTCAGCGGGATCCTCGGCTTCCAGTTCCTGCTGCTGCTGTCGGTGCTCGGCGGACTCGTCTGGCTGCTCTCTGGCCCCATCGACGGCTTCGCGGTGCCCTTCCTCGTGGAGCAGCCCACAGAGGTGAAGGTCGCGGCAGCGGTCCTGCTGGCCGTCATCGGCTCGGCGATGAGCCCCGCCGCCAGCATCGCCATCGTGCACGAGACCAACGCCAAGGGGCCGGTCACCGACACGGTGCTCGGCGTCTCGGTCCTCAACAACGTCGTGGTCGTCGTCCTCTTCGCGGTGGCGATGAGCGTGGTCGGCACCTCGCTGGGAGCGGAGCCCTCCGAGCAGGGCCTGGCGGTCGAGCTGCTGCTGAAGATCGGCGGGAGCGTGCTGTTGGGAGGGGCCCTCGGCGTGGGCGTCACCGCCTGCATCCGCTGGGTCGGCCAGGAGTTCCTGCTGATCCTCGCGGGGCTCTGCTTCGGGGTCACCTGGCTCGCCGGGCTCATCGGCGTCGATCCGCTGCTGTCCTTCCTCTTCGCCGGCTTCGTCGTGCGCAACTTCACCCGCGCCCACGGGACCCTGAAGGCTGCCGTCGACCGCTTGTCGCTGCCGATCTACGTCGTCTTCTTCTTCCTCGCCGGGGCCCACCTGGACCTGCGCGGCCTCGGTGAGAGCGCAGCCTTCGCCGCGCTGTTGTTCGCGGCGCGCCTGGCCAGCCTCTACGCCGGCACCGCCGCGGGCTCGATCCTGGCTCGGGGGCCACGCATCTTCAGCCGCTGGGGCTTCCTCGGCTTCGGCGCCCAGGCCGGCATCGCCCTGGCCATGGCCACCGCGATCTCCCAGCTCGGCGACACCGGAGCCAGCCTCGCCACCATGGCGGTCGCCGGCATCGCGATCAACGAGATGTTCGGGCCCGTGCTGCTCAAGGTCACCCTCGGCCTCGCGGGGGAGACGCAGCGGGAGGACGACCCCACGCTGTCCGAGGACTACAGCCTCGCAGAGGACGCCACCGCCGAGATCGACAGGCCCTTGCCCGAGTGGCTGCCCGAGCCGGGCCACACGCACTTCGACCCCTGGGGCGAGCCGCCGCTGGTCAGCTGGCGGAGGCTGCTGGAGCTCTCCAGGGAGCTGAAGGCCGAGCTCCAGCACCTCACGAGGGAGCTGCGGAGCTCGACCACGGCGCGTCGCCGCCGCTCGGCCCAGGACTTCCTCAGCCAGCTGCGGCGCGAGATGTTGCGCTACCACCGACGGCTGACGGCCAAGGCGTCCGATCCCAACACGACCCCGGAGGACATGGCCCAGGCGGTCCGCGAGAGCCGCCGGCGGCTCGCCACCAGCTGGGAGAACCACATCCTCGACCGGGCCGCCACGGTGGACTTCCGCCACGAACACGAGGTGCTCCTGGAGCTCGTGCGAGCGATCGACAAGGCCGTCGACGCGCTGCCGCAGGCGACGGAGGTGCCCTACGAAGATGGATTCCTGCGGCCGCTGGAGGGCGACTCGCGGCTGGTGCGGGCCTCGAAGCTCCTGGCCCGAGGGGTGCGCGGTCTGGGACTCGGCCACGACCTGCGCGTCGTCGAGATCCGACCGCTCGCGCGGTACACGCTGTCTGGTCACGCCCCCCAGCACCTCGGCGAGCTAGCCGGGCTCATGGCGCTGTCCGAGCGCCACCTGCTGGCCCGGACCCGAAACGTCTTCGAGCTCCTCCGCCGCAGCGAGGACAACCTCCTCGAGCACGAGGACTTCGTGGCCGAGAAGTGGGAGTCCCTGCTCGCTCTGTTGCTCGAGGAGATCGAGGAGGAGTTCCAGATCGCCCAGCGCGAGGTCGACCGGCTGGCCGACGAGACCGTGCGAGTCGCAGCTGCCGCCGTCGGACGCCCCTACAAGCAGTTCAATCGCTTCCTCGGCACCGCCGGGACGCCAAGTCTGACCACGCGGGACTACCGCTTCAGCAAGGTCTACTCGGCGCGCAAGGAAGCCCTCGAAGAGCTGGGGACGGGCCTCGCCCACAGCCGGGACCTGACCCGGGCCATCGCCAACGGAATGGCCATGGAGCTCCAGCTGCTCTGCCTGCGAGACCTGGCCGAGGACGCCGTCGACCAGCACGGGCACCAGCTGGAGCGGGAGCTCCACGGGCGCGTCGTGGTCCAGCTCGGGCGCATCGTCACCGGACTGGACTCCGGGATCGAGACGCTGGTGGGTGTGCTCGAAGAGGAGCTCGGTCCGGACCCGATGCTCTCGAGGATCGAGGCCTGCTGCGAGCCCACGCTGCACGTGATCGAGGACGCCCTGTCGATCGCCGAGGCGATGCGGGACAGCCTCCGCAGCGAGTCCGTTGTGGAGCCCCTGCGAGATGCGCTCGCCGACGGCGTGGACCACCTCACCGACCACTTCCAGGTCGCCCTGAACCCCCCGGGGCTCACCGGACGCCGCCTGCCCGCCCCGCCCCGGCTGGAGGACATCCCCTTCCGCGAGCTCGCGACCGGCTACCTCGACGCCGAGGTCGGGCGGGACCTGTCGCTGATCCTCGAGCAGCTCCTGAAGGAGGTCGAGGTCATCGTGCGGGCCACCGAGGAGCTCCAGCGCAGCCTCAGCTTCAACGTCGAGCTCGCCCACACCGAGCTGGGCGTCGTGGCCGCCCAGGGGGATCGAGTCCCCGCGGGCGCCAGGGAGGTCCTCCGGGAGACGCTGCTGGCGACGATGGAGCGCTTCGCCGCGCGCCTCGGCCAGCTCCACACCCAGCACGAGAATCTCGGCCGGCTCTCACACGAGCGCATCCGGGCCGCCGTCTTCGACCAGATCGAGGGCTTCCACGACCTCCTCGTCGGTGGGCGCTGGGACGAGGTCCGCCGTCGCCTGGCGCGCGGGCAGATCGAGCGGCGGCGGCGCATCATCACCGGAGGTGCAGAGAGCTTCGGCGAGCTCGGCAGCTACCTCGACGACGCCCTGAGACGGACGATGGGTACAGAGGCCTACGAGGATGCCCGCCGCCGCCTGGGTCTGCCGGAGGCGCCGCCAGAGACCATCGGTCCGGACGACTTCACCGCCCCGGTCAGCCCCGTCGAGCTGCCGGTCGTGTTCCGCAGGCTCTTCAGCGACGCCACCCTGGAGGCCGCCGACCTGCTCGAGGGCCGCGAGCAGGAGCTGGGCCGGATCCGCCGGGTGCTCTCCGGGCACGAGACCGGGGCCTCACGCAGCGTCTCGATCCTCGGCGCCGGCCAGGACACCAGGGGAGCCGCCGTCAACTTCGTGCTGCGCGGGCTGGACGTGAAGGTCGTGCGCCACACGCTCACCGGCTACGTCGAGGACCCAGACGAGATCGAGCAGATCGCAGCCAAGGCGACCGGCGGCGTGGTGGTCGTCGTCGAGGGGGCCCACTGGCTCTTCACCATCGAGCCCGGCGGCTTCGCGCCCCTGCGGGCCTTCGCCAGGCTGGTCGTCGAGGACCAGGGTCTCAACGCCTTCCTGCTGTCGATAGAGAAGACCGTGTGGGCCTACGCCGACCGCGTCGTCTCGCTCTCAGAGGTCTTCCCGCACACCCTCCGGCTGCGCCCGCTGAGCCCCCACGCCCTGCGCTCCAGCATCCTCCAGCGCCACGGAATGAGCGGCTACGGCCTGCGCTTCGCGGCCCCAGAGAGCAGCCTGGGCTGGTCGCTGAAGGAGGCCTTCGCCCGCGGTCGCGGTCGCGGTCGCGACGAGCTCTACGAGGAGGCCTACTTCGAGCACCTCCACGAAGCTACCGGCGGCGTGCTCTCCGACGCGCTCGCCTTGTGGATGGCGTCGGCGACGGAGGTCGACTCGCGCAACGACCTCATCGTCATCGGGGACGTCCCCGACACCCCCCTGTCGGCCCTGCGCAGCCTCAGCGACGAGACCCTGCTCACCCTCCGCCAGCTGGCTCGCCAGGGGCGCATCGACGTTCACCTCCACGCGCGGCAGTTCCGCAAGGACGAAGACCGCTCCCGGGCCGAGCTCGCGATGCTGGGCCACCTGGGCCTCGTGGAGCGCACCCGAAAGGGACGCTACGTGCTCGCCGACCACCTCGTCGCGGCGCTGCACCGGGTCCTCGTCGAGCGAGGGTTCCAGGGATGATCCTGCTCGCTCTGGCCCTTGCCCAGGACACCGGTCTCACCGAGCCCGTCGAGGTCGCCGAGCCGCGCCCGTGGGTGACGCCAGAGGACGACGCGGGCCGCAGCGGGGTCCTGGGCCCCTGGCCCGACGGCTACACCCCAAGCGAGGGCTTCCAGCGCGGACTCGACGTCATCGACCCCCTCTCCGGCAGGGTCGTCGAGGCAGGCGATCCCTACATCTCCGGCGAGGTCTTCGGGCCGGAGCTCCCCCCGGACTTCGGCCAGCCAGAGGTCCCCGAGGAGCCCCTCCCCGAGCTCACCGAGCCCGTCGAACCCGAGGAGCCGGTGGCGCCGGAGGCGGTCGCGCCCACGGCCCCCACCGTGGACGCTCCGGAGCCCGAGCGGGAGGTCGCCCGCCAGCTCCCGGTGACCCCCGAGCCGAGCCTGAGGAAGGCCCTGGTCGCCGCCCTGCTCGCAGTCCTGATGCTGCTGGCCACCCGCGGCATCGAGCGAGGGCTCCTGGTCCGACTTCCCAGTCGCGGCCTGCTTCCACTGCTGCTTCGCGGCACCGTCGTGTGCCTCCGGATCGGCACGCTGTCCGCCGTCTTGATCACCGCCCTGATGCTCCTGCCCCAGGGCCTGAACCCCGCCCCCGCGTATGTCTTCATCGGAGTGGCCCTTGCTGTCGGATGGACCTCGCGCGATGTCCTCCGCGACTTCGTCGCCGGCGTGGTCCTGGTCGTCGAGCACCGCCTCGTGGTGGACCAGCGCGTGGAGCTGGCCGAGCACAAGGGCGTCATCCGAGCCATCGGGCTGCGCCACGTCGATCTGCTGGAGGACGGCGGGCAGCTCCTCACGGTCCCGAACCGGGTCTTCCTCGAGGCCACCCTCCACACGGACCCGGATCGCTTCGTCCCCGTGCGCGTACGCATCCACGTCCCCCTCTGTCATGACGCGAGTCGGGTCCGGCACGCCCTGGAGGAGCTCGCCCTGCTCTCCCCCTACCTCGCCCCCGATCGCGCCCCAGAGGTCCACCGCGATGCGGGCGAGCGCGACGTCTGGATCGTGAGGGCCCGCCTCGTCGATCCGAAACACGCGCCCGCGTTCCGAGGCGCGATGGTCGAGCTCGCCGACGAGGTCTTCGCTCGTGGTACACCCGCACCATGAGCTTGGGTCGAGGCGCCATTCGCGGACTGTCACGCCTCCCCGAGGGCGACATGCAGGCGCTGTGTCGTCTCTCGGGAGAAGAGAGGAGCTTCGCGCCCGGTGAGCTGCTCTTCGAGCCGGGAGCCGAGGCTGACCACGCGCTGTTGCTGACCAGCGGCCGCCTGGCCATCAAGCTGCCAGGGGTGGAGAGCATCGTCGCCGACGTGTGGCCCGGCGAGCTGGTCGGAGAGACCGCGCTCATGCGCGACGGTCACCGCGGTGAAGCGCTCGTCCTGTCGGTGGTGGAGAGCACCGCGGTGGTCATAACGCCGGCACTCCTGGACGACTGGCGAACCGACCCTGCGGTGGTCTCGATGCAGGTCCACCTCGTCGCCATGCTCTCCCGGCGCATCCACGCCAGCAACCACGCCATCCAGCGCGCCGCGAAGCCTCCGGAGGAAGACGCGCCCCAGGAGACCCTGGCCCAGCGCCTCAAGAGGTTCCTGCGAGAGGTGGGCCGATGATCGACACCGCCGCGCGCCTCCTCCTGGACCGCCACGGGATCGGCATGAACCCGCGCATGCTGACGCTCGCCCTGGATGACTGCGAGGCCTTCGTGCTCGAGGACGGCGAGCACCTCTGCGCAGAGGGCGGCATCGCCCAGGAGATGTGGGTCCTGCTGGAGGGTCTCATCGAGGTCCGCAAGCGCGGCATCCCCGGCGACGGACCCCTGGCGATCGTCCGCGCCCCGGCGCTGCTCGGCCACATGGGCCTGGTCAACGGGACCCAGCGCAGCGCCTCCTGCCAGGCCAAGGGGAGATGCGAACTCCTTCGCATGCCGGCGACCCGCTTCTACGCGCTGCTCGCCGAGCAGACCGGAGAGGCCCACGTCTTCCGCCGCCTGCTCATCGTCGGCATGAACCGCCAGCTCGAGCTCGGCAACCAGAAGCTGCAGCAGGTCACCGGAGACATGGATCTACTGGAGGCAACGGTCAGCCTCGACGGGTGGACGCCGGAAGGCTGAGGGCCCAGAGCAGGCGCCGGGAGCCCCCCCCGGCTCCCAGCGGGTCTAATCGTCCGACTACTCGAGGAAGACCAGCTTCAACACGCCGTCGTGGACCGCGTGGTTGATCTGCGTGTTGTCGAAGACCGCCACGCCGAAGAGGTACTCGGCGCCAAGGTCGTCGAACTGCACGTCCTCTTCCGCGCCGGCGCTGGTGGTCAGGCTGCGGGACATCTCCAGCGTCCAGACCCCGCCGTCCTCCTGGACCGGGGCGCCCTCTGGGGTGTAGACGATGTTGGCGGCGAGGTCGATCTCCAAGGTGTCCAGGCAGTCCCAGGCTGCCTCGTCGGCCACCCCGTCCAGGGTGGGGCCGGCGCTCACCGCCTTGGAGCTCAGGGTGTCGGCGGAGATTCCGTCCGCGCAGGCGGCGTTGCTGTCGCCGGAGTCGTCGCCGTTGTTGCACCCGAGGAGCACCAGCGGTGCGGTGACACCGAGCACGGCGAGGATGCGGGGATCGAGAGCGGGCATGTTGCCTCCTTGACGCGGGGACCGAGGAGCCGGCTCCTGCACGCTCAGGGGCCGCACGGAGCGTGCCAGCCCGTCCGTTTCGCGGAAACGACGCCATGACGCGGGTCCTCTGGGAGCACGCATCCAGGGATCGAGTCGACACGCCCAGCGGCCTGTGCGAAACGCCACAGGTGACGGGGGTGTTTCAGGAGCCCGGAGAGCCCAGTCGGTCAGGCATGGAACCAGCCCGCGCTGAAAGAGTCCGCAGAGCTTGCACGTCTTCTCTGCGACCCGCGATTAGGATTCGCCCGTGAGCCTCCGCGACCACGTCCGCTTCGTTCAGCGCCGCATCGCCGTGGCGGCCTACACCGGCGAGCTCCTTCGCCACACGGGGGTGGCGCTGTTCATCGTCGGCGCCGTCGTCCTGATGTTCCGGCTCTGGCTGCGCGAGGCCTGGTGGCCCGGCTTCCTGCCGCTGGCGATCGTCCCGGCCTCTGCGTGGCTCGTCGCCCGCACCCGCTTCGTCTCAGAGGGCACCGCAGCTGCCTGGCTCGACGGCGGTGACGGGCGCGTCCTCACCGCGCTGGAGAAGCCCGACCTGCGCTGGATCGCCAGCGCCAGCGGGACTCCGACGATGCGCCTCCCCTGGAGATGGCCCATCCCCGGTCTCGCCTTTTCCGCCCTGGCCTTCCTCATCCCGGTGAGCGACCTGCCGAGGGGTCCCGGAGCGGGACTCCCCGACGCGACCATCGAGCAGCTGGAGGATCAGCTCGACGCCATCGAAGAGGTCGCAGAGATCGAGGAGGACGAGGTCGAGGCGATCGAGGAGACGATCGAGGACCTCGCGGACGCCACAGAGGCCAGCGAGGCCAACCTCGAGGCGGTCGACGCGACCGAAGAGCGCCTCGAGCAGCTGGCGCAGGAGCTGGACCAGGCCGCCGAGCGCGCCGAGGACGCCCTGGCCAACGGACGCAGCGGCACCGACCCGCTCCAGGAGTCCATCGAGAAGGCCCTCTCGGAGCTCGCAGCGGCCGGTCTGACCCGCAAGCTGCCGCCGGAGCTCGCAGAGATGGCCTCGAAGCTCGACGGCCTCGACGGGCTGCCGCAGATGAGCCCCGAGCAGGCCCAGGCGATGGCCGATGCTCTCCAGAAAGCCATCGACGAGGGCCGCGTGCGCCTCGAGTCCGCCCAGCTCATCGAGGGCGAGGGCCAGTGCGATCAGCCCGGCGGGGAGTGCGAGGGTGACGCGATGGCGCTCGCGCTGGCCAACGGCGAGCCCGGCGAGGGCGGCATCACCCGCGGCCCGGGCACCGCTCCGCTGGAGTTCGGGGACGAGCGCGCGGATCACTCCGAGCAGTTCGCCCCGACGGTCCTGCCACCTGGCACCAACATCGACCTCGAGCACACGATGCTGCTCGGCGAGGCCTTCGCCGACGCAGAGGTCGACGTCCACGCAGAGGGCGACGCCGCCCGCGCCACCGCCCAGAGCCACGGCGCCAACACCTGGCGCCGGGACCTGGCTCCTCAACACCGCGACGCCGTCGCCACCTTCTTCAGCTCAGACTCGGAAGACGACTAGATGTCCGACCTGCTCTCCCCCGAAGACGTCCAGCGGGGCCAGCACCTCGCCAAGGGCCTGCTCGACGGTCTCAACACGCGCCTGCTCGGCCAGGGGGCGCTGGTCCACCTCACGGTCGTCGCCGCGCTGGCCCGTGGTCACGTGCTGCTCGAGGGCCTGCCCGGCCTCGGAAAGACAGAGCTCGTCAAGGGCCTCGCCGGCCTGCTCGGCCTCGACTTCCGCCGCATCCAGTTCACACCGGACCTCTTGCCCGGCGACATCACGGGCGGACAGGTGCTGGAGGAGAAGGACGGGCAGCGACGCTTCGTCTTCCACAAGGGCCCCATCTTCGGAAACGTCGTGCTCGCCGACGAGATCAACCGGGCCTCGCCGCGCACCCAGTCCGCGCTCCTGGAGGCGATGCAGGAGCGCCGCGTCACGGTGCTCGGAGAGACCCACGTCCTGCCAGCTCCCTTCTGGGTCCTCGCGACCCAGAACCCCATCGAGCTGGAGGGCACCTTCCCCCTCCCAGAGGCCCAGCTCGACCGCTTCCTGTTCAAGCTCACCGTCGACCGCGTCGGTCCCGACACGCTCACCACCATCATCCGCGAGCGCCGCGGCGGACGTCCCCCGGAGGCCACACCGGTCACGGACTCCGAGCACCTCGACGAGCTCTTCGCCCTGGTGGACGCGATCTTCCTGCCAGAGGCCGTCGCCCGCTACGCGGCCCGCCTCGTCGACGCGACGCACCCGGGCTCTCCCGGTGCCCCGGACGTGGTGAAGCGAAACGTGCGCTACGGCGCCAGCCCGCGCGCAGCCATCGGCATAGCAGAGGCCGCCCGCGCTCACGCCCTGCTCGCTGGCAGACCCAACGTCGGCTTCGACGATGTCCGCACCGTCGCCCCGCACGCCCTGGGCCACCGCGTCGTGGTCGACTACCGCGGCAAGCTCGACGGGCACGACGGCAGGAGCCTCTCCGAGGCGGTGCTGGCCCACGTCGACGAGCTCCCAGAGGCCCTCCCGGGCGAGGTCGCCTGAGAAGTGCTCTTCGCCTTTTTCGCGGGCGCCATGGCGGCGCAGGTCTACTCCGGCGGCGACAACGGCATCGCCATCGAGAGTCGCTACGCCTGGCCGCTGAAGGTCGAGCGGGGCTACGTGCCCGTCGAGATTCGCGTCGACAACAGCTCCAAGGCGACCCGCGAGATCCGCATCGAGCTGATCGAGTCCTATGGCTACTCGGCGAACACCTCCCGCACCGTCGTGCTGGAGCCCGGGGAGCGTCGCACCCTCGAGTTCCTGCTGCCCGGCTACCTGGACCACTCCGCCCAGCACTCGCTCACCGTCTTCGAAGGCAACGACTGGATCACCTCCTTGTCGTCCATCGGACCCTACGAGCGCTCCACGGACGGGCGTGGCAGCGTGCTCCTCGTCTCGGCGAGCGAGCCCGACTACGACTCGACCTACGCCTGGGTCGACCGCCTGGTGCTGTCGGACATCAACGCGATCGGCGCCGTGGGCTTCGAGGACCTCCCCAAGAACCAGGGGGCCTACAGCAGCCTCGGGCTCGTCATCCTCGATGTCCGCGACGGCACGCCAGCGCGCGAGGAGCTCGAGCCGATCACGAGCTGGGTCCGCCTCGGCGGCAGCCTCGTGGTCGTGGGTGACGAAGGCCCCGGGTTCGCCGCGGCGGACGATCTGCTCTCGCCCTGGATGGAGGAGCGCTTCGCCTGGACGCCCTGGCTGGAGTCCGGACTGCTGCCCGGCTTGAACAGCCGGTCGATGGGGCTCGGACAGCTCGCATTCCTGAGCGAGGAGGAGCTCGACCAGCCGCTGATCGTCCGCTCTGTCGTCCAGCCCGCCTGGAGCAGCCCGCTGTCCCGCCGCCTCCCGCGAGGGCCCACCGGGAACGACCCCGGAGCCCTGCCCGTGATCCCAGGGGTCGGCCACCTCCCGCGCGGCGCCTTCGCGCTCCTCATCTTCGGCATCGCGATCCTGCTCGGCCCCGTCAACGCCTTCGTCGTGCGCCTGCTGAAGCGTCCCGCGAGCCTGCTCGCGACGACCCCGATCATCGCCCTGAGCTCCACCGCCGTGATGGTCGGCTACGGGATCGCACACAACGGCCTCGGCGTGCGCACCGCGAGCCACAGCATGACGATGCTCGACCAGCGCACACACACGGCGGCCACCCACAACGTGCGCCAGCTCTACATCGGCTTCTCCCCGCGAGGAGGCCTGCGACCAGCCGCCGAGACCCTCCACTTCCCGGTCTCCCCGGACTGGGACTTCAACCCCCAGATCACCTGGGAGCAGGGACGTGTCCTCGGCGGAGATCTCGCCCCCGTCAGGACCGGGACGCGACAGGTGGTGCTGTCCGAGGGCAGCGCACGCCAGCGCCTCGACCTGGTCGGTGACGAGGCCGCCAACGCGCTCGGAGCCGACATCCTCACCGCCATCGTGAGGACGGACGAGGGCTGGTTCCTCATCGAGGACCTCGAGGAGGGGGACAGCGCCGTCCTCGAACCAATCGAGGATCTCGAGCCAGAGCTGGCCATGCTCTGGGAAAGCGAGATGGCCACGAAGACCCCTTCGCCCTGGCCCGACCGCGCGATGGACTGGCCGGTGGGGACCTACGTCGCCCGCATCGAGACCTCTCCCTTCCTCGACACGGAAGGCGTCGAGGTGAAGGAAGAGGCCGGCGAGCACTGGGTGGTCGGCGTGATGGAGGACTCGTGAGCCGCGCCCTGACGATCCGCGAGCTGCACCGCGCCTTCGGTGACGTCAAGGCGGTCGATGATGTCTCCTTCCACGTCGAAGCCGGGCAGATCTGCGGTTTCATCGGGCCGAACGGGGCAGGCAAGACCACGACGATGCGCATCGCCGCGACCTTGGACCTCCCGGACGCCGGCGACGTGCTCATCGGTGGTCTCTCCGTCCTGACACACCCCCGCGAGGCCAGGCGTCAGCTGGGTTTCATGCCTGATGCCTACGCCTCCGAGCCGAACATGCCGGTGGGGGACTACCTCGACTTCCACGCCAGGGCGCAGGGCCTGCGCGGCAAGGGTCGCCGAAAAGCCATCGCCGACGTGGTGGAGTTCACTGGCCTGGGTCCGCTGGTGGGCAAGGACTGCACGGCCCTGTCGAAGGGCATGCGGCAGCGCGCCGGCCTGGCCGTGACCCTGCTCCACGATCCGGCCCTGCTCATCCTCGACGAACCGGCCGCGGGCCTCGACCCCCGCGCCCGGGTGGAGCTGCGCGAGCTGCTGGCCGTGCTTGCCAACGAGCTCGGAAAGGCAGTGCTCATCAGCTCCCACATCCTCACGGAGCTCTCCGAGATCTGCGACGTCGTCGCGGTCATCGAGCAAGGGCGCGTCAGGGCCTCCGGAAAGGTCACCGACATCCAGAAGCGCCTGCAGCCCGACCCGGTCTTCTCGATTCGCCACCTCGGTGATGCCGTAGAGCTCGAGCGCTTCCTCGCCGAGCAGCCCGAGGTCCACGACGTGCGCTGCGACGGGGACGCGGTCGTCTTCTCGGTGAAGGACGAGGGGGGAGCCGCGAGGGTCCTGGCGGCTGCCATCACCCGGGGCCTGGAGGTCATCGAGTTCCGGTCTCTGCAGGCCGATCTCGAGGAGGTCTTCCTCTCCCTGACCGAGGGGAACGTCCAGTGATCCTGGTCTCGGGAGTCCTGACCTGGGTCGACGACCGGATCAACCCGATCCTCGTCAAGGAGGTTCGGCAAGCGGTCCGGAGCAAGTACTTCTGGGGGACCTACGCCCTGGCGCTGGTCATCGCCTGCCTCGCCGGGAGCTTCCTCCTGAGCGTCGTCGATGACCCCGACGAGCTCGGCAAGATCTTCTTCGGCGTCGTCTTCTTCTGCCTCGCCGCTTGCGTCATGGGGCTCGTCCCCTTCCAGGCCTTCCTCGCGGCAGGCGGCAACTGGGACACCGAACGCACGCAGGTCCTCTTGCTCACGGCGCTGAGTCCACGCCAGGTGGTGCTCGGCCGGCTCCTGGCGTCCCTCGTCCAGATCGGCTTGATGTTCCTGGCGCTGTTGCCCTTCCTCGGGCTGGCCTTCCTGCTCCCGGGGGTCGACATCGCCGCCTTCGGCGTGAGCGTCCTGACGGTGGTGCTCTTCGGCGGCTTCTTGTCCTGCGTGACCATAGCGGCCTCGTGGCTGGGCACGAACCGCCTGCTGCGCGTGCTGTTGATGACCGTGCTCGGCGGCGGACTCCTGTGGTGCGTGGGCATCGCAGTGGCGCTGGCGAGCGAGCTGATCTCGAGCCCGGACACCATCACCCACGACGAGTTCTGGTGGGTCTGGGGGGCCCTCACCTTCCACGGAGGCGCCGCGGGGGCCTTCGGCTTCGCCGCGGCTGTCGCCCGCATCGCCCACCCGGAGGAGAACCGCACGCGGCCGCTGCGAATCCTGACGGTGCTGGTCAGCCTCACGGCCATCGCCGGGCTCTACGCCATCGACCAGGCCGGGCACAGCGAAGAGGAAGGAATCGCCATCGTCACGGCCTACCTCTGCATGGTCCTGCTCGTCCCCTTCACCGGCTTCCTGACCGAGCCCGAGCGCATGGGTCGGAGGGCCTGGATCGACGTCCCCCGCCGCGGGGCGCTGCTGTCGGCTCCGTTCCAGCCCGGCGGCTCCCACGCCGTGCTGCTCCTGGGCGCGCTGCTCACCGGCATCGTGGTGCTCCTGCTGTCCGCGCCACCGCTGAGCTCGGTCGCGGTCCTGGACTGGGACTACTACGAGGTCCAGGCGGCGGTGCTGATCTCGACCTCGTACCTCTTCATCGGGGTCGGCTTCCCGACCGCCTTCTTCAACCGCTGGACCCACATGACGAAGGGCCGCATCGCCGCGGTGTTCAGCGTGCCCGTCTTCTGTCTGGCCTGCCTCTTCGTCCCGAGCGTCATCGGCGCGGTCATCGGCGACTGGGACCTCCAGGAGTTCGAGCACGTCGGGAACCCCTTCCACACCCTGGAGCGCGCCATCGATGGCCACGAGTCCCTCCCGGAGATCCTGGCCATCGGCGTCGCGGTCACCGCGCTCGTGAACCTGCCGCGCGTCGTGCGCGGGCTGCGCCGCCTGGGGCTGGCCAGCAAGGAGGCCCGAGACCGTGCGGCCACGCGCTGAAGCCGCCGCGCTGGCGGAGCGCTACGTCCTGAGCCTGCGCCTGCCGCCGGCCCACGGCCCCGCGGGAATGCACAAGGGCCGAGGCACGGGCTCCTCGACGGAGTTCCAGGACCACCGGAACTACCAGCCCGGCGACGACGTGCGGCACCTGGACTGGCGGGCCTACGCCCGCTCCGACCAGCTGCTGTTGAAGCGCTATCGCGAGGAGATCCGCCCGAGCCTCGACCTCCTCATCGACGCCAGCGCGTCGATGGCGACCGACCCGGACAAGGCCCAGCGCGCCGTCGATCTCGCGGCGCTCTTCGCCCGCAGCGCCGCAGCCGAGGGCTTCCACGTGCGGATCCGCGCGCTCGGCGACAGGGAGGAGCGCATCAGCGTGGAGCGCCTGCTCCGCGAGGGCGTGGACTTCAAGGGCGTTCGTCCTCTGGGCGAAGCCGTCGGCGCCCTCGAGACCTCTTCAGGTGGCCTCTTCGTGCTGGTCTCGGACTTCCTCGTCCCGGACGGTCCCGAGCGCTGGCTGCGCGGGGTTCGCGCGGGTCGTGTAGCCCTCGTCCAGGTCCTGTCGACCTTCGACGACCGCCCCCCCGAGGGTGGTGCCGTGCGCCTCCGCGACGCGGAGACCGGCGGCGAGGTCGACGTGGTGCTCGACCGGCCGACGGTGGAGCGCTACCTCGAGCGCCTGGAGCGACTCGGCGCGACTCTCGCCGAAGAAGCGCGCCGAAGAGGCGGCGTACACCTTCGCCTCGTCGCCGACGAGGACCTCGACAGCTCCTGCCGCCGGCTCGTGGAGGTCGGGATCCTCGGGGTAGTGTGAGCACATGAGTGCGCTCGTGGACGCCCTGCTCTCGAGTGGACGAACTGGCGGTGTGATCTCCCTGCTCATCGCGGCGGGGCTCTTCGGCTTCACCGCGTTCGACTACGTGGCGAACAACGGCTTCTTCATCGTGGTGCCCGCCATCGGGCTGGTCTTCGTGATCATCGGGGGTCTCCTGCTCGTGCACGGCAACCCCCAGTCCGGCGAGTTCCGACAGGCACAGGCGGTCCCCCTCGACCCGGACTTCCAGGACCGGCTGCGAAACATGGAGCGCCCCTACTTCGTGTGCACCCGCTGCCGGAGCCTGCCGGACCAGCAGTTCTGCGATGCCTGCGGCGGCAACATCGACGTGCTGGAGATCCGAGACGACGAGGACCTTCGCCTCGCCTTGGCCTCGATGGGCCAGACCTAGCTCGACGAGGCGATCGGCAGCACGACCAGCGGGAGTCCGACCCAGCGGTCGACCGTGGTGGCGAGGGCGTCCATCGTGACGGGCTTGGCGAGGAAGTCGTTCATGCCCGCCTCCAAGCAGGCTTCCTTGTTCCCATCCACGGCGTGGGCCGTCAGGGCGACGATCGGAAGGTCCAGGCCGAGCTGGGTGCGGGCGATCCGGGCGACCTCGAAGCCGTCGTGGCCAGGCATGAAGCAGTCCAGGAGCACGAGATCGAACTGCTCCTCGCGCAGCGCCTCCACCGCTGCCTCCCCATCGTCCACCAGGACCGGCTCGCAGCCGAGGGACTCGAGCATGCGTCCCACCACGAGCTGGTTGGTGGGGTTGTCCTCCGCGACGAGGATGCGGGGGGCCAGGAGATGGTGGTCGTAGACCGGGACGATGACCTCTTCATCCTGCTCGCCGGAGAGCAGAACCGCGATTCGATCCCGCAGCTGCCGCCGTCGCACAGGACGCGCGAGCGTGTCGGATCGGCTCGGATCCGCCTCGTCGATCGGCAGGATGGTGAGCGACGACTGCCCCGCCCGGAGCAAGGTGCCACCGCCCGGAAGCTGGCCATCGAGGATGATGAGGTCGAAGTCCGCTCGGTCCAGGGCGGAGAGCGCCGCCAACGAGTCGCTCGCCTCTCGGACATCCAGTCCCCACGCGTCCAGGTACTCCCGGAGCGCCGCGCGGGACCTGCCGCAGTCGTCCACGAGCAACACACGTCCACTCGGCACCGCGCGGGCCGAGGCGCGCACCGCAGCCGGATCCCGCCTCAAGGGCACGGTGAACCAGAACCGGCTCCCCTTGCCAAGGGCGCTGCTGACGCCGATCTTGCCCCCCATGGCGTCGACCAGGCGCTTGCAGATCGCCAACCCCAGCCCGGTGCCTCCGAAGCGCCGCGTCGTCGAGCCGTCGCCCTGGTGGAAGGACTCGAAGATGTCCACGAGGCTGTCCTCTGGCACGCCGACGCCGGTGTCGTCGACCTCGAAGAGGACCTCCCAGTCCTCCTCGCCCTCAGTGACGACGTCAACGCGAATCGAGACCTCGCCGACCGCCGTGAACTTCAGCGCGTTTCCGACGAGGTTGGTGAGCACCTGCCGGACACGGAGGGCGTCTCCGACGACCCTCGCCGGGAGCTCTGTGCTGACCCGGCAGATGAGGTCGATGCCCCGTCGCTGGGCGCTGGCTGCGTGCAGCCACGCGAGGTCCTCGACCAGCTCCAACAGATCGAAGCTCTCCTCCTCCAGTGACAGCTTGCCAGCGTCGATGCGGGCGAAGTCGAGGAGCTCGTCGATCAGCGCGAGCAGCGTCGCCGCTGTCCAGGGTGCCCGAGAAGACGCCCCAGGCCGCGCTGGGCTGGAGCTCCGGGTCAGCCTCGGAGAGCGCCACCGCGAAGATGTTGCCGCTGGCGTCCAGCACCGCAGCCCCGCCGCGACGCCGTCGTCGAGCAGCAAGTGGGAGACCCGCCGGTTCGCCGAGCTGCGGTCGCCGCGGACCATGTCATCCGCGACCACCACCGACAGCCAGCGCGCCTCTTGGGGCTTCAACATCTGCCCCCTTGGACACCAGGGCACGAGCGAGGCGTTACCGGTTGCGCATGTTCGATCCCGCGAAGAACCACCTCGTCCACGGCGACTCGCGCGAAGCCCTCGAGGCCCTGCTGCCCACCTTCCGCGGCAGGGCCCGATGCGCATGGATCGACCCCCCCTACAACACGGGCAACAAGGCGGGTCGCGGCCAGCGCTACGACGACGCCAGGAGCCGAGAGGACTGGCTGGAGTTGATGCGCAGCACGACCCGTGGGTTGCGTGAGCTGCTCTCGCCAGAGGGCTCGCTCTTCGTCCAGATCGACGACAACGAGATGGACCGCCTGCGGCTGTTGCTCGATTCGGTCTTCGGCGAGGCCAACTTCGTCAACCGCATCACGATCGATGCGCGACCGCCCTCTCAGTTCTCAACGGTCAACCGGGGGCTGTTCAAGGCCAGCGAGTACCTGCTCTGGTACGCAAAGGACCGTGAGCGCTTCCGCTGGAACACCCAGCGCGTGCCGAGGCCCCCTGACCGCGCCTACTCGATGTGGCTCGAAAACCCCGCCGACGACGTCACTGCCTGGCGCTTTCGACCTCTGGGCGAGGTCGCCCGCGAGCGCGGCGTGGACCCCGACGAGCTCCGCGTCGAACACTGCGAGCAGGTCTGCAGGCTGGCCTCGATCTCCGATACGAAGTCGGGCAAGGCCATCAGGGCTCTCAAGGCGAGGAGCAAGGCCGATCCTGACCGCGTCCACGTCCTGGAGCGCCAGGGACGCGAGCCCCAGCACGTGCTGCGCGGCCAGCAGCTGCTCTTCTACGCGAAGCAGGTCCGGGTCATCGACGGCAAGCGGACCGCCTCACGGCCGCTGACCAATGTCTGGACCGACATCTCCTGGGAAGGCATCGCGCGAGAGGGCGGCGTGCGCTTCAAGTACGGCAAGAAGCCCGAGCGACTCCTGCGGCGCTGCCTGGAGCTGGCGAGCGACCCGGGCGACCTCGTCGTGGACTGCTTCCTCGGCTCGGGCACGACCGCTGCGGTCGCCGAGCAGACCGGCCGCCGCTGGATCGGCATCGAAGAAGCCGAGCACATCGAGCTGGCCAGGGAGCGCCTCGCTGGAGCCGACCATGACTTCATCAGGTTGAGCAGCGCCCTGACCTGAGCGCGCCGCTACTGGTGCTCGTCCCAGAACGCGAACATGCCGTCGCGGCCATCCCAGCTGGCTGACGGTGTGTGCCCCTCGCCCGGCCAGACCGTGAGCTCGCTCTCGAAGCCAGCGTCTTCCAGCTGCGCGTGAGCGTCCTCCATGTAGCCGAGCCAGGCGGTGTCGGTCTCGCCCGCGGAGTTGTGGAAGGCCAGGCCCTCGAGCTTGTTGGACTTGAACTGCACGAAGTAGGCGGGGGCCCCGGTGATGCTGAGGAAGCGCTCGGCGAGATCGGGGCCGACGACGTTGTAGGCGAGGTAGCCACCGTTGCTGTGCCCTGCGAGGTGGACCCGCGAGCCGTCACCGCCGAAGCAGGCGAGGACCTCGTCGAGCACCGCCTCGACATCCGGCACGTCGGTCTGGGGGTAGTCATTGCCCTCGACATAGGGCATCACCAGCCGGTAGCCCCGGGGGTCGCCGTCGAAGAAGGCACCCCAGGAGGCGGTCGCGTGCCCGTTGGCGCCGCCCTTGCCGTTGCCGCCCGGCAGGAAGACGACGATGGGGGCGTCGAGCCCGTCACCCTCGGGATGCTGCACGTAGTAGGGGCTGCCGTCGGTGGTGGTGACGTCCTGCCTCCCGGACTCGGGAGCGGGGCACCAGTCCGGAGGCGTGAACTCCGCGACGCTGTCGTGAGTGTCCGCCGTGGAGTCGGGTGTGTCGTCGGGATCGGAGCCCGTACACGCGAGAAGCCAGACCATGTCGGTGTCCTCTGTGATCGCCCTGCATCCGACAGTCTGGTGTCGACGAGGGCTAAGGGTGTCAAGCCCCCGTTCCGATCCCCGGCGTGAACGAGGTGCCCATGAGCTCCAATGCCGCCCGGAAGTTCGAAGAAGAACTGACTGAAGACAGCGAAGAAGACAGCCAGGACGTCGGTTTTCTCGACCTCGAGGACGAGGACATCGAGATGATCGAACCGCTGAAGCTCGTGAAGTCGGATGAGGAGGAGGATCTGGACGATCTCCATCTCATGCACCTGCCAGCCGTCGCGTCGATCAGGAGCCGCGTCGCCGAGCGGCCCGTGTGCGAGGAAGATCCGGCACGATCGCTGCTCAAGAGCCAGATCCCGGTCGAGGCCTTCGAGGTCGAGCCCGAGGCCGCCAAGGCAGTCCTCGAGGCCCGCTGGATGTTGTACCAGTGGGCTTGCCAGGAGCCGGAGGAGCGTGACAGCGACGTCATCCTGAGCGCACGAAAGGAGCTCTTCTCCAAGGTGCCACAGCACGAAGGCCTGTTGGTCCAGTGGCGCCGCGCCATCGTGATGATCACCGAGAGCGCCTGACAGATAGCAGGCAGGCGACGCCCAGCAACAGCAGCGAGAGGGACTTCGCTTCCTGCATCGCCCACTCCGACAGCGGCCCCTGGGCCAGCGCCACCACCTTCCAGTGGCTGAGCTGCCAGGCCGCGACCACGTAGGCAGGGGCCAGGGCCGCGATCCAGCCTCTATGGAGCCGCCCCTCCCAGACCGCGCAGGCCACCGCTACCCAGGGGATCACGGCGAAGACGACGTGGTGCTCGTAGGTGTAGACCGGCACGACGAGCATCAGCACCACCAGCGCGCCCAGCGCCGAGAGGTGGTCGAGGTCGTCCGCCGGCTCACGCAGCCACCAGAATGCCCCGGCGACGAGCCCCAGGGAGGTGATGCCGCTCCCGACGCGGGCGGCCATCGACAGGGTGGTCCGCCCACCCGGCCACAGCTG
Source organism: Myxococcota bacterium (assembly GCA_036012755.1). GTDB lineage: Bacteria > Myxococcota_A > UBA796 > UBA796 > CAJQPC01 > JAAESX01. Next base: position 26,476 of record DASCPX010000189.1, on the reverse strand, counting down.
GGCGAAGAAGTTCGGGATCGAGTGGTTCCCGAACATGGCGATCTCGACGGTGAGGCCGTTGTAGTCGCCCTCGCCGAGGCCAGGGAGCACGTCGGTGTAGAAGTGCAGCTGGCCATCGAGCCCGACCAACGGAAGCGACGCGAGGGTGAGCACGACCGCGGTCACACAGGCAGCAGCCGCCGGTCTGAACTGGCGGCGGACGAGCCACCACAGGACCAACAGTCCAGGGCTCATCTTGAGCATGCAGGCGACACCGACGAGCACGCCACCGAGCACCCCCCGGCCTCTTCGCTCCGCCAGCATCCCGCAGGCCACCAGGGCCACGACCGGGAGGTTCGCCTGACCCATGACGTGGTTGTTGATCAGCGGTGTGAAGCTCGCGAGGAGCACCGCGCCCATGGCGATGGCTGGTACACCCGGCCGCCACTTCACGAGGGCCAGCAGGGCAGCCAGGAGGAAGAGGGAGTCGAGCCAGAACCACGTCTCGTAGGCGGCCTCCAGGGACAGCGGCAGCACCCACGCCATCGTGAGCAGAAACGGCGGCGGGTAGAAGTAGGGATGCACCGCGTTTCTCGTGCCCTCGGCTTTGGCGAGGGCTGACAGGGCGGTCTTGTCGTAGGGGTCCTGGCCCTCTGCCGCGGCCTTCACCGCGTAGTGGTAGCTGGCGAAGTCGCGCCCGTGGCCGGCATCGCGCACCCTGTCCCAGCCATCGACCAGCTGCACGACGTGGAGCAGCAGGCCGACTGCCACCACAACGCCGAGGACCGCCCGTTTCATCGCCACCGACCTATCATCCCCTCATGCTCTGGTGGCTGGCCTGCACACCCAACTCCCTGACGAAGTCTCCACCGACGGAAGCACACGTCGTGGAGCGGGAGCGCAGCGAGCTCGTCCTCGGGGGCACGCTGGAGCAGCGCGTCTCGAACGTCGACGCCGACCTGGTGCTCTTCTACGGGGGTGAGCTCGAGGGCAACCTCGGCCCATGCGGTTGCGGCCAGCGCCCGCGGGGCGGTCTCGGGAGGGTCGCCTCCTACGTGCGCGCATCGGAGCGCCGGACCGACGCCCACCACCTGCTGTTCTTCGACGGCTACTGGCTCGACGACCGGGAAGAGGCCACGGAGAACAACCGGATCCTGCTCGAGGCCTTCGAGGCCCTGGGGGTCGACGCCGCGAACCTGACGGTGCACGACCTGCCCGCTCTCGGAGACGAGATCCCCCCCTGGGCAATCTCCGCGAACGTCGAGGGCGTCACGCCCTCCCGCCTCTTCGAGCTCGACGGCCACACCCTCGGCGTCGTGGCCGTCGGCGCTCCAGGATCCATCGCTTTCGTGGCCGGACGGCGCCTCTACGACCCGGTCGAGGGCGCCCTCGCGGCGATCGAGGAGCTCGACGCCGATGTCGTGGTCCTGATGACCTGGGGAATGCCAGAGGCCGTCAGCGGCATCGTCTGGCGAGGCGACGTGGACATCGTGATCGACGCCGCGAGGCACCAGGGCTTCTTCGCGCCCGTCGACATCGACGAGGCCGTCCTGGTCCGAGCGCAGTACGAGACCACGCGGCTCGGTGAGCTGCGCATCGACTGGGATCGCGGGGTGCTCGTCGATCGTCAGATCAACCTCGACGACGGCATCCCAGAAGACCCGCAGATCAGGGCTCTACGGGAGCAAGCCGAGGGGCACTAGCCGTCGTCGCCGATGGCCTCGACCGGGCAGTTCTCCATCGCCTCGTTGCACTGCTCCAGCTCGTCCTCGCCATCCGGCTGCTTGTAGCAGATGTCGTGGTCCTCGTCGTCGCTCATGCGGAAGTTGTTCGGCGCGGCGTCCGAGCAGACCGAGCAGAGGATGCACTCCTTGTCGACGTAGAAGGAGACGGTGTTCCCGTCGATGGTGACTTTTCCCGGGAGGTTGTCTTCCCACTTTTCGGTCGGGTCTGCCACGTTGCTCTCCTCGAAGACGAATTGGGCGCGGAAGTTAGCACGGCCGCGCACCCGCGCAAGCCGGTTAGGCGTAGGCGATGGCGATCCTGAAGGTTGCGCAGATGGGCCACCCGATCCTGCGGGTGCTGGCCGACCCGATCCCGGTGGAGGCGATCCGCGCCGCGCCGGTCCAGCAGCTCATCTCCGACATGAAGCAGACCCTCGAGGAGTACGACGGCGCGGGGCTCGCCGCACCCCAGGTCCACACGCCGGTTCGACTGCTGCTCGTCGAGCTCGGTGACGACGAGGTGCTGCACTGCTTCATCAACCCCGTGGTCACGCCGCTCACAGACGAGCTCCGTCGAAGCTACGAAGGCTGCCTCTCGGTCGAGGGCATGCGGGGCGCAGTAGAGCGCCCGAACAAGGTCAGGCTCCAGGCCTGGGATGGATCCGGAGCAGAGGTCGACATCGTGCTCGAGGGCTACGACGCCACCGTGATCCAGCACGAGTGTGACCACCTCGATGGGATCCTCTACGTGGACCACGCCGATCCGCGTACATTGGCCTTCTTGACCGAGTACCGGCGCTGGGGCCCGCTCGACGAGCTCTTCGCCGAAGGAGAGGAGTGATGGGTCTGCTGTCCTGGCTGTTCCCCTCGACCGAGGATCGCCTCGCGAAGGCCGAGCGCCTGCTCGCGGACGGCGAGTACCGCATGGCTCGCGACGAGATCGACGGCATCGACGGCAGTCGCGCCCTGCGCCTCCGAGGCGCCGCGAACGAGGGCCTCAAGCAGCGCAACATCGAGGAGGCCGTCGCCTGCGCCAACGCCGGGAACCTTGAGGCCGCCAAGGAGCACCTCGAGCTCGCGGCGAGCTTCGCCGAGTCTGGCGACCCGGAGGTGCGCGGGGCTCGGCGCGCGGTGCGAGAGGTCCGCCAGGCCGCCAAGCGCGACCAGGCGCCAGAGAGCCGGCCCATCGAGTCCCCCGGGGGCGTCTTCGGGGGTGCTCTCGGCGGGGGCGCCCCGACACCGACGGCTGGCGAGGGCGGACCCGCGCCGGAGATCGAAGACCCCCTCTACAGCCTGCCCCCCGACGATCCCCGGCTGCGCTTCGCGCTGTTGCTAGAGCGCTACCCAGAGGACTTCGGCAAGCGCATGGCCGGCCTCGGCCCTGACTTCGCCACGGCGGTCCTGGCCATCGAGGACGGCACTCCCGAGCACGCCGTCGAGGTCCTGGGCCGCTTCGTCACTGTCGACAGCGTCGCCCGCTTCGAGAGGGCCCGAGCAGCGTCGATGGCCGGCATGCCCGACATGGCAGAGAGCGACCTCGTCGCCTTCGCAAAGGAGGAAGGAGGCCACAGGCGCATCGGCGACACCCACACCGCTGTCCTGCTGGCCAGCGCGCTGGCTGCACAGGCCCGACGGCAAGAGGCCCTGGCGGTCCTGGACGACAGCCTGCGTCGCGACGGCGCAGACGTCTCGCTGCTGGTCAACAAGGCCATGCTCATGGAGTCCCTGGGCCAGCACGCCGAGGCCGACGAGGTGGCCCGCCTGACCATCCGCCACCACCCGAAGGTGATGGTGCTCTACAAGCTGATGGCCCGCTGCCGCCTCAAGGCGGGCAAGCGTCTCGAGGCGATGCAGGTCCTCGAAGCCGGGCTGACCAGCAACTGCACGACCGGCCGGTGTGGCAGCCTCCCCTTCGACGTCGAGGCAGGGCGCATGCTCGCGCAGCTCTACCTCGAAGACCGCCAGGACCCCCAGCGAGCCAGTGAACTCCTCGCCCGAATCAAGCGGAACAACAAGAGCCCCGGCTGGTTCGACGGCTACCTGGAGGCCCTGTCCGCCCGCAACGTAGAGGACGGCCGCATGGTGGACATGGTCAAGAACCTCGGCGCCGGCCTGCAGCGCGGAGACCCCCGGATCGGGCTGCTGCGCGAGGCCTTCCCGGGCGTCGTCGCCTAGGGCCTACAGCTCGGGCGTCTTGGAACCGACGATGAGCGGCTTGCCCCAGTTTCCGTAGGTCTCGAGCACGTCGGGGTCGGAGTAGTCGTCGCTCGACCAGTAGACGTAGCTGTCGCTCGGGCTCGACCAGGTCCCGCCGTAGTAGGAGCCGAACACGAGGTCGACCATGCCGTCGGAGTCCATGTCGCCGACCCCGCAGCCCGCGGAGCCGAAGGTCTCGAAGTCGGTCCGATCCTCGCTGGACCAGCCCTCCTCGCCACCCCACCAGAGGTAGCTGGTCGTGCTGTAGCTCGAGCCCGTGTGGTACACGGGCGTCAACAGGTCGAGCCAGCCGTCGCCGTCGAGGTCCGCGAGCTCGAGGTCCCAGACGTACTTGAGCGCGAGGGTGTCCACCACCTCGCTGGAGAAGCCCAGTGAGCTGCCGTAGTAGGTGTAGATGTAGGCCGTCGACGAGGACGAGGTGCCCGCTATCCACGCGCTGAAGACGAGGTCGTCCCAGCCATCACCGTCGACATCGCCGACCTCGACGTCGGCCGAACCGTGGGTCGGGAGGCTCGCCCGGTATGCGGTGGAGGGGCCCCCTTCGTAGCCCCAGTAGACGTAGGAAGAGGTCGAATAGGAGCTGCCGCCGTAGTGGCTGGCGAAGACGACGTCGGCCCACCCGTCCCCGTTGAGGTCATCGATGAGGACATCCCGACAGCCGATCGTGGCGAGGCCGACGGACTCGACGAACTCGGGTCCGAGCAGGACCTGGCTGTCGATGCTGTAGCTGGAGTCGCTCTTGTACTGACAGATGGCGAGATCCGTGTTCCCGTCCCCATCCAGGTCCCCGGTCCCGAGCCGGACGGCGCCTGTGGTGGCGATCTCCGTGCGACTCTCCTCGGCGAAGTCCGGTCCCCAGTAGATCGCGGAGACGGTCTCGTAGTCCCCGTCGTAGTGGGACGCGAAGGCGAGGTCTACGTCGCCGTCGGAGTCGAGGTCCTCTGCGATCACGTCGTAGGCGCCGTAGACGGCGAGATCGGTGTAGATGGAGTCCCGCGGCCCGCCGTCGGTGCCCCAGTAGATGCGGCTCGGGACCTCGTAGGTCGAGCCGTCGTAGTACTGGGCGAAGACGACATCGACGTAGCCGTCACCGTCGATGTCCTCTGCGATGGCGTTCCGTCCGTAGTTGGTCGGGAGGGCTCGCCTGGCGGTGTCGGTGAGGTAGTCGCCCTTGCCGAAGTAGACCCAGGAGTCCGCTGCGTAGCTGGAGCCGCTGTACTGGATGGGAATGACCACGTCCGGGAGCCCGTCGCAGTCGAGGTCCGTACAGAAGTCGTTGCCGTCGCAGTCGGTGTCGGAGCCGTCGAAGGGTACCTCGCGATGCGTGGAGCCCGGATAGGCCTCCGCGTTCTCGTCGTCACAGTCGCCGCCCTCGGTGCCGTAGCCGGACAAGGGCGTGCAAGAAGCGATCGCTCCATCATCACCGCCGTAGCCGTCACCGTCGGAGTCGACGTAGTACAAGACGGCGTCCAGCGCGTCCCCCTCGTCGAGCTCCCCGTCGCAGTCGGAGTCCACGCCGTCGCAGTACTCGTCGGCGCCCGGGTGGACATCGACGCTGCCGTCGAAGCAGTCTCCACCGACGAGGATGTAGACAGCGGCTGGCTGCTCGCAGGCCTGGATCGGGCTGGCCTCGTCGCCATAGCCGTCTCCGTCGATGTCCGGGTACCAGTTCGTCGCCGGGGTCACGTCCGCGTCGGAGTCGTCGCAGTCGCCCGCCTCCGAGCTGTAGCCGCTGGGTTGCTCGCAGGCGATCTGCACCGCCCCCTCGTCGTCGCCGTAGCCGTCGCCGTCGTTGTCGGCGTACCAGGTGACGATGTCGACCGCGTCGGCGCCGTCGGTCTCCCCGTCGCAGTCGTTGTCGATGCCGTCGCAGAGCTCATCCGCCCCTGGATGGACCGCCGAGTCCTCGGGAGCGCAGTCTTCTGAGTCGACGGTCCCGTCCGAGTCGGTGTCGGCCTCGCTGCTTCCCGGTCCATCGCCCGTGCAAGCCAGTAAAAACAGCAACATGCCTGGGAGGCTACTCCGAGCCCCCCCACAGCGCGGTGGTTGCGCGCCTTCGACTCCTCTCACGCTCGAGGAAGCGCCGCAGGAACCGGGTGCGCGCCTCGCCCTCGATGCCGACGGCGCCAGGCTGGGCGCGGCGGCGCTCGCAGACGGTGTGGAGGGTCAGAGCAGCCGCGACGCTCACGTTCAGCGACTGGGTGACCCCACGCATCGGCACTTGCACGATGCCGTCCGCGGCCTCTCGCGCCTCGGGGCTGACCCCGGAGAGCTCCGAGCCGAACAACAGCGCGATGGGCCTGTCCACCGGGACCTCCGAGGGGGGCACCGCCCCTTCCCCGAGGTCACCGATCCAGATCCTGTGACCCCGCTCCCGCAGAGCAGCGAAGCAGTCGGCCGTGGTGTCGTGGAAGACCAGCTCGAGCCAGCGCTCGGCCCCCTTGGCCGCGCCCACGCTGGGCTTGAAGTCATTGGTGACGAGGTGGGCCTCGTGGATCCCGAAGGCCTCTGCGCTGCGGAGGATTGCGGAGACGTTGTGGCGGCGGTGGATGGCCTCGCCGATGACGGTGATTCCCTTCAGGCGCCGGTCGAGCAGATCGAGGCAGAGACGCACCCGACGAGGCTTGGACTTCCGCGCGAGCTCGCGAAGCTCCTCGGGGATCCGCGAGTCGAGATCCTCCCAGTCACTCCTCATCCGGCTCCTCGCCGAAGGAAAACGGCCAGGTCACCACCGTCTCCCCCATCGCTGGCCGAGGCCAGGCGCGCAATCCCCAAATCGCATCGGAAAAGCAGGTGAGCACGGGCTCTTCCAGGCCCTCGTGATCCTCGATCCAGACCTGCTGTAGCCCCTCGGTGGTGATGGCGAAGCCCACGATCAGCTTGCCGGAGAGCGCCGGATCGAGCATCCACCAGCGCTGCATGCAGGTCTGGACGGCGGGCTCGACTGCGCGCACCGCCGCTTCGAGCGACAGCGGCCCCAGGACCTCGGGGCTGCCCTCGTCCAGGTAGCCTACCGGCCGGTGGAGGTGGGTCTTGCCGCCGGCGGTGAAGGTCCTCGGAGCGCGGGCTTCGATGGGCTCGATGGGTCTCACGTCTACCGTCTCGGGCGGCACCTGGGGCACCTCCGGGCCCGGCTCCCGCTCGTCCGTGCTGCGGGTGGCCAGGGTCAGCGCGAAGACCACGAGCGCCAGGAACATGAGCCGGAAGACACCCCTCCTCTGCTGCCGGACTGTCATCAGGAAAATGTCAGGCGAGTGTAAATCAGGGCGTTGGACCGTGTTAATCTGGCCTCTTCCTAGGAGGATAAGATGTTCGCTCTCCTTATCACGCTCGGCTGTGGGCCGAACGAGCAAGCCGCTGAACTCTCCCTTCGTCTCGGGGAGCTCGAGCAGCGCGCCGACACAGAAGAAGAGCTGCGCCAGGTCGGTGCACTCCAGATGCAGATCGACCTGGCTCGCACCAACGCGGACTACGACGCGCTGGCGTTCCGACTGGACAAGGTCGAGACCGACATGGCGTCGACGGCCACCGCCGAGCGCTGAGGGCCGACCTCAGGGTAGATCGAGCTCCCAGTAGTAGGGGTCGTCGCAGCTCTCGCCGTCGCCCGAGGACACGATGACCCCATACCAGGCCGTGTCCGAGGACCACGCGTCCCCGTCGCGGTAGATGCTCTCGGCGCCGCCCTTTCCGGTGGCGTCGGCCAGTTCGATGAACTCCCAGCCGGTCTCGTCGTCCGGGTACCAGTAGAGCTCCAGGATCCCGTCGACGCTGATGGCCGGGGAGAGGGTGACGTTGAAGTCGAAGGAGTCCCACCAGCCGTCTTCGAGGTAGAAGATGAAGATGTCGACGTCGCTCTCGGGGAACTGGTAGGCCTCGATGACCGCGCCCCCAGATGGCGTCAGGTCCCCCAGGTCCGTGCTCTCCTCGTCGTTGGGCTCGTACTCGTCGTCGTCGAAGTCCTCGTCGATGCCGCTGTCGCAGTCGTTGTCGACACCGTCGCACTCATCCGAGCGAACCCCGGGGTTCACGTCCTCGTCGTTGTCGTCGCAGTCCTCGTCCTCGTCGTAGCCATCGCCGTCCCGGTCGACGTCACCGTCGCCATCGGCGTCCGAGTCCGAGTCCGAGTCCGCGTCCGAGTCACCGTCCGAGTCGGAGTCGGTGTCCGCGTCGGTGTCCGCGTCGGCGTCCGCCTCGGGAAAGCCGCTGTCCCAGTCGCGACCGCTGGTGGGGAGGCAAGCCAGTATGAGGAGAAGCATCAGAAGCTCCCTTGAACGAGGAGGCCGCCCGGGGTGGGCGTCACGGTGAGATCGCTGGTGACCCACAGGCCCGCGGCGGTCCCGAGGGCCAATCCGGCGCCGACCCCCGCTGCGAGGGCGAGGGTCCGGGCCGGCTGGACCTCCTCTTCGTAGATCTTCCGAGCGACATCGTCGCTGGGAACAGCGAGGAAGGCCGCATAGGAGGTCCTGGCCTGGACGTATTCGTAGCCAGCGAACCCGGCGGCGCCAACGCCCACCGCCGTCACCGCCGAGTTCAGCGCCAGGCGACCGATGTTCCTCGCGGGCGCCGCAGGCGTCGGGGTCTCCGCGGCGGTCTCCGCCACAGTCTCCGGCGGGGCTTCCGGAACCGTCTCGGGCGCCGTCTCCACCGTCTCGACAACCGTCTCCGGCACAGCCTCTGTCGGGGCCTCGACCACCTCGGTGGCCTTGGCCGGCTCGGCCGGAGCCTGGGCGGCGGCGAGAACCTCTACCTCGACCGACTTCAGCTGGAGATCCACGACGAGCCGCAGGGCGTCCGCCTCGGCCATCTCCACGTACTCCACGAAGACCGGCTGGGAGTCCGTCGCCGACTGCCAGAAGCCGACCTCGTGGCGGCCGGCGGGGATGTCGGTGAGCTCCATCGGCGTGGCTCCGACGAGCCTGCCGTCGATGCTGACGACGACGAAGCTACCCGTGGAGTCGACCCGGAGGTCGGTGGCGAGGACGGATCCGAGCAGCAGGTACAGCATAGCGGCACATGATACGCGGCTTCTGCCCAGGGATCAGCGAAGCACGGCGGTGTAGGCCATCGCCTCGGACAGTGGCCGCGGGTCCTTCCAGGTCATCGTCTCGAAGTCGAGTCCGCCGCCAGGGTGGATCGACTCCAACGCGAGACCCGTTGTCTCCAGCAGGAGCTCGAGATCCGCCGGCGAGTAGGCACGGAGCGACTGCGTCACAGCCTCCTCCGGTCGCCCGCGCGGCCACCAGCTGTCCAGCCAGCGGCTCCCCTCCGCGTCGAAGCCGTACTCGCGCTCTGCCTCGCCCATGGGCCAGCCGTGCCCCGCAGAGCGGGCCGCATACCAGGGCGTGTAGACCTCGACGAGCGCCACGCCGCCGGTGGCGAGCCAGGCCCGCACACGCTTCAGCAGGCGCCGCTGGTCCTCGTCACTGCCGACACCAAAGCCGTCCCAGTAGACGACGAGGTCGAAGCCTCCGGAGAGCTCGACCTCGTAGAAGCTGCCCTCGACGACCTCGACCGCCGCCCCGGTGGAGGAGACCAGCTCCCGCGCGCTCTGGGCAGAGGCCGGAACGAGCTCGACCGCGACGACCTCGAAGCCTCCTTCGGCGACGGCGACAGCCATCTGCCCGCCACCGGCGCCCAGCTCCAGCACGCGCCCGCCGTCGCGACCAGCGAGGGCGGGCACGCGGGCAGCCTTCGCGCGATGGTGGGCGAGCACGCCACCGGAGTAGCAGCCTGTCAGCTCGCCTTGCCGGGCGTAGAAGGTCGTGACCCAGTCCACGCCCGTCTATCCCTTCTTCTCGAAGACGAGCAGCTGGAGAGCGGGGCCCAGGGCGCCCTCGGCGCGCGCGAGCTCGCACTGGCCCACCATCTCCAAGCCATGGCCCGCCGCGAGCGCGCCGAGCCCGGACGCGGACAAACCCAGGTGCTTGTGGCCCATCGTGCGGCGGAACTCGGCCCGGTCGTGCTCGACCATGTCCAGGACGATGGCACGACCACCCCCTCGGAGCACCCGAGCGAGCTCTGAGAAGACCCCCGAGAGGTCCTCGACGTGGTGGAGGACCAGCACCAACAGCGCCGCGTCGAGCTCGTCCTCCTCGATCGGCAGATCATCCAGGCGTCCGCAGCGCAGATCCGCCTCGGGGACCCGCTTGCGGGCCTCATCCAGCATCGCCGGTTCGCGGTCCACGCCGATGACCCGCAGCGAGCCGAGACAAGCGAGCATCGCACCCGTGCCGCAGCCGAGGTCGGCCACGACGAGCTCGCGGGGAAGGAGCGACAGGAGCGTCGGGAGCACGAAGTCGTGGCCGAAGAGGTCCTCGCGCAGGGCATCCCAGCGGGAAGCGTGGCGGCCGAAGAAGTCCTCGCCGTCCGCCCGAGACAAGGACAGAACGGTCTTCATCCGCGCCAGGTCCGCCTCCCGGGTCTCGCCGACCTGAGCCCGCACCGACTGCCAGATCGCGTCGGTCGAAGCGTCCAGCGTGGCGAGGCGCACCAGGCTCTGGGTGCCAGAGGATCGGCGCTGCACGAGGCCCCGATCCACCAGCACCTTGAGGTGGCGCGAGATCGTCGACTGCGGCAGCTGAAGCGTCTCCTGGAGCTCCTTCACGCCGAGCTCCTCTGCCTCCACGAGGGCCAGGATGCGCACACGCACGGGCTCGGAGAGGGCGCTCATGAGCTCGAAGACCGTCATGTTTTTTCCTAAGCGCTTGCAATCCATTTGTCCATCCGGCTAAACGGATTGAGCCTATCGACTCCGGAGCCAGAGATGACGAACAACCCCGACACCACCTTCATGGACACCCTCCTTCCGCTGTTCTCGGACTTCCCCCACAAGGTCGCCGATCTCTCGGAGGACTCCGTGCGCTTCGGCCGCAAGGAGCTGGAGCTGGCCCTCGTCGAGATGCCGGGGCTCGCTGCCCTGCGCGAGGAATACGCGGGCACCAGGCCCCTCGCCGGCGCCAAGATCATGGGCTCGCTCCACATGACCATCCAGACCGGCGTGCTCATCGAGACCCTCGTCGAGCTCGGCGCGGACGTGCGCTGGGTCAGCTGCAACATCTTCTCCACGCAGGATCACGCGGCAGCAGCAGCAGTCGCCGGCCCCACCGGCACCGCCACAAACCCCGCCGGCACCCCGGTCTACGCCTGGAAGGGCGAGAGCCTCCCCGAGTACTGGTGGTGCACCCTGCAGGCGCTCTGCTGGCCCGACGGCACCGGCCCGAACCTGATCCTCGACGACGGCGGCGACGCCACGCTCCTGGTCCACCTCGGCCGCGAGTACGAAGTCAGCGGCACCATCCCGCCGGTTGTCTCTGCCGAGTCCGAGGAGTTCAAGTGCGTGCTCCAGATCCTCCACGACGTGCGCGAGCAGAAGGGAGACCGCTTCTGGCACGAGCTGGCCGCGCCCATCCGTGGCGTGTCGGAGGAGACCACCACCGGCGTGCATCGCCTCTATGAGCGGGTCGAAAACGGAACCCTGCTCTTCCCCGCCATCAACGTGAACGACTCCGTCACCAAGTCGAAGTTCGACAATGTCTACGGCTGCCGCCACAGCCTCGTGGACGCGATCATGCGCGCCACGGACGTGCTCATCGCCGGCAAGAAGGCCCTGGTCTGTGGCTTCGGCGACGTCGGCAAGGGCTCGACGCAGTCCCTGCGTGGCCAGAGCGCCAAGGTCTCCGTGACCGAGGTCGACCCGATCTGTGCGCTTCAGGCCAGCATGCTCGGCATCGAGGTCGTGACCATCGAAGACGTCGTCGACAAGACGGACATCTTCGTCTCCGCCACCGGCAACAAGGACATCATCACCGCTGCCCACATGCAGCAGATGAAGCACAACGCCATCGTCTGCAACATCGGCCACTTCGACAACGAGATCGACATGGCCGGCCTCGAGGCGATGCGGGAGACCGGCGAGGTCGAGAAGATCGAGATCAAGCCCCAGGTCCACGAGTGGAAGTTCAAGAACACCCACGGCGGAGCTGGCCACAGCGTGCTCATCCTCGCCGAGGGTCGACTGGTGAACCTCGGCTGCGCGACCGGCCACCCGAGCCTGGTCATGAGCGCCTCGTTCACGAACCAGACCATGGCGCAGATCGAGCTGCACCAGAACGCAGAGGCCTACGGCAAGAGCGTGGTCACGCTGCCCAAGCACCTCGACGAGAAGGTCGCCCGCTTGCACCTGCAGAAGTTCGACGTGCACCTGACCGAGCTCTCAGAGGAGCAGGCCGCCTACATCGGCGTGACGGTCGACGGGCCCTACAAGCCGGGCCACTACCGCTACTGATCTCGCGAGCCGGGTCGACCTACTCCAGGTCGGCCTGGATCGCGCCGTTGACCGGGTAGTCGCCGTAGTCGCCCATGTAGGCGTCGGCCTCGAACTCGGCGTCGAGCTCGCCGTCGTCGACGGTGCCTTCGAGGTCGGCGGTGATCGTCTCCAGCTCGTAGCCGCTGTAGATGGCCCAGGTCTCCCAGGAGATCTCACCGGTGACCTCTCCTTCCTCGGTCACCGAGCCGTCGAGCTCGATGGCCATGTCGTAGTCATCGTACTGGCCGTAGTAGACGCAGAGACCGGAGCTGGAGAACTCGCCGACGGCGTTGATCTCGACGTCGATGTCCTCGCCGTCGCAGATGACCCAGTCCCAGTCGTCCATCCACCAGGCGATCGAGCCGCTGTAGGTGCCAGCGTGGGGGTGCGGGTCCTCGCCGCCGGTGTCGTCGGGGGAGCCCGAGTCTCCACCACCTCCACCGAGGACGATGCTGCCAGGCGTGCAGGCGGACAACAGGAGGCTGAGAAACATGAGGAACTCCATGGAGGCGCGCAGTATAGCCGCTACAGGCGATCTTCGGGAGCGCCCAGCTTGTCGTGGCCGGGCCCTTGCCTAGGTAGAGAGCCAAGGAGGACGCGTGCCGGAATCCCTGTACGCCGTCCTGGGTGTCCCCAGGGACGCCTCGGACAAGGACATCAAGAAGGCCTATCGCAGGCTCGCGCGGGAGCTGCATCCCGACGTGAACCCGAGCGACGAGCGGGCCGAGGAGCGCTTCAAGGAGGTCAGCGCCGCCCACGAGACCCTAGGAGATCCGGCCAGGCGCAAGCTCTACGACGAGTTCGGAGATGCCTCCACCCGCCTGGGCTTCGACGCCGAGCAGGCTCGAGCGCGCCAGCGGTGGCAGCAGCAGGCGCGCTGGCAGGGCCCCGGTGGAATGGGAGGTGATCCGGCCATGTTCGAGCAGCTGTTCGGCCGCCGACGGGGGCCACGCCGCGGCACCGACATGCAGGCGACGCTCTCCCTGGACTTCCGCTGCGCGGCGCTGGGCGGCCAGCGACGGCTCAGCTTCGTGGACGGACGAGACCTCGAGGTCCGCATCCCCCCCGGAGTGGCCGACGGGGGCCACATCCGCCTTCGCGGCAAGGGCCACCCCGGCATGGGCGGCGGTCCGCCGGGGGACCTCGTCATCGGCATCCGCGTCGAGCCGGATCCGGTCTTCTCGAGAGATGGCCTCGACCTCCACCTCGAGCTGCCCATCACCGTCGTCGAGGCGGTGAAGGGCGCCCGCGTCGAGGTCCCCCTGCTGGACGGCAGCGTGAAGCTGCGCGTGCCGCCGTCCTCGCAGTCAGGCCAGAGGCTCCGTCTCAAGAAAAAGGGCGTCGCCCGCAAGGGCAAACCCACCGGGGATCTCTTCGTACACCTCGTCGTGCACGCGCCGCCGGAGCTGGACGACGACACCTGCGCCACGCTCGAAGCCGCGTACACAGGCGGCGTCCGCGAGCACCTCAGCCCCCGTGGCGGATGAGGCGGTAGCCTCTCTCCAGGGCCTCGAGGGTCTCCTCGACCTTGTCCTCGACGTCCTCTCGGGTGTCACCGGCCCACTTCATGAGGTGACGCCAGCGCTCCTCGTGCTCCTCCCATCCGTCTCGTAGCTCGAGCTTGCCGAGGTGCATCTGCAGCCGCAGCTCGTCTCGGGTCAGGGCCAACAGCGACAGGCGCTCGAAGTTCTCTGGCTTGCGCACGCTGGGGTTCTCGACCTCTGCCTTGGCAAGCCAGGCCTGCAGACGAAGCTCGTCCGCGATCATGTCGACCGGGCGAGCCGGCTCATCACGTTCGTCCATGGGGTACTCCTTGCACCCACACGTAGCCCGCCCGATCAGTACAGGCGCTTGACCCGCAGGGGTCGCTCCACCCCGCCGAGCACCGCTTGGAGGGTGGGACCGACGACGATGGTTCCGTCAGGCAGCGCCTCGTCGATCGCGTCGATCACCGCGTGGGAGGCCTTGAGCCCCCCGAGCCAGGCCCGAGCGTCGCTGAGGTAGACGAGGTCGCCCTCTTTTGCGTCGAGCGTGGAGGCCAGTCCGCTGGCGAGGGTGACCACCGGCAGCAGCCCGCGCCCGATCCGCCGGTCGTCCTCGCCAGCCTGGGCCCTCGCTGCAGCCCAGGCGCTCTCGGTCTCCTCGCCCGGGCTGCCCTTGTACCAGGCGATGGCGTCGTTGACGGTGCCCCAGACCAGGCCCTTGACGTCCTCGATGGGCCGGGCCTTCGTGAACATTGTCACCACGACGCCGATGAAGGCGCAGACGATGAGCCCGTAGAAGGCGCGCATGAACTTCCAGACGTCCTTGCCCGCGAGGAAGCCGTCTTCGACCTCCTTCATCGGCACGCCGTGGGCGAAGGGCGCGATGAGCTCTGGCCAGACGACGGAGGCGAAGATCGCGATGGAGCCCCCCACCATGGTCCAGAGCGCTGCGGTGGGCGTGTAGCGGCGCCAGAAGACGCCGAACAACAAGGCGATCACCAGCGGGGGGGTGACGGCCGCGGTGAAGGCGCCGTGGGCGGAGTAGATCGAGCCGAACTGCATGAAGACCGGCACGAGCAACACTCCGATGACGCTGATGCCGACGGAGGAGATGCGGGCGATACCCAGGCGCTGTTTGTCCGTGGACTTCGGCTTCAGCGGCGCGTAGACGTCGTTCACGGCGATCGCAGCGACAGCGGTCACGAGGGTGTCGACGGTGGACATGAGCGCAGCGGTGAGGGCGGCCATGATCAGACCGAAGACACCCGGCACGGCGAGGAAGTCGGCGGCGACGAAGAAGGCCTCCTTGCCCTCGATGGTCGGGTCGAGCACGCCGGCGTGGACGAGGGCCTTTGCGACCCACCCGCCAGAGGCCACGACCAGGGCCGCGATGGGCATCAGCACGAGCATCACGGTCACGACCGCGCGACGGCTGTCCTTGACCGAGCGGGCCGCGAGCAGGCGCATGACCATGCCCTGGTTCAGGAAATAGAACATGGCCGTGTTGGCCATGGCGTCCTGCCAGAAGATGCCGACAGCCGGGTAGTTGGCGTCGGCGTTGAAGTCGACGTAGGCCTGGCGGTGGCCGCGGGGGAGGTGGGCCCAGAAGTCCTCGAAGCCACCCAGGTAGTGGATGCCGAGAAAGAGCAGCACGAGCCCGGTCGCCAGCAGCATCACGCCCTGGAACAGGTCGGTCATGATGACGCTGGTCTGGCCGCCGAAGGTGACGTAGATCGCGGAGACGGCCGCGACGCCGGCGGCGGACCAGAAGACCGGCCAACCCAGCAGGATGCTGAGCGCCTGGCCCATCGTGTAGAGGTTGATGCCGACGTAGCCGACGAGGTAGACGAGCAACAGCGCGGTCGAGACCATGCGGGCCATCGGGCCGAAGCGACGCGCGAAGTACTCCGGGATGCTGACGACCCGCGAGAAGTACAGAAGCGGCAGCCACCCGAACATCAACAGCGGCGCCCACAGCCAGTCGTTGAGGTAGGTCTGGCTCGAGGCGATGCCGTAGCCGAAGGCGATCTTCGAGTACTTGACGAAGCTGTAGCTGCCGATCGTCGTGGCGATCATCGAGAACGCGATGAGCCACCAGGAGAAGCGCTGACCGCCGAAGAAGAAGTCCTTCGTCGAGGTGTTCCCCCGGCCGAACCACGTCCCGATGGCCAGCATCGCGACGAAGTACCCGACCATGATCCCGTAGTCGAGGTTCGTGCCGAGACTGGTGCGCTCGTAGGGCTCGCCGGTGTAGGGGACGGCCGCGGCCTCCTCCATCGGGGCGTACTGCAGCCAGGCCTGGACCCCGGCGACCGCGAAGAGCCCCAGGAACAGGAGGATCAGGTTCCGCAGCCCCTTGCCCTCGAGGCCGACGTAGCCCTGCTTCCAGGCGAAGCCGATCCCGACGGCGAAGACGGCTCCACCGACGACGTACTGGTAGACGAGCGGGTCCATGGGAGGCGCAGTATGCCGGTGGGTGCCAGCAGCAACACCAGACCTTCGTGGAGAGAGCCTGGGCGCGAGCATCTGTTGTGGGTGGAGACAGCACTCTACACGTGTTAGGGGTACAGTTGGGTTCTTCCAGGTGTGTCGGGTACACTTCCCTACTGGCACCATTCCAGGTACAATTCGGCCCCAATGCCGCTCTACGAAGACATCGCCGATCGTCTCCAGGACCTCGTGGACGCGGGGACCCTGCTCCCGGGACAGAAGACCCCGTCGGTGCGCGGCCTGCGCCAGGACTGGGGGGTGAGCGTCTCGACGGTGCTCCAGGCCTACCGGCTGCTCGAGGACCGAGGCACGATCGAGGTGCGCCCGCAGTCCGGGCACTACGTCAAGGCGAGCGCGCGGCCTCCTGAGCCTCGGACCTCCGAGCCCGGACCGGGCCTCGACAGCCACGACCTCATGGTGCGCATCACGATGAGGGCAGGGCAGGAAGGCCTCGTCGGCCTCGGCTGCGGGCTCCCCGATCCTGGCCAGCTCCCACTGAAGCAGCTCGACAGGCTGATGGGTCGGGTGGCCAGGGAGCGACGAGAGAGCCACGACTACGTCATGGCCCCCGGTCACCTGCGGCTCCGACGGGCTCTGGCGAAGCGACTGATCGCGACGGGCTGCACGCTGTCGCCAGATGACCTCGTCATCACCGCCGGCTGCCAGGAGGCGCTCGACCTCTGCTTCCGCACGATCTGCTCCCCTGGTGACCGGGTCGCGGTGGAGTCACCCACCTACTTCGGACTGCTCGAGATCCTGCGCTCCCAGGGCATCGAGCCCGTAGAGGTGCCCTGCCACCCAGGCCGAGGCATCGACCTCGACGCCCTGGAGGCGGTCCTGCCCGAGGTCTACGCCGTGGCGGTGGCGCCGAACTACAGCAACCCGCTGGGCTCCCTCGTCAACGACGAGGGCAAGGGGCGCCTCGTCGAGATGTGCAGCCGGGCCGGAGTACCGATCGTCGAGGACGACGCCTATGGGGACCTTGGCTTCGACGGTCGGCGGCCGCGCTCGCTGAAGGCCTGGGACAGGGGCGGCATCGTGCTCTCCTGCGGCACCCTGAGCAAGACGCTGAGCCCGGGGCTGCGCGTCGGCTGGGTCGCTGGGGGCCGGTTCACCGCCGAGCTCTCCCGGCGCAAGATGGTCTCGAGCCTCGCCTGCGCGACGGTTCCACAGCTCACGGCGGCCGAGTTCCTCGACAGCGGGGGCTACGACCGTCACCTTCGCCGACTGCGCCGGGCCTACAGGGACCATGTGCGGCGAATCTCGACCGCGGTCGCAGAGAGCTTCCCGAGCGACACGGGGATCAGCCGGCCTCGAGGCGGACAGTTCCTCTGGGTGGAGATCCCGGACGGCGACGCCCTCGATCTCTTCGAGCGGGCCTGGGACGAGGGCATCAGCGTGGCTCCGGGGCCGATGTTCTCGGCCACTGGCGGGCTCCGGCGCTGCCTCCGACTCAACGCCAGCGTGCCCTGGGGTCCACGCACCGAGGAGGCCGTCGTGCGGCTGGGCCAGCTCGCCAGGAGCCTGTGAAGCGAGGTAGAGGTGCCAATGCTCTTCCTGCTCGCGGCCTGCACAGGCACCAACCCCGACAGCGGCCCCTGCGTCTCCTACCAGGCGGTCGTCACCGACATCGACGAGACCCTGACGACCAGCGATGGGGAGTGGGTCTCCCAGATGGCCGACGCCACCTACGACCCGGAGATGCGGTCGGAGGCCAACACCTTGATGAGCGCCTACGCCGCCCAGGGCTACGGCGTCTTCTACGTCACGGCCCGGGGCGACGACTTCCAGCTCTCCGACGGCCGCTCGGCGTGGGAGGGCACCCGGGACTGGCTGGTTGCCCACGACTTCCCCGTCGACGAAGAGCGCATCTACCTCTCGGATGGCTACGGCGTGCTCGGCGACGACGCGGCCGAGTACAAGACAGAGGTCCTCTCGGATCAGGCCGCAGAGGGCTGGTCACACGCCTGGGCCTATGGCAACGCCGAGTCCGACATCACCGCCTTCTTGGCCGCCGGCATCCCAAACGACCGCGTCTTCCTCGTCGGTGAGCTCGCCGGAGAGCTCGAGGTGGAGCCGATCCTCGACGAGGACGCCTACGACAACCACCTCGAGGCGCTGCTCCCACTGATCGAAGCCACCGACTGCGCGGGCCTGTAGATCACTCGGAGAGCAGCTCGTCGATCAGCGCCTCGATGGTGTCCGGGTCGTAGCGGGTGTCGACGAAGCGGACGACGCCCTCCTGGTCGACGACCACGTCCAGGGTCTTCTCTTTGCATCGCCGGGGCCCACAGAGCATCTGGGTGGTCATGACGACCCACGACTTCGGCCGAACCCTGAGAGTCCATGGTGTCGGCCCCCTGCGGCGCGCTCGCCCGAGCTGGCTGCAGGTGAACATGGGCAAGCGGTGCAACCAGGCCTGTCGTCACTGCCACGTCGACGCCGGTCCGACCCGCACCGAGATGATGGAGGGAGCGACGATCGAGGCCGTGCTGCAGCTCCTGGGCAAGAGCCCCGAGCTGGAGCTCCTCGACATCACCGGCGGCGCACCGGAGCTCAACCCCGGGTTCCGCCGCCTCGTCGCGGGCGCTCGCGCCCTGGGCCGGCGCGTCATCGACCGCTGCAACCTCACGGTGCTGTGGGAGCCCAGGCAGGAAGGAACCGCCGAGTTCCTCGCCGAGCACGACGTCGAGGTCGTCGCCAGCCTGCCCTGCTACACGGCCGACAACGTCGACAAGCAGCGCGGACGCGGGGTCTTCGACAAGAGCGTCGAGGCGCTGAGGCTCCTGAATCGACTCGGCTACGGCACGAGCCGCAGCCTGACCCTGGTCTACAACCCCGGCGGCGCCTTCCTCCCTCCGGCTCAGGAGGGGCTCGAGAGGGACTACAAGCAGCGACTACGCACAGACTTCGGCGTCGAGTTCAGCAACCTGCTGGCTATTGCGAACATGCCGATCGCCCGCTTTGGCTCCGACCTGGCCCGACAGGGTCGACACGATGAGTACATGGAGCTCCTCGCCGGCGCGTTCAACCCGGGCACGGTGGACGGGCTGATGTGTCGTCACCTGTTGAGCGTCGGCTGGGACGGCGCCCTCTATGACTGCGACTTCAACCAGATGCTCGATCTGCCGGTCCCTGGACCGCAGGCGACCATCTTCGACATCGACGACATCGACGACTGGCAGGGACGCCCCGTCGTAGTCGGAACACACTGCTTCGGCTGCACCGCCGGCGCCGGCTCGTCCTGCGGTGGTGCGCTGACCTGAAGGGACCCATGGAACAACGAGAGAGCTACCTTCGCACCACCCACGACGTCTACGCCGAGGCGGCCGCGAGCCCCGACGCGCAGCTCTGCTGCACCACCAGCCCGGTGTGGGCCCTCCCCGGCCTCGAGGTCCCAGTCGAGATGCTGGAGATGAACTACGGCTGCGGCACGACCGTGCACTTGCAGGACCTGCACGGGGACATGACCATCCTCTACGTGGGAGTCGGAGGAGGCCTCGAAGCCCTACAGTTCGCCTGGTTCGCGCGGCGAGAAGGGGGCGTCATCGCCATAGATCCCGTCGCCCAGATGCGAGACAAGGCAGGGGCGAACTTCCGGATCGCCGCCGAGACGAACGACTGGTTCGCCACAGACTTCGTGGACGTCCGCGACGGCGACGCGCTGGAGCTCCCCGTCGCCGACGACAGCGTCGACCTCGCAGCACAGAACTGCCTGTTCAACATCTTCACCGACGAGCATCGGCTGCGAGCGCTCTCCGAGATGCACAGGGTGTTGAGGCCCGGCGGTCGGCTGGTGCTGTCCGATCCGATCACCCCGATCGAGATGCCGGACAAGCTCGCCGACGACGAGGAGCTCCGCGCCCGCTGCCTGTCCGGGGCGCCGAGCTACGAGCGCTACATCGAGGACCTCGTCGAGGCCGGCTTCGGCACCATCGAGATCCGCCGCCGGATGCCCTACCGGCTGCTGGACGCCGAGACCTACGGGATCGACGAGGACATCCTGCTCGAGTCCATCGAGGTCGTCGCGATCAAGGGCCCCGTGCCCGCCGACGGCGCCTGCGTCTTCACTGGTCGCGTGGCCTTCTGGCTCGGCCAGGGCAGCTTCGACGACGGCGACGGCCACGTGCTGATCCCGGAGGTCCCGCTCGCGATCTGCGACAAGACCGCGGCCGCCTTCGAGGCGCTCGACAACCCGCTGCTGAGGGTGACAGGGAGCACCTGGCACTATGCGGGAGGGGGTTGCTGTTGAGCCACCAGGATCGGCTCCTGTCCCACGTCCAACCAAGGGACTGGCCGATCCCGACTCCCGCCGAGCGCTACGACCTGGTGGTGCTCGGAGGCGGAACCGCAGGGCTGGTGGCCGCGATGGGCAGCGCTGGCCTGGGCGCGACAGTGGCGCTGGTCGAGAAGCACATGCTCGGCGGCGACTGCCTGAACTTCGGGTGCATCCCGAGCAAGGGCGTGTTGGCCGCTGCCCACGCCGTGCACGCGCTGCAGCATGGTGGAGTCATGGGTGTCAGCGTGGATGGGGTCGAGGTGGACTTCGGCACGGCGATGGAGCGCATGCGTCGCATCCGGGCGGACATCGCACACCACGACAGCGCCGCCCGGCTCAGGGACGCCGGCGTGGACGTGTTCCAGGGCGAGGCGCGCTTCACAGGATCCGACACAGTCCGCGTCGGAGAGACCACTCTGCGCTTCAAGCGCAGCCTGATCGCGACGGGGGCCCGTGCCCGGGTCTTCCCGATCCCCGGCATGGACGACATCGACTGGGTCGACAACGTCGGCATCTTCGGCCTGGTGTCGCCTCGACACACGGACTGGACGGATCCGAACAGTCGTCTGCGGAGTCGTGCAGCTCGTCCTCCGGGCCCGGCGACACGGAGGGAGAGGTCGTCTCCACGGGACCATCACAAGCCAAGACCAGCAGCAGCCCGACCATCAACTCTTGTATTCCACGAATCCAGCATGCGGCATCCAGCCGAGCGTTCGTCTTGTGAAGAACGCGTCAAGGCCCCGCTCCCTCAGAGAAGACCGATCGGTTGGAGGACCCCGGCGACGACCCGACCAAGGTGCGACTCACAGGACTCGCTCCAGCCACCGCCGGAAGCCTGGCAGGTGCTCCGGCGCCCGCTCGCTCAGCATGGCCTCGGTCGCCAACAGGGCGACCCTCTCCAGCTCCGCGTGGACCTGGAAGCCCTCGCTGCCGAGGCGGGTGTCTCGCCTGGCGTGGTCCACCTCGACCAGCGAGTCGGTGAGCGTGTGGACCCACTCGTGCAGGACCTGCTGCAGCACGTGTTCCGGATCCTCTGCGGCGTTGACGGCGACGATGCGCTCCCCATCCAGCCAGCCAGCGCGGCCGTGGCGACCCAGGGAGGGGCAGTCCAGCAGGCGCAGGGGCGGGGGGCGGTGCTGCCACAGGAGCCCGGCCAGGTGTCGGAGCTCGAGGGACAACGCGGCGTGCTCTTCCAGCTCTGGCCAGGTGCCCTGCCCCTCGGACTCGATGGCATCGGCGAAGAGCACCTGGAGCCCGTCTCCGGAGCTCCGCAGGTCCGCCAGCAGTGCAGGCACGGTCCGGTGCCTCAGTGCCTTGCCTTGCAGCACGAGGGGTCTGTCGGCCTCTGCGTATGCGCGACGCAGGGGCTCGACCCAGGGCCTCGAGGGCAGCTCGGGGTCGTAGAGCCCCGCGGCGTCCGCCCCCAGATCGAGGTGGGCCAGCACGTGGTAGGCCTGCGCGGGCCCCGGCCAGCGCACGAAGCGCAGGTCCGCGGGCACACCGGCCGCCGGGAGCGGCACCCAGCCCCAGCGCCCGCCCATCACGGGCGCCTTGACGCGACCGAGGCGCTGCTCGCCATGGGCCGTGAGCAGGACGAGGTCCTGGGCACGAAAGCGCGGGCCCAGCAAGGTGACCAGGCGCATCCCTCCATCGACCCGCTCTCTCAGCTCCGCCGGCAACCGCGGCATGGCCGCTCCGAGCCAGGCGGCGTCGAGCTCCTCTTCCGGCAGCGGAAGGGCATGGGGCTCGACGACCCTGGCCCGGGGGAGCATGGCCTGGAGGTCGCCGAGCCCGGAGAGAGCCAGCACCTCGCCCTCGCCGACCAGCCGGCACAGCAGCGCTGCGAGGTAGCCGCTCGCCGCACCCAGATCCGCCACCCGCTGGCCGCGCAGCGGACCCAGGGCCTCCAGCCCCAGGGCGATGGCGTCGATCCCGAGGGACTCGGGCAGGGCACCCTCGGCGTGGGGCTCCGTCGCCTCGCCGGCGAGGACACGCAGGGCCTGCTCGGGGGGCATCCAGTGCTCCGGCTTCTCCTGCAACAGGGCCTCGACGAGCTCGGCGGTCCGCAGCACGCCTCGGTCCAGGAGCCGGCGAACCGCGGCCTCCCTGCGGCGCACCCAGGGGTCCTTCAGAGCCAGTCCGATTGGGACCTCGATGCGCACCCCGGCGTCCCTCGGCACGCTCCGGGCCTTTTGGAGCACGCTCTGTAGGCGCTCGGGCGAGAGGTTCGCCACCTGCTCGTCCATGGCCATCCGGTAGATCCGGTCGACCTCTCGTCCGCTACTCACGAAGCGCTGGCGGATGGACTCCAACAGCGGCGGGTAGGCCTCGCCCATCCAGCGAACGCGCGCCTCGAAGTCCAGCTCCCGGCTTGGGTCGAGGTGCTCGGCTCGGAAGGGACCGTCGTACCAGCTCCGCCACCACCGGGGCTGGTGGAAGCGGCTGCCGTGCTCTTCCTCCCAGAGCTGCATCTGCTCGTGGACCTGTGACCCCGGGTAGAGGCGGAAAGGGTCCACGCTGAGCCAGCCCCGCGTGGTCGGCTGGCCGAGGAAGAGCTCCTCGACGAAGTCCCGGGTCTCTCGCAGGGACTCGGGGGTCTCACCGGGGTGACCGACGATGATGTTGGTGGCCCAGGTCAGCCCATTGTCCTGGCTAAGTCGAGCGAGCCGGCGGATGGCAGAGAGGTAGCGCTCCGGCGTGTTGCCCTTCTGCATCACCCCGTGCATGCGCGGGCTGCCGGTCTCGAGCCCGATGCCGATGCTGAAGCGCGCCTCTGCCAGGAGCTTCACGTCCTCTGCTTCGAGGTCGTCGCTGCGGGTGAGCGTCCAGAACTGCCGTGGAAGCAGGCCCTCTGTGGCGATGCCATCGAGCAGCTCCCGCCGCCAGGAGCGCTGGAAGCCGAAGAGCGGATCCGCCACGTTGACGACCCAGCGCTCCAGCGGCGTGAAGGTGCCCAATCGACGCAGCTCATCCAGCGCACGCTCGACGCTGTAGGCCCGCCAGGAGTAGCCGGACTTGGCCCGCTCCATGCAGAAGGTGCAGTGGTAGGGACAGCCACGGGAGAAGTAGATCTGCAGCTTGCGTCCCAGCTGCAGGGCCTTCGGCCAGTAGCGATCGAGCAGGTCCCAGGCATAGGGCGGGAGCGTGTCGAGATCCTCTACGAGATCGTGTGGATACAGAGGCTCGACGACGCCGCCACCGAGCAGGGTCTCGACGACGCGCGTCATCGGGCGCTCACCCTCGCCCTGCACCACGCTGTCGAAGGGCTCGAGGTCCCCTGGAAGGGCCGAGGCGTGGTACCCACCTGCGATCAGCGGAACGCCTGGCATGGCCTTCTTCAAGAAGCGCGCGAGCGCCTTGACCCGCGTGAAGTCGAAGCTGGAGTAGACGCTCACACCGATACACAGCAAGGGGCTGAGATCGTTCAGTGTCTTCAGCAGGCTCTGGTGATCACCGCCCTCGTAGTTGAGGTCGATGATCTCCACCCTGACGCCCGTGTGCTCGCGAAGGTAGCCGCCCAGCGCGACGAGGTGTGGCAGGCCGAAGTCGCCGTCCACCCAGCGCAGGATGCCCGGGCTGATGAGCAGGACCGCCGGCGCCTTCATTCCAGGACCATACGCACCAGGGGCTCCAGCTCCGACAGGGCGCCGAAGCTGGCGAAGCCGCTCTCCTTGCACCCTCCCTGGCAGCTCTTCTCGTAGGCACATCCACTACAGACTTTCGGCAGGGCCATCCGGAACTCAGCGAGGTAGGGATTAGCCACGATCTCGGACCAGTCGTCCTCGAGCACGTTGCCCAGCACGTGGCCCGACAGGTTGCAGCTGCGGACATCTCCCCAGGGGTCGACGACCAGGCTGGGGGAGCTCGATCCGACGCTGCAGAAGCCAAAGCGGATCCAGCTGTACCGCTCGATGCGGACGAGACACGGGGGGATGGGCATCGCCGTCCCGACCGCGATGTTCCATGCCCGGCCCAGTCGATCCGCCACCTCGAGGTCCTCTTCGAGCTGCCGAGGATCCGGCATCAGGCGCTGCGAGTGGTGGATGGCACCCCCTGCGGGGCTCATGCGGTTGTAGCTCAGGCTTCCCATGTCGAGGGCGACGCAGAGCTCCAGCACGGACCGCAGCTCGCCGCGGTTGTCGGACAGCGCCACGAAGCAGCACTGGGAGGGAACACCAGCGTCACGCAGCGCGATCGCAGCCCGCGTCGTGTCGTCGAAGCAGACGGCGCCCTTGAGCCGGTCGTGAAGGTCCCGGTCTCCAGCGAGCAGGGTCAGCTGGACGCTGCGAACCCCGCGCAGCGCCCTGGCCGTGGCTTCGTCGATGTGACTGCCGTTGGAGATGAGCGAGACGCTGGGTACGAGCTGCCGGGCGTGGTCGATGATGTCGAGGGCGTCCTTGCGCAGGAGTGGCTCGCCGCCGGTCAGGGTGAGGTGCACCGCTCCGCTCTGCTCCACGGCGCGGCTCATCGTCTCTTTCAGCGCGGATGTGCTCGGCGGGCCACGGCGACGGTAGCCGTGCTGGGGATCACCCTCTTCGGCGTTCCAGATGTTGTAGCAGTGGGCGCAGCGGTGGTCGCAGCCGGTGCTGAGCTCGAAGTCCAGGCGGGCGCTCTCCGTGGCGACGGCCACCTACTCGACCTTCTCCTTGACGTCCTCTGGGAGTGCCTCCTTGGCCTTCTGTCTGGCCTCGTCCCTGCTCGGGCAGTCGTCGTCCGTGGCGGGGTCGCAGTCGTCCTTTGGAGGGTCTGGCTCCGGAGCGATGCTCAGGCAGGGCTCCGGGTAGTCGATCTTCAGGCACACGGTCGGAGGCACGACGCTCAGGCACACCGCCGGCGGCATGTGGTGCTCGAGACAGGGTCCGATCGGCACGGGCTCGCCGCAGTCCGGCGGTCTCGGGTCCTGGGAGCAGGGATCGACGACGGAGAGGCAGGGCGTGGGCTCCAGGCAGGGGCCGAAGAGGCCACAGCCAGAGAGGCCCAGAGCCATGATGACCGAGGGCGGGAGACCCTTCTTCAGGGCTGGAGCCGGTCCGCTACGTCCGCGGGCAACACGCCGTGCTCGATCACCTTGCGCGTGATCTCGGAGCGCGTCTCAGCCTGCTCCGCGGCCTCTCCCGAGGCGGTGTCCTGGGGGCAGGAGGTGTCCTCTGGATCGGAGGTGTCGCAGTCGGTGTCGATGGCGATGCTCAAGCAGGCGTTGGGGTTGTTGATGCTGAGACAGGGCCCGAAGAGACCACACCCGGTCAGTCCGAGGGTCATGAGGACGGAAGCCGGGAGGAACTCGTTGGCCATGGGCGGATTCTATAGCGGCGCGGCCCTCGTGGTCGAGCAAATGGGGGTAGATCCAGGCGGACAAGAGGCCGGAACAATGCCCGATCCCGTCCAACTCCACCTGATGCCGCCCTGCTGGGGCTGCCCAACGCCTCGCCCTTCTGCATGAAGCTGCAGGCCTGGCTGCGCATGGTCGAGATCCCCTACGAGGAACACCAGCTCAGCGGTCCCCCGAAGACGAAGAGTGGCAAGGTCCCCTACATCTCCCGCCCTGACGGCAGCCTGGTGAGCGACACCCACGTCATCATCCCGCTGCTGGAGCAGGAGCACGGGGTGGAGCCGGGCAGCCTTGGGCGAGCGCCTTGGGCTATCGGGCCGCCTCGTGGACGACGCCAGCGATGTCGACATCATGCAGGCGTGGTGGGAGCGGCACTTGCAACCGGCGTTCGACAGGGCGCGGATGAATGCGGAGGAACGGCTTCAGGCGGCCTTCGGTGCGGAGTTGGAGCGCACGGGCGTGACCGATCCGTACGAGTTGCCGGACGAGTGGATTGCGACGACACAGGGGCGCCTGTTAAAGGAAGAGTATGAGCAAGCCACGCAAGCCACCTACCGAGACTGGTTCGACGCCGAAATCGAGTTCCGACCGCGACGAGCGGCCGAGGACGTGGAAGGAGTTGGGGAACCCGCTGCAACCGGACGGGAGCCTTCGGTACGAGACGCCGCG